>NZ_JBIVFZ010000002.1:91313-204647 GCF_044748475.1 Oerskovia enterophila
CGACAGCGACGAACGCTCACGGTTGCGACAGCGACGAACGCTCACGGTTGCGACAGCGACGAACGCTCACGGTTGCGACAGCGACGAACGCTCACGGTTGCGACAGCGACGAACGCTCACGGTCGCGACAGCGACGAACGCTCACGGTCGCGACAGCGACGAGCCGGTCAAGGCTCCCGCGTCCGTTTTCAGCGCACTCCCAGAGAGTGCGGCTAGAGTTGCGGGGCCCGCCACTCCCGTGCTCGTCGCCGTGTTCACTCCCGGTCGTGCGCGGACACCCCGAACGAAGGATCCTTGTGAAGCTCCGTACCTCTCGCGGCCTCGTCGCGATCGCCCTGGGTACCGCCCTCGTCCTGTCCGGTTGTGCGTCCGGAGACGGCGGGAGCGCCAGCCCGTCCCCCAGCGAGTCGGCACCGGCAGACACCGGCGTGGCAGCCCCCACGGCGGAGGACATCGCCGCGGTCGAGTCCATCAAGGTCACCGGTGACATCGGCACCGAGCCCACCGCGACGTTCGAGAAGCCCTTCACCGTCTCCACGGCCACGGCCCGCGTCGACGTCGAGGGAACGGGCGAGGACCTCGAAGAGGGGCAGCAGCTCACCATGAAGTCGGTCGTCTACTCCGGCGAGACCGCCGAGGTCCTCGGCTCGATGTGGGGCGACGAGAGCCAGGTGGACACCATCACGCTGGGCGACCCGTCGCTGTACCCGGTGCTCAACGAGGTCCTCACGGGCCAGAAGGTCGGCACGCGGTTCATCTTCGCCGCGCCCGGCCAGGACGGCAAGACGAGCATCTCCATCGTCGAGGTGACCGGCGCCAAGAGCATCCCGGAGCGCGCCGAGGGCGAGGCCGTGACGCCGGCTGACGGCCTGCCGGTCGTCACCCTGGACGACACCGGCAAGCCCAGCATCGACATCCCCGAGGGCTACGCCGACCCGACCGAGCTCGTCGTGCAGACGCTCATCAAGGGCACCGGCCCCGAGGTCACGGCTGACCAGACGATCACGGCGCACTACACGGGTTGGACCCTCGACGGCGAGCCCTTCGACTCGTCGTGGGAGAAGGGCGCTCCCGCGAGCTTCCCGCTGACGGGCGTCATCCAGGGCTGGACCGAAGGCCTTGCTGGACAGACCGTCGGCAGCCAGGTGCTGCTCGTCATCCCCGCCGCCATGGGCTACGGCGCCGAGGCCAGCGAGTCGAACCCGCTCGCGGGCAAGACCCTCGTGTTCGTCGTGGACATCCTGGACGCTTCCTGATCCACCTGCCTTCCTGACGGCTGAGCCGTCGGGGGGCCGTCGGATCGTCGAAGGGCCACCTCCCGCTCGCGGGAGGTGGCCCTTCTCGCGTGCTGGACGGTGACGTCCGGTACGAGCCGTTGGGCAGGCCACCTCACAGGGGCTGCCCCTAGGCTCTGTCCATGAGCACAGAGCGCGAAGTCATGACGTGGGAGATTTTCGGCGCGGCGTCCAGGCAGCTGGCCGAGCAGGTGGTCGCGGGCGGCTTCCAGCCCGACGTCGTGGTCGCGATCGCCCGCGGCGGGCTGCTGCCCGGCGGGGCCGTGGCCTACGCGCTGGGCACCAAGGGCGTAGGAACGCTCAACGTGGAGTTCTACACGGACATCGGTCAGACGCTCGCGGACCCCCGCGTCCTTCCCCCGCTGATGGACACGTCGGAGCTCCCGGGGTCCAAGGTCCTCGTGGTCGACGACGTCGCGGACTCGGGCCGGACGCTCGCCCTGGTCATGGACCTGCTCGCCGAGCACGGCACCGAGGCGCGCTCCGCTGTGCTGTACACCAAGCCGCGCACGATCGTTCAGCCGGACTTCTCCTGGAAGGAGACGGACCGGTGGATCACCTTCCCGTGGTCGGCCGAGCCTCCGGTCGAGGGCGCGCTGGCGCGGCCGAACGACTGAGCCCCTGACCTTTCGGCAGCACGGATCACCGCCGCCGATTCGCCGGCCGCGCCGGTCGGGCCCTGCCGACGCCACCGGTCCTCGAACGACGGACGCCCCGCCGCTCCTTCCGGAGTGGCGGGGCGTCCGACGTTCGATCGTGGTCAGCCCGTGAGTGCGGTGCTGACGGGCGGGATCAGAAGTCCCAGTCGTCGTCCTCGGTGTTCACGGCCTTGCCGATCACGTAGGACGAGCCCGAGCCGGAGAAGAAGTCGTGGTTCTCGTCGGCGTTCGGGGACAGTGCGGACAGGATCGCCGGGTTGACGTCGGTCTCGTCCTTGGGGAACAGCGCCTCGTAGCCCAGGTTCATGAGGGCCTTGTTGGCGTTGTAGCGCAGGAACTTCTTGACGTCCTCGGTGAGGCCCACGCCGTCGTAGAGGTCCGCGGTGTACTGGACCTCGTTCTCGTAGAGCTCGAACAGGAGCTCGTACGTGTAGGCCTTCATCTCGTCACGCTCCTCGGGGCTCAGCTTCTCGAGCCCCTTCTGGAACTTGTAGCCGATGTAGTACCCGTGCACGGCCTCGTCGCGGATGATGAGGCGGATGAGGTCGGCCGTGTTGGTGAGCTTGGCGCGGCTCGACCAGTACATGGGCAGGTAGAAGCCCGAGTAGAACAGGAAGGACTCGAGCAGCGTGCTCGCGACCTTGCGCTTGAGCGGCGAGTCGCCCTTGTAGTACTCCATGACGATCTCGGCCTTGCGCTGGAGGTTGGGGTTCTCCTCCGACCAGCGGAACGCCTCGTCGATCTCGCGCGTCGAGCACAGCGTCGAGAAGATCGACGAGTAGCTCTTGGCGTGCACGGACTCCATGAAGGCGATGTTCGTGTACACGGCCTCCTCGTGCGGGGTGATCGCGTCAGGGATGAGCGACACGGCGCCCACGGTGCCCTGGATGGTGTCCAGGAGCGTGAGGCCGGTGAAGACGCGCATGGTGAGCGTCTTCTCCTCCTCGGTGAGCGTGGCCCAGCTCTGGATGTCGTTCGAGACCGGCACCTTCTCGGGGAGCCAGAAGTTCCCGACGAGACGGTCCCAGACCTCGGCGTCCTTGTCGTCGTCGAGACGGTTCCAGTTGATCGCGGACACGCGATCGATGAGCTTGAGCTTCCCAGTGGGTGACATCGACTACTTCTCTCTCCAACGCCCGCAGCCGAGCCGGGGCACGAACGACATTCAACAGTCAGCATCTCTCCCCTGGGCCGAGTGTGGCGAACCCAGGAGAGAGATCGAGCGGCCGGCGCGGAGGGGGCGCGGGTCGTGGTCGGGTCTGGCGGGAGGCCGTGAGGAACGAACGGCCGGATGGCAGACCCGCGCCCCCTCCGCAGAGGCCGTGGAACTCAGGTGATTGCTTCAGGCAATCAGAGCATGCAGGAGACGCAACCCTCCACCTCGGTGCCCTCGAGCGCGAGCTGGCGCAGGCGGATGTAGTACAGGGTCTTGATGCCCTTGCGCCATGCGTAGATCTGCGCGCGGTTGACGTCGCGCGTGGTCGCGGTGTCCTTGAAGAACAGCGTGAGGCTCAAGCCCTGGTCCACGTGCTGCGTCGCCGCGGCGTACGTGTCGATGATCTTCTCGTAGCCGATCTCGTACGCGTCCTGGTAGTACTCCAGGTTGTCGTTCGTCAGGTACGGCGCCGGGTAGTAGACGCGCCCGATCTTGCCTTCCTTGCGGATCTCGATCTTGGCGGCGACCGGGTGGATCGACGACGTCGAGTTGTTGATGTAGCTGATCGAACCGGTCGGCGGGACCGCCTGGAGGTTCTGGTTGTAGATGCCGTGCTCCTTGACGGACGCGGCCAGCGCCTTCCAGTCCTCCTGCGTGGGGATGTGCACGCCCGCGGTCTCGAAGAGCTCCTTGACGCGCGGCGTCGCGGGCTCCCACACCTGGTCCGTGTACTTCGCGAAGTACTCGCCCGAGGCGTAGGTCGAGTCCTCGAACCCGCCGAACGCGCGGCCCCGCTCGATCGCGAGGCGGTTGCTCGCCGCGATCGCGTGGTAGGCCACGGTGTAGAAGTAGATGTTCGTGAAGTCGATGCCCTCTTCGGAGCCGTAGAAGACGCGCTCGCGAGCGAGGTACCCGTGCAGGTTCATCTGGCCGAGGCCGATCGCGTGGCCCGACTCGTTGGCGCGCTTGATCGACGGGACGGACTCGATGCTCGTCTGGTCGGACACGGCCGTCAGAGCACGGATCGCGGTGTCGATGGTCTTGGCGAAGTCCGGCGAGTCCATCGTCTTGGCGATGTTGAGCGAGCCGAGGTTGCACGAGATGTCGCGGCCGACGTGGTCGTACGACAGGTCCTCGTTGAACGTCGAGGGCGTCGAGACCTGGAGGATCTCCGAGCACAGGTTCGAGTGCGTGATGCGGCCCTTGATGGGGTTCGCCTTGTTGACCGTGTCCTCGAACATGACGTACGGGTAGCCGGACTCGAACTGCAGCTCGGCGAGGGTCTGGAAGAACTCGCGGGCCTTGATCTTCGTCTTGCGGATGCGTGCGTCGTCGACCATCTCGTCGTACTTCTCGGTGACCGAGATGTCGGCGAAGGGCTTTCCGTAGACGCGCTCGACGTCGTACGGCGAGAACAGGTACATGTCCTCGTTCTTCTTCGCCAGGTCGAACGTGATGTCGGGGATGACCACACCGAGCGACAGCGTCTTGATGCGGATCTTCTCGTCGGCGTTCTCACGCTTGGTGTCGAGGAAACGCATGATGTCGGGGTGGTGCGCGTGCAGGTAGACCGCGCCGGCGCCCTGGCGGGCACCGAGCTGGTTCGCGTAGGAGAAGGAGTCCTCGAGGAGCTTCATCACGGGGATGACGCCCGAGGACTGGTTCTCGATGTGCTTGATCGGGGCGCCGTGCTCACGGATGTTGCTCAGGAGCAGGGCCACGCCGCCGCCGCGCTTGGAGAGCTGCAGCGCGGAGTTGATGCCGCGTGCGATGGACTCCATGTTGTCCTCGATGCGCAGCAGGAAGCAGGACACGGGCTCGCCGCGCTGCGCCTTGCCGATGTTGAGGAACGTGGGGGTCGCGGGCTGGAAGCGACCGGCGACGATCTCCTCGACGATGTCGAGCGCCGTCTGCTCGTTGCCGTCCGCCAGGCCGAGGGCGACCATGGACACACGGTCCTCGAAGCGCTCGAGGTACCGCTTGCCGTCGAACGTCTTGAGCGTGTACGAGGTGTAGTACTTGAACGCGCCGAGGAACGTGTCGAAGCGGAACTTCTTGGAGTAGGCGAACTCGAACAGCGTCTTGACGAAGTCGCGGTCGTACTTGTCGAGGACCGCGGGGTCGTAGTACTTGTTCTCGACCAGGTACTCGAGCTTCTCCTCCAGGCTGTGGAAGAAGACCGTGTTCTGGTTCACGTGCTGCAGGAAGTACTGGCGCGCTGCCTGGCGGTCCTTGTCGAACTGGATCTCGCCGTCGGGGCCGTACAGGTTGAGCATCGCGTTGAGCGCGTGGTAGTCGAGCTCGACGCCCGCCGCCACCGTGCTCACGCTGGAATCCGTGACTGTCGTTGCCAAAATCGTCCCAATCCGTCGCGGACGCGCTCGACGTCCTCGGCTGTTCCCAGAAGTTCGAAGGCGTACAGGTAGGGCACCTGGCACTTCGAGGAGATGATGTCGCCGGCGATGCAGTAGGCCTCGCCGAAGTTGGTGTTGCCCGCGGCGATGACGCCGCGGATCAACGACCGGTTGTGTGAGTCGTTCAAGAACTTGATGACCTGGCGGGGCACTGCCCCGCCCTCGTTGCCGCCGCCGTACGTCGGGACCATCAGGACGTAGGGCTCGTCGACCCGCAGGAACTCGTCCTTGGGTCGCAGCGGGATGCGGTGGACCGTGCAGCCACGGTCCTCGAGGCCCAGCCGCTGGACGAACCGGTGGGTGTTGTCCGACGCGCTGGAGAAGTAGACGAGCGATCCCATGTCACACCTCGCAGCGGGGACCGGTGGGACGAGCTGTTCAGGCGACGGGAGCGACCTTCGTCGCGAGAGCGTTGATCTGGTCGGGGCGGAAGCCCGACCAGTGCTCGTCGCCCGCGATGACGACGGGTGCCTGCAGGTAGCCGAGGCCGCGCACGAGCTCGAGTGCCTCGGCGTCCTGGCTGATGTCCACGACGGAGTACTCGATGCCCTTCTTGTCGAGGGCGCGGTACGTCGCGTCGCACTGAACGCAAGCCGGCTTGCTGTAGACCGTGATGCTCATCTGGTCAGTCTCCTCGGGTAGGGGATCGAGCTTCCAGCGGGGGCGCTCAGGCCGACTCCCTGCTGGGGTCCTGACCTCGAAGAACGCTGATGGAACTACGACCGTGTGTTTTGCCGGGGAGACGATCGCTCCCTGGTGTTGACCACTATACCTAGTGGGCGGGTTCCGCGCTCGGCACTAGATGTCGTGGTCGGACGATCTTCGCCGCCTCCTCCTCGAGACGTGTCGAAGTGTGCTACAAGCACGGATCCATCCTCCCAGGAGGCACTGACACTCCCCCGGATGCACCCCGTCGTCCACCGGTACAGGAGCCCGCGAACGGCTTGTCCGAGCGGCCCCGAGGACTTCTCCACAGCTTGTGGAAGCCCTCCGTCCACATGCTGTGCAGAGCGCACGAAGAGGTCCGGAGCGCCGGTCGGCCCCGCGGAGACGCGAGGAACGACCGACCTCCGAACCAGACAAGCCGGACACGATTTCCCCCGCGTGTCATGTTCCGTCGGCGTGTCGCGCCGCGACCGTGACAGGTGCGAGATAGATCACCGGCGACGTCGACCACCGCAGTCAGCCGACCTCCGCCACCCCGGGCAGCACCGAGGTCGTCGCGAGCCGGCGGTACCAGTGCGCCGAGTCCTTCCACGTGCGCTCGAGCGTGTCGTAGTCGACGCGGATGATCCCGAACCGACGGTCGTAGCCGTAGCCCCACTCGAAGTTGTCGAGCAGCGACCACGCGAAGTACCCGCGCACGTCGGCCCCGGCGTCGATCGCAGCACCCACGGCGTCGATGTGGTCGTGCAGGTAGGCGACACGACGGTCGTCGTGGACCCGCGCGGTCCCGTCGGCGTCGACCGTGACCTCGTCGTCGAACGCCGCACCGTTCTCGGTGACCATGAGGGGCTGGCCCGGGTACGCCCGGTGCACCGAGAGGAGCAGCTCGGTCATCCCGGCGGGCTCGATGTTCCAGCCCATCGCGGTGTACGGGCCCGCCTGCGTCACGAACTCGACGTCCTCGACCCCGATCCACGGGCTGTGGCTCGATGCGCCGTGGCCGTCGTTCTCCGCGCGCTCGCCGTCGCCCGCGAAGTGGCGGACCTTGGTCGTCGAGTAGTAGTTGATGCCGAGCACGGACAGCGGCTGCCGGACGATCTCGAGGTCGCCGTCCTGGACGAACGACCAGTCGGTCACGTGCGCGGTGTCGGCAAGCAGGTCGGCCGGGTAGGCGCCGTCGAGCAGCGGGCCGAGGAACGCCCGGTTGGCGAGGCCGTCGATCTTCCGGACCGCGTCCAGGTCGGCCTCCGACGTGGGGTCGTCGGGCCGGATCACGTGCAGGTTGAGCGTCACGGACGTCATGGTGTCGTTGCCCAGGTCGTCGCGGATCGCGAGGCACGCGAGCCCGTGGGCGAGGTTGAGGTGGTGCACGGCCGCGAGCGCCGCGACGGGCTCGGTGCGTCCCGGGGCGTGCACGCCCGAGCCGTAGCCGAGGTAGGCCGAGCACCACGGCTCGTTGAGCGTGGTCCACACGTCGATCCGGTCGCCGAGCTCGCGGGCCATGCGGCGCGCGTACTCGGCGAACGCGTGCGCGGTCTCGCGGTTCGCCCAGCCGCCGCGGTCCTCGAGCTCCTGCGGGAGGTCCCAGTGGTAGAGCGTGACGACGGGCTTGACGCCCGCCTCGAGCAGCGCGTCGACGAGGCGCGAGTAGAACGCGATGCCCTCGGGGTTGAACTCTCCGGTGCCGCCGGGCTGGACGCGCGACCAGGAGATCGAGAACCGGTAGGCGCCGAGCCCGAGGTCCTTGATGTGCTGCACGTCCTCGGCCCACCGGTGGTAGTGGTCGTCGGCGACGTCGCCCGTGTCGCCGTTCAGGGTGCGGCCGGGGGTGTGGGAGTAGGTGTCCCAGATGGAGGGTCCGCGCCCGCCCTCGGCGGCGGCGCCCTCGATCTGGTAGGCGGCGGTGGCCGACCCCCAGAGGAAGTCGGTCGGGAAAGCCCGCCGTGCGGGTGGCTGTGCTGTGGACGGTGCGGGTCCGGCGTCCTGCCGGGTAGCGACGTTGCTCACGGTGTTCCTTCGGTGGTTCTGGGATGGACGGTCCGTGCAAGCGTGGGAGCGCTCTCACGTATCGATTCGATCAGGGTACCCACGCGCGGGGGCGACGTCGAGGCCCAGGGTGAGCGGCGCCGTCGGGCACGGGGCTTCCTGCCCGACGACGCCGCTCACCTCTCCCCTCGCCCACACGACGGGAGGAGCGTCAGACGGGCAGCTCGACGCTCCCCGCCCCCTCGGCGCGGACGACGTGCTCGCCGAGCTGCACGGCCCACGGGGCCCGGGCGTCGTCCGAGGTGACCGTGACCCTCCTCCCCTCGCGGCGCGTGCGGAACGTCGTCGGCTCGCCCGACTCGGACGGGACCGTGGTCGTCGAGTCGTGCCCGTCGGGCAGCTGGAACAGGCGCAGCGTCACGCCGTCGGCCCACGCGTAGTCCGGCCGGTCGGTGCGCGCACCGACCGGCAGGACCGTGCCCGGGCGGACCAGGAGAGGCAACGAGTCGAACCCGTGCCGCTCGGCCACCCACCGCGGCCCAGAAACCGCGCGCCCGTCGAGCAGGTTCGTCCAGCGGCCCTCCGGGACGTAGTACTCGACGTCGCCCTCGGTGCTGAACACCGGTGCGACGAGCAGCGCGTCGCCCAGCATGTACTGGGTGTCGACGCCGGCCGTCCCCCGGTCGCCCGGGAACTCGAGCATCATGGGCCGCATCATCGGCACGCCCTGCCCGTGCGCCTCCCCCGCCACCCTGGCCAGGTACGGCATGAGCGACATCTTGAGCCGCGTGAAGGTCCGCGCGACGTCCACGGCCTCGTCGTCGAACGCCCAGGGCACGCGATAGGAGTCCGAGGCGTGCAGGCGGCTGTGCGAGGACAGCAGGCCGAACGCGGTCCAGCGCTTGAAGACCGCCGGGTCGGGCGTGCCCTCGAACCCCCCGATGTCGTGGCTCCAGTACCCGAACCCCGACAGCGCGAGCGAGAGACCGCCGCGCAGCGACTCGGCCATCGAGGCGTACGTCGACTCGCAGTCCCCGCCCCAGTGGACCGGGAACTGCTGACCGCCCGCGGTCGCCGACCGCGCGAAGAGCACCGCCTCGCCCTCGCCGCGCTCGGCCTGCAGCAGCTCGAACACGGCCTCGTTGTACAGGTGCGCGTAGTAGTTGTGCATGCGCTGCGGGTCCGACCCGTCGTGCCACACCACGTCCGTGGGGATCCGCTCGCCGAAGTCGGTCTTGAAGCAGTCGACGCCCTGGTCCAGCAGGCCCTTGAGCTGCGCGAGGTACCAGGCCTTCGCGTCGGGGTTCGTGAAGTCGACGAGCGCCATGCCCGCCTGCCACATGTCCCACTGCCAGACGTCGCCCGCGGGCGTCAGCACCAGGTACCCCTTCTCGCGCCCCTCGGCGAACAGGTGCGAGCGCTGGGCGACGTACGGGTTGATCCACGCCGAGATCCGCAGCCCCTTGGCGCGCAGCCGCGCGAGCATGCCCTCGGGGTCGGGGAACGTGGCCGGGTCCCACACGAAGTCGCACCAGTGGAACTGCCGCATCCAGAAGCAGTCGAAGTGGAAGACGCTCAGGGGGATCTCGCGCTCGGCCATGCCGTCGATGAACGAGGTCACGGTGCCCTCGTCGTAGTCGGTCGTGAACGAGGTCGACAACCACAGCCCGAACGACCACGCGGGCACCCTGGCAGGCCGCCCCGTGAGCGCGGTGTACCGGCTGAGGATCTCCTTGGGCGTCGCGCCGTAGATCACGTAGTACTGGAGCGTCTCACCCACGACCGAGAACTGCGTGCGCGAGACGACCTCGGTGCCCACCTCGAACGAGACCCTCTCGGGGTGCGCCACGAACACGCCGTAGCCCGCGTCCGACAGGTAGAACGGGACGTTCTTGTACGCCTGGTCGCTCGCCGTCCCGCCGTCCTCGTTCCAGATGTCGACCGACTGCCCGTTCTTGACCAGTGCACCGAAGCGCTCGCCCAGGCCGTACAGGTGCTCACCCACGCCGATCGTGAGCTGCTCGCGGACGTGATGGGCGCCGTCGGGCGTCGTGACGACCCCGACGCTGCGGTCGGTCGAGCTCGTCAGGACCCTGCCGTCGGCCACGAAGTCCACGCGCCAGCCGCCGTCGGTCGCGACCCGGGCCACGAGCCGGCCCGAGGTCAGCGACGCGCCGTGCTCGCCCTCGACGAGGGGCAGGACGACCTTGGAGTCGCCCGGCGCACGCGAGACCTCGAAGTGCGGGCCCGGGTCCCGGCGCCCCTGGTGGTGCTCGATGCGCACGCCCACGACGTCGTCCATGGGCGCGTCGAACGACACCGTGACGAGGGGCCGGTTGAGCGTGTCGCCACGCGTCAGGATCGGCGCCGTCGGCGCGTACACCACGAGCCGGCCCGCGTCGTCGACGACCTCGTCGACCGACTGCGGCCGCAGCAACGTCACGCCCGGCAGCAGCTTCCAGTAACCATCCGTGAACTTCATGAGTTCCTCTCGATCAGGACGACGACGTCGTCGGCCGCGAGGACGACCTCGCCGGCAGCAGGTGGGAGCCCGGTCAGGAGGTCGACGACCTCGGCCCGGGGATGAGATGGGGAGACGGACGAGGAGCCGCGCGGGAACAGGTCCTCCACGCGGACGCGGACCGTGTCGCGTCCGTGGTTCAGCACGAAGAGCGCGTCACCGCGCCGGACCACCTCGACGCCGGGGAGGCGCACCGCGGGTGCGACCCCCTCGACGCCGGCCTCCGCGAGCGCCCGCCGCAGCACGTGCGCGAGGACGTCCTGCGGCGGCACGGTCGCGACGTACCAGGCCGCACCGCCCCCCGGGAGCCCGTGCCGGGTGATCGCCGGTCCCCCGTCGAGGTGACCGCCGCGGAACGACGCGAGGACCTCGGCCCCCTCGGAGCGCACGAGCTCGCCCAGGACCTCGGCGCGGAACGAGCCCGTGCCCGCCGCGGGCACGGGCGCGGGCACGGGCGCGGACGGCCGCGAGGACGTCGCGCCGGGCGTCCCGGACGGTTCGCCCGGTCGCCCTCCTGGTCGCGCCGCCGTCGACCCTGCCGACCAGGCGACCTCCGCGCCGTCGTCGGGGAGCGGTACCCACTCCTCCCCGCTGAGCCCGACGACGTCCCGCAGCAGGGCGGGGAAGCGCCCGGTCCGCACGTGCGCGGACTCGTCCGCGACCCCTCCGAACGGGCCGAGCACGAGCGTCCCACCCCGGGCGACGTGGGCGCGCAGCTCCTCGGCCGCCCGCTCGGCGAGCAGGTAGAGCTGGGGGGCCAGCACGACGTCGTAGCCCGACAGGTCCTGCCCCGGGCGGGCGACGTCGACCGCGACGCCGTCCTCCCACAGGGGGCGGTACCAGGACCGGAGCTGCGCCAGGGCGTCGAGCCGGTCGGTCGGCAGCGCCTCGCTCTGCGACGCCCACCAGCTCGGCCAGTCGAAGAGGATCGCGACCCGCGCCACGACGCGCGTGCCGACGACGGCGCGCAGCCTCGCGAGGTCAGCCCCCAGGCGGCGGACCCCCTGGTGCGCGCGGGTCTCGGGGCCCGCGTGCGGGAGCATGGCCGAGTGGAAGCGCTCGGGCCCCTTGGTCGCAGCCCTCCACTGGAAGAAGCAGACCGCGTCGGCCCCGCGAGCCACGGCCTGCAGCGACTCCAGACGCGAGCGCCCGGGCGACTTGGTGAGGTTGTGCGGGCGCCAGCTGACGGCGCCGGCCGCCTGCTCCATGAGGACCCAGGGCCGACCGCGCCCGAGCGAGCGCATGAGGTCGTGCGTGAGCGCCGACGTGCTCGGGGCGTGCGGGTCGGCCGGGTCGGGGTAGGCGTCGTCCGCGACCACGTCCAGGTCGTCGGCCCACGACCAGTAGTCGACGAGGGGGAAGAAGCCCATGAAGTTCGTCGTCACGGGGCGCACGGGATCGATGCCACGGATCACGTCGCGCTGCTCGCGGAACAGCGACCGCAGCGCGTCGGACGAGTATCGCCGGAAGTCCAGGACCTGGGTCGGGTTGAGGTGGTAGGGCGCCCGCCGCGGAGGGGTGATCTCCTCCCACTGCCCGTAGTGCTGCGACCACACCGCGGTCCCCCACGCCTCGTTGAGCACCGCGAGCGAGCCGTAGCGCTCGCGCAGCCAGTCCCGGAAGGCCGCGGCGGACTCCTCGCCGTGGCAGACCTGGCCGAGCTCGTTGCCCACGTGCCACATCCGGACCGCGGGGTGCGTCGCGTACCGCTCGACGACGTCGCGCGTGATCGCGAGCGCGTGATCGCGGTAGACCCGCGACGCCGGGCTGAACTGGTTGCGCGATCCCCAGCCCAGGCGTACGCCGTCCGCGTCGACCGGCAGAGTGTCGGGGTGCAGGTGCCCGAGCCAGGGGGGTGGCGAGGCGGTCGGGGTCGCGAGGTCCACGGCGATGCCGTGCGCGTGCAGGAGGTCGAGCACCTCGTCCATCCAGGCGAAGTCACGCACGCCCGGCTGCGGCTCGTAGCGCGACCAGCTGAAGACCCCGACGGTCACGAGGTTGACCCCTGCCAGCTGCATGAGCCGGGCGTCCTCGCGCCACACGGCCGGGTCCCACTGCTCGGGGTTGTAGTCACCGCCGAACAGCACGCCGAGCTCGGTGGTCGACGGCGAGAGCCCGGGGGCCGGGTCCGTGCCCTGGTGCGGGGACGGGGACGGGCGACCGCCGGCGCGGTCAGGGGTCAGTAGCGTCATTGCCTCTCCTGGTCTCCACTTCATCGAAGCGGTTCAACACGCTAGTCTGACCGCCGAGGTCCTGTCCAGCGTCCTGACGAGACGCTTCGTCGAGGACGGCTCCCGGGAAAGCCGGGGAGCGCCCCGCAGAACGAGGAGGCAAACCGCATGATCGCGCGGCGCGATGGGCATCGAGACGAGCCGACGGGGCCGTTCGACGGATGGTCGCTCGTCGACGACCGTCCCGCGGAAGAATGGATCGAAGCGCTTCCGGTGGGGAACGGGAGGATCGGCGCCATGTGCTTCGGCGGGATCGGCACCGAGCGGCTCCAGGTCAACGACGCGACCGTGTGGTCCGGGGCGGGGGCCGAGCCGCTCGCGGGCCGCGGGCCCTCGAGCGCCGACGCACGCCCCCCGGCCTGGGCCCCGGAACCTCCGCGCGCGCACGGGCCCGCGCACCTCGCCGAGGTCCGGGCGGCCGTCACGGCGGGAGATCCGCGCCGCGCCGAGCAGCTCCTGCAGGACGTGCAGACTCCGTACGCGCAGGCCTACCTCCCGTTCGTCGACGTCCACGTGAGCGTCGCACCGGCCGAGGCGAAGGACCCTCCCGGCGCGACGAGCGAGCCCGCCGGTGCGCACGGGACCCGTGGCTACTCCCGACGGCTCGACCTGCACGAGGCCGTCGCGTCGCACGAGTACTCGCTGCCGGGACCGGCGCAGGGTCTCGACGTCCGGCACGAGACGTGGGTCGGCGCGCCCGACCAGGTGCTCGTCCACACGGTCACGACCAGCACGCCGAGCACCCTCACGGTCCGGGTCTCGAGCGTCCTGCGCGGGACGTCGGCCGACGCCGCCCCTGCTCCCGAGGAGCGCGGTGGCGCGGACCCCGGCGGGGAGGTCGCCGCGAGCCCTGGTGCGCTCGCGTGCGGGATCCTGCGGCACGAGGTGCAGCTCCCGGTCGACGTCGCTCCGGGCCACGAGAGCGTCGAGGTCCCGGTGCGGTACGACGACGGCGGGCGGCACGGGGTCGCGGTCGTCGCCGCTCCCGGCGCGCGGGTCGAGGACGGCCGGCTCGTCCTGCCCGCGGCGCTGCGGCACGTGCTCGTCGTCGCGACCGCGACGTCGCAGGACCCGACGTCCACGGGACCGGGCTCACGAGCCGACGCGTCTGCCCGGGCGACCGCGAGCGCCGTCGCAGCCCTCTCGTCGGGGTCGTCGAGCACTGTCGAGCCCCCGAGGGAGCCGCAGCGACCCGGTGGGTCCGACCAGGCCTTCCCCGCCTCGTCGGGCCCCTGGGCGGACGAGGCGGTCGCAGGCATCGTCGAGTGTCTTCGGCGCCGCCACGTCGACGAGCACCGTCGCCTCTTCGACCGGGTCCGGCTCCGGCTCGGGCCGGTGCCCGTGCGAGGGGACGCGACGGGCGCCACGGTGACCGAGCACCACCTGCGTCGCCCGCACGCCGTCGCTGCGACGCACGCCGACCCGGCGGACCCCGCGCTGGCCGCGCTCGCCTTCCACCACGGCCGCTACCTCCTGATCTCGAGCTCACGACCCGGTGGCCTCCCCGCGACGCTGCAGGGACTCTGGAACGACGAGCTCCCCGCTCCGTGGAGCAGCAGCTACACGCTCAACGTCAACACGCCCATGAACTACTGGGCCGCCGAGACCACCGACCTTGCCGAGTGCCACGAGCCCCTGCTCGCCCTCACGGCCCGCATCGCACGCGGCACCGGGGCGCGCGCGGCCGCGACGCTCTACGGGACGCGCGGGTGGGTCGCGCACCACAACACCGACGTCTGGGGGCATGCCTGGCCCGTGGGTGCGGGGCACGGCGACCCTGCCTGGGCGAGCTGGGCGCTGGGCGGGACCTGGCTCGCGCGCCACGTCTGGGACCACTACGTGTTCGCCCCTGATCCCGGCTATCTGCGCGACGTGGCGTGGCCCGTGCTCGAGGGCGCGGGACTCTTCGCGCTGGACTGGATCTGCACCGACGCGCGGCGCGACGCCGACGGGTTCGTCGAGGTCCCCCGCCAAGCCTGGACCTCACCGTCGACGTCTCCGGAGAACCACTACCTCGCGCCTGACGGCGCGCCCGCGGCGGTCACGAGGTCGGCCACCATGGATGTCGCCCTGCTGCGCGACCTCGCGGCGTCGTGCCGCGCGGCGCACGAGGCGCTCGTGGAGCCGGGTGGCCCGGCGCGCCACGCCCCCGGGTGGCTGTCCGACCTCGAGACCGCGGTCGCGCTCCTCCCGTCCCCCCGGGTGGGGGCCCGCGGGGGCCTGCTCGAGTGGGCCGAGGACCTGCCCGAGGCCGAGCCCGAGCACCGGCACCTCTCGCACCTCGTGGGACTGTTCCCCCTGGGGAGCCTGACCCCCGAGGAGCACCCCGACCTGTGCCGGGCCGCGGCGCGGAGCCTCGACCTGCGCGGCCCCGAGTCGACCGGTTGGTCCCTCGCCTGGCGGGCCGCGCTGTGGGCCCGGCTCGGGCGCGGCGACCGGGCCCACGACCAGGTGCGGCTCGCGCTGCGGACGGTCGCGTCGCCGTCGGACCCGCTGGAGAGCGGGCCCGCCCCGCACCGCGGCGGGCTCTACCCGAACCTCTTCAGCGCGCACCCGCCGTTCCAGATCGACGGGAACCTGGGCCTCACGGCGGCGATCGCCGAGATGCTCCTCCAGAGCCACACCGACCACCTGGACCTGCTGCCCGCGCTGCCCGAGGCCTGGCCCCAGGGCGAGGTCGACGGGCTGCGAGCACGTGGCGGGATCCTCGTGGGGATCACCTGGCGGGACATGCGCGTGACCGAGGTCCGGTTGACCGCTCCCCCGACGCGCGCCGTCCGCGTCCGGCTGCGCACCGCGGACGGGCGCCGTGCCGACGTCGACCTCGCGCCCGGCGCTAGGGTTGCCCTCGGGCACGAGGCTCTCGGCGCGTCCTGCACGTCCTCCGCCACGGACCCGACCCCCTCCCAGGACCCCGCCGGCCATGCCGCCGGACCACCCGCCGGGGGGCCGCCGTCCCCTGCCGTCCCCGCCCGAGAAGGAGCACACCGTGGCCACGATCGATGACGTCGCGAAGACCGCCGGGGTCTCCGCCTCGACCGTCTCCTACGTCCTGTCGGGCAAGCGCCCGATCTCCGCGGCGACGCGGCACCGGGTCGAGCGTGCGATCGAGCAGCTCGGCTACCGACCCCACGCGGGGGCGCGCGCCCTGGCCTCGGCACGCACCAACGTCATCGCACTCATGGCGCCGCTGCGCGTGGGCGTCAACGTCGGGGTCATCATGCAGTTCGTCGCCGGGGTCGTGACGAGCGCGCGGGCGGTCGACCACGACGTCCTGCTCCTGACCCAGGACGACACCACGGGCCTCGACCGGGTCGCGAGCGGCTCGATGGTCGACGCCCTGGTCATGATGGACGTCGAGGACGACGATCCCCGCATCCCGGTCCTGGTGGGCCTCAAGCAGCCGACCGTGCTGATCGGGCTCCCCCGCGACCCCGCGGGCCTGAGCTGCGTGGACCTGGACTTCGAGGCCGCCGGGCGCACCGCGGTCCGGCACCTGCTCGACCAGGGGCACCGGCACGTCGCGCTGATCGGCTCGCCGCCCGCGGTGCTCGAGCGGCACACGTCCTACGCCGAGCGCATGCTGCGCGGGTTCACCACGGCGTGCGAGCAGGCCGGCGCGACGTACGCGATCGAGCCCGCCGAGTCGTCCGTGGCCGGGGCGTACGACGCGGTCGACCGGCTGCTCGACGCGATGCCGGGCGTCACGGGCGTCGTCGTGCACAACGAGGTCGCCCTGCCGCACGTGCTCGCGCACCTGCGCGAGCGCGGCAAGTCGGTGCCCGAGGACGTCTCGGTCGTGGCCGTGTGCCCCACCGACGTGGCTCTCGCGATGCAGTCCCCCGTGACGAGCGTCGACATCCCGGCCGAGGCGATCGGCCGGGTCGCGGTCGAGATGGTCGTGGCACGCCTCGGGGGCGACCAGCCGGCCGAGACCAGGCTGCTCGCCCCCGTGCTGACCGACCGTGGCAGCACCCGCAGGGCGCCGCGGTAGCCGCCGGTCGTTCGTCCGGAGCCGTCAGTTCACCCCTTGATGGCCCCGAAGATCACGCCCTTGGTGAAGTGCCGCTGGACGAACGGGTAGATCGCGAGGATCGGGATCACGGCCAGGACCATGACGGCCATCTTGACCGGCAGTCCCGTCACGGCCCCCGCCGCGACGTCCACCTGGTTGACCCCGCTGCCCGGCAGGGTCACGCCCTGGAGCACGTACGAGCGCAGCACGAGCTGGAGCGGCCACTTGGCGTTGTCGTTGATGTAGAGCATCGCGTTGAAGAACGCGTTCCAGTAGCCGACCCCGTAGAACAGCGCGACGACCGCGATCGACGCCTTGGACATGGGCATGACGATCCGGCCCAGGATGCGCCAGTCCCCCGCGCCGTCGATGCGCGCGGCGTCGGTGATGCTCCGGTCGATGCCCATGAAGAAGGCACGCAGGATGAGCACGTTGAACGCCGACACCGCGCCCGGCAGGATCAGCGACCAGTACGTGTCGATGAGCCCGAGCGCGCTGACCAGCAGGTAGGTCGGGATCATGCCTGCCCCGAAGAACATGGTCACGAGCAGCGTGAACAGCAGCGGGCGGTGCCCGAACGAGCCCGGACGGCTCAGCCCGTAGGCCGCGAGGACCGACACCGACGTGGACAGCAGCGTGCCCACGAGCGTGACACCGATGCTCACGAGCGCGGCCTGCGTGACGATCCCGCCCGCGAGGATCTGCGAGTACGCGCTCAGGCTCAGCGACCCGGGGATCGTGACCAGGCCCCCCGAGCGCGTGATGTCGGCCTGCGAGGACAGCGACGTGAGGATGATCGTGTAGAGCGGGAAGACCACCACGAACACGATCGCGGCGAGGATCACCACCTTGGCGACGGCCCCCACGGGGTGCGGGTCGCCCTCCCACGGGGCGCGGTGCTTGGACCGCCGGCGCCGCTTGAGGGGCGTGGCTCCGCCCGACGCGCCGGGGGTCGCTCGGCCGGGATCGCCCGGGGCGCCCGTGGTGTCGGGCCCGCTGCGCGGGGCCCGGTCCGCGTTCGTCGTGGTGCTCATGCTCGCTTGTACACTCCCGCTTCTCCGAAGACGTGCGCCAGCTTGTTCGCGCCGAGGACCAGCAGCAGGGAGACGATCCCCTTGACCAGCCCTGCAGCGGCCGCGAAGGCCCAGTCGCCGTTGACGACGCCCTGGTAGTAGACGAACGTGTCGATGACCTCGGACACGCCCGCCCCGACGGCTCCTCGCTGGAGGATGAGCTGCTCGAACCCGACCGTGAGCGCGTCGCCCAGGCGCAGGATGAGCAGCAGGATGATGACGGGCCGCAGCGCGGGCAGCGTGATGTGCCACATGCGGCGCCACCGGCCCGCGCCGTCCATGGCCGAGGCCTCGTACAGCGCCGGGTCCACGGTGCTGAGCGCGGCGAGGAAGATGATGATCCCCCAGCCCGCGTCCTTCCACACGGACTGCGCCGTGATGAGCAGCAGGAACGTGTCGGGGTTCGTCATGAGGTCGAACCCCTGGTGCCCGGCCGCGGCGAGGTGCTGGTTGATGAAGCCGGCCCCGCCGAAGATCTGCTGGAAGATCGTCACGACGAGCACCCAGGAGAAGAAGTGCGGCAGGTAGACGATCGACTGGATCATGGTCCGCACGCCCGGTGTCACGACGCTGTTGAGCAGGAGCGCGAGGACGATCGGGACGGGGAAGAAGAACACGAGCTGGAACGCCGTGATCGTCAGGGTGTTGACGATCGCGTCGAGGAAGAGCGGGTCGGTGAAGATGCGCTCGAAGTTGGCCCACCCGATGAACGGGCTGCCACCGATCCCGACGTAGGGCGAGTAGTCCTGCCACGCGACGACGTTGCCGAGCATGGGGACGTACGCGAAGACGACCAGCAGGATCACCGCGGGCAGCGTCATGAGGATCAGCGACCGGTCACGCCGGAGGCGGACCCGCCAGGGGATCGTGCGGACCGCCGGGACGGGCGGGGCTGCGGGGTCCGCGACGGCGGCGGCGCCCCCTCCCGGGCCCGACGGCGTCGCGTCCGCCGGGCCCGGAACCTCGCCGTCGCCGGTGGCCGCGGTGGGCACCCGGCCCCGGTCTCCGACGTGGAGCGTCACTGCGCGTCCAGGATGTCCTGGTAGAACGCGCGCAGCTCGTCACCGCCGGCGGACTTCCACGTGGTGATCGCCGCGTCGAGGTCCGTCATGGACTTGCGGCCGCGCGCGATGTCCTTCTCGAGATCCTCGAACGGCTGGGCGATCGAGGCGTACTGGTTGGGCTCGGTGATCTGCTGTCCGTAGAAGACCGGGTCGACGGTCGTCTTCGCGGCGTCGGCCATCCAGGTGCAGAAGGCCTCGACGAAGCCCGGGTACTGGACCTTGGCGTTCACGACCGGCGGGTCGGTGAGGAAGATGAAGGTCGGCTGGAGCTCGGTCGCCGCCCGGTCGGTCGAGACGGGGAGGTTGTTCTCGTCCAGGTCGTAGTGGACGCCCTCGACCCCGTAGTTGATGAGCGCGAACTCCTCGGTGCCGAACGGGGACGCCAGGAAGTTCGCGACCGTCAGCAGCTCTTCGATCTTGGCCTTGTCGGAGTTCTTCTTGAGGAAGCTGAAGATGTTCGCGGGGTTGCCCTTGAAGAGCGTGGCCTTGCCGCCGTCGGCCGCGAAGGGGGCGAAGGGCAGCTGCGAGTACGCGGCGTTGATGGGGAGGTTGCGTCCCAGCGCCTCGTGCCAGCCGCCCAGGCCGTCGCTCGAGATGAGGACCTGGCCCGACTCGAAGCGCTGCTTGGCGTCGCCGGAGTTGTCCGCGACCGCGTCGGGGTGGACGGAGCCCTGCGCGTAGAGCTTGGACTGCCACTCGAGCGCCGCTCGGTACTCGTCGGTCTCGACCCGGTGGACCAGCTTGCCCGCGTCGTCGACCTTCCACTTCGGGGGGACGGAGTACATCTGCGTGGCCGTGACCCACAGGTCGTTGGCCCCCCACCGCTTGGCCGCAGGGTCCGTGACCTCCTTGGCGAGGTCGAGCAGCTCCTGGGCGTTCGTGGGCTGCGCCGTGATGCCGAGCTCGTCGAACACGTCCGCACGGTAGAACGTGGCGTCGGTGATGATCTCGCCGGGGAAGGGCAGCGCGTACAGCTTGTCGTTGAAGACGCAGAACTTCCAGGTGTCGGTCGAGATGTTCGCGAGGTTGGGGTACTTCTTGACGGCGTCCCCCGCGAGGAACGGCGTGAGGTCCTCGAACAGCGCGTCGACGGCCTGACCGAAGCGCGGCGGCACGTTCCAGGAGGGGATCGAGACCCAGTCCGGGACGTCCTTCGCGGAGGCGAGCACGGCAGCGAGCTTGTCCCCGTAGGTGTTGCCGTCGCTGATCTGGAACGCGAGCGTGGTCCCCGACGCCTCGTTGACCGCGTCGAAGTACTGGTTGCCCTTGGTCGGCGGGATCGTGCCCCACAGCGGCGTCATCGCGGTGTAGGTGCCGCCGCTCCCGGGCGGCTTCGGGAACGCCTTGACGAGCTCCTTCGGGATCGAGGCGTAGCCCGCCGTCGAACCGTTGACGCTCGGGAAGTCGGGCGAGACGTACTCGACCGGGAAGTACCCCGGGAGCACGCCCGCGCTGACCTTGCCTGCCGTGGCGGCGTTCACCCCGGCGCCCGCGGTGCTGCACGACGAGAGCAGCGAGGGCACGCCGACCACGGCGATCCCGGCGCCGAGCAGGCCGAGGAACGAGCGGCGGTTGAGCGTGCCCTGCATCGGTGCGGTAGCTGATTGCCTCTTCATGGGCGTTCTTCACTCCTTCGTGGATAACGCGGCACGGCATCGTGCCATGGTGCGGACCGGCGGAGCCAGACCGTTCGTGGATGCTCGTCGTCAGCCTCGAAGAACGTCGAAGCGGTTCGACGCCCAGGACTCTATGGCACGCGCACCGGGTGAAGCAATAGCAACCGTGGAAACGCGACCACCTTGCCTCGGCGCACGATCTGGTGGACGATACCGACACCCCTCTTGGCCTGTACGTACCCGGTTCATTGTCGAACCGTTTCGAAGAACGAGGAGCCATGCACTCTCTCCACGACGCCCCCGACCTGGCTCGGGACGCCCCGGTCCTGGACCCCGCCGAGGCTCGGGCCGGCGCGGTCCTCGCGCTCCTGACGCTCGACGAGAAGGTCGCCATGCTGCACCAGGCGGCCCCGGCCGTCGAGCGCCTGGGGCTCGCCCCGTTCCGCACCGGCACCGAGGCCCTGCACGGGGTCTCGTGGCTCGGCACCGCGACGGTCTTCCCCCAGCCCGTGGGCCTCGCGGCCTCGTGGGACGAGGACCTGCTCACCCGTGTGGGCGACGCGGTCGCGACCGAGGTGCGGGCCAAGCACGCGGGCGACCCGTCCGTGAGCCTCAACGTCTGGGCGCCGGTCGTGAACCCGCTGCGCCACCCCCTGTGGGGTCGCGGCGAGGAGTGCTTCTCCGAGGACCCGCACCTGACCACCGAGCTCGCGACCGCCTACTCCCGGGGCCTGCGCGGCGCGCACCCGACGGTCTGGAAGACCGTCCCGACCCTCAAGCACTTCCTCGGCTACTCGAACGAGGTCGACCGGTCGGTCACGAGCTCGCACCTCCCGCCCCAGGCGCTGCGCGAGTACGAGCTCCCCGCCTACCAGGGCGCGGTCGCCTCAGGCGCGGTCGGGGCCGTCATGCCGTCCTACAACCTCGTCAACGGGCGTCCCAACCACGTCGCGCGCGAGCTCCTGGACGAGCTGCGGAGCTGGGCCCCGGGCTCGATCGCGGTGGTCTCCGACGCCGCCGCCCCCACCAACCTGGTCGAGTCCGAGCGCTACTTCCCGACGCACACCGCCTCGCACGCGGCTGCCCTGCGGGCCGGCGTCGACTCGTTCACCGACAACGACGCGGATCCTCGGCTCACGATCGAACGTGTCACGGCGGCGCTCGCCGCCGGGCTGGTCACCGAGTCCGACGTCGACCGCGCGGTCCTGCGCCTCCTCGTCCTGCGCGCCCGGACGGGCGAGCTCTCCCCGCCCGACCTGGATCCCTACCGGTCGATCGCCCCCGACGCGATCGACCTGCCCGAGCACCGTGCGCTCGCCCGCGAGGCGGTCGCGCGAGGCGTCGTCGTGCTCTCGAACGAGGGGGTGCTCCCGCTCCGTGCCACCCCGACCCGGGTCGCGGTCGTCGGCCCGCACGCCGACCGCGTGGTCCACGACTGGTACTCGGGCACGCCGCCGTACACCACGTCGATCGCCGCGGCCCTCGTCGCGCGCTACCCGGACGCCGAGGTCCTCGTCGCCGACGGAGCCGACCGGGTCGCGCTGCGCTCACGCTCGACAGGCGCGTACGTCGCGGTGAGCGTCGACGCGTCGGTCCTGACCGCGTCGTCCCCGACCGCGTCCCCGAGCACCCACCTCGACGTGACCGACTGGGGCGAGGGCGTCCTGACGCTGCGCTCGGTCGTCAGCGGCCGGATGCTCACGGGGGCCTCGTGGATCCTCGCGGCCGACGCCGAGCGGATCGGCGGCTGGGTCGCGCAGGAGACCTTCCGCTCGCACCGCCACCCGGACGGGTCCTGGTCGCTCCAGCACGTCGGGAGCCGCCGGTGGGTGCGCGTCCAGCACGGCAGCGGCCTGCTGGTCGCCAACGCCGACGACGCAGAAGCCGCCGAGCGGTTCACGGTGCGGACCGTGCGGGCCGGCGCCCCGGAGGTCGCCCGGGTCGCCGCGGAGGCCGACGTCGTCCTCGTCGCCGTGGGCAACGATCCGCACGTGCTGGGCCGGGAGACCGAGGACCGCCCGCACCTCGACCTGCCGGCAGGCATGCAGGAGATCTGGAGGGTCGCGCACGAGTCGGGCCGCCCCGCCGTGCTCGTGGTCGTCTCGAGCTACCCCTATGCCCTGGGACCCGTCGCCGACGAGGCCGCCGCGGTCGTGTGGACGTCGCACGGCGGGCAGGAGCTGGGGTCAGGACTGGTCGACGTGCTCTCGGGCGACCTCGAGCCCACGGGACGCCTCGCCCAGACGTGGTGGCGCGAGACCCGGGACGCGGGCGAGATCCTCGACTACGACGTCGTGTCCGCCGGGACGACCTACTGGTACAGCGACGCCGACCCCCTGTACGCGTTCGGGCACGGCCTGTCCTGGTCCGCGGTCGCGTACGACGCGATCACGCTCTCGACGCCCGGGCTGACCGCCACGACCGGGACGACCACCGGGGAGCTCGCGGCCGCGGTGTCGCCCACCTCGGGCCCTGGGGGCGTTCCCGGCACATCCCTCGTCGCGACCGTGCGCCTGCGCAACACGGGCGCCCGGCCGGTCGACGAGCTCGTGGCCCTGTACGCGCTCGCCCCGGACCTCCCCGTCACGGCGCCGCGCCGTCGCCTCGTGGCCCGCACGCGGGTCCACCTCGCGCCGGGCGAGGCAGCGAGCGTCGCGCTCGAGATCGACGTGTCGCGCCTCGCCGTCTGGGACGTCGGCGTGAGCGCGGACGGCCCCGGCACCTCGACCCCCGGGGCGTTCCACCTCCAGCCGGGCGACTACGAGATCGGCACGGGCCCCTCGAGCGTCGACCTCCCGGTCCGCGCTCCGCTGCGCGTCATGGGCGCTCCCCGCCCCGCGCGACCGCTCGGCGGTGTGGCGCTCCACGCCCACGGGTTCGACGCCTACGACGGCGTGCTCACGAGCGACCGCACCCCCGAGGAGGGCTCGGCGATCGAGGTCGCGGCCGGCAGCAGGTCGGGCTGGGCACGCTACGACGGTCTCGTGCTCGACGGCGTGCGGCGCGCGACGTTGTCGGTCGCCTCGACCGCCGGGCCCGGCACGGGCGGAGCGCCCGGCGGGAGCGGGGACGGGTCCCGCCCGGGCACCCGTGGTCCGGGGTCGCCGGACGGCCCGACCGTGGGGGCCGTCGAGCTCCTGGTCCGTCGCGCCGGGGACCGAGCCGGCACCTGGGAGCCCGTGGGCCGGGCCGAGGTCCGGGCCTCGGGCCGCTACGCGTGGCAGGACGCGGCCCTCGACGTCCCGGACACGATCACGGGTGCCGTGGACCTCCTCGCCCGGCTCGAGGGCGCCGCCAGGCTCGCCTCGATCCGGTTCTGAGGCGGGCGAGGTGGGCGTCTCGGCGCGAGGCGCGCCCGCTTGCCGGGACGCCGGCGAGGCCGCCCGCCCGTGGGAGGCGCGGCCCGCCGTCGGGCAGCGAGCCGCGCGTGGGCCGGGTCAGACGACCGGCCGGCCCCCGCGCCACACCGCGAGGGGCGTCAGGTCGGCGTCGGTCACGACGACGTCGGCACGTCGTCCGGCCTCCAGCGCACCGATGTCCGAGCGTCCCAGGACGCCGGCGGGCGTGTACGAGGCAGACTTGACCGCGTCGACCAGCGGGATCCCGAAGCCGGTCGTCGCACGCACCACGTCGAGCAGGTGGAACGTGCCGCCCGCGATCGAGCCCTCGGGCGTGCCGTCGTCGAGCCGCGCGACGCCGTCCGCGACCGTCACGGCCATGGGGCCGAGCTGATAGGTGCCGTCGGGCATGCCCGCGGCGGCCATGGCGTCCGTGACGAGCACGATCGCGTCGGGCCCCACGAGCTCGAACACGCTGCGCACGGTCCCGGCCGCGAGGTGGGTGCCGTCGGCCACGAGCTCGACCACGAGCTCTCCGCGCGCAGCAGCCGCCAGGCACGCCGCGACGGGGCCAGGCGCCCGGTGGTGCAGGGGACGCATGCCGTTGAACAGGTGCGTCGCGGTCAGGCGCGGCGCGGGGCCTACCGGCTCGCCCGCCGCGGCCTGCGCTGCTCGACGCGCCGCGAGGGCCGCGACCCCCTCGACGATCGCCGCGTCCGTCTGCTCGGACGAGGCGTCGGTGTGCCCGATCGACGGGACCGCGCCGACCTCGACGAGCGCCTCGACGACACCCCCGGGACCGGTGTTCCCCGGGACCTCGGGTGCGAACGTCATGGTGCGGAAGTGTCCACGCCCGGCCTCCGCGATGGCCCGGACCAGCTCGACGTCTCCCGCGAGCATGTCGTGCGGGTTCTGGGCGCCGCACCGCACCTCCGACAGGAACGGTCCCTCGAGGTGGATGCCTGCGATCTCACCGGCGTCGCCCAGGTCGGCGAGCGTCGCGACCCGGCGCAGGAGCGTCTCGCGCTCGGCCGTCACGAGCGAGGCGACGAGGCTCGTCGTCCCGTGACGCCGGTGCTCGCGCACCGCGACGAGCGCCTGCTCCGCGTCCTCGGCGTCGGGGAAGCTCGCTCCGCCGCCGCCGTGGTTGTGCAGCTCGACGAGCCCGGGCAGGACGACCTGACCGTCGACGGGAGCCTCGGCCGCCTCGACCTCGGCGCCGTACCCGGCGGCTGCCGCGTCGCGACGGTCGCCGACCCACGCGATCTTCGCCCCGTCGAGGACGACGACGCCGTCCTCGAGGACCTCCTGCGGGGTGACGACTCGCCCGCGCAGGGCGGAGCGGGCGGCTCCTGCGGACGACGGGACGATGGGGTGCGGGGCGGCGTTCGACGTCATGTCCTCATTCTTGCGCACTTCGTTCGGACGACGCACGAATGGCCACTGCACCTGACGTCGAGCGGTCGAGGGCCGAGACGGCCCGTCAGCCGTCACGCAGGAGCTTGCGTGCCGCCCGGGCGAGGTGCGCGATGTACAGCCGCTGGAACGTCGGGACGAACAGACGCACCGCCGAGACCCAGCGGACCGCTGGGTTGCTGAAGACGTCGACCACGAACCACACGTCCCCGGCCGCGTCCCGCTCGAGCACGAACGCCTCCTCGCCCACGAACACGTGGCCGGGCAGGGTCCCGTAGCCGAACCCGATGCGCTGCTCCTCGCGCTCGACCCACACGATCTCGCAGGGCTCCTCGAGCCGCACCCTGCCCACGCCGAGCCGCGTGACGACGCGACCTCCCGGCTCCGCGACCGGGGCCGACGTCTCGATCCGCACGTGAGCCGCCGCGTGCACCTGCCAGGTCAGGAGCTGCTCGCCCAGGCGTCCGAGCTCCGCGACCGTGCAGGGCCGCTCGGAGAGCCGGTGGCGCAGGCGGAGGTGGGCGTAGCCCGCGGGCAGCTCCGCGGCGCGCGTCGCGCCCACCTCGGGGTAGGTCGTGCGGCTCTGCGTCATGCCTGTCTCCGTCCTGGGGTCCTGCTGGGTCTGTGTGGCCGGGTGGCCGTTCCTTGCAGCGCCGGGACGCCGGGCCCCTCGCGCTCGAGCCGCTCCCCCGCCGCACCCCGGACCACCCGGAGGCCCAGCAGCGTGCACAGCGCGAACCCGACCGCGTTGGCCACGCCGTGCGTCGCGGCCATCTGCCCGATGCTCGGGTGCGGCAGCCCGGTCGCCTCACCCACGGCCCACCACACCGCGAGCAGCATCGAGCACGCCACCGCGACGGATCCGGCGACGAGCAGCCCCCGTGCCCAGCCCCGTGCCGCGAGCCCGAGGGCGGCCCACGCGGTGCACCACAGCGCCCCCGTGAGCACGAGCGCACCCGCCAGCTCGGCCACGTCGCCCAGGAAGTAGCCCACGAGGACCAGTCCCGTGCCGACCGGCACACCCCACGCGCCCGCTCGCGCGGCGCGGCCCCGGTCCGGGGCCCGGTGGGTGTCGGAAGTGTCCGGGTCGCGGGGGTCGTCGTGCCCGGCACCTTGCCCGGCGACGAGCCCCGCGACCAGGGCCGCGGCGAACCCCGCGAAGAGCATGTGCGGGACCGTCAGCGCGAGGTAGGTCCCCGAGAAGCCGAGCAGCCCCCAGCCGCCGCGGTCGGCGAGCATCGCGGCGGCACCGACGCTCGGCAGGGCGAGCGCCACGCCGACGGCGAGCCGCACACCGAGCGGGCGTGGCGCCGTCGGGCCGGGGAGCGCCGCGCGGACCGCGGCGACGAGCAGCACCGCCGACCCCGCGAGGAAGGGGACGGTCGCGACCTGCGCCCACAGTCCGTGCGGGAGCCACGCCCCGGCGGCGGCCGCCGCCCCTGCCACGGGCCACCACGCCCCGCCCGCCCCGGGCACGACGCGAGGCCCGAGCAGCGACAGCCCGAGCGGGAGGACCGCGACGAGCCCGAACGCGACCACGAGGTCCACGAGCAGGGCGGTCGATGCGGACACCTCAGCCTCGCAGGGACGACGTCAGGCGCAGGACGTCGTCGACGACCCCGCGGGCGACCGGGAGACGGGACAGGCGCACGAGCTTGCCCACGATGGGGCTCGCCCCGGCGACCAGGCGCCGCGTGCGCGCTGTGCCCGACGACGAGTCCTGGACCCAGAAGAGCGTCACCCCGAGCTGGGCGAACCAGAGCAGCTCGGGGAGCTGCGCCCGCAGGGAGGGGGGCACCGCGGGCGAGGCGCCGGCCACGAGGTCCTCGAAGATCCCGAGCGAGAGCTCGCGAGCCTCGCGCGACGCCTCGCTGAACGGGTTGGCGGCCGCGCCCGGCCGGATCGCGACCGAGACGAACTCCGCGCCGAACGAGTGGTAGGGCGCGAAGACGTCGATCGACGCGTCGAGCACGCGGCGCAGCCGGTCGGTGAGCGACCCGCCCTGCGCGAGGATCTCGTCGGCGGCGACCCGGTGCGCACGCAGGACGTCGAGGTAGAGCTCCTGGACCAGGTGGTCCTTGGACGGGAAGTAGTAGTAGGCGTTGCCCGTGCTCACGCCCGCCGCGGACGCGATGGACCGCATGGTCGTGGCCTCGTAGCCCTGCTCGCGCAGCATCGCGAGGGCCACCCCGAGGACCTTGGCCCGGGTCTCCTCCGACTTGGGGGTGGGGCTCATGAGGTCGCCCCGGTCGCCGTGCGCGGGTTTTTGAACATGTTCAAAAATGTAGCACGAGAGAAGCCCGCGCACCGCGCGGGTGTGCGGGCTCCGGGTCAGAAGAGGCGCGAGTCCACGTCGTCGACCCCGCGCATCGCGTCGTAGTCCAGGACCAGGCAGCCGATCCCCCGGTCGGTCGCCAGGACGCGCGCCTGCGGCTTGATCTCCTGCGCCGCGAACACGCCGCGCACGGGGGCCAGCAGCGGGTCGCGGTTCAGCAGGTCGAGGTACCGCGTGAGCTGCTCGACGCCGTCGATGTCTCCGCGGCGCTTGATCTCGACCGCGACCGTCGCGCCGTCCTTGTCACGGGCCAGGATGTCGACCGGACCGATCGCCGTGGGGTACTCCCGGCGGATCAGGGTGTGCCCCGTCCCGAGGAGCTGGATCTGCGCCGCGAGCATCTCCTGCAGGTGGGCCTCGACGCCGTCCTTGATGAGACCCGGGTCGATCCCGAGGTCGTGAGCCGAGTCGTGCAGGACCTCGTGCAGCTCGATCTCGAGGCGGTCGTCGCTCTTGGCGTGCTGAACCGCCCAGACCTGGGTCACGCCGCGCTCGCGCGCCGTCTCGTCGGGCTCGGTGACAGCCATGGAGCACGGGGGGCTCATCCAGTTCAGCGGCTTGTACGAGCCACCGTCCGAGTGCAGGAGCACGCTGCCGTCCGCCTTGACCAGCAGCACGCGGGTCGCGAGCGGGAGATGGGCCGAGAGCCGACCCGTGTAGTGGGCCGAGCACTGGGCAACCACGAGACGCACGAAGAACTCCTCAGACCGGGATGACGCAAGACCGGGGACGACGACGGAGAGCGACGCTGGCACAGCGCCGACCGGGACGGACGGGTGAGCCACCAGCTCACGGGGTGCGGCGCCGGCGGGACGGACGAGAGCGAGGCGGCGCCGGGCCGGAGGGGCAGACGAGCCGCCGCCGGACGGCCAGGCTACGCGCAGGCCCTCAGACGACCACGCCGCGGCGGCCGGGAGGGGCCGCCTCGAGCCACGATGCCAGGCCCGCGTAGGCCCCGCTCGACATGAGCAGCTCGAACCGCCTGCCCTCGTACGAGCACTCGACCAGGAAGAGGTCGCGGTCAGGGGCCTCGACGGGGCGACGGGACACGATCACGAGGTCCTGGCGGCGCCAGGACCTCGCGGGGCGCAGGGACAAGGACCAGCAGCGCCACCAGTCGATGCGTCCGACGCCGTAGTGCGCGATGCCGAGCGACCACGAGGCCTGCTCGGCGCCCGCCGGGCGGGCGCTGCACTCGAACGAGCCGACCCGGTGGGCGATGGCCCGGAGACGCAACGCCCCCAGCCCGACCACGACCAGGACCACCAGAAGGAGTCCGATCGCGATCCAGGCGGGGAGCGGCACGTGTGCTACCTGGTCCCGTCAGTGGCCGGAGACGGCGGAGGCGTCGAGCACCTCGGCGTCGTCGACCACGAGCATGACCTGGTTGGAGTCCACCGAGAGGAAGCCGCCGGTGACCTTGACGGCGATCTTCTCGCCGGAGACCCCGGTGATCCGGACGGTGCCCGCCTCCAGGACGGACAGGACCGGTGAGTGGTCCGCGAGGATCCCGATCTCACCGTCGGCGGCCGGCGCGCTCACTGCGCGCGCGGTCCCGGACCAGATCTTGCGGTCCGCCGCCACGAGGTCGACGTTCAGTTGTGCCACTTGAACTCCTTCATGTCGGTGCACGGGTCTGACGAAGCGCGCCGCGTGCTCGGCCGGTGGGCCGAGCGCGCGGCGCGCTCACGTCGAATCAGACGCCGTACTCCTTCTGGATGCGGGCCCAGTTGCGCTCGAGGTCCTCGAGGCCACCGATGTTGAAGAACGCCTGCTCCGAGATGTGGTCGAACTCGCCGTCCGCGATCTTCTTGAACGCCTCGATGGTCTCCGTCAGCGGAACCGTCGAACCCACGACACCCGTGAACTTCTCGGCCATGTAGGTGTTCTGCGAGAGGAACTGCTGGATGCGGCGCGCACGCGCCACGACCGTCTTGTCCTCCTCGGAGAGCTCGTCCACACCGAGGATCGCGATGATGTCCTGGAGCTCCTTGTTGCGCTGCAGGATCGACTTGACGCGCGTCGCGACGTCGTAGTGCTCCTGGCCCACGTACCGCGGGTCGAGGATGCGCGACGACGAGGTCAACGGGTCGATCGCCGGGTACAGACCCTTCGAGGCGATCTCACGCGAGAGCTCGGTGGTCGCGTCCAGGTGGGCGAACGTGGTCGCCGGCGCCGGGTCGGTGTAGTCGTCGGCAGGGACGTAGATCGCCTGGAGCGACGTGATCGAGTGACCACGCGTCGAGGTGATGCGCTCCTGGAGCAGACCCATCTCGTCGGCCAGGTTCGGCTGGTAGCCCACCGCGGAGGGCATGCGCCCGAGCAGCGTGGAGACCTCGGAACCGGCCTGCGTGAAGCGGAAGATGTTGTCGATGAAGAGCAGCACGTCCTGCTTCTGGACGTCACGGAAGTACTCCGCCATGGTGAGCGCGGAGAGCGCGACGCGAAGACGCGTGCCCGGCGGCTCGTCCATCTGGCCGAAGACGAGTGCCGTCTTGTCGAAGACGCCCGCCTCCTCCATCTCGACGATCAGGTCGTTGCCCTCACGCGTGCGCTCGCCGACACCGGCGAACACCGAGACACCACCGTGGTTCTGCGCCACACGCTGGATCATCTCCTGGATGAGGACCGTCTTGCCGACGCCCGCACCACCGAAGAGGCCGATCTTCCCACCCTGCACGTACGGCGTCAGGAGGTCGATCGACTTGATGCCGGTCTCGAACATGTTGGTCTTCGACTCGAGCTGGTCGAATGCCGGGGGCTTGCGGTGGATGGGCCAGCGCTCGGTGATCTCGAGCTTCTCGCCCTCCGCGAGGTTGAGCACGTCACCGGTCACGTTGAACACGTGGCCCTTGGTGATGTCGCCCACGGGGACGCTGATCGGCGCGCCCGTGTCGGTGACGACCGCGCCACGGACCAGGCCGTCGGTCGGCTTGAGGGCGATCGCACGGATGAGCGAGTCACCCAGGTGCTGTGCGACCTCGAGGGTCAGTCGGAAGGACTTCTCCCCCTCGCCCTGGCCGGACAGGTCGATGTCCACGGTCAGTGCGTTGTAGATCTCGGGGATGGCGTCGGACGGGAACTCGATGTCGACGACGGGGCCGATCACGCGGGCGACACGGCCCACGCCGGGTCCGCTCTGGTGCTCGACCTGGGCTTCCACGGTGGTGGCGGTCATTACTGGCCTCGCTTCGCAGGGCCGGAGAGAGCTCCGGCAGGTTCGGTGCAGGTGATGGAGATCGACGTGTTCGTCGTGCGGTACCTCACGACGCCGCCAGGGCGTCGGCACCCGAGACGATCTCGCTGATCTCCTGGGTGATGTCGGCCTGTCGTGCCTGGTTCGCAAGTCGCGTGTACATGCGGACCAGGTCCTCGGCGTTGTCCGTCGCGGTGTGCATCGCGCGCTGGCGGGCGGCCAGCTCCGACGCGGCCGCCTGCAGGAGGCAGCTGTAGATGCGGCTGCGCACGTAGCGCGGCAGCAGTGCGTCGAGGACGGCCTCGGACGAGGGCTCGAAGTCGTACAGCGGGAGCACGTCGTGCTGGCCCGCAGGAGCGACACCCTCGACGACCTCGAGAGGGAGCATCCGCACGACCCGGGGACGCTGCGTGACCATGTTCACGAACTGCGTGTACACGATGTGCAGCTCACCGACGCCACCCTCGTCCGCCGGGGCGAGGAACGCCTCCAGCAGGGTGTCGGCGATGTCCCGGGCGACGTCCGCAGTGGGTGCGTCCGAACCGCCGGTCCACGACTGGGCGAGCTCACGGTGACGGAACGTGTAGTAGGTCACGGCGCGACGCCCGGCGGCGTAGAGCGCGACCTCCTTGCCCTCGTGCGTGAGGCGCTCGACGAGCCGCTCCGTCTCGCGGATGATCGACGCCGAGTAGGCGCCGGCCATGCCGCGGTCCGAGGCGACCACGAGCACCGCGACGCGGTTCGTGTCGGTGCGCTCGGACGTCAGCGGGTGCCGCGTCGTGGAGTGCGTCGCGACCGCCGAGACCGCCTGCGTGATCGCCTGGGCGTACGGGCCGGCCTCGGCGGACCGGGCGCGGGCGCGCCCGATCCTCGACGCCGCGATGAGCTCCTGCGCGCGGAACATCTTCTTCAGGGACTGCGTCGACTTGATCCGCTGCTTGTAGACGCGCTGGGATCCGGCCATGTCAGGCCTTCTTCTGCCGGACGATCTGCTCCTGCTCGACGACGACGCCCTCTTCCTCGTCAGCGTCTCCACCGACGAGCGGCGAACCGTCGCCCTTGAGGAAGCCGTTGCGGAAGTCGTCGATGCCCTGAGCGAGCGCAGACTCGACCTCGTCCGAGAGCTTGCCGGTCGAGGCGATCGTGCCGAGCACGTCCGTGTTGCGGCGCAGGTGGTCGAGCAGCTCGCTCTCGAAGCGGCGCACGTCCTCGAGCGGAACGTCGTCCAGCTTGCCCTTGGTGCCAGCCCAGATCGAGGCGACCTGGTCCTCGACCGGGTACGGCGAGTACTGACCCTGCTTGAGGAGCTCCATGAGGCGAGCGCCACGGGTCAGCTGGCCGCGCGAGGCCGCGTCGAGGTCCGAGGCGAACATCGCGAAGGCCTCGAGCGAGCGGTACTGGGCGAGCTCGAGCTTGAGCGTGCCGGAGACCTGCTTCATGGCCTTGACCTGTGCGGCACCGCCGACTCGGGAGACCGAGATGCCGACGTCGACCGCGGGGCGCTGGTCGGCGTTGAAGAGGTCCGACTGGAGGAAGATCTGGCCGTCGGTGATCGAGATGACGTTGGTCGGGATGTACGCCGACACGTCGTTCGCCTTGGTCTCGATGACGGGCAGGCCCGTCATGGAGCCCGCACCGAGCTCGTCCGAGAGCTTCGCACAACGCTCGAGCAGACGGGAGTGCAGGTAGAAGACGTCACCGGGGTACGCCTCGCGGCCCGGCGGGCGGCGGAGGAGCAGCGACACGGCACGGTAGGCCTCGGCCTGCTTCGACAGGTCGTCGAACACGATGAGGACGTGCTTGCCGCCGTACATCCAGTGCTGGCCGATGGCCGAGCCGGTGTAGGGCGCGAGGTACTTGAAGCCTGCCGGGTCGGAGGCCGGGGCCGCGACGATCGTCGTGTACTCGAGCGCTCCGGCCTCTTCCAGCGCGCCGCGGACGGCGGCGATGGTCGAGCCCTTCTGGCCGATAGCGACGTAGATGCAGCGGACCTGCTTGGTCGGGTCGCCGGTCTCCCAGTTCGCCTTCTGGTTGATGATCGTGTCGATCGCGATCGCGGTCTTGCCGGTCTGGCGGTCACCGATGATCAGCTGGCGCTGACCGCGGCCCACCGGGATCATCGAGTCGATCGCCTTGAGGCCGGTCTGCAGCGGCTCGTGGACCGACTTGCGGTCCATGACGCCGGGGGCCTGCAGCTCGAGGGCGCGGCGGCCCTCGGTCGCGATCTCACCGAGACCGTCGATCGGCTGGCCCAGCGGGTCGACGACGCGACCCAGGTAGCCGTCGCCGACGGCGACCGAGAGGACCTCGCCGGTCCGGCGGACCTCCTGGCCCTCCTCGATCCCGGTGAACTCACCCAGGACGACGACACCGATCTGGCGAACGTCCAAGTTCAGGGCAAGGCCGAGGGTGCCGTCCTCGAAGCGCAGCAGCTCGTTGGCCATTGCGCCCGGAAGGCCTTCCACCTGGGCGATGCCGTCAGCGGCAAGGGTGACGCGACCGACTTCCTCGGTCACCGCACCCTGGGGCTCGTAGGACTTCACGAAGCTGTCCAGCGCGGCCCTGATCTCGTCGGGCCGGATCGTCAGCTCAGCCATTGCTCTTCTCCTGTCGTGGCCGCCCCGCGAGGTGCGGGAACGGTCGAACGTTCTTGTCAGTTCGCCGGCTCGGGAGCCGGCAGGGTGTCGACGACACCGGGGGCCGCGAGGACCTCAGTGTTCGGGCGAACAGGTCAGCTGACCAGTCGTCTGCGTGCATCGGCCAGGCGGGAGAGCACCGTCGAGTCGACGACGTCCGCTCCGACCTGGACGCGCAGGCCGCCGAGGACCTCGGGGTCCACGGTGACGTTCAGCTGGACTGCCCGGCCGTACGCGCGCTCGAGGAGCGCGGACAGACGGTCCTGCTGTGCCTGGCTGAGCACCGCACCGGTCGTCACCGAGGCGACGAGACGACGACGACGCTGTGCGGCGACCTCCCCGAGCCACACGAGGGTGGCCACGAAGCGACGCCCCCGGGGTGCGATGGTCGCCCGCTCCGCGAGGAACTGGGTGACCGGGTCGACCTTGCCCGCGAGCAGCGCGTCGACGAACGCCTTGCGACGAGCGGGGTCCGTGGAGGTCTCGGTGAGCACTCGACGTGCCTCGCGCTCCCCGACGAGCGACCGCGTGATGCGGAAGAGCTCGTCCTCGACGCGCTCGAGCGCGCCGCGGGCCTCGGCCGAGGCCAGGACCGCGTCGACACCGAGGTGCTCGACGGCGTCCGCGATGTCCACGTCGCGCGCCCAGCGTCCGCGGGCGACGCCCGAGACGAGGTCGACCACACGACCGTCGAAGCCCTCCCGGAGGAGGTCGGCGGCCAGGGCCGCCTTGTCCTCGCCCGACCGCGACGGGTCGGCGAGGGCGCGACGCAGGGGCACCGAGGCGTCCAGCGCCGCGGCGACGGTGAGGAGCTGCTCGCCCAGGGCGAAGGCTCCTTCACCCGCCGCGCGCAGCACCGGCTCGAAACGCTCCTGAGCCTGCGCGAGGGAGGCTCCGCTCGTCCCGCGCATCAGCCCTCCTTGCCGTTGGCCGCCGCGCTGGCAGCCCCGGCTCCCGCAGCCTCGAGCTCGTCGAGGAAGCGGTCCACGACACGCGACTGACGTGCGGAGTCCTCGAGGGACTCGCCGACGATCTTCGACGCGAGCTGGGTCGCGAGCGTCCCCACGTCGTTGCGCAGCGAGACCGACGCCTGCTGGCGCTCGGCCTCGATCTGGCGGTGTGCCGTCTCGACGATGCGAGCGGCCTCCTCGCCGGCCTTGACCTTCTGGTCGGCCACGATGGCCGTGCCCTCGGCGCGCGCGTCCTCACGGATCTTCGCGGCCTCGGTGCGTGCCTCCTGGAGCTGCTGGTGGTACTCCGCCAGCGCTGCCGCGGCCTCGGCCTGAGCGGACTCAGCCTTGGCCAGGCCACCCTCGATCTTGGCCGTGCGCTCGTCGAGCACCGCCTGGAACTTGGGAAGGACCATCTTGTAGAAGACGACCGCGATGATGATCAGGACGACCGCCGACCAGAAGAGGTCGTAGAACGGCGGAAGGAACAGCTGGATGGGGTCGACCTCGCCAGACTCTGCGGCGAGGACCGCCTGGGGGCCGATGGTCGACATCAGAAGATGAAGCCAGCGACGAAGCCGAGCAGGGCGAGGATCTCGACGAAGGCCAGACCGATGAACATGGTGCCGCGGAGCTGGCCGGCGACCTCGGGCTGGCGGGCCATGCCCTCGACCGTCTTGCCGATCAGGATGCCGAGGCCGATGCCCGGGCCGATCGCGGCGATGCCGTAGCCGATGGTGTTGATGCTGCCTTCGACAGCGGCGAGGGTGGTGACGTCCACGGTGTTTCCTTCCGTTGGGCGCCCGGTCGTGCGAACGGGCGTCAGGTGCGTTGCGTCAGGTGGAGCTCAGGGACGGCGCCGACGCCGAGGCGGCGGAACCAGGGTCTGCGGTGCGGGTCAGTGCTCTTCTTCGATCGACATGTTGATGTAGACCGTGGCGAGGAGCGCGAAGATGTACGCCTGCAGGCCCGCGACGAAGACCTCGAAGAGGGTGATCGCGATGCCCCCGGCGAGCGTCAGGGCGCTGATCGCCTTGAGGGCCGGAGCGGCCTCGAGCAGGAGGAAGTTCGTGGCGGCGAAGCACAGGACCAGCATGATGTGGCCGGCGACCATGTTCGCGGTCAGTCGGATGACCAGCGAGGCCGGGCGGATGATCAGGAGCTGGAGCAGCTCGATCGGCGCCAGGATGAAGTAGATCGGGAACGGCACGCCCGGGGGGAACAGGTTCGCCCGGATGTAGCCCCACAGGCCGTGCTGGCGGATGCCCGCGGCCCAGTAGGCCACGAAGACCCACAGGGCCAGGAGGATCGCCACGCCGGCGACCGAGGTGCCCGAGAGGTTCAGCCCGGGCACGACACCCGTGAGGTTGAACGCGAGGATCGTCACGAAGATCGTCGTGATCATCGGGACGTAGCGGCGAGCCCGCTCGGTCCCCATGATCTCCTCGACGATGTTCACGCGAGCGAAGTCGAGGACCATCTCGACGCCGTTCTGGAACCTGCCGGGCACGAGCTTGGCGCGCCGGGCCGCGATGAGGAAGATCGTCAGCAGGACGATCGTCGCGATCACACGGATGAGCTGCAGCCGGTTGAACTCGAACGGGGTGCCGGCGAAGAGAATGGCATCGGGGAAGAACTCACCGATCGTCGGCGCGTGGAAGCCGCCTTCGCCTTCTGCAGCGGCAACGAAGGGAGAGGGGGTCGCGAGCGTGAACAGGGTGGACTCCCAGTGGTCGTCGGTTTCCGGGGCCGTGCGCGGGCACGCCGTCGGACCAGGCCTTCATGGATTCGCCGATAGCCTAACGCATGTTCGGACCTTCACAGGTCACTCACGTCGGGCAGATCAGCGCGAGGTGGGTCTAAGATGCCCCGGCGCCGGTCGATGTGCGTCCCGGCGGCCGGGTCTCGCTGCGCCGTCGGGAGCGGTCCCGACCGGCTCGCGAACTCAGGACTTGGGCGTCACGTACGGGATACGGCCGCGGTCGACCGCACGGTAGTCGAGCAGCGCCGAGCCGATCACTCCCACGAGGAGCACCACGGCGAACACGACCCGGTCGTAGAACTCGTAGTTCCGCAGGACCGCGAGGACGATCCCGAGCAGGACGATCTTGACGAGCCAGCTGCCCAGCACGACGGCGGCGGTCGTCGTCGGGGTCGAGCGGGCCGTGCGGGCCATGGCCACGATCGTCGTCCCGGAGAAGACGAGCGCGATCCCGACGCCCATGAGAGCTCCCCACACGCCGGCCGTCCCGGCCAGGAGCGCGCCGAGCGCGACGCCCAGGACGAGCAGCCCGACGAGCAGGATCAGGGTGTCGCGCAGGGCCGTGCGGAACACTGCGCTCACGGCGTCACCGACCGCGTCGGCCGTGACCTCGCCGGGCTGGGCCTGCGAGGCCGGCTGCTCCGAAGGGGTCGTGGGGTCGTCGGCGCCGTGGGGCGTGGGAGTCGTCATCGGGAGGTTCCTTCAGGGTGGGCCGGGCCGGTGCGGGCCGGTCGGGGGTCAGGATCGGGGACGGGCGCGGTGGTGCTCGGCGTCGCGCCCGAGACCGTGCTGCGGACGACGGGCGAGGCGCCGCTCGGCGCTCCCGCGCGCCGCGGGACGGTCGTCGGGATGCCCTCGGGCGCGGTCACCGCGTCGTCGTCGAGGAACCGGCCACGGGAGCGCAGGGGCCCGAGCGTGAGCAGCAGCGCGATCACGATCGCCACGCCGAGCCCGATCGCCACGGTCTCCGCGGGCCACCACACGAGCGACACGGCCCCGAACGCGAACACCGCGGTCCACAGGTACATGATGATCACGGCGCGGCGGTGCGAGTGCCCGAGCGCGAGGAGCCGGTGGTGCAGGTGGAGCCGGTCCGGGTGGAAGGGTGACTTGCCCGTCCCGACCCGGCGGAGCACCGCGAGGACCATGTCGAGCAGCGGGAGCAGGATCACGGCCAGGGGCAGCAGGATGGGGATGAGCGTGCGCTGCTTGCTCGGGTCCACCGCGACACCGGGGTCGATGTTGCCCGTCACGACGATGACCGCCGCGCCGAGCACGAGCCCGAGCACCATGGAGCCCGAGTCCCCCATGAAGATCCGGGCCGGGTAGAAGTTGTGGGGCAGGAACCCGAGGCAGATGCCGACGAGCCCGGCCATGACGAGCGTCGCGAGGTTCGAGTAGTCGGTCGGGCTCGCCGCGACGGTCAGGCTGTACGTGTAGACGAAGTAGGCCGTGCCGCCGATCGCGATGAGCCCCGCGGCCAGGCCGTCGAGCCCGTCGACGAAGTTGACGGCGTTCATCACCACGACCACCACGAGCACCGTGACGATGAGCGAGAGCCGGGGCGAGCCGATCGTGAGCCCGCCGATGGGGAACGTCACGAGCTGCACGCCCTGCCAGGCGATGAAGAGCGCCGCGAGCACCTGTCCCGCGAGCTTGGTCATCCAGTCGAGGTCCCAGATGTCGTCGGCGACACCGAGCAGGCACACGATCACCGCGCCGCCGACGATTGCCCAGGCCTGCTGGTCGGTCGCGAAGACCCCGCTGAGGAAGGGCATCTGGGACGCGAACGTCACCGCGACCACGAGGCCCGCGGTCATCGCGAGCCCTCCCAGGCGGGCGGTCGGGACGGTGTGCACGTCGCGGTCGCGCACGGCAGTGATGGCGCCCGTCCTCGCCGCGACCCAGTAGGCGAGGGGCGTCAGGAGGTACGTGACCGCGGCCGCGATCAGCAGGACGAGCAGATAGACCCTCACCCGTCGTTCGCCTCCGGGTCGCTCGTCGTGGCGGTCGGGGCGGCGTCCGTGGTGGGTGCGGGCACGAGCCCGGGCTCGGACGGCGCGTCGCCGACCACGGCTGCACCGTCTGAGGGCACCTCGTCGGAGCCCGCGGCGTCCGAGGCCGTCTCGGGGGCCTGCGCCTCGTCGTCGGGCTCCTGCGGCTCCTCGCCGAGCCCGAGCACGGGCGCGATCACGCGCATGCGTTCGAGCGAGACGGCCCCCTCCCGGACGACGCGCAGGTGCGGACCGGTCGCGTCGACGATGGTCGAGGCCACTCCCCCGGGTGCGTCGCCGCCGTCCAGGTAGACCGTGACCGAGTCGCCGAGCTGCTCCTGCGCCGTCGTCACGTCGAGGGCTGCGGGGCGACCCGTCGCGTTCGCGCTCGAGACCGCGAGCGGTCCGGTGCGGCGGAGGAGCGCGAGGGCCGCGGGGTGGTCCGGCATGCGCAGCGCGACCGTGCCGTGCGTCTCCCCCAGGTCCCAGGCGAGCGACGGCTGGGCGGGCAGGATGATGGTGAACCCTCCGGGCCAGAACGTCTCGACGAGCGCGCGGGCGTCCGCGGACACGTCGGTCGCGAGGCCGTCGAGGGTCCGCGTGTCCGGGACCAGGACGGGCGGGGGCATCTGCCGCCCGCGCCCCTTCGCGGCGAGCAGGGCCGCGACGGCCTGGGCGTCGAACGCGTCGGCGCCGATCCCGTAGACGGTGTCGGTCGGCAGGACGATCAGCCCGCCGCGCGAGACGGCGTTCACCGCCTCGTCGATCGACGATCCCCAGGCGTTCGGGTCGGTGACGGGGTGCACAGAGCTCACGGTTCTCAGTCTTCCATGTCCGAAGGGTCCGCTTGCGCGGCCGGTGCGTCGCTCGTCGCGCGCACGCGGCGCGCGACGACCATGCGGGGTCTGCCGGTCAGGTCGTCGACGGTCCGGATCTCGTCGAACCCGCCGACCCGGGCCACCATGCCACGGGCCGCCTCGGCCTGGACCTCGGCGTGCTCCATGACGTAGAGCCCGCCGTCGGCCAGGAGCCGGGCCGCGGCGCGCGTCACGCCGCGCGGCACCTCGAGACCGTCGTCGCCCAGGCCGTAGAGCGCGACCTGCGGGTCGTGCAGCGCGACCTCGGGGTCGCGCGGGACCGCGCCCGGCGGGACGTAGGGCGGGTTGGACACGACGACGTCGCACGCCCCGTCGAGGTCGGCGAACGCGGTGCGCGCGTCGCCGCGCACGAGGTGCACGACGGCGCCGCTCTCCGCGCGCGTGCGCGTCACGTTGCGCTCGGCCCAGGAATGGGCATCGCGGTCGAGCTCGACCGCGTGCACCCGGGCCGTGGGGACCTCGGTCGCGAGGGCCAGGGCGATCGCGCCCGAGCCCGTGCACAGGTCGACGGCGACGACCGGCGCCCCGGGCCTGCGCGCGGCGACCTCGAGCGCCTCGTCGATCGCGACCTGTGCGACCTGCTCGGTCTCGGGGCGCGGGACGAACACGCCGGGCCCCACGAGGAGATCGAGGTGCCGGAACGGCGCCGAGCCCGTCAGGTGCTGGAGCGGGACGCGCGCGGCGCGGGCCGCGAGGAGGCGGGCCATCTCGTCGAGCACCTGCTCGGCCGTCCGGTCGGCGCCCGGCGCGCTCCCGCTCGCGAGCAGCAGCGACGCGACGGGCCTGCCGAGCACGGCCGCGGAGACGACCCGTTCACGCGGCACGCCCGCGACGTGCGCGAGCAGCAGCTCGGCGTCCACGCGCGGGGAGTCGATGCCCGCCTGTGCCAGACCGGCCGCAGCCTCCCGCAGGAGGCGCGAGACGTCGTCGGGCAGGCCTGCGGGCATCGGGGCCGGGCCCGGGACCCCGACCGACGTCACGACGCCGCTGCGGCGAGGCGTGCCGCCTCGTCGGCGTCGATGGCCGAGCGGATCACGGGCTCCAGGTCGCCGTCGAGGACCTGGTCCAGGTTGTACGCCTTGTACCCCGTGCGGTGGTCCGCGATGCGGTTCTCCGGGTAGTTGTAGGTCCGGATGCGCTCGGACCGGTCGACCGTGCGCACCTGGGACCGGCGCAGGTCGTTCGCGGCGGCCGCCTCCTCCTCCTGGCGCGCGGCCAGGAGGCGGGCGCGCAGCACGCGCATGGCCTGCTCGCGGTTCTGGAGCTGGGACTTCTCGTTCTGCATCGAGACCGTGATCCCCGTGGGCAGGTGCGTGATGCGCACCGCGGAGTCCGTCGTGTTGACCGACTGCCCGCCCGGGCCCGAGGACCGGTACACGTCGATGCGGAGCTCGTTCTGGTCGATCTCGATCTCGCCCGCGTCCTCGACCTCGGGGAACACGAGCACGCCCGCGGCCGAGGTGTGGATGCGGCCCTGGGACTCGGTCACGGGCACGCGCTGGACGCGGTGCACGCCGCCCTCGTACTTGAGGTTGGCCCACACGCCGTCCGCGGGATCCGTGGCGCCCGCTCGCGCCTTGACCGCGACCTGGACGTCCTTGTAGCCGCCGAGGTCCGAGTCGGTGGCCTCGATGATCTCGGTCTTCCAGCCCCGGCGCTCGGCGTAGCGCAGGTACATGCGCAGCAGGTCGCCCGCGAACAGCGCGGACTCCTCGCCGCCCTCGCCCGCCTTGATCTCGAGGATCACGTCGCGCCCGTCGTCGGGGTCGCGCGGCACGAGGACCCGGCGCAGCTTCTCGGTCGCGGCCGCGGCCGTCTCCTGGAGCGCGGGCAGCTCGGCGGCGAACGAGCTGTCCTCGGCCACCAGCTCGGCCGCGGCCTCGACGTCGTCGGTCGCGTCGCGCCACGCGCGGTAGGCCGCGACGACCTGGCCCAGCTCGGCGTAGCGGCGCCCGAGCGTGCGCGCCCGGCCGGCGTCCGCGTGGACCGCGGGGTCGGCGAGCAGCGTCTCGATCTCGGCGTGCTCGGCGAGCAGGTGTTCGACGGCGGCGAAGGACTCGGTCACGAGGGTGTCCTGACGAGAGGGATGGTTAGGGCTGTCCGGCTGCGTGCGACTCTGCGCGGCCGGTATGGCTGGGTGCGGCTCGGTGCGGGAGCCTCCGGCACGTGCGCGCCGGGCACCCGCCCACCGGGAAAGACGACAGCGCCGGTGGAACGAGCACGCCGCCTGCCCCTGGAGAGGTTGGACGGGCGCTCGGACCACCGGCGCTGGAGAGTCGCTACTTGTCGGCGGCCTTCTTGCCGTAACGAGCCTCGAAGCGAGCCACACGGCCACCGGTGTCGAGGATCTTCTGCTTGCCCGTGTAGAACGGGTGGCAGGCGGAGCAGACGTCGGACGAGATGCGCCCGGACGTCTCGGTGCTGCGCGTGACGAACGTGGAACCGCAGGTGCAGGTCACCTCGGTCACGACGTACGTGGGGTGGATATCAGCCTTCACAGGACTCTCCTCAGTGGGGTGCCCCCGGGTCGCCTGCCTGGACAGCAGCCGTGAACCGGGGACGGGGAAACCAACAGGACATTGTGCCAGACGGGTCCGGCACACGAAAAATCTGCGGGTCGGCCGGCCGTCAGGACGAGGGCGCGACCGACCCGCAGGACGGATCAGACGGCGCGGCCGACCTCTTCGTCGTTGTGGATACCGCCCGGCGTCGTCTTCTGCACCTGGAGCAGGAACTCGACGTTGGACTTGGTCTCCTTGAGCTTGCCGAGCAGCAGCTCGATCGCCTGCTGCTGGTCGAGCGCGCCCATCACGCGGCGCAGCTTGTAGACGATGCGGAGCTCGTCCTGCGGCATGAGGATCTCCTCGCGGCGCGTGCCGGACGCGTTGACGTCCACGGCCGGGAAGATGCGCTTGTCCGCGAGCGAGCGGGAGAGCCGGAGCTCCATGTTTCCCGTGCCCTTGAACTCCTCGAAGATGACCTCGTCCATCTTCGAGCCGGTCTCGACGAGCGCCGAGGCGAGGATCGTGAGCGACCCACCGTTCTCGATGTTGCGCGCCGCACCGAAGAAGCGCTTGGGCGGGTAGAGCGCCGAGGCGTCGACACCACCGGACAGGATGCGCCCCGAGGCCGGAGCCGCGAGGTTGTAGGCGCGCGAGAGACGCGTGAGCGAGTCGAGCAGCACGACGACGTCCTGGCCCAGCTCCACGAGACGCTTGGCGCGCTCGATCGCGAGCTCGGCGACGATCGTGTGGTCGGAGGCCGGACGGTCGAAGGTCGAGGCGATGACCTCGCCCTTGACCGTGCGCTCCATGTCGGTGACCTCTTCGGGTCGCTCGTCCACGAGCACGACCATGAGGTGGACCTCAGGGTTGTTCGTCGTGATCGCGTTGGCGATCTGCTGCATGATGATCGTCTTGCCGGCCTTGGGCGGCGCGACGATCAGGCCACGCTGCCCCTTGCCGATCGGTGCGACGATGTCGATCACGCGCGGCGTGAGTCGACCGACCTCGCCCGTCTCCAGACGCAGGCGCTCCTGCGGGTAGAGCGGCGTGAGCTTGTTGAACTCGGCGCGGTTGCGGGCGGCCTCGGGGGCCATGCCGTTGACCGAGTCGAGACGGACCAGCGCGTTGAACTTCTGGTTGCGCGGTCCCGTCTGCTGGAAGCTCTCGCCGTCGCGGGGCTGACGCACGGCCCCCATGATCGCGTCGCCGCGGCGCAGGCCCGCCTTCTTGACCTGTCCGAGCGAGACGTAGACGTCGTTCGGTCCGGGCAGGTAGCCGCTCGTGCGCACGAACGCGTACTGGTCGAGGACGTCGAGGATGCCCGCGACGGGCAGCAGGACGTCGTCCTCGGTGACCTCGATCTCGTCGAGGCCCGCGACGTCGATGTTCCCGCCGCGCGTGCGTCCGCGCTTGCGGTCGCGGTCGCGGTTGCGGTCGCGACCCCGACGGCGGCGTCCGCCGCGCTCGTCGTAGTCGTCGCCGCCCTGCTGGTCGCGCTGACCCTGCTGACGGTCGGTGCGCTGGCCGCCCTGCTGGTTGCCCTGCGCCTGCTGGTCGCGCTGACCCTGCTGACGGTCGGTGCGCTGACCGCCCTGCTGACGGTCGCCGCCCTGCTGGTCGCGCTGCCCCTGCTGGTCGCGCTGCCCCTGCTGGTCGCGCTGACCCTGCTGCTGACGCTCGCCGCCCTGACGGGCCGCGCCGCCCTCGGGGGCCGTCTCGCGAGCCTGCTCGGCCTCGCCGCCGCGCGGAGCACCGGCGCCCCGACCGGAACGACGCGAACCGCGCTCGGAGCCCGTGACGAGACCGACCGCGGCGGCTGCGCGTGCAGCGCGCTCGTCGGGGGTCTCGCCGGCGACCGGACGGTCGCCGCCGTCGCGAGCCGCACGCGCGGTCTGCTCGAGCAGCGGGGCGATGATGTCGGCTGCCTTGTCGCTGCTCTCGCCCTTGCCGGCGCGCTCGGCGCGTGCGCCTCGCTCGCGGCGAGGACGCTCGATGCTCTCGGTCGCCTGACGTGCGGGCGCCTCGACGGCGGGCAGCACGACCTTCTCGGTCGAGGTGTCCTTCTCCGGCGCGCGACGCGCAGGAGCGGACGCTCCGGCGGGGCGCCCGGAGGCGCTCGTCTCGCCGGAGGTGGAACGGATGACGTCGACAAGATCGCTCTTGCGCATCTTGGACGTGCCCTTCACACCGAGCTGCGAGGCGAGTGCCTGCAGCTCGGGGAGGCGCAGCGTCGAGAGTGCGCCTGCACGGGCGGTGTCGGTGGTGTCTGTCACGAAGGACCCTTCCCCTCGTTTGCGCCCACTTGCTCTGTGCGAGGGGTGGGCCGCGGGTGATCGACGCTCGGCACGTGACGGCCGGAACGCAGTGGAACCACGCGTCAGTGGTACGACGACGTCAGCTGACGTGGGCTGGATTGCCTTCTCGCGGGGTATGAGGCGCAGTCAGTGGTTGCTCTGCCGATGCCCGGGGACTCGGCGGAGATTCGTCGAGGAATCACCGAGGCATCATCACGAACCTGCGAAGGCTCAATGGATTCTACCATCCGTAGCACCCGGGAAGACCAGTCGCCGCACCGGTCGCCGCACCGGTCGACGCGTCGCTCAGCGCATCGATGCCGGCAGGCCCGTGCTGCCGACGACCCGCTCCGAGCGGACGCCCTCCAGGTCGATCCCCGGACGGTAGGCCCGCCACAGGTCCGAGCCGTGCAGCAGCTCGCGCAGGACCGCGTCCGCGTGCTCGCGGTCCTGTGCACGGCCCAGGAGCAGGACCGTCGGCCCGGCCCCCGAGATGGTCGCGGCGAGGCCGTCGAGACGCAGCGCGCGCACGAGCTCCCACGAGGCAGTCATGACGCCCGCGCGATACTCCTGGTGGAGACGGTCCTCGGTGGCCTCGAACAGGTGCTGGGGCGAGCGCGTCAACGCGTCGACGAGCAGCGCCGCGCGGCCCGCGTTGAGCGCTGCGTCGGCGTGCGGGACGGTCTGCGGCAGCACGCCTCGAGCACGGCTCGTGGCGAGCCGCGTCGAGGGGACCAGGACCGTGGCCTCGATGTCCGGGTGGACGTCGAGCCGCACGGCGTGCGCGCCCTCGCGCCCCTCGACCGTGCTGGTCCAGGCGATGGTCGCGCCGCCGTAGATCGCCGGAGCCGCGTTGTCGGGGTGCCCCTCGAACTCGGTCGCGAGCTGCAGGACCGCCGCGTCGTCGAGCGCCGCGGGGTCCGCGACGAGCGCGCGGGCCGCGGCGATGCCCGCCACGACCGCGGCCGCGGACGAACCGAGCCCCCGACCGTGCGGGATCGCGTTGGTGCAGGTCAGGTGGAGCCCGGTCTGGGGAGCCCCGACGAGCTCGAGGGCCGCGCGCAGCGCGCGCACCACCAGGTGCCGTTCGTCCCCGGGGACCTCGCCGGCCCCCTCCCCCTCGACGTCGACGACCACGTCACCGTTGCCCAGCGCGCGGACCTCGAGGACGTCGTAGCGCGCGAGCGCCAGCCCCAGGGCGTCGAACCCGGGCCCCAGGTTCGCGCTCGTGGCGGGCACGCGCACCCGCACATGGTCGGCTCCGAGCTGCATCGCGGTGACCTCTCGTCAGGTGAAGGGTGGGGAGGCGCCCGTCCGCTGCCCGCCCCGGCGGGCAGCCGGGGCGGGCAGGACGTGCGAGGTGTGCTCAGCCGAGCTGGAGCGCGTCGGCGATCGAGACGACGTCGGCGCTGACCCGGATGGGGGTGACGTCGGCGCCGTCGAGCGTCTTGAGGGCCCACTGCGGGTCCTTGAGGCCGTGGCCCGTGACCGTGACGACGATGCGCGCACCGGCCGGGACGAGGCCACGCTCTGCCCGCGAGAGGATGCCCGCGACGCCCGCCGCCGAGCCGGGCTCGACGAACACGCCGGCCTCGGCCGACAGGATGCGGTGCGCGGCGAGGATCTGCTCGTCGGTCACGGCCTCGATGACGCCGCCCGACTCGTCGCGAGCAGCCTCCGCCTGGGCCCACGACGCGGGGTTGCCGATCCGGATCGCGGTCGCGATGGTCTCGGGGTGCGTGATGGGGTGGCCCGCGACGATCGGGGCCGCGCCGGCAGCCTGGAAGCCCCACATGATGGGGGTCCTGGTGCTGACCGCAGGCAGGTGCGCCCCCGGCGCGTCCGGGTCGCCGAGGCCCGCGTACTCGCGGAAGCCCTTCCAGTACGCCGTGATGTTGCCCGCGTTGCCCACGGGCAGCGCGTGGATGTCCGGGGCGTCGCCCAGCGCGTCGACGATCTCGAACGCGCCGGTCTTCTGGCCCTCGATGCGGTCGGGGTTCACGGAGTTCACGAGCTCGACCGGGTACGCCTCGGCGAGCTTGCGCGCCGCGACCAGGCAGTCGTCGAAGTTGCCGTCGACCTGGAGCAGCTTGGCGCCGTGCGCGATCGCCTGGCTCAGCTTGCCCATCGCGATCTTGCCGTCCGGGACCAGGACGGCGCAGACCATGCCGGCCTTGGTCGCGTACGCGGCGGCCGACGCCGACGTGTTGCCCGTCGACGCGCACACCACGGCCTTCGCCCCGCGGCCCGCGGCCGAGGAGATCGCGGCGGTCATGCCGCGGTCCTTGAACGAGGCGGTCGGGTTCATGCCCTCGACCTTGAGGAAGACCTGGGCCCCGGTCCGGGCCGAGAGCGCGGGCGCCTCGACGAGGGGCGTGCCACCCTCGCCGAGCGTCACGATGCGCTCCTGGACGTGGGCGGGCAGGCGGTCGGCGTACTCGGCGATGATGCCTCGCCACTGGTGGGCCATCAGGCTCCCTCGACTCTCAGGACGGACGTGATCTCTTGGACGGGTTCGAGCACCGCGATCGCGTCGACCGTCGCGGCGAGCGCGGCCTCCGCAGCGGCGTGGGTCGTGATGACCAGGTGTGCGACGCCGGTCGACCCGTCGTCCTCCGCACCATCGGCCCCGGGCACCGAGGGCTCCGACGGCTGGCGGACGGCCTCGATCGAGACGCCCTTCGAGGCCAGGACCTGAGCCACCTGTGCCAGGACGCCGGGACGGTCGTCGACCGCGAGGCGGACCTGGTAGCGCGTGACCGCGGTGCTGGCCGGCAGGATCGGCAGGGCAGCGTAGGTGGACTCCTCGGGGCCCTTGCCGCCCAGGACCCGGTGGCGGGCCGCCGACACGACGTCGCCCAGCACGGCCGAGGCCGTGGGGGCGCCGCCCGCGCCACGGCCGTAGAACATGAGCTCGCCCGCGGCGTCGGCCTCGACGAAGACCGCGTTGAAGGCTCCCCGGACCCCGGCGAGCGGGTGCGTGAGCGGCACGAGCGCGGGGTGCACGCGCACCGAGACGCCGTGCGCGCCGTCGTCGCCCGTGACGGACTCCGCGATCGCGAGCAGCTTGATGACGTGGCCGGTCTGCGCGGCCCACGCGACGTCGTCGGCCGTGATGCGCGTGATGCCCTCGCGGGCGACGTCCTCGAGCGAGACCCGCGTGTGGAACGCGAGGCTCGCGAGGATCGCGGCCTTGGCCGCGGCGTCGAAGCCCTCGACGTCGGCCGTGGGGTCGGCCTCCGCGTAGCCGAGGTCCTGGGCCTGCTTGACCGCGTCGTCGAACGACATGCCCGTGCTGGCCATCTGGTCCAGGACGTAGTTCGTGGTGCCGTTGACGATGCCCAGGATGCGGCGCACGCTGTCGCCCGCGAGCGACTCGCGCACCGGACGGACGATCGGGATCGCGCCCGCGACCGCGGCCTCGAAGTAGATGTCGACGCCCGCGGTGTCCGCGGCCTTGTAGAGCGTGGGGCCGTCCTCGGCCAGGAGCGCCTTGTTCGCGGTCACCACCGCGGCGCCCGACTCGATCGCGCGCAGCAGCAGCGAGCGGGCCGGCTCGATCCCGCCCATGACCTCGATGACGATGTCGGCGCGCGCGACGAGCCCCTCGGCGTCCTCCGTGAGGAGCGAGCGGTCGACCGACGCGGCGAGCGGGCGCGGTGCGGACGCGTCGCGCACCGCGATCCCCACGAGCTCGAGCGGCGCCCCGACGCGCGAGGCCAGGTCCGCGCTCTGCTGCGTCAGCAGCCTGGCCACCTCGGACCCCACGACGCCGCACCCGAGCAGCGCGACGCGCAGCGGACCTTGCTCCTGCTGGCTGGCTCCCACGAAGCTCCTCCTCCATCACCCCGGCCCGCACGGTCAGCGGTGCCGTCGTTCTCGGCCCCTGCCGGACGCGGTCGCGTCGGAGGTGGCCGCTCGGTCCCGACGGGTCACGACGCCGTGCGTCGCTCCCCGACCGGTCGATCCTGAGCGTGTCGATCCTCGCTCTGCTGCCCGGATCCTGGGCGCCCGTCTCAGGATACGGGTGCCGGACGCGGGCCCGGCGAGAGCCGCGCGCCCGGCCGCTAGCCCTGGTCGAGCGCGAGCAGGTCGTCCTCGGTCTCACGACGGACCAGGACCCTGGTCCCGCCGTCGGCCACGGCCACGACCGGGGGCCGGGGCACGTGGTTGTAGTTCGAGGCCATCGAGCGTCCGTAGGCCCCCGTCGCCGCGACGGCCAGCAGGTCGCCCGCCCGGACGTCTCCCGGCAGGAGCACGTCGTGGACCACGATGTCACCGCTCTCGCAGTGCTTGCCGACCACGCGCGCGAGCACGGGCGCGGCGTCCGAGAGCCGGTTCGCGAGCTCAGCGTGGTAGTCCGCGCCGTACAGGGCGGGACGGATGTTGTCGCTCATGCCGCCGTCGATCGAGACGTAGGTCCGCACGATCGTGCTCCCAGCCTCGCCGTCCGGTCCGCCGACCCGCACGGGCTTGACCGTGCCGACCGTGTAGAGCGTCAGGCCCGCGGGCCCGACGATCGCCCGGCCCGGCTCGATCGAGAAACGCGGCAGGGGCGTGCCGAGGTCCGCCGACGAGGCCGCGACCGAGGCCGCGACGTCCTTCGCGATGCGGTCGGGGTCGAGCGCGACCTCTCCCGGCAGGTAGGCGATGCCGTACCCGCCGCCCAGGTCCACCTCGGGGACGAGGAAGCCCGTGCGCTGCGCGAGCGCGGCCCGCAGCTCGAGGACCTTGCGCGCCGCGACCTCGAAGCCCGAGGGGTCGAGGATCTGCGAACCGATGTGCGAGTGGATGCCCAGGAGCTCGAGCTCGGGGTGCGCGAGCACCGCGAGGAGCGCGGTCATGGCCGGGCTGTCCTCGGTCTGCGCGCCCGCCCCCGTCGCGACGTGGCCACCGGTCGCGAGCGAGAGCCCGAACTTCTGGTCCTCGTGCGCGGTCGAGATGTACTCGTGACCGCCCGCGTGCACGCCCGTCGTCACGCGGATCATGACCGGGGCCGGAGCCCCGCCGCGTGCGCGCGAGGCTGCGGCCACGCGCTCGACCTCGACGAGCGAGTCGACGATGATCCGGCCCACGCCCGCGTCGAGCGCTCGCGCGATCTCCGCGTCGGACTTGTTGTTGCCGTGCAGGCCGATGTGCTCTCCGGGCACGCCCGCGCGCAGCGCGACCGCGAGCTCGCCGCCCGTCGCGGTGTCGACCCGCAGGCCCTCGGCGTGGACCCAGCGGGCCACGGCGACCGACAGGAATGCCTTGCCCGCGTAGTACACGTCGACGCCCGCGCCGACCTCGGCGAACGCGGCCTCGAACGCGCGACGGTACGAGCGGGCGCGCTCGCGCAGGTCGGCCTCGTCGAGCACGTAGGCCGGGGTGCCCTGGGCGACCGCGAGCTCACGCACGTCGACCCCCGCGACCGTGAGCGCGCCGTCGGGCCCGCGGCGCACGCCGCTCGACCACGGCTCGCCCGGCACGTAGGTGCCGGTCGGCGAGAAGGCGGGCGGCGTCGTCGGGCCTGCCGACGCGCTCACATGCGCTCCGGCGCGGACACGCCCAGCAGGCCGAGGCCGTTGGCGAGGACCTGACGCGTCGCGTCGTTGAGCCACAGGCGCGTGCGGTGCACGTCCGTGACCTCCTCGTCGCCCAGCGGCGTCACGCGGCACTCGTGGTACCAGGAGTGGTAGTCGCCCGCGAGCGCCTCGAGGTAGCGCGCGACGCGGTGCGGCTCACGCAGCTCGGCGGCCTGGCCCACGACGCGGGGGAACTCGGTGAGCGCACCGAGCAGGATCGACTCGGTCTCGTGCGTCAGGAGCGACGGGTCGAACGCCTCGCTCCCGTCCTCACGGAACCGCGAGACACCGTGCGCCTCCGCGTTGCGCGCGACGTTCGCGGTGCGGGCGTGCGCGTACTGCACGTAGAAGACCGGGTTCTCGTTGGTCGCCCTGGACAGCAGGTCGAGGTCCAGGTCGATGCTCGAGTCGGTCGAGGAGCGTGCGAGCGAGTAGCGCGCGGCGTCCACGCCCACGGCGTCGACCAGGTCCTCGAGCGTCACGACCGTCCCGGCGCGCTTGGACATGCGGACCGGCTGGCCGTCCTTGACCAGGTTGACCATCTGTCCGATGAGGATCTGCAGGTTCTTGCCCGGCTCGTCGCCGAACGCCGCGCACACGGCCATCATGCGGCTCACGTACCCGTGGTGGTCCGCGCCGAGCATGATGATGACGTCGTCGAACCCGCGCTCGCGCTTGTCGAGGTAGTACGCGATGTCGCCCGCGATGTACGCGGCCTCGCCGTCCGACTTGATGATGACGCGGTCCTTGTCGTCACCGAAGTCGGTCGTGCGCAGCCACGTCGCGCCGTCGGCCTCGAACACGTGGCCGCCCTCGCGCAGGCGCTGGACCGCGCGCTCGACCGCGCCGGACTCGTGCAGCGAGTCCTCGTGGAAGTAGACGTCGAAGTCGACGCCGAAGTCGTGCAGCGCGGCGCGGATCTCGTCGAACATGCGCTCGACGCCGCGCGCCCGGAAGACCTCCTGGGCCTCGTCGTCGGGCAGCGTGCGCGGGTCCGGGTCGCCCGCGGCGATCGCGTCGGCGATGACGGCCTCTGCGATGTCCGAGATGTACTGGCCGCCGTAGCCGTCCTCCGGGGCGTCCTGACCCTTGGCGCGCGCGAGCAGCGAGCGCGCGAAGCGGTCGATCTGCGCGCCGTGGTCGTTGAAGTAGTACTCGCGCTCGACGACGGCGCCCGAGGCCTGGAGCACGCGGGCCAGCGAGTCGCCGACCGCGGCCCAGCGCACGCCGCCGATGTGGATGGGGCCCGTGGGGTTCGCCGAGACGAACTCGAGGTTGATGCGCGTGCCGGCCTCGGAGTCGTTGTTCCCGTAGGTCGCGCCCTGGGCGAGGATCGTGCGGGCGAGCTCGCCCGCGGCCGCCGCGTCGAGCGTGATGTTCAGGAAGCCCGGTCCCGCGATGTCCACGGACTTGATGCCCGGGTGCGCGGCGAGGCGCTGCGCGAGGTCCTCGGCCAGGACGCGCGGGGCGACGCCGGCCTTCTTCGCGAGCTGCAGGGCGACGTTCGTGGCCCAGTCGCCGTGCTCGCGCTGGCGGGGTCGCTCGACGTGGACCGACGCGGGGACCGCGTCGGCAGGCAGGGCGAGGGTGCCGTCGGCGACGGCGGAGGCCAGGGCAGCGCTCAGCGCTTCGGAGAGCTCGTTGGGGGTCACCCGACGATTCTAGCGAGGGACGCCAGGGCTTTGCGTCGCCGTCCGCGACGGGCGGACGGGCGGCCACCGGTGCGTGCTCCGACGTCGCGCCGCGCGTCGCCCGGCGGGTCTGCCCCACCGGCCCGACGGCGTCGCTCACCTCGCGTCGTCGCCCTCCCCCGGCGTCACTCCCCCGGGCGGGCCCTGCGTCCCCACGAGTCCTCGATCATGGACGGCCGGCAGCCCGCGACCGCGGCGAGGAGGATCACGACGAGCGTGCCGAACAGGAAGACGAAGGTGCTGGTCCAGGTGCCGCTGCGCCCGTAGAGGATGCCCGCGGTCAGCGGCCCTGCCCCCGCGACGAGGTAGCCGACGCCCTGCACGAACCCCGACAGCGCCACGGCCCCTGCCGAGGTACGGCTCCGCAGGTTGATGAGCGCGAGGCCCAGGGGGAACGTCGAGGCCCCGAGCCCCGCGAGGACGACCCACACCCAGGTGGCGGGGCCGGCCTGGGCGCCCATGAGCCCGGCGTAGCCGACCGCGAGCATCGCGACGAAGAGCACGACCAGCAGGTACGGGTTGCGCATCCGGGCCGCGAGCAGCGGCGTGACGATCGACATGGGCATGCCGACGAAGGCGTAGAGCGCGAGCGCGCTCGCCGCGACCGGCTCGGACATGCCCGAGTCGATCAGGACGTGCGGCAACCACGCGAACATCACGTAGGTGTTGAGCGAGTTGAGCCCGAACATGACCGCGATGCCCCATGCGAGCGGGCTGCGCCAGGCGCGGCCCGCGTGGCGGTGACGTCCGTCGAGGCCCACGGTGTGCTCGGGCGAGTGCTCGAGCACCGACGCGAGCTCGGCACGGGCGCGCGCCGAGCGCACGATCACGACGGTCCACGGCACGGCCGCGAGCAGCCCCACGAGCGCCCACCCGCCCAGCGCCGGGCGCCAGCCCAGCGACGACGCCATGCCGACCACGAGGAGCGGCGGGATCGCGGTGCTCAGCGAGAGCGTCACGGTGTAGGCCGCGGTCACCGCGCCGATGCGGTCGGGGAAGTACCTCTTGACGAGCGGCGGGAGCAGCACGTTACCCATGCCCATGCCCGCGAGCGCCACCGCGGTCCACACCAGGAAGCCGGGGGCCGAGGTCGAGACGGACCGCAGGATCTCGCCGACCGCGCTGATCAGGAGCGCCGCGACGAGCGTGGGCTCCAGACCGAAGCGGCGGGAGAGGGCAGGCACGAGCGAGCCGAAGACCGCGAACGCGATCACGGGGACCGTGCCGAGCAGCCCCGCGAGCTGGTCGCTCAGGTCGATGTCGACCCGGACCACGTCGAGGATCGGGGAGACCGCGGCGACCGCGATCCGCAGGTTGAACGCGGCGAGGACGATCCCGGCGAGGACGACGAACCGCCCTCTCCACGGCCGGAGGGTGCTGTCGGGGGTCGAGCTCGAGTCCTGGCGATCCACTCAAGGAGGGTACGCACCGGTCGCCCCGGGCATCCGTCCCGAGGGGTCTCCTGGGGTGGTGAGTCCGGTCACCCCGCCCCGACGGGCGGGCAGAACGTGCGGATCCGGGCAGGTGGGAGCACGAACCCGCCGGAGGCTGGTAGTCTCGTGCACCGTGCCGGATGCTCGTCAGAGCGAACGCATGCTGCCCTCGTAGCTCAGTGGATAGAGCGTCTGCCTCCGGAGCAGAAGGTCGTAGGTTCGAGTCCTATCGAGGGCACCGCAGACCAAGCCCCTGGACCCTCGGGTCCGGGGGCTTCGTCGTGCCCGGGAGCCGCCGAGACCTGGACCCGGGTGGTCCCCGCGCCCTCCGCACCGGTGTAGCGTCCGCACTACAGGGCCACCGTGGTCTCGTTGACGGGACAAGCGTGACAACAGCATCGAACGACTCCATCCTGGGCCTCCTCGGAGCGTCGCGGAAGCCCGACGAGCGCAGGCTCCCCCTCCATCCGGACCACCTCGAACGGATCGCGCCCGAGCTGCGGGCCCGGATCGTCGTCGAGCGCGGCTACGGCGAGCGCTTCGGGGTGAGCGACGAGCAGATCGCTCCCTGGGTGCGAGCGCTGGGTACACGCACCGAGGTCATCGAGGCCGCCGACGTGGTCCTGCTGCCCAAGCCGCAGCACGAGGACCTGCGCGACCTGCGCCCCGGGCAGACGCTGTGGGGCTGGCCGCACTGCGTCCAGGACCGCGAGCTGACGCAGCTCGCGATCGACAAGAGGCTCACGCTCGTCGCGTTCGAGGCGATGCACCACTGGGCGGCGGACGGCGGGTTCGGCCTGCACGTCTTCCACAAGAACAACGAGATGGCCGGCTACTGCTCGGTGCTGCACGCGCTCGAGCTGTGCGGCTCGACGGGCGACTACGGCCGGCGCCTGACCGCGGTCGTGATCGGGTTCGGCGCCACGGCGCGCGGGGCCGTCACGGCGCTCAACGCGCACGGCATCCACGACGTCCGCGTGCTGACCAACCGCCGGGTCGCCGCGGTCGCCGCGCCCATCCACTCGGCGCAGATCGTCCAGTTCGACCACGACGACGAGCCGTACCTCAGCGAGGTCATCACCGACGAGGGCCGTCTCCCGCTCGCGCCGTTCCTCGCGGAGAGCGACATCGTCGTCAACTGCACGCTCCAGGACCCCAACGCGCCGCTGCTGTACCTGCGCACCGAGGACCTGGGCGCCTTCCGGCCCGGCAGCCTGATCGTCGACGTCTCGTGCGACGACGGCATGGCGTTCGACTGGGCCCGCTCCACGACCTTCGCCGACCCCCTGGTCACGGTCGGCGAGAGCATCAACTACTACGCCGTGGACCACAGCCCGTCCTACCTGTGGAACTCGGCGACCTGGGAGATCAGCTCTGCCGTGCTGCCGTTCCTCCCGGCCGTCATGGCCGGACCCGCGGGCTGGGACGAGAACGAGACGGTCCGCCGTGCGATCGAGATCCGCGACGGGGTGGTCCTCAACCCGGCGGTGCTCGAGTTCCAGCACCGCGAGGCCGCGTACCCGCACCTGCCGGTCGCGTAGGTGCACAACCAAGCTTTTTCATCCGCAGCCAGCACCTTCGAGACCTTCGAGTCGGCTAGAACCTGAGCCCTACGCCCGATTCATCCTCGTTCTACCATTTTGGATACGTTGAGGGCCACGCACTAACTCGTGGAGGCGACGTGTCTGATCAACAGTTTTCTGCGAACAATTTTCTGCACATATGGGACATGCGCACTCGGCGAGGCGAAGACCTGACTGGCCAGTTCGCCGATGTGCAGAAGCTGATTCTCGAACTGCGGGATCTGAAGAATGAATACAAGATAGCAGTACGAGCACATCCACGCGACTCCGCCGCGGCGCAGAAGCTGTCGGATGACTATGCTCACAACAAAACAGAACTATCTGCCGAGAAGAAGAACGCACTTCTTGAGAACCTAGAGCAAGTCGCGGCATCACTGAATTCACGAATTGACTCGTCAACACTGACGTGGGGACTACAATTGGGACCAGTGTCCAAAGGCAAGTCCACCTACCGAATCGGTATGTCAAATCCGGAGACCTACTACCTTGCGCGCCAACTCGAGCAGAATCTCAGAGTTGCGCTTGAAGTTCGGACCGTGAGCCGAAATCAACTTGCCGAACAGCTGCAGAAGACACTTGGAGACTCGACAGACAAGTACCTCATGCGATCCGACATAAAGTCCTTCTATGAGAGCATCCCTCACGATCGACTACTCGAGCTCCTGAGGGACAACGCCAGAGTCTCTCGAACTACGGTAAGTTTCGTCCGCTCACTCTTGAATGAGTATCAAACATTGACTGGCTCCGATTCAGGTCTTCCTCGGGGGATAGGTGCTAGCTCATTGCTCGCGGAGGCCTATCTCGCACAATTCGATGTGCAGGTGCGAAAGCTGCCGGGCCTCGTTGCACACCTGCGATATGTAGATGATTTCGTCCTCATCTTTTCCGAAGGCGCACACTATCCGACCGTCGATCAACGGAAGCAGGCCGTTCGCAAAGCGGTTCGCAATCTTGGGCTTGCGCTCAATCCGACAAAAACAGTGCATCACAGACTACGCGACGAACGCGGCACACCGCCTACGCGCATCCGATTTCTTGGATACGAGTACACCATAACGGGGCACACGGTCACAGTTGACATGACACAGCAGCGACTTGAGCGCTACAAGCGCAAACTCGATCTGGCGATTGCTAGCTATCGGGCACAGAGTTCCGCACCCAGGGCTCAATCAGCACTGGTGGATCGAATCGCATTCCTTACGTCAAACACTCGGCTAGAAAACAACAAGCAACACGCCCTCGTCGGGATCTACTTCTCAAATCCAATAATAACAAACACCGACGGTCGAATCGCACGCCTCGACCGCCACCTATCGAGTTTGCTCGCACAAGTCAGCATACCTGGTGCAACCAGGGGGCGAATTGCAGAGTTCACCTTTTCAACAGGATTCGCTCTAAAACGTTATCGGGTCTTCTCGTCCAGGCGACTGGGAGTCATTGCAAAGGTCTGGAAAGATGCATAGACGGCGGCGGGTCAAGGTGCGGAACATAAGTTCCAGGGTTCTGCTTTCTGAAGTCCTCCCATACGAAGTCCCCGCGTCGTTTAGCAATTCTGGCCTATACTCATTCCTAGCGAGTCGCGGCGCGCAATTTCATAAGGGGTCGCTTTACATCGAAGGGCAGGACGATGCAACTCTCGTCGTACTCAGGATGCTGTTCGGACGGAACCAGCAGTACGGCAAAGAGACCATCGATGGCAAGCACTGCTATGTCATCGGCGAAAAGATGCTTCACGCTGCTTCCGTACCTCTTCATTTCAATATCGGCCACCGAGAACGCGAGACTCGCCAACTCTCAATCCCACACCCCGGATCACAAATTGCAGTTGCAGAATTCTACTCTCAGTACGACTGTCTGGTCCTGCTACATTCAGGAAAGAGCGCCTTCTCCGTGCGGCGGCCAACAAAGGTCGCTAGGTTCACAATTGTCAAGGACAGCCTCTTCGGCGAAAGCCTAGATAGAAATCGCGGCGGGGTGGAGGCAAGCGGCGTCGAGTACGACCGCCTGCGCTCCTACTTTGTCTACAGCCGTTACGACAACATCCACAAGTTTCACGAATCCGCGGAGTACCGCGAAAGCGAGAAGCGATTCGGATACTTGTTGCAGCTTGACATTCAAAAGTGCTTCGATTCGGTTTATACACACTCGATCGAGTGGGCCATATATGGGAAGCGGACCGTCAAGTCGTCACGGTCGAAGCATAAGGACACCTTCGCGGCGCATTTTGACAGGGTGATGCATAGACTAAACGACGACGAAACGCATGGGATTCTGATCGGTCCCGAGGTCTCACGCATCTTCGCGGAACTAATACTACAGCGGGTAGATTGCGGAGTTGAAGAGCGCCTCGCCGAACTAGGCTTGGTTCATCTGCGTGACTACGAAATTCTGCGCTACGTGGACGACTACTTTGTCTTCATGACCGACCCGGGAATGCGTGACATCATCGTCCCCGTCATCGAGCAGGAGTTGCGGGGCTACAGATTTCACTTGAACCGGTCAAAGGAGTCGATTACTTCAACTCCATTCATATCCGACCTATCGATTGCCAAGAACGCGCTAAGTCGGTTGATACGCAAGAACCTATTCCTCAAAGACCGTCCAGATCCGACGTCTTTGGTCGTAGAATTTAAGTCGTCAACCCACCGGCTAATAACTGCATACAAGACCTCCTTGCGGGAAACCGGGCTGGGGCCGCTTGAGGTCGTGAACTTTACCCTCGCCGAAGTTGAGCGCAGACTGGAGTCAGTGATCGAGTTTGCGCGCACCTTGAATCTCGAACCGTCGACTTCGAGCGCACTTCAGAACCGGCGCGCTGTCGCGAAACTTGTTCTCGCAGCAATGGAGTTTTCCTTCTATGTTTATGGCGGCTCTCCGCGGGTTGCCCCCGCAGTAAAACTCGTCCGGATCGCTTCGCTTTGTCGAAAGTCCGTTGAGGAGTTGCTCTCCACGCTGGATGTCCGACACCAGTTGGACGACTTGATTTTCAGGGAAGCCACTACCCAGTTGAACCGCTCCCCCCTTTCGCGCGACGCGTCTGTCGAGAGCCTGTACCTTCTGACCCTACTGGGGGAACTTGATGCACACTATCAAGTGCGTCCTGCAGAGTTGCGTCGATTTCTTGGAGTTGGATCGACGAAATCGGGCAACCCAATCTTACCCGATTGGTACCACCCGCTCATTGTCGCCGAAGTTTTGCGATACATCGGTTCGACGAACGAGTACGCGGACCTGAGGCTGGCCTTAGAACATTGGATCTTGGGCCGAATCGACCAGCTCCGATTATCCACGCGCAGGACTGCGGAAGAGGCGTTTCTTGCCTTGAATTTTCTGCCTTCACCTTCCGTCTCTCTTGAGACTAAATGGCGAATCCTGCACTTGTACGGATTGAAGGCTCGTACGGATGTTCCAATGGTCTTAGGAATCAGCAAGGGATGGTTTACGCATTGGGGAGACATTGACTTGCACCATGAACTTCAACTCAAGCGCGTCCAGGAGGTATACTAGGCGTGCGCCTCGCACGTCCGACCGGACACACACCAGCGCTTGGGCGGTATCGAGTACCCTGCCCACCCATTCTTTCACGGATTGTGCCTCGTTTGTGGGTTCGAGTGCTAAGTGGCAATGTGCCCTCGGTGCACAACTAGTCGTTATGCGAGGGGACATCTTGACCGACGGTGGTAACGGAGACTTCGAGTTCGAGCGTCGCTTCCTCGTGAAGGACGTCCCGGTCGACCTGCTCGACGCGCCCGCCCTGATCGTGCAGAGCTACTTCCTGGCGCAGGACGGCTACGCGATCCGCCTGCGGGTCCAGGCGAGCGCGACCGACGCGACTCTCGCCGCGAGCACGTCCCCGCTGCACGTCCTGGACGCGCACACGTTCGACTTCTGCGCGCTCACGGTCAAGGGCCCCACGAACGGCGGCACGCGGTACGAGGCCGAGCGCGAGATCGACGTGCACGTGGGGACCGAGATGATCCGGCGCGGTGGCGGTCGCATCGTCAAGACGCGCTACTCCGCGTGGTTGGGCGCGGACGGCTGGGTCATCGACGTGTTCGGGGGCGCCAACCACCCCCTGGTCGTCGCGGAGTGCGAACGCTCGGGGCCGGTCGTCGACCTGCAGATCCCGTCGTTCTGCCTCACCGAGATCACCGACGACCGCCGGTTCTCCAACGACTACCTCTCGCACACCCCGTACTCGGGGTGGGCAGCCTCGTTCGCGGCCGAGCTCGCGGTGTCCGGGCCGCGCTTCCGCCAGGACTTCGGGCACAACGCGCGCCTGCCCGGGGAGTAGCCGGGCGGCGTCGACCGGGCCGCGCGCGGCACGCGCCCGCTCAGGGCGCGTCGTCCGCGACCGGTCCGCGGTCGCCGACGGGCGCGGTCCCCAAGCCACGCGCGTAGTAGACCCACGGGAACCAGGTCCCGATCCGCTCCCACCCCTCGGCCTCGAGCCCGAACCTGCTCGCCCCCAGGACGTAGACGCGCTTGTGCTCCCACTGCTGGGTGGTCCGCTCGATCGTGTGGAACGCCGCGCCGAACCCGGTCGAGCGCCACCCGTGCCGCCCGTAGACCTCGAGCGCGGCCATCTCGGTCAGGGCCGTGACAGGAGCCAGCGTCCGGGTGTCGCCCGGGACGGCCCCGGCGATCAGGTCGCCCACGAGGCCGGGAGCCCCGTCGCCAGGCCCGGCGGGTCGCCCGAACCGCTGCTGGGCCGCCTGCCGTGTGATGCCGAGGGCCGTCCCCACGGCCTCCCAGCTGTGCCCTGCGGAACGGGCCGACGACACGGCCGTCCCGAGCAGCTCCTCGGTCGCGAGGTGCGCGCGCGCCGTGAGTGTCACGAGCTCGAGGTGCGCGGCGGGCTGGGTCGCGATGCGGTCGCCGATCCCCGGGTCGGCGGCTGCCACGGCCTCGGCCAGCAGGTCGTCGAGCGACCGCGGGTCGCGTGGTTCGAGGCTGCCCCAGGCGGGTGCGCCGCTCACGGCTCGCGCCCCTCGTCGATGCCCGACGCCGGAGCACCGGTCGCTCCTTCTGCCCGCCACTGTCTCGTCATGTGTCAACCCTGGCTTGACACGATAGTTCTGTCAAGAGGTGGTTGACACCCAGGGTGCGGCGCGCGCCCGGTGGGGAACACGCCGTCGGGCCGTCCCCCGCGCCTCACTGCCGACCCGGGCGGAGAATGCAGGGCATGGACGAGGCCGTCGTACTCCTGGTCATCACCGGTGCCCTGGCCGTCACGGCCGTGGCGCGGCACTGGGACCTGCCCGCTCCCCTCCTGCTCGTCGTGGTCGGGCTCGGCGTCTCGCTGATTCCGGCGGTCCCGCACGTCGAGCTGGCCCCCGAGGTGCTGCTCGGCGTCATCCTGCCGCCGCTGCTCTTCTCGGCGGCCACCGGGAGCTCCTACCAGGACTTCCGCACGTCGCTCAACGCGATCGTGCGCCTGGGCGTCGGGCTCGTGGTCGTCACGGCGCTCGCCGTGGCCTGGGTCGCGACGATCCTTCTCCCCGACCTCCCGTTCGCCGCAGCGCTCGTCCTGGGCGCCGTGGTCGCCCCGCCCGACGCGGTCTCGGCAGCCGCGGTCGGGCGCCGCCTCGGCCTGCCCCGCCGCGTCATGACGCTCCTGGGCGGAGAGAGCCTCATCAACGACGCGACCTCGCTCACGCTCTACAAGGTCGCGCTCGCCGGGGTCGCCACGGGCGCCTGGGTCTGGACCGAAGGGATCGGGGTCTTCGCGCTCGCGGTCGTGGTCGGCGTCGGGATCGGGCTCGTCATGGGCATCGGCATGCACGCTGCCCGGCTACGGCTCGCCGACCCGCTCCTGACGAGCGTCGCGGGGATCATCCTCCCCTTCGCGGCCTACTGGATCGCCGAGGAGCTCAGCGGGTCGGGCGTGCTCGCGGTCGTGGCTGCGGGCCTCTACCTGGGGCACACCGCGCCGACGGCCGGCTACGAGACACGGCTCGTCGAGGAACCCCTGTGGGACAGCCTCGACCTGCTGCTCGAGGCCATCACGTTCGCGCTCATCGGGCTCCAGCTCAAGTTCGTGGTCCAGACCGTCGTGACGTCCGACGAAGGGCTCCGCACGGCCGTCTGGGTGTCCCTCGCAGCCCTCGCGGTCACCATGGCGATCCGTCCCGTGTACGTGTTCGCCACGTCCTGGCTCGACCGCGTGCACCTGCCCGGGTCCAAACGCACCCGGGCCGACGAGCTCGGATGGCGCGAGTCGCTCGTGGTCTCGTCGGCCGGGATGCGCGGCGTCGTCACGCTCGCGGCGGCGGCCGCCATCCCCGCGACGCTCGGCGGCGCCGAGTTCCCCGGCCGCGCCACGATCCAGCTCGCGGCCTTCACGGTCGCGATCGGCACGCTCCTGCTGCAGGGCGCGACGCTGCCCTGGGTCATCCGACGTCTCGGGGTCGGCGGGGAGGACGAGGCCGCGAGCGACGCGGCCGAGGAGGCACGCGTCCGCCGTCTCATGGCCGAGGCGCAGGCCGAGACCATCTCGCGCGCCACGAAGGAGTGGGCGCCCCTGATCGGCGAGGAGAAGGCCGAGGCGACGCGCGCGGCCATGTCGGCCGCGATCGTGGGGCGCGCCCAGGCCGCGGCCCGACTGCTCTCACCCGAGTCCGAGGCCGAGGAACCGGTCGAGCAGGCCCCGTCCCGGGCGCGCCCCACGGGCGGCCGGGCCTATCCGATGGCCCGCCTCGGGGACCGGTCGGACGACCTGCGCCGGCTCCGCGCGCTGCGCGCCGACATGAACAGGGCTCAACGCCAGGTGCTCGTCGACGAGCGCGACGCGGGACGCCTCAACGAGGCAGTGATGCGCAGGATCCTGCGCGAGCTCGACATCGAGGCCGAGGCGCTGGCCGAGTCGTGGGTCAACCGCATCTGACGGCTCCTTCGCGCGGGCCGGCGTGGTCGGCGCGGTCGGCGCGGGTCGACGCGGGCACGGTCGGCGCAGGCACAGCCGGGCAAGACCGCTCGGACGGGACCGCTCAGGTGAGGCCGCCGAGCGCGATGACGCCCTCGGTGAACTCGAAGTGCCACGGCTCGTACGCCCCGCCGCCGCCGCGCTTGGCCCACGACGGGTTGGCCCAGCCGTACAGCTCGCCGTTCTTGTTGATCCAGGAGTAGACCTCCCGGTTGCCCGTCTCGGTCGAGCACAGGTCGATCGCGAGGCCCCAGCCGTGGAACGACGTGCCCGGCTTGGCCGCGAAGCCGCCCCGCGTGCCCTTGAGAGAGACCTGGGAGGCCAGGGTCCGGTAGCTCGACACGAGGCAGATGTCCCGGCCGAACGTCGCGCGGAACGACTCGTTCATCGCGGACAGCGCGACCGCGGCGTCCGGACGCAGCGACTCGCCCGCCTGCCACAGGTCGCACAGCTCGTGCCCCGTGAGCTTGCCGTTGCTGCTCGTGACCTCGATGCTCGGGTCGCAGTTCGGGAGCGGTGCGCGCTCGACCGAACGGCTCGCGGCCTGGGCCCGGCCCTCGATCTTGGGCGCCGACGCCACGTACTCGGACGTGGGCCCGGCCGCGACGGGCGCGCTCACCAGGTCCAGGGCCGTGGGCCCGACGGGCTTGCCGTCCGGGGCGTAGGGAGAGACGGGACCGTCCTGCGCGCCCGCCGAGAGCGGCATGGCGATGGTCGCGACCGCCAGGGTCCCGAGGACGGCCATGCGGGGTGCCCAGCGCTGGTGGGAGGGGATCTCTGCCCGACGACGGCCCTTGTGCCCGGTCTCCGCCTCGCGTCGGGCGCGGCGTGAGTCGGAGGTCGAGGACGACGACTCCACCAAGCCTCCACTCCGAGCGACCGCCCGGCCGCCCGCAGGCAGCCCCTGGACGACCAGGACCGACGAGCGCGTGGACCGCGCCCAGCCTCGCAGACCGGACGACCCTCCCGTTGCAGGAGGAACCGTGCGAACGAAGCAACGAAACAATAACGGGGGGTGACGAGGAAACCAAGTCCCCAGTTCAGGGCCCCGCGCAACGTCGCCTCAGTGCACGCGGCGCTGCATCGCGTCCCGCACCTCGCCCACGAGCTCCTCGAGGATGTCCTCGAGGAAGACCACTCCCACGGCGCCCTGCGCACCCGCGGGCGCTCCGTCGTCGGGCACCGCGCCCGTGGTACCCGGGACCGCGTCCACGCGGGCCAGGTGAGCCCCCGACTGCTGCATGGCGCGCAGCGCGTCCTCGATCTCGTCCCCCGGCTCGGCCGTCGCGAGCGCGCGCACGCGCCAGGACGGGACCGGCCGGAACCGGTCCTGGCCGCTCGCGTAGAGCACGTCCTTGAGGTGCAGGTACCCGACCAGCTCGCCCCGCGCGTCGGCCACCGGGAAACGGCTGAAGCCGGTCTTCGCGACCAGGCGCTCGATCTCGTCGGGCGCGCACCCCTCGACCACGGTCACGAGCCGGTCGACCGGGACCATGACCTCGGCGGCCGTGCGCTCCGAGAACTCGATGGCCCCCGAGAGCAGCCCCTGCTCGTCGCGCAGCAGGCCCTCGGCCTGCGAGTGCTCGACGATCGACTGGACCTCCTCGGCCGTGAACACCGACGCGACCTCGTCCTTGGGCTCGACGCCCGCCCAGCGGACCACGTGGTTCGCGAGCCAGTTGAGCGCGACGATGATCGGCTTGAGGATGCGCCCCAGGACCACGAGCGGCGGGCCGAACCACATGACGGCCTTCTCCGGTCCCGCGACCGCGAGGTTCTTGGGGACCATCTCGCCCAGCACCACGTGCAGGTAGACGACGATCGCGAGCGCCACCACGAACGCGATCGGGTGGACGAACGCCTGGCTCACGCCGAGCGCGTGCAACGGCACCTCGAGCAGGTGCGCGACCGCGGGCTCCGCGACCACGCCCAGGCCCACCGAGCAGACCGTGACGCCCAGCTGGGCGCACGCGAGCATGAGCGAGACGTGCTCCATGGCCCACAGGACCGTCTGCGCGCGCCGGTTGCCCTGCGCCGCGAGCGGCTCGATCGAGCTGCGACGGGCCGAGAGGATGGCGAACTCCGCGCCGACGAAGAACGCGTTGGCCGCCAGGAGGACGATGCCGAGGATCAGTGCGGGGGTCGTGCTCATCGTGCACCTCCGGCAGGCTCGGAGCCCTGGTCGCCCGAGCGCGGGCGCGCACCCGGCGGGCGCTCGGGGGCGGGCCAGCGCGTCGTGCCCGGCCTCTCGCCCTCGATGCCCTGGTCGGGGACGATGTCCGGACGGTCGCCGTCGGGCGACTCGAGCCGGACCCGCAGACGCTCGACGCGTCGCCCCTCCATGGCCTCGACCCGCAGCACCACGTCACCCGCACGGACCTCGTCGCCCGCGACGGGCACCCGGCCGAGGTCTGCCATGACGAGCCCGCCGAGCGTCTCGTACGCACCGTCCTCGGGGACCTCGAGGCCCGTCGACTCGACGAGCTCGTCGGGCCGCAGGACGCCCGGCACGATCCACGAGCCGTCCGCGCTGCGGGCCACCCCGGCCCGCCGCGGGTCGTGCTCGTCCGCGACGTCGCCGACGAGCTCCTCGACGACGTCCTCGAGCGTCACGACGCCCGAGGTGCCGCCGTACTCGTCGACGACCACGGCCATCTGCAGGCCGAAGCCGCGCAGCTCGACCAGCAGCGGCCCCAGCGCGACGGTCTCCGGGACGCGCGGGGCGTCGACCATGAGCGCGGCCGCGGGGACCTCGGAGCGCCGCTCGTGCGGCACACCGATCGCGCGACGCAGGTGCACCAGCCCGACGACGTCGTCCCTGTCCTCGCCGATCACCGGGAAGCGCGAGTGCCCCGAGGTCCGGGCCAGGGCCACGACGTCCTCGGCCGTGTCCTCGCGACGCAGCACCACCATGCGCATGCGGTCCGTCATGACGTCCACCGCGCTGAGCTCGTCGAGCTCGATCGAGTTGGTCAGGAGCGTGGCGACCGAGGTGTTCAGGGTGCCCTCCTGGGCGGAACGCTTGACGAGCGCCGCGAGCTCGGAGGCCGAGCGTGCGCCCGAGAGCTCCTCGCGCGGCTCGACGCCCATGCGCCGCAGGATCGCGTTGGCCGACCCGTTGAGCACCGAGATCACGGGCCGGAAGAGCTTGGTGAACTGGCGCTGGATCGGCACGACCTGCCGAGCGGTCTGGTACGGGAGCGAGAGCGCGAAGTTCTTGGGGATGAGCTCGCCGAACAGCATCGAGAACAGGTTGACGACGACCAGCGCGAGAACCACGGCGAGGACCGTGGCCGCACCGGCGCCGAGCGCCGTGCTCCCCAGCGCGTCGCCGATCAGGTTCGCCAGCGCGGGCTGGGCCGTGTAGCCGAGCAGGATCGTGGTGATGGTGATGCCCACCTGTGCCGAGGACAGCTCGGTCGACAGGTGCTTGAGGCCTGCCCGGACGCTGCGGTCACGACGGCCGCTGCGCTGCTCGGCGGCCGTGGCCCCCTCGCCGTCTCCCTCCCCGTCACGGTCGCCCGTCCTGGACAGCACGGCGGGGTCCAGGGTGACGAGGGCGAACTCGCTCGCCACGAAGACGGCGGTCCCTGCGGTCAGGAGCACCCCCAGCGCGACCATCAACCAGTCGCCTACCACGGGGTGCTCCACGGATATCGGGGTTTGCTCTTCATCGTGGCAACGATGTTATCCGCCGTCGGGCCGCCGTCCATCCGGAAACTCCACCCGGCGCCGGCCGTCGCGAGGCGGACGGGCGCCCGACATCCCCCGGTTTCGCCCCGACCTCCGACCATCGCAGGCCGGTTTGTGCCACGCTGGTGCCATGACAGCCAGCGCATTCCCCACCGGCAGCGGCGCGACGAGCGGGGCCGGACCTGCGGGTACGCCCGCGCAGCAGGCCGCGAACATCCTCGTCGTCGAGGACGAGCCGGCGATCGCCACCGCGATCGCCCAGCGGCTGAGCGCCGAGGGATGGCGCGTCGAGGTGGCACGCGACGGGCTCTCGGGGGTCGAGGCCGCGACCCGGCTGCGCCCCGACGTGATCGTGCTCGACGTCATGCTCCCCGGCATCGACGGGCTCGAGGTCACGCGCCGCATCCAGGCCGAGCAGCCCGTGCCGATCCTCATGCTCACGGCGCGCGACGACGAGACCGACATGCTGATCGGGCTCGGCGTGGGGGCCGACGACTACATGACCAAGCCCTTCTCGATGCGCGAGCTGGTCGCGCGGGTCAAGGCGCTCCTGCGGCGCGTGGACCGCGCGGCCCAGGCTGCGACGTCGACCCCCACGGACCCGCCCATGGTCGTGGGCGACGTCGTGATCGACCGCGCCCAGCGACGCGTGCACCGCGCCGGCGAGGAGGTCCACCTGACCCCCACCGAGTTCGAGCTGCTCGTCATGCTCGCCAGCTCCCCCAAGACGGTCCTGACCCGCGAGCGCCTCCTCGCCGAGGTCTGGGACTGGGCCGACGCGAGCGGGACCCGCACGGTCGACTCCCACATCAAGGCGCTGCGCCGCAAGCTCGGCCCGGACCTGATCCGCACCGTCCACGGCGTCGGCTACGCGTTCGAGCCCCCGGTCGCGTGACCTCCGGACCCCGGACGCTGCGCCCCCACCTCCCGGACGTCCGGCCCCTAGACTCCTTCCGGTCGCTCAAGATCAAGCTCGGCGTGCTGGTCTTCGCGACCGTCACGCTCGCCGTCCTCATCACGTGGCTCGGCCAGCAGAACAAGCTCGGGCCCACGCGGACCTTCCCCCTCGCGATCGTGCTCTCGCTCCTGCTCACCCAGATCCTGGCGCGCGGCATGACCTCGCCCCTGCGGGAGATGACGGCCGCCGCGCGCTCGATGGCCGACGGCGACTACACGCGCCGCGTGCGGGCCACGAGCCGTGACGAGGTGGGTCAGCTCGCGGTCGCGTTCAACATCATGGCCGAGGACCTCGCCTCGTCCGACCAGATGCGGCGCGAGCTCATCGCCAACGTGTCGCACGAGCTGCGGACCCCCATCGCGGCGCTGCAGGCCCAGCTCGAGAACGTGGTCGACGGTGTGAGCGAGGCGAACCCCGCGACCATGGAGATGGCCCTCGCGCAGACCGAGCGCCTGACCCGGCTCGTGACGTACCTGCTCGACCTGTCGCGGATCGAGGCCGGCGCCGCGGCGCTCAACATCCAGGACGTCCCTCTCGGCGACTTCCTCGAGGAGAACGCCGACGCGGTCTCCATGGTCGAGGCCGGCAAGCACCTCCAGTACGTGATCGACGTGACGCCCGAGGACCTGACGCTCCCGGCCGACCCGGAGCGCCTGCGCCAGATCATCACCAACCTCCTCCAGAACGCGATCCGGCACTCCCCGCAGAACGGCGAGATCCGGCTCGAGGCCTACCCCGTGGACGACGAGGTCGTCATCGAGGTCATCGACCAGGGGCCGGGCATCGCGAAGAAGGACCGTGAGCGGATCTTCGAGCGCTTCGCGCGCGGCAACGCACCCTCGCACGGGCACTCCTCGACGGGCGGCACCGGGATCGGCCTCGCCATCGTCCGCTGGGCCGTCGACCTGCACGGCGGGCGGATCGAGGTCGCCGACTCGCTGCAGGGGGCGACCATGCGCCTGACGTTCCCCGCCCAGCCCCACCCGCACACCACGGGCCTGCCGGACGACCTGCCGGAGATCCTGGGCACCGCCCTGGGCGAGCCCTGGGACCCCAGGCGCGACACCGGGGAAGACGGACGACCCGACGCCAGCGCGTGAGACCTTCGTCACACTTGCGGCCGCGCATACCCGGGGATGGCCAAACCGACCTCGTCTTTGGCCGGTGAACAGGTCGTCGTTGCCCCCCGTTTGCCTCAGGTAGACATCCGGTGAAGAACGACCGCACACCTTGCGCCGACTGGCGTCCCGGGGCGCCCCGCACCGCTACCGAGGGCCTACGCTTGACGGGTCCGGTTCCGGACTAGGTACCCGATATCCAGTGACGATCAGTGGTGAAAGTGGGCGATCCTCGCGTGTCCCCGAAGGCTGAGTCAGAGTCGATCAGCGCAGCTAGTTCTGTGTTCGGCGCCAACGAATGGCTTGTCGACGAGCTGTACGAGCAATACCTCCAGGACAAGAACGCGGTCGACCCCGCGTGGTGGGACTTCTTCGCGGACTACCGTCCCGGGGAGAAGTCTGCCGAGGCGAACGGGAGCCCCGCCCCCGTGAACGGTGCGTCGACCCCCGCCGCCGCCGGCCCTGCCCCCGCGGTCCAGATCCCCGCGAAGGCCCCGGCAGAGCCGCCGGTCGCCGCAGCGCTCCCCACCCCCGCGACCGACGGCTCGGCCGCCGGCGAGTCGGCGCAGCGACGCAGGTCGCCCGTCGTCCCCGCGGACCCGACCGTCAACGCGGCGATCGCCGCGATCAAGGCCACCCGACCGGTCGCGACGGCACAGCCCGCGACCGCGCCGTACGCAGCGGTCGCGACCGCGCCGTCCCGCTCGGACTCGCCGGAGACCGGCGACGACGTGCAGAAGCTCCGCGGCCCGGCCGCGCGCGTCGTGGTCAACATGGAGGCCAGCCTCGAGGTGCCCACGGCGACCTCGGTGCGCGCCGTCCCGGCCAAGCTCATGGTCGACAACCGCATCGTCATCAACAACCACCTCGCCCGTGGGCGCGGCGGCAAGATCTCGTTCACGCACCTCATCGGGTTCGCGCTCGTCGAGGCGCTCACCGAGATGCCCGCGATGAACGCGAGCTACACGCAGATCGACGGCAAGCCGGCGGTCAAGAACCCCGCGCACGTCAACTTCGGTCTCGCGATCGACCTCGCCAAGCCGGACGGCACCCGCCAGCTCCTCGTGCCGAGCGTCAAGAGCGCCGAGCAGATGGACTTCGCGCAGTTCTGGGCCGCCTACGAGGACCTCGTGCGCCGGGCGCGTGGCAACAAGCTCACGGTCGACGACTTCGCGGGCACCACGATCTCGCTGACCAACCCGGGCGGGATCGGGACCGTGCACTCGGTCCCCCGCCTCATGCAGGGTCAGGGCACCATCATCGGCGTCGGCGCCATGGACTACCCCGCGGAGTTCGCGGGCGCCTCGGTCGAGCAGCTCGCCCGCCTCGGCGTCTCGAAGGTCCTGACGATCACGTCGACCTACGACCACCGCATCATCCAGGGCGCGCAGTCCGGTGAGTTCCTGCGCATCCTCGGGACCAAGCTGATCGGCGAGGACGGTTTCTACGACCGCGTCTTCGCCGCCCTGCGGATCCCCTACGAGCCGGTCCGCTGGACCCGCGACAACACGACGGACGCCGAGATCGAGGCAGCCAAGCCCGCCAAGATCGCCGAGCTCATCCACTCGTTCCGCTCGCGCGGCCACCTCATGGCCGACACGGACCCGCTCGCCTACCGTCAGCGCAAGCACCCCGACCTGGACGTGCAGACGCACGACCTCACGCTGTGGGACCTGGACCGCTCCTTCCCGACCGGCGGTTTCGGCGGCAAGACGAAGTCCACGCTGCGCGACATCCTCGGCCTGCTGCGCGACTCGTACTGCCGCTCGATCGGCATCGAGTACATGCACCTGGCCGACCGCGCCCAGCGTCGCTGGCTCCAGGAGCGCCTCGAGTCGGGCTACGCCCGCACGCCGCGCGAGGACCAGCTGCGCATCCTGCGCCGCCTGAACTCGGCCGAGGCGTTCGAGACGTTCCTCCAGACCAAGTTCGTCGGGCAGAAGCGCTTCTCGCTCGAGGGCGGCGAGTCCGTCATCCCGCTGCTCGACGCCGTCCTGTCCAAGGCGGCCGACGGGGGCCTCGACGAGGTCTGCATCGGCATGGCCCACCGTGGTCGCCTCAACGTCCTGGCGAACATCGCCGGCAAGAGCTACGCGCAGATCTTCGCGGAGTTCGAGGGCAACCAGGACCCCAAGAGCGTCCAGGGCTCGGGCGACGTCAAGTACCACCTCGGCACCGAGGGAACGTTCTCCGCCGAGTCGGGTGCGCAGACGCGCGTCTACCTCGCGGCGAACCCCTCGCACCTCGAGGCCGTGGACCCCGTGCTCGAGGGCATCGTGCGAGCCAAGCAGGACCGCATCGACCTGGGCGGCGACGGCTTCTCGGTGCTGCCGATCCTCATCCACGGCGACGCGGCCTTCGCGGGCCAGGGCGTGGTCCCCGAGGTCCTGAACCTCGCCCAGCTGCGCGGCTACCGCACCGGCGGCACCATCCACGTGATCATCAACAACCAGGTCGGCTTCACCACGGGCCCGTCCTCGTCGCGCTCCACGCTGTACTCGACGGACGTCGCCAAGGGCTACCAGGTCCCGATCTTCCACGTGAACGGTGACGACCCCGAGGCATGCGTGCGCGTCGCCGAGCTCGCCTTCGCGTTCCGCGAGCAGTTCGACCGCGACGTGATCATCGACATGATCTGCTACCGCCGCCGTGGTCACAACGAGGGTGACGACCCCTCGATGACCCAGCCGCTCATGTACAACCTCATCGAGGCCAAGCGCTCGGTCCGCAAGCTCTACACCGAGAACCTCGTCGCCCGCGGAGACATCACGCTCGAGGAGGCCGAGCACGTCCTGCAGGACTACCAGGCCCAGCTCGAGCGCGTGTTCACCGAGACCAAGGAGGGCGGCTTCACCCCGTCGCCGTCCTCGGAGCCCGTCGCGGGCCTCGAGCGTCCCGAGTCCCAGCGCGAGGACGCCGGCACGATGGTCGGTTGGAAGACCGCGATCGACCAGTCGGTCATCGAGCGCGTCGGCCAGGTGCACGTGGCACCGCCCGAGGGCTTCACGGTCCACCCCAAGCTCGCGCAGCTGCTCGAGAAGCGTCACCAGATGTCCGCGAACGGCGGCATCGACTGGGGATACGGCGAGCTGCTCGCGTTCGGCTCGCTCCTGGTCGAGGGCACCCCGGTGCGCCTGGCCGGGCAGGACTCGCGACGCGGCACGTTCGTGCAGCGTCACGCGGTGCTGCACGACCGCGAGACCGGCGCCGAGTGGACCCCGCTGCTGTACCTGTCGGCGGACCAGGCGAAGTTCTGGGTCTACGACTCCTCGCTGAGCGAGTACGCGGCCCTGGGCTTCGAGTACGGGTACTCGGTCGAGCGTCCCGACGCCCTGGTCCTGTGGGAGGCGCAGTTCGGCGACTTCGTCAACGGCGCCCAGACCGTCATCGACGAGTTCATCTCCTCGGCCGAGCAGAAGTGGGGCCAGAACTCCTCGGTCGTCATGCTCCTGCCGCACGGCTACGAGGGACAGGGACCCGACCACTCGTCGGCCCGTATCGAGCGCTTCCTCCAGCTGTGCGCCGAGAACAACCTCACGGTCGCCCAGCCGTCGACGCCCGCGTCGTACTTCCACCTGCTGCGTCAGCAGGCGTACGCCCGCCCGCGCCGCCCGCTCGTGGTCTTCACGCCCAAGCAGCTGCTGCGCCTCAAGGCCGCTGCCTCGGCGGTCGAGGACTTCACGACGGGCACGTTCGAGCCCGTGATCGGGGACGCCTCGGTGGACCCGGCGAAGGTGGACCGGGTCCTGCTCTGCACGGGTCGTGTCTACTACGACCTGCTCGCCGAGCGGACCAAGCGTGGCGACGACAAGACCGCGATCGTGCGCCTCGAGCAGCTCTACCCGCTCGACGTGGACGGCATCCGCACGGAGCTCGCCAAGTACGCGGGAGCCGACGTCGTGTGGGTCCAGGACGAGCCGGAGAACCAGGGTGCGTGGTCGTTCATCCACGTGAACCTGCCCGAGGACATGCCGCGCGTGCGCGTCGTCTCGCGTCCTGCCTCGGCCTCGACCGCTGCGGGTACCGCCAAGAAGCACCAGGCCCAGCAGGTCGTCCTCCTCGAGCAGGCCTTCGCCCGCTGACCGGACGCTCTCGCTGAGCGCTGCACGACGAAGGCCGCCTCCCCGTCCGGGGAGGCGGCCTTCGTCGTGGTGGGCGCCAGCCTTACCAGCGTGCGTGGATCGACTCGCGCAGGTACCGGTCGTAGATCTCGCGGATACCGGACGTGAAGAGCGGGCCGAGCACCTCGGCCGACCCGGCTTCCGCGTTGGCCCGCGCCTGCTCGACGTTGCGCGCGCCGGGGATCACGGTCGAGACCCCGGGCTGCTGCCAGATCCAGGCGATCGCGGCCTGGGCGGGGCTGACGTCGGGGCCGAGCACGTCGTGCACGAGCGCGGTGAACTCCCCCGCGGCCGTGATCCCGGTCTCGAAGTCGACCCCGGAGAACGTCTCGCCGACGTCGAACGCCGAGCCGTCCCGGTTGAAGCTCCGGTGGTCGTTATCCGCGAACGTCGTCTCGCGCGTGTACTTCCCGGTCAGCAGACCCGAGGCGAGCGGGACGCGGGCGATGATGCCGACGCCTGCCTCGGAGGCTGCGGGGAGCACCTCGTCGAGCGGCTTGAGCCGGAACGGGTTGAGGATGATCTGCACCGTCGCGGTCCCGGGTCGGGCGATGGCCGCGAGCGCCTCGTCGACCGTCTCGACGCTCACGCCGTAGGCCGCGATCGCCCCCTCGGCCACGAGCGTGTCGAGCGCGTCGTAGACCTGGTCGTCGTCGACGACCGACGAGGGCGGGCAGTGGAGCTGGACGAGGTCGAGCCGGTCGGTCCGCAGGTTGCGGCGCGACCGGTCGGTCCACTCGCGGAAGTTCGCGAGCGTGTAGCTCTCGGGTACCTGCGGTGCCCGCCGGCCCATCTTGGTCGCGACCGTGATCCCTGCGCCGGGGTTGTCGGCGAGGTAGGAGCCGATGATCTCCTCGCTGCGGCCGTCTCCGTAGACGTCGGCGGTGTCGAAGAACGTCACGCCCGACTCGGCCGAGGCGTCGAGGACGGCGCGGGCGTCGTCCTCGCTGACCTCTCCCCAGTCGGCCCCGAGCTGCCAGGTGCCGAGCCCGACGACCGAGACCAGCCTTCCTGTGCGTCCGAGCACTCCTCGTTCCATGTGTTCCTCCTCGTCCTGCGGTGGTGCTCCCGTCGCCCGGGGGCCGGGGACGGTGCGTCGCTCGGCCTGCTGCCCGCGGTGGGCGGCACGACCGGGTTCTACTGTCGCTGCTCGCGCGGTGTTCCGCACCCAGTAACGTATGTGATCGTGAACATCAAACCACCGTCCGGCGCCCAGATCCGCATCGAGCACGGGGACCACCGCGTCACCGTCACGGAGGTCGGCGCAACGATCCGCGAGTACTCGGTCGGGGGGCGCGACGTCTTCACCCCCTTCGCCGAGACCGAGCTCGCTCCCGCGTCCCACGGAGCGGTGCTGCTCCCCTGGCCCAACCGGCTGCGCGACGGGCAGTACACGTTCGACGGCGTCGAGCTCCAGCTCCCCCTCACCGAGGTCCCTCGCCGCACCGCGATCCACGGCCTGGTGTGCTGGGAGCGCTGGGACGTCGTCGAGCAGTCCGCGTCGGCCGTGACCCTCGAGCTGCACCTCGTCCCGACCCCCGGCTACCCGTTCGACCTCCTTGCCCGCGTGACCTACGCACTGTCGGACGCCGGCCTGCGCGTCACGACCCGCACGACGAACGTGGGCGGCACCGACGCCCCCTACGGCGTCGGGTTCCACCCGTGGCTCTCGCCCGGTGACGCGTCGGTCGACGAGTGCACGCTGCGCCTCGACGCGAGCACCCGGGTCACCACCGACGAGCGCCTCCTGCCCACGGGCACCGAGCCCGCGACCGGCGACTTCGACCTGCGCGAGCCGCGCCTGCTCGCAGGGATCGACCTCGACGACGCCTACGTCGACGTCCTGCGCGACGAGGACGGCCTGTCCTGGATGCAGCTCAGTGCCCCCGACGGCCGCACGGCCGCGGTCTGGATGGACACCTCGATGGACACCTGGCAGGTCTGCACCGGAGACCACGTGTCGGCCACGTCGTACCGGCGCACGGGTGTCGCGGCCGAGCCCATGAGCTGCATCGCGGACGCGTTCCGCACGGGCGAGCGCCTGGTGCGCCTCGCTCCGGGCGCGTCGCACGAGGCGACGTGGGGCGCCACGCTGCTCTGAGCCGGTCGGGCCCTGCGGGACGCCGCCGCCGGTCACCTTCATGGTCGCCTCCGGCACCAGTTGCCGTCCGTCGGGCCCGACCTCCCGCACGGGACCCCGGTCGTGACAGACAATGGTGTGCGAGCGAACGAGGAGCACATCACCGTGGGAGAACCTGAAGTACGGATCTGCGTGGTCGGCGACGAGCTGATCGCGGGCGTCGGCGACGCCAAGGGCCTCGGCTGGGTCGGGCGCGTCGTCGCCCGCACCCGATTCCCCGGGACGGCGATGGTCTTCCCGCTCGCGATCCCGGGCGAGACGACCACGGCGATGAGCCAGCGCTGGGACCTCGAGTCGGCCAAGCGGTTCCACCCGGACCCGGAGTCGGACAACCGTCTCGTCATCGCGCTCGGGCGGCACGACCTGGACGCCGGCCTGTCGGTGGCCAGGTCGCGCCTCAACCTCGCGAACGTCCTGGACGTGGCCGAGCAGCGCAGGCTCCCCGTGTTCGTGGTGGGCCCACCGCCGGGACGGCCCGAGGACAGCGACCGCCTCGCCGAGCTGTCGGGGGCGTTCGCCGACGTGGCGAACCGGCGACGGGTCCCGTACGTCGACACGTTCACGCCGCTCGTGACGCACGAGCAGTGGCTCGCGGACCTCGCGACGGGCGTGGGCGGGTACCCGGGGCAGGCGGGCTACGGGCTCATGGCCTGGCTCGTCCTGCACACGGGCTGGCACGCCTGGTTGGGCCTGCCCGACGACGTCGCGTAGGCCGGGCGAGCACGTCGCCCCGCGTTGGCCGAGGGCGGCCGTCGTGCGGCGGCCGATCAGGACGACGACAGACCACAGCGGCTCGTGCCCCTACCCGGGGCACGAGCCGCTGTTCGTCGCGCCCCTTGCGGGCGCGGGAGCCTCAGACCCGCGAGACCGTGAGGTTCCCCGAGATCGAGCTGGCCGAGACGTAGGCGCCGCTCGTGCCGTCGGAGTGGTCGACCGCCGTGGTGCGCGACTGCGTGCTGGGCAGCGGGGCGCCGTCGAGCACGACCTTGCCCGTGACGGCACGCGCCTTGAGGTTGACCCCCGCACCCTGTCCGAGGCGGAGCGTCACGTCTCCCGAGACGGTCTTGGCCGTCACGAGCGGCGTGGTCTCGCGGGCCTCGACGACCACGTCCCCCGTGACCGTGCTGGCCGTGACCCGGCCGAGCCGTCCGCCGACCTCGACGCGGCCCGAGGCCGTGCCGACCCGGACGTCCCCCTCGTGCGCGGTCACGGCGACCCGTCCGGCCGCGGACTTCACCGCGAGCACGCCGACGGTGTCGTCGACCGACACGGCACCGTCCGCCGTGGTGACCGAGACGTCCGCGCGGGTGCCCGTCACGGAGACCGCGGCGCGTGCCGTGGTGACCTTCACGGGCAGGTGCGCCGGGAGCACGACGCGCAAGGTCGCGGTGTCCTTGTCCTTGAGACCTCGGACGCGGTCCACGACGCCCTCGACCCCGGCGAAGTCGTAGGCGATGCGGAGCTCGCCCGCGTGCGACGTGACGTGCAAGGGCCGCGGGCCCACCTCGGTGACGTCGACGCTCGCGCCGGACTCGCGCGTCGGGTCGCTCACGACCTCGACAGCGCCGTTCGTGAGGCCCACGACGAGCGAGGCCACCTCGCCGACCTCGATCTGCTGCGGTGCTGCGATGACCCAGGACTCGGTGCCCATGTCGTTCTCCTTCTGCGTCTGCGTGTCGTGCCGGTCGTCGTGCTGCTGGTCGTTCTGGTGGTGCTGGTCCTCGGCTCCCTGGTCGCCCGGACGCGGGTCAGGGGGCGGCGGCGGCGTGTCGTGGCCCGTCATCGGAGCGTCCCCCGGACGGCCCGGCGTGCCGAGTCGAGCACGGTGCGCAGCGTCTCGAGGGTCAGGTCCGTCACGGCGCTGCTCGCGTCGGCCTGCCGCAGGTCGGCGCGCACGTCGTCGCGGAACCGCTGGACGAGCGCCTCTGCCTCGACGCGTCGCGCGTAGGACTCGCCGCGGCGGGGGTCCGGGGAAGCCGCGGGGCGCGGTCGCACCCGGGCTTCCTGGGCCGCGGCCGCGAGCTCGGCGCGCAGGCCCTGCATCGAGCCCTCGATGTCGGTGCGCAGCGCCTGCGCCCGTGTCCGGACGGTCTGCGCGATCCCGTCCTCGAGCGCCGCGACGTCGGCCTGGCGGGCCATGACCTCGGCCCGGCCCGCGGGCGTGAGCTCGTAGGTGGACTTGCGGGCCTCGTCGCTGCGACGCACGAGCCCCTCCTCCTCGAGCCGTGCGAGGCGCGGGTAGATGGTGCCCGCGCTCGGCCGGTAGGTGCCGCCGAAGCGGTCGGAGAGCTCGGTCATGAGCTCGTACCCGTGCTTGGGGCCCGACTCGAGCAGCGCGAGGAGGTAGAGACGCAGCTCGCCGTGGGCGAAGACGGAGGCCATCAGCGGTCCGCCGGTCCGTCCGCGGGCCCGCCTGCCGTCCACGGCGCCTGCACGCCTGCGGTGCCCCACGGCGCTCCGTAGCCCGGGTACGCGTCGGTCGGGGCGTCGTCGGGGACCCCGTGCCCGGTCGGCGCCCCCCACGTCACGGGCTGCTCGGGATCGCCGCGCAGGACCGTCACGTTCCCCGAGACCGAGTTGACCTGGAGCCTCTTGCCGGGGGCCGCGGCCGGACCTCCCTGGCGGTAGGCGCCCCCGGGCGTGCCCCGGTGCTCGACGCCGTCGACCACGAGCCGGCCGCTCACGCAGCGCAGCGCGTAGTCGAGCGCGTCGGGCTCGGGGACGCGGACCAGGACGTCGGCCGAGACGGCGTTGACGTTCATGGAGTCGGGCGTGCTGCTCGAGTCGAGCGTGACGTTCCCGGACACGGTGTTGAGCTTGACGTCGCTGAGCGCGCCCGACGCCGTGAGGTCACCCGAGACCGAGTCCATGACGAGCGTGCCGACGTGGTCGCGCACCGTGACCTCGCCCGAGACGGTGTCGACCCGCACCGCGCCCGTGGTCTGGGTCGTCATCACGGACCCGCCCACGGTCGCGACCGAGACCTTGGCGTGCGTCCCGGCGACCAGGCCGTCGCCGCGCACGGTCGCGAGCTTGACCGCGACGTGGGCAGGGACGCCCACGTAGACGTCTGCACGGTCCTTGCCGCGGTAGTTGCGGAACGAGTCGAGGAAGCCCTGCCAGCCACCCGTGGGCGAGTACCCGACCCGGAGGCGGTCGCCCTCGAGACGCACCTCGAGCGGCCGGCCCTCGATCGAGTGGATCTCGACGCGGACGCCGGGCTCGTCGTGCACCACGACGTCGATGCGCCCGTTGAGCAGGTTCGCGTCGAGGCGGCTCACGTGCCCGACGTCGATGGTCTGGGGACCCGTCACGGTCCAGCTCTCGGTCGCCATGTCTCTCCTCGCGCTCCTGCGGTGTCCCGCTCGGTGGTCGACGACGCGATGTATCGCGTCTTTCTCCACACGATATATCGCGTCTTGGACCAGGACAAGCCCCGGATGTGGGAACATTGAGCAGACAGAATCCGGCGTGAGGAGCAATCATGAGCAAGCGCGGACGCAAGCGTCGCAGCCGTAAGGGCAGCGCAGCGAACCACGGCAAGCGCCCCAACGCCTGATCACGAGCCCGCCAGGGCCGCGATCACGCGCCTGAGGGCGAGTGCGACGAAAGGGCCTGTCCTCACTCCGGTGAGGACAGGCCCTTTCGTCGTTCTCGGTTCTCGCCGCCCGACGGCGTCACGCCCGCAGGCGCGCCGGCGTCAGTAGGTCTCGATCACCGTGGTGGTCCGCAGGACCGTGAACTGCGCCTGGATGCGCAGCCGTAGCTCCGCGGGCGCCTGCTCGTGGCACGAGCGGCGCACGAGCTGCTTGACCAGCTCCTCCGCGCTCAGCTCGGCCAGGCACGGCGAACAATGCGCGACGTGCGCGCGCATGCGGACCTCGTCGTCGGAGGTCATCTCCGAGTCGAGGTACTCGTACAGGTGCTTGAGCGCGTGCTCGCACTCCGTCTCGCCCTCGGTCGAGTGAGGGATCGGCACGATGACGGGTTCCTCCGCCTCCGTGCTCACGTTCTGCTTGCTCACGACTCACCTCCGGGGGTCTTGGCCCCCACCAGTCCTCGGTCCTTTGCGTAGTCGCTCAGCAGATCACGCAGCTGGTGCCGACCACGGTGGAGCCGCGACATCACGGTCCCGATCGGCGTGCCCATGATCTCGGCGATCTCCTTGTACGGGAATCCCTCGACGTCCGCGTAGTACACGGCCATGCGACGGTCCTCCGGCAGCTCCTGGAGCGCCTTCTTCACGTCGGAGTCCGGGAGCCTGTCGAGCGCCTCGGCCTCGGCCGAGCGCAACCCCTGCGACGTGTGGGACGCCGCACGGTGGATCTGCCAGTCCTCGACGTCCTCTGCCGCGGACTGCAGCGGCTCGCGCTGCTTCTTGCGGTAGTTGTTGATGAACGTGTTCGTGAGGATCCGGTAGAGCCAGGCCTTGAGATTCGTGTCGGGACGGTACTGGTGGAACGCCGCGAACGCCTTGGTGAAGGTCTCCTGGACCAGGTCCTCGGCATCGGTCGGGTTGCGCGTCAGGCGCAGCGCCGCCGAGTAGAGCTGGTCGAGGTACACCAGGGCGTCCTGCTCGAAGCGCGCCGAACGCGCCGCGTCACTCTCCGTGGCCGGAGCCCGGTTGGTGTCCTCGGCGTCGTCGGCTCCCGCGAGGTCGCCTGCGCTGCTGCTGATCTGATCCGTCATCGACAACGAGCCTAGTCCCCCAGATGGTCGGGCGTCCGCCGAGAGCGCTGAAGGGGCGATCGCGCCGAACGGCACGACCTCCAGGCTCGGTGCAGCGGTGGCGCTCTTGTCGGCTTCCGCTTCCAGTACACATGTCACGCTCAGCACAACCGTCGGGCCTCTGCCGACATTCCCGCAGCCCCTCGACGGGCCGCCCGTCACACACCTCCGCCAGGCCTCTCGGCTCGGGCTCCTCCGGTCGGACGGCCCCGCTGCCCCGCACACCCCGCCGGGCACAGGCAAGGCTGCGCTCGGTGAGGACAGGCAACCATCGGGTGTGCTCCGTGCCGATCCTCGCTAGCGTGAGGCGCATGACGACCACGACTTCCGACTCCAGGTTCCGCACGCTCCTGCGCGAGCAGGTCGGCCACGAGCTCGACGCCCACCAGCAGTACATCGCCATCGCCGTGTGGTTCGACTCCCACGACCTGCCCCAGCTCGCGGCGCACTTCTACCGCCAGTCGGTCGAGGAGCGCAACCACGCCATGATGATCGTCCAGTACCACCTGGACCGAGACCTCGACATCACGATCCCCGGCACGGGCGCGGTCCGCAACGACTTCGACTCGGTCATCGAACCGCTCCAGCTCGCGCTCGACCAGGAGAAGCAGGTCACCGACCAGATCGAGGCCATCTTCCGCGCGGCCCGCGAGGAGGGTGACGCGCTCGGCGAGCAGTTCCTCCTGTGGTTCCTCAAGGAGCAGGTCGAGGAGGTGGCCTCGGCCACCACGCTCCTGACGGTCGCCCGACGCGCGGGTGAGAACCTGTTCGACCTCGAGAACTACGTCGCGCGCGAGACCATCGGGGATGCCGGCGAGTCGGCCGACGCCCCCGAGGCAGCGGGCGGCGCGATCTGACCTGACGCACCGAGGGCGGAGCCGGGCTCGTCCCGGCTCCGCCCTCGCCGTGCGCGGCTCTGGAGCTTCGTGCCCGACGGCGGCGCTCGCCCGGGGCGCTGACCGGCGCCTGGCCCTCGATCACCCCGCTCCCCCGGCGCGCGTCGCCGTGAGGTGGCACGCCCGGTGGCATGCTGAGCAGCGATGGGACAGGCTGGACGCACCGACGACGTCCCGGCGTCCCGGACCCGGCCGCTGCCCGCGGCCCCCGCTCGACGAAGGAGATCCACCGATGCTGCTGCGTCACGTCGCGAGGCCCATGCTGGCCTCCTGGTTCATCTACGACGGCGTGCAGGCCGCCCTCAAGCCCGCCGAGCACGTGCGCGCCGCCCGCCGCGGCGTGAGCCTGGTCGGGCAGCAGCTCGGTGTCGAGGACCCGCTCAGCGAGAAGCAGGTCGCGGCCCTGGTCCGTGTGCACGGCGCCACGACGGCTGTCGCCGGGCTCTTCCTCGCGTTCGGCAAGGCCCCCCGCACGGCCGCGCTCACGCTCGCGGCACTCAGCGTGCCGCTCGCGGTCGTCAACCAGCCCTTCACCCCGAGCGACGTGCCCCGCGACGTGCGCACCCGGAAGTTCGTCGCGAACGTCGGCGCGATCGGCGCAGCGCTCATCGCCGGCGCCGACTACGAGGGCCGGCCCGGCGTCCGCTGGCGCGTGGACCGCGCGCGCAAGGACCTCGCGCTGGCCAAGAACGCCAAGCACCAGGTCGACACCGCCAAGCACACGATCAGCTCCACGGCCGAGAAGGCCGCGCACACCGTGACGGACGGCGCCGCGCAGGCCTCGCGGAAGGCACGTCGCGCCGCGAGCTCGGCGACCCGGTCCGCCGTCGACACCGTCAAGGGCGCCGTCTCCTCCTGAGGACGCCTGTGCGGTCGCTCGCAGCCGGACCCCTGGGCGACCCGCGCGGGACCTGGACCGCTGCACCACGGCGAGCGGCGCCGTCGGGCTGGTGAGAGCGCGCAGCAGGTGACGGCGCGCTGGCGGTGCGCCGCGCCGTCGGGACCCTGCCGCGCACGGGACGGAAGCCCGCTCCTCGCACCCCGTGCAATAACCTGGGGCATGTGACCAGCGACCTTCCTGCCGCCCGCTCCGACGAGACCGCCCTCGACCCGGCCGCCTGGCCCGCGCCCAGCCGGACCGGCGCGACCGCCGGCGCCCCGCTCGACGCGACCGTCGCGGTCCCCGGCTCCAAGTCGCTCACCAACCGCCTCCTGGTCCTCGCGGCCCTGGCCGACGGGCCGGGCGTGCTGCGCGGCGCGCTGCGCAGCCGCGACACCGACCTCATGGCCGGCGCGCTGCGCGACCTGGGCGTGGGCATCACCGAGGGCGACCTCCCCAGCGAGCTGCACGTCACGCCCGGTGCACTGCGCGGCCCGGCCCAGATCGACTGCGGGCTCGCGGGCACGGTCATGCGCTTCGTGCCTGCGGTCGCGGCCCTGGCCGACGGCACCGTGCGGTTCGACGGCGACGAGGGCGCCCGCGTGCGCCCCATGGGCCCCGTCCTCGACGCGCTGCGCGTCCTGGGCGTGCCCGTCGAGGGCCAGGACAGGCTGCCCTTCACCATCACGGGCCACGGCGCGGTGCGCGGCGGGACCGTCGACGTCGACGCGTCGGGGTCGAGCCAGTTCGTCTCGGGGCTCCTCCTGGCCGCGGCCCGGTTCGACCAGGGCATCACGCTGCGCCACGTCGGCCCCACGCTCCCGAGCGTGCCCCACATCGACATGACCGTGGAGGTCCTGCGCGAGGTCGGCGTGCAGGTCGACGACTCGCGCCCCCTGACCTGGACCGTGTCGCCCGGGCCCATCGCCGCGCGCGACGTCTACGTCGAGCCCGACCTCTCGAACGCGGGGCCGTTCCTCGCCGCGGCCCTCGTGGTCGGCGGCACGGTGCGCGTGCCGGGCTGGCCCTCGGTCACTACCCAGCCGGGCGCCATGATGGCCGAGCTCCTCACCGCGATGGGCGGCCGGGCCGAGCTGGCGGGCGGCGTCATGTCCGTGACCGGGACCGGCGAGATCCGCGGGATCGACATCGACCTGCACGAGGCCGGCGAGCTCGCCCCGACCATCGCGGCGCTCGCCGCGCTGGCCGACTCCCCCAGCCGGCTGCGCGGCATCGCGCACCTGCGCGGGCACGAGACCGACCGTCTGGCAGCGCTCGCGACCGAGATCACGCGCCTCGGCGGGCAGGCCGAGCAGACGCACGACGGCCTCGTCATCACCCCGCGCCCGCTGCACGGCGCCACGTTCCGGACGTACCACGACCACCGCATGGCGACCTCGGGGGCACTGATCGGGCTGCGCGTGCCGGGCGTGCTCGTGGAGGACGTCGAGACGACCGCCAAGACCCTGCCCGGTTTCACGGCCATGTGGGACCGCATGCTGACGGCCGAGGGATCGGCGAGCTGATGGCGCGGCACGTCCGCGACGAGTCCGACTTCCACGACCGGGCGAGCAACAAGAACTCGCGCCCGCGGACCAAGCAGCGCCCTCAGCACGAGGACGCCGAGACCGGGCTCGTCACGGGCGTCGACCGCGGGCGCTACACGCTCCTGCTCGACGAGAACACCCCCGAGGAACGCACCATCCTCGCGATGAAGGCCCGCGAGCTGACCCGCAACCGCGTGGTGTGCGGGGACCGCGTGGACATCGTCGGGGACACCACGGGCGAGGACGGCACGCTCGCGCGGATCGTCCGCATCCAGGAGCGCACCTCGACCCTGCGCCGCACGGCCGACGACACCGACCCGTACGAGCGCATCATCGTGGCGAACGCGGACCAGCTCGTGATCGTCACGGCCCTGGCCCAGCCCGAGCCCCGCACGCGCATGATCGACCGCTGCGTCGTGGCCGCGTACGACGCCGGTATGGACGTCCTGCTGTGCCTCACCAAGGCGGATCTCGCGGACGCGACTCCCCTGCGCGAGCTCTACGAGCCCATCGGGGTCAAGGTCGTCGTGACGCGCCGGGTGCACGACGACGCGACTGCCGACGCCTCCGACGGGGCAGGGCAGGACGGGCAGGACGGGCAGGACGGGCACGGCGACGAGCCCGGGCACAACAGCTCGGACACGGCCGAGGACGCGTGGCGCATCGAACCGCTCGAGGCCGTGCGGGCCGAGCTCGAGGGCCGCACGTCGGTGCTCGTGGGCCACTCGGGGGTCGGCAAGTCGACGCTCGTCAACGCGCTCGTCCCGGACGCCTACCGCGCCACGGGCGTCGTCAACGACGTGACGGGACGCGGTCGGCACACCTCGACGTCGGCGGTCGCGCTGCGCCTGCCCGACGCCGACGGCAACCCCGCCGGCTGGGTCATCGACACGCCCGGCGTGCGCTCGTTCGGGCTCGCGCACGTCGACGTCGAGAACCTCCTCAAGGCCTTCGACGACCTCGACGTGGTCGCCGAGGACTGCCCCCGCGGCTGCACGCACCTCGACGGCGCGCCCGACTGCGCGCTCGACGACTGGCTCGAGGCCTCGCCCGAGGACGAGAAGGCGGCGCGCACGGCGCGTGTCGAGTCGTTCCGCCGCCTGCTGGCCGCGCGCACCGGTACGGTGTGAGCCATGCCGACCTACGACGACGACCTGCGCCTGGCTCACGTGATCGCCGACCAGGTCGACTCCCACACCATGTCCCGCTTCAAGGCCCTCGACCTGACCGTGGAGTCCAAGCCGGACAACACCCCGGTCAGCGACGCGGACCGCACGGCTGAGGAGATCATCCGCAGCCACCTCTCGCGGGCTCGGGGTCGCGACGCGATCGTCGGCGAGGAGTTCGGCGAGTCCGGGCACGGTGCGCGGCGCTGGATCGTCGACCCCATCGACGGGACCAAGAACTTCGTGCGCGGCGTCCCCGTGTGGGCCACGCTCATCGCGCTGGCCGACGGCGACGAGGTCGTCGTCGGGCTCGTGTCCGCCCCCGCGCTGGGCCGCCGTTGGTGGGCCGCCAAGGGCACGGGCGCATGGACGGGGCGTTCGCTCGCGGCCGCGAGCCGCCTGAGCGTGTCCAAGGTCAGCAGGCTCGAGGACGCGTCGCTGTCGTACTCGTCGCTGTCCGGCTGGGAGGAGCGCGGCAGGCTCGACGCGTTCCTCGACCTGACGCGCGAGACCTGGCGCACGCGCGCCTACGGCGACTTCTGGTCCTACATGCTCGTCGCGGAGGGTGCCGTGGACGCGGCGGCCGAGCCCGAGCTCGAGCTCTACGACATGGCCGCCCTGGTCCCCATCGTGACCGAGGCGGGCGGGACCTTCACGTCGCTCGACGGCGCGCCCGGACCCTGGGGCGGCAACGCCGTGGCGACCAACGGGCTGCTGCACGACGAGATCCTGGGCCGGCTGTCCTGACGGGTCCGTCGTGAGCTGCTGACGGGTGCCGGTGCACCTTGCTGTACCGGCGAGAACGAGGTTGTGGTCGTTATCCGTGGGATAGCGACCACAACCTCGTTCTGGGCACGACTACTTCGCGCGCGGCACGCTCTTGAGCTCCGACCAGTCGTACCAGAGCAGGTCGCGCTCGCTCACGCGGTCGAGGGCCGCGTCGAGGTCCTCGTCACGGTCCTCGTCGGCCGCCGCGAAGACGTCGGCGATATCGGTCGCGGCCTCGGGCTCGTCGACGTGGACGCACACGATCCGCACCTCGGGGATGGTGGCGGTGACCTCGACCGCGCTGGGCGCGACGTCCTCGGCGGTCTCGCCGCCGCGGGGCTCGGTCAGCGACACCATCTCGTCGGGCACGTCGACGGTCACGACGAGGCGCTGACGCGGGGCGCCGACGCGGCCGGCGATGAGGGCGAGGGAGTCGTCGGCGGCCTCGAGGGCCGCGGCGAACTCCAGGCCCTCCTCGTCCTCGTCGGGCAGCTCGCGGGAGAGGGCGGACGTGACGGCGTGAGCGGCTCGCGGAGCGAGGGACCACACGGCCTCGTCGCCGGTCACGGTGACGGCGTCGAGCTCGTCGACGGTGGCGGGAACGTAGATGCGCATGGGATCAGTGTGCCGGTTCCGGGACGCGTTCGCGTGGTCCGCCCGGCGCGGGAGCCACCGGCACTGCTCCGAGCTCGGTCCGTACCCGTTGTGCCAGCGCCGCGATCGCACGCCGTACCGGCGCCTCGGGGGCGGACTCGGCGAGCGTCCGCCCCGCGAGCAGCACTGCGTCGAGCGTGGACCGGTCGTCGGGCAGCGCATGCAGGTCGGCGACTCCCCCGTACCGTCCGAGGGCGTCCCGGACGGCCGCCTCGGGGCGTGGCCCGGCGGCCGAGGCGCGGACCCTGTTCGCGACGACGATCTTCAGCGCACCGGCCGCCGCACCCGACTCGGCGAGCTCGGTGAGCCCCCGCACGAGCCGCTGGATCCCGACGGCGTCCGACCCGCCCACGACGAGCACGGCATCCGCCGCGGCGAGCGCGCTGAGCGTCGCGCCGTTGCGCTGGGGAGCCCGGGTGTCGTAGGTGAGGAGCTCGTCCTGCTCGATGCCGAACCCGCAGTCGATCACGGTCCAGTCCGCGAGCGCCCGACCGTGCTCCCAGACGACGTCGAGCGACGAGCCCGGGAGCTCGGGCCAGCGCGCGGCGCGGGCGATCCCGGTGAGCACACGCAGGTGCGGGACGACCTCGGGGGCGAGGCGGGCAAGACCCGCCAGATCGAGCGTGCCGTTCCCCGCACTGCGGGCCGCGGCGGCGATCCCGGACGACTCGTCGAGCAGCCCGAGGTGCTGGGCCACGGATCCGGCGTAGGTGTCCGCGTCGACCAGGAGCACGTCGTCGGGCCTGGATCCCGTGCCCGACGACGGTCCCTCCTTCCGACGTCCTCGTCCCCGGGACCTGCGTTCAGGTCCCAGTCCCGCCAGCTCTGCGGCGAGGTGCACCGCGACCGTGGTGCGCCCGGGGGCACCCGTGGGACCCCAGACGGCGAGCACCCGCCCTCGTCGAGACTCGACCGGCAACGCGGGCTCGTCGCCCGGCCGACCGGGGCCCCGCCCGGACGAGGGCGCCCCTGGCCCGTCGGAACGTCCTGCGCCGCCCCTGCGCCCCCGCGCCTCGTCGCGCACCGTCTCGACGAGCACCGAGGCGGGTGTGTCCTCATCGAGGACCACGTCGATCCCGATCGCCCGCAACCGGTCGGCGAGCCAGCTCTGCCTGTCGGCGAGGGCCACGACCCGCACCCCGTGCTCGTGCAGATGGGCCACGGCCTCCCGGTCGATGCCTGGCAGGTCGGCCGAGATCACCGCCGCGGTCCCGGCGCCCGCTCCCGCCGCTGCCAGGAGCTCGGTGAGGTCTGCGCAGCGGCGCGCGACCGAGACCCCCGAACCTGGCCGGGTCAGGGCCGTCACGATGATCGTCTCGCTGTCCCCGCGCACGGCGCACAGGACGGATGCCAGGGGCATGGTCGGTTCGAGGGTCATGACGCTCCTCCCGCGACGGGCACGACGGCGATCTCGCCCTCGGCCGCGAGAGCCCCCAGGACCTCGGGCAGCGAGTCGGTCGGGACGAGCACGTGCAGCGTCGTCGCGCCGCCGGTGACGAGGGTGCTCGACGCCTCCGCGACCTGCGCGACGACGACCTGGCCCACGAGCTCGTGCGGCGGCTCCGGCACCGGGGCGAGGTCCTTGCCGGTGCCACCGGCCCCTCTGGTGGTGTCCGGGTCCGGGACGAACCAGACGTCCACGAGGGCGCCGTCCGTGACCCGGTCCGACAACCCTCCGGTGACCGAGATCGCCACGGGACGGACCGCGAGCTCGGCCGCGTCACCGACGGCGCTGCGCGGGACGAGCTCTCCGTCCCCGACGACGCGCAGCGCCACGAGATCCTCGGGCACGGCCTCACCCGCGACGAAGTAGTCGTCCTCCTGCGCCCCGAGGCGCACCTCGACGGTCCGGAGAGCTCTCACGTCGAGCGTCTCGCCGGGCGTGAGCGGCCCTGCCGCGGCGTAGACCGCGACCGTCCGTCCCGCGGTGGACACGGCCCATGACCCGAGCGCCACGGACCCGGCCACGAGGACGATCCCGAGCACGAGTCGCGGGTCACGCCAGGTCGGCCTGCGCACGCGAGCCACCGTCGGGGTGGGCAGGCGGTCGATCGTGCTCGTCATGAGGATCCGTTTCGTCGGGTCGGTCCCAGGGTGGGCGGGGTCGGGCAAGGTCGGACGGTGCGGGTCGGCGCGTGCCACGACCCGCACCTCGAGCGGAGCCTGACGGCGTGCTCGTGCACATCATGGCCGCTGGGGCGTCGAGGTGGGAGGTGACCTCGGGGTGGCTGTGGACAACTCCGTCCATCTGGTGCCTCGTGGAAGAATGTCGCCATGGCACCGCGTTTCCTCACCCTCGCCGACGTGACGGAGGAGCTCAACATCTCCGCAGCACAGGCGTACGCCCTGGTCCGCAGCGGCGACCTGCCGGCGATCCAGGTCGGCGGGCGCGGACAGTGGCGAGTCGAGGCCACCGAGCTCGAGGGATACATCCAGCGCCTGTACCAGCAGACGCGCACGCGCATCGACGCCGGCGACTTCGAGGGCTGAGACGGTCGACCTCGTCGAGGTCGTCCCTCGACGAAGCTCGTCGTCCTGCGGCGCGTCTCCTCCGACCCGCGTCGCCGCCGATCCCCTCTCCCCCTGCTCCCCTGCATCCCCCTGCGCCGTCCCCTAGGTCTCGCTCACGCACACCAGCGCGGAGAACGGCACGAGCCGACCCGTGCGCGCCGCTCTGCCCGACTGCTCGTGGCTCAGCTCCTCGACGTCCAGGTGGTCCCTGCCGACCCGTGCGATCCGGCCGTCCACCTGCCCCGACCGGGTCCGGACGCGGACCGGTACGCGGTCGCGCATGAGTGCACGCAGCGCAGCGCCGAGCGACCTGCCCGCCTCAGTGCGAGACGTCGGCGCCACGGCGTGACGGGTCAGGCCGTGGATCGACGCGATCGCCGTCAGCGGCACGACGTGCTGGCGTGACCGCTCGGCCAGGAGGACCCATTCGGGGGCCACGTCCCGCACCTCTGCTGCGAGGCGGTGACCGTCGACCAGGTGAAGGTCGAGCAGGGCGCCCACGGCCGCACGCAGCCGGTCCGTCAGCAGGATCGTCCCCTGCTCCGCGCGGGTGAGCTCGGCGATGGTCTGCACCCCGTCAGCGGCCTCGGCAGCGTCGAGCTGCGCCGCGAGATCGGCGAACAAGAGGTCCCAGCGCACGCGCACACGCTAGCGCCTCCCCGGGGGGTTTCGTCCAGACCTGTCCGCGGTGCGAACTTCCTCTGGACAGGGCAAGCGGGATCGAGTTTGATGTAACGAGATCAAACGCGATCAAACGCGATGATGGTCGTGCATGCACGGAAGTCACCGTCTTCAGGGGGAAGCAATGGCGCAACAGGTTCAGCACGGGCGGGACGACGAGCACGGTCGACGTGCACCACGGCTCGCAGCGCTCGTCGTCGTCTCGATGGCGACCGGGCTCGCTGCAGCCCTGCTCGCCGCACGGGGAGGCCGCATCGCCCAGTCCTTGCCGACGCCACGCGTCGAGGTGCACCTCGAGATCCTCGTGCTCGCCGTCGGCGCGGTGCTCGCCGCGTGGGTCGCCCTGACCTCGGCCCTGGCCCTCGTCTGCGTGGTCGCCCAGGCCCTCGGGCGACGATGGGCCACGGGCGAGCGTCTCGTGCTGCGCCATGCACCTGCGGCGGTCCGTCGACTGGCCAGCATCGGCGTCTCGCTCTCGGTCGGAGCCGGGCTGGCCCTGGGGGGCGGCGCCGCGCAGGCCGCCGAGCTGCCGCCCGTACCGGAGGGCAGCACGAACGGATCCCTCGTCGTCGACCTGGGCTGGCAGCCCACCCCGCAGACCGACAGCTCGGTCGACGATGCGGGACACATGCCCGCCGTGGGCCCAGCCGCCGGCCCCTCCGCGAGCGATCCCCTGGCCGTGCCGGCACCTTCGTCCGGTCCCGCCCCCACCGGGGCCGCCCCCCGGTCCCCCTCACCGACGTCCGGACCGTCCGCCGAGCCGACTCCCCACGCCGCAGCGCAGGCGCCTGCATCGACCACCCCGGTCCCGACGGTCAGGGAACCACCGCCGGCCGACTCGCCCGAGGAGCCGGAACACAGCACGCCACGTCCCGCACACGTCCCTCTCGGCACGCTGCTCGGTTCACCAGCGCGGGCCGCGACCCCTTCGCCGGCCACTGCGCCGGATCCCGCCGCGCCCGCACCTTCGGTCGTGGAGATCGTGGTGCTCCGCGGCGACACCCTGTGGTCGCTCGCAGAGCGGCGCCTGGGCAGCGAGGCCTCGGACGCCCAGGTGGCCGCCGAGTGTCGGCGGTGGTTCGACGCCAACCGGGACGTCATCGGTGACGATCCCGACCTCATCAAGCCTGGCCAGATCCTCAGCGCACCCCCGTCCCCCTGATCTCGCCCCGGGGCGACCGCCTCGGCAGACCTCCCGAGCCGGCCACCCGGTCGGTTCAGCATCTCGTCACCGGCGCCCGCACGAGCGGCCCGGTCCCCTGCCGCACCCCGAAGGAGCACCATGTCGATCTCCACGGAGCACCCAGCCGTCCGTTCCGGCGCTGCCCCGCGTCACGAGTCCGTCGCGACCCTGCCGCGGGCCGCCCGCCGATCGGTACGCGTCCTGACGTTCGGCGGCCCACCCCAGTTCCCGCACTCCGAGGACCTGGCGGAGAGCGGGCGGCCCGTGGTCACCGCGACGGAGACAGTCCTGCCGGACCCGACCTCGCTCTGCTGCTCGGTCGTGCGCGCCGCGGTCGAGGTCCTGCGAGGCGAGCGGCCTGTCGCACAGCTCCAGCGCTGGCTCGCCCCCGACGTGTTCGACGCGATCGGTCGCCGCGCCCAGCTCGCGCAGGACGCGCCGGACCGCGTCGCCGCCTCCCGTCCCGTGGCGATCCGTCGGGCCCGGCTGCTGCGACTCGGCGACGCGGCCGCCGAGGCCACGATCGTCCTGGAGGACATGGACAGAGTACGAGCGGCGGCCGTCCGACTCGAGGCCCGGCGCGGCGTGTGGCGCGTCGTGGTCCTCGAGATCGGCTGACCGCCGCTCGCAGTGCTCCTCGGGCGAGGACTACTCCTCTTCGTTCAACCCGTGGCAGAGCTTGTACTTCTTGCCCGAGCCGCAGGGGCACTTGGCGTTGCGGGGCGTGCCGGGGAACGTGCGCCCGTCACCCTCGACCGCGGTCGCCTCGCCGTGCAGGGCGCGGCGAGCGCGGCGCGAGCCGTCGCCCGAGACCACGGCCTGGCCCGAGCCGTCGTCCGACGGCGCCGAGTACTGCAGCGGGATCTGCTCGCCCGGGCCGTCGAGGCCCTTCGCGATGAGCGTGGGCTCTGCCTTCGGCGCAGGAGCCTCGGTGGCCGCAGGGGCGTCCTCGACGGGCGCGTCCACGACCTCCTCGGCGACCGGCTCGTCCTGCACGGCCTGGGCCTCAGCAGCGGCCTTCGCGGCGGCGGCCGCCGCCACGGCAGCACCTGCGGCCGCAGCCCCGGCCGTCCCGCCGAACGCCTGACCCGCAGCCGACTGCGCGGCCGCAGCGGCAGACAACGGGTTGACCGCGGGCGTGGTGGGCTCGGCGACCTTGACCTCGAGGTTGAAGAGGAAGCCGACCGACTCCTCCTTGATGGCCTCGGTCATGGCCTGGAAGAGCTGGAAGCCCTCGCGCTGGTACTCGACGAGCGGGTCGCGCTGCGCCATGGCGCGCAGGCCGATGCCCTCCTTGAGGTAGTCCATCTCGTAGAGGTGCTCACGCCACTTGCGGTCCAGCACCGAGAGCACCACGCGGCGCTCGAGCTGACGCATGTTGGAGCTCCCGAGCGACGCCTCACGGTCCTGGTAGGCCACGCGTGCGTCGGACAGGATCTCCTCGAGGATCAGCTCACGCGTCAGGCGCGTGGCTCCCCCGGCCTGCTCGACGACCTCGTCCACCTCGATCGAGACCGGGTAGACCGCGCGCAGCGCCGTCCACAGACCCTCGAGGTCCCAGTGCTCCGGGTTGCCCTCAGACGTTGCGCCGTCGACGTACGCCGTGACGACGTCGGTGATGAAGTGCTGGATCTGCTCCTGCATGTCCTCGCCCTCGAGGACGCGGCGACGCTCGTCGTAGATGACGGTGCGCTGACGCGAGAGGACGTCGTCGTACTTGAGGACGTTCTTGCGGATCTCGAAGTTGCGCGCCTCGACCTGGCCCTGCGCGCTCGCGATGCCGCGCGTGACGATCTTGGACTCGAGGGGCACGTCGTCCGGGAAGCCCGCACGGTTCATCATGGACTCGGCGAGGCTCGAGTTGAACAGACGCATCAGGTCGTCCTGCATCGACAGGTAGAACCGGGACTCGCCCGGGTCGCCCTGACGGCCGGAACGACCACGCAGCTGGTTGTCGATGCGACGCGACTCGTGGCGCTCGGTGCCGAGCACGTACAGCCCGCCGAGCTCCTTGACCTCGTCGTGCTCAGCGGCCACCGCGGCCTTGGCACGCTCGACGGCCTCGGGCCAGGCGGCCTCGTACTCGTCCGGGTTCTCCGTGGCGTCGAGCCCACGGGCCGCGAGGTCAGCGACGGCCATGAACTCGGCGTTGCCACCGAGCATGATGTCCGTCCCACGACCGGCCATGTTGGTCGCGACCGTGACCGAGCCCTTGCGGCCGGCCTGCGCGACGATCGCGGCCTCACGCTCGTGCTGCTTGGCGTTGAGGACCTCGTGCGGGACGCCCTGCTTCTTGAGCTTGGACGAGAGCAGCTCGGACTTCTCGACGCTCGTGGTGCCCACCAGGACCGGCTGCCCCTCGGCGTGGCGCTCGACGATGTCCGCGACGACTGCGTCGAACTTGCCCTCCTCGTTCTTGTAGACGAGGTCCGGCTGGTCCACGCGCTGCATCTTGCGGTTCGTGGGGATGGGGACGACACCCAGCTTGTACGTGCCCTGGAACTCGGCGGCCTCGGTGTCGGCCGTACCGGTCATTCCCGAGATCTTGTCGTACAGGCGGAAGTAGTTCTGGAGCGTGATCGTGGCGAGCGTCTGGTTCTCCGCCTTGATCTGCACGCCCTCCTTGGCCTCGATGGCCTGGTGCATGCCCTCGTTGTAGCGGCGGCCCGCGAGGATGCGGCCCGTGTGCTCGTCGACGATCATGACCTCGCCGTTGAGGACGACGTAGTCCTTGTCGCGCTTGAAGAGCTCCTTGGCCTTGATCGCGTTGTTGAGGAACCCGATGAGCGGCGTGTTGAGCGACTCGTACAGGTTGTCGATGCCGAGGTAGTCCTCGACCTTCGCGATGCCGGGCTCGAGCACACCGATGGTGCGCTTCTTCTCGTCGACCTCGTAGTCGGTCTCAGGGTTCAGGCGGCGGACCACCTTGGAGAACTCGCCGTACCAGCGGTTCGCGTCGCCCGACGCAGGACCCGAGATGATGAGCGGCGTGCGCGCCTCGTCGATGAGGATCGAGTCGACCTCGTCGACGATCGCGTAGTTGTGGCCGCGCTGCACCAGGTCGTCGGTGCTCCACGCCATGTTGTCGCGCAGGTAGTCGAAGCCGAACTCGTTGTTCGTCCCGTACGTGATGTCCGCGGCGTACTGCTCGCGGCGGACCGCCGGGGTCTGCCCCGAGATGATGCAGCCGGTCGTGAGGCCGAGGGCGCGGAACACGCGGCCCATCAGGTCGCTCTGGTACTTGGCGAGGTAGTCGTTGACCGTGACGACGTGGACGCCCTTGCCGGACAGCGCGTTGAGGTACGCCGGGAACGTCCCGACGAGGGTCTTGCCCTCACCGGTCTTCATCTCCGCGATGTTGCCCATGTGCAGGGCGGCGCCACCCATGAGCTGCACGTCGTACGCGCGCTGACCCAGGGTGCGGCGAGCCGCCTCGCGGACGGCGGCGAAGGCCTCGGGGAGCAGCTCGTCGAGCGTCGCCCCGTTCGCGATCCGCTCCTTGAAGCGGTCCGTCTCCTCGCGCAGCTCCTCGTCACTGAGGTCCTCGAAGCTGGGCTCCAGCTTGTTGACCTGCTCAGCCAGGCCGGACAACTTCTTCAGGATCCGGCCCTCGCCGAAGCGCAGGACCTTCTCGAGGATCGCAGGCACGCAGTACTCCCGTATCGATCGCGCCCCCGGGCCGGACGGTCCGGGGCGAATGCGAGGCGACCACCGTTCGGCAGTCGGCTGGATCACACCACAGACCATCGTAGGCGAGTCCCGAGCGTGGTAGGGCTTCTGTCCGGCGATGGGGGTTTCGCTCTGCGGCGAAACCCGCCGCGCGGGCCGCCCGGGACGCCTACCCCGCGGCGCCCTGCACGGGGGCAGCGGCGAGCTCGGCGGCGAGCGCGGGGGCGAGGTCCCCCACGGGCCCGACGGCGACGCTCGCCATCCCCAGCCAGCCCGCCATGAGACGGAGCTCGGCCGCGAGCGCCGGGGCGGTCTCCGTGTCCGAGTACTCCTCGCGGTGGGCCGCGAGGACCCGCAGGACGCCCGCGCGGCGGTCCGCCTTGAGGTCCACCTTGGCCGTGATGCGGTCCCCCTGGAGGAACGGCAGGACGTAGTAGCCGTGGACCCGCTTGGCCGCGGGCACGTAGATCTCGATGCGGTAGCGGGTCCCGAACAGCTGCTCGAGCCGCGTGCGCTCGAACACGAGCGGGTCGAACGGGCTGAGCAGCGCGCGCCCCTGGGCCCGGCGCGGGAGCACGGCGTCTCGGTGGAGATACGTGGTCTCGTCCCAGCCTCGTACCTCGACGGGCCGGAGCACGCCGTCCTCGACGAGCTCGTCGAGCGCGCGACGTGGGGCCGGCCCCTTGAGCCGGAAGTAGTCGCGGAAGCAGCGCAGCGTCCCGACCCCGTGCGCCCTGGCCCCGATCTCCAGCAGCCGGCGGACCGCGTCCCGGTCGCTCACGGGCGGGGCCGCGACGACCGCGGGGGGCAGGACGCGTTCGGTCAGGTCGTAGCAGCGCTCGAACGCCGCGTTGCGGCGCGCGGCCGTGATCTCGCCCGTGAAGAAGAGGAACTCGAGGGCCCGCTTGGCGAGCGACCAGTTCCAGCCCCACTCGGTCGTGGTGCGCGCCTCGCCCATGCCCTGCGCCTCGAGCAGCTCGTGGACCTCGCCGGCCGTGATCGGGCCACGCTCCGCGACGATCCCCCGGACGTGCTCGACCACCGCGGAGTGCGACAGCTCGACACCGCTGATGGCCCCCCACGCCTCGGTCCGGTAGGCGCGCTGGCGCCACTCGAGGAGACGGTAGGTCTCGGGCGGTACGTACGAGGCCACGTGCCCCCAGTACTCCACGAGCCGACGCGGCGCCCGGCCCGCCGCGCGGTCGAGCAGGCTCACGTCGTAGGGACCGAGCCGTGAGTAGAGCGGGACCAGGTGCGCCCGGGCCAGGACGTTGACTGAGTCGATCTGGAGCAGCCCCAGGCGGTCCACGGTGCGCTGGACGTGCCGCAGCGTGACCTGCCGGGGCGCCGCGCCGTCGTCGGGCCGGGGGGCGTGCAGACCCTGCGCGGCGAGCGCGACGCGGCGAGCCTGGGCGAGCGACATGGTCTCGGTCTTCACCCGACCCATCCTGCCCGTCCCCCCTGACACGCGCCGCGCCACACCGCGCGGGCCACGCCGTGCAGGGTGCACGCCGACGGGGTGGCGCCGCCTGGTCGGCGACGCCACCCCGTCGGGTCGGTCCTAGGTCACGTGGACCTCACGGTGCTCACCCCTGGTCGGGGGATCCCTTCATGCCACCCGCGCAGGCCGTGTCGAGCGCGATGACCCCGTAGCTCCAGCCCCTGCGCCGGTAGGCGACCGAGGGGCGGGCGGTCTCGACGTCGACGAAGAGGTAGAAGTCGTGGCCCACCATCTCCATCTCGTAGAGGGCGTCGTCGATCGTCATGGGCTCGGCGGAGTGGAGCTTCTGACGGATCACGACGGGCGAGTCGCCGAGCTGGGTCTCGACCGCTTCGCCCGGCACGCCGGGGTGCGCGACGACCGGCTCCGGCTGCTTGTCCTCCGGGATGAACGGGCGGACGTCGACGGGCGGCTGCGGGTTGTTGTTGCGGTGGTCCTTGCGGCGGTCGCTGACACGCCGCAGCCTCTCCTGGAGCTTGTTCATGGCCAGGTCGAGTGCCCCGAACCGGTCGTCTGCTGCCGCCTCGGCGCGGACGACGGGTCCCTTGGCGCGGACGGTCAGCTCGACCCTCTCGCGTACCTCGGACAGTCGGGGGTTGTTCTCGTGGGTGACCTCGACGTCGATCCGCTGGGCGGTCGGTGCGAGCTGCTCGAACTTCGCGAGCTTTTCTTCCACGTGTCGGCGGAAGCGGTCAGCCACTTCCGTGTGCCTGCCGACGACAACGATCTCCATGTGAGCCTCCGCAAAGGGTCTCGGACGCTCCCGTTACTCCAGAGCGTCCCGTGTGGTCCTGGGTCTGGCTCCCCCGAGGGGGATCCGGAGTACCTATCACCTCCCTGCCCGAAGACCTAGCCTCGGGCCTGTCGCTCTGTGGCCGCACGGGTCTCGTTACCAACCGTTCCCCGTGACGACTGGACCCCAGGTTAACCCCCCTGCGAGGTAAAGGCAGCATCTACGTGAGATGAACTTCGTGGGCCGCGGAACCCTGCCGCGGAGGGGGTGTCGCGGCCACCACGAAGGCCCCCAGGACGTGCGCTCCGAGCCCTGCCAGGGCCCGCTCGCAGGCCGCGAGCGTGGCGCCCGTGGTGAGCACGTCGTCGACCAGGAGGCATGCGGCTCCCGCGAGCGACGGGCCCGGCGAGGCGCCTCGCCGGGGCGCACGGACCGTCGTCAACCGCTCTCCGCGACCTCGTGACCCCCGCCCCACCTGGTCGTGCCCGCGTTGCGTCAGCAGCCGTACGGGCGTCGCCTCGACGCCTGCCGCACAGAGCCCCTGCGCGAGCGCGCGGGCCAGCGACAGGACGGGTTCTCGTCCCCGTGCGCGCCGTGCTGCGGCGGTCGAGGGCGCGGGCACCACGAGCACGGGGTCCCGGCCCCTCCCGGCACGGGCCCTGGCCTCTCCGCGCCCGACGGCGGCCCGCACTCCGGGCGCCAGGGCCACCCCAGCCCGGCGCGCCGCGGCGTCGAGCACCCCCGTGAGGTCGACCCGGCCCTTGTCCTTCCACGCCACGACCACGTCCCGCAGCGGGCCCGCGTACGGCGCGCAGGCCCACACGGGCAGCGGGGCCCGGCCGTCGAGCCGGTCGAGCCGAGGGGCGTCCCGCTCGCGGCGGGTCGGGGCGCCGTCGAGCAGCCCGGCGCACGCCGGGCACAGGGCGAGGTCCCGCATACCGCAGCCCGGGCACTCGATCGGGACGACGAGCCGGGTCAGCGAGGCCGATGCGCCCGCGAGCGCGGCGACGAGGGGGCGCGCCCCCCCCGCAGCCGTGACGGGCGTGACCGGTGCGCGCCGACCACGCCCGGTGCCCGGCGGGGGCGGCGGGTCGTCCGGGGACCGGGAGGGCTGCACGGAGAAGAGCACGGCCGGAGCCTGTCACGGCCCGCCGCACACCGGGCGAGGGCGGGCCCGTCCTGTGGACACGTGGCCCGTCCCCGTGCCTGTGAACGGGCAGGACCGTCGGGTCAGCCCGGGAACGCCGGCAGAGCGACTCCCTCGATCCGCTTCTCCCACACGGCGCCGGACCTGCTGCGCCCGAACAGCGTGCCGTCCTCGGTCAGGACCTGGACCGTCCGTTCCCCGTCGCCCGCACTGATCGCCGTCGCTCCCGCGACCGGGGACAGTCGGGTCGTGTCTCCCCCGACCGTGACGAGGTGGACCGCCGGAGACCTCTCGGCCTCGTCGGTACCCAGGACCGCGAGCAGCGTCTCGTCGGCCCACACCACCTGCGAGGCCGACCTGATCGGCGCCCCGACCCGGAAGGGCTCCGACAACGCGGTCGGTACGTCCTTCTCGTCGCGCACGATTCCCGCGACGTCGACGCGCGTGGCTCCCAGGGCGTCCGAGCTGACCACTGCGATCCGCGCCCCGTCGTGTGCCACCCGGATGGACTGGACCGAGCGACCGGCGAGCCACGGGACGGCGACCTCGACCGGCGTGCCGGGGTCTGTCAGGTCCGACCGCACGACCTGCAGCGCTCCCGCCTGCGCGCGCGGACCGGACCAGACGCCACCCAGCCGGTCGACGCTCGGAGCGAGCAGATCGGTGCCGGTCAGGAGGGGCGCGCCCGGTAGGTTCTTGGTCGGCAGGCGCAGCAGGCTGTCCGATCCGTCCCGGACGACGACCGTCCGGGCGTTGGCGCCCTGAGCGAGCGCGGTCGCGTCGATGCCCTCGAGCGAGACGGCGGGCGCCAGCGGCACCAGGTCGTCGGCCCCCGTCTCGAGCGTCAGGACCTGACCCTCGGCCGCGACGATCTCGCTGCCCACGGCGGCGGCCTTGGCCAGCACCGGGCCGCCTGCGGGCGTGCTGAGCAGGTCCTCGCCCCGGTAGAGGTTGACCGTCAGCGGCACCGCGTCGAAGAGCGTCGCCTCGAGCTGGGCCCTGAGCAGCGCACGATCCTCGGGGGAAGCGAGCGAGATCGCGTCCGTCAGGCGCACGTCGACGACGCCCCCCTCGTTCGTGACCGCGTCGATGCTCAGGCGCGTCCCCTCGGGGACGACGACGTCCGTCGACCCCCGGAGCCACTCGACGGGGCCGATCAACGTCTCGTCCACCGCGTTGGTCTGCCAGGTCCGGTTGGGGAACCACCGCTCGTCGGGGACCAGGACCTCACGGTCGGCCGAGGGGAAGTAGAGGCGGGTCGACCTGAAGGCTGCCAGGAAGCTGGCCTGAGACAGCAGCAACCCGTCCGCGGCCGTCTCGATCCTCCACTGCCCGTCCCCCTGACGCACGAGCCCGAACGAGACGACCGTGGTGACCGGCACGTCCTCGGTGTACACGCCGCGCTTGTCGAGCGCCCCGACGACCGACGCGCTGCCCGTGACCGTGACCGCGCCGGTCTGCATCGCCTCCTCGTCGTACGTCAGGTCGAGGTCCCCGTCGAAGACCAGCACCTGCGTCTTCCAGTCCCAGTCGTCCGACGTGAGGAACTCCTGCGCGACGTCGAAGTCGCCGGCCGGGCCGGCTGCCTGCGCGGTCAGGAAGCCCGACACGATGCCCTTCGGGTCGTCTCCGGCCGCGGGACCCCGCGCCCGCAGACCGGGAGCGTTGAAGCCCTGCACCACGGTGTCCCCCTGGATCACGGGACCGGACGTGGGGATCGCCGCGCAGCCCGAGAGCGCGACAGCCGCCACGACGAGGCTCGCTGCCCGCGCGATCCAGCGACGTCGTCGTTCCACGGTGCTCGTCACGGTCGCTCCTCGTCGGCGGTGTGGTCGGACGCCGCTCGGAGCGCCCCCTGGCGTCCGGCGACCAAGGGCTCGTCCGGAAGGACGGGCAGCGCCGACGGGCTCGTGGTGCCCTCGGCCGGGTCCTCGACCTGACCGACCGGACCCGTCGCCGGGCCGAGCCCACGCATGCGGGTCGGCTCCTCCGGGACGAGCGGCAGCGGGGAGGACGCGAGGTGGATCCCGGCCCGGAGCGGGAGCGTGAGCCGGAACGCAGCACCCCGACCCGGGCGGCCCCACACCTCGAGCCACCCGCCGTGCAGGTGGGCGTCCTCGAGCGAGATCGCCAGGCCCAGCCCGGTCCCGCCGGTCGTGCGAGCACGCGCCGGGTCGGCCCGCCAGAAGCGGTCGAACACGTGCATCGCCTCGTCCTCGGTCATCCCCACGCCGTGGTCACGGACGACGATCGCGACCGCGTGACGGTCCTGCGCGACCGTGATCTCGACGGGTCGCTCCTCGGCGTGCTCGATCGCGTTGACCACGAGGTTGCGCACGATCCGCTCGACCCGGCGCGGGTCGACGTCCGCGATCGCGGGCTCGTCCGGGAAGTGCACCGACATCCACACGCCCTTGCGCTCGGCGAGCGGAGCCGCGAGGTCGACCGCCGCGTTGACGACGTCTCGCACGTCGCGCCGCTCGGCGTCCAGCTGCGCGGCCCCCGCGTCGAACCGGCTGATCTCGAGGAGGTCCGCCAGGAGGTCCTCGAACCTGTCGAGCTGGGTCTGGAGGAGCTCGGCAGACCGCTTGGACGCGGGGTCGAACTCGTCGCGCGAGGCGTGCAGGACCTCACCCGCCATGCGGATCGTCGTGAGCGGCGTGCGCAGCTCGTGCGACACGTCCGACACGAAGCGCCGCTGGAGCAGCGACAGCTCCTCCATCCGACCGATCTGGAGCTGCAGGCTCTCGGCCATCTCGTTGAACGAGCGCGCGAGCGTCGCGAGCTCGTCGTGGCCCTTCACCGGCAGACGCTCGTTCAGGTGCCCGTCGGCGAGCCGTTCGGCCACGCTCGCGGCGTTGCGGACCGGCTGGACCGCCTGGCGGGTCACGACCCAGGTGATGAGCACCAGGATCCCCACCATGAAGGCCGCCCCGAGCGCGAGCGTCCCCTGGAGGAAGGACAGCGTCTCCTGCTCGGGCGCGAGCGAGTAGAGGAAGTAGAGCTCGTAGGTCCCGACCGTGGGGACCTGGACCTTGGAGCCCACGAGCACCCCGGGGTCCACGGGCGAGCTCGGGTCGGACGGGTCCCGCGGGATCGCGACCGACTGGAGCTCGCGACCGTCGCTCTCGAGGACCGCGTCGCGCAGCTCGTCCGAGACCAGGCTCGTCAGCTGGTTGTCGGTGCTGACGTCGTTGAGGCGTGAGGTGGCCCCCTCGGGCCGCATGAGGAAGATCTTGCGGTCGGGGCTGCCGCTCGTGCGCAGGGTGTTGTGGACGTCGAGCAGGAGCGTCTGGAGCTCGGAGTCCTTGGTCTTGGACAGCGACGCCGTGAACAGGCTCTGCGCCTGCTGGATCGAGTTCGCGCTCTCGACGTTGATCTGCTCGAGCCGTTGCTCGAACAGGCCGTCACGCATGGTGCTCGACAGGTAGGCGCCGAGGGCCGCGACCGTGACCGCACCCACGACGAGAGCGGTCCCGACGACGCGCAGCTGCATCGACGACCGGGCGCGCCAGGTGAGCCGACCGACCGTGGCGCGCACACGACGTCGGGTACGGCGGAACCTCAGCCCCACCCGACCTCGCAGCGACGAGCTGCTCACCCGCGTGCCGCGCCCGCCTTGTAGCCGACGCCGCGCACCGTCAGGACGATCTCCGGGTTCTCCGGGTCGTGCTCGACCTTGGAACGCAGCCGCTGCACGTGGACGTTCACCAGGCGCGTGTCCGCGGCGTGGCGATAGCCCCAGACCTTCTCCAGGAGGACCTCGCGCGTGAAGACCTGCCAGGGCTTGCGCGCGAGGGCGACCAGCAGGTCGAACTCGAGCGGCGTGAGCGCGATGGGGCGCGCGTCGCGCGTGACCCTGTGCCCCGTCACGTCGATCTCCACGTCACCGATCGCCAGGTGCTCGGGAGCCGGCTCGTCCGAGCGGCGCAGCCGCGCACGGATGCGGGCCACGAGCTCCTTGGGCTTGAACGGCTTGGAGATGTAGTCGTCCGCGCCCGACTCGAGGCCGAGCACCACGTCGACCGTGTCGCTCTTGGCCGTGAGCATGATGATGGGTACCCCGGACTCCGCACGGATCAGGCGGCACACCTCGGTGCCGTCCTTGCCCGGGAGCATCAGGTCCAGGAGGACGAGGTCCGGCTGCGTGCTGCGGAACGTCGCCAGGGCGAGGTCCCCGTCCGCGCAGAAGACCGGGTCGAACCCCTCGGAGCGCAGCACGATGCCGATCATCTCGGAGAGGGCGGTGTCGTCGTCGACCACAAGCACGCGTACCTTCATGACCCCATTTTGCCATCGACCCCGGCAGTGCCCGACCGAACCACCGGACGGCGCCCACTGTTCACCCGGGCGGTTCGCTCGCAGCACCTGACAGGCCCCCGTACTAGGGTGGGCCGCGACCACGCAGGGCACTGCCGCAGTGCCGTGCACGGCCGCACCAGGACGAGGCCTCCGGGCCCCACAGAACCGAGCGGGGACAGCAGAGCAGATGACGACGCCCGACGACGCCGGCACGCCAGCACCGGACGACACCCCGCGCTACGGCCAGCGCGCGCCGCAGCCCCCTGAGGGCACGGTCACGCCCGGTGGCGGCGCACCCGTCCCGACCGGCGCACCGCAGTACGGCCAGCCCGGTCAGCACGGCCAGCCGACGCAGCCCGGTACGCCGTACGGCCAGCAGGGCCAGTACGGCCAGCCCCCTCAGCCGGGCGCGCAGCCGGGCCAGCCCACGCCGAACGCCTGGGGCCAGCCGCAGTACGGACAGCAGGGCCAGTACGGACAGCAGGGCCAGCAGGGGCAGTACGGCGCCCCGCAGTACGGCGCCCCGGTGCAGCCCGGCTACGGGCCGCCCGCCTTTGCCGGCATGCCCTATGCCCCGCCCGCGAACAAGCCCGGCATCATCCCGCTGCGCCCCCTGACCCTGGGCGAGATCTTCGACGGCGCGTTCGGCGCGATCCGTTCCAACCCCAAGGTCATGCTCGGGATGAGCGCGACCGTGATCGCGATCGCGACGATCCTCGGGATGGCGCTCGGAGCCCTCGTGTCCGGGATCTTCGCGCCGCAGCTCGCCCAGCTCGAGACAGAGCTCGGCAGCGACGTGCAGGTCCTCACGGACATGCTCCCGCTGCTGGGGGCGTCGCTCGTGACCGGCGTCGTCCTCGCGCTCGCGCTGCCGATCGTCAACGGCATCCTGATCACGTCCGTCGGGCAGTCGGTCATCGGGCGCAAGGCGACGGTGGGTGAGGTCTGGGCCCAGGTGCGCTCCAAGGTGTGGCCCCTCATCGGCTTCTCGTTCCTCAGCAACCTCGTGGTCTACGTGGCGACGTTCCTGTACGTGCTGCTGACGATCCTGGGCTTCACGGTCGGCGTGGGGCTCGGGATCGTCCTCCTGCTCGTCGGGCTCGCCGGACTTGTCGCGTTCCTCGCGTGGTTCATCGTCCGGACGCTCCTGATCCCTCCCGCCCTGGTGCTCGAGGGCCAGGGGTTCCGTTCGGCGGTCGTGCGTGGTTGGACGCTGACCCGTGGCGCCTACTGGCGCACCCTCGGGATCTCGCTGCTGGCCTACATCGCGGTGAGCGTCATCGCCAGCATCGTCGTCTACCCGTTCTCGGCCATCACGACCTTCCTCGTGACGGACACCTTCGGGGTCCTGGCCCTGACCGCGGTGGCACAGATCATCAGCTCGGTCGTCACGTCGGTGTTCCTCGCCGGCGTCGTCTCGCTCCTCTACATCGACGTGCGCATGCGCCGTGAGGGACTCGACGTCGAGCTCACTGCCGCGGCGAACGAGCACGCCGAGCACGGCACGGCGTGACCGGGGCGCTCTCCGCGTCGCTCGCCGCCGGGCAGGCGGCCTGGTCGGCGCGCCTGGAGCTGCCGGTGGCGCTGCGTGGGGACGTCCCCGTGACTCCCGACGCCGACACGGCCCGCCGCTGGCTCCAGGAGGAGCTGCTCGATCCCGTCTACCAGGACCAGCCGTCCCTGCTCATGCGCTTCATCGACTGGCTGATCGGTCTGTTCGACGGGGTCGAGGTCCTCGACGTGAACCCGGTGGTCGCGTCGCTCGTCGTGGTCGGCGTGGTCCTCGTCGTCGCGGTGATCGCCTACGTGATCGCGGGCCCCGTCCGGCTCTCGCGCCGGGCTCGCACGTCGGCCACGGTGTTCGAGGACGACACGCGCTCGGCCACCGACCTGCGCGCGGCGGCCGACGCCGCGGCGGCGGCCGGCGACTGGGCCACGGCCGTCGTCGAGCGCTACCGGGCCGTCGTCCGCTCACTCGAGGAACGGGTGATCCTCGACCCGCGCCCCGGGCGCACGGCCCACGAGGCGGCCGACGCGGCGGCCCTGCGTCTTCCGTCCCTCGCGGACCGGCTCGCGGGCGGCGCCCGCCTGTTCGACGACGTCCGGTACGGGAAGGTGTCCGTCGGCGCCGCCGCCGACCAGACGCTGCGCGAGCTCGACGCCGCAGCGCTCGCGACCCGCCCGACGCCCGCCGCCACCGGCCCGACGCCGGATCCCGCCGACGGAGCCGGCGACCTGCCCGTCGGGGCCGGGACGTCCTCGACCACGGGAGCAGACCGATGACGACAGGGCTCGCAGCTCCGCCACCACCGGTCTCTGCCCCGGACACGTCCTCGACCGCGGTCACCACGGCGTACGTCCCCACCCCGGTCATGGGCGACGGCACCACGGCCGGCTCACGCGCGCGGCGACGCTGGCGCGCCGTGCGGTGGCCGCTCGCGGTGCTGCTCCTCGTCGCGATCGTCGCGGGCCTCGCGGCCCTGTCCCGGCCGGCGGTGTCGAGCACCCCGCTGGCCCCCGACAACCCGGGCCCTTCCGGCGCCCGTGCGCTCGCCCAGGTGCTCGGCGACCAGGGCGTCGACGTCGAGTACGTGACCACCACCGCGGACGCGGTCTCCCGGGCACTCGCCGGGACCACTCTCCTCGTGACCTCGGACCTCGACCTCCTGCCCGAGCAGATCGACGCCCTCCTCGAGACAGAGGCGGACCTGGTGCTCGTCGAGCCCGGGTACGACCTGCTCGAGGGCGCGACCGGCGGGACCGCGACCCTGGCCGACGACTGGTCGTCCCCCGACGCCACCCGGGCCCCCGACTGCACCGACCCCGACGCCGTCGCCGCGGGCAGCATCCGCAGCACGGGCTTCGGTCTCACCGCGACCGGTCCCGGCTCGACCGTCTGCTTCCCGGGCGACGACAGCCCCCCGGACACCGGCGCCTACCTCGTCCACGAGGGCGAGCGCCGCGTCGTCGCCCTCGACGACGCCGCGCTGCTCACCAACTCGGGCATCACCCGGGACGGGAACGCCGCGCTCGCGCTGCGGTCGCTCGGGCACCACGAGACCCTCACCTGGTTCGTGCCGAGCCTCACGGACGACACGATCTCCGAGGACGTCGGTGCGGGCACCGGCGCACTCCCCCCGTGGGTCACGGTCGTGCTCGTGCAGCTCCTCGTGGTCGCGTTCTTCGCGGCGCTCTGGCGCGGGCGCCGCCTGGGACGGCTCGTGACCGAGGACCTGCCCGTCGTGGTCCGCGCCTCGGAGACCACGCGCGGACGCGGGCGGCTCTACCGCCGCTCCCGCTCGCGCGGCCACGCCGCCGCGGGCCTGCGTGCCCACAGCGCCGACCGCATGGCCTCACGCCTGGGGCTCCCCCGCTCGGCCGCCGCCCCGGCGCTGATCGACGCGATCGTCCGCGCCACGCACCGACCGGCCGAGCAGGTCGCGCACCTCCTGTACGGCCCACCACCCGCCGACGACGCGGCGCTGCTCGAGCTCGCGCGTCACCTTGACCAGTTGGAGAGCGAGGTCTTCCACCCGTGACGCACCACCCCGAGGGGACGAACCCCTATCAGCAGCCCGCCGAGCGCTACGCGCCGCCGCAGGCCCAGCCCGCCACGCCGCCCGCCTACGGGGCTCCGGTTCCCCCCGTCCCCGCACAGCCCGCCCACGCGCAGGCGCCCACGGCCCCCGCTCCGCAGCCCGTGACCGACGCTCCCGCCCAGGCTGCGCCGTCGGGCCCCTCGCACGACCTGCGCGCGGCCCTCGCGGCCGTGCGGACCGAGGTGGGCAAGGCCGTCGTGGGTCAGGACGCAGCGGTCACGAGCCTGCTCATCGCGATGCTCTGCAAGGGTCACGTGCTCCTCGAGGGCGTGCCCGGCGTCGCCAAGACGCTGCTCGTGCGCACGCTCGCGGCCTCGCTCGACCTGGACACCAAGCGTGTCCAGTTCACGCCCGACCTCATGCCCGGCGACGTCACGGGATCGCTCGTGTACGACGCGCGCACGGCCGAGTTCTCGTTCCGCGAGGGCCCCGTCTTCACGAACCTGCTCCTGGCCGACGAGATCAACCGCACTCCCCCCAAGACCCAGGCCTCGCTGCTCGAGGCCATGGAGGAGCGCCAGGTCTCGGTCGACGGGACGCCGCGGATGCTGCCGGACCCGTTCCTCGTCATCGCGACGCAGAACCCCGTCGAGTACGAGGGCACCTACCCGCTGCCCGAGGCCCAGCTCGACCGCTTCCTGCTCAAGCTCGTCCTGCCGCTGCCCGAGCGCGACCAGGAGATCGAGGTCCTCGCACGGCACGCCGCGGGCTTCAACCCGCGCGACCTCGCCGCGGCGGGCGTCCGCCCCGTCGCGGGCCGCGAGGTCCTCGACCGCGCGCGTGCCGAGGTCGCCCAGGTCCAGGTCGCGCGCGAGGTCCTCGGCTACGCCGTGGACCTGTGCCGCGCGACGCGTCACTCCCCCTCGCTGTCGCTCGGCGTGTCGCCCCGAGGCGCCACGGCGCTGCTCGCGACGTCGCGCGCGTGGGCCTGGCTGTCCGGTCGCGGCTACGTCACGCCCGACGACGTCAAGGCCTTGGCCCACCCGACGCTGCGTCACCGCGTCCAGCTGCGCCCCGAGGCCGAGCTCGAGGGCGTGACCGCGGAGAGCGTGCTCGACACGGTGCTGGCCTCCGTGCCGGTCCCGCGCTGAGCGCCGGCTGCCTGAAGGGATGACATGGCTCTGACGTGGCGCGCCGTCGCGCTCGCCGCCCTCGGGGTGGTGACGGTCCTCGTCGTGCCCTCGTACGGCACGGTCCTGGTCTGGGCGCTCGTGGTCGCGCTGCTGTGCGCGCTCGACGTGACCCTCGCGGCCTCCCCGCGACGGGTCGCGGTCGAGCGGCGCGTCCCCGGCTCGGTCCGCCTCACGGGCCGCGCGACGTCGCAGCTCGTCGTGACGAACCTGACCGGGAGGCGCCTGCGCGCGGTGGTCCGGGACGCCTGGGCCCCGTCGGCGGGCCCTCAGGTCAACCGGCACACCGTCGACCTGCCCCCGGGCGAGTCGGCGCGCCTGACGACCGTGCTGGTACCCACCCGGCGCGGTGACCGGCTCGCGGACAAGGTCACGGTCCGGGCCGTGGGACCGCTCGGCCTCGCTGCCCGCCAGGTCTCGCTCGACGTGCCCGGCCGCCTGCGCGTCCTGCCCGAGTTCGCCTCGCGACGGCACCTGCCGAGCCGCCTCGCCCGGCTGCGCGAGATGGACGGGCGCGCCGCGGTCCAGGTACGCGGCGAGGGGACCGAGTTCGACTCGCTGCGCGAGTACGTGATCGGCGACGACGTGCGGTCGATCGACTGGCGGGCCTCGGCACGCCGGGCGGACATGGTCGTGCGGACGTGGCGACCCGAGCGCGACCGCCGTGTCCTGATCGTGCTCGACACCTCGCGCACGTCAGCGGCCCGCATCGGCGACGAGCCGCGCCTCGACGCGAGCATCGAGGCGGCCCTGCTGCTCTCGGCCCTCGCCGGACGGGCGGGCGACCGCGTCGAGCTGTTCGCGTACGACCGCAGCGTGCGCGCCCGGGTCGCGGGTGCGGCCGGCCCCCGCCTCATGCCGGCCCTGGCCGACGCGCTCGCGCCCATCGAGCCCGCGCTGCTCGAGACCGACTGGCCGGGACTCGTCGGCTCGGTCCACCAGCGCCTCTCGCAGCGCGCGCTCGTGGTCCTGCTCACGACGCTCGACCCGGCAGCCGTCGAGACCGGCCTGCTGCCCGTCGTCGGGCAGCTGACCTCCAAGCACCAGGTCGTCGTGGCCTCGGTCGCCGACCCCGAGGTCGCGGCGCTGCGCGCTGCTCGGGCATCGACGGCCGACGTCTACGACGCCGCGGCCGCGGCACGCGTCGAGCTCGAGCGCACCGCGGTGCGGACCGTGCTCTCGCAGAAGGGCGTCGAGGTGATCGAGGGACTGCCCGAGGAGCTCGCGCCCCGGCTCGCCGACACCTACCTCGCGCTCAAGGCGGCCGGACGGTTGTGACCCACGGCGCCGCCAGGACCGGCGTGGCCCCGGGGTCGCACCGGTCCTGACGAGACCTGCGCGGTCCTGCCCTCACAGCTCCGTCACACGACCCGTCGCAGCGCTCCCAGGGCGCCGTCTAGGCTGGTACCCGTCCCGCCCCACCACCGAAGGAGCAGCACCGTGCGCCGACCGGCCACCTCGCGCGACCGTGAAGCACGCAACCGCCGGGTCGCGATCATCGTGATCTTCGCGCTGTCCGCGACCTTCGTCATCCCCGCGCTCGGCTTCCTGATCTTCTGACCCCGCGCCCCGGCAGGACCGCTGCCGGGCAGGGTCGCACGGCGTCCTGACACGCGTCCGCAGACGTCCCGCGTGTCGGCCCCTCGCGGCAGGATGGCACCATGACCGCCGCCGGCCGCCACGGGCCCACGCTCAGCCTCGACGACCTCAACCGTGCGCTGCTGGCACGCCAGCACCTGCTCGCACCGCGCCCGGCCTCGGACCCGGCAGCGGCCGGCGCGCCCGCTCGCACCAGTACGACACCGGCCGCGCCCGTTGCCGCGGTCTCCTCCACTCCCGCTGCCGCGGGCCCCGCCACGACCCCTGCGCCGCGCAGCACCCCGACCCTCGCCGAGGTCGACCACCTCGTCGGGCTCCAGTCGCAGGTCCCCACGACCCCGTACCCCGGGCTGTGGTCTCGCCTCGAGGGGTTCCGCACCGACGACCTCGCGGACCGGTTCGACGACCGCTCGGTCACGCGCATCGCCGTGATGCGCGGCACCGTCCACCTCGTCACGGCCGACGACGCCCTCGAGCTCCCGGGCGTGCTGCGCCCGCTGCTCGAGTCCGGCGTGCGCGTGGGCAGCGTCCACGCCAAGGCGTTGGTCGGCACGGACCTCGGCGACGTCGCGGCGGCCGCGCAGGACCTCCTGGCCGAGGCGCCGCTCACCTCGGCAGACCTGGGCCGGCTCCTCGGTGCACGCTGGCCCGACGTCCATCCTCAGCACCTGGCCTACACGGCCCGCTGCTACCTCCCGCTCGTGCAGGTCACGCCGCGCGGGGTGTGGGGCGCGAGCGGGCCCGGCACGACGACGACGTGGACCACGGCGGACGCCTGGTTCGGGCGCCCGAGCCGATCGCTCCGCGACCCCGACGAACGCTTCGAGGCCCTCGTGCGACTCGTGCGGCGCTACCTCGCGGCGTTCGGCCCGGCGACGGTCATGGACGCCCAGAGGTGGTCGGGCCTGACGGGTCTGCGCGACGTCGTCGGGCACCTGCGACCCGAGCTCACGACCTTCACCGGCCCCGACGGCAAGGAGCTCCTCGACCTGCCGGGAGCACCCCGCCCCGGCGCGGACGCCCCCGCGCCCCTCGCGCTCGTCGCGGAGTTCGACAACCTGGTGCTGGGTCACGCCGACCGCACGCGCGTCGTGGACGACGCGCGGCGCAAGGCGATCACGACCGTCAACGGCCAGGTGCCCGGGACGGTCCTGGTGGACGGCTACGTCGCCGCGACGTGGAAGGTCCGACGGTCCGGCTCGCGGCCGGCCACGTCGCCCGGCGCCGTCGCGCACCTCGACGTCACCCCGCTCGGCCACACGTTCACGCCCGCCCACCGGACCGCTCTCGAGGAGCGCGGCGGCGAGCTGCTCCGGTTCGTGGCCCCCGAGGCGACCGAGCACGTGGTGGCAGTCGGCGCCGGGTAGGCCTCAGGCCGCGACGGGCGCGACGTCCCCCGCGTGGTCGGCCGTGAGGTCGCCCGTCTCGCCCGCCTGCACGGCGCGCCGACCGAGCACGATCGTGTAGACCCAGAACGCCGCGAGCGCGACCGCTCCGATCACGATCTTGAGCCACCACGCCATGCCCGACCCGGTCACGAACCCCTCGATGAGCCCGGACACCGCCAGGACCACCACGAGCCCGATCGCGATCGTGAACAGTGCCCGTCCCTCCTCCGCGACGGCCCGGCCGCGGGTGCGCGGCCCCGGGTCGATCAGGGCCCAGAAGAGCCGGAGCCCCGCAGCCCCCGCGACGAAGATCGCGGTGAGCTCGAGCAACCCGTGCGGGGCGATGAGCGTGAGGAACGTGTCGAGCTCGCCGTAGTACGCCATCATGCCGCCCGTCGACCCCACGCCGACCGCGTTCGCGAACATGATGTACGCCGGGAACACCCCGGAGATCCCGAGCGCGATGCACAGCGCGGCGATCCGGGCGTTGTTGGTCCAGACCATCGACGCGAAGCCCGCGCCGGGGTCGTAGTAGCTCGCGAAGGCCTCGTCGACGTACTGCTCGCGCGCCGCGGGAGTCCCCATCGAGGCGAGCGCGTCCGGGTTCGTGGCGACCCACCATCCCGAGACCACGGCGACGCCCACGAACAGGACCATGATCGTCACGGTCCACCACCTGATCCGGTACAGGGCCGCGGGCACCGAGACGGTCGCGAAGCGCACCACGTCACGCCACGCGGGCTCGTGGGCCCCGGCGATGCGCGTCCGGGCGCGCCCGAGCAGGTCGGAGAGCCGGGTGATGAGCACCGGGTCCGGGGCAGCCGAACGGATCGTGGACAGGTGCGTCGCGACCGACTGGTAGAGACGGACGAGCTCGTCGGCCTCGGCACCGTCGAGCGAGCGCTTCTTGGTCAGCTCCTCGAGTCGCGACCACTCGGCGCTGTGCACGGCGTTGAAGGCATCCAGGTCCACGCGGGCAACCTTGCCACACCTGGAGCCCGCAGGACCGCCCTTGACCTACAGTGGGCCGGACCGCTTCGTGGCCGTCCGCGCGACGGGGCACGAGGTTCGACGAGGCACGACCGAGGAGCACGAGTGCAAGACGGCATCCTGACCGGCGAGGGAGTGGTCCTCGACGCACGACCGGCATCGTTCGTGACGCGCGCCCTGGGGGCCGTGATCGACCTGACGGCGATCGGGATCGTGCTGTTCGCCCTGCTCTTCGCCGCGGCCGGGTCGGCGCTCGACGCGGTGAGCCCCGAGTTCTCCCCGGCGCTCTGGGCGGTGATCCTGGTCCTCGTGATGGTCGGCATCCCCACGACGGTCGAGACCCTCTCGCGCGGCCGGTCGCTCGGCAAGCTCGCCCTGGGCATCCGCGTCGTGCGCGACGACGGCGGCCCGGTCCGCTTCCGGCACGCGTTCATCCGAGCGCTCGTGGGCGTGGGCGAGCTGTGGCTGACGTTCGGCTCGGTCGCGCTCATCGCGTCGTTGTCGAACGACAAGGGCAAGCGCGTGGGCGACATGCTCGCCGGGACGTACGCGATCCGCGTCCGCGGTGGGAGGCCGACGTACGCCGCGATCGCCATGCCGCCCTACCTCGCGGCCTGGGCCGCGCACACCGACATGCGCAAGCTCCCCGACGGCCTGGCCCTCGCGGTGCGTCAGTTCCTCGGGCGCGCGGCCACGCTCAACCCGGCCTCGCGCGTACGGATCGGGCAGGACCTCGCGGGCAAGATCGAGCGCTTCGTCGCCCCCGGCCCGCCGCCCGGCACGCCCCCCGAGGACTTCCTGTGCGCGGTGCTCGCCGAGCGGCGGAGCCGGGACTGGGTCACGGCGCAGCGGGGGCAGCAGCTCGCGCACGAGCAGGGCGAGATGCTGCACCGGCTGCCGTACTCGGTGCCCGACCCTCGGAGCTGACCGCCCCGTAGCCGGCCCGCTGGGCCACCCGGGCCGCCGCGGGACCGGTCGGCCGGGCCGTCGGGGCCTCGAACCGGCCGAAGACCGTCGCGAGGGCGCCCAGGACGAGCGCAGCCGCACCGAACCACAGGGGCCGGCTGGCCCACCAGTCGGCGCTCCAGGCCACGGGCAGCGGCGACCCCACCCCGAGCAGGACCACGCCGATCACGACGAACATCGCGGTCAGGTGCCACAGGTACAGCGTCATCGAGCGCGCGGCGACCCACGACACGAGGACCGCGCCGCGTCCCTGCGCCCAACGGACGACGGCGTCGCGCACCGCGAGCGCGACGCTCACCTGGAGCACCGCGTGGGTCACGGCGAGGGCCGTGGGCGGGCCGAGGTTGGAGATCGCGTCGCCGGGCATCCCGATGAGGCTCAGCGGGTAGGGGCCCGCGACCACGAGGCCGGCCATCGCGGCGAGGGCCGCCGCGGCCGTGAGCCAGAGGGCTCGGCGCGAGGGCAGCGCGTCGCGACGCACGAGGTCGACGTACGCGATCCCCAGGACGTAGGGCACGGCCCAGCCGAGCAGGACGTTGACGACCGCGACCTGGTCCACGCCCGCCCCGAAGCGCAGCGCGTCCACGAGCAGAGGCGCGGCCACGGCGATCACGACCAGGCGCCACCCCCACGCCCGGTAGGCGCGCAGCAGGGCCGGCGTGACCGCGAGCAGCAGCAGGTAGACCCCGAGGAACCACAGGAGCTGGGGCGCGATGCGTGCGACCTGCCGCACGGCCTCCTGCGGGACCCCGAGCGCCGGCAGCACGAGGACCGCGGCGGCCCACGTACCGACGAACGCCGCGACGGGCCTCCAGATCCGCGGGAGCCTACGACGGACCACGTCCCACCCGGCCGTGACGACACCCTGGCGACGTGCGGTCGGGAGGTGAGCGGCGCCGTCGGGCCGGCCGGCCGTGCCGCTGCGCCAGAGCTGGTACGCCGCGGACGCGCCCGCCGCGAAGAACAGCATCGGCAGGACCTGCAGGACCCACGTGAGCGTCCACGCGCCGCCGTGCGACAACGCGTTGCCGATGCCCAGGCGTTCGCCGTCCCACGTGGCCTCGGGCATGAGCCAGTGCACGCTCAGCACGGCGAGGGTCGCGAGGGCGCGCACGGCGTCGACGAACACGTCGCGCCGGGCGGCGCCGCCGGGTGACGCGGAGGCCCGACGGCGGAGCGTCGGGTCGTGCGGTCCGGTCGCGGAGGTCTTGCCCGAGACCTGGCCGGGGCGGGGGCCTGTTCTGCCTGGACCGCTGCTGGGGCCCGCGACGTGGCCCGCCGTGCGGTCGGGCCGTGCAGCGGGCGGGGCGGCCGGCCGGGCGGAGGGGGCGGAGGGGGCGTCGACGACGGCCACGGGATGCTCCTCGAGACGGGGATCAGGTTCCCTGCAAGTCTTGAAGATCCCGGTTCGTCCCAGAAGGGGAGCCGCCCCCGAGGCCGTGGAGGCGATCCGGCGAGCTGGTGCGGGGGCTGTCCCCCGGATCAGCTGTCAGAACGTGGCTGGGCCATAACCCGGTGCGCTTCTGACAACGAGTCCGTGCGGCGCGAGCGGTCCCGCCGGCACCGCCACCTCGGGCTCAGTCCCGCAGGTACCTGAGCACCGCGAGGACCCGCCGGTGGTCCCCCGCGTCCTGCGGCAGGCCGAGCTTGCCGAAGATCGACGTCACGTTCTTCTCGACGGCCCCGTAGGACAGGAACAGGCTCTCCGCGATCGCGGTGTTGGACCGCCCTTGCGCCATGAGCTCGAGCACCTCGCGCTCACGCGGCGTCAGCCGTCCCAGGCCGTCGTCGAGGCGCGAGGCGCCCATGAGCTGGCTCACGACCTCGGGGTCAAGGACCGTCTGTCCTGCCGCGATCCGGGTCAGCGCGTCGAGGAACTCGCTCACGTCCGCGACCCGGTCCTTGAGGAGGTAGCCCACGCCCTCCGCGCCGCCCGTGAGCAGGTCGCTCACGAAGCGCGTCTCGACGTACTGCGAGAACAGCAGCACCCCGAGCCCGGGCGAGGACTCCCGCAGGGCCAGGGCCGCGCGCAGCCCTTCGTCGGTGAAGGTCGGGGGCATGCGGATGTCGATGATGACGACGTCGGGCAGCTCGCCCAGGACCGCGAGCCTCCCGACCTCCGCGACGAGCGCGTCCCCGTCCCCGACCGCCGCGACCACCTCGTGGCCGCGGCGCGTGAGCAGCGCGACGAGCCCGTCGCGCAGGATGACGGAGTCCTCGGCGATGACGAGCCGCACGGTGTACCTCTTCTTGGTCGTGGGTCAGCGTGGTGCAGGACCGCCGCGCAGCCCGCAGGGGCGGCGGTCCGGGGTTCCGGGGCCGTGCTCGGTCCCGGGAACGGGTGGGGTCAGACCCTGCTCGGCAGGGTCACGGTGACCACCGTAGGCCCACCGACCGGGCTCACGAGCTCCAACGTGCCGTCGACCGAGCGGACCCGCTCCTCGAGGCCGGCGAGGCCCGAGCGGTGCCCCTGCGCGTCGGGGGTCGAGACCCGGGCCCCTCCCTGCCCGTCGTCGCGCACCCGCAGGCGCATCGTGCTGCCCTGCTCCTCGACGAGCACGTACACCCCGGACGCGCGGGCGTGCTTCGCGGCGTTGGTCACGAGCTCGGCGACGCAGAAGTAGGCGATGGTCTCGACCGCGGGCGAGGGGGCGACGCGCGGGTCGACGTCGACCGTCACGGGCAGCGGCGAGCGCGCGGCGAGCGTCTCCAGGGCGACCGCGAGCCCGTTGTCGAGCGCAGGCGGGTGGATGCCCCGCGCGAGCTCGCGCAGCTCGACGAGCGCCTCCTTGGTCGAGGCGTGCGCGCTGTCGACGAGGTCGAGCGCCTCGGCCGCGTCGCCGCCCGAGGCGAGCTGCTCCTTGGCCTCGCCGAGCTGCATGGCGACCGCGACGAGCCGGGCCTGGGTCCCGTCGTGCAGGTCACGCTCGATGCGGCGCAGCTTGGCGTCGGCGTCCTCGACCGTCCGACCGCGGGACTTCTCGAGGTCCCGGACGCGCAGGCTCGCGCGCGTGGGACCCAGGAGGTTGATCGTAAGCAGGCGGAAGAGCTGGGCGAAGCCCCGGACGAGCTGCGGCCACAGCCACCACAGCACGACGCCGGCCGCCGCGAGCGCCGACTGCCGCATCGGGGTGTCGACGAACCAGTCGGTGCCCATCTGGGCGCCTCGGTGCCACGTCCCGTCGGCCGCCTCCTGGAGGGGGAGGAACTGCGCCCAGTACCAGTGCGTCATGGCGCCCACCGCGGTGAAGAAGAAGGTCACGCTCACGACGAACGACACGATCGAGAGCACGAAGCTCACGAGCATGAACGACAGCGCGCGCCACCCCGGCCCGTCGGACACGGTCGACCACAGCACTCGCCAGAACCCTCGGCGGCGCTCGTAGGGGGCCGGGGCCAGGACGTCGATCGACAGCATGGAGCGCGCCATGGTCCGGTACATGCCGCCCCAGCCGCGGGCCCCGAGGACGAGCGCGCCCGTCACGAACAGCCCGACGACCGTCACGAGGACCCCGGCCGTGAAGCTCACGGTGAAGATCGCGTAGGTGAAGGCCACGGGGGCGACGAACAACGAGAGCCAGATGTACCCGAACTCGCGCCACGTGCTCCGCGCGAAGGGGGCCCGCAGGAAGCCGACGTCCTCGCGGTGGTCCGTGTAGCGCGGATCGACCGGCACCGGGACCCGGCCCGGGCGGGGCGGGCGGGCCGTCTGTCCGTGGGAGCCTGCGGGTACGGGAGGGGCCCCGGCCTGGGACGGCGCGGACGAGGACGGCTCGGCGGGCGCCACCGGGCCCGAAGGCCCGTCGGCGGGGCCGCCGGTGGGCGCGGCGTCGCCGAGCGGCTGGGGGGAGGTCACAGCAGACATGGTGTCAGGACTCCTGCATCTGGTTCGAGCGGTGCCACCAGTCTTCCTGACGCGCGCCCGCGCGCCCAGGGTGCGCTCCGCCGTCGTGGCCCGGGGGTGTGCCCCCGGCCCCCCCGCGCGCGCCGCGGGGCCGGGGGGCCCGGGGGGGCGCGGGGGGCGCGGGGGGGCCCCGCCCCCCCGCGGGGCCCGCCCCCCCCCCCGGGGGC
>NZ_JBIVFZ010000002.1:204657-378652 GCF_044748475.1 Oerskovia enterophila
TGTGTGGGCGCCCACTTCGTCGCGGCGGGGCGCCCCCCCCCCCCCCCCCGCCGCCCCCCCCCCCCCCCGGGGGCCCCCCGGGGGGGGGGGGGGGGGCGCCCCCCCCCCCCCCCACGGCTCGCTCAGCGGGCCGTGGGGACCGGGGGCTCCTCGTGGGCCTCGGCGGTCCCCTGCCCGACGGCGGCGCTCGCCCCCTCCTCGGGCGTCACCCTGGTCGCGCCGCGCGCAGGCGCGGAGACCACCTGGATCGCGATCACGAGGACGGCCGCGACCAGGGCGATGAGGAGGATCGTGCTCCCGCTCGGGTAGCGCGAGAACACCAGGACGGTCAGCGCCCCCGCGAGGACGAGCCCGACGAGAGGCCAGCGCAGCCTCGCGACCCAGATCTCGAACGGGTGCGGGGCGCGTCCGCCGTCGCCCGCGTGGCCACGGCTCACGGCGCGCACCGCCCAGTTGAAGCCGCCGCGCACCGCGACGGCCGATCGGCTGGAGCCCGTGAGGTAGGCCGCGAGCGCGACGACCAGACCGAACGCGAAGACGGCGCGCAGCGAGGTGCGCAACGGGACGAGGACCGCGTCGATCAGGGCGGTCGCGGCCGACGGGGACAGCGCGTCGGACGGGACCGCGCTCAGGTACAGGGACCGCCCCACGGTGATCCCGATCGCGAGCAGCGCCATCGCGACGATGTAGGCGACGCCGGCCAGGACCGTCGCGCGTCGACGCCCGCCGCGCGGCGCGGCCCACACCGCGCAGACCGCCACGGCCAGCGAGAGCCAGGGCAGGACGTTCGCGGCCTTGTTCAGGAACGCGACCGCACGCTGGGCCGTCACGACGTCGTCCGAGGTGAACAGCACGAACTGCGGGTTGATCGACGGGAGGTTGTCGACGAACGTGAAGCCGCGGGCCGAGAGCCGCTTGCTGACCTCGTCGATCATGGGTCCGAGCGAGAGCGTGACCTGCCCGTTCGCGTCGGCCGTGACGGAGGTCTCCCCCTCCCCCGTGAGCACCGAGACGAGGTTCTTGTGCGCCTGACGGTTGGCGACGATCCACAGCTCCTCGAACGTCGGGGAGGTGACCATGCGGTCGACCGTCGATCGGACGAACGACTCGCCCTGGCTCGCGAGGAGCGGGGCCAGTCCCATGACCTGCGGCGGGAGGCGCTCGGCGTTCTGCGTGAGGGTCGTCAGCGCCTGGGTCGTGACCGACTCGAGGTCGATCCGCTCGAGGATCGCGTCGCTGACCTTGGTGCTGATCTCGGCCTGGATCGCCGGGTCCGAGCCCAGCGGGGTCACGGTCGCGACGTAGTGGTCGGTGTCGAGGATCTCGCCGCGCACGTAGCGGGCGAGCACCGAGCCCAGCATGAGGACCCCGGCCAGGACCAGGAGGACCGTCACCGCGGTCCAGCGGACCCAGTGGCGGTGGGGGGCGGCGACGGCCGCTCCGGGCGACGGTGGGGGTGCGGTCCGCTCGGCCCGCAGGCGCTGGACCTCGGCGCGCAGGGCCTCGAGCTCGGCTCGTTCGGGGTCGCTGATCGTGGGCTCGCTCGGGACGGTCGCCATCGTCTTCTCCTGTCAGCGCGCGGTGCTGGGTACATCCTCGCGCAGGAGGGAGGGGTGCGCTCGGGGTGGCGGACGCCGCGGTGGGCGCCGCCCCCGTTCGCCGAGGTCCACCGGCACGCCCACCCACGGTGACCGGCACGAGAGGCCGGGCTCCTCCCGGAACCCGGCCTCCGTCGTCGGGCCCCTCGTCCAGGGGCGCGCGCGTCCGCTCAGTAGCGGTAGTGCTCCGGCTTGTACGGACCCTCGACCGGGATGCCGAGGTAGTCCGCCTGGCTCGTCGAGAGCTGGGTCAGGCGCACACCCAGCGCGTCGAGGTGCAGGCGCGCGACCTTCTCGTCGAGGACCTTGGGCAGGCGGTAGACCTGACGCTCGTAGGTCCGCTCGTCCTCCGGGCGCTTGCTGTCCTCGAAGAGCTCGATCTGACCGATGACCTGGTTGGAGAACGAGTTGCTCATGACGAACGACGGGTGGCCCGTCGCGTTGCCCAGGTTGAGCAGGCGTCCCTCGGACAGGACGATGATCGAGCGCGGCTCCTCGTCGCCCGCGGCCGGGAACGTCCACTCGTGGACCTGCGGCTTGATCTCGGTGCGCGTGATGCCCGGGACCTGAGCGAGCCCGGCCATGTCGATCTCGTTGTCGAAGTGGCCGATGTTGCCGACGATCGCCTTGTTCTTCATCGCCGTCATGTGCTCGGCCGTGACGACGTCCTTGTTGCCCGTGGTCGTGATGAAGAAGTCGGCCTCGCCCAGGACGTCCTCGATGCGCGCGACCTGGTAGCCGTCCATCGCGGCCTGCAGCGCGCAGATCGGGTCGACCTCGGACACGATGACGCGCGCACCCTGGCCGCGGAAGGCCTCGGCAGCACCCTTGCCCACGTCGCCATAGCCCGCGACGAACGCGACCTTGCCGCCCATGAGGACGTCGGTCGCACGGTTGATGCCGTCGGGCAGCGAGTGGCGGATGCCGTACTTGTTGTCGAACTTCGACTTGGTGACCGAGTCGTTGACGTTGATCGCCGGGAAGAGCAGCTCGCCCGACTCGGCGAGCTGGTACAGGCGGTGCACGCCCGTGGTCGTCTCCTCGGTCACGCCGAGCAGCTGCTCGGAGATGCCGGTCCAGCGCAGCGGGTCGGCCGCGAGAGCCCGGCGCAGGACCGAGCGGACGACGTTCATCTCGTGCGTGTGGTCCGGCTCCCCCGGCAGGGTGTCCGGGGGGACCGTGCCGAGGCGCTCGTACTGGAGCCCCAGGTGGACGAGCATCGTGGCGTCGCCGCCGTCGTCGAGGATGAGGTTGGCGCCCTGCTCCCCGGGCCACAGCAGGATCTGCTCGGTGCAGTCCCAGTACTCCTCGAGGCTCTCGCCCTTCCAGGCGAACACCGGGACGCCCTGCGGGTCCTCGGGCGTGCCGTGCGGGCCGACGACGATCGCCGCGGCGGCCTCGTCCTGCGTCGAGAAGATGTTGCAGCTCGCCCAGCGCACCTGCGCACCGAGCGCGACGAGGGTCTCGATGAGGACGGCCGTCTGGACGGTCATGTGGAGCGAGCCGGCGATGCGGGCGCCGGCCAGGGGCTGGGACGTGCCGAACTCCGCGCGCAGCGCCATGAGCCCGGGCATCTCGTGCTCGGCCAGGCGGATCTGGTGGCGACCCGCCTCGGCGAGGGACAGGTCGCGGACCTTGTAGCGGCCCGGGACCTCGTCGAAGGAGGCCTGGGCGGCGGGCGTGGCAGAAGACATGGTGCTCCGAACGACGGTTCTGACGGTGTCGCTCCAGAGTACCGGGGGTGACCCGGAGGGCGCCGGGGTGACCACCGCGAGCGCCCACGGTGACGGTCTCCTCGGCGACCAGGCCCACCCTCCCAGCCGTAGAACAGTTCGCGCCCGCGCGCGATAACAAATCTGCTTGACCAATTCAAGATCACGAAGCGGTAACGATCCTGTGAATGGTCAAAACCGCGCGCTCGCAACGATTGAACAGTCAAGCATCTCCCCGGAAACCTCCATGCACACCGTTCACTCGGTAGCAATTCGCCCTGGGATCGGGCAGGGTGCAGGAGACAGATCGACCTGTCCCGGCCCGGCGCCATGCCGTCCGGCGACAGGTCACGGCCCGCAGCGTCTCGCGGCGGCCGCCCTCCCGGGCGGCCCCCGGCAGCGGGCCACGATCCGGTGGACCGTGACGCGCCTGACGGCGCTGAGCGCACCGGGAGGTCGCTGCCAGGTCCCCCTGGCGCCCTCCCGGAGCGTTCCGGGACCGCCACGACACGTGGAAGGTGGCGAGCACCGCCAGCATGACGACCAGCAGCACGAGCACCAGCACCGACAGCAGCACCGGGCAGAGCACCGCGCCGGTCCTGCTCCCGGTCGAGACCGAGCCGTACCCCGGCGCGCACGGCGCCGCCGCCCTTCCCGACGACCGCCCTGTGGCCGTGAGCGTCCAGGGCGTCTACAAGGTCTTCGGCCGCCGCCCGCAGGAGGCCGTGCGCCGCCTCAAGGAGGGCGCAAGCCGTACCGACGTCAAGCCTCTCGGCACGGCTGCGGTCATCGACGCGAGCTTCGACGTCAAGCAGGGCGAGATCTTCGTGGTCATGGGCCTGTCCGGCTCGGGCAAGTCCACCCTCATCCGCATGCTCAACGGCCTGTGGAAGCCCACGGCCGGCCACGTCCTCCTGGGCGACGCCGACCTCGCGACCGTCAGCGCCAAGCAGCTGCGCGCCCTGCGCCGCAGCCGCGTGAGCATGGTGTTCCAGCACTTCGCCCTGCTCCCGCACCGCACGGTCCTGGACAACGCCGCGTACCCGCTCGAGATCCAGGGCATGGGCAAGGCCGAGCGCCGAGAAAAGGCACAGAAGGCCCTCGACCTCGTGGGCCTGGGCGGCTGGCAGGACTCGCTGCCCTCGCAGCTCTCGGGCGGCATGCGCCAGCGTGTGGGCCTGGCCCGCGCCCTGGCCGCGGACACCGACGTGCTGCTCATGGACGAGGCCTTCTCCGCGCTCGACCCGCTGATCCGCCGGGAGATGCAGGAACAGCTTCTCGATCTCCAGCAGACCCTGGGCAAGACCATCATCTTCATCACGCACGACCTCAACGAGGCCATGCACCTGGGAGACCGCATCGCGGTCATGCGCGACGGCCGCACGGTCCAGATCGGCACGGCCGAGGAGATCCTCTCCGACCCCGCGAACGACTACGTCGCGCAGTTCGTCGCCGACGTCGACCGCACACGCGTCCTGACCGCCTCGTCGGTCATGGTCCGCCCCACGGCGGTCGTGCCGCTCGGCGGTGGACCGCGCGTGGCGAGCCGCACCATGCGCGAGGCGCAGGTGTCGGCGGCCTACGTCGTCGACCGGCAGCGCGTCCTGCGTGGCGTCGTGCGCGACGACGACGCGGTCGCCCTCCTCAAGTCGGGCGGCGACCACACGAGCATCGAGTCGATCGTGCACGACGGCGTCGCTCCCGTGAGCGTCGACACGCCCCTCGCGGAGCTCTTCGCCCCCGCGGCCGAGTCCCCCCTTCCCGTCGCGGTCACCGACGACAGGAACCGCCTGGTCGGCGTGATCCCCCGCGTGACCCTGCTCGAGGCCATGGTGCCGCCCACGCTCGACGAGAGCGACGCCGTCGGACCCGACGAGAACACGGACGGCCGGCTCGCCCCTGGGACCGACGCGGCCGAGGGCGCGACCGCCCCGCACGACGCCACCACGACGGAAGGAGCGAGCGCATGAGCACCACCGACACGTTCGTCCCCCGCCTGCCGTTCGGCGACTGGGTCGACGTCTTCGTCACCTGGCTCATCGCCGCGTTCAAGCCCTTCTTCGCGGTCGTCAAGGACGTCCTGCTGTCCTGCTACGACGCCCTCGCGGCCGTCCTCCAGGGCCCGCCGTTCGTCGTCGTCGCGCTCGTCCTGGCCGCCCTGGCGTTCTTCGCCAAGGGGTGGAGGCTCGCCGTCACGACCCTCGTCGGGTTCGTCGTCATCGCGGGCGTCGACCAGTGGGACAACGCGATGGCGACACTCGCCCTCGTGCTCGTCGCCAGCGTGATCGCGCTCGCGATCGGCATCCCGCTGGGCATCTGGGCCGCCCGGAACGACAAGGTCTCACGCGTCGTGCGGCCCGTGCTCGACTTCATGCAGACCATGCCGGGATTCGTCTACCTCATCCCGATGGTCATGATCTTCCTCACGGGCGCCGTCCCCGGCATCGTCGCGACCGTGGTGTTCGCCCTCGCCCCGGGCGTCCGCTTCACCGAGCTGGGCATCCGCCAGGTGGACTCCGAGGTCGTCGAGGCCGGGCACGCGTTCGGCTCGACGCCGGGCCGCATCCTGCGCCAGATCCAGCTCCCGCTCGCCATGCCGACCATCATGGCCGGCGTCAACCAGGTCATCATGCTCTCGCTCTCGATGGTCGTGCTCGCCGGCCTGGTCGGCGCAGGCGGCCTGGGAGGCGACGTCGTCGCAGCCCTCCAGCGCATCAACATCTCGCTCGGGTTCGAGGCAGGGCTGTCCGTGGTGATCCTCGCGGTCTTCCTCGACCGCGTCACCTCGGCGCTCAGCACCCGTTCTCCCGTCGCCAAGGCCCTCGCGGCCAGCGCGGTCTGACCCCCGGTCAGTCCGGGCCCGCACGTCCCCTGCACCACCACCAACCCAGGCGGGCGCGGCCGCGCCAGCGGCCCGCCCCCGAAGGAAGGACAGCATGTCTCCCGCACGTCACCACCAGGCCCGTCGTCGCACCGCGATCGTCGCCTCCTCGCTCGCCCTCGGGCTCGGGCTCGCGGCCTGCGCCTCGGGCGAGACCGACTCCGGCTCCGGCTCGGCCTCCGGCGCTCCTGACAAGGACATCACGATCGCGATCCACACGGGCTGGGACGAGGGCATCGCGGTCTCGCACCTGTTCAAGGCCATCCTCGAGGACGAGGGGTACACGGTCCGCACCGAGACGGCCGACCCCGGCATCGTCTACACGGGTATGGCGGGAGGCGACTTCGACGTCAACTTCGACATGTGGCTGCCCCTCACGCACGCCGACTACCAGGAGCAGTACGGCGACGACCTCGAGGACCTCGGGTACTGGTACGACGACGCCAAGCTGACCATCGCGGTCAACGAGGACGCACCGATCGACAGCCTCGACGAGCTCGCCGCGAACGCCGACCTGTTCGGCAACCGCATCGTCGGCATCGAGTCCGGCGCGGGTCTGACCCGCATCACCCAGGACGAGGCCATCCCGACCTACGGCCTGGACGACATGGACTTCGTCATCTCCTCGACCCCGGCCATGCTCGCCGAGCTCAAGGCCAAGACCGACGCGGGCGAGAACGTGGCGGTCACGCTGTGGCGCCCGCACTGGGCCTACGACGCGTTCCCCGTCAAGGACCTCGAGGACCCCGAGGGCGCCATGGGTGACGCCGAGAAGATCCACTCGGTCGCCCGCACGGGCTTCACCGCGGACCACCCTGACGTCGCGTCCTGGATCTCGGCGCTCACGCTGAGCGACGAGCAGCTCTTCTCGCTCGAGAACATCATGTTCAACGAGAACGAGGGCTCCGACAACGACGCCTCGGTGCGCGAGTGGCTCGAGGCCAACCCGACGTTCGTCGACGACCTGAAGGCCGCCGCGAACGGCTGATCCCTCGGTCGCGAGACACGGCGGGGCGGCCCCCCCCCCCGGGGGGGGGCCCCCCCCCCCCCCCCCCCCCCCCGCCCCCCCCCCGGGGGGCCCCCCCCGGGGGGGCCCCCCCCCCCGGGGGGGGGCGGCCCCGCCGTCGTACCAGGGCGGCTGCGGCCCCGAGGAGGGCGGCGCGCGGCGGATGCTGCTCGACCCCCTACCATGTGGGAAATGCACACCCTCCGAGGTCATGTCGGTGACGTCGCGCCCGCGACGGTGGACGTCGCCCGCGGAGGTGACCTCGGTCCTCGACCTGGCACCGGCCTGCGCACGGACATCCAGGCGCTGCGAGCGATCGCCGTGGGTGCTGTCGTCGTGAACCACCTGTGGCCGACCAGGCTGCCCGGAGGCTTCGTGGGCGTCGACGTCTTCTTCGTCATCTCCGGCTTCCTGATCACGTCGCACCTGAGCAAGGAGCTCCAGGCGACGGGCAGGATCAGGCTCGCCCAGTTCTATGCCCGACGCGTGCGGCGCCTGCTTCCCGCGGCTCTCCTCGTGCTCGCCGTCTCGACGGTCGGTGTACGGGCCTTCCTGCCGTTCTCCGAGTGGTCCAGCAACGCACGAGAGGTCGCGGCGAGCGCCTTCTACGTCGAGAACTGGGTCCTGGCGGCCAAGTCCGTCGACTACTCGGCTCTCAACGAGTCCGCCACGGTCGCCCAGCACTACTGGTCCCTGTCGGTCGAGGAGCAGTTCTACCTCGTCTGGCCGGTCCTGCTCGGTGCCCTCTACCTGATCGGCCGACGTTCCGGCAGGTCGCCGCGAACGGTGGCAACGGTCGCGATGGTGGCCGTCGGGGCCGCCTCGCTGGCCGTCAGCATCGTCTACACGAGCTCGCACCCGAACGAGGCCTACTTCGTCACCCCCGTGCGGGTGTGGGAGTTCGGGCTCGGAGCCTTGGTGGCGTTCGTCGGCCATCGCGTCCTCCCGAGGCGCGCGCTCGCCGAGATCCTCTCCCTCCTCGGCCTCACCATGATCGTCGGGTCGGCACTCGTCTACGGGACCGAGACCCCGTTCCCCGGGTGGACCGCGCTGGTGCCGGCAGTCGGTGCCGCGCTGGTCATCGTGGCCGGCATGCGGCGAGCCCCCCTGCTGCACGACGTCGTCACCGCCAGACGCCCCGTGCAGTTCCTCGGCGACGTCTCGTACTCCGTCTACCTCTGGCACTGGCCACTCATCGTCCTCGCGCCGTTCGCCCTCGCACGCCCGGTCGGCCGGGTCGAGCAGGTGGGGATCCTCATCCTGTCCCTCGCACTCGCCTGGCTCACCAAGGTCGCGGTCGAGGACCGCGCCCGGACCTGGGGTTGGGCCTCGGCGAAGCCTCAGCGGTCGCTCGGCCTCATGCTCGTCGGGATGCTCGCCGTGGGTGGCCTCACCTGGGGGCTGCACGCACAGGCGGTCGGCGCCGAGGACGAGGCGGTGGCGGTCGCGGCGGCTCACACGAAGGAGCTCGCCGCGTGCTCGGGTCCACTGGCTCTGCGAGAGGACGCAGGGTGCGCCGATCCGTTCGGCCCGGCGCCCGCGGTCGTCATGGGAGCCGTGAACCAGTACTGGGACGTACCTCCTGAGTGCGGCGAGCTCCTCGACGAGCTCTCGTACGGGGAGACCCGGACCACTCGCGTCTGCGACTTCTCGGACGGTGACCGCGACCCGGAGGAGGTGTGGCTGCTCGGGGACTCCCACGCCCAGCAGTGGCAGGCCACCGCCTTCGAGGTGGCCCGCGATCGCGGCTGGCGGCTGACGATCAGCTTCCTCGGCGCGTGCCCGCCCGCGGACGTCTCCTACGTCGGATACCGTGGGACGCCGGACTCGGCTGCCAAGATCGAGACCTGCGACCGGTGGAGTGCAGATGTGCACAGGGCCGTCCTCGAGGCACGGCCCTCCCTGGTCCTCACCTCGAGCTTCGCGCGCGGCGAGGACATCGACGACGGAACCGGTCGCGACGAGCTCGACCAGTACCGTCAGGGCTTCCAGTCGTACTGGGCACCGTGGGCGGATGCCGGTGTCCCGGTGCTCGTGATCTCCGACCCTCCGCTGAACTCGACCGTCCGCGACCAGGCCTGCATCGTCCAGCACCCGACCTCCCCCGTGGACTGCAGGGTCGAACGCACGGTCGCCCAGCCGTTGGACCCGATGATGCACGCCGCCACGACCATGGACCACCCGAGAGTCCACTCGATCGACCTCTCCCGCTACTTCTGCGACGAGACATGGTGCTACGCGGTGGTCGGCGGGATGCCTGTGTACTACGACGCGGACCACCTCAACAGGCTCTACGCGAAGGAGTTCGGCCCCCTCCTCGCCGACGCCGTCGACGCCATCGACGCGACGGCAGGGTGACCGCAAGGCTGGGGCCGAGACGCGTGTGAGCCCGGTGGGCTCCCCGGCGGGGGCGCCCACCGGGCTCACGGTCAGTGCTGCTGCGGTGCCCTCTACAGGGCGCGCGCGTCGCCCTCGAGCAGCACCGGGATCCCGTCACGGACCGGGTAGGCGAGCGGGCGCTCGGTGTCCGTCGAGTGGAGCTCGGGGCTCCCGTCGGGGCCCGTGCCGTCGACGAGCGAAGCGCCGGTCACGGGGCAGCGCAGCGCCTCCCGGACCCAGGCGTCGAGGGTGACGGCTCCACCTGCGGGGGTCCCCGCCGTCGTGTCCTTGCTCATGTGCTCGACCTCAGCTCTCGTTCTCGGTGGCGCGCACGAGCGACAGGACGTCGTCGCGCACCTTCTCCATGATGTCCTCGTCGGCGGCCTCGACGTTGAGCCGCAGGAGCGGCTCGGTGTTGGACGCACGGAGGTTGAACCACCACTGCGGGTGGGAGTCCCAGTGGGAGACCGTGAGGCCGTCGAGCTCGTCGACCACGACCGGCCCCGCCCCCTCCTCGGTCACGTACGCCTGGACGACGCGAGCACGTGCGGCCGGCACGTCGGCCACCTCGGAGTTGATCTCCCCGCTCGAGGTGTACGGCTCGTAGACCTCACCGAGCGCCGAGAGCGGGTGCTCCTGCCCGCCGAGCGCCGCGAGCACGTGCATCGCCGCGAGCATGCCCGTGTCGGCGAAGAAGAAGTCACGGAAGTAGTAGTGGGCACTGTGCTCGCCGCCGAACACCGCGTCGTTGTCGGCCATCTGCGCCTTGATGAACGAGTGGCCCACGCGCGTCCGCACGACCTTCGCGCCCGCCGCCGACATGAAGTCCGGGACCGCGCGCGAGGTGATGAGGTTGTGGATGATCGTCGGGACCCGCCCGGCGGTCTTCTCGCGCTCGACCTCGCGCAGCCCCACCAGGGCCGTGATCGCGGACGGCGACACGGGGTCGCCGTGCTCGTCGATCACGAAGCAGCGGTCGGCGTCGCCGTCGAACGCGAGGCCCAGGTCCGCGTCGTGCTCGACGACCGCGGCCTGCAGGTCCTCCAGGTTCTTGGGGTCGAGCGGGTTGGCCTCGTGGTTCGGGAACGAGCCGTCGAGCTCGAAGTACAGGGGCACGACGTCGAGCGGCAGCGCCTCGAGGCCCGCCGCGGTCCCCAGGACCGCCGGGGCGGTGTAGCCGCCCATGCCGTTGCCCGCGTCGACGACGACCTTGAGCGGGCGGATGCCGCGCAGGTCCACGAGCGAGCGCAGGAAGGCCGCGTAGTCGGCGAGCATGTCGCGGTCGGTGATCTCGCCCTGGCCCACGACCGGGGCGGGCAGCTCGCCGTCGAGGTACTCCTGGGCGAGCTCGCGCACCGCGACCAGGCCTGAGTCCTGCCCCACGGGCCGTGCACCGGCACGGCACAGCTTGATGCCGTTGTAGACGGCGGGGTTGTGCGAGGCCGTGAACATGGCCCCAGGGATGTCCAGCGCGCCGGACGCGTAGTAGAGCCCGTCGGTCGAGCACAGGCCGATCCGGATCACGTCCACGCCCGCGTCGGCGAGGCCCAGCGCGAACGCGTCGACGAGCTCTGGCCCGCTGTCGCGCATGTCTCGCCCGACGGCGACGCTCGGGCGGGCGGGCGGCTCACCGGGGCTCGCCTCGGGCAGCACGACGACGCGTGCGAAGGCCGCGCCGATCGCTCGGGCCACCTGGGGGTTGAACTGGTCCGGGACCGTGCCCCGGACGTCGTAGGCCTTGATCAGCTGGGTCAGGTCGATGGGCACCGGATCAGCCTAGCCGGGACGGCAGGACCCTGCGTTCAGTCGCCCTCGGCGCGCAGGACACGCAGGTGACCTCGACGCCCGACCTCCGTGACGTCGTCGGGCTCTGCGCCTCGACGCGTGCGCCCCGCCTCGCGGACGGCCTCGGCCAGCGCGGACAGGTCGTCGTCGCTGGGCCCGGTCTCCTCGAAGTGCTGCGTCAGCCGCACGACCTCCCACCCACGGGGGGCGGTGAGCCGCTCGGCGTGCTCGGCGCAGAGGTCGTAGCTGTGGGGCTCGGCCATGTGGGCCAGAGGCCCGAGCACGGCGGTCGAGTCCGCGTAGACGTAGGTGAGGGTCGCCACCGACGCGCGGGTGCATGCGGTGCGCGAGCACTGTCTGACGGATCTCACGCGCTGACACTACGCCCTGCACGATGGTCGCGATGCCATACACGCCGATCCCCGTCCTCGCGACCGGTCGGCCCGGGCACGGCACGCAGCCGTCCTCTAGGCTCGGAGACGTGCCCGCCCACCCCTCACCCTCCCCCTCTCCCACCCCGCACGGGCGCCGGCGGCGCCCCGAGCGGGCCGCGCCCGACGCGCCCGCACCCCTCGTGGCGTCGCTGCGCATCCCGGCCCGCGGGCCCGACCTCAACGACGCCGGGCCGCACCCGCGTCGCCGCGACCGGCGCGGGCGCGGGATCCGGGGCCCTCTGCTCCCGCCGTCGGCACCGGCGAACCGCACGCGCGGCGAGAAGTTCGACGCGCACGTGATCGCCACGATCGCCCTGCTCGAGCGCAGCTGGTCCAAGCAGCTGCACGGCACCGAGTTCGCGGTCGAGGACGTCCCGCCCTCCGACCCCGCCCCCTGGGAGGACGCCGGGGTGCCGCTCGGCCGGTACTTCCCCGCCGACTCCGGGCAGCCCGCCCGGATCGTCGTCTACCGGCGCCCCATCGAGTCCCGGGCGTTCGACGACGACGACACGGCTGACCTGGTGCGTGACGTCGTCGTCGAGCAGGTCGCGCACATGCTCGCGCGGACCCCCGAGGAGATCGACCCGCGGTACCAGGGCGGGCACTGAGGTCAGTCGGGCAGGCCCGCGGTGCTCGTGGCGCGGACCGCGACCGTGCCCTGGCTCGACGCGGGCGGCACCGGGACGAGCACCGACAGCAACGAGCCGGGCGCTCCCTCGGCTGCGCCGGCCACGGGGGCACCCGCGCTCGCGAGCACCGACCACACGGGCACCGGGCCTTGCTGCGTGGCCCCGCCGGACGTCTCGCTCGCGTCGAGCGTGAGGACCGCAGGCTCGTTCCCGCCGCCGAGCTCGAGCGCGTCGAGGCTGATCGTCGTCCCCGCCTCGACCGCGAGAGCGGTCTCGCCGAGCAGGGCGCCGTCGGCCCCGTAGGCGCGCAGCGTCCCGCTGAACGTCCCGGTCGGTGCCCCGTCGTCGCCGCGCTCCGGGGGCGCCAAGGGCACGGCACCGACGCGCACGATGCTGCTGGTGCCAGGGACCAGGGTCACGGTCCCGCGGTCGGTCGTCCGGGCCGTGGTGGGCTCGATCGTCCCTGCCGCCTCGGACGCGTCCTCGCCGAACGATGGCGATGCCCAACCCGGGTCGAGCGCGGTCGCCGCGACCCACGCACGGTCGACCTGCGGCGTGTCGTCGAGCGAGTCGGGGACCGGGTCTCCCGCCCGCGCCTGGAGGGCGCCGGCCACGACCGGCACGGTCGCGTCCACCGTGACGGTGTAGTCCCCTGCGGGCAGCCCACCGAGCGACACGTCCGTGACCGCACCGGGGGTGAGGTCCTGCTCCTCGCCGCCTCGCAACCGCACCCGCCCGTCGGTGCCGTAGACCGTCACGGTCGCGGTCCCCGCCTCGGTCCCCGGTGCGAGCAGACGCAGCTGGGGCGCCAGGGGGTCCTCGACGGACTCGCCCGCGCTCGTGACGCCGAGCGCGAGCGCCGTGGTCGGCTCGGCCCCGGGGACCACGAAGTCGACCCCGACCGGCACCAGGCCGTCGAGGGTGCCGTGCTGCAGGTAGGCGGCGACCGTGCCGCCCGTGGACTCGACGTGCACGGCCAGACGGCGCTGCTCGGGCGCGACCGCCTCGACGAGGGTCACGACCTCCTCGCCGGGCGGGACGAGGTACTGGCCGCCCCCGCTCAGGACGACGGGACCACCCGGCCCCCAGACGCTCAACCGCACCGTGGCGGGCGTGCGTCCGGGGTTCTGGAGCACGAGCTGCGCACTGCTGCCGACCTCGGTGCTCCCTCCGACGATCCAGTGACTGATGTCCGGCACCGCGCAGCTCGCCGCCGCGAGACCACGCAGGTCCCCTGCTGTCGTCACCGAGCCCACGGACGCCGCGACCCGGGTGTCGACCGGCATCCCGGCACCGACGCGCAGCACCTCGCTGTCCGTCACGTCGGCCAGCGAGACCGTCGTGGCGCCGTCCCCCTGCTCGAGCGGCGAGGCGTCCAGCGCGTCGAGGCCCGTGAGGTTCACGGGCGTGTCCCCCGGGTTCGCCGTGCCCGCCCCCGCCCCGCCGACCACCGCCGCGCGCAGGGCCGTCGCGGTCTCGACGGGAGCCGCGCTGAACTGCGCGTCACCCACCTGCGCCGTGTCCGCGAGACTCACGGGTGCGGGGCACACGAGCACACGCTCGGGCGTCGACGCCTCGATCTGCTCGACGTCGGTCGAGACCGCGCCCGGCGCGGCACCCCACCCCTGAGGAACGCCGACGGCGGCCACGACCCCCGTGAGCGCGACAGCCACGAGGCCCGTGGAGATGGTTGCGACCCGGCGCAGGGCAGCGCGCGGGTGCGAGCGTCTGGTGGTCACAGGTACTACCTCGTTCCGGTCCGACGACGTCCCACCGGCACGGCGAGGAGCACGAAGATCAGCAGGGTGACCCCGGCGGCGATGAGCCACGGGAGCCGGTGCGCGGGGTCGTGCTCGATGCTCAGGAACCCGCCGTCCGGGCCGAGCAGGAAAGCCTGGCGCCCGTCGACCTCGGCGCGTGGGAGGTTCCGGCCGTCGAGCGTCGCCGTCCACCCGGGGTCGGCCGTCTCGGCGAGCACTACGGCGCGCGTCTGCGCACCGGGGTCGACCCGGGTCGCCACGGTCTTGTCGTCGGCCGGGAGGGAACGCTCGACGGAGACCGCCTCGCTCGCCTCGTCCCCCGCGGCCGGGGTCGCGGGTAGGGCGTCGACGACGCGCGCCCAGGCGGGCGCGTCGGTCTCCGCCGGGCCCGGCGCGACGCGCCACAGCACGCCCGACTGCCCCTCGGTCACGCGCTCGAGGCCCGGCACCATGTCGAGCCGGGCGACGAGCTCGGCGCGCTCACGTGCGGTCGTCGGGTCGGGGGCCGGCTCGGCGGGGATCAGCACCGCCCCCACCGCCAGGTCGGCGAGCCCGGTGGCGGCGTCGGCCGAGCTCCCGGAGGCCATGGCGGCGACGAGGTCAGGGACGGGCCCTTGAGCGAACGACGGGTCGCCCATGGCGTGGACGTGGACGACGCTCGACGAGTCGATCATCTGCGGACCGTCGCCACGGAGCAGCGCGTACTCGAGCACCCCACCGGGCCCCAGCTCGATCGAGAGCACGCGCACCTCGCGCTCGGAGTCCTGCATCTGCTGGCCCACCCTGGGCACGACGGGTTCGGTCGTGACGGTCAGGTCGCCGACGGCACCGTCCTGCTCGGTCGCGGACAGCACCCACGAAGTGAGCGACGCCGCGGGGACAGCGAGCGCGACGAGCGCCAGCAGCCCGACGGCGCCGGCCCGCCATCCGGCACGCGCGCGGCCCCCCGGGGCCGCCGTCACGGCCGGACGGGCAGGGCGACGCAGGGCCGGTGCACCGAGCAGCGCGGCCCCCAGGAGCGCCAGGAGGACCACCGAGACCCCGATCCCGGGCCATCCCGTGATCGCGCCGTGCTCCCCGACCGCGACCTCCACGGAGCCCGCTACGACAGCCGTCACGAGGCCGAGCGCAGCGACGAACCAGGCGCTCACGACGGCTGCTCCTCGACGACGGAACAGCGCCACGAGCGCGAGGGTGGCGACGAGCACGCCGGTGGCGAGCGGCGCCCAGCGGGCAGCCTCCCCCAGGGCGCCGGCGTCCAGGTCGAACCATGCGGCGGCCTCGACGGGCTGCCCGAGAAGCTGCTGCCAGGCAGGTGCGGCCACGGCCTGCACGGGAGCTCCGGGGTCCGCGAACAGGAGTCGCCATCCTCCGTCGTCCCAGGTCGTGACGACGCGCCCCCAGAAGGGGGCGAGCAGGACGATCGACGGGAGGAGCACCAGGAGGAGGTACCGACGGTGCTGTGCGGCGGCCACGGCGACGACAGCCAGCGCGAGGGCGGCGACCGGGAGCAGCACGGGCGCACCGCACACCGCGACGAGCAGCGCGAGGGCCGCCGCGGCGGCCGCCCCGATGGATCCCTGGCGCCGGCGCCGGGCCGTGCGGACCACGCGGGGGGCCGTCGGCGTCGCGCCGGCCTCGACCACGGACCTGGTCACGAGCGCGGGGGCAACCTCGTCGCGGGCATGGACACCGAGCGCCCGCAGCACCCCGAGGGCGACCCAGGGAAGCGCGGCGTGGGCGACGAGGGCTCCCAGCCTGCCGTCGCCGAGTGCGATCACGAGCGAGGGTGCCGCGACCCAGACCACGGTCGCCCAGGCACGCAACCACACCGAGCGCGTGACGCCACCCGCGGCGAACCACGCTCCGAGCCCCGCGACGAGGAACGACGTCACCACGAGCACGCCGAGCACAGGCTGCGCAACGCCTCCGCCGAGGAGCGAGGCCGACAGCAGGAGGGACGTGAACGGGTCGGCCGGACCGGCAGCCCCCATCCCGTCCGCGATCCAGCCACCGGTGGCCGCCTGCCAGGTCTCGGCGAGACGGCCCTGCGCGGGCAGGAGCGCTCCGCCGACGAACCGGCCCCCTGCGCCGAGCACGGAGAGCAGCGGGCCGAACACGACCGCGGTCACCCCGAGCAGGGCGACCACGACCACCGAGAGCATCGCGCGTCGACGACGGGCCAGGGTCCGCAGCTCGGCCCGTTCGAGATCCGTCGGAGCCTCGACGGTCCTGCTCAGCTCGGCGTGCGCGAGGCGGTGGTCCCGGCGCTCCCCGAGCACGTCCCGCCAAGTCCCCCGCAGTGGCGCCAGGGCACGACGCGGGAGCACGCTCGTCCGCCGGATCCTCCTGCGGGAGCGTGCGAGCGCCCGGAAGCGGAAGACCGCCCACAACGGCGCCAGGAGCTCGTCGCGAGCCTGTCCCGGGCGCTTGACCGCGAGGCGGTACATGGCCTGGAAGGGAGCCCAGAGGATCATCGCCAGAGCCGCCGGCAGGAGCATCGGAGGGGAGACGCTGACGAGCCGCTGGTGCAGGAGGCTCCGTCGTCGCGCACCGTAGGACGCGTCGACGTCGGGAACGGGAGCTTCGTGCTCCTCGTCCCGCGGGTCCTCCTGCCGAAGTCCCAGGAGCGAGGCCTGCGCATGGCGCACGACCGCCCGAGGCACGACGACGATCCGGTGCCCGGCGAGGCGTGCCCGACGGCACAGGTCGAGGCCGTCCCCGAACACCCCGTGCTCGGGGTCGGTGCCGCCCAGCTCCAGCCAGACCGCGGTCCGCACCAGCGCGCCGGCAAGCCCGACCGCCAGGACGTCCTCCCGTGCGTCGTGCTGCCCCTGGTCGATCTCGTGCTCGTCGATGCCGGTCATCCGACGCCCCAGCGGGGAGATCGTGAAGCCGACCTCGAGGAGCAGCCCGTCGTCGTCACCGCCGGCGTCCCATCGACGCTGCTTGGCGCCTGCGACCGCGACCGTGGCGGAGTGCTCGACCGCGCGCAGCTGCTCGGCCAGGGCGCCCGGCTCGGGAGGGGAGTCGTCGTGGAGCAACCACAGCCAGGTCGGAGGTGTGTCCTCGCCGCGCGAGGCGAGGGCCGTGTCGACCGCCTGCCCGAAGGACCGGGCGTGCGGGGCCGCAAGGAAGCGTGCGCCGCCCAGGTGCAGCTCCTGGTACTCGCTCATGGCCCGGGACGTGGCCACGTCGACGACGATCACCGCGTCGGGGGCGATCGACTGCGCCCGGACCGCGTCGAGGGTCTCAGGAAGGTAGCGCGTGTGCCCCTGCGTCACGATCACGGCGGTGACCGTGACCGTCGCGGAGGACGAGCCCGCTGTTGCCACCGCGGCGTCAGCCGCCACGCCGCGTGCACGCTGCTGCGTTGCACCCGGCTGAGAGAGGGGCCCGGTCACGGTGGTGGTGTCTGAAGAAGTCATCCTGCCGTCATCATGACCCGCGTCCGTCGTGGATCGTGGGACCTCGGCTCGGCAGGTCGCGGACCCGGAGCGCTCGGGGGCGCCCCGCGCTGAGGCCCCGGTGCGACGGCGCGCGGACCCTGGACCTCCTGGGCGGGCAGGGTGCCGGTCAGACCACCCGACGCTTCAGCTTGCGGCGCTCACGCTCCGAGAGACCGCCCCAGATGCCGAACCGCTCGTCGTGCTCGAGCGCGTACTCGAGGCACTCGGAGCGCACCTCGCACCCCGTGCAGACCTTCTTCGCCTCGCGGGTCGAGCCGCCCTTCTCCGGGAAGAACGCCTCGGGGTCCGTCTGTGCGCACAGAGCGCGCTCCTGCCACCCCATGAGCGTGTCGTCCACCACCTGACCGAAGAGCGGCAGCACTGGGGCTACCGTCTCGATCGTCCGACCTGCATCCGAGGGGAATGCCCCTTGGTCCTCGCCCAGCACGTTCCACATGATGCGCCCCTTCATGCCGTTCTTTGGAAACTGCATTAGGGAAATTACACGCGTGTCATGCGCGTCCGTCAAGCCGAAATGTGCTATCGCGCCGATCCCGTGGGTGAAATCACGGAGTCCGCTGCACCGACGACCGCACCCTAGGCTGGACTCCATGGCCCTCTCCCCCGCACCCGTCGCTCACGTCGCTGACCTGCAACGTCTCATCATCCGAGACCCTGGGCGTCCCCGTGTCACCTGGTACGGCGACGACGGCGAGCGCGTGGAGCTTTCGGGAGCGGTCCTGCACAACTGGATCAACAAAACCGTCAACCTCCTCGTCGAAGAATTCGACGCTGCCCCAGGGACACGAGTCCTGCTCGACCTGCCCCCGCATTGGCGGGCGATTGTCTGGGGCCTCGCCGCATGGAGGACGGGCGCCACGCTCGTCCTCGTGCCGGACCCCGCGGTGAGCGGCGTCGTCGAGCGGGAGGAGGGGGCCGGGGTGCCCGCACTCCTCGACCTCGCGCGCGACGTCGACGTCGTCGTGACGTCCCGGCCGGCGGCCTGGACGGGGACGCGCGCACCAGTCGTCGCCGTGCCGCTCCCCGCGCTCGCCCGTCGGTTCGACGGCGACCTCCCTGCCGGTGCCATCGACGCGGGCTCGGCCGTCATGACCTACGGCGACCAGATCGGCTGGGTCGAGGAGATCGACCCGGACGCGGTCGCGCTCGAGCCGGGAGCCGTGCTCCACGGCGAGCTGGTCACGTGGGCCACCCGGCTCGGCGACGACGTCGCCCCGGGGGCGCGTGTCCTCGTCCAGGAGGGCGACGCCTCCCGTCTGCTGCGACGGACGATGCAGGTCCTGGCCGTCGACGGTTCGGTGGTCGTCCTCTCCCCCACGCTGACCGCGGTCCTCGCCCAGGACCCCGAGCGGCTCGACCGCCTGCGGACGAGCGAGCGTGTCGACGGTTGAGCACTGAGGGTCGGGCGGGCGCGCAGTGCGCGCCTGCCCGACCCTCGGCTCGTCGTCCTGGGCTGTCAGGCCCGCATCTTGTCGACCAGGGTCTTCGTGTCGCCGTCCGCGACGACGACACCCTTCTCGAGCAGGATCCCGCGGTCGCACAACCCCGCGACCATGTCGAGGTCGTGGCTCACGATGACGAGCGTGCGGCCCTCGTCGCGCAGCTGACGCACCCGATCCAGGCACTTGCGCTGGAAGGGTTCGTCCCCCACGGCAAGGACCTCGTCGATCAGGAAGACCTCCGGATCCGAGTGGACCGCCACCGCGAAGGCCAGTCGGATGAACATGCCCGACGAATAGAACTTCACCTCGGTGTCGATGAACTTCTCGATCTCGCTGAAAGCCACGATCTCGTCGAAGCGCTGCTCGACCTGGGACTGGCTGAGCCCCAGGATCGCGGCGTTGAGATAGACGTTCTCCCGGCCCGTCAGGTCCGGGTGGAACCCGGCCCCGACCTCGATCAGGCCTGCCACCCTGCCTCGCGTGCCGACGGTCCCCGCGTCCGGACGCAGGACCCCGGAGATCAGCTTCAGCAGAGTCGACTTGCCCGACCCGTTGAACCCGAGCAGTGCGACCGTCTCACCTTCCTCGATCTCGAACGAGACGTCATCGAGCGCGAGAAAGGTGTCCGACAGGTCGCGGCCGCGTACCGCGGAGACCATCAGTTCCTTCAGCGAACGGTTGTGACGCAGCGTGAAGCGCTTCTGCAGGTTGGCGATCTCGATGGATGTGGACATCACAGCTCCTGAGCGAAGCGCCCCTCGAGGCGCCTGAAGACGGTCTGACCGACCACGACGGTCCCGAGCGAGACCAGCACGGCGATCCCTGCGAAGAGCCACATGTTGGGCGGCATGAGGATCGGGGGCGAAGCACTCGCCCCGGCCGTCGCCGGGAACCAGAAGCAGTAGTGGAACAGCTCGACTGCCGCAGTGAGCGGGTTGAGCTGATAGACGGTGAAGAGCCAGCCGGGCAGGACCTTCTCGACCATCTCCCACTGGTACAGCACGGGCGAGGCCCACGTCGCGACCATCGCGATCAGGTCGACGAAGTTCTCGGCGTCCCGGTAGAGCACGTTGACCGCTCCGAAGAGAAGCCCCAGACCCAGCGAGAGCATCGCGACGATCAGGAACCCGACGACGCCCGCGAAGAGCTCGGTCGGCCCCGGCCGCCATCCCGCGATCAACGTGCCGATGAGCAAGACGACCAGCTGCGGGAAGAAGTGGACGGCCGAGACCCACAACGACGCCACGGGGAACAGCTCTCGCGGCAGGTAGATCTTCCGAACCAGGGGCGCGTTCCACACCACGGACCGGGTGGCGTTCCCGAAGCCCTCGCTGAAGAAGTTGATCACCACGATGCCCGAGAACAGGTAGATCGCGTAGTCCTCGATCTGCCCGCTGAGCCGCATGAAGAGGCCGAGCGCAACGAAGTAGACCAGGAACTGGACCGCAGGCTTGACGTACGACCAAGCCATCCCGAGGACGGATCCTCGGTACCGGACCCTGAGCTCCTTGCGGACGATCAACTTCAAGAGATAGCGCCGGTTGAAGACGTCAAGAAGTCCGCGGCCGTACCCAGGAGTTGTCAGCGGTACCTCTGCGCTCACGACTCTTCCTGCTGGGTACGCTCGAACGTGCGCTTCCACGCGTCCTGCCCCACCAGCTCAGGAAGGGCGTCCTTGTAGTCCTGCGCAAGGGTCGTCCATTCGCGAAGAACTCTCTCGTGGATGAGGATGCTGCGCTGCAGGAGATCTCTGAAAGCTTCTGGCTTGCGCTTGTACCACGCTGCGCCCGAGCCGTCGGCCGTCGAGACGACCGCTGAGTCGAACTGCGAGAGCATCCACCACTTGGCATCCATCGCGGCGATCTCCGACTCCGGATGAGTCCGGCTCAGCGGCTTCACCGGGCGCACAGCCTTGAGCATCCCCATGGCGGCCATCGCGTAGGTGCCGAACCTTCCTTCGGGAAGGTGCACCACCTCTCCGCGCTTGGACACCTTGCTCCTGCGGGCGACGGGGAAGGCTGACGGCTCCTTCTCGACGCGCGAGTCGTCGAACTCCGATCGCGTCCGACGGATCGCGGCCAGCCTGCTGTCCAGCTGCTCGTGCATGTGGCGAGGGCCGTCGAGCAGGTCCTCCAGCGCCTCGATCCGTAGCTCTGCCACCGAGTACTGAGCAGCGAGCAGGTGCTTGACCTGATGGAACATGCTCTCGCGGACGAGCCGTCCTCCGTGCTCGAACGGAGAGTGGATGAGCGCTGAGGCGAACCTGTTCCGCTGGTGGTAGTAGGACTGCCAGTCCAGGCTGTCGTCCTTGTCGGTCCACGGCACGTGCCACACCGCGACCCCTGGGAGCGTCACGGTCGGAACACCGGCCGCACGGGCTCGGAGACCGTACTCGGCGTCGTCCCACTTGATGAAGAACGGCAACGACAGACCAAGCTCGCGGATGACGGCCGTGGGGATGAGAGTCATCCACCAACCGTTGTAGTCCACATCGACACGCCGGTGGAGGCTCGGGGTCGAACGAAGCGAGGACTCGTTCAGGTGGTGCCCGTCAGTGTCCTCGAGAACCGGTCCCCACCAGAAACGCCACTGGTTGATGCGCTCGCCCATCGAATGGAGGTACGAGCGGTCGTACATGGAGAACATGTGACCACCGACGATGGTGGGACGCCGAGCGAAGTCGGCGAACGTCACCGCCCGGAGGATGCCCTCCGGCTCTGCCCGGACGTCGTCGTCCGAGATGAGGTGGTAGGTGCTCTTCCCCGCGTCGAGAGTCTCGCTCATACCCCGCGAGAACCCGCCGGAACCTCCCAGGTTCGCCTGGCGGATCATCCGCAGGCGGCCCCCCAGTCCCTCCTCGGAGTCCTCGAACCCCTCGACGTCCTCGGGGTGCTGGTTTCCCTGGTCCACCACGGTGACCTGGTCGAGGATGGACAGCAGTGCGTCGTCGGCACCGAGCTGCCCCAGGAGCTCGACGACGTCGACAGGGCGGTTGAGCGTCGTGATGCCCACCGTCACGGTACCGATCTCTCGGTCGCTGTCCGTCTCCCACTGAGCTTCCTCGAGCACGGCACCCTGCTGGTCGGCGACGACGTCGAACCAGTACCAGCCGCCGTCCGCGAAGGACGTCAGAGGAAGGTCGAAGGTGAGGCGTGTCGACTCGCTCTCCCCGAATCGCTCCCCCTCGACGCGGTAGATGTTCCCGCGCGCGTTCGAACGGTAGACCGAGATCGAGCCCGCTCCGGAGAGCGTCAGGCGGAGGCGCACCGACGTGACGACGGTCCACCGACGCCAGTAGCTCGCCGGGAACGCGTTGAAGTACGTGCCGAACGAGGTGCGCTCGAGAGGCTGTACCTGGTACCTGCGACGAGACAGAACCTGCTCGATCCCCTGAGGCCCGGCGGGCCCCGAGTGCGATGTACGTTCCTTGCCGTCCGAGCCGACGCTCACGACCGGTTGGCCCTGACGCCCTTCGACGTACAGAGGGAGGATGTCCTGATCAGGCTCGAGCGGGAGGACGACCCGCTGGAGAACCCGAACACCGCCGCTGCTGCTCATGCGTCCACACCGCCGCTCTCCAGGGTCGAGGAACCGGTGAAGTACGGAGCGAGCTTGTTGTCGACCATCGACAGCGCAGCGCCGATCGCCATGTGCATGTCCAGGTACTTGTAGGTGCCCAGACGCCCGCCGAACAGCACGTCCTTCTCGCCCGCTGCGAGGTCACGGTAGGCGAGCAGCCGCTCGCGGTCGGTCGCCGTGTTGATCGGGTAGTACGGCTCGTCGGACTTCTCGGCGAACCTCGAGAACTCCCTCATGATGACCGTCTTGTCGCTCGGGTACGCACGCTCCGGGTGGAAGTGTCGGAACTCGTGGATCCGCGTGTACGGAACGTCAGCGTCCGCGTAGTTCATGACCGAGGTGCCCTGGAAGTCTCCCACCGGAAGGACCTCCTGCTCGAAGTCCAGGGTCCGCCACGAGAGATCGCCCTCTGCGTAGTCGAAGTACTTGTCGACCGGACCGGTATAGACGACCGGCACGTTCCCGACGACGTTCGACTTGTTGACCGGCTGGCTCTCGTCGAAGAAGTCGACACCGAGGCGCACCTCGATGTTCTTGTGGTCGGCCATGCGCTCGATCCACGCCGTGTAGCCGTCGACGGGCAGACCCTCGTGCGTGTCGTTGAAGTAGCGGTTGTCGTACGTGTAGCGGACGGGCAGACGCGAGATGATGCTGGCGGGGAGCTCCGTGGGGTCCGTCTGCCACTGCTTGGCCGTGTAGTCACGGATGAACGCCTCGTAGAGCGGACGCCCGATCAGGGAGACACCCTGCTCGTCCAGGTTCGCGGGCTTCTTGTCGCCCAGCTCGGCCGACAGCTCCTTGACGAGCGCGCGCGCAGCGTCAGGACCGTGTGCCGACCGGAAGAACTGATTGATCGTCCCGAGGTTGATCGGCATCGGGAAGACCTCACCACGGTGCGTGGTATAGACCTTGTGCACGTAGTCGGTGAAGGCGGTGAAGCGGTTGACGTACTCCCAGACCCGCTCGTTCGAGGTGTGGAAGAGGTGCGCACCGTAGCGGTGGACCTCGATTCCCGTCTCGCTCTCCGCTTCGCTGTACGCATTGCCACCGATGTGACTCCGCCGGTCGATGACGAGGACCTTCCTGCCATGCTCCTCGGCCAACCGCTCTGCCACGGTCAACCCGAAGAAGCCCGACCCTACGACGACAAGATCCGCGTCCACACATACTCCTAAGTCTTTGAAGCCAGCCGAGCCAGCCTAGCGCTCGCGGGCCATGGCCCATCACACGGCAACCGCAAGTCAGACGATCAACACAAGACGTTCACTCCAGGTCCGACGGCCGTCGGCGTGGCCGACGGCCGGCTCGACCGCGTCGCTACTCGAAGGGCTGGAGCGTCGGCTTGTCTGGGCTCTCCTGGATGTCGAGCTGCAAGGAGCTCACCAGCATCTGTACCCCGAGAACGAAGGGTGTCACGGCCAGCAGCACGGTCCCAGCCGTCGCCGGGGTCGAGTTCCACGTCGCCGCGACCATCCAGGTCCCCGCGACCAGACCGATCGTCGTCAGCAGGATGCCCATGAGGAGCAGGAGGGCGACCGGCGAGAAGGACCAGAGGACATAGCGGTACCAGACTCTGTACCAGTAGCCCCGGAAGAGGAGGCTGAGCAGCTCCGGCACGACCTTCCCGAGCCTGATGCTGGAGACCTCGCTGCCGTAGACGGCGGGAATCGGGACGTCGACGGCCGAGGTCCCTGCCACGTTCAGGTGAATGAGGAAGTCGTTCTCGAAGCTGTAGCGCTCTGCCACGCGATCCAGCGGAACCTGCGCCAGGACGGACGTACGGACGGCCGTATAGCCGTTCTGCGGGTCGAAGAGGTGCCAGTAGCCCGAAGCGAACTTCGTCATGAAGGAAAGGACGATGTTGCCGAAGACGCGATATCCGGGCATCCCGTCATAGGAGTCGGGACGGAAGAAGCGATTCGCCTTGGCGAACCCGTACCCACCAGCAGTCACCTTGTCGAGGAGGTCCGGCAGGTAGCGAGGGTCCATCTGGGCGTCGCCCGCCATGACCACGTTCACGTCTGCGCCGAGCTCGACGGCAGCCTTGTGCCCGGTCACGATCGATCCGCCGACGCCCTTGTTGACCTCGTGGCGGATCAGGGTGACCCGATCGTCGTCGTACGTGCGCACCACGTCCGAGGTGCCGTCGGGGCTGCAGTCGTCGACGATGACGATGTGATCCACGTAGTCGGGCATGGTGGAGATCACCGTGCCGATCATCGACTCTTCCTTGAAGGCCGGTACCACCGCAGCAATTCTGGCGCCCTTGTACATCGTCATCTCTCCTCAGTTGTCGGCGTCTCCACGGCGGGCGGCAAGGTGTTCGCACTCGGCCCCGCACTGAAGACCCAGTAGCGATACACGAAATAGTTCCAGACGGTCTGGCCGGCCGTGACTGCGAGTTTCCCTGTCGCGAAGCCCCAGCCCGCGCGCTCGAACAGCTCGACGACAAGGATGTTGATCGCCGAGTTCACCCCGAGCAGCACGCAATAGCGAATGAGGGCGCGCCCGGTCGGTGTCTGTCCACCGAAGGCGAAGCGCCGCTGCAGCGTGAAGTTGAAGGCGAAGCTTCCCCAGAAGCCGATACCCGTCGCTACCCACAGAGGAGCACCGAAGACTCTGTAGGCGAGCGTCAGCAGCCCGAGGTCGAGCAGGAACGCGGCCCCACCGACACCGAGGTACCGAACCGCTGAGTGCTGCAGGAGCCTGCTCACTCGGGACGTCCCGTGACTCACTCGGAACTCACTCTCGTCGTCAGACCGGATGGCCGGCCAGAACTCTCGACGCCATGCAGAACGCACCGCGTCGCCGTACTCTGGGGAGTCGGTCCCTTGCGTCTGGAGGCTCCCATGCGCCGAAGCCAGAGCGTCATCGCGACGATCGTCGCGATCGCGACCCTGATGCTGGGCCAAGGCACATTTCCTGCGTCCGCGCTTGCGGCTGCAGCCGGACCGACTGAGCGATACTACCTGCCGGACAACGGAACGCTGACCATAGCCGGGAGGGGCTACGGGCACGGGCGGGGCCTGTCGCAGTACGGCGCACGGGCCGCCGCGACCCTCGGCGTCGGGTACGAAGAGATGCTCGGCTTCTACTATCCGGGTACCCAGCGCGCGCAGCGGCCGGATCCCTCGATCAGCGTGCTGATCAGCGCCGACCTCGACAACGAGGTACGGGTCCTCGCGGTCCCCGGGATGACGGCGAGCGACGGGACGACCACCGGCACCGCCATCTCCTTCGCCGGCCGGACACCACAGCTCTGGCGCGTGGTGAGACTTCCGGCGGGGTTCTACCTCGAAGGTCTGATCGACGGGGCGTGGCAACGGTGGTCCCGAGGCGCATCACCCGGATTCCTCAGCCTCGCTGCACCGTCGGGCTTCATCAGACTCGTCCTTCCCAACGGGACGCAGAAAGACTATCGAGGGACGGTGCGGGCTGTTCCTGACGGAACCTCACCCCGGCTTCGCACGGTGAACGTCGTATCGATGGAGCAGTACCTCCGCTCGGTCGTCCCCGCGGAGATGCCCGCCTCCTGGCCGGCCGACGCGCTACGAGCCCAGTCGGTGGCTGCCCGGACCTACGCCTCGTTCGAGGTCAGCCAGTCCGGGACAGGTGGCTGGCAGACGTGCGACACCACCCAGTGCCAGGTCTATCCCGGACACAAGTCCTTCTCGTCGAACGGCACCCTGACGGCCGACCACGAGTTCGCATCCACGGACTCCGCCGTCGCCGGCACCGCGCTCCAGGTCCGCAACTATGCGGGCAGACCCGCATTCACGCAGTTCAGCTCGTCGAACGGCGGATGGACCGCTGCCGGCACCCAGCCCTACCTCGTCGCCCGCGCCGACCCGTGGGACGGCATCGGCAACCCCGTGCACGCGTGGTCGGTCCGGGTACCCGTCGCCACGGTCCGACAGGCGTTCCCTGGCATCGGCACGCCACGGACGATCGACGTGCGAAGAGAAGGCCACGGGGAGTGGGGAGGCCGGGTCACCAGTGTCGTCGTCTCCGGGACCACAGGTACGACGACGACGACCGGGGCAGGGTTTCGCTCAGCGCTGGGGCTACGGAGCGACTGGTGGAAGCCCACGAGCGGCTCACGCCTCGGTTCGGACTTCACCGGTGACTCCCGCCCCGACATCCTGGCCCAGACTCCCGCCGGCGAGCTCCGCGCCTACAACGGCGACGGGCAGGGCGGGTTCACCGGCGTGTCGACGATCGGCGTCGGCTGGCACGTCATGCGACTCACCGCCCGCACCAACGACCTCATGGGTACAGGCAATCCCGACGTGCTCGCTACCGACGCGGGGGGCGGCTTGTGGCGATACCCGGCAACGGGGACGGGCAGCTTCGGAGCCCGTCAGCCCGTCGGCACCGGGTGGCAGAACATGCGAGCTCTCGTGGCGCCTGGCGATGTCGACCGGGACGGTCGAGCAGACCTGCTGGCGATCGATGCCGGTGGATCCATGTGGCTCTACCGTTGGACAGGGACAGCGTTCGCGCCTCGTACGCTGGTCGGCCCCGGCTGGCAAGCCATGACGGCCGTGCTCGGTGCGGGAGACTGGAACGCTGACGGCAAGGTCGACGTGATCGCTCGAGACTCGAGCGGGCGACTGCTGCTGTACCGAGGCGACGGGGTCGGCGGCTTCGACCCGGTCAAGATCGGCGAAGGGTGGCAGTCGATGCGGCTGATCGGTGCGTCTGCCGACTGGGACGGCGACGGCCGCCCGGACCTCGTCGCCGCCGGGGGCGACGGCATCCTCTACCTGTACCCATGGACCGGCTCCGGATTCGGCCCGCGCCATGCCATCGGCACCGGTTGGGCGAGCATCGCGCGGATCTTCTGATCAGCGGTCAGACGCACACAGCGTTCCTGTCGGCCAGCGCGTCAGGATCCTTGCTCTCCCAGATACCCGGGACACCGTCCCGGTGCACCTGGTTCTCCCTCGCCTGGTCCAGCATCTGTTGTCCGTCGCCGACCGACGCCCAGTCGATCTCGTAGATGCGTGCGTCCGAATTCCCGGCAACGAGACGAAGCGCCTCGACGTCGTCGAGGTCCTCGAGTCCGGACGGCTGATCGAGGTACTGCCGGATCAAGCCTGTGCCGACGTAGACGTGGGTGATTCCCAGCTCCGCCGCAGCCCGACGCACCTCAGGATCGTCGTCGAAGTCGTTGAAGTGTTCCAGGAGCAGTTCCTGGCGAAGAGTCGGGATCACTTCGAAGTGGCGCATCATGGGCATCCGGTTGGACAGCGCGAACATCCAGGCGGACCCGTCACAGACGTCGTTCAGCACCTGGCCGTCTGCTGGCACCACCGCCGAGAGCGCCTCCATCATCTCCCGCTCACCGTGGGTGACGGTCTCGCCAGCTCGGTACCCACGCTGCATCGACGACACGTTGCGCTGGGCGTCTCCTTGCAGGACGAGCACGAGAAGGAGCACACCCACCACCGACAGAGCACCGTTGGCGATCCGTGGGCGGGCGGTCACCCTCGCCCGCACCTGGTCGAGCGCCCACTGTCCGCCGATGCCGACGACAGGAACGGCGAGCAAGGTGGCGACACCGACGAGTCGCCATGCATCGTTGTACACGAAGGCGGTCAGCCTGGTGATGAGCTCACCGTCGGAACCTGCGGTGAACGCCGCCAGCCCGACGGCGACGATGTAGACGACGAGGTACCACCAGAGCTGCCGCCGCCGCAGCAATGCCCAGCTTCCCAGCAGGACGAGGACCGCCCAGAACCACTGAGCCATCCCGCTACCGTGCGAGAAGAGCAGCACTTCCCCGAAGGCCTGCGGGACGGTCTGATACGCGGGCCACTGGATCTCGGAGACTCGACCTGACTCACGGAGCATCTCCAGCACGAGCGGGCCCCCGAGCACGACGGCGACCAGACCGACCGGCAGCAGACCGAGGAACCGCGATCTCACCCCGGACCAGGTCCATGGCGAGGCCAGCACGACCCAGATCAGGAGCACGACCGCGGCGACCACACCGATGCTCGCATGAGCACCGAAGAGCCCGACGGCACCGATCCCGCCCACCACTCCCAGAGTCAGACTTCTCTTCTGCGCTGCCCTGAGCACCACGACCAAGAACGGACCGAGGAGCGCGAGGCCGATCACCAGAGGGATCAGTGGACCCCGGAAGAGGAGGTCGTAGGGAAACGAGCTCAGCGCCGTCGCGGCGACCGCCGCGATGGCGGCAGCACCGGCTCGTCGCGACAGGTACCAGGTCATGACGGCTGCGGACAAGGGCACCTGGAGCGCAATCACGAAGAGCTGGAAGACACCGAGGAACTCGGGGACGCCAAGGCTCGACAACGGCCACACCAGGGCCACCACAGCGTGGAAGGCGATCGGGTAGTTGCGGATCGGGGCGTCCTCGATGACCGTGTCGTAGTAGGCGAAGTTCCCGGCGAGGCCGGTGCTCCACTCCCTCGTGTCCGCGATCAACCGCACCATGTTCGCGTGCCACGGGATGTCCCAGTCCTGGTTGAGAAGCGTGAGCCCCTGAGTCGCTTGCCACCAGGTCCACGTTCCGACAACCGCACCGACTGCGATGCCAGCTGCCACGTAGAGGGCAGCACGCCCACGCGGGAGCGGCAGGGAGACCTTGGGAGGCACGGGAGCGCGCTGTCTCCGGCGTCGACCCCACACCATGCGCGCACCGAAGACCAGCGCGCTCACGCCCACCAGCGACAGCGACACGCTCAGGATGTCCCATGGCATCCCGAGCATCCCTGACCAGACTCCGAGAACGGTGAAGAATCCCAGGGAGAGGACCGGACCGGCCACGACGAGGTCGAGCCACCTCAGCCCGACAGCACGCCCGAGCACCACGCCGGGGATCCACCACACAGCCAGCACAAGAAGTCCTGCCAGCACCACGTCGAGCAAGGTCACGCGTTCTCCCGGTCATCAGACGACAGGGGGCATCGTCCACCCTCCTGCAGGCAGCAGACTACCTTCCCCCGGCGTCCTCCAACGGACGTGACCTCGGCTAGGACACCGTCGCGGCCCTGGCTACGGTGCCGACCGTGCGGGTGGAGAGGAATCCCCCTCTTCCGTCACCGGCGTAGAGAAGCAGAGTGCCGTCAGCACGTTGAGCGATCAGGTCCGGCGCGCCATCCGCATTGACGTCTCCCATCCCCACGATCGCCGACATGCCGGACCAGCCAGTCCCGATGGTTCGCGGGCTGTCCAGCAGCGCGCCGCCGTTTCCCTTCCTCAGAGAAAGGACACCGCTCGAGGCATCTCGGGTGATCAGGTCCGGCGACCTGCCACCTGACCAGTGACCCGCGGAGACGATCCTGTCCACGTTGGCCGCACCGCTGGCGATCAGCAGGCGGTTCCCGAAGCCTCCCCGTCCATTCCCGGGATAGAGCCAGATACGCCCCGTGCCACGTTCGAGCGCCAGCAGCCCAGGCGTACCAGTACCGAGCCAGTCGCCCGCACCGACAACCTGGGTCATGATCTGCCATCCGGTGCCGACCCTGGTACCGGAAGCCTCGAAGCCACCGTCGCTCCGACGCTGGTGCACGTAGAGGTCCCCGTTCGTGCGACGAGTCATGATGTCCGCCCGCCCGTCGCCGTTCCAGTCCCCAGAACTGATGAGCTCAGCGACAGATGCCGCCGGAACACCCAGCGGACGGCTGGCGTCGAAGCCACCCGTACCCCTGAAGGCGTATCGGTACAGGACGCCGCCGGGCGTGACCGCGAAGAAGTCCTCTCCAGCTCCAGGACGCCCAGCGGGCAGCACCGTCGTGAAGACCTGCCAGCCGGTACCCAGGAGCGACCTACCGCCGAACCGCCCCTGCCCGTCGCCCGGGTAGAGCCACAGGTCGCCCGAGGACGAGCGAGCGACCAGGTCGACTGCCCGGTCCCCGGTGACGTCGCCGGCACCGATGATCGACGACATCCCGTTCCATCCGGGCCCGACGACCGACGTCGTGCCGAACCCACCTCGTCCGTCCCCTCGATACAGGAGCAGCACACCGTCCGCTCGTCGGGCGACCAGCGCAGGGCGCCCGTCCGACAGGTTGCCGAGCATCGAGACGGTCGTCATCTGATTCCAGCCGCTGCCGATCTGTCGGGGAACGCCGAATCCTCCGCGTCCGTCCGAGGGGTATACCCACAGAGAACCGTCGACCGACTTTCGAGCCAGCAGGTCAGGGCGGCCGTCACCGGTCCAGTCCTGCCCTCCGACGACCAGGTTCATCACCCCCCAGCCCCCACCGATCTGGACCCGGGGATCCCACGATCCGGCAGCCGTTCCTCGGTAGAGCCACAGACGTCCGGAGGCTCGCTCGAGAAGCATGAGGTCAGGATGACCGTCCCCGTTCCAGTCGCCGGGAGCGATGGTCTGCGGCCCTGGCCATCCCTGCCCGACGGCCTTGCTCGGCGCCCAGCCGGATGCGCTGGACGTCAGGAGCGCGAGCGAGTCCGTGGATCTGGTCATGAGGTCCGGGAAGCCGTCGGCCGTCAGGTCACGAACCGGGCCCCTGTCGACGCCCTGCCCCTGGAGCGAGGCGGCCGCACTGCGGATCCCCGCGAGCCTGCTGTAGATGTTCACCCCCGGGCAGGCGGTCTGCCCGACATCTCTGTGCCCGAGGACAGTCGGGCGTGAGATACCCGAGACCGTGGTCGTCGCCACCGGACTGACTCCGTGCAGACCGAGCTTCCAGGCGATCAGCGACGTCAGCGAGTTCAGAGCTGCCTGCGACGGGGCGGCCTGCTCGTAGTTGCCCATCACCGAGACACCGAAGGTCTGAGAGTTGACACCCGAGGCGTGCGCGCCGATCACCGCTCGATCTATTCCTCCGGCGCGACCTTCCCAGACCGTGCCGAACTTGTCGATCAGGAAGTTGTATCCGATGTCTCCCCACCCGCGGGAGATCGAATGGTAGCTGTAGATGCCGCGAAGGATGGAGGGCACCTGCGCTGCGGTGTAGTCGTTCGTCCCGGCAGTGTGATGAACCACCGCTGCCTTGATCGAGCCGATCTCGGGGGTCCACCGCATCAGTGACTCGTCGGCGCCCCACTCCGCGCGGGAGTGAACCCGCGGAGCGGACGCGGCCGCCGCCAGGATCTGAGCGGCTCCGGTGCCGGCATCGGTCTCGGTGCGGGAGGGCGTCGTCTCCATCCGCGTCTGCCGAACCTCACCCGCCGCTGCACCGGGCACGAGCGGCTCGGTCGCCCCGGGGTCGACGACGACCAGGCGCGCGTCGACGGGGGCCTGACCGGCGGTTCCGCGCACGGCCGCCTGGATCTCGTTGACCTCGCCGACGAGCAAGGGGTCGGTACCGTCGCGCAGCGCGCCACCGTCCGGTGGATCGTCGTCCGCGACAGTACGGACATCGAGCTCGACCGGAATCCACTCCGACCACACGTCGCCGGTCCTGGTCCGGACCCCCACCTCGGTACCGTCTGGCGCAGAGCCCGTGGCCCAGGTGACCCCGACGGTCGCGAAGCCCGAACCGTCCGCCGTCGCAGAAAGGACGACTTCGGGTGCACCGAAGGCCCCTCGGGCGCTCGGTGCGGCCTGACTCGTCGGCGACAGCGGATCGTCGCCACGCGCGACGGCGGCACCGAGCTCGCCACGGAGGACTGGGTCGACCTCCAGGGCGACCTCGTCGATCGTCGGTGTGATGGATCCGCCCTCTTGGCCGGCGTCCACCATCGTGTGCCCTGCGGCCGCCCCGCTGTTCGTGATGCTCGCCGTCCCGACGAGCATCACGAACAGCAAAGAGGTCGCGGTCTTCCGCTTCCACCAACGACGGGTCATGTTCCGCAGCCTCCCGTTCCCAGCCCGGAACCTCACCGCCACGGGCAATCTAGGTCACCGTATGTTCACCTACCGGTAGGCGCCATCCGGGTGACGGGGCGAGCGTCAGCCGAGGCCGGTGGTGATCACCGCGGAGATCAGACCTCGCCCGGACAGGACGACGACGACGACGACCATCGCCACGCCCACCGCCGTGCGAACGCCAGTCCAGGGAATCCTGGCCTGGGCAGACGTCGTCAGCTCAGCGGCGCCCCTGGCTCCGAGGAACGTCCCGGAGACACCGAGACAGGCCGCCATCAGCGGGGCCGAGGGCAGCCACGTCAGAGTCGCAGCGCCGACCACCGGGATCCCGGGGGCAGCAGCCAGGACGTAGGCGACACCGACCGCCAGGTGCACCCACACCCATGAGCGCCCACGTCCGTCGAGAAGGGCGCACACCACCCCCACCAGGACGAGCAAGGCACCCATCCAGGCCGCAGGGAGTCGGAGCGCGGTGGCGAGCAGCACCTCGCCCGCTGCCTGAGCCCCGGACTCGTCGGGAAGCTGTCCCACCCCTCGAGAGGATGCTCCCCAGAGCAGGATGACGGACGTGATAGCCAGCAGGCCGCTGACTCCCCAGAGCGCCCGTCCACCGGGCCGTGCCTGCCAGGCCGCGACGAAACCCCCGACGAGCGCGGGAGCGAACGCCAGGAAGACGACGTCCCGCGGGGAGAGCCCAGCGATCGCGACCCAGGGGAACAGGCCGATCGCTGCGACGCCGAGCATCCCGAAGGCCAACCGTCCTCCGGACAGGCCGAGCACGGTCCGCAGGGCGAAGCAGGTTCCCACCGGCCAGACGACCCCGACCGCGACGAGCAGCAGCAACCATTCGCCGCCCCCCAGCTCCAAGACTCCAGACGACCTCATCACCCACAGGCGATAGAGCTGCAGTGCGCTGACGATCAGCACCGCCCCCGGGACGAGGAACCTCGCGGCACCCTTCCTGTCAGAGGTCAACGGTGCGACCCTCGGTCGCGGAGAGCAGGACCGCCTCGGCGACCTGCAGCGTCCGGAGTCCTTGCTCCATCGTCACGACGTCGTTCCGGAGGCCGAGAACCGCATCTCGGAAGGCCTCGTGCTCGACTCGCAAGGGTTCGCGCTTGGCGATCGCGAAACGAATGATGTCTCCCTCCGAGACGCCCCGGAAGGCAGTGATCGACTCCCACTCGGTCGGGATCACGCCATTCGCATAGAACGTCAGGTCAGCGTTGGCCGTGTCCGCGACGAAGGCCCCACGCTCACCGGTCACCATCGTCAGCCGCTCCTTCATGGGCGAGAGCCAGTTCACCGTATGGCTGACGATCACCCCGTTGGCGAGCCGCCCGCTCGCGAGGACCATGTCCTCGTGGGGGCGACCGCTCCGGTGGGCCACCTGCGCCGAGATCGTCCGGTACTCGCTCTGCGCGACCCAGGCCGTGAGGTCGATGTCGTGGGTGCCGAGGTCCTTGACGACCCCGACGTCGGCGATCCTTCCCGGGAACGGCCCCTGTCGTCGGGTCGCGATCTGGTAGATCTCTCCGAGCTCGCCCGCCTCCATGCGACGACGCATCTCCTGGAGCGCCGGATTGAAGCGCTCGATGTGCCCGACGCACCCCACGAGGCCGGCGTCGCGGAACGCGGCCGCAACACGCTCTCCCGCAGCACCGTTCTCCGCGATCGGCTTCTCGACCATCGTGTGCACGCCGGCGGCAGCCAGCACGAGGCCCACACGCTCGTGGAACTCCGTCGGCACGGCGACCACGGCCATGTCGATACCAGCGGCAACGAGCTCGTGGACATCGCTGAGCAGTGGCAGTCCGCCGGCGACGCCGTACGGGTCGCCCCCCGGATCGGCGACGGCCACGAGGCTCACGCCCGGCAGGTCACGAATCACACGGGCGTGGTGACGGCCCATCGCACCGAGACCGATCAGTCCTACGCGCAGGTCGGCCATCAGGAGCCCGCCTTCACGGTTGCGTTGACCCCGGCGACGATGCGCTCGAGGTCGTCGGTCGTCAGCGAGGGGTGGACCGGCAAGGAGATGACCTGCCGCGCGGCGCGCTCGGTCTCCGGAAGATCGAGGTCCGGCGCAAAGTGCTTCAGGCTGTCCAGGCGATGATTGGGGATCGGGTAGTAGACGCCGGACCCGATGCCGTGTTCCTCGCGCAGTGCCGTGACGATCCGGTCGCGCCCCTCTTCGACCCTGATCGTGTACTGGTGGTAGACGTGCACCGCGTCCGCCGCGACGGCAGGGACGACGACACCTTCGAGGTGCGCGTCGAGGAAGGCGGCGTGACGTTGCCGATCAGCGGTCCAAGCGCCGACCTTCGTCAGCTGCACCCGGCCGATCGCCGCATGGACGTCGGTCATGCGTGCGTTGAACCCCACCACCTCGTTGGCGTACTGCTTCTCCATCCCCTGGTTCCGCAGCAGCCTGACGTTGCGGGCGATCTCGTCCGAGTCGCAGGCAACCATGCCACCCTCACCCGAGGTCATGTTCTTCGTCGGGTAGAGGCTGAACATGCCGAACGTCCCGAACCGTCCGACGGGGACGCCTCCCAACGAGGCACCGTGCGCCTGCGCAGCGTCTTCGAACACCAGGAGGTCGTGCTCTCGAGCGATCGCGTCGATCGCGACCATGTCGGCAGGATGTCCGTACAGGTGGACGGGCATGATCGCCTTGGTCCGCTCGGTGACGGCGGCACGCACCGCGTCCGGAGAGAGACAGAAGTAGTCGGGATCGATGTCCGCGAAGACGGGGGTGGCACCGGTCAGCGCAACCGAGTTGGCGGTCGCCGCAAAGGTGAACGACGGAACGATCACCTCATCACCCGGCCCGATCCCGGCGGCAAGCAGTCCGAGGTGCAGACCGGAGGTGCCGGAGTTCACGGCGACGCAGGTGCGTCCTCCGACGAGCACGTCTCCGAACTCCTTCTCGAAGGTCGCGACCTCGGGTCCCTGCGCGATCATGCCGCTGCGCAGCACGCGATCGACGGCCGCCCTCTCGTCATCACCGATGATCGGCTTGGCCGCTGGGATAAACGTCTGGCTCATTCCGGTACTACCTCTCTGATGGAACCTTCGTGCTCTACGTACGTCGTGCCGGACACGGGGCACACCAAGAACTCAGCCTCTCGTCGAAGCGGATGCCCGGCGTGTCCGACCCATCCCACCTGTCGCGCTGGGACGCCGACGACGATCGCGTGGTCTGGAACGTCCTTGGTGACCACGGCACCTGCGGCGACGGTCGACCACGCTCCGATCGTCACGGGAGCGACGCACACTGCGCGAGCGCCGATGGACGCCCCTTCGCCGATCGTCACGCCGACGGCCTGCCAGTCCGCGGCGCTCTTCAACGATCCGTCCGGATTGACCGCTCGCGGGTAGGTGTCGTTGGTGAGGACGGCTCCCGGCCCGATGAACACGCCGTCGGCGATCTCTGCCGGCTCATAGACCAGGGCGAGATTCTGCACCTTGCAGTGTCGTCCCATCCGCACACCGGTGCCGATGTAGGCCCCCCTCCCGACGATGCAGGACTCTCCGAGGACCGCACCCTCTCGCACCTGCGCCAGATCCCAGATCTGGGTCCCCTCGCCGAGCGACGCACTTTCCGCCACGTCGGCACTCGCTGCAACCCGAACACCCATACGTCACTCCTCCTGGTGCGTGAAACGAACTCACCTTAGAACACTCGACCCTTGCCGAATGATGACGCGTCGTCACCATGCTCCGACCGGCCGTCCTGCGGCCGGGACGGCTCTGCTCGACAGGACTCCACAGAGGGGCCCTGCCACGAACCTTCATCCTGACGAACCGCTGTCGAGCCGATAGACCGCGGCTCCAGGAAGGTCCAGAACGAGGTCTGCATGATCTGCCAGCTCCGCACTCTCGGGGCCGACGGAACGGTCCACCAGCAGCCAACCGACGCCGTACCGTTCGGCGAGGGCCGAGAGCAGCGCGGGGTCGGGCTCGCTGAAGGCCTTGTCGTTCAGCGCGAGAAGCTCTCCGTCCCAGAACGGGTCGCCGTCGCGGAAACCGGGCGCGACCTGGCCTGGCGGGTTGGCGTAGGACCATCCTTCGACGAGCACCTGACGCTCGGCGAGTGCCGACACCCAGAAACGACGGGCGTCACACCCCCCGTCCGGAGCCGGAGCGGAGACGCAGTGGCCGTTGGTCGCAATCACCGACTCCTCGGCAGAGTTGTCGCGGATCCAGCGGGCGGCCAGGGCAACGTCCTCGGGGACCACGGGCCCGTTGGCCCGGTAGCCTTCCGCCGCAGGACCGACCGTCCTCCAGGACAGCTGTTCGCCAAGGGTGGCGCCGCCGAGGAGCATCGCCAGGGCCGTGGCCCCCGCGACGGCCGTCGTCCGCGACCTGGAGGAGATGGCTGAACCACGGAGCGTGCGCGCACAGAGGACCGCCAATCCGGCGAGGACGAGCCCGAGCAGCACGCCCCTGAGTGCGATGTCGACGACGACGCCGGTACCCGACTGCCCGCGCGACGTCCAGGGCACCAGCTCTCGAAGAACGACGGCCACACCGAAACCCGCTGCGACCCATGGCAGCCACGTCCTGATGCGCGCCTCGTTGCCCACGACGCGACGGAGACCGACCGAGATTCCCCAGGCCGACAGGACTCCGACGACCGGCCACGCCGAGCGGATGAAGTACGCCTGGCTCAGCCCAGGATGCTGACCGACGAGAGTCGCACCCACAGCTGCCCCGACGATCCCCCCGAGCAGCCAGAGGCGAGGGTCACGAGGTCGCAACCAGAGAAGGAGGATCGCTCCGACTCCGACGAGCAACCACGATCCCACCACGAGGGCGAGCGAGACGACGAAGACCTTGGGCTCCGCGAGGTCGCCGAGTGCTTGGACCAGAGGCAACCGTGCAAGCAGCTGCCGACCGTCCCCGATCTCCAACGACCGCGAGTTCGTCCCGACGACGAGCAGGAGCGACGCGACCGTGCAGAGGACGATCAGGCCGCCGAGAACGACGACCCCGACGCTTCGTCGCCTGTCCCACAGGAGGACGCAGACCAGTACCCCGAGGAGCCCGCACCCCAGCAGCGGGAGAAAGGTCGCTTTGGCACCCGCCGCTACGAACGCCAGGAGAACGAATGGGAGCACGATGCGCAAGCGCGTCTTCCGCGGTGACCGAAGGAAGATGCAGGTCAACAGGATCAGCACGACGAACAGAGGCTCGCCGAAGGACTGCGTGGGGCTGCGGAACGTCCCGAGACTCAGCGTCCCCACGTCGAAGAACGGCGACTGGAGCTCTGCGGAGAGATTGATCGGAGCCGCGAAGACGGCAAGGAGCGCGCCGAGCGGCGCTGCCCACCAGCGACCGACGAGCCGCATCGTCAGGACGCCGCACGCCAGGACGAGCAGGACGAGCAGAGGGACCACGAAGAGCCTCATGACGACGAGCGTCGTGTCCGTCCCCACCCACCGGACGATGTCCGAGAGGTGCTCGTAGACCATCAACGTGTAGTCGAGCGGCACGCCGGCGACATAGGGATACTCAAGTGGCCATGGCCGCGCGACAGCGGACACGAGAGCCTGCTGAAAGCTCATGTCGATGTAGGGCGCGACCGCGTAGAACTCGGAAGGGCGGCCTGGCAGGGGCGCGATCTCGTTGAGGAGGAAGCTGGTCCGGGCGACCCACCAGACAGCAGTCACCGAGATCGCGGCCAAGAGCCATACGACCCCAGCAGGAACTGGTCGGTGCATCGTCGGGCGACGCCAGACGAATCGGGCCGACGGATGGACGACCGCCAGCGCAAGCACCAGCACTGCCCACAACGGTGCCCATTGATCCAGACCGACCGACGACAACCCCCACACGAGAACGGTCTGGAGGGCGAGGCCGAGGGTGGTTCCCACCACGACGTCCTCCAGGAGGCTCCGGGTGGGGACACGCAGGAATCGCCAGAGCAGCGTTCCTGGCAGGCCGATCACGAGCGCCCAGTAGACGGCGTACCCGAATGAAGCGGCAAGAGGAACGGAGAACGCGTGGAGAAGGCCTGCAGTGACGATGCAGGCGAGCAGGACCGGGACCGCGCTCCAGCCCCAGGAAGGCATCCGAGCGCGGTTGCGGTGAGAGACGTCGGCAGTCACGGTCATCTTTCGGGCACCTCGGTGTCTCCTGGTGACGGCTGAGAGCCGTTGCGGAAGACGACCTTGTCGTAGAAGAGGAAGTTCCAGACGAGGCCACATCCGATCGCCAGGATCTTCGGCAGCCAGAGGAGGACCAGCGAGGACGTGACGTTGGCGTTCCTCATGATCGCCTCGCTCGTCAGGATCACCACGGGCTGAAGCACCCAGAGCCCCACGCCTGTACCCCCGAGGAAGAGGATCGCCTGCTGCCCTCTCTTCCCCTGCCGGTCGCCGAAGGTGAAGCGTCGATTTGCGCCGAAGCTGAAGGCGAGACCGGCCGAGGTGGAGACCGTGTTGGCCAGCAGCACCCCGAGCCCCAGGTGTCGAAGCAGTCCGAAGAGCAGCAGGTCGATGGCCGTGTTGACCATACCGACGAGTGCGAAGCGAAGGACCCGCGTACCCGGTCGGCGCATCAGGTGAGTTCGCGAGGGAGAGATCGAGCAGATGCAGTCTCCGGCCTCTTCGGAAGAATCGACCGCACGATGTAGAGAGGACGGTCCTGCGACTCGATGTAGATGCGCCCGATATACCCCCCGAGAACACCGAGCATCGAGATCTGCACCCCGCCCAGGAAGAAGACCCCCACCGCGAGGAACGCCCACCCCGGGATGGCGGACTCGGGTGCGAACAACTTCACCGCAACCACGTAGACGAGAACCAGAATACTCACGAGAGAGATGAGCACACCGAGTCTGCTGATGATCTGAAGAGGCTTGGTGGAGAATCCCAGGATCCCGTCGAAGGCGAGACGCATCATCTTCGACAGGGAGTATCCGGTCTTTCCTGCGTATCGTGCGTCGCGCGCGAACGGAACTGCCTCCTGCCGGAACCCCACGTTCGCGACCATTCCCCGGACGAACCGGTTCGCCTCGCGGTACTTGCGCAGCTCGTCGGCGACCTCTCGGCTCACGAGCCGGAAGTCCCCTGTGTCCCGAGGTATCTCGATGGTCGACAGGTGGCTGAGCAGTCGGTAGTAGGCGTGCGCCGTCCACCGCTTGAGGGGGGAGTCCTTCCGGGACACCCGCTGCGCGTAGGCGACGTCGACTCCGGCCTCCCATCGCTCGATGAGTCGAAGGCTGGTGCTCGGAGGATCCTGGAGGTCCGTGTCCATGATGACCACCGCGTCACCGCGCGCCAGGTCGATCCCCGCGGTGACGGCCATCTGGTGTCCGAAGTTCCGTGAGAACTCCACGACCTGCACCCGTCGATCCAGGGCGTGCAGCGCCTCCAGCGCGGTGAGAGAGTTGTCGCGACTCCCGTCGTCCACGAAGATGAACTCGAAGTCGTACTTCTCCGCAACACGGTCGGTGGCCTCGACGAGCGCCTGATAGAACGCTTCGATGCTCTCGCCCTCGTTGTACACCGGCAGCACATAGCTGATGAGTCGCTTGCTCATTGTCCCCTCAGAGGCGGATGTAGATTCCACAAGACGTCTTCTCGTGGTGGCAGAAACTACTGCAGGCGACTCGCTCCGCCCGCCTGCAGGCCGTCGGCGGACAATGTCACCCTCGGGTGCGACCGAGTCAATCGTCGCACGCGGTGATCTTGTAGAGGCGCGCATTCCCTTCTTGGGCGACCAGCTCGCCGACACCGTTCTCGACGAGCCCGTCAAGACCCTCGTACCCGATGGGATTGCCGCCCCAGAGATGCCGTCCCATGCGCAGGACGTAGCCGACGTTCAGCCGGTCCACCGCTTCGCACACCGCTGGGTCGACCAACGCTTGGTTGAGCGCTGTCGCAACGAGGAATCTGTCCGGCTCGACGACTTCTCCCATGTGCGGGAAGAGCGCTTCGCGCTCGCCCAGCGCCCAGCTCATCGCGCTCCCGTCCCACGGGTTGCCCACGACGACGACACCTTCGGGGACGATCTCCGGCAGCTCGTCCATCAGTCGGTACTCGTGCTCGTCCACGAGGCGTACGGAGCTCTCGGAGTCCGGATCGATCTGGTAGGTCGAGGACATCGACAGGAAGGACTCTGCGTACACGTCGGTCCGTGGGAGAACGACCACCACGAGTGCACCGATCAGTACCGTGGCGAGGCATCTCCACGCCTCGACGCGGAACCGGGGCGCGTCTACCCGCCGCCACACCTCGAAGGCCTTGGACAGTGCACAGACGACGCAAGCAGCACCGATCGACGCCAGGAGGAGCCCGATGATCGGCAAGAGCGACGCCAGCCGCTGAGGGTCGCCGTACCAGTACCCCGTGAGCTGGGCTCGGAGCGGGGTGTCGACGGACGCGACGACGACGAAGAGGGCTGCGAGCAGGAGGTAGGCGCCCGCGAGCCAGCGCCACCGACTGACCCGGATCGCCGCGGCGAACCCGATGACGACCAGAACTGCGAGCACGGGGTTGGCCGTGCCCTGGGGATGCATCGCACTCAGGTCCAGGACCGCACGGATCGCTTCCTGCCAGGTCGAACGCACAGGCCAAGAGACCTGCTCACGGAACGTGGCGACCATCGCCACCTGGCCCGCAGCCCAGTAGGCGGCGACACAGACCCCGACGAACAGGGCCGGAGGAAGAGCGGCCTTCCAGCGCTGAGGGCCGGTGCGGGCGACCTGCGCCGACCTCTGGATCGTCCACTGGAGCCCCAGGGGGACAAGAAGGTAGCCAAGCGCGAAGAGCGCGTTCGGCTGAGCCAGGACCAGCGCGACACAGCCGACGCCGGCGAGAAGGAAGGGGACGGTCCGGCGCATCCCGCGCGCCTTCCACAGCGCGAGGACGAGGAGTCCCAGCACGGCGGGGACATATGCGTACGCCAGAAGGTTCGGATAGAGGATCCCGAAGCTCAGCATCGTGTTCGGGAACTGCACCATGGCGAAGGAGAGGAACGCCGTCATTCCCAGGAGGACGGGGCGAGGGCCGAAGACGGCTCGGGCAAGCGCGAGCAGCGAGAGCGGCCAGACCAAGCCCGCGATCACCACCGAGAGCGCGTTCGCCGACGTCGCGACGTCCGCCCCCGAGAGCTCGACGACGAGCGCACAGAATCCGTGCCAGAGCCCCGGGTAGAAGTTGAGCGACTTTCCTGGTGTGGTGAGCACCATGTGAAGGCTCGACGCGTCGCCCGACTCGAGCATGAGGCGAACGCTGTTGAGGTGGTAGGACGTGTCGAACGTCTGCGCCACGGCGTCCGGCGTGCCGATGGCGGTGAGCATCCGACGCACCTGCAGGAGTGACGAGGCAAGAAGGCCGACGAGCACCACCACGGCGACCTGCCTTCGCGAGTGCGTCGCGCTGGTGACGTGAGGAGAGCGCCAGCTCCCCGTGAGACGCGAGACGAGGAAGGCAAGCAGCCCCAGGCCGACGGTCGCCACCACGACGACGAGCCAGGACCATGTGATCCCCAGCTGCCCGGCCACGACCGCAGCGATACCGACGACCGCCCCGGAGAGCACCGGTGCGCTCCCCCACATCGTGAGACCCCGGAGGCCGGACAGGGCACCAAGCACGAGACCGGGCAGGACCAAGAAGGCCGCCCCTGCCAGCACGGCAGGAACAGCAGGCACCCACTCCACCACGATGAGAACCCTCTACCTCTCGTCCAGTTGCCGCCGGGGACCCCGCGCGGGCTACGACAATCTAGCGTGGTGCCGATCCACGGCCCAACCGGTGATTCGAGGCGGAGCGAATCAGCGGGCTAGAGTCGCAGTCATGCCGATTCCACAGGACCGCCGTACCGTCTCGATCGACCAGCACCTCGTCGGTGAAGATCATCGCCCCTTCGTGGTCGCCGAGATGTCCGGCAACCACAACGGAGACCTGGGCAGGGCCCTGGCCATCGTCGACATGATCGCAGAGAGCGGAGCCCAGTCCGTCAAGCTCCAGACGTACAGGGCCGACACCATCACGATCGACGCCGACGGTCCTGCGTTCCGGGTGAGCGAGGGCCACGAGCTCTGGGGAGGGAAGAACCTCTACCAGCTCTACGAGGAGGCCCACACGCCGTGGGAGTGGCACGGCCCGATCTTCGAGCGTGCGCGCGAGCACGGCCTCGTCCCCTTCTCGAGCCCGTTCGACGACACCGCCGTCGACCTCCTCGAGGACCTCGGTGCGCCCGTCTACAAGATCGCGTCGCTCGAGATCGGTGACCTCCCGCTGCTTCGTCGGGTGGCACGGACAGGAAAGCCGGTCATCCTGTCCACGGGCGCGGCGAACATCACCGACGTCGACCTGGCTGTCCGGACGATCCGCGCCGAGGGCAACGACCAGATCGTGGTCCTGGGGTGCACGTCCTCCTACCCTGCCTCGCCCGCCGAGTCGAACCTGCGGACGATTCCCGTCCTGCGGGACACCTTCGACGTCGTCGTGGGTCTCTCGGACCACACCATGGGTATCGGGGTCGCAGTCGCTGCTGTCGCCCTCGGGGCCTCGGTGCTCGAGAAGCACGTCACGCTCGCGCGTTCGGACGGCGGGGTCGACTCGGACTTCTCGCTCGAACCGGCAGAGCTGGCCGCGCTCGTCGCCGAGTCGGAGCGCGGGTGGCTCGCCCTGGGCTCGGTGAACGTGGGACCGACAGCGGGCGAGACGGAGAGCCGCCGCCTTCGCCGTTCGCTGTTCGTCGTCGCTGACGTCCGTCAGGGCGATGTCGTCTCGTCTGCCAACGTCCGGTCGATCCGACCGGCTGGTGGGCTCGAGCCTGCTCTCCTCGACACCGTCACCGGGCGCACCTTCACGCAGGACGTTCCTCGCGGGACGCCTCTCAGCTGGGACGTCATCTGACCTCTGCCCGCTTCACGAGCACGTCGAACGAGTCCTGCCCGCGTTCCATGAGCACGTAGCCTCGCCGCCGGAAGACCGCCTGCGACGAGCGGTTCTCGGGCAGGATCGTCGCGACGATGTCGTGCTGTCCGCGTAACGCGGAGAACGCGGACTCGGCCGCCTCGAGCACTCGGGCGGCCAGCCCCCGGCCCCGTACCTCGGGGGCCAGCGTGATCGAGACCTCCCAGCACCCTCCATCGAGTGCGTCGAATCGAACGGTACCGACCCTGCGTCCGTCGGACTCGGCCACGAGGAGGAGCCTCTCGGGCGATGCCAGAACTCTCTCCAACCACGCCACGTGGTCCGACCAGCGGACCCTGTCGGTGGTGCGTGAAACCGTCCGCGTGACCGGATCGTTGCGCCAACGCAGCAGCACCGCGGCATCAGCGCTGACCGCTGGTCGGACCTCGATCACCGAGCGAGGTCCGACGTCGGCCCAGGCCGACGCCAGGAGCTCTTCCCAGGCATCGACGATCCGGGAGGCTCCCAGGCCGTCCAGCCGGGACGGCGCCGTCCGGCTCGACGATGTCATGATCATCTCGTCCAAGACGCTCGCGGCCTGTTCGGGAGAACGCTCGAGGTCGGCGAGCAGACCGAGCGGCGCTCCGATCCCCCGTGCAACCGCAACCTCGTAGCCGTCCACCTGGTTGTCCACGACGGCAACCAGCGCCGTGGGCACGCCGATGCACGCGAGCTCCCAAGCGGTCGTGCCTGCGGCGCTGATGACCACGTCAGCGCGCGAGGCAAGGTCGAGCAGCCCAGGGAACGGCAGGAGCAGCTCGAGCGAGAGCCCGCGCCCCGCCTTCCGGATCGCTGCCCACCGCTCCTCCGGAGCGACGACCGTGCACCGTGCGATACGCGACGAGAGCCCGCAGACCCCGGTCACGACCGCTGCCGCACCCACTGCGTCAGTGCCACCCATCACGACCACGCAGTGGACCCCGGACGCGTCAGGTACCGGCGGAGCGGAACGTCGACGCTCGGCAGCCTGCCGCACCTGCGGACGCATCGGTGCGTACTCGATCCCGAGGAGCACGACTCCCGAGCCGTCCACGGGACGCTCCGCGTCCTCGGCGCCGATGGTCGAGTCGATCACCAGATCTGCCGGTCGACGACCGAACGACCCGTCCTCCATGGAGGAGAGAAGGACATCGACGGGCGCCAGGGACGAACGGACGTCGGGCGTCGCATAGTCGTCCACGTGCACCAGGGTGGCGCCCGTCTCTGCCGCTGCGCGCCCCAGGTCCAGGCTGTCGAGGGCGAGGATCTCGAGTCCTGCGTCGGCCACCACGTCGAGAGCGAGCGGGGACGTCACCTCCCCGACCAGGCACACCTCCCAACCTCGCGACCTCGCCTCGATCGCGATCGAGACGGACCGGACGAGGTGGCCGACCCCGCCCTGCACTGTCGCATCGCATCTGAGCAACGCGACGCTCATCCGTCGGTCAACGCCTTCTGCTGGACTCCCGCGTTGGCCGCGACGAGGTCGGGATCGCTCCTCAGGAGATCCACGACCTCGAACCACCGGGGAGGCCTGTCGCCCAGGCGTTCCACGACCGCCTCGATGACACGAGCGTCCTCGGCGGTGTCCAGCGTCACCCGGAGATCGTTCGCCGCAGGCTGGACCACGAGTCCGAGCGTCCGGAACTGCCGGTCGCCGGCATAGAGGTACGACGTCACGTGCACCCGATGGTGGTCGCGCGCCTCGACGTCCGCCACCCGCAACGCCTCGACGCTCGCGAGCTCGACGTCGAGTCCCCGCGGGAGCGTGCGGACCAGTGTCGTGGCGACGTAGTCGAGCGAGGGATCGGTGCGCCACGCGGCGACGACCTGCTCGACGAGCAGGGGGTCCACGAGGGGGCAGTCCGCCGTCAGGCGCACGAGTGCGTCCGCCCCGGTCGTCTCCGCGACCTGGAGAAACCTGCTCAGGACGTCGTCCTCACTGCCTCGCACCACGTCGACACCAAGGGAGCGAGCCAGATCCTCCACCTGGTCGTCACCGTGCGCGGTGGACGTGGCGACGACGACGCCGTCAACGCCCCTGACCGATGCGGCGGCCCGCACCATCCACTCGAGGACCGGTCGCCCGCCCAAGGGGCGCAGGACTTTGCCGGGCAGCCTGGTCGAACCTGTTCGGGCCTGGATCGCGACGACGACCTTCGGATCTGCTAGTTGCACCGTGCCATAATGACCTATGCGTTCGGCAGTGGCGAAGCCACCGGGCGCGACACTCCACTACCGATGGGAAGTCACCTGCATGTCCATGCTCACCGGCGCATCGATCCTCGTCACGGGCGGGACCGGGTCCTTCGGCAAGGCATTCCTCCGAGAGGTTCTCGACAACCACGCTCCCCGGAGGATCGTCGTCTTCAGCCGCGACGAACTCAAGCAGTTCGAGGTTCGCGCGATGTTCGGCGACGACCCGCGGTTGCGCTGGTTCATCGGGGACGTCCGCGACCGCCGCCGCCTCGAGCGCGCCATGCACGGCGTCGACTACGTCGTGCACGCCGCCGCACTCAAGCAGGTCGACACGGCCGAGTACAACCCGTTCGAGTTCATCGCGACCAACGTGACCGGCTCGCAGAACGTGGTCGAGGCCGCCATCGATGCCGGGGTCAAGAAGGTCGTCGCGCTCTCCACCGACAAGGCCTCGAGCCCGATCAACCTCTACGGCGCGACCAAGCTCTGCGCCGACCGGCTGTTCGTCAGCGCCAACCACTACGCGGCTGCGCACGAGACCCGCTTCTCGGTCGTTCGCTACGGAAACGTGATGGGCTCCCGGGGCAGCGTCGTCCCCAAGTTCCAGCAGCTGGCCGCTGCCGGAGAGTCGCTGCCGATCACGGACAAGCGCATGACCCGCTTCTGGATCACCCTTCCCCATGCTGTGCAGTTCGTCCTCGACTCCTTCGAGATGATGGAGGGCGGGGAGATCTACGTCCCGCGAATCCCCAGCATGAAGGTCGTCGACCTCGCCGAAGCCGTTGCGCCGGGCGCAGCACAGCACGAGGTGGGGATCCGCCCCGGCGAGAAGCTCCACGAGGAGATGATCGCGCCGGACGACTCTCGCCGGACGGTGCGTCTGGGCGACCGGTACGTGATCATGCCCTACGTCGGTGGCTGGGGCTACGAGACTCCGGCTGACGGTATTCCCGTGCCGGACGGCTTCGCCTACCAGTCGGACTCCAACGACGAGTGGCTGTCCGTCGAGGACATCCGCACGCTGCTCCAGTCAGCATGAGCGAGCAGATGCTCCCTTACGGACGCCAGTCGATCGACGAGTCGGACATCGAGGCGGTGGTCGGTGCGCTCGGCAGCGACTGGCTCACCACCGGTCCTGAGGTCGACAAGTTCGAGGCCGCGATCGCTCTGCGGGCTGGTGCCCCTCACGCCATCTCGGTGACGTCAGGAACCGCCGCGCTCCACGTCGCCTACGCCGCGGCGGGGATCGGTGCGGGTGACGAGGTCGTCACGACCCCCCTGACCTTCGTCGCGACCGCCGCTGCCGCGGCCCTCCTCGGCGCCAAGGTGGTCTTCGCGGACGTCGATCCTGCGACGGGCATCCTCGACCCCCAGGCCGCCGAGGCCGCCGTCACGGAGCGAACGGCCGCCATCACCGCCGTCGACTACGCAGGCGTCCCTGCCGACGACGCCGCGTTCCGGGACGTGACGACCCGTCGAGGACTCCTCTACATCGAGGACGCTGCCCATTCGATCGGATCCTTGCTCCACGGTCGGCCCGTGGGTTCGCTGGCGGACCTCACGACGTACTCCTTCTTCCCCACGAAGAACCTCACCACCGCCGAGGGCGGCGCGGTCGTCACCTCCGACGAGTCGCTCGCGACGCGCGCGCGGGCCTTCAAGAACCATGGTCTCGTCCGCGACAGATCGGCTCAGCGCTATCCGGACGAAGGACCGTGGCACCAGGAGGTCCACTCGTTCGGCCTCAACTATCGACTCCCCGACGTCCTCGCAGCCCTCGGGCGGAACCAGCTCGAGCGCCTCGACGACTTCGTGGCACGTCGGTCCGAGGTCAAGGACCTCTACGACGCGGCGTTCATCGGCATCGACGGTGTGGACGTCCCCGTGCTCCCTGCCGGCGCCGCGCCGGCATGGCACCTCTACCCGCTGCGCGTGCCTGCCGAGCGTCGCCGACAGGTCTTCGAGTCACTGCGGGAGCAGGGCATCGGCGTGCAGGTGAACTACATCCCGGCATACTGGCACCCGGTCTTCGAGGACCTCGGGTACACCCGAGGCCAGTGCCCGAACGCCGAGGACTACTACCGCCGCGAGATCTCGCTTCCGATGTTCCCCGGACTGACCGATGGTGACGTCGAACGGGTGATCGCCGCCACTCGCACGGCGCTGACCACGGCACGATGAGTCAGGGCGCCGCGCCGTCGGCCCCCCCGGTCCCGTCCGACCGTGGTCGGACGGTGTCGCGGGCCCTGATCTACACGGCAGGTACCGCGGCGCCTGCGGTGGCGTCGCTCCTGATCCTGCCGATCGTCACCCGCCTGCTGCCTCAGGCCGAGTACGACACCGTGGCACTCGGCACCGCCGTGATCCAGGTCGGCGTCATCATGGTGGCGCTGGGGATGGGTGCGGCCATCACCCGCGAGTACATCCTCGGCTCGGCCGGAGCGTCCGGCGCTCGTGGCCTGGTGGCGCAATCGACCGTGATCAGCGTGCTGCTGGCCGGGTTCGCCCTGGCAACCGGCCGTTGGTGGGCTCCAGCGCTCCTCGGACGCCCGTGGGACACAGCTCTCCTTCTCTCCGTCCTGGCGTCGCTGGGGGGCGGGATCGTCATCGTCGCTCAGTCGTACCTGCGAGGCGCCGAACGCCCGGTGCCCTTCGTGCTCCTCGCGGCCGGAGGCACGCTGGCCGGACCAGCTGTGGGCCTCTGCCTGATCGCTTCGGGAGCTCGCAGCGGGACGCTGTACCTCGCCGCACTGGCCGGCGGCTATCTGCTCGCCGGGCTCGCAGGGATCGTCATCGCGTTCGCCTCCGGGCCTCGCGCGGCGTCGTGGCGCGGCCTGCTCCGTGCACTTCGGCTCGGGGTGCCGACCGTCCCCCATCAGGTCGCGCTGTACCTCGCCATCGCAGGCCTCGTCGTCGTCGCCGACCGTATCCTGGACGCCGGCGGAACCGCGAACGTGGTCCTGACACTCGGTGCTGGGGCCACGGTTCTGACCGGCGCTCTCAACAATGCCTGGGCCCCACTCATCTACAAGCAGACGCCGGACCGTCGGCTTGCCGTGCTGACGTCGACGACACGAACGATTCTTCTGGTCGTGGCCGTCCTCGTGAGCACCGTGGCGCTGACAGCACCGTTCCTGGTTCGGGTGGCCACGCCGCCTGGCTACGACCACGCGGAGATGTCGACCGGAGTCGTGCTCGCCGCACTCTCCGCGGTGCCGTCGGTCTACTACCTCGCGAGCAGCCACCTCATCCTGGTCCGTGGGCGCACGGGAGCACTCTCCGTGACGACTCCTCTCGCGGTCGGTTCGGGGTTGCTGCTGGCCACCGTGCTCGTCCCGGTGTGGGGAATCGCCGGGATCGGTCTCTCCTACACAGCCATCTACGTGTTGATGGCCCTCTTCACGACAGCGGTCCAGGCCCTGACGTTCTCGCCCCGCTGGGGGCCACCTGCCCCCCTGCTCCCGCTGGTCGTCACCGGGGTGTCGACGTGCGCCGCACTGGCACTGCCAGAGACGGCATGGGGTACCGGGCTGCGCCTGGTCTTGCTCGTCGCCGTGCTCCTCGGCTGCGCCCGACCGGTTCTTCGGTGGCTGCGACCCGTCAGGCCCGACTCGTCTCCAGCCTGATCGGCTGGGTCTTGCTCGGGTCGACGCTGCCCAGCGGGCGCGGGAGGTACGACGTCGCCGCGACGAACCAGGCGCCCCAGGACGGCCCACCAGCCGCTTCCGAGGTCGCCGTCGGCGCCTCGCTGCGGCGACGGACGTTGATCAGTGCCCTCTCCACCGGCGAGACCGCCCAGTGCCGAACCCACGGAGCGACTCGGCGACGATCCCAGCCGAGCACGCGGCGAAGCTCGGTCCGAGAGAGGACGGCGTCCGCACCGAGCTCGACCGCTGCAACGGCGCGTACCTCGTCCCCCACGGTCTTCTCCCCGTAGAACTCCGGCCACAGGAGCTCCAGACGCCTCAGCGACCCGGGGTCCTCGCTCGCGAGAAGCATCGGGTCACCGTAGACGCCCACCTCCCGCCCCAGCCAACCCGCGTAGACGACCGGGGTCGACAGTCTGTTGGAGACGACTCTCGACGCCCCGGAGAGCAGCGCGTACAGCCTGCCGAGAAAGTGGGGATCAGTGCGTCGCCCGAGCGTGACGCAGGTGTGCCCTGCTTCGAGGTAGGTGTCGACGAGTCGCTCGTCGCGCGCGTCGCTCCAGTAGATCGAGACCGTGGAGGGCCCCTCCGTGTCGTACCAACGGCGCGCCGCAGCTCGGTGGTCACCCGAGATGGCCTGGGTCTCGATCCCGTGCACCGGGAAGATCACGGTGCCCTGGCCCGTGGCGGTGCTGTCGGCACCGCGACTCAGAGCCTCGTAGACGAACGGTGCACCGACCGCAGTCGTGGCGGCTGAGCGGTCCGGTTCCCAAGCCCGCGAGGAGTGGGACCACACCAAGAGCCGCTGGTGCGGGAGAGGCGAGTCTGCGGCCAGCTTCGGGAAGTCACGGAAATGCGTCTCCACGGGCGACTGGGCGGTCCATCCGTGCTGCACGAGCCCTGCGATGTGGCGAGGTCGGTCGAGCCCGAGATAGTGGGCGAAGCCAAAGCTGTGACCGTAGTAGTGGTTCTGCGATTCCAAGGGTCGATCTCCGTGGGTTCGATCAGACGGGAGACGCCTGGGCGTCGACGTCGCCTCCGGGCTGCGCCGCGGGTCAGCATACCCAGACGTATCGAGGACGTGTGCCACGGGGGCCCGTGCACCTGCGAGAATAGGAGTCATGCACCTCACACCGACGCGCGAACCATCCCGCGCGCTCGACGAAGAAGCCCTTGCTGAACGTCCGCTCACGCCGATCGACGACGCCTGGCTGGTCATCCCGCTCTACAACGAAGCGAGCGTGATCCAAGACGTCGTCCGAGCTGCCCTCACCGTCTTCCCGCACATCGTCTGTGTCGACGACGGGAGCACCGACGACTCGATCGAACAAGCACGCCTCGGTGGCGCCACGGTCCTGCGTCATGCGGTGAACCTCGGGCAGGGCGCAGCCCTGCAGACCGGCATCGAGTACGCCCGCAATCAGCCCGGAGCCCGGTACCTCGTCACGTTCGACGCAGACGGGCAGCACCGGGTCGAGGACGCTGCGGCCATGGTCGAGACCGCCCGGGCGGACGACCTCGCCATCGTCTTCGGCTCTCGCTTCCTGGACGCCCGCACCAAGCCCGGCCTGGTCAAGCGTGTGGTCCTGGCGATGGCGGTGTGGTTCACCAACCGCAGCACGGGACTGAAGCTGACCGACGCCCACAACGGACTGCGGGTTCTGCGGGTCGACGCAGCCCGTGCGGTGAACCTTCGGCAGGATCGCATGGCGCACGCGAGCGAGATCGTGCACCAGCTCGGCAGTTCCGGTCTTCCGTGGAGGGAGTACCCGGTCCACATCCTCTACACCGACTACTCTCGCGCCAAGGGGCAGTCGGTCTGGAACTCCGTCAACATCCTCGTCGATCTCATCTTCAAGTAGCGGAGCACCACATGCTGATCCAGATCATCCTCATCGCCGCGATCGTCGTGGTGTCGGTCATGCTCACCCGATCTACTGCGAACGCCCGGCACCAGGCCATCCGGAGGCTCCTGCTCGCCACGTTCGTGGTCGCTGCCGTGCTGGCGATCATCTTCCCCGATGCGTTGTCGTTCGTCGCCAATGCCGTCGGTGTCGGTCGAGGGACCGACCTCCTGCTCTACGCCCTCGTGATCGCCTTCGTCAGCTACATCGCGACGAGCAACCGGAGACTCAACGAGCTCGGTCGGAAGATCACCCTCCTGACGCGCGAGCTGAGTCTCGCCGAGGCAGAGCTCGCGTCCGTCGACAGCCGGGTCGAGTCAGCTTCCGTCGAGCCGGGCTCCACGTCGGACGACACCACGCCGTGAGGTCCACGAAGGCCTAGCGTCGTCGGGCGTCCGCCCGGTATGCCCGACGACGCAGCGCCTGCGGCACCAACCGGTATCCGCCGCGCAGCACCGAGTTGCGAATCTCCTGCAGCGTGGAGGTGAAGCCGATGCCTCGCAACCGCCGTTGCAGCTCGAGCTCGGAGGCCAGGAGACGAGTACCACCGCGACGCCCGTACGCCCCCGCGCCGACCCGGTACCGGACCAGCGAGTCCGCGACGTTGAGCGCTCGGGCACCGTGAGCGAGCATCCGAGCGAACAGCCAGTAGTCCTCCATGAGGGGCAGGTCCTCGTAGCCACCCGCGGCCGCGACGGCACTGCGTCGGTAGACGACCGAAGGGTGGTTGAAGGGTGACCGGAATCGCGCTGCCCGGTCGATCTCCTCGGACGTCAGGGGCGGGATACGCACGATCCCTGCTGGTCCGCCTTCCACCTCGAACTCCTCGATCGCCGAGCCGACGATGTCGTACCGTTCGGCGACCAACGGGACCTGGACGGCGAACCGCGACGGCTCGCTGATGTCGTCGGCGTCCATTCGCGCGACGATCTCGTGGGCACAACGTGCAAGGCCTTCCTCGAGCGCCCGAGCGAGACCCACGTTCGCCTCGAGCTCTACGAGAACGACAGGCACGGGACTCCCCGTCCGGATCGTCTCGAGCGAGGACGTCAGCTCCGTCCCGACGGGGCCGTCGCGGACGATGACGACCTCGGTCGGCTCGAGGGTCTGCTCGTGCGTCACCGAGGCGAAGGCACGTTCCAGAAAGGCGGGCTCGTCGCCCGCGTACACCGGAAGCAGGACCGAGAACTGCGGAGAGCCGGGTCGTCCGTCATTCACGACGGCGCCCGCCCTCGACGTCGAGTATCTCCGAGGCATCGACACCGGCCCCGTCGAGGACGCTCGTGGTCGGACGCGGTGAACGCAGGACCCCGTCCCGCAGCCCCCGCAGCCCAGCCTTGCGGAGCACGTCGCGTCGGGAGGAGCCTGCGAACGTTCGCGCCCAGCGGCGCAGCGACGAGCCGGTGTACAGGATTCGCTCTTCCGGCGACAACGCGCTGGAACGGGTGAGCATCCACACCTTGTTGCGAATCTCGAAGTAGAAGCGCTCACCGGGATCGACGTCTGTCGATCCGAAGACCTTGGTCCGGTGCTCGACCACGCTCGAGGGCACGAAGAGACCGATCCCCCGCCGTAGCAGGCGCGCGGAGAACTCGAAGTCGTCGTTCCAGATGAAGTAGTCGGCCACGGGAAGACCGTGGTAGCGAACCGCCCGGGAGTCGACGAGCATCGAGACGAAGGACGACGACCGGACCGGGAAGGCACCCACCGCAGCCGAGTCGGTCTTCTCGTCGCTCGTGGCACCCGGGCGCCGGCGAGGCGTGTTCATCGGATGGTCACGCCCGTCGTGCCACACCACCCTGCTGCCGAGGAGCGCCACAGGCTCGGGATACTCGTCACGTACCCGGACGAGCTCGGCCAGCGCGGTCGGCGTCGGGATGGTGTCGTCGTCCATGAGCCAGATGCACTCGGGGTCGAACTCGGCGAGTGCGTGCGCGATTCCCGCGGCGAACCCGCCGGCCCCCCCGGTGTTGCGGCTGAGCTCGAGGACCGTGGCCCCGATCGGGTGCTCAGCAGCGACGACCGCGGAGTCGTCCTCCGAACGGTTGTCGACGACGACCACCCCACGGACCGGGTGAGTCTGCGCCGCGAGCGCGTCGAGGGCTTCCTTGAGCAGATCACGCCGATTGTAGGCAACGACGACGGCGACGACCCCGACACGGGGCGTGGATCTCGAACTCAACGGACTCTCAGGCACGGGTTGCACCCTACCCGAGCAGACCAGGAGTTCCTCGACCGCCTGCCCCCGGAACGGCGATCGACGATCTACACAAGTCCTCCACCCGAAGCGCTCCCGGCGGTCTCAGCCCGTTCCTCGGGTCGCAATAGGCTCTCTTGCTGTGACGTCACTTCCGCTTCTTGCGCCTACCATCGGCCCCGCCTACGGTCCGCAGGGCGTCAGCAGTGGGAGCATCCGTGTCATGCTGGCCGTTCGCCCCCTCGCCCCAGGACTCCGCAGGCCCCGAGGCCGCCGTCGGCTCGACGACGTCTCGTCGGTCGGCGACTGAGGTCACCGTGTCCCACGACGAGTCACAGTCAGGCCGTACCCGCCCCCCGAGCTTCACTCCGCAGGCCGGGCGGGCCGCGCGACCGCCCAGCGCCGGCGACGCCATCCCGGTCGGTTCGAGCACCCCTGGCTCCGCGCCCCGGGGCCCCTCCGAACCCTTGCCCCCGGACGTCCCGCTCGCGGCCGAACCGCGGATCAAGCGCCAGTCGTCCCGGAGCGCCCCCACCCCGCAGGCTCGTCCCGGCACCCCTCCGTCGGCGATCCCTTCGCGCTCGGTCGGCGGACGGCGTACCGGCTACGGCGAGCCGTCGGCTGCTGCCGCCCCTGCGCGTCGCGCGGCGACCGGCGCCGAGTCTCCGCCGTCCGTCCCTCCGGCCGTGGAGCGTCAGACCCGACCAGCGAGCGGACCGACCCGTGCGGCGAGCCGTACCGAAGACGGCGCTGCGCCGCGCCCGTCCGCAGCGGGTGCCGCCGGCGCCGCACGGCCGGCGACGATCCGCCCTCAGTCGGCTCCGCACTCTGCGTCCGGCCACCCTGCGCCGGTCCGGAGCGCCTCGGGACGGTCGAACGTCCCGCCCGGGGGCGGCCGTCCCCCGTCCGCGCACCCTCGGCCCGACGGGCCGTCCTCGCGCGGAGGGTCCGGCTTCCGGCTCCGCAAGGGGCGTCTCGCTGCCGTCGTCGGCATCTTCGCCCTCGTGCTCCTCCTCGCCTGGCCGATCGGCCTGCTCGTGTGGGCGAACGGGAAGATCCAGCACGTCGAGGCTCTCTCAGGCGCGGCAGGCACCCCGGGCGAGACCTACCTCCTCGCGGGATCTGACGCCCGTGGCGAAGGGATCAGCGAGGACGGCACGGAGGGGGCTCGCACCGACACGATCATGCTGCTCCACAAGCCGCGCAGCGGTCCGGCGTCGCTCATCAGCCTCCCTCGCGACACCTATGCGGAGATCCCCGGCAAGGGGGCCTCCAAGCTCAACGCGGCATACTCGTGGGGCGGAGCACCGCTCCTCGTCCAGACGGTCGAGCAGCTGACAGGGCTGACGGTCGACCACTACATCGAGATCGGCTTCGGGGGCGTCGAAGGCATCGTGGATGCCGTCGGAGGTGTCGAGCTGTGCCTCGACTACGACGTGGACGACGCCCGGAGCGAGCTGGTCTGGACCGCCGGGTGCCACCCCGCAGACGGCCCCACGGCTCTGGCGTTCTCCCGGATGCGCTACTCCGACCCGCAGGGAGACATCGGCCGTGCCGAGCGCCAGCGCCAGGTCATCGGAGCGATCAGCAAGAAGGCCGCGGACAAGAGTCTCCTGCTCAAGCCCGGGACGCAGGTCTCGTTGATCGACGCTGGTCTCGCCTCGCTCGTGGTCGACGAGAAGACGGGCATCATCGACCTCGGCAAGATGGCGCTCGCGTTCCGCGCGGCGAACGGACCAGGAGGGATCACGGGGACCCCGCCCATCTCCAACCCGGACTACCGTCCGGGCGGCGTGGGGTCCACGGTCCAGCTCGACCCCGACCTCAGCCCCGCTTTCTGGGCCGACGTCCGCGACGGCAAGCTGCCCGCGGGTGTCGTGGGCGGGCTGCCGCAGTCCTAGCTCGTCGCCCGGCGGCCGCTGTGGTCGGCCGCAGCGGGGCTTCCCGATCTCGGGAGGCCCCGCTGCCGCTCGCTAGGGACCCCTACGCCCCGAACCCCGTCCGGCGCTCCCCCGCGACCGAGGCACGCAGCGCGGCGCCCTTGGCGTGCGCCTGCTCGCTGAGCCCCTCCTGGAAGGCGACCATCTTCTCGCGCAGGCGCGCTGCGTCGTCGTCGGTGCCGGACGCCAGGATGCGCGCGGCCAGCAAGCCGGCGTTGCGCGCGCCACCGATCGAGACGGTCGCGACGGGCACGCCGGCGGGCATCTGCACGATCGACAGGAGCGAGTCCATGCCGTCGAGGTAGCGCAGGGGCACGGGCACCCCGATGACCGGCAGGGGCGTCACGGCCGCGAGCATGCCTGGCAGGTGCGCTGCGCCCCCGGCGCCCGCGATGACGACCCGCAGGCCGCGCTCGGCCGCGCTGCGCCCGTAGTCGATCATCTCGGTGGGCATGCGGTGGGCCGAGACGACGTCGACCTCGATCGCCACGCCGAACTCGCGCAGCGCGTTCGCGGCCTCCTGCATGACGGGCCAGTCCGAGTCGGAACCCATCACGATCCCCACGACGGGGCTGTCGGGCGTGGCGCTCGTGCCTGTCACTGTGTTCTCGGTCATGTCTCAGGCCTTCGTCTCGTCGGTGGTGGGGTCCTCGGGGAGGGGTTCGCCGCGCAGCAGCGCGGCGGCGCCCAGCGCCCGACGGCGGACCTCGACCAGGTCATGGCCGCTCACGTTCACGTGGGCGAGCTTGCGGCCGGGGCGCACGTCCTTGCCGTACAGGTTGACGCGCGCGTCGGGGAACGCCCCCAGGACCGCGGGCAGGGCGTCCGTCAGCCGGGGGAGGCTCGACCCCAGCACGTTGGCCATGACGGTCCACGGGGCCGTGGGCGAGGTGTCGCCCAGCGGCAGGTCGAGCACGGCGCGCAGGTGCTGCTCGAACTGGCTCGTGACCGAGCCGTCGATGGTCCAGTGCCCCGAGTTGTGCGGGCGCATCGCGAGCTCGTTGACCAGGACGCGGCGCACCGGACGGCCGTCGCCCGTGCTGTCGAGCACCTCGAACATCTCGACCGCGAGCACGCCCGTCACGTCGAGCCCCTCGGCGATCGCGATCGCGGCAGTCCTGGCCTCCTCGGCCTCGGTGTCGGTGAGGTCGGGCGCGGGCGCCACGACCTCGGAGCACACGCCGTCGCGCTGGATCGACTCGACCACGGGCCAGGTGCGGACCTCGCCGCTCGGACGGCGGGCGACCAGGACCGCGAGCTCACGCGTGAAGGGAACCTTCTCCTCGACGAGGAGCTGCGGTCCGCCCGCGGCGGCCGCCGCGAGCCAGTCAGCGGCCTCGTCGGCGGACGACACGACGCGCACGCCTTTGCCGTCGTACCCACCGCGCGAGGTCTTGACCACGGCCTGTCCCCCGACCTCGGCGAGGAACTCGACGAGCCTCGTGTGGCCCTGCTCGGGGTCGACAGGCAGGGGTGCCCAGCGTGGGCACGGGGCCCCGAGCTCGGTGAGCCGCCGACGCATGACGATCTTGTCCTGCGCCTGGACCAGCGCGTGCGGTGCGGGTCGCACCGGGGTGCCGTGCGCGATGACGTCGGCAAGGAGGTCGTTGGGTACGTGCTCGTGCTCGAATGTGAGGACGTCCGCGGGGGGACGCCCGTCGGTCGGTGCGATGAGCTCGCGCACGGCGGCCTCGTCCCCCGCCGCGCCCACCGGGGCGTCGGTCACGACCTGGGCCGCCGACGACCCGGGAGCCTCGACGAGCACCCGCAGGTGCACTCCGAGCTCACCGGCCGCAGGGGCCATCATGCGGGCGAGCTGCCCGCCTCCGACAACGGCGATCACTGGTACTGACACGTGTACCGAGGGTAGTCGCTCGGCACGCCCCCGGCCGACCCGTCCCAGCGATCAGTTGCTCCTGGCAATCGTTCCCAGGTCGACCGCGTACCCTGCCCATCATGTCCAGCCAGGTCGACGAGCTCGCGCTCGATCCCACCCGGTCGTCCACCGCACGCGAGGTCAGGTCCGCCCGCGCGACGGCCGACGGCCTCGCCCGCGGTGCGCTGCGCCGCGCCCGCGTCGCCGCACGACTCCTCGAGCTGGGCCGCTTCAGCTTCGTCGGGACGATCGCCTTCTTCGTCGACCTCGGCGTCTTCAACCTCCTGCGCTTCGGCCCCTGGGAGGCGCTCAGCTCGAGCCCTCTCGAAGCCAAGGCCATAGCGGTCGTCGTGTCGACCCTGGTCTCGTGGCTCGGCAGCCGCTACTGGACCTTCTCCGACCGGCGCACCACGCAGCGCACGCGCGAGCTGATCGGCTTCCTGCTCGTCAACGCCGTCGGCATGGCGATCTCGCTCGGTTGCCTCGCCTTCTCGACGAGCGTCATGGGCCTGACGTCTCCCCTCGCGGAGAACGTCTCGGCGAACGTCGTCGGGCTCGCCCTGGCCAACGTCTTCCGCTACGTGAGCTACCGCAGGTTCGTCTTCACAGGAGCCTGACCGGGCGCGGCATCCCGCTCATCACCGGAGCGCCCGCACCTAGCGGGGCTCGACCTCGGGTCCACGACCACGCCGACGCCGCCGCCCGCCCCGCGCGGAGATCAGCGTCCCCGTCGGCAGGACGACCCGCGGGTCGAGCGTCCGCGGGACCCCTGCGAGGAAGAGCGCGAAGATCGGCGGACGGCGCTGCGCGAGCTCGAGCCTTCCTCCGTCGGCTGCGGCCAGGTCGCGCGCGAGCGCGAGACCCAGACCCGTCCCCGCTCCTGAGGTCGCACCGCGCTCGAAGACCCGTGGCGCCATCTCGTCCGAGACGCCCTCGCCCTCGTCGCCGACCTCGACGGCGACCGCGCCGCTCGTCCCGCTGGGGCGGGCGCGGACCGTCGTGGTGCCTGCACCGTGCTTGAGCGAGTTCTCGATGAGCGTCGCGAGGACCTGGGCGAGAGCGCCCGGCGTCGCGAGGACCTGGTACCCCTCGGGCACGTCGATCACGAGCTCACGCCCGGCCTGGGCGAACGTCGGTACCCACTCCTCCTCCTGCTGCCGGACGACCTCGATGAGCCGCACGGCCTCGGTGGTCCCGCCCTGGGCCCGCCGCGACTGGGTCAGCAGGTCGTCGACCACCGTGACGAGCCGCTCGACCTGCTCGAGCGAGATCCGGGCCTCCTCCTGGACGGCAGGGTCGTCCGAGGCCATCGAGATCTCCTCGAGCCGCATGCTCAGCGCCGTCAACGGCGTGCGGAGCTGGTGCGAGGCGTCGGAGGCGAACTGCCGCTCGGCCGCGAGGCGGCCGGCCAGGCGGTCCGAGCTGCGTGCGAGCTCGGCCGCGACGAGGTCGATCTCCTCGACCCCGGAGGGTTCGAGCCGCGGGCGCACCTGCCCCGACCCGAGCTGCTCGGCCGACGCCGCGAGGTAGACCAGCGGCGCGGAGAGCCGGTTCGCCTGCCACACGGCCATGGCGATCCCGGCCGCGAACGCCACGACCGAGGCCGCCACGACGAGCAGGACGATCTGGGCGGCCTTCCAGTAGCTCTCGGCGAACGACGTGCTGAGCGCGACCGTCGCGTTCTGGTCCGTCCGGTCCGCCGCCTCGTTGGCTCGCCCCGTGACGACCTCGCCCGCGGTCATCTGCTCGCCGTCCGGGAGGTTCACGAACACGTACGCGGGCAGCTCCCCCGGTCGCCCCACGGACGCGTTGTCGAGGACCGACTGCGGGATGGGCTCGTTCTGCGCGAGCCTGTTGTCGATGTTGCGCGCCAGGGTGTCGACGCGACCCTGGAGCTGGTCCATCTCGTTGGCCAGGACGAACTGCGCCCCGAGGAACGCGAGCGGAAAACCGAGCAGGAGCACGGCGACGGCGACGGCCGCGACCGTCGCCTGCAGAACGCGTCGACGCACGCTTCCCCGACCCTTCGCTCAGCCCCGTCGGGGGATCAGCCCTCGCCGGTCTCGAAGCGGAAGCCGAGGCCTCGCACCGTGGAGACGTAGCGCGGCGAGTTGGCGTCGTCCCCGAGCTTGCGACGCAGCCAGGACACGTGCATGTCCAGGGTCTTGGTGGAGCCCACGGGCTCAGAGCCCCACACGTCTCGCATGAGGGTGTCACGCACCACGACGGACCCCGCGCTCGCGATGAGGACGCGCAGGAGCTCGAACTCCTTGGTCGTCAGGTGCAGCTCGCGGTCGCCCTGGAAGGCGCGGTGCGCAGCGACGTCGATACGGACATCCTGGGCGACCAGCTCTTCCTCGTCGGTCGGGTCGCCGTGCGTACGGCGCAGCAGCGCCCGGACGCGGGCGAGCAGCTCGGCGAGGCGGAAAGGCTTGGTCACGTAGTCGTCGGCGCCGGCGTCGAGGCCGACCACCAGGTCGACCTCGTCGGCACGCGCGGTGAGGACCAGGACCGGTGTCGTCAGACCCTTGTTGCGGATCTCACGTGCGACGTCCAGGCCGTCCATGTCCGGGAGGCCCAGATCCAGGACCACGATGTCGACACCGCTCGCGGCGTCGATCGCTCCTTGACCAGTTCCATGCACGACCACGTTGTAACCCTCACGCGTCAGCGCACGCGCCAAAGGTTCGGCAATCGCCGGGTCGTCCTCCGCTAGCAGTACGTGGGTCATTCGATCATGCTAGGGCATTCGCAGAACTTTGGCGTTATCCATCAGGCCCCGTGGGACGCACGTGACACACCTGATGGACACACCGCGGCAGGCGTTCCGCTCTGCCCGGGTCTGTCCCGGTCCGCGCCGTCCGGCAGGTCCCGGCGGGCCGCCGGTTCCCCACCGCAGGACCTCGTGCGCCGCCTCTCGTCCCGGCCGCCCGCGCGACCGCGGGTCCCCCCACGGTCGCGCGCCCCGTCCGTCCCCGGGAGGACGCGTCGCCCCGGGCCCGCCACCTACCCTGGCAGTCATGGGTTGGTACGAGAACATGGGCAAGTGGTGGGAGCGGCACCGGTTCGCGGTCGACCTCACGAGCACGGTCGTCGTCGCGCTCGTGTTCATCCCGTTCGCGCTCGCCTACGGGTCCTCCGTCACGGGCGGGTCGACGCTCTCGACGCTCTTCACGATCGGCATGCTCGCCCCGCTCCCCTGGCGGCGCGTCCGCCCCGTCGCCTCGGCGGTCACGGTCTACGCGGTCGCGCTGCTCCACCTGCTCGTCGGGATCATCTTCCTGCCGTCCGACTTCCTCCTGCTGATCTCGCTGTTCTCGGTGACGGTCTACGGCCCTCGCTGGGCCCACCGCACCGCGATGATCTCGTCGGCCGCGGGGTCGCTCGTGCTGGGGCTGAGGCTCGCCGTCAACGCCAGCAGCGCCGCCGAGGCGGCGGGGGTGCTCGTCTTCACGGCGATGTTCTCCACGATGATGTTCCTGGCCGTCTGGGCCTTCGGCCTGGTGCGCCGCTCACGGCGCGAGACCATCAACGCCCTGGTCGACCGCGCCGAGCGTCTCGAGGTCGAGCGCGACCAGCAGGCGCAGATCGCGACGGCCGCCGAGCGCTCGCGCATCGCCCGCGAGATGCACGACATCGTGGCCCACTCGCTGTCGGTCATCATCGCCCAGGCCGACGGCGGCCGGTACGCAGGAGCCGCCGACCCCGCCGCGGCCACGCGTGCGCTGGCCACGGTCTCGGACACCGGTCGTGCGGCCCTCGCCGACATGCGCCGACTGCTGGGCGTCCTGCGCACCGACGACCGCGACGCGGTCGCGGGCTCGGGCCACCCCGCGCAGCTCACGCACGCCCCCGGGCTCAACAACCGTCCCCGGCAGGTCCTGGACGAGGCCCGGGCGACGGGCGCGGCGGCAGGCACGGCGACGAGCCAGACGACGGGCCCGCGCACGAGCAGCCCGACGACCGGCGCCGTGCCGACCGCCACCGGGTCCGTGCGGCGCGTCGAGCTCACGCCCCAGCCCGACTCGGCCGACCTCGAGTCGCTCGTCTCGCAGGTCCGCGACAGCGGCATGCGCATCTCGCTCGTCCGCATGGGCACCCCGCGCCCGCTGCCCCCGGGCGCCGGTCTGACGGTCTACCGCGTGTGCCAGGAGGCGCTCACCAACATCCTCAAGCACGCGGGCCCCGACCCGACCGTCACGGTCGTCGTGACGTGGGGGGTCGACACGCTCCAGCTCGCGGTCGACGACGACGGCCGCGGGGCGTCCGCCGACGGCACGCACTCCCCCGGCTACGGACTGCTCGGGATGCGCGAGCGCGCGGTGATCTTCGGCGGCGCGGTGACCACGGGTCCGCGCCCCGGTGGCGGCTTCCGCGTCCGGTTCACCATGCCCATCCCCCGGCTCGACGGCGTCGCTCCCCCCGTCCCGGCGCCGCCCGCTCCGCCGTCGGGCAGGATGGGGCAGCAGACGTCCGGCACCCCCGCACCCGCACCCGCACCCGCACCCGCACCCGCACCCGACGATCCCCAGGAACCATGACCTCCACCTTCTTCACTCCCGACCTCCCCGCGCAGGCCCCCATCCGGGTCGCGCTCGTCGACGACCAGCAGCTCGTGCGTGCCGGGTTCCGGATGGTCATCGACTCCCAGCCCGACCTCCAGGTCACGGTCGAGGCCGGCGACGGGCTCCAGGCCCTGCGGCTCCTCGCGGACCATCCGGTCGACGTCGTGCTCATGGACGTGCGCATGCCGCACCTCGACGGCCTCTCGGCCACGGCCCAGCTCACCGCCGCGGCGGCCGAGGGCCAGCACGTGCCCCGGGTCATCGTGCTCACGACGTTCGACCTCGACGAGTACGTCCTGGAGGCCATCCGGTCCGGGGCCAGCGGGTTCCTGCTCAAGGACGCCCCGCCCGAGGAGATGCTCGCCGCGATCCGCACCGTGCACTCGGGCGACGCGGTGATCGCCCCGTCCTCGACCCGCCGGCTCCTCGAGCACCTGGTCGTGGCCCTGCCCGCCGAGCAGCTCGTCGACACGGGGGCGCAGGAGCAGATCTCCTCGCTCACCGAGCGTGAGCGCGAGGTCCTGGTGCTCATGGCCCGGGGCCGGTCCAACACCGAGATCGCGAGCGACCTGTTCGTCGCCGAGGCCACGGTCAAGACCCACGTCGGGCGCATCCTCGCCAAGCTCGGGGCGCGCGACCGCGTCCAGGCCGTGGTGACCGCGTACGAGACGGGACTCGTGCGCCCGGGCGCGTGACGCCGTCGGGCACCTGCAGGTAGGGGTCTCCCCCGGTCCGCGTACGACCACGGGATGACGTCCCGCGTCCCGAGGACCCGCCCCTCGCCGGACGCACGACCCCCGCCCCGGCTCCTAGTGTCGTCATCAGGTGGGAACGAGGGCCTCGAGCCCTCTCCCGCACCCCCTCGGTCCCGGCCACGGACGCCTCGCGCGCCCCGCCCGGGACCGGCGCAGACCGACGACGAACTCTCCTGGAGCAGACGTGGACACCACCGTGTACCAGCCCATCCCCGGCAACGCCCCGGCGCAAGGCACGCCCGCCGTGCGCGCCCGGTCCCTGACCAAGCTGTACGGCAAGGGCGAGGCGACCGTGCGCGCCCTCGACGGCGTCGACGTGGACTTCGAGAAGGGCGCGTTCACCGCGATCATGGGCCCCTCGGGCTCGGGCAAGTCCACGCTCATGCACCTGCTCGCCGGGCTCGACACGGCCTCGAGCGGCCAGGGCTTCATCGGCGACACCGAGATCACGGCCCTGGGCGACAACGAGCTGACCAGGCTGCGCCGCGACCGCGTCGGCTTCGTCTTCCAGTCGTTCAACCTGCTGCCCATGTTCACGGCCGAGCAGAACATCACGCTGCCGATCGAGCTCGCGGGACGCAAGGTCGACGCCGAGACCAAGGAGTGGCTCGCGACGCTCGTCCAGACCCTGGGCCTCGGCGCGCGCCTCACGCACCGCCCCAGCGAGCTCTCGGGCGGCCAGCAGCAGCGCGTGGCCATCGCCCGCGCGCTCATCGCCAAGCCCGAGGTCGTGTTCGCCGACGAGCCCACGGGCAACCTGGACTCGCGCTCGGGCGCCGAGGTCCTGAGCTTCCTGCGCCGCTCGGTGCGCGAGCTCGGCCGGACCATCATCATGGTCACGCACGACCCCACGGCTGCCGCCTACGCGGACCGTGTCATCCTCATCGCCGACGGGCGCATCGCGGGCGACATCGACAACCCGACGCCCGAGTCGGTCCTCGCCGGGCTCGACGCGCTGCGCACGCTCGAGAGCGACCCCGCGGACGCTCTCGCCGGCACCACCGGTCCGACGGCGGTGCGCGCCTGATGGTCCGGCTCACCCTGGCGCAGATGCGCCGCAGCATCGGGCGGCTGAGCGCCGCCGGCATCGCGATCCTCATCGGGACCGCCTTCCTCACCGCGACCCTGCTCGCGGGGACCGTCATCAACCGCATCACGACCGACTCGATCGCCGCGCAGTTCGCCGACTCCGACCTCGTGGTCGCGAACGGTGCCGGCATCGACGAGGCCGGGCTCGAGGAGATCCGCGGGACCGAGGGCGTCGAGGCCGCCGACCCGCAGGTCATGCGCGCCTTCGAGCTCGTCTCGGGGAGCAAGCGCACCTACCAGGTGGTCGTCCCGACCGCCTCGGACCCGCGCTTCGAGGCCCAGGAGGTCGTCGAGGGCGCGATGCCCGCACGCTCGGGCGAGATCGCGCTGCCGTCCGACGTCGCCGAGCGGTTCGGGCTCGCGCTCGGCGACACCGTGACGGTCGTGCGCTCGGTGTGGACGCCGAGCGCCGAGGGCGCAGCGCCCGAGGCGGGTGCACCCACCGAGGAGGGAGCGCCGTCGGAGGACGCCGCGTCGGCTGACGAGGGCGGCGACGCCGTCCCCGCCGACGAGCCCGCCCCCGACGAGGAGGCGCCCGCCGGCACCTTCGTGGACACCGACGAGAACCTGACTCTCGTCGGGACCCTCGACGACCCCATGGGCGCCTATGCCCAGGTGGGCGGCGCGGGTGTGCTGTCGAACGAGGACCTGACCGCCTGGGAGGCCGAGAGCTTCGTCCCGGGCGACTCGGCGACCTCGTACAACGCGGTCCTGGTCGCCCTGGCGCCCGGTACCGACCTCGAGGCCGTCCGGTCGACCGTCACGAGCTCGCTCGGGGGAGACACCAAGGTCTGGACGAGTGCCGAGTACGCCAAGGACCAGGCCGCCCAGATGACGGGCGGCGAGGACGTCTTCACCTACGTGATCCTCACGTTCGCGGCGATCGCGCTGCTCGTGGCGGCCCTCGTCATCGCGAACACCTTCCAGGTGCTCGTGGCCCAGCGCACCCGGACGCTCGCGCTCCTGCGCTGCGTCGGCGCCGACCGCAAGCAGCTGGCGCGCTCGGTCCTGCTCGAGGCCGTCATCCTGGGGCTGGTCGCCTCGGTCGCCGGCATCCTGTTCGGCATCGGGCTCGTCCAGCTCGCGCTGACCGTCGCGGGCAGCATGGACCTCGGCATCCCGCTGCCCTCGGTCGTCCAGGTGACGGCCGTCGCGGTCCTGGTCCCGCTGCTCGTCGGGACCGTCGTGACGCTCGTCGCGTCGTTCTCGCCGGCGCGTGCCGCGACCCGGGTCGCCCCGCTCGCCGCGCTGCGTCCCTCCGACGCGCCGACCCTCTCGTCGGGCGCTGGACGCGTCCGCCTCGCGATCTCGTCGATCCTCGTCGTCGGCGGTGCGGGCCTCCTGGTCCTGGGGGTCCTCCTGGGACAGCAGGGCAGCGCGGAGGCCGGTCTGCTCGCCGCGACCGCCGGTGGCGCCGCCTCGTTCGTGGGCGTCCTCGTGGGAGCGATCTTCTGGCTCCCCAAGGTCGTGAGCCTCGTGGGCAAGGTCCTGACGGGCTCGGGCAGCACGGCCAAGCTCGCGGCCGCGAACACGCTGCGCAACCCGCGCCGCACGGCCGCGACGAGCACCGCGCTCCTCATCGGCGTGACGCTCGTGGCCATGATGTCGACCGGGGCCGTGAGCGCCCGGATGAGCATGAACAACGAGCTCGACGGCCGCTACCCCGTGGACGTCTCGCTCGCGACCGACGGCTACGACGAGTACGGCGGCAACCAGCCCGTCGAGCTCCCGCAGTCGACGATCGCCACGGCCGAGAAGGTCGACGGCGTCGAGTCCGTCGTCCCGCTGACCGCGACGTCCGTCACGGTCCCGCTCGACGGCAACGACATCACGTTCCTCGCACGCGGCGTCGACCCCGGTGCGGCGACCGCGCTCTCGCGCGACAAGAAGGCCGTCGAGGGCCTGGCCCCCGGCACGGTCGTCGTCCCGGCAGGGGTCGCCGAGAGCTGGGACATCTCGACGGGTGACCAGCTCGTGCTGACCGCCGCACCGCTCCCCGAGGACGCGAACCCCCAGGGCACGCCCGCGACCCTCGAGGCCCTCGTGACCCCGATGGGCGGACGTGCGCTGCTCGTCACGCCGCAGACGCTCGAGGGCGTCGCGACGGGCGCGCCGGTCACGACCGCATGGGTCGGTCTGGCCGACGTCAACGACGCCGCGTCCGTGGTGCCCGCCCTCCAGGACGCGCTCGCCGACAGCGACCTCCCGATCGACGTCACGGGGGCCGCGGTCGAACGAGCGATGTACCAGAAGGTCGTCGACACGATCCTCGGCGTCATCGTCGGTCTCCTCGCGGTCGCGGTCGTCATCGCCCTCATCGGCGTCGCGAACACGCTCTCGCTCTCGGTCATCGAGCGCCGCCGTGAGTCCGCGACCCTGCGGGCCATCGGGCTGAGCCGGTCCCAGCTGCGCTGGATGCTCGCGATCGAGGGCATGCTCATCGCGGGGGTCGGTGCCGTGCTCGGCATCCTGCTGGGCATCCTCTACGGCTGGGCCGGCGCGTCCGCGGCGCTCGCCGTCATGGGCGACGTGACGCTCGCCGTGCCGTGGCGCGACGTCGCCCTGGTCCTGGTCGTGGCCCTCGTCGCGGGGCTCCTGGCGTCGGTGATCCCCGGCCGCTCGGCCGCCCGCACCTCCCCGGTGGAGGCGCTCGCGGTCGACTGACCCGCAGCAAGGCTCGACGCCCGACGGCGCGCCTGTGGACGACCCCCTCGTCCACAGGCGCGCCGTCGTCGTCTGCGGGGGCGTCCGCCCGAGCGCCAGGATCGGCACGTGCGCATGACCCTCCATCCCGGCCTCGACGTCCTGCTCGAGCCCGGCGCCCGCCTGGGCGACCTCCGGGCCGACCTCGCGCGCCTCGCGCGTCGGCCCGAGCTGCTCGTCTCGCCGCTCGCGGTCGACGGGGTGCTCGTGCACGACGACCACCTCGTCGGCACCCGCCCGTTGCTCCCGGGGGCGACGCTGCGCGCACTCCCACCGGGGACGGGCCCGGCCGCGAGCGCCGGGGCGCAGGACCCGGAGGCCGAGGCGCTGCGTACGCCCTGGCACGTCGCGGTCCTGTCGGGTCCGGGGAGCGGCGGGCTGCACGCCCTGCGCGAGGGCTCGAGGCTCGTGCTGGCCACCTCGGACCCCGGTGGATCGACGGTCGTGGTGACGCTCGCGGCCCGGCGCGGCGCGGCGTTCCCGTGGACCCGGCGGACCGGGCGGCGCCCGCGGGTCCGGGCCGCGGTCCGGGTCGCGGTCCGGGGCGCCCGCGGCACGTGGGAGTCCCCCGGCGTGCGTCCACGCCGGGTGCGAGGTCGTCGGCCCCAGGCCTGGCCCCCGGGCAGGGTCCTGCTCGTGGGCGACGCGGTCCACGACCTGCGCCCGCGTCCCCGTCTCGAGGAGTGGGCCGTCACGAGCGCACTGCCCCTCCCCGCCCCGGCGCCGGCCGTCGGTCCAGGCCTCAGCGGTCAGTCGATCGCCATGGCGCTCACCCCCGCGGTCGGCTCGCTCGCGCTCGCGGCCACGCTGCGTCAGCCCGTGCTCGCGCTCCTGGCCCTGCTCGGTCCGCTCATGCTCGTGGTCCCGCTCCTCGTCGCTGCCCGACGACGTCGCTCACCCGGGCAGGACGGGTCCGGCCCTGCCGCCGGCCAGGCCGGGCGACCGGTGCCGGGCGTCGGCACAGGTTCCCGGCGCTCCCCCGGTGGGGGTGCGGACGACGGGCGACCGATCGCGCCGCGAACGAGTACGGACCCTGTCGGCACGCCCTCCCTCGCCTGCGCGCACCGGGGCACGGGTGCGGGCAGAGACATGTGCCCGGACCGCATCCCCGGGCCGGCGACCGAGGCGGCCGACGGCGGGCCGCCGGTCCCGAGCCCGGCAGACCTCATGACCGCCGTGATCGCGGTCCACCGCGCCGCTCCCGACCCGTCGCGCGCGCAGGGTGCCGCTCCGGCGACGAGTCTCGGTCCAGCCCCCGGGACCGGCACGCCTCCCGGGCCACCCCGCGCCCCGGGGGCACGGCTCCCCGACGGGTGCATGGCCGTCGTCGGGCAGCGGGCCGACCGGCTCGCCGCGGCCCGCACGCTCCTCCTGGCCCAGGTCGCCTCGGGCGCGACGGTCGAGGCCGTGCACGCCGACGAGGACGCCCACGAGTGGGCGTGGTTGCGCTGGCTCCCCCGGGCCTCCCGGCGCCGGGACACCTCTCCGGGAGCCCCCACGACCGACCGCGCACTGCTCGTCGACGACTCCCCTGCCCGTCCCGACGGCCGACGCGACGGCGCCCAGGCCCTCGACCGGTGGTGGGCCGCCCGAGGCCCGCACGACCGGCTGATCCTGCTCACCCCGGACAAGATCACCGTGCCTGCCTGGTGCCGGACCGTGCTCGACGCCACGCACGGCAGGTGGCACCTCGCGGACGGCAGCGACGGGCCCGCCCCCTGGTTCGGTGTGACCGCTGGCTGGGCGGAGCGGTACGCCCGGCACCTCGCCGCGACGGCCCGGCTCGGGCGCTGGCCCGTCGGCGCGGGCACCCCGACGGCCGGGGAACCGTCCGACCCCGCCGCCCCCGGTCTTCCCGTCACGGTGTCCCTCGCGGCGCTCCTCGGGCTCACTACCGCCGACGCAGCCGCCCTCGCGACCCACGTCGCGCGCCGATGGAAGGCGTCCGCCCAGAACGCGTCGACCACCCCAGGTCTCCCGGTCCCGCTCGGGCTCGACGCGTCCGGCCGACCGGTCGTGGTCGACGTCGTGCGGGACGGCCCGCACGCGCTCGTCGCCGGGACCACGGGCGCGGGCAAGTCCGAGCTGCTCCAGTCGCTCGTCCTGGGCCTGGCCCTCACCACGTCCCCGCGCGACCTCGCGATCGCGCTCGTCGACTACAAGGGCGGCGCGAGCTTCGGCGGGTGCGTCGGTCTCCCGCACGTCGTGGGGCAGGTCACGGACCTCGAACCCGGCCTTGCGGGCCGGGCGCTCGCGGGGCTGCGCGCCGAGCTCCGCCGCCGCGAGCACGTCGTCGCGGGCGCGGGGGCCACGCGCCTCGAGGACCTTCCGCCCGGCGTCCTGCCCCGCCTGCTCGTGGTCGTCGACGAGTTCCGGGCGCTCGCGGACGACCTGCCGGACTTCCTCCCCGGGCTCCTGCGCCTCGCGTCCCAGGGGCGCTCGCTCGGGGTGCACCTCGTCCTGGCCACCCAGCGGCCCACCGGTGCGATCACCGCCGACATGCGCGCCAACATCTCGCTGCGGGTCGCGCTGCGGCAGGTCGACGCGGGCGACTCGCACGACGTGATCGACGCACCGCACGCCGCCCGGATACCGGTCGACCGCCCCGGGCGGGCCGTCCTGCGCCGCGGCGACGGCCCGCCCTTCGCGTTCCAGTGCGCCCATGCGGCCTCCCCAGCCCCACGGGGGACGGACACCGTGCGCACCGCACCACGGTGGGGCGCGGCTCCCCTCCCCATGCGTGCGCCGGAACCGGACGCCCCCGACCTGGTGACGGTCCTCGTCGCGGCAGCCCGCGAGGCCGCGGCGACCGCGGCGCACACCCCTCACCCCGCGCCCTGGCTCCCGGGCCTGCCAGGGCGCGTGACGCCGTCGGACCTTCCCGGCGCGCGCACCTCCCCCGGCGACGCCTCCGAACGCCTGCCCCTGGCCCTCTCCGACCTGCCCGCCGAGCAGCGCCGAGGTGTCGTGACGTGGGACGTCGATCAGGGGCACCTCGCCGTCGTCGGCCGACCTCGCTCGGGGCGGACCACGGCGCTGCGGGCGCTCGCGGTCGCCGCCCTCGACCGGGGGTGGGACGTGCACGTCGTCGCCGAGGACCCCGCGCTCACGGGGCCCGCCCTGCGGAAGCACGCGGGCTGCGGGACCGTCGTCGACCAGCACGACCCACGCCGGGTCGCCCGGCTCGTCGACCTCCTGCTCGCCCGGGCGGGCAGCCGCCCCACGCTCGTGCTGCTCGACGGGATCGAGGACCTGCGTGCCTCGCTCGGGCTCCTGGCCGGGGGCACGGGGGCCGACCTCCTGGGCCGCCTCCTCGGCGACGGGGCCGCGCGCGGCGTGCACGTCGCCCTCTCGGGGCAGACGCCGGGACTGGGCGGGCTCGCGCACCGCGTCGGGCCGCGGCTCGTGCTGACCTCGAGCGCGGTGCACGACGACGTCGCGCACGGCGTCCCCTCACGCCTCGCGGGGCGCGGCGGGCGAGCAGGGCGCGGCGTGTGGCTCGGTGCGGACGAGCCCGTCGAGTGCCAGGTCGTGGTCGACGCCTCGCCGCTCGAGCGCGACGCGTCCTCGGACGCACCGTCCCACGACGACGGCCGGTCGGTTCCCCTACGGCTCGTGCCTCTCCCCCGCCTCGTCCTCCCGGCGGACCTCCCGATGCCGGGCGAGGACTCGCTGCGGGCCGTACCCGTCGGGATCGGCGGTGACGCCGCGGTACCGCAGTGCCTCGACGTGACCGCGGGTGGGCTCGTCGTCGGCCCGGGGGGCAGCGGGCGCAGCAACGCGTTGCTCCTCGTGCTCGGGTACGCGCTGCCGACGGGCCGGGTGCGGGCCGTGCTCTCGCGCGACCCGCGTCTCGCGGAGCTCGTGACCACGGATGCGGGCGCGGGCGGACTCGTGGTCGCGAGCACCTTCTCCCCGTACGAGGCAGCCACGGCGCTGAACCTGCTCGCCACCACGCCGCCGGCCCCGGGCGACCTCGTGGTCGTCGACGACCTCGACGTCCTCCAGCACGCGTGCCCGCTCGAGGTCGAGGTCCTCACGGGACTCGTGCGGACGGGAGTCGCGCTCCTGGCCTCCGCGTCGACGGTCGCCGCCGCGACGGCGCACCGGGGCCCGCTCGCCGAGGTGCGCGCGGCGCGCTGCGGGATCGTGCTGCGCCCCGGGGAGCGCGGCAGCGGCGACGTGTTCGGGATGTCGCTCGAGCGGGTGCTCGATCCTGGTGCGGGGCCCGCCGGCCGGGCCGTGCTCGTCCGCTCGGGCGCGCTCGTCCCTGTGCAGGTCGCGTTCGCCGGGTGAGGTGCGGCCGGGGCGGGGCGGGGCCAGCCGGCCGGCCGACGACTCCGCTCGCCCGGTCAGCCCTCCGCGCGGGCTGTGTCGCGCGTCGTCGCGACGACGACCGGACGCAGCATGAGGCACACGAGCACCACCACCGCGAGCACCATGACCGCGATCCCCGGAGCCGTGACCTCCACCTGGAGCCAGCTGAACGCGACGACGACCTGCAGCAGCTGCCAGGTGGCCACCGGGGACCGGGACCAGCGCTGTCCGCGCAGGAGTCCTCGCGCGCTCGCACCGAGCACCGCGGCGACCCCCAGGGCGAACACGACCAGGAAGATCGAGACGCCCACGGCCGACGACCTGCCCGAGACGAGCTCGACCAGGACGAGGAGCGCGCCGACGACGAGCGCGACCGCCTCGAGCCCGATCCCGGCGATCACGACCCACAGCGCGAGCGGTCGCGGACCACCCACGGGCGGGGTCGACGGGCCTGAACCGTCCTCAGGAGGTTCGGGCGTCGATTGATTCGGAGTCCTCACAGCTGCCACGACAACCCAGACTACGCGTGACCTGCACCTTCACCGAAGTGTGACCAAGACCTCACCGTTCACGTCGCAGAAACTTTCCGGCAACCCCTTGTGCTGGGCTTCTCAAGATGTGAACCTAGTTCAAGCATCAATTACCCCCCACCTGAGCCTGAAGCCCTTTTGTGGACGTGCGTCCGACACCATTCCACCTGGGGCCTTGCTCGTCATGCCAAGGAGACCTCACATGGACTGGCGCCACCGCGCAGCCTGCCTGGACGAAGACCCGGAGCTGTTCTTCCCGATCGGGAACACCGGACCTGCCCTCCTCCAGATCGAAGAGGCGAAGGCCGTGTGCCGCCGCTGCGACGTCGTCGACACCTGCCTCAAGTGGGCGCTCGAGTCCGGTCAGGACGCGGGAGTCTGGGGCGGCCTGTCCGAGGACGAGCGTCGTGCGCTCAAGCGCCGCACCGCTCGCGCCCGTCGCGCCGGCTGAGCTTCACATACTTTTCTCATAAAGGGCCGTCACCTGCTGGTGACGGCCCTTTATGTTTGCCTCGGGAAGAGAATTGTCGACGTTCTGGATCCTCTCCGTCGAGGCGCTCGTCACCCCTGGCGCGATCCACCGCCGTCACGCAGCACGAGCTGAAGCACCACCTGCGTCCCGCCTCCCGGACGATCGGACCACTCGATGGTCCCGCCCAGCTCGTTGGACACGAGCGTCGCGACGATCTGGGAGCCCAGGCCGCTCTTCTTGGGCTTCTCCGAGGGCTCGGTCCCGGGCACGGGCATGCCCACCCCGTCGTCGGCGACGATGATCCGCAACGCCGACCCCTCGCGCTGCGCGTCGATCTCGACCGTCCCGTTCGTCCGGTTCGAGAACCCGTGCTCGACCGCGTTGGTCACGAGCTCGGTCAGGACGAGCGCGAGCGGCGTCGCGTCCTCCGCCGGCACCAGTCCGAAGCTCCCCGTCTGGACCGTGCGGACCTTGGTGTCGGCCGAGGCCACGTCCGCGGCCAGGCGCAGCGCGCGCCCACCCATGTCGTCGAACTCGACCTCCTCGTCGAGGGTCTGCGAGAGGCTCTCGTGGACCAGCGCGATGGTCGCGACGCGACGCATGGCCTCCTCGAGGGCCGCGCGCGCCTCGGGCACGTCCATCCGGCGCGCCTGGAGCCGCAGCAGGGCCGCGACCGTCTGCAGGTTGTTCTTGACCCGGTGGTGGATCTCGCGGATCGTCGCGTCCTTGGTGATGAGCTCGCGCTCACGGCGGCGCAGCTCGGACACGTCACGGCACAGCAGCACCGCACCGATCCGCTGCCCCGACTCGGTGAGCGGCAGGGCCCGCAGCGAGAGCGCGACCCCGCGGGCCTCGATGTCCGTGCGCCACGGGGCGCGGCCCATGACCACGAGCGGCAGGGACTCGTCGACGGGTGTCTGGTGCTCGATGAGGTCCGTCGTGACCTCGATGAGCGAGCGGCCCACGAGCGGTCCGATCACCCCGAGGCGGTGGAAGCAGCTCAGCGCGTTGGGGCTCGCGTAGAGGACCTCACCCTCGGAGTTGAGGCGGATCAGGCCGTCGCCCACGCGGGGCGCGCCCCGACGCGGGCCGGTCGCGGCGTTGGGCGCCGGGAACTCGCCCCGGGAGATCATCGCGATGAGGTCGTCGGCGGCCTCGACGTAGTTGAGCTCGAGGCGGCTGGGCGTGCGCCCGCTCCCGAGGTTGGTCTGGCGCGCGACGACGGCGATCGCGTGCCCGTTGTGGACGACCGGGATGGCCTCCTCGCGCACCGCGTACGCCCCGAACCAGCGCGGCTCGCGCGAGCGCTGCGACCGCGCCTCGGACAGCGCCCGCTCGAGCTGGGGTCGCTGCCCCTCGGGGGCGGTCGAGCCGACGATGTCGTCGTAGTGGACCGTGGCCCCCGTGCTGGGCCGGCACTGCGCGACGGCGACGAAGCTGCCGTCGTCGGTGGGCAGCCACAGGACGAGGTCCGCGAAGGCCAGGTCGGAGACCACCTGCCAGTCGCCGACGAGCAGGTGCAGCCATTCGTTGTCGGCAGGCGACAGCTCGGCGTGGCGGGAGATCAAGTCACTCATGGCAGACACGAGCCCCAGCGTACGCATCCGTGGGCGTCTTCACGGGATCGAGGCCTCTCCTTCGGTAGAGTCGGACTCCCTGGCGCCCCCTGCGCGCCGGTCAGCACGTCCCGAGGAGAACCTGTGCACCTGAGCGTCGATCTGCACTACCCCGCCGGTCTCGACGAGGTCACCCGGATGCTCGCGAGCGAGGCCTTCGTCCGCTGGCGCGCACAGCGCACGGGCGGCCCGCAGGCCCTCGTGGAGCTCGCCGACGTGACGGGCTCGATCGACGAGGGCTTTTCGGTGGTCGTGCGGCGCACACTGCCCACGGACCAGATCCCGGGTCACCTGCGCGCGTTCGTGGGCAACGCGCTCGAGGTCCGTCAGGCCGAGGTGTGGGAGCCCGCGGACGGCGGCGTCCGGCGCGGCACGGTCTCGCTCGAGATCACGGGAGCGCCCGTCCGCATGACCGGCACGGTCACGCTCGAGGCCCTGCCCGACGGCGGCACACGGCACGCGTACGACGGCGAGCTCAAGGCCACGGTCCCCCTGTTCGCGGCAGCCGTCGAGGAGGCCGCGGCCGGGGCGGTCCGCGCGACCCTCACGTCGGAGGAGCAGGCCGGCGTGGAGTGGCTCACGGCCCCCTGAGGCCTGCGCGATCGTCGGGTCGTTCACCGCCGCGAGCAGAGTTGAACGACCGTCCATATTACTTTCCAGGCGGTCGGGAACCAATAACGATTGGGGAACGGTCGGCGCGATCACAACGCGCTGACCTGCACGAACATGCGCGTGGGAGCGTTTCCACGACGAGATGTCACGTCACGAGGTTGACATCCCCAGAGGCGGCGGGCCACCATCGTGGCACTTCGTGGGAGCGCTACCACCCCTGATCGTGGAAGCGCTGCCACGCCGATCATCGACAAGGGAGTCATCGTGCTGAGCAGCACCCGTCCGACCCGCACCCGCACGGCAACCGCCGCCGTCGCAGGGCTCGCGGCCCTCACCCTCACCCTCACCGCCTGCTCCTCTGGCTCCGGCTCGTCGGACGACGGCAGCGGTTCCTCCGACGGCGAGAAGATCACCCTCACCGTCGCCACGTTCAACGACTTCGGCTACACCGACGAGCTCCTTGCGGCGTACACCGCCGAGCACCCCAACGTCACGGTCAAGCAGACCAAGGCCGCGAAGTCCGAGGACGCACGCACCAACCTCACGACCAAGCTCGCCGCCGGTGGCGACGGACTGGCCGACATCGAGGCGATCGAGGTCGACTGGCTCCCCGAGCTCATGCAGTACCCCGACCTCTTCACCGACCTGACCGACGCCTCGCTCGACGGCCGCTGGGTGGACTGGAAGGTCCAGCAGGCCACGACCCCCGACGGCAAGGTCATCGGCTACGGCACCGACATCGGCCCGAGCGCCATCTGCTACCGCCAGGACCTCTTCGAGGCCGCAGGCCTCCCGACCGACCCGGCAGCCGTCGCCGAGCTCCTCGGCGGGACCGACGCGACCTGGGACGACTACTTCGCCGCGGGCGCCACCTTCGCAGCCGCGAGCGACGCCGCCTGGTACGACAGCGCGATGTCGATCTCCCAGGGCATGGTCAACCAGATCGACAACGCCTACGAGGAGTCCGACGGCACGCCCAAGGACCTCGCGACCAACACCGCGATCCAGGACATCTACAACACGGTCGTCGAGCAGTCGGCCACCAACGGCCTGTCCGCCGGGCTCGAGCAGTGGAGCGCCGACTGGGACGCCGCGTTCCAGAACAACGGCTTCGCCACGATGATCTGCCCCGCATGGATGACCGGCCCGGTCGAGGAGCGCTCGGGTGGCGTGACCGGCTGGAACGTCGCTGACGTCTTCCCCGGCGGCGGCCTCAACTGGGGCGGCTCGTTCCTCACGGTCCCCGCGTCGGGCAAGAACGCCGACGCCGCCAAGGAGCTCGCCGCCTGGCTGACCGACCCCGCGCAGCAGACCACGGCGTTCACCAACGCCGGCACCTTCCCCTCGCAGATCGAGGCGCAGGAGTCCGACGCCGTGCAGTCCTTCACCAACGAGTTCTTCAACGACGCACCGGTCGGCACCATCTTCGTCAACCGTGCGCTCGCGATCGACGGGGCCCCGTTCAAGGGCGCGAACTACTTCGCGATCCACCAGACGGTCCAGGACGCCATCAAGCGCGTCGACGTCGAGAAGACCGCCGACGCCCAGGCGTCGTGGGACAAGGCAGTCCAGGCCTACAAGGACCTGGGCCTGAGCTGATCCGGTGCGCGGGGTGACCTCTCCGGGAGGTCACCCCGCGCTCCCACGCCCCAGCCCGCCGTCGGGCACCGCGTCCCAGCTCGACCCAGCACAGGAAAGTCAGATGACCGTCCTCTCTCCCACCCAGCCCTCCCAGGGCCTCGGCGAACCGCCGCGCCGCTCCTCGCGCCGCGTCGGCTTCTCCCAGCGGCTCGGCCGCTGGGACGTCAAGCTCTCCCCCTACCTCTACATCTCCCCGTTCTTCATCCTCTTCGCCATCACGGGGCTCTTCCCGCTGATCTACACGGCGTTCGTGTCGGTCCACGAGTGGAACCTGCTGGGCGGACAGGGAGACTTCGTCGGCCTGCAGAACTTCACCGACGTGCTCGCGCAGCCCACCTTCTGGAAGTCGCTGCGCAACACCTTCTCGATCTTCCTGCTGTCCTCGGTCCCGCAGGTGATCTGCGCGATCATCATCGCGGCCCTGCTCGACCAGAACCTGCGCGCCGCCACGTTCTGGCGCATGGGCGTCCTGCTGCCCTACGTCGTGGCCCCCATCGCGGTCAGCCTCATCTTCGGGCGCCTCTTCGCCGACCAGTACGGCCTCATCAACGGTCTGCTCGGCACGTTCGGGATCGACCCCATCCGCTGGCACGCCGACACGCTCGCGAGCCACGTCGCGATCGCCTCGATGGTCAACTTCCGCTGGACCGGCTACAACGCGCTGATCTTCCTCGCCGCGATGCAGGCCGTCCCGCGCGAGCTCTACGAGGCCGCGATCATCGACGGCGCCGGCCGGTTCCGTCAGTTCTTCTCCGTGACCGTCCCGCAGATCCGCGCCACGATCATCTTCGTCATCATCACCTCGACCATCGGCGGCCTGCAGATCTTCGACGAGGTCCGTGCGTTCGACGCCCAGGGCCTCGGCGGCGCCGACCGGCAGTGGATGACGACGGTGCTCTACCTCTACGACGTCGCGTGGGGCAACCAGAAGAACTTCGGCCGTGCGGCCGCGATCGCCTGGATCCTGTTCATCGTCATCCTGCTCATCGGCCTGGTGAACTTCGCGATCACACGGAGCATCTCGACGTCGGGCCCCAGCAAGAAGGTCCCCCGCGGGGTCCAGCGCGCCCGACGCAAGGCCGCCGCCGCGGCCGTCCGCGCGCAGAACGCCTCCGGCCGACCCAGCGGTGCCCCCGCCCGCAGCAGCAGCGCGCCCACGGGCGCTCCGAACGAACGGAACAAGCGATGAGCTCGATCCCCGTCGTCGCGCAGACCGCCGGCGCCGGCGCCGCTCGTGCCGCGGCCCGCCGCCCCAACCGTCGCCCCGTCCGCAAGGGCACGGGCGGCTACACCCGCCGCCCGGGCTGGATCACCTACACGGTCCTCGGCCTCGTGCTGCTGGTCTCCGTCTTCCCGCTGTACTTCACGCTCATCCTGGGCTCCTCGACCCCCGAGGAGATCTCCAAGAGCGCGCTGCCGCAGCTCCTGCCGGACATGAGCCTGTTCACCCAGTTCGCCGAGGTGGTCGGCTCGAGCGCGATCAACTTCTGGAAGGCGTTCACGAACTCGGTCATCATCGCGGTCATCACCTCGCTGTCCGTGGTGCTGTTCTCGACGCTCGCGGGCTACTCGTTCGCCAAGCTCCGCTTCCGCGGCCGGGGTCCCCTGCTCGTCTTCGTCATCGCGACCATGGCCGTGCCGACCCAGCTCGGCGTGATCCCCATGTTCATCCTCATGTCGGACCTGGGCTGGATCGGCAAGCTGCAGGCCGTGATCGTGCCCGCGCTCGTCACGGCGTTCGGCGTGTTCTGGATGACCCAGTACCTGTCCGAGTCGCTGCCGTACGAGCTCATCGAGGCCGCTCGCGTCGACGGAGCGTCGATGTTCCGGACCTTCTGGTCGATCGCGCTGCCCGCGGCACGACCCGCCGCCGCGATGCTCGGGCTGTTCACGTTCGTCCAGCAGTGGACGAACTTCTTCTGGCCGTCCATCGTGTTGAACCAGGAGAACCCGACGTTGCCGCTCGTGGTGCGCTCTCTCCAGGCGAACTACTTCGTGGACTACTCGCTCGTCATGGCAGGGGTGTTCCTCGTGACCCTGCCGCTGATCGTGCTGTTCATCTTCACCGGTCGCCAGCTGGTCGCCGGCATCATGCAAGGAGCTGTCAAGGGATGACCGAGATCATCACACCCCGCACCCTGGGCACCACGGGGCGCGTCGAGTTCCCCGAGGGATTCCTCTGGGGCGCCGCCACCGCCGCGTTCCAGATCGAGGGGGCCGCGCACACCGACGGCCGCGAGGACTCCGTCTGGGACACGTTCTGCCGGATCCCGGGCGCCGTCCTGGGCAGCGACGACGGCGAGGTCGCGTGCGACCACTACCACCGCTACCGCGAGGACGTCGCGCTCCTGGCCGACCTGAACCTGGACACGTACCGGTTCTCGTCCTCGTGGGCGCGCGTGCAGCCCGGCGGCGGAGCGGTCAACCAGAAGGGGCTCGACTTCTACTCGCGCCTCGTCGACGAGCTCCTCACCAAGGACCTCCTGCCGTGGATCACGCTGTACCACTGGGACCTCCCGCAGGCGATCGAGGACCAGGGCGGGTGGACCAACCGCGACACGGCCTACCGGTTCGCCGACTACGCCGTGACGATGCACGAGGCCCTCGGCGACCGGGTCGGGGTCTGGACGACCCTCAATGAGCCCTGGTGCTCGGCGTTCCTCGGGTACACGGGCGGCATCCACGCGCCCGGGCGCCAGAGCCGACCCGACGGCCTCGCCGCAGCGCACCACCTGCTGCTCGGCCACGGCCTCGCGGTCCAGGCGCTGCGTGAGCGGGCCCCCGAGGCGAACCTCGGGATCACGCTCAACTTCACGGTCGCCGACCCGGTCGACCCCGACGACGCGGGCGACGTCGACGCGGCCCGCCGCATCGACGGTCAGTTCAACCGCATCTTCCTCGACCCGGTCATCAAGGGCGAGTACCCGGCCGACGTCCTCGCGGACGTCGCGCAGTACGGCTTCACGGACCACATCCAGGACGGCGACCTGGCGATCATCTCGTCGCCCATCGACGCGCTCGGGGTGAACTACTACCACGGCGAGCTCGTCTCCTCGCGTCCCGCGAGCACCGAGCTCGTGGGCGACGCCCCGGTCGAGCGCAGGACGTCGAGCCCCTACCCGGCCGCCGACGGCGTGTTCAACCACCCGCGCGGTCTGCCCGTCACGGACCAGAACTGGGAGATCCAGCCCGAGGGCCTGACGCGCCTGCTCAACCGCCTCCAGGCGGACTACACGGGTCCCGCGGGAGTTCCGCTCTACATCACCGAGAACGGCTGCGCCTACGACGACGTCGTGGAGGCCGACGGGTCGGTCGACGACCAGAACCGCCTCGAGTTCTTCGACGCCCACCTGCGGGCCGTCAAGGACGCGATCGTCGACGGCGCCGACGTGCGCGGCTACTTCGCGTGGTCGCTCCTGGACAACTTCGAGTGGTCGTGGGGCTACTCGAAGCGGTTCGGGGTCGTCCGGGTCGACTACGAGACCCAGGAGCGCACGGTCAAGGCCAGCGGTCGGTGGTTCGCCCAGGTGGCGGCCGACAACGCCGTCCCCGCGCGCTCCTAGCGCGTCGACGCCGATCGTGGCAGTTCTCTCATCGTGGCCTGGCAGGATACTGAGACCATGAGCACCTTGAGTTCCGCGCCGACCCTGGACGAGGTCGCCCAGACCGCCGGCGTGTCCCGCTCGACGGCGTCCCGCGCGATCAACGGCGGCCTGCGCGTCTCTCCCGAGGCGCAGGCCGCCGTCGACGCCGCGGTCCTCCAGCTCGGGTACACCCCGAACCGCGCGGCCCGCTCGCTCGTGACGCGACGGACCGACTCGATCGCGCTCGTCGTACCCGAGCCGGACGAGCGCATCCTCACGGACCCGTTCCTCTCGGGAACGCTCCGTGGGGTCAGTGCGGCCCTCGCCCCCACGGACCTGCAGCTCGTGCTGCTCATCGCCCGGCCCGACGAGCACGCGGGCCGGATCGTGCGCTACCTGCGCAGCGGTCACGTCGACGGCGCGATCATCACCTCGCACCACCGCGAGGACGACCTCGAGGGGGCGGTGCTCGCCTCGCCGCTGCCCGCGGTGTTCGTCGGGCGCCCCTTCACCGCGATGGACGACCTGGTCTACGTCGACGTCGACAACGTCGAGGGTGGTCGCATCGCGACCCGGCGCCTGCTCGACGGCGGCTACCGCCGCATCGCGACGATCGCCGGACCGCAGGACATGACGGCCGCGGTGGACCGCCTCGCGGGGTGGCGCGCGGCCCTGGGCTCGGCGGGCCTGCCCGACGACGCGATCGCCTACGGGGACTTCGCCGCGGCAGGCGGGGCGGCGGCCATGGAGGAGCTCCTCGACCGGCACCCGGACATCGACGCGGTCTTCGCCGCGTCGGACCTCATGGCCGAGGGCGCGCTGCGCGTCCTGCGCGCCCGAGGCAGGTCCGTGCCGGGCGACGTCGCGGTGGTCGGCTTCGACAACCTGGGCGTCGCCGCGACCACGAGCCCCGCCCTGACGACGGTCCAGAACCCCGTGGTGGAGATGGTCAAGGCTGCGACCGGCATGCTCCTCGACCTCATCGCCGGCCGCCCCGTGAAGGAGTCGGCCCGCATCTTCTCCCCCGAGCTCATCCGCGGGGCGTCGGACTGACAGCAGGCAGTGGCGGTATCCGGCACGCGTCCGTACCAGACCTCTCCCGTCGGTGGTGAGCGTCTGCGCACGTCCCACCACTCCCGAGCCTCGCCCCGCGAGATGCGGCCAACGGGGGTGTTCTCAGCGATTCGACCCCCGTTAGCCGCATCTCGGCCTCAGAGCGTCCCGACCTCCGTGGCGACGCGAGCGGTCGGGGCCCACTCTGCAGCAGGGGTCGGCGAGCGTCACCGACCTCATGAACCGCAGCATCAGTCGACGTCCCACTGGTCGGCGCGCTCGTCGCCCCGGCCCACGTCCACGCCACGGGCCGCGACCTCGGCGACCACGGCCGCGACGACCACCTCGACGAGCAACGCACCCGCGACGGCGAAGAACGCGACGTCCGTGGCGCCGTCGGGCTCGAGGACCGTCACCACGAGCGCGACCACGACGACGAGGGCCGCCCCCGGGACCACGACCCTGAGCGCCGCCCGGTGCCCGGCGATCCACCCCGCATCGCTGCGCTGCGTCGCGGGCGTCCTGATCCCGATCAGACCGTTGCGCGTCATCCGGTCGGTCGCGCCGAGGAACGCGAGCCACGCGACGAGGAGCGCGACCACGACGAGTATCCAGACTCCGAGCACGGGGGCCTCTTTCTAGAGGGGATCGGTGCGGACGTCGTGGTCCGCGGGGACGAACAGCTCCTCGATCGACGCGCCGAGGAGGGCCGACAACCGGAACGCGAGCGGGAGGCTCGGGTCGAACCGCCCGCGCTCGATCGAGATGACGGTCTGGCGGGAGACCCCGAGCCGCTCGGCGAGCTCGGCCTGCGTGAGCCCGAGAGCCGCGCGGCGGGTGCGCACGTGGTTCTCCATCAGGCGGCTACCAGGCGTGCCCGGTGCGCACGGGAGCGCACGGCGAGGTCGAGCAGCACGACGGTCCGGAGGGCTCGGTGCAGCATGCGTCGAGAGTAAAGGACGCTTGACACCCGGACAAGGGTCGGGGTGCACGGCGCGCCGGACACCCCATCGACGCATCTTGTGAAAGTTCTCACAAGATGCGTCGGTGAGTCGCGGGTCACACGCGCGTACGGTCGAGGGACGTCGCGTCGACGCCGACCCGTGCGCGCCCGGGAGGGCTTCCCGACACCCATCCACGGACGGAAGGACCTGTCATGACCTCCCTCGCGAGCTCTCCCCCGGGTCCAGCCGGCCGACCGACCGCGTCACCGACCGCAGGACGTGGGAGCGGCTCGCGCCCGAGCCGCACGCTCGCGCCGCTCGCGGTCGCGGGCATGACCTCGCTCTCGACCGTCGACTGGCCGGGGCACCTCGTCGCGACCGTGTTCCTGCAGGGCTGCCCCTGGCGCTGCACCTACTGCCACTCGAGGGACCTCGCCCCGACCACCCCCGCGGACACCGAGGGACCCATCCCGTGGCCCGACGTCGTCACGTTCCTCGAGCGGCAGCGTGACCGTCTCGACGGGGTCGTCTTCTCGGGCGGCGAGCCCACGCTCCAGGCCGCGCTCCCCGCAGCGATCGCCGACGTGCGGGAGCTGGGGCTCGCCGTCGGGCTGCACACCGCAGGCCCCTGGCCCGTGCGGCTCGAGCACGTCCTGCCGCTCGTCGACTGGGTGGGCCTCGACATCAAGCACCTGCCCGAGGACTACGAGCTCGTCACGGGTGCGCGCCCCTCGGGCGACGCCGCGTACAGGTCGCTCGCGGTGCTCCAGCGCTCGGGGGTCGAGCACGAAGTCCGCACGACCGTCGACCCGACCGTCCACTCGCGCGGGGACGTCCTCGAGCTCTGCGGGCGGCTCGCCGCCCTGGGCGTGCGCGGGCACGTGCTCCAGGAGGCGCACCCGCTCGGGACGGACGCCGGGTACGCCGCGGAGCTGGCCGGCATGCGGCTGTCCGACGTGCTCCACGACGACGACCTGCCGCAGCTCGAACGCCGCACGTAGCCCGCGTCCGTGCTCGCCCTCGAGCGCGCGGAACGGGCCCGCTCAGCGCCCCCGCGGCCCGAGGTGCTTGCGCGGGGAGAACGTCACCACGAAGTTCGGCCAGTGGCCGTCCTCGTCGATGATCTCCTCGTAGGTGATCGAGATGATGTCCTCGGCCTTCAGTCCCATCGCCCGTACCTCGGCCGCCACGCGCTCGAACAGGGCGGCGACGTCGTCCCGTCCCTCCCCGTCCGGCAGGCTGAGCCCGAAATGACGCGCCGGGTACCCGTGGGTGTCGATGCGCGTGCGTGCGGTCCTGTTCCACCGCTTGGAGGCGCGGCGTGCGAGAGGGTCCATGCGGGGCACCCTACCGACACCTCCCCGTGCCGAGCCCGAGGTTTCTCCGGCGACCAGCGGCGGTCGCGGGACGAACCTCGGGCTCGGCGGTCCCGGGCAGGCCGCTCAGCGCGTCACGTGCCCGAACCGGTGCATCGTCCGGCTGATCGCCTGCTCGCGCAGGACCGTGAGCAGCTCGCGCCGGCCGCTCGCGAGCACCGGGTGGTCGAGCACCGTCACGTCGCCCACGTGGCCGGCCGCAGCCTCGCGCAGGCCCGGCGCCGAGCCCACCACACGCACGCGGCCCGTGACCTCGCCTCGCGCGACGGCCTCCGCGAAGCCGGCGTCGCTCACGGGCGACGCACCGTCGGCGCGGCTCACCACGACCGGCACCCCGGCCGTGCGTGCCGCGGACAGCACACGCTCGACCTCGACCGGCGCAGCCCCCGTACCGACCCGGACCGTGAGCACGTCGATCGGCCGGTACCGGAACACGTTGGACTCGACGTGCAGCCCTGACGGGTCGTGCTCGACCGCGAGCTCGTGCGCCCACCAGCGGGCGTCGTCGGCCTGCGCCCACGCGAGCCACGCCTCGGGCGAGGTCTCACGCGCGGGGACGGGGCCGCCGTCGGGCGCCCCGCTCCCGGAGCCCGCGGCGACCGCGTCGCTCCACGTGCCCAGCTCGGCCACGTAGTTGGGCCCACCGGCCTTGGCGCCCGGGCCCACGGCCGAGCGCTTCCAGCCGCCGAACGACTGGCGCTGCACGATGGCCCCCGTGATGACCCGGTTGACGTAGGCGTTGCCGACCTGGACGCGGTCGAGCCAGGTGTCGACCTCGGCGTCGTCGAGGCTGTGGATGCCGCCCGTGAGGCCGAACGAGACCGCGTTCTGCAGCTCGATCGCCTCGTCGAGCGTCGCGGCCGTCATGATGCCCAGCACGGGGCCGAACACCTCGGTGAGGTGGAAGAACGAGCCCGGCGCGACGCCCGAGCGCAGGCCCGGGGTCCACAGACGTCCGTCCTCGTCGAGCCGGCGCGGCGCGACGAGCCACTGCTCGCCCGGTTCGAGCGTCGTCAGGGCGCGCAGCAGCTTGCCCTCGGCGACCTCGGTGAGAGGCCCCATGGTCGTCGAGACGGCGGTCGCCGGTCCCACCGCGAGGGAGCGGACCGCGTCCACGAGCTGCACCGAGAACCGGCGACCGGTCTCGGTGCGCAGGTCGCCGACCGAGCCCACGAGGATCACGAGCGAGGCCGCCGAGCACTTCTGCCCCGCGTGACCGAACGCCGAGCGCACGACGTCGGCCGCCGCGAGGTCCAGGTCGGCCGACGGGGTCACGACGATCGCGTTCTTGCCCGACGTCTCGGCGAGCACGTCCAGGTCGGGGCGCCACGACGCGAACATCTGCGCCGTCTCGATCGCCCCCGTGAGGATCACGCGGGCCACGCCCTCGTGCGTCACGAGATGGCGCCCCAGGTCGCCGTCGGGCACGCGTGAGAGCTGCACGACGTCGCGCACGGCCTCGGCCGTCAGGCTGCTGCCCGCGGGCGCGCTCGCCACGGCGTCCGCGAGCCCCGCGTGGATCGCGTCGACCGCGACCTCGAGGCAGCGCGGCGTCGCGGGGGCGGGCTTGGCGATCACGGCCGAGCCGGCCGCGAGCGCCGCGACGATCCCGCCCACGGGGATCGCGACGGGGAAGTTCCACGGCGGGGTCACGAGGGTCACGCCGTCGGGCGTGAACGTCGCGCCGGGCACCTGGTCGAGCGCCTCGGCCGACCGCGCGTAGTAGCTCGCGAAGTCGACGGCCTCGCTGACCTCGGGGTCCGCCTCGGCGACGGTCTTGCCGGGCTCGTGCACCATCGCGGTCACGAGGGCGGTGCGCGCCTCCTCGAGGCGCGCGGCCACGGCCCGCAGCGCGCGGGCGCGGTCCGCGGGGACCACCTGCGCCCAGGCTGCGGCGGCCTTCCCGGCGCGCGCGACGACGTCGTCCACCTCGTCCGTGCTGGTCACCTCGGGCGACTGCGCGGGCACGTACCCGGAGTCGGGCCCGACGACCCGTGCGGCCCAGGCGCGGTTCGCCGCGACGGCCGGGTCGGTGTCGGAGGCGTTGCGGAACCCGGTCGCGACGGCGTCGCCGGGCGTCGCCGCATCGAGCGGCCCGACGGCGTCGCGCGCCTGACGACGCGGCGTCACGTCCGCGTCGGAGTACCGGGTGCCGAGCTCGACCGAGGCGCGGTACGCGGCCTCCTGGCGGTCCATCGCGGTGTCCGAGGGGTGGTCCGAGGGGTGGTCCGAGGGCGCGAACATGGCGTGCAGGAAGTTCTGCTCGGCCGCGTTCTCCTCGAGGCGGCGCACGAGGTAGGAGATCGCGACGTCGAAGTCCTCGCGCGCGACGACCGGGGTGTAGAGGACGACGCGGCCGCCGTCCCGGGCGACCTCGTCCCGCACGGCCCGCGCCTCGCCCGGCGCCATGCCCTGGAGCATCTCGATGTCGAGCGCGTGGCTGACACCTCGTGCCCGCGCGACGAGGATCGCGAGCGCGACGTGGAACAGGTTGTGGCTCGCGACGCCGATCCGCACGGCGTCGGTGCGCGGGGCGCGCAGCGCGTGGTCGACGAGGCGCACGTAGTTGGCGTCGACGTCGGGCTTGGTCGGGTAGGGCGCCTGCTCCCAGCCGTGGAGCTCGGCCTCGACCTTCTCCATCGCGAGGTTCGCGCCCTTGACGAGGCGCACCTTGACGGGGGCGCCGCCCGCCGCGACGCGCTCGGTCGCGAACGCGGTGAGGCCGTCGAGCGCGCCGAGCGCGTCGGGCAGGTACGCCTGGAGCACGATCCCGGCCTCCAGGGCGCGGAACTCCTCGCGCCCCAGGATCGCCTGGAAGACCTCGGTCGTGAGCGCCAGGTCGCGGTACTCCTCCATGTCGAGGTTGAGGAAGACCCGGTGGTCGCGCGCTGCGCGGAACAGCGGCAGGAGGCGCTCGACGACGCGGTCGCGCGACCCCTCGAGGTCCCACGTGACGAGCTGGGACGCGACCGAGGACACCTTGACCGACACGTAGTCGACGTCGGGGCGCTCGACGAGCGCGATGGTCCGGGCGAGCCGGGCCTGCGCCTCGTCCTCGCCGAGCACGGCCTCTCCGAGGAGGTTGACGTTGAGCGCGTACCCCTCGGCGCGCGTGCGCGCGAGGTGCTTGCCGAGACCCGGGCCGGCGTCGGCCACGAGGTGGCCCACGAGCTGGCGCAGGCGGATCCGCGCGGCGGGCACGACGACCGTCGGCAGCACGGGCGCCATGCGCGCGCCGAGCCGCAGCAGCGTGGTGTCGACCGGGCCGAGGAAGCCCTTGGCGCCTCCCGCGAGCTCACCCAGCAGGCCCAGCTCGCGCGCGGCGACCTGGACGTCCTGCGGGCGCGCCACGTTGTCGACGAAACGCACGGCGAGCTCGAGGCCCGCGGGGTCGGACACCAGTGCGCCGAGCCGCTCGGCGGTCCTGCGCTCGCGCGCCCCCTCGGAGGCCGCTTCCGCCGCGGCGATCCAGCTGCGGGCGAGGCGCGCGGCGTCGTCGGTCAGGTCGGCGATCGGGGCGTCGGTCGAGGTGCTGGTCGGGCCGTCGGCCGGGTGCAGGGGCGCGGCGGTGCCGGCTCGTGACCGGTCCTCCGCGTGTGGTTCAGCCGCGAGGGCGTCGTCGCTCATCTCCCTAGCCTGCCCCCGATGCTGACGCTTCGTCTTGTACGATCCGGGCTGTCATGGCATCACTTCCGGACAAGCCCACCGCACCGCGCACCTGGCCCGAGGGCGAGGCGCTGCTCGCTGCCCTCAGCCCCGCGATGGTCGACCTCATGGACGAGCTGGCGTCGACCATGTTCTGCGCCAAGGACGTCACGGGCCGCTACGTGCTGGTCAACCGGGTCTTCGTGGCCCGCACCACCGAACGCTCGCGCCGCACGGTCCTGGGGCGGCGCGCCACGGACCTGTTCGTGCCGCAGCTCGCCGAGCGCTACGACCAGCAGGACGCCGAGGTGCTGCGCACGGGTCGCCCGCTGCGCAACGAGCTCGAGCTCATCCGCCGCCTGGGCGGTACGCCCGGCTGGTTCCTCACGTCCAAGCTCCCGGTGCACGACGGCGCAGGTCGCCTCGTCGGGTTGGTCTCGGTCTCGCAGGACCTGCGCGAGGACGACGCCGACGACGCCTCGATGGACTCGATGGCGCGGCTCGTCGCGGGGATCGAGGCGCGCCTCGGCCAGTCGCTCACGGTCGCCGACCTCGCGGCCCTCGCGGGGTGCACGCCCGCGGTGCTCGACCGGCGCGTGCGCCGGGTGTTCTCGCTCAGCCCGCGCCAGCTCGTGCTCCGCGCCCGGGTCGACCGCGCGGCCGAGATGCTCGCGGCGACGGACTCCCCCATCGCCGAGATCGCGGTCGTCACGGGCTTCTACGACCAGCCCGCGTTCACCCGGACCTTCGCGCGCCTGACGGGCGAGACGCCGTCGTCGTTCCGGCGCCGGGCGCGGCGGTGAGCGAGTCGGCGTGACGCGTCGCGCCGAGCCGCCTAGCCTCGGGGCGACGAGGATCGAAGGGATCCCCCCGACGACGAGGAGACCTGTGCCCGTGCGCCACGACGACCGTCCCCGACGCACTGCCGGCGCGCTCGTGCTCGGTGCCGCGGTGCTTCCCCTGCTGGCGGCGTGCGGTGTGGGCGACGACGTGGTGGTCTGCCCAGCCATCATGCAGGCCTCGACGCTCGAGGTGCGGCTCGCCGACTCGTGGCCCGACCGCGAGGCCTTCGACGTCGCGGTCGACTGCCCGCCGGGAGCCGGGAGCTGCGGCCTGATCCGTGCCGGCTCGGTGCAGCTGGTGCCTGCCCCGGACGCTCCTCCGATCACCGACCTCTCCGGTGGTGCAGCTCCGTCCGTCGCCGCGCCGTCCGACGGCTCGGCCGACGCACCGGCCGCGCCGTCCCCGCCCACGGTCACCGGACCGGTCTGGACCGGCTCCGTGTTCTCGGCTCCGTCGGAGGTCGTCGTGACGGTCGTGCGCTCGTCGACGGGCGACGTCGCGCTCGACCGTGTCGTGGAGGTCGACTGGCAGGCCGCGAGCCCCGACGGTCGCGGCTGCCCGGGCCCTCAGCGGGCGACCGTCGTCCTGGACGCCGAGTGAGCGGTGTCGACGACCGCACGGCTCGTCACGACCAGCCTCCCGGTCGCGCACCCGCGCCGGCCGTGCCAAGACTGGGACCCATGACCTCGATCCCCACCGCCGCCCTGCCCGGCGGCGACATCCCCCTGCTCGGCCTCGGCACCTGGCAGTCCGAGGGCGACGACTGCTACCGCGCGGTCCGCCACGCGCTCGACGTCGGGTACCGGCACATCGACACCGCGACCATGTACGGCAACGAGGAGCAGGTCGGCCGTGCCCTCGCCGCGTCGGGCGTCCCGCGCGAGGACGTGTTCCTCACGACCAAGCTGCGCCCCGCCGACGTCGGGCGCGAGCACGAGACCCTCGCGCAGTCCCTGCGCCTGCTCGGCACGGACTACCTGGACCTGTGGCTCGTCCACTGGCCGCCGTCGGGCGACGCCTCGCCCTGGGTGTGGGCCGAGCTGCTCGCGGCACGGAACGTGGGCCTCGTGCGATCAGTCGGGGTGTCCAACTACTCGGTGGACCAGCTCGACATCCTGTCCGAGCAGACCGGTGAGACGCCCGCGGTCAACCAGATCCCGTGGGGCCCTGACGACTACGACGCGCAGGTCGTCGAGCAGCACGCCAAGCGCGGCGTGGTCCTCGAGGGGTACAGCCCGTTCAAGCGCACGAACCTCGACTCCCCCGCCCTGCAGGCCGTCGCCCGGGCGCACGGCGTGAGCACCGCGCAGGTCGTCGTGCGCTGGCACCTCGACCACGGGTTCGTCGTGATCCCCAAGTCGGTGACCCCGGCCCGGATCGAGGCGAACTTCGACGTCACGGGCTTCTCCCTGACCCCTGACGAGCTCGCGAGCATCGACGCGCTCGGGTGAGGACGCGACCGCCGGGACGGGCGCGGACGTGAATCACGCCCCGACCTGGCGGTACGTTGGTCGGACACGGTCCCTCACCACGGGACCGCGAGGAATCCCTCATCACCCGGAGGAAGAGTGACGACGACGTCAACGCCGCCCACGAGCGGTGCCACCCAGCCAGCACCCACCCCTGAGAAGGCCTCGGCCCTCGCGACGGCCCACAGCCAGCTCGCGAACGCGGTGGAGATCCTCGGCTACGACCCGGGCCTGCACGAGATGCTCGCGACCCCGCGCCGCGAGGTCAACGTCTCGGTCCCGCTCCGACGCGACAGCGGGGACATCGTGCTGTTCCGCGGCTACCGCGTCCAGCACAACGTCTCGCGCGGCCCCGGCAAGGGCGGTCTGCGCTACCACCCCAGCGTCGACATCGACGAGGTGCGCGCGCTCGCGATGTGGATGACCTGGAAGTGCGCCGTCGTCGACCTGCCGTACGGCGGGGCCAAGGGCGGCGTGTCGATCGACCCGCGCGAGTACTCGCAGGCCGAGCTCGAGCGCGTGACCCGTCGCTACACGAGCGAGATCATGCCCGTGATCGGCCCCGAGCGGGACATCATGGCACCGGACATGGGCACCAACGAGCAGACCATGGCGTGGGTCATGGACACCTACTCGGTCAACCGGGGCTACACGATCCCGGGCGTCGTGACGGGCAAGCCCATCCCCGTGGGCGGTTCGCTCGGGCGCACCACGGCCACGTCGCAGGGCGTGGTCCACACGACCAGGGCCGCGCTCGCCGAGGCGGGGCTCGAGCTGTCCGACGCGTCGGTCGCGGTCCAGGGCTTCGGCAAGGTCGGCTCGCACGCCGCCGCGATCCTCGCGGGCCACGGCGCCCGGGTCGTCGCGGTGAGCGACCAGTACGGCGGCATCCACGACGAGGACGGACTGGACGTCGCCGCGCTGTTCCGGCACGTCGCCGAGACCGGGACCGTGGTCGGCTTCGAGGACGCCGAGCCGATCGACAACCACGCGCTGCTCGCGCTGCCGGTCGACGTGCTCATCCCGGCCGCGGTCGAGGGAGTGCTCGACGACGTGACCGCGCACACCGTCAAGGCTCGCTGGGTCGTCGAGGGCGCGAACGGCCCGACCACGGCCGCGGGCGACCGGATCCTCGCCAAGAACGGCGTGACCGTGGTGCCGGACATCCTCGCGAACGCCGGCGGCGTCGTCGTGTCCTACTTCGAGTGGGTCCAGGCGAACCAGGCGTACTGGTGGACCGAGCAGGAGATCGGCGAGAAGCTCGAGCACCGCATGCACGTGGCCTACCAGGGGGTCTCGTCGTTGGCCCGCCGCGAGGAGCTGAGCCTGCGCGACGCCGCGCTCGTCATCGGCATCCAGCGGACCGCCGAGGCGCACCAGATCCGCGGGCTCTACCCGTAGGGTCCTTGCTCGACGCTCGGCAGGGGCGGTCCTCGCACGGCGAGGGCCGCCCCTCGCGCGTCGGGGGCGGGGCGGGTGCCGGGCCGTGGGAGGTGCCAGGCCCGACGGCGGCGCGTCAGCCGCGCCGTGCGCGCAGCGTGGTCACGACCGGGGCCAGGAGCGCGACGCCCGCCGCGAGGCCGGCCGCGACCGCGACCGTGGTGTCGACCAGCGGGCCGTTCGCCCGGCCGTAGGCGATCCACCCCAGTCCCCAGGACATCGCCAGCCCGATGCCGATCGCGACCACGGGCCGCCGCGCCGCGAAGAGCGCGTAGGCGACGGCCAGGACCGCGCCGGCGGCGACGACGAGCACACCCCAGACGGTCGCCCCGAGGACCAGGTCCCCCACGCCCGCGTCGGTGAGGGCGGCGGCGACGTTCGCGAGCGTGGCCACGCTGGCCCAGCCCAGGTAGAGGCCGACCGTGCCGTCGAGGACGAGTGCTTGGGCTCCGCTCGTGGGCGGGGTCCGGACCAGCCGCACGAGGATCACGGCGAGCACCGCGACGAGGACCCCGATCACCACGACGCTCAGGGGCAGGACGCCCGTCTGGACCACACCGATCCAGGCCGCGTTGAGCAGCATCGAGGCCAGGACCCACCAGGACACGGCGCGCAGCCGGGCGTCGGCGGCGTGGCGTGGGAGCGCCTGGTAGACCGCGAAGACCGCGAGCCCCAGGTAGATCAGCGACCAGATCGAGAACGCCGGGCCGTCGGGGGCGACCGGGGTGGCATCGGCCGCGAGGGCCCCTCCCGAGGCGTTCTGCACGGCCTGCCCACCGAACGCGCCGGAGCCGAACGCGGCCCCCACGATCGCGATCACGGCCCCGACGAGGACGGTGACCTGGCGGACCCGGTCGGCGGTCGTGGGGACCGCGACCGGCTGGGACGTGGTGGTGTGTCGGTCGGTGCTCATACCTCCAGGATGCCAACGCTCAGCATGCTGAGCATCTTGGAGGGGCGGCCCTGCGCGCGCGAGACCACCGGCTGCCGACCACGAGCGACCGGCCGCCCCTGGATCCGCTGGTGCCGCGCGCCTCCGAGGCGCTAGGCTCCGGCGCCAGCGGATCGCATCGGAGCGGTCCCCGTCGTCGGAGAACGCCATGTCCACCACCCTGCGAGCAGCGCTCTCGGTCCTCATGCTCGTCGGCTTCTACGTCCTCGCGCTCGCGATGGTCGTCGGGCTCGGGGCCGCCACCGTGTGGGCGTTCTCGGAGCACGCCGGGCCCGGGGCTGCCAAGCTCGGTTTCCTCACCGTGGCCGTCGCGGTCGGCCTCGTGGTCGCCCTGTGGAAGGTCGCCCGCGCCAAGCCGTCGCCCGAGCCGGGCGTCGTCCTCTCCCCCTCGGACGCCCCCGAGCTGTGGTCGACGGTCCGCGAGCTCGCCGACGCCGCACAGACCCGCGTGCCCGACGAGATCCGCCTGGTCGCCGACGTCAACGCGGCCGTCTCGGAGGAGACCCGCCTCCTCGGTCTGGTCGGCGGCAAGCGCCACCTGTACATCGGCATCCCGCTGCTCCAGGCCATGAACGTCGCGCAGATGCGTTCGATCCTCGGGCACGAGCTGGGCCACTACTCCCAGCAGCACACCCGCCTCGGCGCCATCACCTACCGCGGGCGCTCGGCGATCATGGCGACCGTCCAGCAGCTCTCGGGCAACCTCGTGGGTTGGTTCCTCAAGCAGTACGCCAAGCTCTACGTCCTGGTCTCGGCCGCCGTGAGCCGCCGGCAGGAGCTCGAGGCCGACCAGATCTCGGTGCGTGTCGCCGGACGCTCGACCGCACAGTCGGCGCTTCGCGAGGTGCCGCTCGTCGACACCGCCTGGACGTTCTACGAGCGCCAGTACATCGGCCTCGGCTGGGAGAACGGGTACGCGCCCACGTCTGCGGACGTGTTCGGCGGCTTCGCCCGCATCCTCGAGGCACGGGACGCCGAGCTCGCGTCGATGCGCGAGGAGACCCCCGACGAGGAGCACTCGCGCTGGGACACCCACCCGGCGATCGGTCTGCGCATCGCGGCCATGGAGAAGATGCCCGAGGGCACGGTCACGGTCGACGACCGGCCGGCCAGCGCGCTCGTGCCCGGCTTCGAGGAGCGCAGCGCGCAGGTGGCCGGACGGGCGCTCGACATCGGCACCCGGACCGCCGTCGACTGGCAGACGCTCACCGAGCGCTCCATGCCTCAGACCGAGCAGCGGCACGCCGACCTCGTGTACCGCGGCGCGGCGCGGGTCGCGGGCCAGGCGTCGGCCGACCTCACGACGGTGCTCGAGCTCGTGCGCACCGGGCGCCTGGTCGCGCTCGTCCGGGAGTTCGTCCCCGAGGTTGCGGAGCCCGACGCCGCCGAGGCGTTCATGCCCTCGATCGAGACCCTGCTCGGGACCGCCGCCGTCCGCAGCGGCGTCGGGACCTGGCGCCTGTCCTGGTCCGGACCTGCCCGGCTCGTCGGACCGGACGGCGAACCGCTCCCGCTCGAGGAGATCGGCCGCCTGGCCCTCGACCCGGCGACGGTCGACGATGCCGTCACGCGGCTCTCGGCGCTCGGGATCGACACCGCGCGAGCCGTCCAGGTCAGCACGACGGCCACGGCCCACGGCGCCGAGATCCTCGGCGGCCTGGCGAACGTCAAGGTCGACGGGGCACAGCACGACGTGCTCGTCCTCGACACCGGGCTCGTCCTGCGCCCGTGCCCCAAGAAGACGGAGGGTGGCAAGAACCGGCTCATCGCCCTGCTGCAGTCCGGTGAGGTCGCGGACGTCGCCGCGTCCAACAGGTACCTCGCCTTCGAGGACATCCGCGAGGCCACGATCGTCAAGGCCGGCCCGGTCCGCGCAGACCTCACCCTCCACGACGGCACGGTCGTGCGCGTGCACGAGACCTGGTCCGGCGAGCGCCTCACCAAGGAAAGCGACCAGGCGTTCCTCGCGGGCATCTACCCCTACGTCAAGGACGAGGTCCCGGCGGGCTGACGCCCCGCGCGCCCGCAGAGACGCCGAGTGCGGAGCAGCTGTCGCGGATCCGCGACAGCTGCACCGCACTCAGCGGTCGGGACGGCGGCTCAGGACAGCGGCTGCCGGCCCGCCCACTCGATCAGCGTGGTCCGAGGCCCCGTGAAGAACGGCGTCTCCTCGCGCACGTGGCGGCGCGCCTCGGTGGCCCGCAGCTCGCGCATGAGGTCGACGATGCGGTGCAGCTCGGCGGCCTCGAAGGCCAGGAGCCACTCGTAGTCGCCCAGCGCGAACGAGGCGACCGTGTTGGCGCGCACGTCCGGGTAGTCGCGCGCCGCGAGGCCGTGGTCGCGCAGCATGGTGCGGCGCTCGGCGTCGGGCAGGAGGTACCAGTCGTACGACCGCACGAACGGGTACACGCACAGGTACGCCCCCGGCTCCTCGTTCATGAGGAACGCCGGGACGTGGCCCCGGTTGAACTCGGCCGGGCGGTGCAGCGCCGCGTTGGACCAGACGGGCTCGAGGTGGCGGCCGAGCTCGCTGGCCCGCAGACGCTGGTAGGCACCCTGGACCGACTCGATGCTGGGGCCGTGCCACCAGACCATGAGGTCGGCGTCCGAGCGCAGGCCACCCACGTCGTACCAGCCGCGGACCACGAGGTCGCCGTCGACGGCCGCGGGGTCCTCGCCGCCGCCCACCGCGGCGAGCGCGGCCTCGACCATCTCGGTGCGCTCGGCGGGGTCGGCCGGCAGGGACTCGGCCAGCGCGAAGACCGACCACATGGTGTAGCGGATCGCGTCGTTGATCTGCTCGTGGTCCACGGGGACGCGGTGCGCGTCGTTCATCGTCGTGCCTCTCTCGGTGCGGGGGCCTCGGGGACGTCGGCGTCCCGAGGGCGGGTCGTGGCGACCGGGGGCCGCCGTGTCGTCGGGGTCAGCGGTGCACGTCGGTGCTGCACAGCGCCGGGATGCCGCTGGGCTCGCCGTCGCGGCGCAGGCAGCAGTCCGGTGCGCACACCGAGCGGAACGGGCCGAGCTCGCCCACGACGGCCTCGGCGAACTTCTCGTCGCGCGCGATGGCCGCACGCTCGAGGACCAGGTCCACCAGGCCCGCCACGAACGGGGCGCGGGTCCCCACGGTCCCGGCGCGCACCGCCGTGATGCCCAGGCGCGACGCGGTCTCCATGGCCTCGGTGTCGAGGTCGTACGCGACCTCCATGTGGTCCGACACGAAGCCGATGGGCGAGAGCACGACGTTCGTGACGTCGTCGGCCGCGAGCGACTCGAGGTGGTCGTTGACGTCCGGCTCGAGCCACGGCTGCGCGGGCGGGCCCGAGCGCGAGCAGAACGTGAGGTTCCACTCGACCTCGTGGCCGAGACGCGCCGAGACTTCCTCGGCGACGACGCGGGCCAGGTCGAGGTGCTGGCGCGAGTAGGTCGCGTGCGAGATGCGCGACGCGGCCTCCATGGTCAGCGGGATGGAGTGCGTGACGAACACGAGACGGGCCTCGGTCACGTCGCCGCCCTTGGCCGCGAGCGCCTCGTAGGCCTCGAGCACGGCATCGACGTTGGCCTGCGCGAACCCGGGGTGGTTGAAGTACGAGCGCACCTTGTCGAACTGGATGCCGGTCGAGCCGTCGGGGCCGAGCTCACCGCGCGCGTCGAGCGTGAGCGCGAGGTCCTCGCGGTACTGACGGCACCCGGAGTAGGACGAGAAGGCCGAGGTCACGAGGGCCACGACGCGCTCGGCCCCCGCACCGGCGAGCTGCTCGACGGCGTCGCGCGTGTACGGCTCCCAGTTGCGGTTGCCCCACACCACGGGCAGGTCGATCCCGCGCGAGGCGAACTCCTCCTCGAGCGCGGCCTTGAGGGCCAGGTTCTGCTCGTTGATGGGGCTCTTGCCGCCGAACCCGTAGTAGTGCTCGCCGACCTCCTCGAGGCGCGAGTCGGGGATCCCCTTGCCGACAGTGACGTTGCGCAGGAACGGCACGACGTCCTCGGGCTTGTTGGGCCCTCCGAACGAGTACAGGAGGAGGGCGTCGTAGGGGCGGACTTCTGCGGCAGCGGCAGGAGCGGTGCTGGTCCGTGCACCGGGTCCGGCGGCCGTCGTCTGAGGCGAGAACGAGGGCATGCCTGCCATCATGTCAGGCGTTCCTGGGGGTTCTCGGCCGGAGCCGGACGACCCCGACGTGACATTGACGGGACAGTTCGTCAGAACCGCCGCGAGCGCGGGTCGGGGCCCGGCCCGTGGCACGGGAGCGGTGGCACGGGCCGTTGCGCGAGCCCACGAGATGCGGCGGACGGGGGTCGGGAAGCATCTCCCGACCCCCGTCCGCCGCATCTCACGAGCGCGTGTCCGCGCGGTCAGCGCGAGCGCGCCGCCGTCGGCACCCCGTGCCGCACCCGGCGCCCACGGCTACCCCTTGACCGCTCCCCCAAGCCCCGCACCCTGCAGGAACGTGCGCTGGAACACGAGGAACAGCAGCACCGGGATGATGGTCGAGATCGCGAGCGCCGCGAGGAACACGCCCTTGTCGGTCGTGGCCGCGATCGCGGGCAGGCGCACCGACAGCGGCTGGATCAGCGGGTCCTTGAGGACCAGGAGCGGCCAGAGGAAGTCCTTCCAGCTCGCGATGATCGCGAACACCGAGACCACGCCAAGGATCGGCTTGGACATGGGCAGCACGATCGACCAGAACAACCGGTAGGGACCCGCGCCGTCGACCCGTGCGGCCTCGAAGACCTCGCGCGGCAGGTTGTCGAAGAACCGCTGCACCAGCAGCACGTTGAACGCGCTCGCGCCCGCGGGCAGCCACACGGCCCAGAAGCTGTTGATGAGCGAGGTGCCCAGCAGCGGCGGGTTCAGGATCGTCAGGTACAGCGGGACGAGCAGCACCACGGCCGGGATGAACATGGTCGACAGCACCGCGGCCTGGATCGCCTTGCCGTAGCGCGGGCGCAGGACGGACAGCGCGTACCCGGCCGTCGTCGCGACGACCATCTGCACGGCCCACGAGCCCAGCGCGAGCCAGATCGTGTTGAAGAAGTACTTGCTGACCTGGACCTCGTTCCACGCCTTGTCGAGGTTGTCCCACGCGATGCCGTTCGGGAAGATCGCCATGGGCGTGCGCAGGATGTCCTGCGTGGGAGTGACCGCGAACTTGGCGAGCAGCAGCATGGGCCCGAGCCCCGCGACGACGAGCAGCACGAGCAGCAGGACGTGCGTCCCGCCCATCCCGAACCGCACCGAGGGGCGCCGCCAGTCGGCGGTCGACACGGCGCCACGGTCGGCCACGGCATCCAGCGCCCGACGGCGGTTCTTGCGCTCGCGTGCCGCGTCGCCCTCGCGTCGGGTCAGCAGGGCCTTCTCGGCGAGCGCGGCCATCGAGCCGCCCGCCTGGGCCGAGACCTCCTCGGGCGGGGGGTAGGTCCCGGGGCGGGCTGCGCCGTCGGGCAGGTCACCGGGCGTGGCCCCCCGCCCCGCGGGGGACGTACCGCCCGAGGCGGCGGGACGGTCTGTGCGCGAGGTCGTCATGAGGTGCTCCAGGACCGGGTCAGGCGGAAGTACAGGGCGGAGAAGGCCGCGAGGGCGAGCGCGAGCATGAGCGACAGGGCCGTCGCTGCGCCGTAGTTGCCGCCCAGGCTGTTCGCGAACGCGTAGTTGTAGATGAGCAGCAGGATCGTGATGGTCGAGTTCGCGGGGCCGCCCCCCGTGAACAGGTACGGCTCGAGGAACACCTGCGCGGTCCCGATGATCTGCAGGATCAACGTGATGAACAGGACCCCGCGCAGCTGGGGCATGGTCACGTGCCACACCTTGCGCCACACGCCCGCGCCGTCGACCTCGGCCGCGTCGTAGAGCTCGGGCGGGACGCTCGTGAGGGCCGCGAGGTAGATGATGATCGTGCCGCCCGCGCCGGCCCACGTGGCAGCGAGGACGAGCGAGGGCATGGCGGTCGACGCGTCCTGGAGCCACGGGTACGGGCCCAGGCCCACCCAGCCGAGGATCGTGTTGAACACCCCGTTGGGGCCGGCGTCGTAGAAGAACTTCCACAGCAGCACGGCCACGACGGGCGGCACCACGACCGGCAGGTAGGCCAGGGCCGAGTACAGGCCCTTGTACCGCCGGACCTCGCTCATCAGCACGGCGGCCACGAGCGGGATCGGGTAGCCGAACAGGAGCGCGAGGAACGCGAAGTACGCCGTGTTCTTGACCGCGGTCCACAGCAACGGGTCGGCCAGGACGTACCGGAAGTTGTCGAGCCCCACGAACTGGGTGTCGACGAGGTTCGTCTCCTGCACGCTCATGACGAGCGCGCGCACGATGGGGAACCACGAGAAGACCCCGAAGATCACGATCACGGGCAGCATGAAGATCAGGTTGCTCAGCCCGCCGCCACGCACCCAGGTCGCGGGCGACCGTCGTCGGGCGGGCTTGTCGGCGGGCGCTTCATGGCGTCTGCGCGGTGGTGCACTGGTCGCGGTCACGAGGGGTCCTTCGGGTCAGGGAGAGGAGAAGAGGGTTCCCGGTCGGTCGGAGGGGGCGCCCGCGACCGACCGGGAGGATGGGGGGCCGGGCCGCCCGCTCTCACGAGCTCCGGGCGAGCCCCGGCGAGATCAGCGGTGAGGACCGGGAGGTGAGACGGGGGACGGGGCCGGGCGCCCGCTCTCACGAGCTCCGGGTGAGCCCGGGCGAGACAGGGGCAAGGCCCGAGGTGAGGGCTGCCGCGCGACCGTGGTCGGGCCTGGCGGGAGCGCGAGGCACGAGTGCGGATGGAAGGTCGCGCGGCAGCCCTCACCTCGGGGCCGGCGTCACCCCTGGTCGAGCAGCGCCTGTGCCTGCTTGTTCGCGTCCGCCAGCAGCTTGTCGATGTCGGCGTTCTGGTCGGTCAGCACGGCCTGGACGACGGGGTCCATGAGCGCGTACACCTCCTGCGTCTTCTGCGACGGCTCACCGACGAGGGGCAGGTCGAACATGGTGTCGGTGTACCCGGTCATCTGGTTCAGCGGGACGTTGATGTAGTCCTTGATCCATTCCTGGTTCTCCAGGTACTGCTCCTTGCTGAACATGGGGAGCACGGGGGTGCCGACGGGCTGGTCGCTCGCGACGAGCGTCTGGGCGTCCTTGACGGCGGCGTCCTGGTCGACGAGCTTGTTGAGGTAGAAGAAGTCGATCCACTTGACGGCGGCGGCCTTCTTGTCGTCGGTGGCCTTGGCGGGCATCGCGGCGAGGGTGCCGCCCGTGAGGACGCCGGCGTCGTCGCCGTCGAGCGGGAGCGCGGTCAGCCCGTAGGTCGCGGGGTCGAGCCCGTTGGACTGGACCATCGAGGTGTAGACGTCGGAGCCCGACGTGTACATGCCGACCTGGCCTGCGGCAAAGGCCTCGTTCATGGTGCCCCAGTCGAGCAGGAAGTTGCTGCCCATGGAGTTGTCCTCCCAGCGCAGGGCCTGCAGGAACTCGAGCGCTTCCTTGGTGCCGTCGTTGTCGAGCGACTCGGTGGCCTTGCCGTCGTCGCCGACCTCCTGGACGCGTCCGCCGCGCGAGTAGGTGTTGACGGTGAGCTGCCAGCCGCCCGTGTTGTTCTGGGTCATCTGGGCGTAGCCGGCGACGCCGGGGTTGGCGTCGGCGATCTTCTTGGCGTACTCGCGGACCTGGTCCCAGGTGGTGGGCGGCGAGTCGGGGTCGAGGCCCGCGGACTCGAACAGGGCCCGGTTGTAGTGGAGGCCGACGCCGTAGACGTTCTTGGCGGGGATCGCGTAGACGTGGCCGTCGGGGCCGGTCCCGGCCTCGATGATCGCCGGGTTGAACTTGTCGGCGTAGGGCAGGGTGCGGAACTGGGTGTCGAGGTCCGCGATCTGCTTGTTCTCGACGAGGGTCTTGGCGTCGGTGAACGGGATCTCGAACACGTCGGGCAGCGTGCCGCCGGCGAGCTGGGCGGCGAACGTGGTCGCCTTCCACTCGTACTCCTCGGGCACGACGTCGATGTCGGGGTTGGCGTCCTCGAACTGCTTGACCTGCTCGTTGAAGGCGTCGATCGCCTCGGGCTCGGAGCCGGGCAGGAGGGAGACGACCTTGAGGGTGGTCTTCCCGTCGGCGGACTCGCCGTCGCCGTCGCCCGAGCCGGAGCTCGAGCAGGCGGCGAGGGCGGTGGCGGTGAGGGCCCCCACGAGGGTGAGGGCGATCGCGCGGCGTGTGGACTTCATTGTCTCTGCTCCTTGTGCGGGCGGGTGCGCTGGGCGGTGCTGCTCAGCACGGTGCGGTGGTGGGTGCGGGTGGGTGGGCTGGTCAGGTCGGGGTGGTGCCGGTCGCGTGGCCCGGCGGGGTGCGCCGGAGCCACGCGGCCGTGTCGGTGGGGAGCTCGACGCCTGCGGCGCCGTGCTCGAGGTCGGCGCTCGCGAGGAGCACCTCGTACCCTGCGGGCAGGGGGACGGCGGGGCCCAGGTTGACGACGCACAGCACGTCGCCGCGCGTGAACGCGAGGAGGTCGCCGGTCACGTCGCCCGGGCCGCTGCCGACGAAGACGTCGTCGGCCCAGGCGAAGCCGCCGCGGAACGCGGGGTCGTCGTGGCGCAGCGCGAGGACGCGGCGGTAGAGGCTGAGCATCGACGCGTCGTCGTCGGCTTGCGCCTCGACCGACAGGTCGCCCCACCCGGCCGGCTGGGGCAGCCAGGGGTGAGCGCCGCCGTCGGGCCCGAACCCGTGGCTGCTCCCGCCGCGCGCCCACGGCAGGGGGACGCGGCAGCCGTCGCGGCCGGGGTCCACTCCCCCGGACCGGAAGTGCATGGGGTCGTTGATGACGTCGAGCGGGAGGTCCTCGACCTCGGGCAGGCCGAGCTCGTCGCCCTGGTAGACGTACAGCGAGCCGGGCAGCGCGGCGGAGAGCAGGGCGGCCGCCCGTGCCCGACGACGTCCCGCGGCCAGATCGGTCGGCGTCCCGAAGCGCTTGGCGCCGAACGAGAACGCGCTGTCCTCGCGGCCGTAGCGGGTCACGGGGCGGGTCACGTCGTGGTTGGACAGGACCCACGTGGCGGGGGCGCCCACGGGGGCGTGCGCGTCGAGCGTCGTCTGGACGGACTCGCGCAGCGACTTGGCGTCCCAGGGGCGGGCCATGAAGTCGAAGTTGAACGCGGTGTGCATCTCGTCGGGGCGCAGGTACTGCGCGAACCGGGCGCGGTCGGCGAGCCAGACCTCGCCCACCAGGACGCGCGGCTCGTCGTAGGACTCGGCGACGGTTCGCCAGCCGCGGTAGATGTCGTGGATCTCGTCGCGGTCGACGTGGGGGTGCTCGCCCGGGCCGGGGTGGGCCGGGACCTCGGGGAGCGTCGCGTCCTTGACGAGCAGGGCTGCGGAGTCGATGCGGATGCCCGCGGCGCCACGGTCGAACCAGAACCGCAGGATGTCCTCGTGCTCGCGCCGGACGTCGGGGTGGTTCCAGTTGAGGTCCGGCTGCTCGGGCGTGAACAGGTGCAGGTACCACTCGCCGGGCGTGCCGTCGGGGTTCGTGGTGCGGGTCCAGGTGGTGCCCTGGAAGTCGGAGACCCAGTGCGTGGGCATCTCGTCGCCGCCCGGGCCCTTGCCGGGGTGGAACCAGAAGCGCTCGCGCTCGGGCGAGCCGGGGCCCGCGTCGAGCGCGGCCTGGAACCAGCGGTGCGCGGCCGAGACGTGGTTGGGCACGACGTCGACGATCGTGCGGATGCCCAGCTCGCGGGCCTCGGCGATGAGCTGCTCGGCCTCGCTGAGGGTGCCGAACTGCGGGTCGATCTCGCGGTAGTCCGCGACGTCGTAGCCGCCGTCGGCGAGCGGGGACAGGTACCAGGGGGTGAACCAGATCGCGTCGACGCCCAGGTCGCGCAGGTATGGCAGACGATGCCGCACGCCGGCCAGGTCGCCCGTGCCGTCGCCGTCGCCGTCCGCGAAGCTGCGTACGTACACCTGGTAGATGACCGCGTCCCGCCACCAGGTGGGGTCGGCCGTCGTTCGGGTCGAGTCGTCCTCGCGCACCGTGTCCTCGTCTTCCGTCCGTCCCGTTCAGCGATGAACGGGTGCTCTGCGTCGAGCGCGGCGTCCCGGGTGGGCGGGCCGCTGGACTCCTGATCCGTGGATCCGGCGTCTTGGGCATCAACGTAATCACTCGACAGCAATCGCGCAAGAACTCGACAGTAGCGTTATCGAAACGCGACCTTTGGCGGTGGGTAGGACGACTCCCGGGCAGCGCGTCGCTGAGTGCGGAGTTCTTGCGCGACACGCCCGGCAAGTCGCGCAAGAACTCCGCACTCAGCTCGCGGCTCCGGGCACGACGAAGGGCGCCGCCCCGGGTTACCCCAGGGCGGCGCCCTCAGTGCCGCTCGACCAGCCGGTGCCGCCCGACCAGCGGGTGCCGCTCGCCTAGCGGGTTCCGCTCGTGCTCAGCGGCGCGGTCGAGGCGCGCACCACGAGCTCGGGCTCGAACAACAGCTCGTCGCGGGACACGTCGGCCCCCGCGATCATGCTCGCCAGCAGGTCCACGGCCGCACGCCCCATGGGCTCGATGGGCTGGCGGACGGTCGTGAGCGCGGGGTCGGTCGAGTTCATGAGCGCCGAATCGTCGTACCCGACGACCGACACGTCGGTCGGGACCTCGCGCCCGGTCCGGCGCACCGCCCGGATCGCGCCGAGCGCGAGCGGGTCGCTCGCGCACACGATCGCGGTCGCACCGGCCTCGAGGAGCCGCACCGAGGCGGCCTGACCGCTCTCGAGCGAGTACTGGCTGTGCTGGACGAGCGCAGGGTCGATCGTGACGCCGTGGCGCGCCGCCAGGGCGTGCGCCGCCGCGAGCTTGCGCTCGGACGGGATGTGGTCCGCGGGGCCGAGGAGGAACCCGATCCGGCGGTGCCCCAGGGACAGGACGTGCCCGAGCGCCTGGTTCATGGCGACCACGTCGTCGCACGAGACCCGTGGGAAGTCGAGCGACTCGATCGAGGCGTTCATGAGGACCACGGGCAGGTTGCGCTCGGCCAGGCGCCGGTAGGGCTCGTGGTCGGCCTCGCGCTGGGCGTAGAAGCCGCCCGCGAAGAGCACGCCCGAGACCTGCTGGCCGAGCAGCAGGTCGATGTACTCGGACTCGGTGATGCCGCCCGCGGTGCGCGTGCAGAGCACGGGCGTGAACCCCTGCTGAGCCAGTGCGCCGCCGATGACCTCGGCGAACGCGGGGAAGATGGGGTTGGCGAGCTCGGGGAGGACGAGGCCGACGAGTCGGCCTCGTTCACCGCGCAGCTTGGTGGGGCGCTCGTACCCGAGCACGTCGAGGGCCGTGAGGACGGAGTCGCGCGTCGCCTGGGAGACCCCTGGCTTGCCGTTGAGCACGCGGCTGACCGTGGCCTCGCTGACGCCGACCTTCTTGGCTACCTCGGCAAGTCGTCTGGACATGCTGCTGACTATACGCAGCGCGCAAGCCGCTTGCGTTCACTTGCGCAACCTTGAGCAGCGCCGTCAGCGCCCTTCCGCGCCGTCAGCGCCCCCGCGTCACGGTGTGCCCCGCGTCGACCAGCACGTCCACGGCGGCCTCGACCGAGTCCTCGGGGACCAGCACGAGGTCCGCGTGGAACGTCGAGGCGACGAACACCGCGATGCTCGCGTCGGCGAGCGGCCCGACGATCGCCGCGAGCATGCCCGGCATGCCCAGCCCGTGCGGGTCGCCGTAGAACCCCGCCCAGCGGTCACCACCGCCACCGAAGGGCGAGGCCTCGCGCAGGACCGTCAGGCCCTCGGGCGCACGCACGAGCGCGACCCACTCGTCGTCGTCCGGGAACGCGGAGTGGGGCTCGTGCGCGAGCGTGAAGAACGAGTCGAGGAGGCGCAGCTTCTGGGCGGGCATGCCCGCGAGCCTAGGGCGCGCCACCGACACGCGGATCACCGCCCCGGCCGTCGTGCAGTGCACAACAACCCGTGTGCGCGGCACACCACGAGCGCCGCGCCGTGGTTAGGCTCGACGGGTGAGCGCCCCCACCCTCTCGCCCGGGCTCCTGCCCGCGCCCGTGAGCCTTCAGCCCGCCACCGGCACCTTCCCGCTGACCGACGGCACGCCCGTCCGTACGGACCCGGCCCTCGCCGCGGCCGCGCGCTGGTGGCGTCGGACCACGGAGGCGGCGTTCGGCGTCGACCTCCCGTTCGTCGTCGGTGACGGCGCCGCTGACAGCCCCTCTGCGGCACCCGGCGGCGCTCCCGGAGGGGCGCACCGGGCGAACGTCACGCCCGACGACGCAGCCCGCCCGGGCGTGACCCTCGCCCTCGACGCGTCGCGCCCCGCGGGCGGCTACCGCCTCGAGATCACCCCGCAGGCCGTGCTGCTCACGGCCGCGGACGCGGCCGGTGCCCACGCAGGCGTCCAGACCCTGCGCCAGCTCGCGGGCCCGCAGGCCTACCGGACGGCGCCGGTCGCCGCGGCCCCCGGGACCCCGGCGAGCACCGTCCACCTGCCCGCCCTCTCCATCGAGGACCACCCGCGCTTCGGCTGGCGAGGCGTGCTGCTCGACGTCGCGCGGCACTTCCTGCCCACGCGCGAGGTGCTGCGGTTCATCGACCTCGCGGCGGCGCACAAGCTCAACGTGGTCCAGCTCCACCTCACGGACGACCAGGGCTGGCGCATGCAGGTCCACCGCTACCCGCTCCTGACCGAGGTCGGCGGCTGGCGCACCGAGTCGAACGTCGGGACGTGGCGCACGGGGGTCTTCGACGGCCGCCCGCACGGCGGCTTCTACACCCAGGACGACCTGCGCGAGATCGTCGCCCACGCGCGCGAGCGGGGCGTCGTCGTCGTGCCGGAGATCGACGCCCCGGGGCACGTCGAGGCGGCCGTCGCGGCCTATCCGTTCCTCGGGACCCGCAAGACCCCGCACACGGTGCGCACCACGTGGGGCGTGAGCACCGAGGTGCTCGACCCGTCCGACGAGGCGCTCGAGTTCTTCACGAACGTGCTGGACGAGGTCCTGGACATCTTCGACTCCCCCTGGATCGCGATCGGCGGCGACGAGGTCCCCACGACGCTGTGGCGCGAGAACCCGGCGATCGTGGCCCTCGCCGAGCAGCGCGGCCTCGCGGACGTCGCCGACCTCGCGGGCTGGTTCCTGGCCCGCCTGAGCGAGCACGTCACGGCCCAGGGGCGTCGGGCGGTCGTGTGGGACGAGGGCTTCGGCGAGCAGCTCCCGCGCGACGTCGTCGTGACCGCGTGGCGCGGCTTCACCGTGGGGGCGGACGCGCTCGAGGCGGGCAACGACGTCGTCATGGCCCCGGAGCAGGTCGTCTACCTGGACCACCGTGCGGGTGACGGCGAGGACGAGCCCGTCCCCGTGGGGTTCCTGCGCACGGTCGAGGACGTCCTCGCGTTCGACCCGTTCCCGCCCGAGGTCCTCGCGCAGCACCCGGGCCTCGACGCGGCGCCCGGTCGTCTGCTGGGCGCCCAGGCCGAGGTCTGGTCCGAGCACCTCGACTCGCCGCGCCGCGTCGACTACGCGGCGTTCCCCCGCCTCGCGGCGTTCGCGGAGGTCGTCTGGAGCCCGACGGCGGAGCGCACCCCGGGCGGTCCGGCCTCGGCCGAGTTCCTCGCTCGGCTCGAGCAGGACCACCTGCCGCGCCTCGACGCGGCGGGAGTCGAGTACCGCCCGCTCGACGGGCCGAAGCCCTGGCAGCAGCGTCCCGGCGTGCACGGGTTCCTGCGCCACCTCGACCAGGAGATGGCCGCGGGCGGCTATGCCGGCGTGGGCGGCTGGATCGAGGGACGCGACGCGAGCTCGGAGGGGCAGGCATGAGCACCACGGACCGTCAGGACGCCCGCGTCCTGGCAGCAGGGGGCGGCACGACGGGCGTGACGCTCGTCGTCCGCGGCGCACGGCTCACCACCCCGGAGGGGTTGTCGGGGCCTGTCGACCTGCTGGTCGCAGGAGACGTGATCGACCACGTCGTGCCGGCGGGCACGGTACCCGTCCCCGCCGGGGCGCACGTGATCGAGGCCGCGGGCCGCATCGCGTTCCCCGGCTTCGTCGACTCCCACGTGCACGGCGAGGCCGCGGTCCTGGACCCGGACGTGCAGCTCGCGATGCTGCGCCAGGGCGTCACGAGCATCGTCGTGGGCCAGGACGGCGTCTCCTACGCCCCCTCCGCGAGGCAGCCCGTCGCGGACGGGACCCCCGACGCGCACACCTGGGCGACCGGCTACTTCAGCGCGATCAACGGCGAGCACCCCACGTTCCGGGGCGGCTCGGTCGCCGACCTGCTCGCGACGTACGAGGGCACCACGCCCCTCAACGTCGCCTACCTCGTCCCGCACGGCACGCTGCGCTACGGCGTCCTGGGCGGCGCGGCCCGACCCGCGAGCCCCGAGGAGACGGGCCGCATGGTCGCCCTGCTGCGCGAGGCCCTCGACGACGGCGCGTGCGGCATGTCCACGGGCCTCGAGTACGCGCCGGCCTCGAACGCGACCGACGACGAGCTGGTCGCGCTGACCCGCGTCCTCGCCGAGCACGACCTTCCCCACGTGAGCCACATGCGCGGCTACGAGGACAAGGCCGGGTCCGCGATGGCCGAGCTCGTCCGGGTCGCGCGGGCGTCGGGCGTCGCGACCCACGTCTCGCACTACCACGGGCCCGCGGACGAGCTCATCGGCTACGTCGAGGACGCCCACGCGGCCGGGCTCGACGTCACGTTCGACTCCTACCCGTACCTGCGCGGCTGCTCGATCCTCTCGATGGTCTCGCTGCCCACGTGGTTGCCCGTCGCGGACCCGGACGCCACGGTCGCGATGCTCCAGGACCCCGACGTCGTCGCGCGCCTCCGCGCCGAGCACTTCCCCGGCCTCGCGGACCTCTGGGAGCGCGTGACCATGGCCGCCGTGCCCGGCGAGCTGCAGTGGAGCGAGGGCATGGCGCTGCTCGACGTCGCCGACCGCCTGGGCCTCGACCCCGTCGAGACGACGCTGCAGATCCTGGTCTCGACCCACCTGCGCGCGGGCTGCGTGTTCGCCCAGCCCCCCACCAACTCCCCCGGGTCCGTCCGGGCGCTGCTGCGCCACCCGGCGCAGATGGGCGGATCGGACGCGATCTATCAGGGCGGGCGCCCGCACCCGCGCGGCTGGGGGGCGTTCGCGCGCTTCCTCGCCGAGCACGTGCGCGCGCTCGGCGACTGGACGTGGCACGACGCCGAACGGCACCTGTCGACCGCCGCCGCCGAGCGCTTCGGGTTCGGCGACCGCGGGGTCCTGCGGCCGGGCGCACGCGCCGACGTCGTGCTGCTCGACCCCGAGACCGTGCAGGACGTCGCGACGTACGAGGACCCGCGCCGTCCCGCGACCGGGATCGACGACGTGCTCGTCGCGGGCGTGCCCGTGCTCGCGGGCGGGCGGCCCACCGGTGCCACCCCCGGGCGGGCGCTGCGCCCGACCGTCCTGGCGGGGCGCGCATGACGGCGACCGCGCGGGAGGCGGCGAGCGCCGCCCACCCGGGGCGGCAGGCGCTCCCGGACGCGTCGGCACCCGCCGCCGACGCCGCCCGGAACTCGTCCCAGTCGCTCCGCCGCGCCCTGACGATCCTCGACGCCCTGCGTCACGACGCGGCCCGCGGCCTGAGCCTCGTCGAGCTCGCGGACGTCCTGGGCACGCACAAGAGCACGGTCTCTCGCCTGCTGGCGCCGCTCGTCGAGGTCCACCTGGTCCGGCGCACCCCGGGCGGACGGTTCGTGCTGGGCGCCGGCACGCTCCGGCTCGGCCAGGCCTACCTCGAGGGGCTCGACCTGCGCACGGTCGCCGAGCCCCACCTCGCGGACCTCATGCGGGCCTCGGGGGCCACGTGCCACCTCGTGGTGCGCGACGGTCTCGACGTCGTCTACATCGACAAGAAGGAGAACACCGCGGTCGTGCGCATGGCCTCGCGCATCGGACGCCGCATGCCGCTGTACTGCACGGGAGTCGGCAAGGCGATCCTCGCCGCGAGCGACGTCGACCTGCTGGAGTCCGTGCTCGACCACCCGCTGCCCGCCGTGACCGCGCGGACCCTGACGGACCCCGACGCCCTGCGCGCCGAGCTCCGCACGGTCGCACAGCGCGGCTACGCGATCGACGACCGCGAGAACGAGGCCGAGGTGCGCTGCGTCGCGGCCGCCGTCGTCGACCACACGGAGACCGCGATCGGCGCGCTCTCCGTCTCCGCCCTCGCCTCGCACATGCCGCCCGCGCGGGTGCGCGAGCTGGGCCCGCTCGTCGTGCAGGCCGCCCGCGCGGTCTCCGCCGGGATGGGCTCCGTGCGCTGCGGCTACGAACCCACCGGGAGGAACGCATGACCGACCCCACCCAGGCTGCCCACCCCACCCAGCCGTCCGCCCGCGAGACCGTCCCCGCGGACCCGAGCGCCGTCGTCGGGCCCGCGACCAAGGGCCTGCGGCTCGACGCCGAGCGGACCGTCGCGGAAGTCCTCGCGGACTCCCCCCGCATCACCGACGACGCCTTCTCCTGGCCGCTGCTGACGCTCGACGACGCGGCCCTCGACCACAACGTCTCGCTCATGGCGCGGCTGTGCGCCGAGCACGGCGTCGAGCACGCACCGCACGTCAAGACCGCGATGTCCCGCGGGCTCTACGCCCGCCAGGCGCGCGCCGGGGCCTGGGGCGCGACCGTCGCGAACCCGGCGCAGCTCCGCGTGGTGCGCACGTGGGGCGTCGAGCGCGTGTTCCTCGCGAACGAGCTCATGGATCCGCGCGAGATCGCGTGGCTGCGCCGCGAGCTCGAGGCCTCGGTCGCCCCGGGCGGCACCCCGTTCGAGGTGTGGGTCTACGTCGACTCGATCGAGGGCGTCGGGCTGCTCTCGCGCGGCTTCGCGGGCGCCTCGCCCCAGGTCGTCGCAGGCCTCGGCGTGCTCGTCGAGGTCGGCGTCCCCGGCGGCCGGACGGGCGTGCGCAGCACGGCCGACGCGCTGGGTCTCGCGCGGGCCGTGCGTGCCGCGGGACTGCGCGTGCCCGGGGTCGCCGGGTACGAGGGGTCGGCCGCGGGCGGCACCACGCCCGAGGAGCTGGCCAAGGTCACGGCCTACTGCCGCGGTCTGCGCGACGTCGCGGCGGCGTTCGTGCGCGAGGGCCTGGTCCCCGACGACGAGCCCGTGGTCGTGACCGCGGGCGGCAGCTCGTTCCTCGACGTCGTGCTCGCCGAGCTGCCCGGGCCGCTCACGGTCGCGGGCGACGGGGTGGACGGTGGCGGCGGCGCCGACGGGGGCGGGACCACCCGCGACGTCCGCGTGGTCGTGCGCTCGGGCGCCTACCTCACGCACGACCACGGGTTCTGCGCCCGCATGGACCCGTGGGACCGCATCCCGGGCGGCGAGCCCATGCACGCGGCCGCGGTCGTGTGGGGCCAGGTGCTCTCGGTCCCCGAGCCGGGGCTCGTCCTGTGCGGTGTGGGGCGACGCGACGTGTCGTACGACATCGACCTGCCCACGGCCCTGTGGCTGCGCACGCTCGACGAGAACGGCGACCTACGCCCCGCGCACGACCTCGCGGGGGCCCGCGTCACGGGCCTCAACGACCAGCACCTGTACCTCACGGTCGATCCCACGCCCGCGGGCAGCGCCCCGGCCACGACGCAGATCCGGCCCGGCGACGTCGTCGGGTTCGGGATCTCGCACCCGTGCACGCTGTTCTCCACGTGGCGCGTGGCGGCCGTGGTGGGCGACGACGACCAGGTGATCGACCTCGTCGGCACCGAGTTCTGACGCTGCCCGTCCCGGACCACCCAGCATCACCCGCGACATCCCGAGAGAAACCCGAGAGAAAGAGGCACGATGAGCACCGCCAAGTCCCCGATCAGCACCCCGCACGCACCGGCACCGGCCCACACGTTCCACCAGGGCGTGCGCAAGGGCCCGTTCGTCCAGGTCTCGGGTCAGGGGCCGGTCGACCCCGCGACGAGCGAGTACCTGTTCCCCGGCGACGTCGCCGCGCAGACCACGCGGACCCTGGAGAACGTCAAGGCCATCGTCGAGGGCGCGGGCGCCACGTTCGACGACGTCGTGATGCTGCGCGTGTACCTCACCAAGCGCGAGGACTTCCCGATCATGAACGACGCGTACGGCGCGTTCGTCGAGGCCAACTGCCCGGGCGGCGTGCTGCCCGCCCGCACCACGGTCTTCACGGGCCTGCCCCGCGAGGAGATGCTGGTCGAGATCGACGCGTTCGCGATCACGGACTGACCCCTTCGCCGCTGGGTGCGTGGTTCGGCTGCGACTCGCCGGGCGTGTCGCAGCCGAATCATGCACTCGGCGGAACGCGCGCCGTGGGTGGCCGCGCCTAGCCTGGCGGGATGATCGAGACGCTCGCCATCGAGGGCTACCGCTCGCTGCGGCACCTCGTCCTGCCGCTCGGCCGGCTCACGGTCGTGACGGGTGCCAACGGCGCGGGCAAGTCGAGCCTGTACCGCTCGCTGCGCCTGCTCGCCGAGTGCGCGCTGGGCGGCGCGGTCGGGGCGCTGGCCCGCGAGGGCGGGCTGCCCTCGACGCTGTGGGCCGGGCCGGAGGTGATCGGCCGCTCGGTGCGCGCGGGCGTGCACCCCGTGCAGGGCACGGTCCGCAACGGACCGGTCGCGCTGCGCCTGGGCTTCGCGAGCGGCCCGGACCTCCTGCCCGACGGCGCCACCCCCGCAGGTCCACCCCTCGCGGGCGCGTACGGGTACGCGATCGACCTGGGGCTGCCGCAGGACGGTGGCGAGTCGTTCGGCCTGGACCCGGAGATCAAGACCGAGGTCGTGTGGTCGGGCCCCGTGCTGCGACCCGCGACGCTGGTCGCCGACCGACACGGCCCGTCGGTCCGGCTGCGCGACGAGGACGGGTCGTGGCAGGTGTCGGGTCGGCGCCTACGGTCGTTCGACAGCATGCTCTCGGAGGTCGTGGACCCCGTGGGCGCACCCGAGCTCGTGCTCGTGCGCGAGCGCCTGCGGTCCTGGCGCTTCTACGACCAGTTCCGCACCGACGCCCTGGCTCCGGCCCGCGGCGCGCACGTCGGCACCCGGACCCCCGTCCTGGCGCACGACGGCGCCGACCTCGCCGCAGCGCTCGAGACGATCCGCGAGCTGGGGCTGGCCGACGAGCTGGACTCCGCGGTCGAGGACGCGTTCCCGGGGTCGACCGTGCGGGTCCGCGCGGCGGACGACGGCAGGTTCTCGCTCGAGCTGCGCCAGCACGGCCTGCTGCGTCCCCTGGGCAGTGCCGAGCTGTCCGACGGCACGCTGCGCTACCTGCTGTGGGTCGCCGCGCTGCTCACGCCCCGCCCCCCTGAGCTGCTCGTGCTCAACGAGCCCGAGACCAGCCTGCACCCCGACCTGCTGCCCGCGCTGGGGTCGTTGATCGCGGGGGCCGCGCAGCGCACGCAGGTCGTGGTGGTGACCCACTCGGGGGCACTCGTGCGGGCCATGGAGGAGGCGGCGGACGGCTCGCGCGCGTCGGGGACGTCGGCGCTGTCGGCACCGGGAGGCCGCGCGCCCCGGACCGGTCACGCTGGGGCGCGCGGACTGCCCGGGCTCGCGCACGTCGAGCTCGTCAAGGAGCTCGGGGAGACGACCGTCGCGGGCCGCGAGGGTCCGCTCGACGAGCCGCTGTGGCACTGGCCGAAGCGCTGAGTGCATGATCCTGCGGCGACTCGCCGGGTGTGTCGCTGCAGGATCATGCACTCGGCGGGTCCCGGGATCAGCGGCGCACGGACCCCAGGTACAGGCTCGTGACCGACGCCGCGAGCTCGGCCAACCTGCTCCCCGTGCGCCCCACGAGCTCGTCGAGGTCGATCGGCCCCGGTGCGATCGAGAACGCGGCCGCGATTCCTGCGGCCCGGGTCCGCTGGGCGGGCAGCAGGACCTGCCCCGCGAGCACCACCACCGGAGGCCTCCCGGGGGCCGCCGCGGCGAGCGTGCCGATCGCGTCCGCGACCTTGCCGTTGACCGACTGCGAGTCGAACGAGCCCTCGCCCGTGAGCACCAGGTCCGCGTCCGCGACGGCCGCGGGCAGCCCGATGCTCTGCGCGACCAGCGTTGCGCCGTGCTCGAGCTCGGCACCCAGGACCGCGACGAGGGCCGCGGGCACCCCGCCCGCGGCCCCAGCCCCCGAGAGCTCGTGCGTGCGCACCCCGGTCTCGCGCTCGAGCAGGTCGGCCCAGCGCACGAGGGCCGCGTCGAGGAACGCGACGTCCGACCCGCTCGCGCCCTTCTGCGGGCCGAACACCGCCGCCGCTCCGCGCTCGCCCACGAGCGGGTTCGTCACGTCGACCGCCACGCGCCAGCGCACCTCACGGGCGCGCGGGTGCAGCCCGCCGAGGTCGAGGCCCACGACGCGCGCGAGCCCCTCGCCGCCGTCGGGCACGACCCTGCCCGCGAGCTCCCCGTCCGTCGAGGACGGGACCGTCGCCGGCTCGTGCGCGACCAGCCGCGCCCCGAGGCCCGTGAGGAGACCCGCCCCGCCGTCTGTCGAGGCCGACCCGCCGAGGCACACGAGGACCTCCTCGACACCCGCGTCCAGGACTGCGGCGGCGACCGCGCCCGTGCCGCGCGTGTGCGCGTGCAGGGGCTGGAGGGCGACGTCGCTCACGTCGGGCAGGCCGCTCGCGGCGGCGAGCTCGACCACACCGACCCGGCCGTCGGCCGAGACCCCGTAGCGGGCCGTGTGCGGCCGGCCGATCGCGTCGACCGTGACGAGCTCACGTGCCGGCACGCCCCAGACCGCGAGGAGCGCGTCGAGCGTGCCCTCCCCGCCGTCGGCCATGGGCAGGAGCGTGAGGAGGGCGTCGGGTGCGGCTGCCAGGACCCCGTCCGCGATGTGCCGCGCGACCGCGTCCGCGGTCGCCGACCCCTTGAAGGAGTCGGGCGCGATCACGACCCGCAACGGTCGCGCTCCGCCGGGTGGGTCGAGGGTCCGGGAGGCGTCGGTGTTCGTCGTCGAAGGCACGTCCCGATCGTAGCCACGCTCCCTCAGGCGCGCTGGGCGGCCCGGGCCGCGACCGCGGCATCGATCCGTGCCTGCGTGCGCGCCTCGCGCCGGCGACGTGCGCGCACCGCCGCGAGCACGACCCCGACGAGCACGAGCAGCGACCCCAGCTGGACCCACGGCAGCGCCCACGCGCCGTAGGTCGCCGCGGTGGGCGTGAGCGTGACCTCGACGACGTCGTCGCCCACGACGAGCGGGGTCGTCGTCAGGTCCCCCGAGACCTTGCCGAGCGGCCAGACGCCGTCGATCACGACGGCCCCGCCCGCGTCCTGCCCGGGCAGGACCTCGCGCTGCGCGGGGGCCACGACCTCGCGCGCGTTCCAGCCGAACAGGCCCGCGACCGCAGCCTGCGTGTCGGCGCCCAGGCGCACGTTGCCCTCGTTCGCGACCGAGTACTCGACGCGCACCGAGCCGGGCGCGAACGGGTTCCAGCTCGGCTCGTACGTCGCGCGGACGTCGGTGAGAGCGAGCGCCGGGGCGAGGTCGCCCGCGACGCGCAGGTGCAGGCGCGCGCCCACACGGGTGTCGAACGTGACGCTCGACCCGTCCCCCTCGGCGCGGGCCAGCGCGGCGACGACCCCGGCCGGGTGGTCGCCCGGGGTCGCGTCGGCGGGCACCGCGACCGTGAACGGGATGGTCGCCGACGACTCGGCCGCGATCTCGACGCGCTGGCTCGGTCCCGCCGTCTCGCCCTCGCCGAGCGTGATCCACGAGCCGCCGTCGCTCGGCGCGGTGCCTGCCGACAGCAGGTCGAACTGCCCGTCCGCGGTCACGACGCCGTCGCTCGCGTACACGTCGAACGTCGCGGGGTGGTCGCTGAAGTTGGTCACGGTGACGTGCTCGACGGCCTGGCCACCCGGGTCGACCGTCACGCGGTAGGACACGCGTCCGTCGGGCCCCTCGGCGGTCGCGGGCTCGACGGCCCAGGTCGTGCGCGCGGCGGGCGGCTCGTCGCTAGCCGGGGCGGCGGCGCTGTCAGCGGTCGCTGCGCCGTCCACGGTCGAGGTCGCCGTGCCCGACGGCGCCGCACCCGTCCCGGCGACGGTTCCGGTCGCTGCGTGGGAACCGGGGGTGAGCGCGGGGAGGACCAGCGCACCGGCGGGCGCCGCGAGCGCGCCCGTCAGCAGGGCGCCCACGAGGGCTGCGGCGCCGGCCGTCCTGGCCACGCGCGCCGGGGCGGGCAGGCGGACCGGGCCTGCCGGACGAGCCGTGAGGCGGCGCGGACGAGCCGTGAGGCGGGGGGTGACGTTCATCGAGGAGCTCCGAGCGGGAAGAGTCGTGGCCCCGCGCCCAGCGCGACCCGCGGGCGGGACGGGCGTGGCGCCGTCGGGCAGGAGGACGGGCGCGGCCCGCGGTCACCCGACGACGCACGGTGCGTGACGTCGTCGAGACCGACGAGCGGAACCCGAAGAGGCCGCCGGGCCCCCGGCGCGCCGCAGCGCACCCGGGACCCGACGGCTCCGTCAGGTGACGACGGTCAGTCGACCGGGAACAGCGAGACCGTCAGGGTGCCCGCGTAGTCGCCCTCGCGGGTGTCCACGGGGACCTCGAGCGCCAGGTCGGCCGAGACCGTCGTGGTGCCCAGGCGGCTGTCCGAGGTCGCGGTCGCGAGCGTGGCCGGGGCCGCGAGGCCCGTGCCGCCGCCCAGGAGCGAGGCCACGGGCGAGCCCGCGATCACGCCGTCCTTGGCCGAGACCAGGCCGGGGGTCCAGCCGAGGTTCTGGGCGCGCAGCGTGCGCGGGCCCGAGGACAGGTCGCCCGACTGGCCCGAGACGGTCCAGCCGCCCGTGCCGACCGTGGCGGTCGCGCGCGAGTCCGTCACCGAGACCTCGGGGAGCGTGCCCGCGAAGCGCAGGCGGTCGCCCACGTTCTCGCCGCCCGTGAGCGCCACGCCCGCACCGAAGTCCGCGACGGACAGCGTGAGCTTGCCGCCGACCTCACCGGCCTCGGGGACGGTCGCGAGGAGCGGGATGCCGTCGGTGTCGTTCGCGGCCCACAGGGCGTTGGAGACGCGGCCGACGTCGGCGTTGTCGAGGTAGGCGCCACGCACCGGGTCGGTGCCCGTCGCGGCCGCCGCGAGCAGCTCCGAGCCCGGGCCCTTGGCGAACACGGGCACGAGGTGGTTGGTGTGGCCGCCGCTGTTCCAGCTGACCTGGGGCGCCTCGCCCTGCGCGCCCTGGACCGGGGTCCAGGCGGGGTTCGCCGCGGGGCCCGAGAGGTAGCCGCACTCGTGGTCCGCCGTGATGACCACGAGGGTCTCGTCCCAGCTCGAGTTCTCCTCGACCCAGTCCACGACCGTCTCGATGGTCCGGTTGAAGTCGACCTGCTCCTCGACCGCTCCTGCGGTGTTGTTGTCGTGCGAGGCCCAGTCGATCGCGCCGCCCTCGATCATCACGAAGAAGCCCTCGTCCGAGGCGTTGGACAGCACGTTGAGCGCGGCGTCCGTCATCTGCGGGAGCGAGGGCACGTTGTCGTTCTGCGGGGCGGTGAACGGCACGTCGCCCGACTTCAGCGCCGTGCGGTCGGCCTGGAGCGTGCCCGCGACCTGCGCGGTGCCCAGGACGTGCGTGGGCGTGTCGCCGTCGGCGAGAGCGAGGAAGTCGTCCTTGGACTCGACCAGGTCGAACGCCGACTGGCCGTCGACCAGCTTGTTCCACTCGGTCTCGCCGATGTAGCTGTAGCTGGGGTTGGCGCGCTTGTCGCCGTTGTCGTCGTACCAGGGGTTGCCCGCGCCGAAGATCACGTTCGCGCCCGAGTCCATCATGTCGGCGGCGATGTCGTGGTAGTTGTTGCGGTGCTCGTTGTGCGCCAGGTAGGACGCGGGCGTCGCGTGGGTCCACGGCACCGAGGTGACGACTCCCGTGGCCTTGCCCAGCTCGAGCGCGCGCTCGGCGACCGTCTTGAGGTCCTCGTGGTTCTCGTCCTGGCCGATCACGTTGTTGAGCGTCTTGACGCCCGTCGCGAGCGTCGTGGCGGCGGCCGCGGAGTCGGTCGAGTTCTTGAGCGGCGCGGAGAAGCTGCTCCAGTTCTGGACCGGGTCGTACGTGTTGCCGAACTGGTACGTGGACATCGCGAGGGCGACCGGGAACTCCTGGTACACCTGCGTGCCGGCCTGGCCGGGGACCGGGGTCGAGACGCCGCCGGGCTTCACGGTGGTCTGGTAGGCCGTGCGGCCGTGCTCGAACTGGCTGCCGAGGTCGACCTGGTTGAACCCCATCCCGTCACCGATGAGGTGGATGATGTTCTTCGGTCCGGGCGCCCCGGGGTCTGCGGACGGCGCGGCGAGCGCCGGCGTGGTCGAGGAGATCGCGATACCAGCAGCGAGGACGCCGGTCCCGGCGATCCGCAGCCACTTCATCGGTACACGTGAAGTCATGGTCTCTTCCCTGTCGAGGTCTGGTCCGGTCCGGAGTCGAGTTCCGGCCGGCACCTGAGAGCCAAGCGGGTCGAGGTGGCGCGACGGTGAACGGTGAGAGGCCGTGCGGGGACAGATGGGGTAAATGTCCGGCCGGGCCGTGGGACGCCTGCGGGCGCCGCGGCCCGGTCAGGCCGTCACTGCGCGGCAGGCAGGTCCGCGAACCGCACGAGCTGACCCACGGCGCGCTCGGCGCGCTCGTCGAGCCACGGCATGGGGAAGAGCTCGATCGTCCAGTCCTCCTTGGACGCGAACACGCCCGTGGGCACGATCAGGTCGCCCATGAAGGAGAAGAGGGGGCGCAGCGCCTGGTCGATCACGAGGGTGTGACGGGCCGTGCCGCCCGTGGCCGCGAGCAGCACGGGCTTGTCGACCATCGCGAGCGAGTCGACGAGGTCGAAGAAGGACTTGAAGATCCCGGAGTAGGAGCCGCGGAACACGGGCGAGGCGACGACCAGAAGGTCGGCCTGCTCGACGGTCTTGAGCGCGAGCTCGAGCTCCTCGCTGCGCATGCCCACGACGGTCGCGGTCGCGACGTCCTGCGCGTGCTCGCGGATCTCGACGGTCCGGGCGTCGACCGCGACCCCCGCGGCCGTGAGGCGGGCGACGGTCTTGTCGAGCAGCAGGTCGGTCAGCGCGCGCGTGGTCGAGGGGAAGCTCACCCCGCCCGTGACGGCGACGACGCTCAGCGTCCGGGCCTCGGTCGGCTCCGCGGCGCTCCCCTCCTGGGGGCCCGCGCTCACGCCTCGCTCCCCTCGCGCGCGGGCAGGTGCTCCTGTGCACCCCGGAGCTTGTCGAGCAGTCCCTTGAGGGTCGCGAGCTCGTCGGCGTCGAGGGCCCCGCCCACGTAGGCGCTGATCGTGCGGACGTGCCTGCGCCCGATCTCCTTCTGGAGCCGCGCGCCCTCCGGGGTGAGCCGGACGATCGTGCCGCGTGCGTCGTCGGGCGCGGGGACGCGTTCCACGAGGCCGCGCTGCTCGAGGCGCTCTGCCATGCGGCTCAGCGAGGGCTGGCTGATGAGGACGAACTCGTTGAGGTCGCGCAGCCGGGTCCCGCCCTGGGGGCACGTGGAGAGCGTGAAGAGCACGTCGTACTCGCGCATGGTGAGCTCCTCCCAGATGTCGTCGGCCTGGAAGCGGCGCATGAGGGCGACCTGGGTGCGGAAGAGCGACTCCCAGGTCTCGGCGGCCTCGCGCGTGGTGGCTCGGTCGTGGACGGCGGGGAGGGCGGTGGTGGGGCTTGGCATGCGTCTCTCGATCCTGCGGGGTGCACCGGCCCGACGGCGCCGCTCGCCTCGTCGGCGCACGTCACCCGGGTAGATGCGTTCGTATGAACTCGAGCGGTACAACCGGCGGGGCGAGAGGTGTATTCCGGACCGTCAGGACGGCACGGGCGGGCGCTCCGCCCCGGAGGCCTACCTGCCGAGCCGGCGCTCGCGCTGCGAGTACGACCGCAGGGCACGCAGGTAGTCGACCCGGCGGAAGCTGGGCCAGTACGCCTCGCAGAAGTAGAACTCGGCGTGCGCGCTCTGCCACAGCAGGAACCCGCCGAGCCGCTGCTCGCCCGAGGTGCGGATCACGAGCTCGGGGTCCGGCTGCCCCTTGGTGTAGAGGTGCTCCTCGATGTGCTCGACGTCGAGATTCTCCGCCAGGTCCTCGAGGGACGCGCCGCGGTCGGCCTGCTCCCGCAGGTAGGACCGGACGGCGTCCGCGATCTCGTGGCGACCGCCGTAGCCGATCGCGACGTTGACCTGGAGGCCGTCGACCCCCGCGGTGCGCTCCTCGGCGTCACGCAGCGCCGTCGCGAGACGCTCGGGGAGCAGGTCGAGGCGGCCCATGACGCGCAGGCGCCAGCGGCCGGTCTCGGCGAGGTCGCGCACGGCGTCCTCGATGATGTCGAGCAGCGCACTGAGCTCCTCGTGCGAGCGCGAGAGGTTGTCCGTGGACAGCATCCAGAGCGTGACGACCTCGATGCCGAGGTCCTCGCTCCAGGTGAGGAACTCGGCGATCTTGTCGGCGCCGCGCCGGTGGCCTGTCGCGGCGGTCTCGCCGAACGACTTGGCCCAGCGCCGGTTGCCGTCGAGGATCACTCCGACGTGCCGGGGCATCGCCTCGCGCGGCAGCGAGGTCGCCAGTCGTCGCTCGTACAGCCCGTAGAGCAGGTGGGGCATGCGCACGTGAGGTCCTTAGCGGTATGAAGGGAGTGGAGCGACGGGGGCCGACGCGGCCGGGGCGCTCCCGCGACGAGCACGAGGGGCACGAGCCGCGCGGCCGCAGGTCACGATCGAGCAGGTCGCCCGCCAAACGGTACCGGAGGCAACAGTCGAAATGTCCAGACGCCCGCGCTACGGTGCGCCTTTGCGCAGGATCTTCACAGTCCGCGGCTGCTACCTACGGTGACGTAACTTACGATGGCGTAGGTTGTTTCCTGAGCCGTTCACGTCGACTCACGTGCAGTCCCCCGGGTCAGGGACACCCCGCTCCCTGGCCCGACGCAGAACGAGTAGGAGTCTCTCCGTGGCACGACCCTCCGAGCGCCCGTCCGCAGGCGACGCCGTCGAGAACACGCTGGCGTCGACAGGCGAAGCCCTGTCGAGCATCGGCGAGAAGGCCGCCGACGCTCTCGATGCGGTCAAGCCCCGGCTGCGCGGCTGGATCCATGCCGGCACCTTCCCTGTGGCCCTCGTCGCGAGCATCGTCCTGGTGGTCCTCGCTCCCCCGGTCGCGGGCAAGGTCGCGTGCGCGATCTTCGGCCTGAGCGCCTGCCTGCTGTTCGGCACGAGCGCCGTCTACCACCGTGGGACCTGGTCCCCCCGGGTCGCGGGGATCCTGCGCCGAGCCGACCACTCGAACATCTTCCTCATCATCGCGGGCACGTACACGCCGCTCGCGGTGCTGCTCCTGCCGAAGCAGACCGCGACGGTCCTGCTGATCATCGTGTGGTCCGGGGCGCTGCTCGGGCTCGCGGCGCGCATCATCTGGCTCGGCGCACCGCGGTGGGTCTACGTCCCGATCTATGTCGCGCTCGGCTGGGTCGCGGTCGGCTACATGCCGCAGTTCTGGACCACGCCAGGTGGCCCCGCGATCGTGTGGCTCGTCGCGATCGGCGGGCTCGCCTACACGCTGGGCGCCGTGGTCTACGGCCTCAAGCGCCCCAACCCGAGCCCCCGGTGGTTCGGGTTCCACGAGATCTTCCACGTCCTGACGGTCGTGGGCTTCGGGTGCCACTACGCGGCGATCATGATCGCCGCGCTCAACGCCTAGCCGCCCAGAGAAGGACACCGGGGGCGACGCCCACTCACAAGAATCGCGCTGACGCCCTCGTCCGCAGTGGGCCCGCGGGTCCTGCCTTCGGCCGCTCCCGGGGTGGGCTGACGATCACCTGGCTTCGCGGCCGAGCCGACGCACCTGCCGCATCATGTGAGGATGCGCGAAGACATGCAGGTGTGGAGAAGCACGATCAAGAACGTCCTCGAACTGCTCAACGAACTGGACCCGTACGGCCTCACCCCTGGACAACCCGACGGCGCGCCACAAGACGAGTACGACCTCGAGGCGAAGCCCATCGCTCAGCGGCTGATCAACGACGGCGTCATCACGAACGCGCAGGTCGATGCGATCTGGCTCAAGTGGTTCGCCGAGCCACTCAACGAGGTGATCGGCAAGGAAGCAACCGAGCGATTCGTCGACAACCTCAACAGCTTGCCCACGCCGAAGACCCCATCAGGAGACATGTCCTAGGGGTAGATCTCGGGACGCCGGGTGCGGGGTGTCCGCCGCCGATCAAGTCGATCGACGGCGGCGCCGCGTTCACCGCGTCGGGTGCGGCTCGTTTGCAGGGCCGGGCACCGGCACGACGGCGTAGCGCCGGTTCGTGAGAGACGGGTTCGTCCGGCGCACCCCGGCCAGGGCCTCGGGGTCGATGTCGGCGGTACGCAGGCCCGCTCGCTCGTCGAGCTCGAGCCCCACCTGACCATCGGGTCCCACGAGCAGCGACCGTCCAGTCACGCCCTTCCCGGCCTGCCCGACGGCGAGCACGACCGACGTGTTCTCGATCGCCCGGGCGCGGGCCAGGGTGCGCCAGTGATCGGCCTTGAGATCGCCCGCGGCCCATGCGGCCGGGACCACCAGGACGTCTGCGCCCGCGTCGACCAGGCGACGGGCCGCCTCGGGGAAGCGCAGGTCGTAGCAGGTCATGACGCCGAACGTCAGGCCGCCGACCGTGAGGACCGTCGGCGGCGCGTCGGCAGGTCCCGGCTCCAGGCGGTCCGACTCGCGGTGCCCGAACGCGTCGTACAGGTGCACCTTGCGGTAGACGCCCGACAGCCGACCGTGCGCGTCGATCGCGACGACCGCGTTGACGGCTCGGGTGGGGCGGTCAGGTGCCGCTGCGGCCGGGGTGCTCACCGGTGCGCCGCCCGAGCCCTCCTGCGAGGCTGCGCCGTCGGAGGACGTCGAGCCGCGCGAGGTGGGCCCACCGCCCTGCTCGTCCGAGCCACCCAGCGGTGACAGGGAGCCCGGGATCGTCGTGCCCGCGATCACCGCGACCCCGGTCTCGCTCGCCCAACGCTGGAGCGTCGTGACGAACGGGCCGTCGAGAGGCTCGGCGTGCTCGATCCCCACACCCCGAGGGTCGAACCCCGAGGCGTACTCGGGGAGCACCAGGAGATCGGCGTGCAACCGTTCTGCCTCGGCGAACGCCGAGCGCACCACCAGCAGGTTCGCCGCATGGTCGTTCGAGACCTCGATCTGGGCGATCGTGACCCGGACCGGACCGTGCGGCGTCTGCGTCATGTCAGTCGCCGCCGCCGCCGGAGTCGCCGCCGCTCGATCCCGAGTCGCTGCTGCTCCCGGAGTCGCTCGATCCCGCGTCGTCGCGGCTGGAGCCGGCGTCCGACAGGCCGTCCCGACGGTCCGGGTCAGCGGCCGTGCCGGCCGTTCCCGTCGCTGCGGCCCCGCCCGATGACGCAGCCCCGGCGCCGCGCTCGTCGTAGCGGACCTTGCGCAGCTGCTTGGTCAGCGAGAGGAACAGGACCACGCACGCGAGGGCCACCGCGAAGATCGTGAGGAAGCCCGGGAGGCCGGGCGACACGTCGGTCGGCTCGAGCCCCGGACGGAGCTCGTCGGTCGTCGGCGCGGGAGACGGCGTCGTCTCGGCAGTCACCCCCGCCGCCCAACCGGGGCCTCCGGCCAGGTGGGACGAAAGATCGACCGCGAGCTGCGGCGTCGGGCTCATACGAGACCTTCCTCGGTGCGGATGCCGGCGAACAGGTCGTCCTCCGGAAGCGTGGTGGGGACGCGCGACTCGGCGAGCTCGAACTCCTCGAAGGGCCACACGTCGGCCTCGAGGTCCCGCGGGATCGCGAAGAAGAAGCCCTCGGGGTCGATCTGCGTCGCGTGCGCGATGAGCGCCGCGTCGCGCTGCGGGAAGTACGGGGCGACCTCGACGCGCGTCGTGACCTCACGCTCGGGGATCTCGCGGGCGGCCCGCGACTCGACCCAGTCGCTGAAGGGCGACTCGAGCCCTGCGTCCACCACGGCCTCGTGGATCGTGCGGATGCGGTTCATCGAGAAGTCGTGGTTGTAGTACAGCTTGGCGGGCTCCCACGCGGGCGCCCCTCCCTCGACCTGGTAGCGCTCCGGGTCGCCTGCTGCGTGGAACGCCTCGAACGCGACCTTGTGGCACATGATGTGGTCCGGGTGCGGGTAGCCGCCGCTCGGGTCGTACGTCGTGATGACGTGCGGGCGGAACTCGCGGACCAGCTCGACGAGCGGCGCCGCAGCCTCGTCGAGCGGCACGAGCGCGAAGCAGCCCTCGGGCAGCGGGGGCAACGGGTCGCCCTCGGGCAGCCCCGAGTCGACGAAGCCCAGCCAGCGGTGGCTCACGCCGAGCGCCTTGGCCGCTGCGGCCATCTCCGCACGCCGCAGCTCGGCCATGCCCTCCGCGGTCGCGGGGAGCTCGCCGAAGCTCGGGTTGAGCACGTCGCCGCGCTCGCCGCCCGTGCAGCTCACGACGAGGACCTCGACGCCCTCGGCGGCGTAGCGGGCCGACGTCGCAGCCCCCTTGCTCGACTCGTCGTCGGGGTGCGCGTGGACGGCCATGAGGCGCAGCGGTGCGCGGTCGACCGTCCCGGGCGCCGATCCTGCGGTCTGGCGCGCCGTCGATTCGGTCACAGGTCCTCCTGGGGGTACTTCGCGGTGAAGAAGTTCAGAGACAATGATGACTCACGAGCAGGTAGTCCACCCAACCCTTGGACGTCGATCGACCATGACGAACAGCACGCCCCCGCTGGGAACTTCCCCGAACCCCGGGCCAGACGCCCTCGACGAGGACGAGAACCCGATCGGCCTCGTGCCGCGCAGCGAGGGCCCCCGGCCCCCGGCAGGACGCTACGGGCCCGAGCCCACGCCCCTGCGACGCCGCCTGGCGATCGCGGGCATCGTCGCCGCCGCGCTCGTCGGGATCGCCGTCACGGTCTGGATCGGCCTGGGGCAGGCCGCCACGCCCGTGCGCTACGACGACTTCGGCTTCAAGGTCGTCAGCTCCGAGCAGATCGACGTGACGTTCCAGGTCTCCATGAAGCCCGGCACGCAGGCCGAGTGCACGATCGACGCGCTCGCCGACAGCTACGCCCAGGTCGGGACCGTCAAGGTGGTCGTCGGCCCGAGCGACAAGCTCGAAGGCCGGTACACCGTGAGCGTGGCCACGTCCGAGCTCGCCACGACCGGGATCGTCGAGAGCTGCGTCGCGCTGCCCTGACGCCAGGTGCGCTGTGGGCCCTACGTCGGGGTGAGACCAGGGGTGGTCGACGTGGCCCGGCGTCCGGCGTAGAGACTGCGACCGCGTGCTGGGCACGGCGCCAAGAGCCGGCTGCACGAGCTCCTGGCGGCCGCTCCGTGAGCAGTGCAAGGATGGGACCGCGGGCGGTGCCGCCCGCAACGGTTCGGAGGCGTCCCACGACGGGTCGCGGGGCAGACCACGGAGGTCTGCGGGGGCAGAGAACGGTGTGATGCAGCGGACATTTGGTATCCTGAGGGATTCACGCTGCCCCAGAAGCTTCAGGACCAGCGAAACCCGCCACGCGGCACCGGCCACCGGTCGGTGCCACCACCACGGGCAGGCAGCGGAGTCGCTCTCACCCGCACCCACTGCCTCCCCCCTGTGCGGCCACGTCTACAGACGACGGCCGCCGGAACGCAAGGAAAGGAAGGAGCGAACCGTGACCGAGACCAGCGTCACCTGGCTGACCCAGGAGGCACACGACAGGCTTCAGGCCGAGTTGGCTCACCTGTCCGGTGCTGGCCGCACCGACATCGCCGAGCGCATCGCCGCCGCCCGCGACGAGGGCGACCTCAAGGAGAACGGCGGATACCACGCCGCCCGCGAGGAGCAGGCCAAGAACGAGGCGCGCATCCGCGAACTCACCGCGAAGCTGCGCAACGTGCAGATCGGCACGCCCCCGGACGACGGCAAGGTCGAGCCCGGCATGGTCGTGACCGCGAACGTGGCCGGCGAGGAGATGTCCTTCCTGCTCGGCTCGCGCGAGATCGCCGGCGGCACGGACATCCGGGTCTACTCCCCCACGTCCCCGATGGGCGCCGCGATCAACGGCACCTCGATCGGCGACAAGGTCTCCTACACGGCTCCCAACGGGAACGAGATCGCGGTCGAGATCCTCGCCGCCAAGCCGTTCGAGGCCTGACCTCGCTGCACACCGGCGTCGCCGCTCCGGCCGGAGCAGGCTCGACGCACCCCTGACGGCCCGGGAACCGCAACGGTTCCCGGGCCGTCGTGCGTCCGGGGCATGGGGCGCGGCTCGCGGCGTGCGTCCGGGGCGCCCAGCGAGATGCGGCTAGCGGGGGTCATCTCGGCAGTTCGACCCCCGTTGGCCGCATCTCGATCCCAGGGACGGGCCCTGGCCACCCCTCGCGGCCTGGCCCGTCATCCACAGGAACCACGACCGGCCCCACGAGGACGCCCGGATCTGCGAGCCTCTCCCCGTGCCGTCTGCCCTCGTCCCGCTCCCGCCCACCCCGTTCCTCGTGGCCGACGCCTACGCGGCCGGGTGCACGCGCGACCAGCTTCGCCACCCCGCGCTGCACGCGCCGGTGCGCGGGGTACGCATGGCGGCCAGTTCCGCCGACGACCTCGAAGCACTCTGCCGAGCCGTCGCGCTGACCTTCCGGGACGGGGACACGTTCTCGCACCTCACGGCGGCCGCTCTCCTGGGACTGCCTCTGCCCGCGCACCATCGACCGCTCGAGAGGTTGCACGTCTCCAGCCGCGCTGGGCTACGACCGCGCGAGGCGGCGCTGATCGTCGGGCACTCCGGGGCGATCGCCCGGCATTCCTTCCGACAGCGACAGCTTCCCGTGACCGTCCCGGCACGTACGTGGCTCGACCTCGGGAGCATGACGGGTACCGGCACAGGGACCCTCCTGACAGTCGAGGACCTCGTCGTCCTGACCGACGCGGTCCTCGGTCTGCGCCACCCGGCCACCACGCGCCTCCAGCTGGAGAGCGCACTGTCCTGGTTCGTGAGGGGCCGAGGGCGGCAGACCCTGCGGACTGCGCTCGCCGCTGCCCGGTCGTTCGTCGACTCCCCGATGGAGACGCGGGTCCGGCTCCAGCTGGTCGCATCAGGCTTCCCGTGCCCGGTGGTCGGGGCAGACCTGCTCGCCGAGGACCAGTGGGTCGCGCGTCCCGACATGTGCTGGCCGCAGGCGCGCATCGCGATCGAGTACGACGGCGCACACCACTACTCGTCCCAGCATCAGATGAGCAGCGACGTCGCCCGGCGCGAGAACATGGAGCGGCTCGGCTGGCGGGTGATCGTCCTCTACTCGCAAGACGTGCTCACGGCGTGGGAAGTGACCTGCGGGCGGCTGATCACCGCGTTCGAGGACCAGGGCGTGGACCTCCGCCGGCTCGCCGACGCTCCCGACACCCCGGTGAGCGCCCGTGTCGTCGTCGCTCGACGCTGACCGGCCCCGGCCCCGGCTCCGGGCCTGGCTCCGGGGCCGGCCCGGCCCCACGCCCACGCCGCCGGAGAGCGCAGGCGCCAGCGCACGGCCGCCACCCGCGAGATGCGGCCAACGGGGGCCGTCTCAGCGATTCAACCCCCCTTGGCCGCATCTCGGCGTCAGGTCAGCCCAGCCCCCAGCGAGCGCAAGAGCGCCGGCCCGACTCAGCGAGTCAGGCCCCCTCAGCCCGCAGCAGGGCCGCGACACCACGGCGCCAGCTCACCTCAGCCCGTCCAGCCCGGCGCCCACGAGCAGCGCGGCCCACCTCAGCCCGCCAGGACCCGGTACCCCGCGCCCCTCAGCTGCGCGACGAGCGCCTCGCAGTGCTCCTGCCCCTTGGTCTCGACCTGCATGCGCACCCACGCCTCACCGATCGCGAGGTGCACGTCGGTGCGGTCGTGGTCGATGTGCATGATCGAGCCACCGACCCCCGCGATGACGTCGAGCATCTGCGCGAGCGCCCCCGGCCGGTCGTCGAGCAGGACCTGCATCTGCATGTACCGGCCCGCGGCCGCGAGCCCGTGCCGCAGCACGCGCAGCAGCACCAGCGGGTCGATGTTCCCGCCGGACAGGATCACCACGACCGGGCCTTCCCACCCGGTCGGGTCGGCCAGCAGCGCGGCCACCCCGGCGGCTCCCGCGGGCTCGACGACGAGCTTGGCCCGCTCGGTGATCATCAGCAGCGCCCGGGACAGCTCGTCCTCGGTCACCGTGCGGACCTCGGAGCCGAGCTCGGACACGATCGAGAACGGCACGGGGCCCGGGGTGCCCACCGCGATGCCGTCGGCCATGGTCGAGCGGGCGAGCGACGTCGTCGGGACCCCGGCCGCGAGCGACCCCGGGTACGCCGCCGCGCGCGCTGCCTGGACCCCCACGACCTTGACGTGGGGCGCGGCCTCGGCCATGGCCGCCGCGACACCCGCGACGAGCCCGCCGCCGCCGAGCGGCATGACGACCGTACGGACGTCGGGCACCTGCTCGAGGATCTCGAGCGCGAGCGTGCCCTGGCCCGCGACCACGTCCGGGTGGTCGAACGGGTGGATGAACACGGCGCCCGTGCGCTCGGCCTCGGCCTTGGCCGCCGCGAGCGTCTCGTCGACGTCGACGCCGACCAGGCGCACCTCGGCCCCGTACTCGCGCGTCGCGGCGACCTTCGGCAGCGCGGCGTCGACGGGCATGTAGACGACCGCCTGGATGCCGAGCAGCCCCGCCGCGAACGCGACGCCCTGGGCGTGGTTGCCGGCGCTCGCCGCGACGACGCCGCGCGCCTTCTCCTCGGCCGTGAGCCGGGCCATGCGGATGAACGCCCCGCGGATCTTGAACGATCCGGCGCGCTGGAGGTTCTCGCACTTGAGCAGCACGGGCACGCCCACGACCTGGCTGATCGCGCGGCTCGTCTGGACGGGGGTCCGGTAGGCGACGCCGTCGAGCATGCGGGCCGCGTCGCGGATGCTGTCGAGCGTCACGGCGGGTCGGGCGAGGGTCACGCGTCCTCGCCCGTGCTCGTCCCAGGGCCCGACGGCGCCGCGCGCCCGGGGCGGGCACGCCGTCGACCCGCGGGGGTCGAGGAGGCCGGGACCATCTCGTCGTCCGCGAGGTCGGCCTCGGCGCGACGGATCATGACCGGGAGCACGGGCTCGCCCCGGATGACGAGGGTGTCGTCGGTCCCCAGGTCGGGGAACTTGTCGTGCCCGTTGAAGTACAGGACCACGGTGTTGATCAGGGCAGCGAGCGGCACCGCGAACAGCGCGCCGACGATGCCTGCGGCGAACCCGCCGGCCGCGACCACGAGGAGCACCGCGACGGGGTGCAGCGAGACCGCGTGCCCCATGAGGAACGGCTGGAGAGCGTGGCTCTCGATCTGCTGGACCGCGAGCACGATGCCCAGCATGATGAGCGCCGCGACCCACCCGTTCGCGACCAGCACGACCAGCACGGCGACCGCGCCCGTCACCACCGCGCCCACGATCGGGATGAACGAGCCGACGAACACGAGGATGCCGAGCGGCAGGGCCAGGGACGGCACGAAGAACGCCGCACCGACACCGATACCGACCGCATCGACGAGCGCCACGAGGATCTGGGTGCGGGCGTAGGCGGACAGCGTGACGATGCCGCGGCGTCCGGCCTGGTGGATCGTGTCGCGCGAGCGCGCCGGGAACAGCCCCACGCACCAGGACCAGATGGTCCGTCCGTCGAGCAGGAAGAAGAACGTGCAGAACAGCGCGATCACGGCCCCCGCGGCCACGTGACCGACCGTCGTGGCCGCGCCCAGCGCGCCCGACACGATGCTGTCCTGGCTCGAGGCGATGAACCCCTCGAGCTCCTTGAGGTACCCGTTGATCTGCTCGACGCCGAGCCCGAACGGACCCGACTCCAACCAGCTCATGAACTCGTTGAAGCCGTCGATCGCCTTGTCCTTGAGCTCGGCGATACCGCTCACGATCGTGCTGCCGGCGACGGTGACGAGCCCTGCGACGACCACGAGCATGCCGAGGAGCGCCGAGATCGAGGCCAGCCCGCGCGAGAAGCGCAGGTGTCGCTGGAGGAAGCCGCGGACGGGCGTGAGCAGGACCGTGAGGAGCAGCGCGATCGCGACCGGGACGACGATCACCTTGAAGAGCCCCGTGACGTAGAGGCTCGCGGTGACGAGCGCGCCGATCAGGAGGAGTCTCCAGGACCAGGCCGCAGCGGTCTGGATCGACGGCGGGACGGCGTCCGCGCCGAACGGCTTGCCGCCGCGCGTGCCCTTGCCGGCGGAGGCCGTCGAGGACGCGACGGCCCCTGCCGTGGCGGGCGACGCCGTCGGGCGGGGGGTGCCGGCCTGCGCCTGGGCGGCGCGACGCTTGCGGGGTGCCGCGCTCACGCGAGCGCCCGCGCGAGGTCCGCGATCAGGTCGGCCGCGTCCTCGATGCCGACCGACAGGCGCACGAGGTCGTCGGGGACCTCGAGGGCCGACCCCGCGACCGACGCGTGCGTCATGCGAGCAGGGTGCTCGATCAGGGACTCGACCCCGCCGAGAGACTCCGCGAGCGTGAACACCTGGGTGTGGGCGCAGACCTCGAGCGCCTTCTCCTCGCTCCCTGCGCGGAACGAGACCATGCCGCCGAAACCGCGCATCTGCCGCGTCGCGAGCTCGTGACCCGGGTGTGAGGCCAGCCCCGGGTAGATGACCTGAGTCACCGCGGGGTGCGACTCGAGGAACTCGGCCACGGCCGCGGCGTTGGCCGCGTGCCGGTCCATGCGGACCGCGAGCGTCTTGAGACCGCGCAGCGTGAGCCACGCGTCGAACGGCCCCGCGACCGCGCCCGAGGAGTTCTGGTGGAAGCCGACCGCGTCGGCCAGGCTGCGGGTCCCCGCGGGCGAGACGAGATCGCTGGGGAGCTCGGCCCCGTCAGCCACGACGAGCGCTCCCCCGACGACGTCGCTGTGCCCGCCGATGTACTTGGTCGTGGAGTGCACCACGACGTCCGCGCCCAGGCCGATGGGTTGCTGCAGGTAGGGCGTCGCGAACGTGTTGTCGACCACGAGGGTCGCGCCGTGCTCGTGCGCGATCTCCGCGAGGGCGGCGATGTCGCTGACCCCGAGCAGCGGGTTCGTGGGCGTCTCGACCCACAGGACCTTGGTGCGGCCGGGCTGGACCGCAGCCCGCACGGCGTCGAGGTCGGTGAGGTCGACCGCGGTGTGCTCGATCCCCCACGGGCCGAAGACCCGGGCGACCAGGCGGTACGTGCCGCCGTAGGCGTCGTCGGGCACCAGGACGTGGTCGCCCGGGCGCAGCGTCGCCCGCAGGAGCGTGTCCTCCGCGGCGAGGCCCGAGGCGAACGCGAAGCCGCGCGCCTGCGCAGCCCCGGCAGGCGTCTCGACGGCGCCGAGCGCCTCCTCGAGCGCGGTGCGGGTCGGGTTCGCGGACCGGGAGTACTCGTACCCCCCGCGCAGACCGCCGACGCCGTCCTGCTTGTAGGTGGAGACCTGGTAGATCGGGGGCACGACGGCCCCCGTCGTCGCGTCCGGGTCCTGTCCCGCATGGATGGCGCGGGTCGCGAAGCCGGTGCTCGACCAGTCGGGGTGGGAGGGAGTGCTCGCGCTGCTCATCCTGTGAGCCTACGTGCCCCGAGGGCGCGCGTTCCTGCGGAACACGACGGTTCTCGGAGAGCGGACGTGTGCATTTCACCCGCGCCCTCGTGGCGGGAGGGTTCCGGGGAACAGCCGACGGCGACGAGGTGTTGCCCAGGTGTCGGCAACAGGTGGAGGTAAAGATGTTCGAGTCGTTGTTCGGGTCCTCGATGAAGACCCAGATGGTCGCGCCCGAGAAGGCGCTCGCCGGGCGGGACCAGCCCGTGCTCCCCGCAGCCCGCCCGCACACGGTCCTCGGGACCTCGATCACGGGTCCCTGGCCCGAGGGCACACGCGTGCTGTACCTCGCGATGGGCTGTTTCTGGGGAGCCGAGGAGATCTTCTGGCAGGTGCCGGGCGTGATCTCGACGGCCGTCGGCTACATGGGCGGCACCACGCCGAACCCCACGTACGAGGAGGTCTGCACCGCACGCACGGGGCACACCGAGACCGCGCTCGTCGCGTACGACCCGTCGGTCGTGAGCGAGGAGGAGCTGCTCAAGATCTTCTGGGAGCGCCACGACCCCACGCAGGGCTACCGGCAGGGCAACGACGTCGGCACCCAGTACCGCTCGGCGGTCTACTGGACGACGCCCGAGCAGGAGGCCGCGGTCCGCGAGACCGAGGCCCGCTACCAGAAGGTGCTGACCGCACGCGGGCTCGACCCCATCACCACGGAGGTCGCGCCGGCCGAGGGCCGCACGTTCTACTACGCCGAGGACTACCACCAGCAGTACCTCGACAAGAACCCCAACGGGTACCGCTGCCACGCGACGACGGGGATCCCGTTCCCCGACGCGGCGTGACGCTGGGCTGAGCAGCCTCGCCGAGAGTGAGGAGGTGCCCCTGATCCGGTCGGATCAGGGGCATCTCCTCACTTCTCGGCAGGCTGACCCTGCGGGTCCGGGGCGAGCCGCCCCTCAGCCGCTCAGCACGTCAGGCCCGAGCCCGGCGCGACGCCCAGGATCGCGGTGATCTTCTGGTAGCGGTCGACCCTGCTCTGGACCGACGCCGGGTTGCCCCCGTTGCACTCGAGCGCCCCGTTGAGCGAGTTGATCGTCTGACCGAAGCCCGCACCACCGACCATCGCCTCGTGCGACGTCATGACGCCCGGGCCGTTCTGCGTGTTCCAGTACCAGAGCGCGGTCTGCCACGCGATCGACGGGTCCTGCTCGACGAGCCACGGATTGTTCAGCAGGTCGATCCCGAGCGCGTCGCCGGCCGCCTTGTAGTTGAAGTTCCAGCTGAACATGATCGGCCCGCGACCGTAGTAGGCCTCCTGGCCCGCCGGGCACCCGAACGACTGCGAGTAGTCGCACTTGATCCAGTAGTTCGCGGTGTTGATCTCCTTGACGTACCGCAGGCCGACCGACTCGAAGTCGGCATGGGTCAGGAACGCCGCCGCCTCCTGGGTCTTCATGGTGTCGGTCCCGGTGTTCGCGAACCTCGGGTACGCGGCCAGGGCGTCGACGAGCCCCTGGTAGGTGTAGAACGCGTCGCGCTTCGGGAAGATCGCGTCGAACTCGGCCTCGCTGATCACGAAGTCGGACTCGAGGCCCGTGCACGCCCCGGCGTCGGTCCACACGCTCGTCGCGCCCGGGCTCTCGCGCTGCGTCCACCACTTCGCGACGAAGTTGCGGCCGTGGTGCGAGGCGGTCGCGCCACCCTGATAGGCCGTGGTCTCGCTCCAGGCGCCGGCGCACGTGCTCGCGGGTGCCGTCGTCTCGGTGACGACCGCGAGCGGCGCTGCGGCCGGTGCGGTGGTCGCGGCTCCTGGTGCGGCCGCTGCCGTCGCGACGACCGCGCTCACGAGTCCTGCGGCCACGATCGCGACGCCTCGGCGCACACCAGAGACAGTTCTTGTGCCGAACATCCAAGCCCCCATTTATTGCTCATCGTTGAACACTTCACAGCGACATCTCGCCGCGGTGACAAGGTAGCGACGCGGACAAATGTCAGCAACTCGAACAAACCGACCAATCGACAGGTTTCGGCGCGTCCACGCGAGGGGTCAGGTCGCCCTCGTCGCCCTGCACGTCACCGTCAGCCCCGCCGCACGTCGGCCTCGCCACGAACCCCCGGCGCCAGCACCAGCCGGCACACCACCTCGTTGCGGCACAGCACCCCGAGCCCCGCCGCCCCCGGCCTCCGCAGCGCCAGGACGACCGCCACGACGACGCACACACCGACCGTCGCGCCGGCGACGACGTCGTGCGGGAAGTGGACACCCTGCACCAGGCGCGCCGCGCCCGTGACGACCGCGAGGAGCACGGGCGCGACGACCATGGCCCGGTGCGGCGGGAGGCGACGCGCGCGGCGGAACCGGAGCGCCGTCGTCGTGCCGAACAGGGCGTCCGCGGCTCCCCCGCGGGCCCGACCCGTCGCGAGCGCCGTGAGGACCACCGAGGTCGCGAGCGCGAACGCGATGGTCGTGTGGTTGCTCGGGAACGACCAGTCCCCCGCCTCGGGGCAGTGCGCGATCTCGATGAGGTCCCAGCAGCCGCGGGGCTGCTGGACGACGGTCTTGGCGACCTCGGACGTCACGTACGCGAGCACGGCCCCCGCGCCGCCGACGACCGCGGTCGCGACGGCCACGAGCCCCGCCCCGCGCGCCTGCCAGGCCGCGAGCAGCCACAGCAGGGCCAGGACGATCACGCCGACCTCGGCGACCAGCTCGACCCCGGGCAGGTCCGCGGTCCGGGCCGTGACCGCGAGGTAGAGGTCGGTGCTGGGTCCGCGCAGGAGCAGCAGCGACGGCACGATCACAGCGGCCGCGAGCAGCCAGAGCAGGGCCAGGAGGAGAGGCGATCTGGGGGACTTCACCCCGGAATGGTACGGAGGTGAACAGGGGATGAACATCCGCCCACGGTCGGACCCGGCGACCTCCCGGCAACCCTCGCGCGGCCCACACCCCGCCTTCACGAGCACAGCCGTGGCATCGTGGGGCGCGTGACCGCAGCCCGCAGCGCCGCCCCTCCCGAGACGGCCCTGCGCGTCGCCTGGCGGCTCCTCGCCGCGGCGCTCGTGTGCGGGTCGGCGGTCCTCCTGTTCGCGGTGCACGTGCGGCCGCTCGGGTACGTCCCGCTCGTCGCGGGCGTGGTGCTGGGACTCCTGGTCGACCGGCGGCTCGGGCGCGACCTGCTGCTGATCGCGCTCGGCATGGGCATCATCAGCACCATCCCGCTCGCGGCGGACCTGAGCGACGCCGGGATCGCGCGCTTCGCCGTGGTGCTCTCGCTCGCGGTGCTGGTCCCGTGGGCCGTCTCGCGCTACGTCTACCGCGACGACGCGATCCGGTTCCCCGTGCGCACGGGCAGGCGCTGGAACCGGACGCAGATCGTGTACCTGCTCGTCGTCCTGGTCGCGGGCTACCTGATCCTGCCCGCGTACTTCATCGGGTCGGGCTCCTACCAGAACTGGCCGCCGATCGAGACGCCGCAGGAGATCGCGCGGCTCTTCGTGGGCGTCAACGCCGTGGGGATCTGGGACGAGCTGTTCTTCGTGTGCGTCGTGTTCGCGCTGCTGCGCCGCCACTTCGCGCTGTGGCCCGCGAACCTCCTGCAGGCGACGGTCTTCGTGTCGTTCCTGTGGGAGCTGGGCTACCGCAGCTGGGGTCCGCTCCTGACGATCCCGTTCGCGCTGGTCCAGGGCTGGATCTTCGCGCGCACCAAGTCGCTGACCTACGTGGTGTGCGTGCACCTGCTGTTCGACGCGATCGTGTTCGCGGTGCTGGTGCACGCGCACCACCCGGAGCTGTTCGACGTGTTCGTCACGGGCGGGCGCTGAGCCGCCTGTGCGCGGGGCGCGGCGACGTCAGCGCCCCTTCTTGCGCCCCTTCATCGACTGCGACTTGCCGAGGCGCTTGGCGACAGACTTGCCGGACTTCTTGCCGCCGCTCGGGGCCTGCTTGGCGCCGCTGCGTGCGGCGGCGCTCGTGGCCCGGGCCCCCTTGGCACCTGCGCCGCTCTTGCTGCCCGACGACGAACGCCCGTCCTTCTTCTTGCTCACCTCGGGCGTGGGGGGCGTCGGGCCGGCCACGCCTCGCGAGCTGTTCGCGGTGCGGCCGCGCACGATGCCGATGAACTCCTCGACGAGGTCCGTCTTGTCCTCGGTGACCCAGCCCAGCGCGACCGGCGCCTCGGGGCCGTCGCCGAGCGGCCGGTACGTCAGGTCCTTGCGGTGGTGCAGCCGCGCGAGGGACTGCGGCACGACGAGCAGCCCGATCCCCGCGGCGACCAGCTCGATCGCGTCGGCAGTCGTGGCGGGCCGCTCGCGCGCGGGCTTGCCGGGCAGCGCGGGCCGGTCGTCGTCCGCGGCAGCGCCGTCGGGGCCCTCGGCCCAGCCCAGCACGTCGTCGAGCGGGTGCAGCAGCACCTCGTCGGCGAGGTCGGCCACGGTGAGCGCTTCGTCACTCTCGAGCGCCGCGAAGACGTGGTCGCGCGGCACGACGACGACGGGCACCTCGGTGTACATCGCGATGTGGCTCAGGTCCTCGCTGCGCACGGGGCGACGCAGGATCGCGACGTCCGCTCCGCCGTCGAGCAGGAGGGCCTCGACCTGCGCGGACGGCACCGCGAGCGCCTCGAGGCGCACGTCGGGGACCCGGTCGATCCACGTCCGCACCCACTTGGACGGGGTGACGCCGGGGACGTAGGCCACGCGGAAGCCGAGGGCCTGCGCGTCGGATACGTCCTCGGCCGGTTGCTCGGCCTCGTGCTCGGCGCTGCGCGCAGTCTCTTCCACCCGACAACACTAGCCGCCCCGGGACGAGGAACCGCGGCCGGGACCGATACCCTGGGACCATGAGCACCCCGCACTCCTCCCAGACCATGAAGCCCGCTACCGCGGCGAAGAAGCTCGGGGTGTACCTTCCCGCCACTCCCCAGGAGTTCCAGGAGGGGACCATCACGCGCGGCCAGCTCGAGGAGCTGGAGACCAACCCGCCCGAGTGGCTCGTCGAGCTCCGCCGCAACGGACCCCACCCGCGACCCGTCGTCGCCGGTCGCCTGAACGTCTCGATCGCGGGTCTGGCCCGCGGCGGCGTCGAGGAAGCACTGACCACCGAGCAGATCAACGAGCTCCGTGAGGACCCGCCGGCGTGGCTCGAGCGCGAGCGCACCGTCCAGGCCGAGGTCCGCGCCGAGGAGGAGCGCATCAAGGAGCGCGACCTCAAGAAGGCCAAGAAGGTCGCGCGCGCGAACCGCGAGGCCGAGCACAAGGCCGCGGCGGGCGAGTGACGCCTCGCGTCGTCTGAGCGGCCCGGAGGCAGCGGCTAGGAGGCGCCCCCGGCGCGGTCGGTGTGACCGAGCGTGAGGCCGGGGGCCACGCGGTCGCGCACGATCCGCTTGAGCACCGGGACCTCGGGGAAGCCCTTCTTCTCCTTGCGGTCCCACACCAGCTCGTCACCCACGTGGATCTGGAAGATCCCGCCCGTGCCGGGCACCAGCGCCACCTCGGTGAGCCGGGTCCCGAACGTCGTCAGCAGCTCCTGCGCGAGCCACGCCGCGCGCAGCATCCAGCTGCACTGCGTGCAGTAGGTGATGGCCACGCGGGCCGGGGTCTCGGTGCTCTGTTCGTCCACGCGCCCAGCGTGCCAGACGGCGGGGCCCGCCGGGGCCGCGTACCCATCGGCAATGCCCGAGCACGACCTTGCGCGCACTCGAGCACGAGGTCGCGGTCGCCACACCCGTCATAGCGACCGCAACCTCGTGCTCGGCACCGATGCGACAGTGCCGCGGCCGGCCCCCCTGTGCAGAACACCGGAGAGGGCCGCTGTCGTGCCGGGAAGCCCCGACTCCCTGCTCGACCAGCTACCGCACCACGAGCACGACCGCGAGCACGGCCATGACGAGCGCGATCCCGCCGTCGAGCACGCGCCACGCGACGGGTCGTGCGAAGACCGGGGCGAGCACTCGCGCCCCGAATCCCAGCGTCGTGAACCACAGGATGCTCGCGATCCCCGCCCCGGCCCCGAAGACCCAGCGCCCGCTCTCCCCGTACGCGGCCGCGAGCGAGCCGAGCAGCAGGACCGTGTCGAGGTAGACGTGCGGGTTGAGCCACGTCAGGGCGAGCGCGGTCCCGACGGCGGCACCCACCGACATCCGCAGCCCACCTCCGGCCGCATCGAGGGTCGCGGGACGCAGCGCGCGCCGGGCGGCCTGCACCGCCAGGACGAGCAGGAACGCGGCCCCGCCCCAGCGCACGACCGCGAGCAGCACGGGTGCGTTCGAGACGAGCACTCCCAAGCCTGCGACGCCTGCCGCGACGAGCACCAGGTCCGACAGCGCGCACACCAGGACCACGGGCAGGACGTGCTCGCGCCGCAGCCCCTGCCGGAGCACGAACGCGTTCTGCGACCCGATCGCGACGATCAGGGACAGTCCGGTGCCGAGGCCGGCGAGCAGGGGCGCGAGGGTGGTCACGCCCTCCACGGTAGGTACGGCCCGAGGTTCAGTACAGCGAATGTTCCTGCAGAACCTTAAGATCTGCTCATGGTGGACCTCCAGCCCGACCAGCTCCGGACGCTCGACGCGATCGCGACCACGGGCACGTTCGAGGCCGCCGCGCAGCACCTCGGCGTGACCCCGTCCGCGATCAGCCAGCGCATGCGTGCGCTCGAGGCCGCCGTGGGCCAGGTGCTGGTGCGCCGGGGCCGGCCCGCGACGCTCACGGCGCCCGGCGAGGTGCTCGTGCGCCACGCGCGCCGGCTCGCGCTCCAGCACTCCGAGGTCCTGGCCGAGCTGGACCTGACCTCGGGCAGCACCCCGGAGATCACGCTCGTCATCACGGGCGACGCCCTGACGACCTGGGCCCTGCCCGTGCTCGCCGAGGCCTCGTCCTGGGCCCGGCTGGAGATCCTGCGCGAGGACCAGGACCACTCGATCGACCTCCTGCGGGACGGCACGGCCGTCGCCACGATCACGTCGGTCGCCGCTGCCGTGCCCGGCTGCCGCTCGACGCCGTTGGGCCGGATGCGCTACCGCCCGTTCGCGAGCCCCGCGTTCGTCGAGCGCTGGTTCCCCGACGGTCCCACGACCGCCGCGCTCGCTGCGGCGCCCGTCCTGGTGTTCGACCGCAAGGACGACCTCCAGGACCGCTACCTGCGCGGTCGTGCGGGCGGCCCACGCCACCACGTCCCGGCCTCGCACGAGTTCCTGCGGGCGGTCGAGCTCGGCATGGGCTGGGGCATGCTGCCCGACCTCCAGAGCCAGGAGGCGGAGGCTGCAGGCCGGCTCGTGGGGTTCGACGACGCCGCGAGCCTGACCGTGCCGCAGTACTGGCAGCAGTGGCGCCTGCACTCCCCGACGCTCGACCGGGTCGCGGCGGCGGTCCGCGAGGCCGCGGCCGCCCACCTGCGCTGACGCCGGGCAGGTCGGGGCAGGGCAGACTTGTCCTGTGCCCTCCCCCACCTCCGACCACCCCGTCACGCCCAGTACACCCGAGCGCCCCGAGTCCGCGCGCGACCAGGCCGCCCTCGACGGGCTCCTCGCGGGGCTCGAGCGCTTCGCGTCCGACGACGGCCCGGGTCTCCCGCGCGGCGGCACGGCAGACCCCACGCTCGTGGCGGTCGACGCGACCGACCGGCTGCTGCTCGACGAGGCCGCGAGCGCCCTGGCCGCGACCGGCCCCGGGGAGGTCGTCGTGATCGACGACCGGTTCGGGGCCCTGACCCTGGGTGCCGTGGTGGCGCACGGGCTCTCGGGCGTCCGGGTCCACCAGGACGCCCTCACGAGCGAGATCGCCCTGGACCACAATGCCCAGGAAGCGTCGCGCGGCGCGTTCCCCGGCCTGGACGCCACGTTCACCCATCTCCCGCTCGGTGAGGACCTGCTGCGGGGGGCACGCGTCGTCGTGCTCCAGCTCCCGCGCTCGCTCGCCGCCCTGCGCGACGTCGCGGAGCACGTGGCGCGGTACGCCGCCCCGGACGTGGTCCTGCTCGCGGGGGGCCGCCTCAAGCACATGACCCCGGCCATGAACGACGTGCTGGCGGAGTCCTTCACGGACGTGCGGGCGAGCCTCGCGCGGCAGAAGTCGCGCGTCCTGGTGGCCCGCGGGCCCCGGCCCTCCGTCGACCTCACGTATCCCGTGACCGCGCACCTGGGCGAGCTCGACCTGGACGTGGTCGCGTACGGCGCGGCGTTCGCGGGCGCGAGCCTCGACATCGGCACGCGCTACCTGCTGGGTTTCCTCGACCAGGTCTCGCCCGGTGCGACCGATGCCGTCGACCTGGGCTGCGGCACGGGCATCCTCGCGGTCTCGTTCGCGCGCTCGCGCCCGGACGCCCTGGTCGTGGCGACCGACCAGTCGGAGGCCGCGGTGCGCTCGGCCCGCGCCACGGCAGAGGCCGACGGCGTGGGCGAGCGGCTGCGCGTGGTGCGCGACGACGTGGGTTCCTCGCTCGCGGACCGCAGCGCCGACGTCGTGCTGTGCAACCCGCCCTTCCACCAGGGCGCGGCCCTGAGCACGGGCGTCGCGCACCGCATGTTCGCGGCCGCGGGGCGCGTGCTGCGCCCGGGTGGCGAGCTGTGGACGGTCTACAACTCGCACCTGCGCTACCGCCCCGCGCTCGAGCGCGCGGTCGGCCCCACGACGCAGGCGGGCCGGGGCCCCAAGTTCACGGTGACGCGCAGCGTCGCCCGGTGAGGACCTGAGGGCCCCGGCCCGTCAGTCGCGAGGAGTCACTGGACCCCGACGACGTCCACCACGAAGACCAGCGTGTCCGTGCCGCCGATGCCCGCCTGGGGGACGCCGCGCATGCCGTAGCCGTGCTCCGGCGGGATCGAGAGCAGGACGCGCGAGCCGACGTTCTGGCCCACGAGGCCCTTGTCCCAGCCGCCGATGACCGCGCCGGTCCCGATGGGGAACGAGATGGTCTGGCCGCGGTCGTACGAAGTGTCGAAGATGTCGCCGTCCCAGACCTGACCCAGGTAGTTCACGACGATGGTGCGACCCGCGGTGACGACGGGGCCGCTGCCCTCCTCGAGGACCTGGACCTGGAGGCCGGCGGGTGCGCCGCCCTCGGGGAACGTCAGGACGGGCTTGTCGCCGAACGTGCCGGACGCGGTGGGGAGCTGCGTGCTCATGGTGCTACCTCTCGGTGGGAGTCAGGGTTTCGGGGACAAGCCTAAGCGTCGCGCCGCCGGGAGCCCCGGCTCGCTTGTCCCGCGTGCCCGACGCCGGAGCGCACCGCACGCTCCTGGGTGCGCTCCGCCGTCGGGCACCGCTCCACCTGACAACTGCCGCCCCGAGGCGCACGCTGGCTGCATGAACGCTCCGCGTGCCGATCGCGAGACCACCCAGGACGCCGCCCCGCTCGCCCCGGCGGACTCGGCCCGGCCCGTGGACGCGGGCGACGGGCTCGACTCGCCCGTGACGCACGCGGGCGGCGCCCAGGTGCCGAGCGGGCGGCGCTCGGCGTACCCCGGGATCGCGGAGTACGCGTTCCTGTCCGACTGCGAGTGCAACGCGCTCGTGGCCCCGAGCGGCGCGATCGAGTGGATGTGCGTGCCGCGCCCCGACGCGCCCAGCATCTTCGCGGCGGTGCTCGACCGGGGGGCGGGCTCGTTCCGCGTGGGGCCGTACGGCGCGCGCGTGCCTGCGGCCCGGCGCTACGTGCCGGGCACGCTCGTGCTCGAGACGACGTGGCAGACGCCCACGGGCTGGCTCGTCGTGCGCGACGCGATGCTCATGGGGCCGTGGCACAACGTCGACGAACGCTCACGGACGCACCGGCGCACGCCCACGGACTGCGACGCCGAGCACATGCTGCTGCGCACCATCGTGTGCGTCAACGGGACCGTGGACGTCGAGGTCGTGTGCGAGCCGCTCCCGGACTACGGGCGCGAGCCCGCGCGGTGGGAGTACGAGGGGCCCACGTACAGCACGCTCGTGACCCGCTCGGCGCACGCCTCGACCCCCGACCTGCGCCTGAGCGGCAGCCTGCGGCTCGGCGTCGAGGACCGTCGCGCGCAGGGCCGCACGCGCATGAGCGCGGGCGAGACCGCGTACGTCACGCTGTCGTGGTCCGACCGTCCCACCCCCACGACCTGGCCCGAGGCCGCCGACGCCCTGGGCCGCACCGAGCAGTACTGGCGCGACTGGATCACGCAGGGCGTCTTCCCCGACCACCCGTGGCGCTCGTACCTCCAGCGCAGCGCGCTCACGCTCAAGGGGCTCACGTACGCCCCGACCGGGGCGCTGCTCGCCGCCGCGACCACGTCCCTGCCCGAGGCGCCCCAGGGCGAGCGGAACTGGGACTACCGCTACGCGTGGGTCCGCGACTCGACGTTCGCACTGTGGGGCCTGTACACGCTGGGCCTCGACCGCGAGGCCGACGACTTCTTCGCGTTCGTGCACGACGTCTGCCGGGACGGGCGCGAGCTGCAGATCATGTACGGCGTGGGGGGCGAGACCGAGCTCACCGAGAGCACGCTCGACCACCTCGCGGGGTACGACGACGCCCGACCGGTGCGCGTCGGGAACGCCGCGTACGACCAGCAGCAGCACGACATGTGGGGGGCCGTGCTCGACTCGGTGTACCTGCACGCCAAGTCGCGCGAGCAGCTGCCCGAGTCCCTGTGGCCCGTCCTCAAGGCTCAGGTCGAGGAGGCCGCCGCGCACTGGCACGAGCCCGACCGCGGGCTGTGGGAGATCCGCGGCGAGCCCCAGCACTTCACGTCGTCGAAGGTCATGTGCTGGGTCGCGCTCGACCGCGGGGCGCGCCTGGCCCGGATGTACGACGAGCCCGACTACGCCGACCAGTGGCAGGCCGTGGCCGACGAGATCCGCGCCGACGTGCTCGAGCACGGAGTCGACGCGCGCGGGGTGCTCGTCCAGCGCTACGGCTCGGACACCCTGGACGCGTCGCTGCTGCTCGTCCCGCTCCTGCGGTTCCTGCCGTCCGACGACCCGCGCGTGGTCGCGACGGTCGACGCGATCGCGAGCGAGCTCACGGTCAACGGGCTCGTGCTGAGGTACCGCACCGACGAGACCGACGACGGGCTCTCGGGCGAGGAGGGGACGTTCACGATCTGCTCGTTCTGGCTCGTGTCGGCGCTCGTCGAGGTCGGGGAGCTCGACCGGGCGCGGGCGCTGTGCGAGCGGCTGCTGTCGTTCGCGAGCGAGCTCGACCTGTACGCCGAGGAGATCGACCCGCACTCGGGTCGTCACCTGGGGAACTTCCCGCAGGCGTTCACGCACCTCGCGCTCATCAACGCGGTCGTGCACGTGGTGCGGGCCGAGGAGCGGCGCGACGACGCGGGGCACTTCGAGGCGGCCCGCCGACGGTGACGGGCTCTCCTGCCGAGGGTGACGGACAGACCCACGTGCCCCTCTTGCACACCCTTGGCTAATGGTATTAGCCTATTCGCTATGAGCACTCACCAGACCGTGGAGTTCCTCCCCCGCCCCGAGGGGCGCATCGCGTACACCGTGACCGGCACGGGCCCGCTCGTGGTCGCCGTCCCCGGCATGGGCGACCTGCGCTCGACCTACCGCGACCTCGTGCCCCCGCTCGTGGCCGCGGGCTACCGCGTCGCCGTGACCGACCTGCGCGGCCACGGCGACAGCGACACGACCTTCCGCACGCACGGCGACGTCGTGACGGGCCAGGACCTCCTGGCGCTCGTCGAGCAGCTGGGCGGGCCTGCGGTACTGGTCGGGAGCTCGATGGGCGCCGGCGCCGCGACGTGGGCTGCCGCCGAGCGACCCGACGCCGTCGCGGGCCTCGTCCTCCTCGGCCCGTTCCTGCGGGACCCGGCCGTGAGCGCCGCCCGCGCCCGCGCGAACCGGTTGCTCTACCGCATCACCCTGGCCCGCCCCTGGGGCGCCGCCGCGTGGGCCGGCTTCTACTCGTCGCTGACCAAGGGGCGCAAGGCCCCGTGGCATGCCGAGCACGTGGCCGCGCTCCGCACCTCGATGCGCGAGCCCGGTCGTCTGCGCAGCTTCCGCGAGCTCGCGCTCGCCCTCACGCACGCACCGGTCGAGGCGCGGCTCCCCGAGGTCCACGCCCCCGCGATCGCGTTCATGGGGTCACTCGACCCCGACTTCTCGGACCAGGCCGCCGAGCTCGCGTGGATCCAGGAGTCGATCGGTGCGCAGGGCCACCTGGTGCCCGACGTCGGGCACTATCCGCAGCACCAGTCCCCCGACGTGGTCGCGCCCGCGACCCGCGCGTTCCTCGACGGCCTGCGCTCGTCCGCCGGTGCGCACGGCTGGGCCGCCCGTGGCTAGGGCGGGCCTGAGCCGCGAGGCGGTCACGGCCCTCGCGCTGCGGGTCGTGGACGACGGCGGCCCGCAAGGGTTCGCCGACCTCACCCTCGCGAAGGTCGCCGCGGCAGCCGGGGTCGCGACCCCGAGCCTCTACAAGCACGTCGGCTCTCTCGCGGACCTGCGGCGGTCGGTCGCCGTGGTCGCGGTCGACGACCTCACGCGCGCTGCGGCGGCAGCGACGATCGGCCGCTCGGGCCCGGACGCGCTCTCCGCGCTCGCGCACGCGATCCGCGGCTTCGCGCGCGAGCACCCGGGCAGGTACGCCGCGACGCAGGTCTCGCCCGACCTCGGCGCGCAGGCCGACGACCCGCTGTCGCTCGCGGGCGCCGAGTCCGTCGCGGTCGTCGCGGCAGTCCTGCGCGGGTTCGGCCTGCCGGAGGCCTCGACGGTCGACGCGATCCGCGCGGTGCGGTCGGCGGTCCACGGGTTCGTCTCGCTCGAGCTCCTGGGCGGGTTCGGCATGCCCGACGACGTCGACCACAGCTTCGAGGTCCTCGTCGGCCTGCTCGTGGTCGGGATCGCGGACCTCGCCCGCCCCGCCACGTCCTGACACGACCGCCGTCCCACCCACCGAAGGAGAGCCGCCATGAACGCACCGTCGATCGACCGGACCCGCCCCGACCTGGGCCTCGTCCGCCCCCGCACTGGAGCGATCCTGCTCGTGGTCACGGGCGTTCTCTTCCTCGCGTTCCCGCTCGTACGCCCGTGGGTCCCCGAGGACGTCGCCGCGCCGGAGCTCGCCGCCGCGTTCGCCTCGAGGCGTTGGATCGCTGCGCACCTGTGCGGTGCGGCGGGCTTCGTGCTGCTCCCCGCCACGTTCCTTGCGCTGCGCGAACGGCTCGCCGGGACGCGGGGCCAGGCTCCGGCGTCGGGCGCGGTGGTGACGAGCTGGCTGGGAGCGGGGCTGGTCCTGCCCTACTTCGGGGCGGAGATCTTCGGGATCCATGCGATCGCGCAGGATGCCCTCTCGACCGGCAGCCTCGACTTCCTGACGACGATCGAGGCCGTCCGGATGCAGCCCGTCGCGGTGACGATGTTCGGCGCGGGTCTGCTGACGATCGGCGCGAGCGGGGTGCTCGTGGCCGTGGCCGCGTGGCGCGGCGGGCTCGTGCCCCGCTGGGTGGGCGTCCCGCTCGCAGCGGGGCTCGCGCTCTACCTGCCGCAGTTCTTCACGCCTCCGGCAGGACGGATCGCGCACGGGGTGCTGCTGGCCGTTGGTTGCTGGCTCGTGGCGTGGACCCTCACCTCGAACGCCGAGGGTGACCTGGATCGGCCCCGAGGGTGACGCCCGTTCGCCGAGGGTGACCGCCACCGACGCCGAGGGTGACATCCGATGTCACCCTCGGCGGGCGGTTCCGTCACCCTCGGCGGGCCGGCGGACCAGCGGCCGTCAGTGCGCCAGGAAACCCAGCAGGTCGTGGCGCGTGAGCACCCCGACCGGGTCGCCGTCGTCGATCACGAGCAGCGCGTCGGCGTCGTGCAGCGCCGAGCGGATCGCCGCGACGCCCTCGCCCGCCCCGATGAGCGGGAACCGCGCCTCCATGTGCTTGTCCACCCGGTCGGCGAGCGACGCCTTGCCCGAGAACACCGCGTCCAGCAGGGCCCGCTCGCTCACGGCCCCCGCCACCTCGCCGATCTTGACGGGCGGCTCGGCCCCGACGACGGGCATCTGCGAGACGCCGTACTCGCGCAGGATCTCGATCGCGTCGCGCACGGTCTCGCCCGGGTGGGTGTGGACCAGGTCCGGCAGCTGCCCGCTCTTGGAGCGCAGCATGTCGCCCGCGGTCACGCCCTCCTCGGCGTCGAGGAACCCGTAGGACCGCATCCAGGAGTCGTTGAAGATCTTGGACAGGTAGCCGCGCCCGCCGTCGGGCAGGATCACGACGACCACGGCGCGTGCCGCGGCCTCGGGGTCCTCGTCCTCGAGCCGACGGGCCAGCCGCAGCGCCGCGACCACGGCCATGCCGCACGAGCCGCCCACGAGCAGGCCCTCCTCGCGCGCGAGCCGGCGCGTCATCTCGAACGAGTCGGCGTCGCTCACGGCGATGATCTCGTCGGGCACGGTCGGGTCGTACGCGGCGGGCCAGAAGTCCTCGCCCACGCCCTCGACCAGGTAGGGACGACCGTCGCCGCCCGAGTAGACGGACCCGGCGGGGTCGGCCCCGACGACGTGCACCCGGCCACCGGCCTCGGCCTCCCGCGGGGCCGACACGTCCTTGAGGTACCGACCGGTCCCCGTGATGGTCCCGCCCGTCCCGACGCCCGCCACGAGGTGCGTGACGCGGCCGTCGGTGTCGGCCCAGATCTCCGGGCCCGTGCTCTCGTAGTGGGACGCGGGGCCGTTGGGGTTGGCGTACTGGTTGGGCTTCCAGGCCCCGGGGATCTCGGCGACGAGCCTGTCCGAGACCGAGTAGTAGGAGTCGGGGTGGTCGGGAGCCACGGCCGTGGGGGTCACGACGACGCGCGCCCCGTAGGCGGCCAGCACGTCACGCTTGTCCTGGCTCACCTTGTCGGGGCAGACGAACACGCAGTCGTACCCCTTGCGCTGCGCCACGAGCGCGAGCCCGACCCCGGTGTTCCCCGAGGTCGGCTCGACGATCGTGCCGCCGGGAGCGAGCTCGCCGGAGGCCTCGGCCGCCTCGATCATCTTGAGCGCGATGCGGTCCTTCACTGAGCCGCCGGGATTGAGGTACTCGACCTTGGCGAGGATCGTCGCAGAGAGGCCGTCGGTCACCGATCCGAGCCGGACCAGGGGTGTCCCGCCGACGAGGTCGGAGATGTGGTGTGCGAACTTCATGCACCGATCATGCGCTGCCGAGGGCCATCCCGCCCAGCACGGCACACAGGGCGACAGCGACCCCGAGGACCACGACGAGCAGGGGACGGTCCGCAGCGTCACGTGCGAAGTACCGCCCGACGGCGCCGCTCAGCCCTCCCGCCACGGCCAGGTACAGCACCGAGGCCAGGGCGACGCCGCTCGTCGCGGTGCCCGGGTTCCCGGTCGCGGCGCTCAGCAGCGAGCCGAGCACCATGAAGCTCCAGATCCCCACCCCGACGAAACCGAGCACGAAGAAGAGCGTGGTCGCCTTGCGGTCGTCCCACTCGCGCGAGATGCGGTGCCCGAGCCAGGCGACGACCGCACCGGCCGTGAGCATCACGAGCAGGATGACGACCGCGGCGACCGTGATCCACGCGACGGCGTTGGGGAGGCTGCGACCCACGAGGAGCCCGTAGGGAACCTGGAGGGCGAGCAGCGTGAAGGCAGCCAGCACGAGGCCGGCGGCAAAGACCGGCACCCGCGTCGGAACGGGTTCCGAAGCGGGTGCCGGGGACTTCTTCCGGGCGTCGGCCAAGGTCAGTCGCTGCTCTGCAGGATCGCGAACAGGCGCAGGAACTCGAGGTACAGCCAGATGAGCGTGACCATGAGGCCGAACGCGGCCGACCAGGCGAACTTGGCGGGGACGCCGCCCTCGACGCCGCGCTTGATCGAGTCGAAGTCGACGATGAGCGAGGCCGCCGCGAGGCCGACCGCGACGAGACCGACGATGATGCCGAGCGTGCCGCCACGTGCGCCCCAGCCGTCGAGGACGCCCGTCATGATGAGGACCATGTTGATGAGCGAGAAGGCCAGGTAGCCGACCATCGCGATGAGCAGCCAGCGCGTGAACTTGGGCGTGACGCGCACCTTGCCGGACTTGAAGAGGAAGAGCGCGGCGGTGAACGTCACGACGGTCGCGAGGACCGCCTGGAGCACGACGCCGTCGAACTGCGCGTTGTAGTACGCGCTGATCCCACCGAGGAACGCGCCCTGCGCGATCGTGTACGCCACGATGAGCGCGGGGCTCGGGCTCTTCTTGAACGCGTTGACCAGACCCAGGACCAGGCCGACGATCGCGCCGCCGATCCACAGGAACGGCATGGTGTCGACGAGCTGCCAGCTCGCGGCGCCCACGACGACGAGCAGAGCGAGCAGCCCACCGGTCTTGATGATGACGTCGTCGTACGTCAGGCGCTTGGTGTCCGCGGTCGTCGCGGTCGGCGCGTTGTACATGGCGTCGAGCGACGCGGCGTCGGCCGCCTGGGCGCCGTAGCTGCCGTACTGGGCCTGCTGCGGCGGCGTGCCGTACGCGGGGTTCTGCTGGACGGTGCCCGCAGCCCCCTGGTTGGTGCGCGCGCGCTTGGGCTCGCCGAAGATGGCGCTGTTGTTGAAGACGGGGTTGCTCATGCTTCCTCCTGGTCGCGGCGTCCAGTGCCCTCTGGCGAGGCGGGTGTCGCTGGCCGTGTTTCCATCCTATGCAACGAGCGGGTTCGCGCCGGTGTTCCCGGGGGCTTCGTCCGACTTTTCCACCCGCTCGGGGCGCAGGATCGCTCCCCTGGTCGACGACGTCATCCTTGCGGCGTATGCGACCCGGTCGTGAAGATCGACCGTGCGGGGGCATCCCTGCGGACGTCCCGGTCCCTAGGCTGGAGGACGTACGAGCCACCACACGCAACCCACCCGAGGGGCGAGCATGATCGAAGCACGAGGCCTGACCAAGCGGTACGGGCCCAAGACAGCTGTCGACGGGATCTCCTTCACCGTCCAGCCCGGCCAGGTCACGGGCTTCCTGGGCCCGAACGGCGCCGGCAAGTCGACCACGATGCGCATGATCATGGGACTCGACCGCCCGACGGCCGGTTCCGTGACCGTCAACGGTCAGCCCTACGCCGCGCACCGTTCGCCCCTGACCGAGGTCGGGGCCCTCCTCGACGCGAAGGCCGTGCACACGGGCCGCAGCGCCTACAACCACCTCCTCGCGATGGCGGCCACGCACAACATCCCGAAGACCCGCGTGCAGGAGGTCATCGAGATGACCGGCCTGCAGTCGGTCGCGAAGAAGCGCGTCGGCGGCTTCTCGCTCGGCATGGGCCAGCGCCTGGGCATCGCGTCAGCGCTGCTGGGCGACCCCAAGACGCTCATCCTCGACGAGCCGGTCAACGGCCTCGACCCCGAGGGCGTCCTGTGGGTCCGCAACCTGGCCCGCTACCTCGCGTCCGAGGGGCGGACGGTCTTCCTGTCCAGCCACCTCATGAGCGAGGTCGCGCTGACCGCGGACCACATCATCGTGATCGGCAAGGGGCGCATCATCGCGAACGCGCCCGTCAAGGACATCGTCGACGGCGGCGCCCAGCACACGGTCCGCGTCCGCACCCCGCAGGCCACGCAGCTCGCCGAGCTGCTGACCCGCGACGGCGCGACGGTGACGTCGGACGAGCCCAGCCTGCTCCAGATCACGGGCGTCGAGGCGCCCGGCATCGGTGAGCTCGCCGCGGCGTCCGGCATCGTCCTGCACGAGCTCACGCCCGTGACCTCGACCCTCGAGGAGGCGTACATGCTCCTCACGGCCGACTCGGTCGAGTACCAGACCGAGTCCGCGACCCAGCACGTGGGCCACGGCGTCGACTCTCCGGCCGACGCCCCGATCTCCGAAGGAGCCAAGCGATGACCGCCGCCACCGTCTCCGCAGCACGCCCGACGGCGCAGCGCGCCTCGTCCGCCCGCCTCACCTTCGGCGGTGTCCTCAAGTCCGAGTGGATCAAGCTCTGGACCCTGCGCTCGACCGTGTGGACGCTCGCGATCACGGTCGTGGTCATGGTCGGGATCGCACTGATGTTCGCCGCGATCATCAACATCCCCGACGTCGAGACGAGCGGGGCCGACGGCGCGTCGATGTCCGACTTCTTCCCCTCGGCGACGATCGTGACGATCGGCTACTCGGTCGGACAGCTCGCCATCGCGGTGCTCGGAGTGCTCGCGATCACCGGCGAGTACTCCACGGGCATGATCCGCTCGACGTTCTCCGCCGTCCCGCGCCGCCTGCCGGCGTTCTTCGCCAAGCTGGCCGTGCTCTTCGTGACGAGCTTCGTCGTCACGCTCCTCGGCGTCGGCCTCTCGGCTCTCGTCACGGCCCCGCTGCTGTCGAACCAGGGCATGGCCCTGGACCTCGGGTCGAGCGACAACGTGCGCATCCTCGTCGGCGCGGCGCTCTACGTGGCGACCATCTCGGCTCTCTCGCTCGGCATCGGCGCGCTGCTCCGGAGCACGGCCGGAGCGATCTTCACGGTCGTCGGCCTGCTCATGGTGGTCCCGCAGATCCTGTCGATCGTCGCGATGGCCACGGGCAACAAGGTCGTGGAGAACATCTACAAGTTCCTCCCCGGGGTAGCCGGTGAGCGACTGCTCGCCACGGGCGGGTCGATCGACCCCATGACCGGAGCCTCCGCCTCGGGCGCGCTCGAACCGTGGGTCGGCTACGGCGTCCTCGTCGGCTGGACCGTCCTGGTCCTGGTCGTCGCCGCGGTGCTGCTCAAGCGTCGGGACGCCTGACCATCTCCCGCGCCGCGCACAGCCCGGCGCCGGACCACGAGACCCGTGGTCCGGCGTCGGGCGCCGTGCGTCCCGGGGCGCCCGGCGTCCCCGGTGCCGGCAAGGCACCCAAGCCCTCCACCCGGCCGCGCTCGGGCAGCATCGCGGTCTTCACCGAGCTCGACGCGCGCAAGCTCGGGCCGGTCCGCCGGTACTTCGTGCGTCACCCGGTCGTCATGGACTGGTTCGTCGCGGCCTGGTTCACCGTCCCCGGCCTGCTGACGACCCTGCTGCCGCCCGAGCACGCACGCTACGGCGTCGCCGCCGCGACGCTCGCGGGCGGCGCGGTGCTGCTGTGGCGCCGCCGCAACCCGCTCCTGACCGCCGCGGTCATCGGGGTCCTCGCGGTCCTCACGATCGCCCTCAGCGGCGACTCTGCGGGCTTCGAGCTCGCGGTCGCGTTCGCGATCTACGCGGTCGCGACGACGTACCGCCCCGCCGTGGCGTGGAGCGTGCTGGGCGCGCTGGTCCTGACCGTGTGTGCCGCGGAGATGATCTGGTACGACTTCGCGGTGAGCGAGTCCGGGGCCATCGTGCGCGCCGAGGTGGGCAGCGGCGAGGTCACGGGAGCCCGGGTCGCGGCCGTCGCGATCACGCTCACGTTCGCGCTGCTGGGCATCGCGATCGGGTCGAGCGTGCGCGGGCGGCGTCAGCACGTCGCGGACCTCGTGGGGCGCGCCAACGCGATCGCACGCGACCGCGACCAGCAGGCCCAGCTCGCGGCCGCGGCCGAGCGCGCGAGGATCTCGCGCGAGATGCACGACGTCGTCGCGCACAGCCTGACCGTCATGGTCGCGCTCGCCGACGGCGCCAAGGCCCTGGGCGCCAAGGACCCCGAGCTCGCGGGCCAGGCGCTCGACGAGCTGACCGAGACGGGCCGGGCCGCGCTCGCCGACATGCGCCGGGTCCTGGGGGTCCTGCGCGACCCCGACGGCTCGGTCGCCCCGCTCTCCCCGACCGCCGACGTCCCGACCATGGAGGACATCGCAGAACGCTTCCGGCACGCGGGCCTGCCCGTGCGGCTCGTGCGGGTCGGCGTCCAGCCGGACCCCGACCCGGGCCTGCGCCAGGCCGCGCACCGGATCGTGCAGGAGTCGCTGACCAACGTGCTGCGCTACGCGCCCCTGACGCCCATGGTCGTGGTGGAGATCGCCCGGCGTGACGCGGGCGCACCCGACGGTGGAGACTGGCTCGAGATCACGGTCACCAACAAGGCGGGCCGCGCACCGGGCGGGACGGCCCGGGACGGCGCGGACGCCCGCCCGCTGCCCGCGGGCATCGCGGGCGACCAACCCATCGGCACAGGAAGAGGGATCATCGGGATGCGCGAACGTGCGGCCGTCTACGGGGGGACGGTCACGGCCGGTCCCACGGGCTCGGGCTGGGAGGTCGTGGCGAGGCTGCGCCTCGACCGCACGGGGAGCGACCAGGCGTCCCGGCCCGACGGCGGCACGGGGGTCGCGCTGTGAGCCTCCCGCCCGCGGAGCGTCCGGGTGGTGCCGAGGGCGCCGTGCCGCACGACGCCGCGCACCCGGTCCGGGTCCTGCTCGTCGACGACCAGTCGCTGCTGCGCATGGGCTTCCGCATGATCCTGGCCGCCGAGGACGACATCGAGGTGGTCGGCGAGGCGAGCGACGGCGAGACCGCGTTCGCCCAGGCCACGGCCCTGCGCCCCGACGTGATCCTCATGGACGTACGCATGCCCGGTGTCAACGGGATCGACGCGACCGAGCGGATCGTCGCCGAGCTCCCCGCGAGCCGGGTCATCATCCTCACGACGTTCGACCTCGACGAGTACGCGTTCGCGGCGCTGCGCGTGGGTGCGAGCGGGTTCCTCCTCAAGGACGCCCGGCCCGCCGAGCTGGTCGGCGCGATCCGCAACGTCGCGAGCGGCGACGCCGCCGTCTCGCCGCGGGTCACGCGCCGGATGCTCGAGATGTTCGCGGGCTACCTGCCCGAGGACGCGCACGCCCAGGGGGCTGCCGGCCCGGGGCACGGTGTCGACGACCCGCGCCTCCGGGAGCTGACCGCACGCGAGCTCGAGGTCTTCGCCGCGCTGGGCGAGGGACTGTCGAACGCCGAGATCGCGGCGCGCTTCGTGGTCTCCGAGGCCACGGTCAAGACCCACGTCGGGCGGGTGCTGGGCAAGCTCGGTCTGCGCGACCGCGTCCAGGCCGTGGTCCTGGCGTACGAGACGGGCGTGGCGCGCCCGAGCTGAGCGACGCCGTCGGGCCGGGTGGTGGGCCGGTGGGATCGGGAGGATCGTCGGAAGGGGCCCGACGCCCGTCGGCTCCGTCCCTGCACGTCGCGGAAGAGGATCGCCATGCCAGCCCACCACGACCCGTTCGACGCCGGGTTCTCCGGCGACCACGACCGCGACTACGAGATCCGGACCGTCCTCGGCGGCGCCTCGAGCGGGGCCGCCGACGTGGGCGAGGTGCTCGCTGCCGTCGCGCACGTGCGCGACAAGGACCACAGGGGATGGTTCGACGCGTGGCACGATCTCGGCGACCGGGTCGCCGGGATCGCCACGGACGCGGCGGCCGCCGGGCACGACGCGAGCGCCGCCGCCGCGTTCCTGCGGGCGTCGGCGTACTACGCGGTCGCGGTCGACGCGGTGGCCGCGCTCGAGGACGACAGCCTGCTCCTGCCCACGTTCCGCAAGCATCGCGACGCGTGGGACCGGTGGGTCGGGACGAGCGGGCTCGTCGTCGAGCGCATCGACGTCCCGTACGAGGGCACGACGCTGCCCGGGTACTTCTTCAGCGCGTCCGACGCCGCGTCCACCGCAGCGATCGCCGCCGACCCGGGGCGGGTCCCCCCGCGCTCGCTGCTCGTCGCGGTCAACGGGTCCGACGGCTCGCTGACCTCGATGTGGACGGCGTGCGTGGCGGGCGCGCTGCGCCGCGGGTACCACGCCTTCGTGTTCGACGGACCGGGTCAGCAGTCGATGCTGTTCGAGCACCAGGTGCCGTTCCGCCACGACTTCGAGGCGGTCCTGACCCCCGTGCTCGACGCGCTCGTGGACCGCCACGACGTCGATGCCGCACGGATCGCGGTCTACGGGTCGAGCCAGGGGGGCTACTGGGTGCCGCGCGCGCTGGCGTTCGAGCACCGTCCTGCCGCGGCCGTCGTCGATCCCGGGGTCGTCGAGGTCGCGGCCTCCTGGACCCGGACGATGCCGAAGACGCTCCTCAAGCTCCTCGACGAGGGCAAGGACCACGCGTTCGACCGGGACATGGACATGGGCCTGCGCCTGTCGAAATCCACTGCGGCCACCTGGCGGTTCCGCTCCCGCCCCTACGGGGTCGAGGGGTACGCCGCCACTCTCCGCGAGGTCCAGAAGTACGACCTGCGGGACGTCGCCGCACGCATCACCACTCCCCTGCTCGTCACGGCCCCCGAGGGCGAGCAGTTCTGGCCGGGCCAGTCCGACGAGCTCGTGCGGCTCGCGCCCGACGTCGCGACGCTCGTGCGGTTCACCGCGGCCGAGGGGGCGAACCTGCACTGTCAGCCCCTCGCACGCGCCCTGACCGAGCAGCGGGTCTTCGACTGGCTCGACGAGGCGCTCGCGCCCGTGCTCGTGACCGCCGACGACTGAGGACACGCCGAGGCCCGCCCGTCCTTCCGGACGGGCGGGCCTGGGAGTGCTGGGCCCGCGCGCGGCGGGCCCGCGGGCAGTTGCCCCGGGGGGTCAGACCGCGGGCTCGGCCTCCGGCTTCGCCGTGCTCCTGTCGACGAGCTCCGCGGCCTCGGCCTCACGCTTCGCGGCGCGCCGGGCGGCGCGCTTCTCGCCCGCACGCTCGGCGATCGTGTAGAGCACGGGCACCACGACGAGCGTGAGCAGCGTCGACGTCAGGAGCCCGCCGATCACGACGAGCGCGAGCGGCTGCGAGATGAACGAGCCGCCGCCCGTGATGCCGATCGCCATGGGCGTGAGCGCGAAGATCGTCGCCGCGGCCGTCATGACGATGGGGCGCAGGCGCTGGCGCGAGCCCTCGAGCACGGCCTCGTCCAGCCCGCGGCCCTGCTCGCGGTACTGGTTGATGAGGTCGATGAGGACGATCGCGTTCGAGACCACGATCCCCACCAGCATGAGCATGCCGATGAGCGCGGGCACCCCGAGCGGAGTGCCCGTGGCGAGCAGCAGGAGCAGCGCACCGGTCGCGGCGAAGGGGATCGACACGAGCAGGATGAACGGCTGCAGCAGGCTGCGGAAGGTCGCGACCATGACGAGGTAGACGATCGCGATCGCGACCAGCAGCGCGAGGCCCAGGTCGGCGAACGCGTCGGCCTGCTGGGTCGCGACGCCGCCGAGCTCGACGGTCGCCCCGCCCGGCAGGTCGAGGTCCTCGATCGCGGCCGTGAGGGCCGTGGTCAGCGTGCCGAGGTCCTGGCCGGCGGGCGTGACCGCGATGGTCGCGCTGCGCTCGCCGTTGACCCGGGAGATCGACGTGGGCACGTCGACCTCGTCGATGCTCGCGATCTGGGTGAGCGGGACGACGCCCGCGGCCGTGGGCACCACGAGCGCCTCGAGCTCGTCGACCGTGGCAGGAGCCTGCCCGACGGCGACGCGCACCTGCACGGGCCCGTCACCCAGGTTCACGCTCCCCACGGGGGCCGGGGACATGAGGCTCGCGACGGTCCCGGCGACCTGCGTCTCGGTGAGCCCGACGGCGGCCGCGGCGTCGCGGTCGACGGTCACCTGGATCGTGGACTGGGCGCTCGCGAGGTTGTTGGTGACCTCGGAGGCCCCCTCGGTGTCCTCGGCGACCTGCTGGACCTGGTCCGCCGCGGCGGCCAGCGTCTCGGTGTCGGGGGCGCGCACCACGAGGTCGACGGTCGAGCTGCCGAACGCGGCGTCCGCACCCGCGACCGTGATGCCCTCGGAGTCCTCGCCGCCCAGGTCCGCGACCGCGTCGCGGACCTCCTGCTGCGCCTCGACGCCGTCGGCGTCGGCCGCGAGGGTCAGGGAGAACGTGGCCTGCGGCGACCCGCCGCCGCCGAAGAACGCGGCCTCGGGGCCGCCCGCGGTGCCGACCGTCGTCTGGACGGTGTCGACCGAGTCGAGGTCCATGAGCGCCTGCTCGACCTCGCGGGCCGCGGCGTCCTGGGTCTCGAGCGACGTGCCCGGGGCGAAGGACTCGGTGACCGTGAGGGTGTCCTGGCCGGAGTCGCCCAGGAAGTTGGTCTCGAGGCGCGGCACGAGCGCGACCGTGCCCGCGAGGACCGCGACCGCGACGGTCAGCGTGATGGCGGGGTGGCGCAGTGCGGCGTTGAGCGTCGGCAGGTAGCCGCGCTGCCACAGCCCGCGGCGCTCCTTGAGCTCGGCCGCCTCGCGCGCCTGCTCGGCGACGATGCGGGCCTGCTCGGGGTCGGCCGGCACCGCGGGGGCCTTGATGAACCAGTAGGCCAGGACGGGGACGATCGTCAGGGCGACGAGCAGCGACGCGGTCATGGCGATCGCGACCGTCATGGCGAACGGACGGAACAGCTCGCCGACCATGCCGCCGACCAGCGCGATGGGCAGGAAGACCGCGACGGTGCAGACCGTCGATGCGGTGATGGCGCCGCCGACCTCCTTGACCGCGGTGAGGATCGCGGTGGTCTTCTTCTCGCCGTAGGACAGGTGTCTCTTGATGTTCTCGATCACGACGATCGAGTCGTCGACCACGCGCCCGATCGCGACCGTCATGGCCCCGAGGGTCAGGATGTTCAGGGTGTACCCGGTCGCGTTCATGACGATGAACGTGACGAACAGGGACAGCGGGATCGAGACGGCCGAGACCAGGGTCGAGCGCAGGGACGCGAGGAACAGCAGGATCACGACGACCGCGAACACGAGGCCGAGCAGGCCCTCGGTCGCGAGGCCCTCGATGGACTCCTCGATGAACGGGGCCTGGTCGAACACGACCTCGACGCGCACGTCGCTCGCCTCGAGGGCACCGTCCATGTCGTCGATCGCGGTCTGGATCGCGTGCGAGACCTCGACCGTGTTGCCGGCCGGGGTCTTGGTGATCGCCACGGCGAGCGCGGGCTCGCCGTCGAGGCGCGAGTAGGAGGTCGCGGGCTGGGGGCCCACGGTCACGGTCGCGACGTCGCCCAGGGTCACGGGAGCGCTCGGGCCGGCGGGCGTCGTCGGGCCTGCTGCCGAGGGAGAGACGACCAGGGGCAGGTTGACCAGGTCGTCGGCGCTCGTGATGGCCGAGCCGACCTGGACGGACAGGGTGCGGTCGCCCGCGGCGACCGTCCCGGCCGGGACGACCACGCCGTTGTCCTGGAGGATCGTGGTGACCTGGGCCGGGCTCAGGCCCGCTGCGGCGAGGGCCGCGACGTCGAGGTCGATCGTGACCTGCTGGTCGGCGACGCCGCTGACCGCGACGCTGCGCACGTCCGCGACCTCTTCGAGGGCGGGGACCACGACACCGTTGACCGTCTCCGCGAGCGCGGCCTCGTCGGCCCCGCCCGAGACGGCGAGCTGGATCACGGGGAGGTCGTCGACCGAGCCGGTCACGACGGTCGGGTCCACGTCGGCGGGCAGCTGGCTGCTCACGCGCGTGACCGCGGTCTGGAGCTGCTGGGCCGCGAGGTCCATGTCGGTGCCGTACGTGAACTGCACGGTCGTCACGGACATGCCGGTCGAGGAGCTCGACGTGACGTCCTCGACGCCGTCGACACCCCGCGCAGCGGTCTCGAGGGGAGTCGTGACCTGCTGCTCGACGATCGCGGGGGCGGACCCGGGGTACACGGCGACGACGGCGGCGGTGGGGATCTGCAAGCTCGGGATGAGCTCCTGCTTGAGCGATCCCATGCTGACGACGCCGAACACGGCTATCGCGATCGTGGCGAGCGCGACGACGGCGCGGTTCGCCAGCGACGTTCGGGCGAGACGGAACACGGGGCCTCCAGGGCACGGTGGATTGTCACGACGTCGTCGTCGCGGGGTCGTTAGCCTAACGCTAAGCAATTCCGAGAAGTTCCCGCGTCCCAGCAGCCGGGAAACCGCAGGTCACGAGGTCTCGCAGGGCCAGGACGCGCGTGGTGCCTCCGCTAGAGTCTGCCGCGTGACCCCGTCCCCCGACCCCCACCGCGCCCGGCTCGAGCACGAGCTCGTCGAGGCGCAGAGCACCCTGCAGGAGCTCGTGCTCGCACGGCGTCTCGAGCCGCTCATGCGCACGCACCTGACCGCCCAGCAGATGCGCGCGCTGGGGATCCTGCTCATCGACGGCGAGCGCAGCACGACCCACCTCGGCGAGGTCCTGGGCGTGAGCCCGGCGACGATCTCCGGGATCGTCGACCGGCTCGAGGCCGCCGGCATGGCGTCCCGGCGCCCCGACCCCGAGGACGGACGCGTCCGCCTCGTCGCCGCGACCGAGCGCGGGGCCGAGGCCGTGCGCAGCATCGTCGCCAACGACGGGCCCGCCGGGCCCGAGACCCTCGCACGGCTCACGATCGCCGAGCTCGAAGGTCTCCAGGCCGGGCTCGCCGGGCTGCTGCGCGTCGTGCGCGAGGACGGCGCGCACGAGCACGAGGCCCCCGGCTCGTCCGGCCCGGGCGAGGCGTAGGCGAGGGGCGAGCGGCGCCGTCGGGCATCGCGGACGGGAGGTTCCGCCCGGCCCGACGGCGCCGCCCACCACCCGCTCAGATCTCGCCGAGCGCTTCCTCGGGCGTCCCCTCGACGGCCCGGGCCCGGCGGTTCCAGCGCGACCACAGGACCGACTCCCCCAGCTCGCCCGCCATCTGGTGAGCCGTCGCGAGGAACGCGACGACCCCGACGAGGAGCACGCCCGCGCCGACCCAGTACGGGACCGTGAGGCCGACCGGGTGGAGCAGGCCCGCGATCACGGGCGCCGGGGCGGCGAAGCCCCACCGGACCAGGTTGAAGGCGCCCGTGGTCACACGGCGGTCTGGGCTGCCGAGCGCGAGCGAGAGGTCGGTCAGGTTCGCGTTGGCGATGCCCATGAACACGCCCGCGACCACCAGGACGACGACCGACCAGGCCGTGCCGAGGTCGAGCGCGAGGGCCACGGTGGCCAGGAGCACGCCACCGACCGCGATCCCCATGGTCTGGACCGCGCCGACCGCGTGCGCGAGCCGATGGCCGACGACCAGGATGCCGAACGCGAGCCCGATGCCCCACGCCGTGAAGACGAGGCCGAGCGGGATGACGTCGAGCCCCAGGAACACGGGCGTGTAGCCCAGGATGATGAAGAACACGAAGTTGTAGGCCGCGGTCACGATGCACAGCGCCCGGAAGCCGGGCTTGCGGAAGAGCGCGAAGACCTGCCCCACGTGGAGAGGCGCGGGCTTCTCGGCCGGGTCCTTGAGGCGCGTGATCGACAGCGCGAGCGCGACGATCATGAACAGGCCGCACGCGAGGAACGGGATGCGCCAGCTGAACTGGCCCAGCAGCCCGCCGATGAGCGGGCCCACCGCGAAGCCCAGGCCCACGCACGTCTCGAACAGGCCCACGACCCACTCGCGGTCGTTGGCCAAGGAGACGAGCAGGACCATCGCGGTCGCGAAGAACATCGCGTTGCCCAGGCCCCACAGCCCGCGCAGCGCGGCGAGCTGGCCGATGCTCTGCGAGAGGGCGGCGAGGATCGCCGCGACCGCGACCAGGCTCACGCCCGCGCCGAGGACCTTCTTGTAGCCGAACCTGCCCGTCGCCAGGACGGCCGGGATCATGCCGATCGCCATGACGGCGATGTACGCGGTGAAGAGCAGCTCGATCTGCCAGGTGGTCGCGCCGATCTCCTGGCCGATGATCGGCAGGATCGGGTCGACCACGGCGATACCGGCGATCGCGAAGAAGGCCGTGAGGGCGGTCGCGTAGATCGCGGTCTTGTTGGGCTCGTTCCTGGTGGTTCTGGACACACGTCCCCCGGGGTCTGGTGGGTGCTGGTGCGCGGGCCGCTGGGGCTCCGCCGGGATTTACCTGCATCATGCAGATAACTACCTGTAGAATACACCCATGACAGTTGCTCGGGGTAACAGTTCTGCGGATCGCCTCGCCGACGGCAGCACCGGGGCGCCCGATCCGGCCGCGCGCGAGGTGCTCTCGACCATCGAGCTCGAGCTCGCCCAGCTCCTGCGGCGCGCCGAACGGACCACGGCCGCGGGACGGGCCAAGTCGGTCCGGGCCGGGGGGCCGCCGAGTGGCACCCTCGACAGGTCGGCCTACCTCCTGCTCCACGACCTCCTCGTCGACGGGGCCCAGAACGTCAACACCCTTGCCGACCACCTGGGCCTCGACGCCTCGACCGTGACCCGGCAGGTCGTCGCGATGGAGAGGGCCGGCCTCGCCCGCCGCACGCGCGACCCTGCGGACGGGCGCGCCGTCCTGGTCGAGGCCACGCCGCAGGGCGTCGACGAGCTGGCCCGGCACCGCGAGATGCGCACCGAGCTCTACGCCGAGGTCCTGGCCGACTGGTCACGCCTGGACAGGGCACTGCTGGGCGAGCTGCTCGAACGGCTCAACGACGACCTGGACGCCTACAAGCGCGGCGGACGCAGGGCCACGGACTGAGGCCCCCCGCCCGCTTGGCGTGGCGCAACGCTCCGTACCCCGCAGACCACCGCGCCACGCCACCACCACCGGTTCCAAAGAACTTCTTGCAAAGAAACTCTTGCAAAGAGATCTTTGCATCGCTACGGTGGTGTCATGCCCACGAACCACGAACCCGAGCAGGCACCCGAGCCCCGCACTCAGCGGCCCGTCGGCCCTGACGCGCTCAAGGCGCTGTCGCACCCGTTGCGGATCCAGATCCTCGATCTCCTGGGGCACCACAGCGCACTGACAGCGAGCGGTCTGGCCGAGCTGCTCGGCGAGTCGAGCGGCGCCACGAGCTACCACCTGCGCCAGCTCGAGCGTCACGGGTTCGTCCAGGAGGTCCCGGGCCGTGGCACCGCCCGCGAGCGCTGGTGGGAGCGGGCGCCCGGCGGGTTCACCATCGAGCTGCCCGACGACGAGGCCGCGGCGGGCGACGGCAACCAAGGCGCCGTCGTCGCGACGCTGGCGGTCAACCGCGAGTTCGAGGCCATGCGTCAGCGCAAGATCATGGACTTCCTCGACAACGCCCGCACCCTCGACCGCGCGTGGCTCGACTCGGGCGCGACGCTCGCCACGATCAACATGTGGCTCACCAAGGAGCAGCTCGCCGAGGTGCAGGCCGAGTGGCAGCGCTTCAGCGACACGGTCCTCGACCGGTTCGCCGGTCAGCAGGACACCCCCGGGGCCCGCCCCGTCCAGGTCCACTTCAACGCGTTCCCCCTGATCAACGGCAAGGAGAACCCCTCATGAGCACCTACGCACCGACCCACGCCGACCTCCGTTCACCGTCCCTGCGCGCGCTGCGCCCGAGCGACCGGTTCCTCGTCGTCACGGGCGCCCGGCTCACGACCTGGGGCGAGCGCCGCGCAGCCTCGCACGCGCTGCGGCTCGCCCGCCGCACCGGGCTCGACGCCGCCGCGGACGACCGGGCACAGCTCGCCGCTCGTCTGCACGAGGGCCGCTCGATGGTCTGACCGGATCCCGCGGTGCGTCGTCGCACCGCGGATCCCGTCTGCCGTCGGCAGATCCGCCCTCGGCAGATACCCCGACCTCGCCCTCCTCCCCCGCGAGATGGTCGAGGCATGACGAACCAGCCACCGCTCCTGCGGACCGAGGCGGCCCCGCCGCCCAGCTCCCCCTTCGACGACCAGCTCGCGTCGCGCCTGCTGCACCAGCGCATCGTGGTCCTCGGCACCGCCGTCGACGACGCCGTCGCGAACCGCGTGTGCGCGCAGATCCTGCTGCTCTCGGCCGAGGACCCGCGCGCCGACATCGCGCTCTACATCAACTCGCCCGGCGGCTCGGTGAGCGCGGGGCTCGCGATCTACGACACCATCCAGCTCGTCCCCAACGACGTCAGCACGCTCGCGATGGGCTTCGCCGCGAGCATGGGCCAGTTCCTGCTGTGCACGGGCACCGCGGGCAAGCGCTACTCGCTCCCCCACGCGCGCATCATGATGCACCAGCCGTCCGCCGGGATCGGGGGGACGGCCGTGGACATCGCGATCCAGGCCGAGAACCTCGAGTACACCAAGGGACTCATGCACCGGCTCACGGCCGAGCACACGGGCCAGACCACCGAGACCGTCACGGCCGACAGCGACCGCGACCGCTGGTTCACGGCCGAGCAGGCCCTCGCCTACGGCATGGTCGACCACGTCGTCACGTCGGTCGACGACGTCCGCCCCACCGCCCACTCCCGGAAGGTCGGCCTCTGATGTCCACCTACACGATCCCGACGGTCGTCGAGCGCACCCCGCTCGGCGAGCGCGCGTTCGACGTCTTCAGCCGCCTCCTCTCGGAGCGCATCATCTTCCTCGGAACAGAGATCGACGACGGCGTCGCCAACGTCGTCATGGCCCAGCTCCTGCACCTCGAGTCGGACGCCCCCGACCAGGAGATCGGCCTCTACATCAACTCCCCCGGCGGGTCGATCACGGCGCTCATGGCCATCTACGACACCCTGCAGTTCATCCGCTCGGACGTCTCGACGATCTGCATGGGTCAGGCCGCGTCGGCCGCCGCGGTGCTGCTCGCCGCGGGGACGCCCGGCAAGCGGTTCGTGCTCGAGCACTCGCGGGTCCTGCTGCACCAGCCCTCGGGCGGCGCCGAGGGCACCATCTCCGACCTGACGCTCCAGGCCCAGGAGATCCTGCGCCTGCGCGCGGAGACCGAGCTCGTCCTCGCACGGCACACTGGCCAGACCGTCGAGCGGCTGCGTGCCGACACCGACCGTGACCGCATCTTCACGGCCCACCAGGCCGTGGAGTACGGGCTCGCCGACGCCGTGGTGACCTCGCGCAAGCTGCCGGTCGCGGCGTAGGTGCGTGGCGCCGTCGGGCACGGTGGTCCCCCTGCCCGACGACGTCGCTCACCTCCCGCGCCCGGGTCGCCCGCGCGGTGAGCAGGACGGGCGGAGGGAAGGCTACTTCTTGCGGCCGAACCAGCCACGGCGCTCGGGCCGCTCGGGCGGCGGCGCCGGCGCGGGCTCCGGCTCCGGGGCGGCCGTGAGCGTCGCGGACAGGTTCGTCAGGCGACCGTGACCGTCGAACGCGACCGCCACCTCGCCGTCGGACGCACCGACCACAGCCGTCTGCTCGTCGAGCCACCGGATGTCGAGGCCGCGCAGGACCGCGTACGCGCGCACCGCGCGGCGGTGGTCGGCGACCGTCGTGCTGCCGATCCCCTCCGGGATCACGCGCAGGACCCGCGGGACCGAGGCCGGCGGGAGCTCGAACCGCGGGTGGGTCAGCAGGAACCACGCGCACGTCCCGCCGCCCGTGGGAGCCGCGAAGTGCGTGAAGTGGCCCGTGACGGCCTTGGCCGCGAGCGCGAGCCGGTACGGGACCGCGTCGGTCAGGAGGATCTCGGCCGTGCTCAGCTCGAAGATCCCTCCCGAGACCCCGCGCTGGTGGACGTGCTCGGCCGCGGCCACGACGCCCTCGGGGAAGTTGTTCACGTTGTGCCAGCCCCACAACCAGCTCTGCGTCCCCGGGGCCGCGGTGCCCAGGAAGTGCGCCCCGCACACCAGCGGGATCTCGCTGTGGAACGTGAGCGTGCCCGCCTCGAGGTCGGCGTCCCACGCCGACTCGCCACCCAGCTCGGCGAAGTGCGCCTGGTGCTCGGTCGAGAGGATCACGGCTCGGTCGACGAGGTCCTGGAGGGTCGGGGCCGGGTTCGTCTGCGACATCCGTTCAGCACACCACCGACCGGACGCGGGCGCGCGGCGAAACGGACAGATCGCCGCGCGGGAGGGGGCGATTCACCCTCGGCGGAATCGGTGGCTCGCCGGAGCGCGCGGCCCGCGGGGCGAGGGGACGAGGCGGGCCCGGCCGGGGACGGCGCGGTGGACGGGGTGAGCCGAGGCGATCAGGCCGCGAGCAGCAGGACCGTCGTCGTGGACACGCTCTGGCGTGACGACGCCGTCCTGGCGGGAGCCGGACCCAGCGCGTGGAGGTCGCGCGCGGCACGCGGCCGCGAGGTGAGGCTGCGGCGCTCGACGCCCGCACGGCGGTTCGCCTCGGCGTCGAACTCGTCCTGGCTGCGCGCCAGCAGGTCGACCACGCGCAGGCCGAGCGCGCGGCAGATCGCGGCGAGCACCTCCGAGGACGCCTCCTTGCGGCCGCGCTCGACCTCCGAGAGGTACGCGGTCGAGACCTGCGCCGCGAGGGCGACGTCGAGCAGCGTGCGCGCCTGCTCGGTGCGCTCTGCCCGCAGGATCCCGCCCACGACGTGGCGCAGCAACGGTTCGGCGGTCCGGCGCTCGAAGAGCACCACCTGGCCTGCGGCTGCCATCGCGTGCTCCTTCGTCGCGGTCGCGGGCTCGGCGGCCCTCGTCCCCTCAACCTAGCGCCGACCCACGCCCGGGATGCCCGCAGGAGTGGCTCGTCTGCTGCTGGCGTAACGTGGGAACGACTCCGAGGTGACCTTCGCGAGAGGCGGCCCACCGATGTTCCGCACGCTCTTCCCCATCCTCACCACGACCGACCTCGACCGGGCGCTCGTCTTCTACCGCGACCTCCTGCGCGGCACCGTGACGTACCAGTTCCCCGCTGACGGTCCCCCCGTCTACGTCTCGGTCGCCGTGGGCGACGCGTCGCTGGGGATCGGGGTCGACCGCGAGAGCGCCGACGTCGGGCACACGCACCTGTGGGTCACGGTCGACGACTGCGACCAGGCCGTGTCGCACCTGGCCGCAGCCGGGGTCGTCGTGGTCTCGCCGCCCGAGGACCAGCCGTGGGGCGAACGCGTCGCCCGCGTGCTGGACCCCGACGGGAACCAGGTGTCCCTCGGCCAGGAGGCCGCCGAGGCCCCGGAGCCGGACGGGCCGACGGGGTTGTCATAGTGCCAGCGGTGGACGGCCCGCTGCGATCACCGTTCGAACCACCAGCGACGGTCGGGCGGCACGGTCCACCATCCGCTCGCAGGTGGCTCGACCACGAAGGCGCCGCTCGCCAGGATCCTGGCATCGAGGGACGCGAGCAGACGCCGGAGCTCGCGGGCAGGGCCTCGTGGCATGGCATGGGCGGCGCGCTCGAGGTCGATGCGTCCTTGGTAGACGTCGGGGCTGCATCCGCAACAGTCCGACGGCCACCTCCCCTGGCGCGCGACCGTCTCCAGGAGGGCGAGGTCAGCGGACAACGCGTTGGGCCAGAAACGACGAGATTCCAGCCGTGCGATGGCTGAGTGGACCGAGCCGGACAAGCGGCCGTCCTTCTTCAGGCGATCGGATCGCCGAGGCATGGTTCGATGCGCTCGAACCTGCGATGGGGGCCTACGCGGCACAGCCCTTCGGGGGGATGTTCATGGGGAGGATCCTGCCATACGAACTCCGAAGTGCCCCCACTGGGACTCGAACCCAGACTGCGCCGATTTTAAGTCGGCTGCCTCTGCCGATTGGGCTATAGGGGCCTGGGTGAGGATATCCCGGCGACGGCCCGGTCGACCGGAGCGCCCGTCCGGCGCGGCTGTCCCCGCCGGCAGCGGCGCAGCGTGGCTCGGCCGAAGCAGCCCGACTCGTCCGGCTACGACCCCGCGAGCGCCCAGCGGATCGCCTTCGTGACCGTCCGGCCACCGGCGCGGACGAGCACCGACTCGCCCCGCATCGGCCACCGCACCGGGATCATGCGTCGTGACCACGGGGGCAACGACGCGACCGAGGCCGCTCCCAGCGCCGCATACGGGCCCCGGGCGAGGAACGGGAGAGGCGGCTCGGACAGCAGGAAGCGAGCGACGTCGTCGGACTCGGTGGTCCTGGCGAGCTGTGGGCGGAACTCCTCGAAGGCCCGCGCCAGCTCGGCGCGCGAGCGCGGCGGGTCCACGGCCCCGAGCCGGTCCGCGATCGTCGCGGCCTGGGCCAGGTACTCGTCGCAGCCCGCGGCGTCGAGCGGACGCTCGCCGTAGCGCTGGTGCGCGGCGAGGAAGCTGTCGGCCTCGGCCACGTGGACCCAGCGCAGCAGCCAGGGGTCGTCGGCCGCGTACGGGCGTCCGTCAGAAGCTGTGCCGCGCACGCGGACGTGCACCGAGCGGACCACGTCGATCGCCTGCTGCGCGTGCTCGACCGTCCCGAAGGTCGTGACCGCGAGGAAAGTGCTCGTGCGGGCCAGGCGACCCCACGGGTCGCCCCGGTACCCCGAGTGCGCCGCGACCGCCGCCATGGCGAGCGGGTGCAACGACTGGAGCAGCAGGGCCCGCAGCCCGCCCACGAACATCGACGCGTCGCCGTGGACGCGCGCGATCGCCGAGTCCGGTGCGAACCAGCGCGGGCCCGGGGTGTCGTGGATCCGGGAGCGCTCGGCCGGGCCGTCCGGCCCCGCGACACGCTCGAACAGGGCACGGCCCGCCCGGGACCGCAGGTCGTCGACCATGCGAGTGCTCACCCGTCCATTGTGCGCGCCGCCGCGCACGGCAGGGGATCCCGCGGCCACAGGTACACGGGTGGGGCACGCGCCCCGGCCGAGGCCGCCCCGGGAATCAGCCGGTCCAGCCCGGGAACGCCGAGAGGGCGGCCCCTTCCGGGACCGCCCTCTGGACGTGCTGACGTGCGGGTGACTCAGGCCTTGGTCGCGGCCTTCTTGGTCGCCTTCTTCGCGGGACCGTGGCCCGCCTCGGTGCCCGCGGCCTCGGTGGGAGCAGCCTCGGAGGACTTCGCCTCGCCGCCGCCCGACTCGGCCTCGGCGGCCGACGACACGGCCTCCTGCTTGACGGGCTCGCCCGCAGCCTTGGGCGGCACGGACGCCTGGCGGAACTCCGCGCGCGGGTCGTGCAGCGAACCGAGCGAGACGAGCTCGCGGCCCATGAGGAACTGGCCCATCCAGCCGATCGCGATGCGGATCTTGCGGTTGCCCGTGGGCATCGCCATCACGTGGTAGCTGCGGTGCATGGCCCAGGCCAGGAAGCCCTTGAGCTTGAAGATGCCGAACAGCTCCGCGACACCCTTGTACAGGCCGAGCGAGGCGACCGTACCGACGCTCTTGTGCTTGTACTCGACGGGCTCGTCGCTGTGCAGCACCGCGACCAGGTTGTCAGCGAGGCGCGTGGCCTCACGGATCGCGTGCTGAGCGTTCGGCGGGCAGAACTTGCCGGGGTTCAGCAGGTCCGGGACGGCGGCGCAGTCGCCCGCGGCCCAGGCGTCGGGGATGACGTTGCCGTCCTCGTCCGCGACCTGGAGCGTCGGGAGCACGATCACGCGGCCGAGCTTGTCGACCGGCAGGTCCGAGCTCTCCTTGAGGACCGGGTTCGCCTTGACGCCCGCGGTCCACACGATCGTGTCGGTGTCGAACTCGACGCCCGTCGAGGTGACGACGTGACCGTCGACGCACGACGACAGGAACGTGTTGAGGTGGAACTCGATGCCACGCTTCTTGAGCTCTTCGAGCGCGTAGAGGCCCATGGGCTCGGAGACCTCGGGCAGGATGCGTCCCGAGCCCTCGATCATCACGAAGCGCAGGTCCTCGGGGTTGATCGTCGGGTAGTTGCGGGTCGCGTAGCGCGCCATGTCCTCGATCTCGGCGATCGCCTCCATGCCGGCGAAGCCGCCGCCGATGAAGGCGAACGTGAGCATGCGCTTGCGCATGTCCTGGTCCCAGGTGGACGACGCGACGTCCATCCGGTTGATGACGTGGTTGCGGACCGCGATGGCCTCTTCGACGTTCTTGAAGCCGATCGCGTTCTCCGCGAGGCCCGGGATGGGCAGCGTGCGCGAGACCGAGCCGAGGCCGACGATCAGGTGGTCGTAGGAGACCGAGTAGTCGTCGCCCTCCTCCGGGTGGATCGTGATGTTGCGCCCGGCGTGGTCGATCTCGACGACCTTGCCCTGGAGCACGTCGACGCCCTTGAGCGCACGGCGGTGGGGCGCGACGACGTCGCGCGCGTCGATCGACCCGGCGGCGGCCTCCGGCAGGAAGGGCGCGTACGTCATGTACGGGCGCGGGTCGACGACGACGATGGCCGCCTCGCGCTTGCCGAGCTTCTTGCGGAGGCGGCGGGCCGAGTACAGACCGACAGAGCCGCCACCCAGGACGATGATGCGAGGGACCTTGCGGGGACGCGGCGACGCAGCGCTGTCCGCGTTCTGGGCAGGGGTGACCGAGGTCAGGTCATTCTGAGGCATGAAACCAGAGTATTACCGTCTTCAACTTCTTGGTGAACTTCTGTCCGATCCGTGGGCGTGACAACCTTCACAAGCGGCCGGGTTGCGCGTCGTTTGGGGGCGGTACGGCCGTTTTGGCGAGGGTTGCGAGGTGGTGAAGATCGAGGTTCGCCAGGCGACCGACGGGGGTCGCCCGACGAACCTCAGGTCGAGGACCGGAAGTCAGCCGCCCGACGACGCAGCTCCCGTCGAGGCCTCGAGCACCGGGCGGGCGGTGGCCGGGGAGGGCGCGCCCGGGCCCCGTCCCGACGGCGTCGCGGTCCCCTCGACCGACTGGTCGGCCGGGGTTTCGCCGCCGGCCGGAGCCTCCGGAGAGGCCGGGGACTCGGGGGCCGACGGGTCGGGCGCAGCGTCAGGCGACGCGCCAGGGGTGGTCGCCTGTCCGCTGCCGCCCGTCGAGGGCACCAGGAGCGGCTGCGCCTGCAGGAAGGGCGACGGCATGGACCGCGGCTGCTCGCCCTCGAGCGGCACCGGCCGCTCGGAGCCGTCCCACTCGACAGCGTCCTCGGGCAGCCCGCGCAAGGGGTACACGTTCCAGCGCTCGCGACCGTCGGTCGAGAACGACGGCTGGAAGTACCAGCCCTGCTCGAAGTCGGGAAGGGTCCAGGCCTGCGTGGTGCCCTCACCCGTGATGGTCCGCACGGGTCGCCCCTGGTCGTCGAAGATCTGCACGTCCTGGAGCGCCTGTCCGCTCGCGTCGTAGACGAACAGGTTGCTGACCTGCGAGCCGTCGACGAACACGCCGCCGCCGCCGTCCGTGCTGACGTCGCTCGCGCTGTAGCCGGGACGGCCTTCACGGAGGCCGTCCTGATAGCCGTCCCGGTAGGATCCGGACGGCTCGGCGTACAACCCGTTGAGCTCGTTGTTCGCCCCGAAGGCTGCACTCAGGAAGACCGGCACGGCGACGACGACCGCGACGACGTTCACGACCTTGCGCAGGGCGTGGACCGCGCGCCAGCGCAGCCACCGGCCTCTCCCCCACTGCACGCTCACGACGATCGCCGCCAGCAGGAGCAGGCGCCAGAAGGGCACGCGCGGCACCAGGGCGAAGCCGGTCGAGAAGCCGAACCAGGCATGGAGCACGAGAACGACGACCCACGCCCGCAGCACCCACCACACGGGACGGAGCACCGCAGCGAAATCCAAGAACGCGGCCCACTGCGAGGTGGACGTCACCGGAGCCCACAGGGACTTCCACCCCGACTCGAAGATCCCTCCGAGCACGAGCAGGCGTCCGCGCACCCCGATCCGCGGGCGGGGCCCCGGTGCTGCGGGATCCAGACCGGCCGCAGACCGGAGCTCGGCGGCGTACTCGGCGGCCGGACCGAAGCGTGCGGTGACGTCGAGGAACGAGGTCGCTCCGCCGTCGGGCACCTCGCTCCCCGCAGGGACGGGCCGCAGCGCACCCGGCATGTCGGCGAGCGCCTCCGCGAGGTCCGCCTCGAGGCCGTCAGTGAGGTCGTCGACCTGCTCGGGCGACAGGTCCGCGAGGTGCGCGCGGACGTCTGCGGCGTAGCGGTGGACCTGGTCGAGGATCACGGCCTCAGGGCTCATGGTCGTGGACATCACGCGGCTCCTTCCGAGGTCCCGAGGAGGCCGGTCAGCGTGCCGGAGAACTCCTGCCACTCCTTGCGCTGGGTGTCGAGCATGGCCCGCCCCTGCGCGTTGATGCCGTAGTACTTGCGGTGCGGGCCCTCGTCGGACGGGACCACGTAGCTCGTGAGCATCCCGCCCGAGTACAGGCGGCGCAGCGTGCCGTAGACCGAGGCGTCGCCCACCTCGACGAGCCCCGCGGCCCGCAGGCGACGCACGACGTCGTACCCGTACCCGTCCTCGTCCGCGACGACGGCGAGGACCGCCGCGTCGAGGACGCCCTTCAACAGCTGTGTGGTGTCCACCCTGACTCCCTGCTCGACCGACTCCTGTGCGGCAGACACTACTACGCTAACCGCACTACCTGGCAGAGTGAACTACCGCGTGTCGCGCTCCTCATTGCACGCGCTCGCCAAGAAGTAGATGCCCCTGGATCACGCGATCCAGGGGCATCTACTCACTTCTCGGTGGGAGACTCCGCGAACCTCACGCGATCGACAGCGCGATCCCGTCCAGGATGTCGTGCTCGCTCGTCACGACCGACGTGAGCTCGCCGCCCGCGGCCGCGACGTCGTCGCGGACCCGGCGCACGACCTCTGCCCACACGAGCGCCCCCGCCCCGATCACGTCGATGCGACCCGGGTGCATGAAGCCCAGCGCCTCGCGCTCGGCGCGCGTGCGACCCAGCAGGTCCTCGCACGCGGTCAGCGTCTGCTCGACCGTCAGCACCGCGCCGTCGATCCGGTCGCGGTCGTAGCGCTCGAGGCCCAGCGCGTGCGCGGTCACGGTCGTCACCGAGCCCGCGAGCCCCACGAGCGTCGCGGCCTTGCCCAGCGGGACGGTCTGCGTCGCGACGTCGAGCGCGGCGCGCACGTCGGCCCGCGCCGCCGCGATCTCCTCGGCCGTCGGCGGGTCCGAGCGCAGGTGGCGCTCGGTCAGGCGCACGCACCCGACGTCCATGGACCACGCGGCCTCGGGCGCGTCGGTGCCGAGCACGATCTCGGTCGACCCTCCTCCGAGGTCCACGACCACGAACGGCCCCTCGTGGTGCGCCGCGACCACGCCGGTCGCCCCGCGGAACGACAGCTCGGCCTCCTCGTTCCCGGACACGACCTCGGGCTCGACGCCCAGGCGCGCGAGCACGCCCTCGACGAACTCGCCGCGGTTCTCCGCGTCGCGCGTGGCCGACGTCGCCACGAAGCGCGTGCGCGTCGCCCCGAGCTCCTCGATCACGGCCGCGTACTCGGCCGCCTGGTCGAGCGTGCGGGCCAGCGCCTCGGGAGCCAGGCGTCCCGTGCGGTCGACGCCCTGACCGAGCCGCACGACCTCCATGCGGCGGTCGAGCTCGGTCAGGACGCCCGTCGTGGAGTCGACGTCGGCGACGAGGAGGCGGATCGAGTTGGTGCCGCAGTCGATCGCGGCGACACGAGAAGAAGTCATGGCATCAAGGGTGCCATCCCTCGCGCTGCCGACGGGCGCTCGGCCCGCCCGTGGACCGGCTCAGGAGGTCAGCAGGTGCAGCGGTCCGCGCGCCACGAGCCGGAGATCATGACGAGCGCCTCGTCGCCGAGCGGGTTCACCCCGGGGCCGGCAGCGAGCGCGTGGCCCACCAGCACGTGCAGGCACTTGACGCGCACGGGCATGCCACCTGCGGAGATGCCCGCGATCTCCTCGACGTGGCCGAGCGACTCGCGCGCCGCGAGGTAGTGCTCGTGCGCGCGGGCGTAGGCCGCCGCGAGCTTCTCGTCCTGCGTGAGACGCTCCGACATCTCCTTCATCACACTGTTCGCCTCGAGCGTCGAGGCTCCTGCGACCGCTCCCGGGCTCGTGAGGTAGTAGGTCGTGGGGAAGGGCGTGCCGTCGGGCAGGCGCGGGGCGGTGTGCACCACGAGCGGGCGGCCGCACACGCAGCGCGCCGCGATGCCGACGACGCCGCGCGCCGGACGCCCGAGCTGCTCCTGCAGGACCTCGAGGTCCTCCGGGGTCACCTCGGGGCGGGACCGGTCGGCCTGGGGGACGACGGGCACGGCGTCGGTGCCGTCGGTAGCGGCCGTGGACTTGCCCGAGGGGTTCCCCGGGACCGGGACGTCGCCCAGGTCGGAGGCTGCGGGGTACGAGTCGTTCACGAGAGGTTCCGTTCTGCGGCGTGCGGTGCTGGTCCGGCGCCGGGTACCGGCGCCCTCCCATTGTCCCCGCTCCCCCGGGTGGTTCTGCAATCCGCCGGGTCAGCCCGTGGGCGTCGCGGGATCGGTCGGGGTGTCGGTCGCGGGCGGCGGGGGCTGCACGCTGCCCGCGGGGTCGACCGTCGCAGGCTCCGGCTGCTCTCCCGCGAGCTGGACCGAGCGCCACAGCGAGCTGTACCAGGGCGCCCCGGCGTGCCCCGCGACGTCGACCGGTCCGTCGGTCACGACCTGCCCCGTCTCCGGGTCCAGGTCGTCGACGACCGTGTCCGGGTCGACGACCCGCCACGCCCGCTCGCCCGGCATGACGTAGCTGAGCCGGTCGCGCGCCTGCGCGATCACGTAGGCCTGGTCGTCCCACCGGCCGAGCTCGACCTCGAGCTCGTCGCGCGTCGCCTGCGCCTCGGCCACGTCGGCCCGCAGCGCGCGGAGCTCGCCCGTCTGGTTGACGTAGGCGCGCACGGTGGGCAGCAGGAGGATCACGGCCAGGAGCACGACGACGGACATCACCAGGGCGCGGACCGTCACGACCTCGGGGAGCAGCAGGCCGTACCTGCTCCGGCGACGGTCGGCGAGCGCGGGGGCGCGGCCCCCCGCTGCACCGCGAGCACGAGGGGTCCGGGTGGTGGAGGCCTTCGCCGCCCCGGAGCGGGCGGCCGCCCCGCCCGGGGCCGGGGGCTTCTTCGTGGAGCTCTTCGCCGAGCCCTTCGCCGCGGCGGACGCCGAGCCGGCCGGCTTCGTGCCCGGGGACTTCGCGGACTTCCCCGGCGACGCAGCCTTCGTCGGCTTCGCGGTGCCCGCCGCCCCCGGCTTGCCCGACGCCGGGCCCGACGTCCCCGCGTCGGCGCGCGACGTCGTCGGGCTGGAGCCTGTGCTGCGGGCGCGGCCCGACGACGAACGTCCGTCCCCGCGCGATCCCCCCGCGCCACGGCCGCCCGGGCGCGCCGAGGCGCCAGGGGTGGACGGGCGGCGGTTCGAGGGCATGGTGCCGATTGTGCCGTCCCGCGGTCCCCGCCCGCCGCAGGGTCCGCGGCGTGCCGGGCAACGTGGTCGGATCCACACCAAGCGTTCACAACCCGCGCCGCCCCGACCCGTCGCGGCAGGCACTCGTGGGGGCGTGCAGGACCCCGGACGCGCGGACGCCCGGCGGTTCCGAGGAACCACCGGGCGTCCGGTTGCCGACCGCGATCAGACCGCGGCTAGCAGGTGAGCGTCAGCTCACGCCTTCCAGCGCGGGAACGCCGAGGCGCCGGCGTAGCGTGCCGCGTCGTCCAGGGCCTCCTCGATGCGCAGGAGCTGGTTGTACTTGTTGATGCGCTCGCCACGGGCGGGGGCACCGGTCTTGATCTGGCCGGCGTTGGTCGCGACGGACAGGTCGGCGATCGTCGTGTCCTCGGTCTCGCCCGAACGGTGCGAGACCATCGCGGTGAAGCCGTTGCGCTGCGCGAGCTCGACGGCGTCGAGGGTCTCCGAGAGCGTGCCGATCTGGTTGAGCTTGACGAGCAGCGAGTTCGCCGACTTGAGCTCGATGCCCTTGGCGAGGCGCTCCGGGTTGGTGACGAACAGGTCGTCGCCGACGATCTGGACCTTGTCGCCGACCTCGGCCACGAGCTGCGACCAGGCACTCCACTCGTCCTCGGACAGCGGGTCCTCGATCGAGACCAGCGGGTAGTCCGCCACGAGCTGCTTGTAGTAAGCGATGATCTCGTCCGAGCTCGTCGCCTTGCCCTCGAACTGGTACGCGCCGTCCTTGAAGAACTCGGTCGCGGCGACGTCGAGCGCGAGGCCCACGTCGACGCCCGGCTTGAAGCCGGCCTGCTCGATCGCGACGAGGATCAGGTCCAGCGCGTCGCGGTTGCTCGGCAGGTTGGGGGCGAAGCCGCCCTCGTCGCCGAGGCCCGTCGCGAGGCCCTTGCTCTTGAGCACGGACTTCAGGGAGTGGTAGACCTCTGCACCGGTGCGCAGCGCCTCACGGAAGGACGTGGCGCCGATCGGGGCGACCATGAACTCCTGGATGTCGACGTTGGAGTCGGCGTGCGACCCACCGTTGAGGATGTTCATCATGGGGACGGGCAGGACGTGGGCGTTGGGGCCACCGACGTAGCGGTAGAGGTCCAGGCCCGAGCTCTTGGCAGCGGCCTTCGCGACGGCCAGCGAGACGCCGAGGATGGCGTTCGCGCCGAGCTTGCCCTTGTTCGGGGTGCCGTCGAGGTCGATCAGCGCCTGGTCGATGAGGCGCTGGTCCTCTGCCTCGTAGCCGATCAGCTCGGGGGCGATCTCGTCGATGACCGCGTTGACCGCGTTCTCGACGCCCTTGCCCAGGTAGCGGGACTTGTCGCCGTCACGGCGCTCGACGGCCTCGAAGGCGCCGGTCGAGGCACCCGAGGGGACGCCTGCGCGCGCAAAGGTACCGTCGTCGAGAACGACCTCGACCTCGACGGTGGGGTTTCCGCGCGAGTCGAGAATCTCGCGTGCTCCAACGGCTTCGATGCTTGCCACGGTTGCTCCTTCAGGCTGCTTCCAGGTCCGGAGCGCAGGGCAGGCGACGATGGCGGTCGGGCGCGTCCGGGGTTGTCGCAACCCAGCCTAGTGGTCGGGAACACATAGTGCTCCCGCCGTCGGCACGTGGACACGATCGCCCGCATGTCGACCGTCCACGCCCGCCGGAGCGCCGGCGTGCGTCACCCACGGGGCGCGCTCGCGCTCCTCTCGGTCGCGACGATCGCCCGCTCGACCTCGCGCAGGGCACCCCGCAGCGCCGTCTCGGCGTCCACGCCGTCGGCCTGCGCGCGGCGCACCACGTCGAGCAGCTCGCGCCCGTACGCCCGCTCGGTCGCGTCCTCGGGCGCGGGGCGGTTCTCGTCCTGGTCGCCCGCGGCTGCGCCGCCCCCCGTGCCCGACGGCGCCGCTCCCCTCCCCGGCCGCGCCTCGCCCGGGGCGAGGGTCGGGACCGACGGGGGCTCCGTCGTCGGGCCGGAACCCGACGTCACCCCGGCGCGCTCCGCGCGGGACAGGACCTTCTGCGCGCGGGCCAGCGCACCCTGCGCGAGCGGGATCCCCTCCAGGACCGACTCGCGCTGCTTCTCCTGCTGCTTGATCTGGTCCCACTGGGCGTACAGGGCCGCGTGGCCGTCGCCCGTCGCGACCGCGGTGTCCGCGAACACGTGCGGGTGCCGCCTGACGAGCTTGGCGACCAGGTCGGCCGCGACGTCGTCGACCGTGAACGGGTCGACCGGGTCCTCGCTCGCGATGCGCGCGTGGAACAGGACCTGGAGCAGCAGGTCACCCAGCTCCTCGCGCATGCCCGCGCGGTCGCCCGTCTCGATGGCCTCGGCGAGCTCGTGCGCCTCCTCGAGGAGGTAGCGGACCAGGGTCTCGTGCGTCTGCTCGCGGTCCCACGGACACCCGCCGGGCGAGTACAGGCGGTCCATGACGGCGACGGACTCGCGCAGGGGGTCGACGGGGCTGGAGGGCTCGCTCGTGGTCATGCGCCCATCGTAGGGACGACGGACCGGAGGGCCCCCGGACGGGGACCCTCCGGACTGCCTGCTGCGGCTACCTCCAGGTGTCGTTCAAGGTCACGGCCCCGTTCGCCCCGACCGTCGCGGTGCGGTTGGCACCGCTCTCCCAGACCACGTTGCCCGCGCCGTCCTTCTTGACGTACTTGTACTCGAAGGTCGTCCCGGCGGGCAGGTCGAGCGTGAGCTTCCAGACGGGGTAGCTCGCGGCCGAGAGCGGCTTGGCCGAGGCGGGTGCCCACGAGCCGAGGGCCGTGATGCTGCCCACGACGTAGACGCTCTGCCCCAGGACCGTGGTGGCGTCGACCGAGAAGCTCGCGTCGCCCTCGGTCTCACCGGGCCCGCCGCCCTCGGTCCCTGCGCACGGGTCGCCCGCGGTCACGACGCCGCCCGAGACCTGGACGTGCCGGCCCGTGAGGCTGAAGTCCTTGCCGCCGTTGTTGTCCCACGTGCCCGAGCCGTTGGTGAACGCGGCCGTGACGGTGGCCCCGTTCGCGGGGATCTCGCGCGAGACCCAGCCCGTGCAGGCTGCGGTCATGTCGACGCCGGGAGCCGTGGTCCAGGCGCCCGCACCGATCTTGTAGTGGACCTTGTACGCGCTCCACCCCTTCGAGGTCGAGTAGTAGACGGTGGTGGCGGAGGTGGTCGGGCAGTCGACCGTGCACGGCGTGCCGCCGGTCTTCCCGACGTGCAGCGCGAGAGCCCCGTACGCGGGCACCGTCGCGGTGAACGTTCCCGAGGAGCTCACGGTGTACGTCGTGGAGCAGTCCTTGCTCGCCACGACGTCGCAATAGGTGTTCGCGGGCAGCGACGTCTGGTAGGTGCGCGTCACGGCCGAACCGGTGTTGTTGATCGCCACGTACCCCTTGTCACCGCGGCCGTAGGCGATGTTGTTGTTGCCGTCGTCCCACCAGTTCGTCACGGACGTGCCCTCGACCGTGTTGTGGAAGCCGACCATGCCCGCGATCTCGGTCCAGCGCTGCGTGCAGGTCCAGGCGCTGCTGGAGCAGCTCGCGTCGGGGACCGAGCTGTTGGTGGCACCGGGCGCGCCCGCGTCCTTGTCGGTCCACGTGTAGCCCGTGTAGACCGAGGGTGAGCCGTAGGGCCACGAGAGCATGAACGCGTTGGCGAGCTTGTACTTGGCGCCCCACTTGTAGTTCATGGTCTCGCCGTTGCGCTCGGTGTCGTGGTTGTCGACGAAGACCCCCGCACGATCGGAAGCGAGCTTGTTGTCGGCGATGTAGCGCAGGTCCTTGATGCTCCCGTCGAACCTGCTCTTGAGGTCTCGCGCGTAGTTGAACTCGTGCGAGTCCCCGCTGCCCAGGTACTCGGAGGGCTGGATGGGCTCGCCCGCGGCCCCGATGACCTCGTGGACCCAGTAGACGTTCGGGTTGGTGAGCTTGGCCTTGATGGCCTCGAGGTCTGCGGCCGGGATGTGCTTGGCCGCATCGATGCGGAAGCCCGCGACGCCCAGGCCGAGCAGGTCGTTCATGTAGCCCGCGATCTTGCCGCGCACGTAGTCGGAGCTGGTGCGCAGGTCCTGGAGCGAGACGAGACGACAGTTCTGGACGTTGTACCGGTCGCCGTAGTTGGTGATGTTGGCGCGGCAGTCGTTGAAGTCGTTCGCGCCGTACGGGACCCCGGGGAAGCTGTCGACCGAGTAGCTGGTCCCTCCCGTGCCCGTGCCCGAGCCGGTGTCGGCGCCCGCCGTGTGGTTGACGACCGCGTCCACCACGATGCCCACGCCTGCGGTCCTGCAGGTGCTGACCATGTTCTGGAACTCGGCGCGGTTGCCGAGCTTGGACTCGATCTTGTAGCTCACGGGCTGGTAGGAGGTCCACCACGCGGTGCCCTGGATGTGCTCCTGGGGCGGGGAGACCTGGACGTATCCGAAGCCGGCCGGTCCGATCGTGCTGGTGCACTCGGCGGCGACCGCGTCCCACGTCCACTGGAACATGTTGAGGACGACGTTCCCCCGACCGTTCTCCGACGCGACCACGGGCGAGGGCGTCGGGGCCTTGGCCGAGGCGGGTACCGCCCCGGCGACGAGGCCCGAGGTGAGCACGGCGAGCGCCGTGAGCCCGGCGAGGAGTCTGTGCCGTGAGTTCCTGCGGACCGGTCTGGTTGTTCGGCTGAGCATCATTGCTGCGTTCTCCGTTCGGTGCTGCGCACAGCCCCGCGTCGGTGCGTGGCTGCCCGTCCGCGCCCCGGCGTCGGTGCCGGGGCGTTACCGCTCCCCCTGTCCCCCTGGACCGGCCTGACCGCCGGCCGAACCCGCGCCTGTCACCATTGCAGAGAATTGCGGGTTCTTGCTGAAAGATTACACAGACCCCAGGGACGTGTCTCCCTTTCCGGACATGCAAGAAGGTTGCGGGTTGTCGGGCAGTGCAGTTCAGGCGCCACGAGAGAGAGGGTTGGGGGGGGGGGCGGGGGGGGGCGGGCGGGGGGGGGGGGGGCCCCCCCCCCCCCCCCCGGGGACCCCCCGGGGGCGCGCCCGCGCCCCCGGCGGCCCCCCCCCCCCGGGCCCGGGGGCCC
>NZ_JBIVFZ010000002.1:378662-1053215 GCF_044748475.1 Oerskovia enterophila
GCACTTATCCTATGGCGCCCGCCCCCCCCTCGGGCCCTCCCCGCCCCCCGACCGCCCCCACCCCGGCCGGCCCCCCCCCCCCCCCCCCCGCCCCCCCCCCCCCACCCCTCTCCGTCGACGGGATCCCGCTGCGTCGCCGCCGTGCCCGACGGCGGCACGCCCCTCAGGGCAGCGTCGGCACCGCCGCGAGCAACTCACGCGTGTACGCAGCGGCCGGCCGGGTCAGCACCTCGCGCGTGGGGCCGGCCTCGACGACCTCTCCCCCGCGCAGCACCACGGTCTCCTCGCACAGCTGCCCGACGATCGCCATGTCGTGGCTGACCAGGACGAGCGTGAGCCCCAGCTCGCGCTGGAGCCCGCGCAGCAGGTCCATGACCTGCTCGCGGACGGACACGTCGAGCGCGCTCACGGGTTCGTCGCCCACCAGGACCGACGGCGAGGGCGCGAGGGCCCGCGCGATCGCGATGCGCTGGCGCTGGCCACCCGAGAACTGGGCCGGGTACTTGGTCCGGGCGTCGGGGTCGAGGCCCACCCACCCCAGCACCTCGTCGACGCGCGCCGACACGTCGCCACCGATCCGGAGCGAGCGCAGCGGCTCGGCGACGATCCGGGCGACCGTCATGCGCGGGTCGAGCGACGTGCGAGGGTCCTGGAGGACGACCTGGACCTCGCGCCGGTACCGCCGCATGAGCGCACGGTCCCGGCGGTCCAGGGGTGCGCCACGGTAGGCGATGGTGCCGCTCGTCGGGCTGTCGAGCCCGAGCAGCAGCCGCAGGAGGGTCGACTTCCCGGCTCCCGACTCGCCCACGATCCCCACGCTGCGCCCGGCCCGGACCGTGAGGTCGACGCCCGCGAGCGCCGTCGTCGGGGGTGTGCGGCGCGACCCGCCGAACTCGCGCCGCACGCGGTCGAGCGCGACGAGAGGCGCGGCGTCGCCTACCGGCCGGTCGCCGCTCGTGGGCTGGTCGCTCATCGGTCCTCCAGGGTGGGCAGGTGGGTCACGGCGCGCGCCGCGGTGAGCAGCGAGCGCGTGTAGGGGTCCTCGGGCGCCTCGAGGGCGCGCGCGACGCTCGTGGCCTCGACGACCTTCCCGTGCCGCATGACCACGAGGTCGCGCGTGACGCGGGCGACCACGGGCAGGTCGTGCGACACGAAGACCAGGGCCGTCCCGGTGCGCTCGATCAGGTCGTCGAGCAGGGCGAGGATCTCGGCCTGGACGGTCACGTCGAGGGCCGTGGTGGGCTCGTCGGCGATCAGGACGTCGGGCTCGCACGCGAGGGCCATGGCGAGGCAGGCGCGCTGGCGCTGCCCGCCCGAGAGCTGCCAGGGGTAGGAACCGAGGATGCGCTCGGTGTCGTCGAGGCGCACCAGGCGGCACAGCTCGGCGGCGAGCTCGGCGGCCCGCGCACGCGAGACCTTGCGGTGCAGACGCAGCGGCCCGGCGATCTGCCGCCCGATCGTCATGAGCGGGTCGAGCGCCGTGAGGGGCTCCTGGAAGACCATCGCGATGCGGGCCCCGCGCACGCGGCGCAGGGCCTTCTCACCGAGGGGCAGCAGGTCGGTCCCGTCGAGCAGGACCTGCCCGGTCGCGGCCATGCCGTCGGGCAGCAGACCGAGGATCGCGGCCGCGGTGAGGGACTTGCCCGAGCCGGACTCGCCGATCACGCCCAGGCGCTCGCCGGGCGCGACGCGCCAGCTCACGCGGTCGAGCAGCACCCGGCCCGACGACGTCGCCACCGTCAGGTCCCGCACCTCGAGCCCGGTGTGACTCGTCGTGGGGCCGGCGGTGCTCGGCGTGGGAGGGGTCGTGCGCGTCATCGGTCGCCTCGCAGGCTCGGGTCGGTCCGTTCACGGATGCCGTCGCCCAGGAGGTTCAGGCCGAGCACGGTCCACGCGATGAGCAGCCCGGGCAGGATCGCCCCGAGCGGCTGGACCGCGACGGACTTCTGGGCGGCGCTGAGCAGCCGCCCCCAGGACAGGGCCGACGGCGAGCCGAGCCCCAGGTAGGACAGCGACGCCTCGGCGAGGATCGCCCCGCCCGCGAGCAGCATGAGCTGGACCAGCAGGGTGGGGGCCACGTTGGGCAGGACGTGGCGCAGGATGGTCCCCCACCAGCCCGTGCCCGACGCCGTCGCGGCCGTCACGTAGTCCTCGCGCAGCACCCGCGCGGCGTTGACCCGCGTGACGCGCGCGATCACCGCGGCCCCCGAGATGCCGATCGCGACGATCGCCGAGGTCAGGGACGCACCTCGGACCGTCACGATGAGCATGGCCAGCAGCAGGGTCGGGAAGGCGATCATCAGGTCGATCACGTTGAGCAGCGCGACGTCGGCCCACCGCGTGGTCGCCGCCGCGACCACGCCGATCGTGATGCCCAGCACGCCCGCGATGACGACCGAGGCGATCGCCACGGTCATCGCGACCGTCGCCCCGCCCATGAGCTGGCTCAGCAGGTCGCGCCCCAGCCGGTCGGTGCCCGCCCAGAACTGCGCGCTCGGCCCCTCGAGGCGCCCGCCCGTGCCGGCCGCGCCCGCGCCCACGTCGTAGGGCGTCCAGAAGATCGCGACGACACCGACGAGCGCGACCAGCCCGACCATGACCAGACCTGCGACGAACGACGGGCTGACGCTCCGCCGTCGGGCGCGCGGGGCGTCCCCCGCACCGCCCGAGACGTGCGGCGCGAGCGACTCCTCGACCTCGATGCGGCCCGCAGCGGCCCCGGGGATCTCCCCGCCCAGGTTGATGCTCATCGTGCGCCTCCGAGGGCCGAGCCGGCGCGCAGCCGGGGGTCGATGCCGCGCTGGGCGAGGTCGACCAGGAAGTTCGTGACGAGGACCAGGGCCGTCAGCCCCAGGACGAGCGCCTGCACGACCGGCAGGTCACGGCCCTCGACCGACGAGACCAGCAGCGTGCCGAGGCCCGGGAGCGCGAAGACGTTCTCCACGACCACGGCCCCCAGCAACGACGTCGCGAGCTCGATCCCGAGGATCGCGACGACCGGGACCGCGCCGTTGCGCAGCCCGTGCCGCGCGAGGGCGTGCCACCGGCCGTAGCCGAGCGAGCGAGCCGTGCGGACGTAGTCCTGGTCCAGCACGTCGAGAGTCGCCGACCGCACGTACCGGACCATGACCGACGACATGGCGATGGCCACGGTCGCCACGGGCAGGACCAGCGACCTGACGGCCGCCGCGGGGTCCTCCCAGCCCTGGCGGGGGAACCCGCCGGGCGGCAGGACCCCCGCCTCGAGCGCGAAGATCCACACCAGGATCACGCCGACCCAGAAGACCGGCACCGCGACGCCCAGCTGCGACACGGCCGAGACCGTGACCCCCACGACGCCGCGACGACGGACCGCCGCGACGACCCCGAGCGGCACCGACACGAGCACCGAGACCACGAAGGCCGCGAGGCTCAGGGGCAGCGTGATCGGCAGCTTGCTCGCGATCAGCTCGCCCACCGGGAGGCGCGAGACGAACGACGTGCCCGCGCTCCCCGAGAACAGTCCCGCGACCCACTGCCCGTACTGCGTCCACAGGGGCTGGTCGGTGCCGAGGTCGGCACGCAGCTGCTCGAGCTGGTCGCTCGTCGTGCCCACGCCGAGCGACGTGCCCGCGCTGTCCCCCGGCAGGAACCGGAGGACGGCGAAGACCACGACGCTCGCGAGGACCAGCGACAGCAGCAGCGTGCCGACGCGCGTCAGGAGGTAGCGGGACATGGGTGCTCGGTCAGCCTTCCCGCACGATGTCGGCGACGTAGAAGCTCTCCGTCACCTGGTTCACCGGGAAGCCCGTGATCTCGGCGCGAGCGACCCGGATCTGCGGGTCGAGGTACAGCCAGGCGCTCGCCGCCTCCTGCCCGATCGTCTCGTTGACCTGGGTCAGCAGGGCCGTCTGCTCCTCGGTCGTGGCCGCCTGGTCGGCGTCCGCGACCCACTGCTGGACGTCCTTGTTGTCGTAGCCCCAGTAGAAGTCCGGGTTGGCGTACCAGACGACGTCGCGCGGGTTCACGTGGCCCATGAGCGTGGTCTGGAAGTCGTGGTCCGTGTAGATCTTCTGGTACCAGGTCGCGTCGTCGATCGGGTTGAGCGTGAGCGTGACGCCCACGGCCTGGAGGTCCGACTGGAGGAGCTGGGCGATGGTCTCGGACGGGTCTCCCGCGACGTAGTCGACCGCGATCGTCAGGTCGCTCACGCCGGCCTGCGCGAGGAGGTCCTTCGCGGCCTGCGGGTCGTACGCGTGCACGTCGGCCTGGTCGACGAACCACGGGTCGGTCGGGGGGACCATCGAGCCGATGACCTGGCCGTAGCCGTCCCACACCGCGTCGAGCACCTTCTCGCGGTCGATCGCCTTGTACAGCGCCTGGCGGACGCGGACGTCGTCGAACGGCGCGACGCGGTCGTTGAAGGCCCAGATCTGCTTGGTCGTCGACGTGCCCTCCGTGATCGTGAACGCGTCGTTCCCCTCGAACTGCACGAGCTGGTCCGGGGAGTCCTCCGCGATGACCAGGTCGAGGTCACCGGTCAGGAGCGCGTTGTTGAGCGCGGTCGTGTCCTTGAAGAAGCGGAACGTGACGCCCGAGTTCTTCGCGGGCTCGCCCCAGTAGTCGTCGTTGCGCTCGATCGTCAGGTGGTCACCCTGCGTCCACTCGACGAACCGGTACGGGCCCGTGCCGTTCTCGCTCGTGAGCTCGGTGTCGCCGTCCTGCACGACCGTCACGGACGCGAGGTAGAACGGCAGCGACTGGCTGCGGCGCGACAGGTCGAGCTGGACCGTGGCGTCGTCGGGCGCGGTGATCGACGAGATGACCGACAGGTCGTTCTTGCGCGCGCTCTTGGACTCGGGCGCGATGGTCTGCGAGATGCTCCAGACGACGTCCTGCGCCGTGAGGTCCGAGCCGTCGTGGAAGTGCACGTCGGGCTGCAGGTGGAACGTGTAGACCAGACCGTCCTCGGACACGTCCCAGTCCTTCGCGAGGGTCGGGACCACCTGGCCGTCGACGTCGACCGAGGTCAGACCCTCGAAGACGTTGCGCGTCATGGTCTGCGAGACGCCCGAGCTGCCGCCGACGTTGCGGACCAGTCCGGTGGGCTCGTTGGTCGAGCCGATGACGATCTCGGCGTCCGCGCTCGCCGCGGCGCTGCTGCTCGCACCGCCGGACCCGCCCGAGCCGCACGCGGCGAGCAGGAGGGTCGTCGCCAGGACCGCGGCGGCTGCCTTGAGGGTTCTCATGGGGGTTCTTCCGTTCCAGGAGGTGCAGCGGGGCTGCACGGGGACCACCCCGGACGCGACCGGTAGGCCGACGGACGGTGTGGCGAGGGGGATCGTGGAGCGTCGGCAGTCCGACGGCGTGGACGAAGCCACGAGACCGGGGGCCGAGGGGGCCGTCGGGCGTCGCCGCAGCGCGCCGCGCGAGGGCGCGGCAGGCAGGGGGAGGCGACTGCCGGAAGGCGGGGGAAGGATCAGACCTGTGCGAGAGGGGCCGTCACGTCGGGGTGGTCCCGCGACGGACGCCGCCTGTCAGCGGCTGCTCAGAGACAGCGACAACAGCGGGCGGCGCTCGTCGAGCCGTGCCGTCCGGTGCTGGGGGTGCGCGTGGGAGCGCTCAGGTCGAGAAACATGATGCGACAACTATCTCACCGACCGAGCGGTATGGATACGCGCGGCGGGTGTGGTGGTGGTCACGTCCGGTCGCTGCTAGTGTCTCCGAGCCGAGCCTGAGCTCGCCTGGGTCGTCGATGGAGCACTCATGCTGCGTGTCACCGTGCCTGTCAGAGTTCTCGTCCGTCGCCTCGCGCTGGCGATCGCCGTGCTGGCGGTCCTGCACCTCCTCGCGAACTTCCTCGAGAAGGGAGCCGACCTCCACGGCGGGGTGATCGAGCCGCTCGTCCACTACTTCAGCATGGACGAGGAGGTGAACGTCCCCACCTGGTTCACGGTGATCCTGCTGGCGTCGACCGGCCTCGTGACCGGCGACCTGCTGCACGCCGAGCCGGACCGGGGACGCCGCTGGGCGTGGGGACTCATCGCGTTCGTGCTCCTCTACCTGTCGATCGACGAGATGACGAGCTTCCACGAGCACCTCGGGACGTCGCTCGAGGAGCACTTCCGGAGCATCGCCGACCTGCCCTTCAACGGCTGGATCGCGTTCTACGGTCCCCTCGCCCTCGTCGTGGCGGCGATCGTGGTCCCTCTCCTGTGGCGGCTCCCCCGGCAGTTCCTGCGTCCCATGGCCCTGGCCGGGGTCCTCTACGTGGCCGGCGCCGTCGGTTTCGAGGCGATCGCGGGACTGCTCGAGGATCAGGGCTTCGACCGGGCGACGTTCGTCGGACAGCTCGCGGTCCTCGGAGAGGAGACCCTCGAGATGATCGCGGTGCTCGTCTTCCTGGTGGCCGTGGTGCGGTACCGCGACTTCCTCGACGCAGGACCCCGTCCTGGCAGGGCAGGCCCGGCCGACGAGGTGACCACACTTCATCCTTGACCCCTTCCCCTCGCCGCGCCCACGATGCAAGAGCGGCCCTCCACAGGGCCGCGCACCAGCGGCAGGGGACATCGATGGCGACTCCGGCAGGACCCGCCGTCGTCCGGCGCCATCTTCCGTCGCTCACGGCAGTGCGTGCGATCGCTGCTGCGGCGGTCCTCGTCTTCCACCTCGACTACTGGCAGGTCCTCGACATCCCCGGTGCGTACTACGGCAGCACCGGCGTCGCGCTGTTCTTCGTCCTCTCAGGATTCATCCTGACGTGGACCGCCAACGCGGCGCTCCCGCGGAGCGGCTTCTACCTCCGGCGGGTCGCGCGGATCTACCCCGACCACCTCGTGACGCTGGTCGCGGCCCTGGTCATCGCTCTGGTCGTCGGGAGCCCACCCGTCACGGGCCGCATCATCGGGGCCAACGTCCTGCTGCTCCAGGCCTGGTCGCTGGACCCCACGGTCGTGTACGGGCTCAACGGCGTCGCGTGGTCGCTCTCGTGCGAGCTCGCCTTCTATCTCGCCTTCCCGTTCCTCCTGCCGCTGCTGCGGCGCTGGTCGGGCCGGACCCGTCTCGTCGTGACCCTCGTGGCGCTCGCGATCCCGCTCGTCGCGACGGTCGTGGCCCCCACCACCTACCAGGTGCTCTACCACTTCCCCCTCGCCCGGTTCCCCGAGTTCGTCCTGGGCGTCGTCGCGGGTCTCGCGTTCGTCGAGGGCCACCGGTCGCGGATCCCATGGGTCGGGGTGCTCGGGATCTTCGCCGCGGTGCTCGTCGCGGCCGAGCTCACGCACGCGACCGAGGCCGTGGCCCGCGTCGCGCTCGTCCTGCCGTTCGCACTGTTCCTCATGCTCTGCGCCGAGCGCGACCTGCGTGGCCGGCGAGGGGTGCTGACGCACCGCGTCCTGATCGTCGCGGGCTCGGCCTCGTACGCGTTCTACCTGGTGCACGAGCTCGTGATCCGCCGCGTGCTGGCCACGCCGCTGACGGGGGTGCTCGCCGCGGCCGTCATCACGGTGGCCGCCGCGGCGCTGGCCTACGCGCTCTACCGGTTCGTCGAGGAGCCCGCACGCCACCTGGTCGTGAACCGCTGGGGGCGGGGGCGGCGCGCGTCGGCGGGCGCACCCACGGGCGCGGCGCAGGCCTCCCCCGGCCCGACGGCGCCGCTCGCCGACGCGGGCGCGTCGCCCACCGCGGACCCCGCCCCGGCCCCCACCGCTGCCGCCGCCGCCGCGACAGCGACAGCGACGGCTAACGCTTCGCCGTCCCCACCGACGCGGCCGCGCTCACGTCGCCCGTGATGACCGCGTCGATGAGCTGGCGCGCCCAGGCGAGCACCTCCATGCCCCGCAGCGGACGGCCTCCGATGCGCGCCGTCGTCGGGAAGGGCACGAGGAACGCGCGGATCGCGGGCTTGAGCATGGTGCCCGGGTAGAGGCGCTTGAGGCGCAGCTCCGCGGACTCCGGGAGGTCGACGGGCGCGAAGCGCACGAACTTGCCCTGCGCCGTGACGTCCGCGAGCCCCGCGCGACGCGCGTGGTTGCGGAAGTCGGCGACCGCGAACAGCGCCTCGACGACCTCCGGGAGCGCGCCGTAGCGGTCGACCAGCTCGGCCCGCACCTCGGCGAGCGCCGGCTCGTCCTGGGCCGCCGCGATCTTGCGGTACGCCTCGAGGCGCAGGCGCTCGTGCGCGATGTAGTCGTGCGGGATGTGGGCGTCGACCGGCAGCTCGATCGAGACCTCGGGGGCTTCCTCCTCGACCTCGCCCTTGAACGACGCCACGGCCTCGCCGACCATGCGCACGTACAGGTCGAACCCGACGCCCGCGATGTGCCCCGACTGCTCGCCGCCCAGCAGGTTGCCCGCGCCGCGGATCTCGAGGTCCTTCATGGCGATCTGCATGCCCGCGCCCAGGTCCGTGTTGGCGGCCATGGTCGCGAGGCGGTCGTGCGCGGTGTCGGTCAGCGGACGCTCGGGCGGGTACAGGAAGTACGCGTACGCGCGCTCGCGCCCACGGCCCACGCGGCCTCGGAGCTGGTGGAGCTGGGACAGGCCCAGCATGTCGGCGCGTTCCAGGATGAGGGTGTTGGCGTTGGAGATGTCGAGGCCGGTCTCGATGATCGTGGTGCAGACCAGGACGTCGAGCTCCTTCTCCCAGAACGCCGTGATCGTCTGGTCGAGCTGGGACTCGCTCATCTTGCCGTGCGCGACGCCGATGCGGGCCTCGGGGACCAGCTCGCGCAGGCGCTGGGCCGTGCGGTCGATCGTCTCGACCTTGTTGTGCACGTAGAACACCTGGCCCTCGCGCAGCAGCTCGCGACGGATCGACGCCGAGATCTGCTTCTCCTCGTACGCGCCCACGTACGTGAGCACGGGGTGCCGCTCCTCGGGCGGGGTCGCGAGGGTCGACATCTCGCGGATGCCCGTGACGGCCATCTCGAGCGTGCGCGGGATGGGGGTCGCGCTCATCGCGAGCACGTCGACGTTGGTCCGGAGCTGCTTGAGCGTCTCCTTGTGCTCGACGCCGAACCGCTGCTCCTCGTCGATGATGACCAGGCCCAGGTCCTTGAACTTGATGGACCCGGAGATGATGCGGTGCGTGCCGATCACGACGTCGACCGAGCCGTCCTTGAGCCCCTCGACCGTCTCCTTGGACTCGGCCTCGGTCTGGAAGCGCGAGAGCGCCTTGACCGTCACGGGGAACGCCGAGTAGCGCTCGGCGAACGTCTGGAAGTGCTGCTGGACCAGGAGCGTCGTGGGCACGAGGACCGCGACCTGTTTGCCGTCCTGCACGGCCTTGAACGCCGCGCGGACCGCGATCTCGGTCTTGCCGTACCCGACGTCGCCGCACACGAGCCGGTCCATGGGGACGGGCTTCTCCATGTCGGCCTTGACCTCGTCGATCGTGACGAGCTGGTCGGGCGTCTCGACGTACGCGAACGCGTCCTCGAGCTCGCGCTGCCACGGGGTGTCGGGGCCGAACGCGTGCCCCTGCGTGGCCATGCGCGCGCTGTAGAGGCGGATGAGCTCGCCCGCGATCTCCTTGACGTGCTTGCGCGCCTGGCTCTTGGTCTTGGCCCAGTCCGAGCCGCCCATCTTGTTGAGGCTGGGCGACTCGCCGCCCGTGTACTTGGTGACCTGGTCGAGCTGGTCGGAGGGCACGAACAGGCGGTCGCCCGGCTGGCCGCGCTTGCTGCTCGCGTACTCGATGACGAGGTACTCGCGCGTCGCGGCGTTGCCGCCCGTGCCGAGCGTGCGCTGCACGAGCTCGACGAACTTCCCCACGCCGTGCTGTTCGTGCACCACGTAGTCGCCCGCGCGCAGCGCGAGGGGGTCGACGACGTTGCGCCGCCGCGAGGGCATCCTGCGCATGTCGCGCGTGCTCGACCCCTGGCGTCCCGTGAGGTCCGACTCGCTGAACACCGCGAGCTTGAGCTCCGGCGCGACGAACCCCGGCCCCACGGGCGCGGGCGTCACGAGCACGACGCCGCCCTCGGGCTCGGTGTCGATCGACGCGACGAGGCGCGCCGCGGTGTCGACCGCGGAGAGCTGCTCGGTCATGCGCCGTGCGGGGCCGTGGCCCTCGGTCGTCAGGACCAGGCGCCAGCCGGCGTGCTGGAGCGAGCGCAGGTCGTCGAGCGCGCGCTCGACGTCCCCGCGGTAGGACTCGACGTTGCGCGCCGGCACGGTGAAGGTGGTCACGCCGTCCGTGCCCATGCCCGACGTCGGGCCCTCGCCTCCGGGGAGCTCGTCGCCCGGGTGGGCCTCGCCGTCGGGGGTGGCGCCCTCGTCGAGGCCGAACGGGCTGAGCGTCCACCACCCGAGGCCGCGACGCTCGGCGACGTCGTGGACGTCGGCGAACGTCTCGAACGACGCGGCCGAGAGGTTGATCGGGGTCGAGCCGCCCGCCGCGGCGCCGGTCCAGGCCGCGGCGAGGAACTCCTCGGTCGTCGCGACGAGGTCGTGCGCGCGGCGGCGCACGCGCTCGGGGTCGTTGATGATCAGCAGGGCGTCGTCGGGGACGAGCTCCAGGACGGGCAGCATGCGGTCCACGAGGACCGGGGCGAGGGACTCCATGCCCTCGACGGCGATGCCGGCGGCGAGCTTGTCGAGCATGTCGGTCGCGCCGGGGAGCGTCTCGATCAGCTCCGCAGCGCGGGCGCGGACGGCGTCCGTCAGGAGGATCTCGCGGCACGGCGGCGCCCACACGCCGTGGTCCGCGATCTCGAGGCTGCGCTGGTCCGCGACCGCGAACCAGCGGATCTCGGTGACCTCGTCGCCCCAGAACTCGACGCGCAGCGGGTGGTCCTCGGTCGGCGGGAAGACGTCGAGGATGCCGCCGCGCACCGCGAACTCGCCCCGCCGCTCGACCATGTCCACGCGCTGGTAGGCCGCCGCGCTCAGGCGCTCGGCGACGTCGGTGAGGTCGGCCGTCTCGCCCGTGCTGAGCTCGACAGGCTCCAGGTCCCCGAGGCCCTCGACGACCGGCTGGAGCAGCGCGCGCACCGGCATGACGAGCACGCGCACCGGGCCGGACTGGCTGACCTCCCTGGTCGGGTGCGCGAGGCGCCGGAACACCGCGAGCCGCTTGGCGACCGTGTCGCTGCGCGGCGACAGCCGCTCGTGCGGCAGCGTCTCCCACGCAGGCAGGACCGCGACTAAGTCGCCCAGCTCGTCGGGCAGGTAGGCGCGCACGCTCGCGGCGAGCTCGTCGGCCTCACGGCCCGTCGCGGTGACGACGACGAGGGGCCGGGAGCCCTGGGCGGGGGCGCCCTTCTCTGCCCCGGCGGCTTCCCCGGTCGCGGTCGCCCCCGCCATCGCGGCGAGCAACGGCGGGCGCACGCCCACCGGTCCGACGACGTCGACCGCGCCCCGCAGGCGCACGTGCTCGACGACCGCACGCGCGGTCGGGTCGGCCAGGAGGGCGGGCAGGATTCCGGTGAGGTTCATGAGTTCCTTCGAGCAGGGTCACCGACGGCGGTCGTCCACGGGCAGGGCACGGGTCGACGCGCCCCGCAGCGAGAGGCGGGGCACGCCGGGACAGCACGAGCGGCCCGGACCGAGGTCGAGGCGGCGGTCCGGGCTGAGGGTGCGAGAACCAGGTTACGCCGAGGGGGTGACAGGGGGCGCGGTGGTTTCGCGGAGCGCGCACGCCCTGCCTACCCGGAGCACAACGCACCTAGGTCTCGCCCAACGGGATCGTCGAGCGTCGGGAGCAGGCCCGCGTGCGAGCAGCGAGTCCTCGGCGAGTGCGCTCTCCACGATCTGCCTTGGCGAAACGCAACCAGCACCTCGCAAGCTGACGAGCCGCGGCAACCAACCCGAGCGACGCAAATCCCTACCATCGATGACGACACCCCAGCTGCGACTCGCGAAGTGGGCAATCCCCCGCACGTTCTCGAGCCGTGCAGTGCTAGAGAGGTGTTCTCACCAGGCTGATTTGGCGGTTCCTCGTTGAAGGTGGAGCAGGACGAGGGCTGCTGCGGTGATCTCGGTGGTGCGGTTCGGGTCGAGAGTGATCAGGCGTAGGGCTCGCCAGGTGTTCTTCAGCAGTGCGTTGCCGCGTTCGGCAACGGCTCGCAGGGAGATGAGGATCTTGTCGCGGGACAGGTCATCGACGTGAGCGGCCCTCGTGAGGCGGCGCGGGTGCCGGATCCCGATACCGGCGCCTTGGTAGCCCTTGTCGGTCAGGGTCGGTGTCCCGGCGGCGGCCGCGGGGTAGAGCGCGGGCAGGACGAACCTGCGGGCCGCGGTGATGTCGTGCGTGGACCCGGGGCTCGCCGCCGAGACCCACACGGGGTAGCCGGTCGGGTCACATAGCACCTGGATGTTGGCGCCGTGACGGTGGTGCTTTCCGGAGTACCAGGACTCGGCGCGGTCGGGTTGCGCGGTCCGTGCAGCTGCGCGATCGGCACGAGCGTGCCGTCCAGGGCCACGAACGGCCACTGCTCGGTGCGGGCGGTGGCCAGGACGTCGTGCAGGTCGGGTGCCTTGTCGGCGACGACGTCGATCGCCTCGTGCAGGTACCGGTAGGCCGTCGCCAGCGAGATGCCCGCGTCCCGAGCGAGCAGGTGCACGCGGGTCGCGTCCTTGAACCAGCGCAGCACGAGCAGTGCTTGGGTGCGCGCGGTCGCGGCGCGCTGCCAGGGACGGATGTCGCGGGCGCGGCGATGGGCCGCGATCCATCGGGTCACGACCGTCAGGGTGTGGGCGGGCACGTCGAGGGTGGCACCATAAGTGATCAAGCAGGGTCCCAGTCGTCCAGTTTGTGCGTTTGGCGACTTGCATCCTGGTCCTGGGACCCTGCTGCTGCCAAACTCACGACCGAACGAACCTGCAGGTCAGCGCGCCGTCGCGCCGATCACATCACCGCGCCTGGTGAGAACGCCTCTCAGTAGCCCAGCCAATCACATACCTCAATAGCGATTCGACGCAACTCGTCCAATTCCAGTGCAGGGCGCACGTAGTTCGCAGACACCAGTGCGGTCAAAAACTCTTCCGGCAGCTTCACCGCATGCTCGCGAACATAGTACGCCAGATCAAACCGCCACACCCAGTGCCCATCCGTCAGTATTGAAGCCCCACCACGGACATAATGTCCAGGCCTCAACGGATCTGGAGTGCTCTCCATCACGTCCAAGACCGGATAGCCCGATTCCAGGTACTTCGCAACCGAATCGATCGAATCGCTCGAGCCGCGCCCGGAAACCGCGAGAATAGAATCGCTGTAGACCCGATTCGGACCGACAGCATCGAGTTCTCGATAGAATCCCAGGTATTTCATCCGTGACCTCCATTTAGGATTGGCAAGAAGGTTCGCCAAGAACCGCCGTCCGCAATTCTCGGAGTCTGAGGTGTTCTCACCAGGGCGGGCTGGTTGAGGAGCGCGTCGGTGCGCTGACCTGCAGGTTCGCTGGGTCACTGGTTTGAGGGGCGGGACCCCAGGCGCCAGGATGTAAGTCGTCAAACACACAACCGCGACATCCCGGGGTCCCGCTTGATCACCTATCGTGCCAGTCTCGACGTGCCCACACACACCCTGTGGGTCGTGACCCGCTGGATCCACGCTCTCGTCGCCGCGTCGACCAGCGCCGCTGGCAACGAGCCGCACCCGCCCGGACGCAAGCGATCCTCGTGCCGCGCTGGTTCAAGGACGCCACCCGGATCCCGTCGTTGGCCCACGATGCCGGGATCTCGATCGCGACCGCGTACCGGTACCTGCACGAAGGAATCGATGTCATCGCCGACCACGCGCCGGACCTGCACGACGTCCTGGCCGCAGCGAAAGAGCAGGACTGGCCCTACGTGTGCCTGGACGGAACTCTCATCCCCACCGCGCAGCTGCACGGCCCGCCCAACGTGTCCGGTGCCGAGTCGTGGTTCTCCGGCAAGCACCACCGCCACGGCGGGAACATCCAGGTCCTGTGCGACCCGTCCGGCTACCCCGTGTGGGTCTCGCCCGTGAGCCCGGGCTCCACGCACGACATCACCGCAGCCCGCAGATTCGTCCTGCCCGCGCTCACCGAGATCACCGCAGCAGCCCTCGTCCTGCTCCACCTACAACGAGGAAGCCGCTGAACAGGCTGGTGAGAACACCTCAGAGCCTAGAAATCTGCTCCCGAGCAATGTCGAGCAACCCGGGCGCGGCCATCTCGCACCACTGATCCACGTAGTCCAGGTCAGGAAGCGGAAAGAAGGCATCACGGTTCGTCAGTCGCCACTCCAGGTACCTGGAATCATCTAGATACGGATCCTCTGAACGGTTCGCCAGCGGCAAGACAAACCGAGCCGCACTCTCCCGCAGCAGCTCGCGGTCAAGCGCGGAGAGAACATCGTGCAGCATCGTCGTCTTATAGACGGTTGTCGCGATGTTGTACATCTCCCACCCCACCGGCCCATAGCCCCCCTCGGCACCGACGCAGGTCGCCTTTCTCGTTTCACCACCATCGATCAACGAGAACATCCGACCAACGGTCTCGAATCGCAGCCACACGGCGGCACCCCTGCCCTGATCGTTCGACCTCACCCAACCCGAAGGCGTGCCGCTCAGCCTCTTCATCCCCAGCGCCTTGAACTGACCGTCGAGTCGACGCATCACCGCAGTTCTCGCCGCCGCGCGACTGAGCAGCTGTGACGTCATCAATACCTCACCAACACCCTCTGCATGCCATCTCCGCTCTGAGGAACCACTACCAGCAGTGGTTCATCCTGCGTGATCCCGTTGCAGTTCGGCACGAGTTGGCTGCACCAGGACGCGCGACCCGCCGCGTTCCGTTGCCTTCAGCCCCGCCGCTCCCGCACCCACCTACGGACCCTCCCCGACGCCACGATCGCCGACAGCAGCGCCCGCGACGGCCAGCTCCCCACGGCGCACGTGACCGAGACGAGGTCCACGCGGTCGGGGTAGAGCAGCGTCTCGTCGGGGTACCGGCGCGGGTCGATGCAGCTGTCGACCAGCACCGTCCCGGGCATCTCGGCGAGCAGGCGCATCCCGAGCAGCCGCCCCCACGCCCCGGGTGAGTGCGCCGACCAGGCCGGGTCGTAGGCGTCGGAGATCGAGAAGACCACGCCGTCGCGCCGGACGCGCACCGCGAGGTACACCGGCGCCCCGGCCGGACCGACCCGCAGCACGTGCGCCTCACCCCGCTCGCGGTAGGTCTCCACCAGTCCCGCGAACCACTCCGCGGCGCCGGGCACCACGCGCCGGGCCTCCCCTCCCTGGGCCCGGTCGCCCTTCCAGCCCGCGGCCTCCAGGTCGAGAAAGTGCTCGACGACGTCGGGCTCGTCCGTCGCGTCGACGATCCGCAGCTCCTGCCCGAGCTCCTCGACGAGGTGTCGCCGCCCGCGCCGGAGGTTCTTGCGCCGCGAGGCGGACAGCTGCGGACCAAGCTCCTCACGAGCACCCCGCCCCGGCACGAGCGCCCCGCGCGAGATCCGGTCCCACTCGCGCACCGGCATGCCCGCACGGGCGAAGGCGTCCAGCAGCAACGTCGTCGTCTCCCCCGACGCCCTCAGCAACGGGAGGTCGACCGCCTGGCCGAGCGCTCGCCGTCGGGCATGGAGCGCCGCGACCAGCGCCGCGACCGCCAGCCGCGGGCGGGCCGCGTCCACGAGCGGCGCGCGCAGCGCCGCGAAACGCTCGACGAACGGCCCGTCGAGGCTCGCGTGCCGCGCAGGCCACAGCCGGTTGCGAGCCACGGTCTCGAACGGGAGGAACGCGAGCCAGCCCGACCCGTCCGCTACGACGAGCGCCATGACTGCGCGCCCTCCCCCCATCCCGCGGGCGGCCGCCCCCAGGACGGCGGGCTCGAAGTAGAGGTTGGGCTCGAGCGAGGAGTCCGCGAGGCGCTGCCAGGCCGCGAGGTCCTCGGCGCCCAGATCGGCCACGCGCACGACCCGGCTCGCGACCTCAGCGCCTGCCGCGGCGGCGCTGCCCACCGGCGCACCGTGAAGCCTCACCGGAAGCGCCGCACCACACGCGCGGCGGCCCGCATGACCCGCATGGTCAGGCGCGCGAAGACGCCCCCCGTCACGACGGTCGACGAGACCATCGTCAGCCGGTCCGGGAAGAGGGCGGTCGCGTCCTTGTAGAGCGAGGGGTTCATCGAGCTGTCGAACACCTCGACGTCGGTGTTCTCGTCGAGCCAGGACAGCGCCATCATGCGCCCGATCGCCCCGGGTCCGTACCTCGCCCACTCCTCGCTGTAGACGTCGAAGTACCCGAACGCCGTGGAGCCGGTGCAGACGATCACCGCCATGTGCAGCAGGACCCCTCCCGCCACCAGCGCGAAGACGTGGGCTCGCCCGCTCGTCGAGAAGCCGGCGAGCATCTCGCTGAACCACTCCTGACCACCCCGCCGGTTCCTGAAGCCCAGTCCCCCGCGCGCGGCGTCGCCCTTCCACCCCTGCTGCTCGAAGTCGAGGAACGCCTTCGCGATCTCCGGGTCGTCCGCACGATCCTCCAGGACGAGCGTCTGGCCCACCGCACGCTCGAGCCGTCGGCGGCCCCGGGCGAGCGACTTGCCCCGGGGCATGCGCTCGGCCCAGCTCCCGGGCTCCCCCTCGTCGAACCGGACAGCGCCCCGCGGGTCACCGCCCCACGCGTGCACCGGCAGGCCGCGCTCCCGGCACGCCTCGTCGAGGCGTCGGTTGACCTGCCCGTCCCGCGAGAGCAGGTGCAGGTCGATCGCCTGCCCGAGCTCACGGCGCCGCTCGTGGAACGCGTCGACCAGCGCCTCGACGGCCTCGTCGACGCGCGAGCCGTCGACGAGCGGCGTCCCGAGCGGGCAGTAGAGCGCGAGGAAGTCCGACCCGGTCGAGGCGTGCCGCCACGGCCAGTGCTTGTCGCCCGGGACCATCTCGAACGGGAGCGCGGCCCACCAGCCGCCGGGCTCGGCCCCCCGCGGGTCCCCGCCCGGGACCTCGTCGACGACGAGGAGCCGCAGCCCGGACCCGCCGCTGAGCTCCCGCACCGCGGGCACCAGCATCTCGGGCTCGAAGTACGGGTTGGGCTCGGCGGCGCGGGCGGCGAGCGCCCGCCACGACTCGATCTCCTGATCCGTCAGGTCGATGATGCTCAGCACACGACTCCGTGCCATGAAGGACCCTCTGTCGTCCGGCGATCGCTTTCCCTGGACCTCGCGAGATCGGTGCCCGGGGCATCTGCAGTACGACGGTAGACACCGAACGACGCCGGGGCCACAGTGGGAGCACTGATTTCACCCGGCCGGATTCCCCATGCCGCGCCGTCGTCGTCCACTCGTCCGCCCAGGTGCACCCAGGTGCCGCCCGACGCACTCCCAGGAAGGCCTGCCGTGACCACGGACGAGCTGCACGACGTCGACGCCCGCCCAGGGCGGTCGGCCCGCGTCCCGCTCCTGCTCGCAGCAGCCGTGGCGCTCGGGGCCGTGTTCGCCGCGACGTACGTCGTGACCGTCCGCACGCTCTCAGGGCAGCAGATCGACAACGGCGCGTTCGTCTCGTGGCAGCAGCTCAACCCGTTCCTCGGGTCGTTCGCGCAGGTCCTGCGACCGGCCCTGCCCGTCGCGCTCGGGGTCGTGTGCGCGGTCCTCGGGGTGCTCGCGCTGCGGGCCCGTCGGTGGAAGGACGTGGTGCGTGCCGTGGCCGTCGTGGCCGTCACGGTCCCGCTCGCTCGCTGGCTCCGCGACGTGGTACTCGACCGGCCGGACCTCGCCGACCTGGCCTATCCCCAGAACACGCTGCCCTCGGGGCACGTCGCGGTGACGGCCGCGCTGTGCGTCGCGGTCGTGTTCCTCTGGCCGCGCCGCTCGGGGGCTCTCGTGGCGTGGGCCGTGGTCGTGAGCCTCGTGGCGTGCGTCGCCTCGTTGCTCGAGCACGCGCACCGCCCGAGCGACGTCGTCGCGTCTCTCGTGCTCGTGGGGGCGGTCACGTGCCTGGTGCTCGCGCTCACGCAGCGCCGCACGCTGCCGTCGGACGCGCCGGCCGACCGGGGTATCGCCCGCGAGGTAGAACCTCCTGCGTCGAGGTAGTACCCGCTGAGCTCTACCTCGCGCAGGAGGTTCTACCTCGGCGCACGGGCTCGCCGGGCGGACCGGGATCTCATGACGCGCGCGTAGACGTCGTCGTACCGGTCCACGACGGCCTCCCAGGTGTAGCCCTCGACCTCGCGGCGGCCCGCGGCGCCGAGCGCGGCCGCGACGTCGGGCGCGTCGAGCAGCGACCCGATCGCGCCCGCGAGCGCCGTGGCGTCCCGGGGGTCGACGAGCAGACCGTCGACGCCGTCGGTGAGGAGAGTGCGGGGGCCTCCGAGCACCGTGCCGACCACGGGTCGCCCTGCCCGCCAGGCCTCGAGCACCACGATCGACGCGGCCTCCTTGCGGCTCGGCACCACCACGACCGTGGCCGCCGCGAGCGCATCGGCGACGGCGTCCGGTCCCAGCATCCCGGGGAAGGACACGCGGTCCTCGACCCCGAGAGTCCGCGCGCGACGCCGCAGCTCCGCGAGCTCCGACCCGTCGCCCACGATCGTGAGCCGGGCCCGCTCGGCGAGTCCCGACGACGCGAACGCCTCGAGCAGCAGGTCGAAGCCCTTGACGTGCTCGACGCGGCCGACCGCGAGCAGCACGGGTTCCGCCGCGTCGCCGGCGACCGGCCCGGTGTCGGCCGGGCCCGCGGGACCCGCGCCACCGGCCTGGGCTGCCGCTGCCGGACCCCCACCGAGCTCCACGCCGTTCGGCACGACGACGGCCCCCGCGTACCCGAACCGCTCGGCCAGGTCCTCGGTGACGATCGTCGAGCAGCCCGTCACGGCGTCCGCGCGGGCGAGGGCCGCGCCGAACCAGGTGCGCATCCACCACGACGTGCCGAGCGCGTCATGGTCGTCGGCGAACGTCTCGCCGTGCGAGCTGACGACGAGCGGCGTGCGGGTGACGCGCCCCAGGGCCGTGGCGTAGACGCCGTTGGGACCGAAGCACTGCACGTGCAGGACGTCGGGGCGCAGCGAGCGGTACGCGCCGAACCATCGCCACGCGGCCGCGGGCCAGCGGACCGCGAAGGACAGCACGCCGCGAGCGCCGCGCGAGGGCTGGGGGGTCGGCAGGTAGCGGACCGTGACGCCGTCGAGCACGCGGGTCCCGAGGTGCTCACCCTGGTCGACGGCCCACACCTCGACCGTCTCCCCGCGCGCGACGAGGACGCGCGCGACGTGCTGGACGTGGGTCTCGACCCCGCCCGTGCGGGGCGCGTAGGAGCTCGTGACGAGCGCGGTCCGGGGACTCATTTCGCCCCCTGGAGACCGTGGTCGGGGCGCCGCGCGCCGCTAGAGTGGGCCACTTCCCGACCTGCGAGAGAACGGACTCCCCGCATGCCGCAGCTGGTGATCGCGACCGTCGCGGTTGAGGTGCCCATGGGCGCGCAAGTTTATCAGGAGGAGGTCGCCACCCGGGCGGCCCGAGCCCTCTCCGCACCCCCCGGGGACACGGTTTCACCCACCGCGTCGCAGGCTCCCGCACGGGCCGGGGACTGGACCGTGAAGCGCACCGTCGCCCGCTCGCTGCGCTCGCCCCTGCCGGGCACGCTCCGCCTCCCCCTCTCCCGCCTCGGTACCGCCTCGCCCGCGCTCCGCAGGGCCGCAGGCCGGGTCGTCTACCCGCGCGGCGCCGTCGTGCACCGCGTCGGGCTCGAGCTGCCCCCGCACCCGACGCGCGACGTCGTGACCATCCAGGACGTCGTGTCCTGGCGGTTCGACGACGAGTCCCGGCCTGTGCGTGCGGCCGCCGAGGAGGCCCGGCGCGCAGCGGCCGTCGTCACCGTCTCCGAGTTCAGCGCCGACGAGATCGCCGAGCTGCTCGGCGTCGAGCGTCCGCACGTCGCCTACAACGGGGTCGACGAGCGCTACTTCCGTACCCCGCCGCTCGACGCGGCGGCGCTCGAGGCCCTGGGCATCACCGGTCCGTACGTGCTGCACGCGGGGGGCGCCTCGCGGCGCAAGAACCTCGAGAGCCTCGCCGCGGCATGGCCCTTGATCCACAGCGCGCGCCCGGACCTGACGCTCGTCATGAGCGGCCCGCGCAACGCGCGGCGCGACGCGCTCTTCGGTGCGCTGGCGGGCACACGCCTCGTGGGTCGCCTGCCCGACGACGTCATGCCCGGCCTGGTCGCGGGCGCCGCCGTCGTCGTGGTCCCCTCGCACTACGAGGGCTTCGGTCTGCCCGCGCTCGAGGGCATGGCCGCGGGGGTGCCCGTGGTCGCGGCCCGCACGAGCTCGCTGCCCGAGGTCGTGGGCGACGGGGGCCTGCTCGTGGACCCGACGCCCGACGAGATCGCCCAGGCGACCCTGTTCGTGCTCTCGGACGACCCTGAGGTCGCGGCCATGGTCGAGCGCGGCCGGGTCCGCTCGGCCGACTTCACGTGGGAGCGCAGCGCGGCGCAGCACGCGGCCGTGTGGCGGAGCGTGGCCGCGCGCTGACGCGGGTCAGGCTCCCCCGGGCCCCCAGGCCTGGAGCGCGCTCACGGTCGCGACGTACGCGCTCTCGGTGGCGAGCGGCAGGAACGACGGGTGCAGCCCGCCCACCACGCCCGAGTAGTTCGCCGCGAGCACGGGCACGCCCCGCTCGGTCGTCATGGGCACCGAGACGCGCACCGCGGTGACCTCGACCGGGTCGATCTCGAACACCGCGACCCGGTCGGAGAACTGGTCCTCCTGCTCGACGACGTCCTGCCACGTGCCGTCGGGCAGCTGGACCGAGACGGTGTAGTCCCGCAGCCCCATGCTGCAGCACCGGATCCCTGCCGTGGCGACGCCGATCCGGTCGATCGTCTGCGGCCCGTCGGTCGTCACGGTCACCGAGGGGTTCTCGTCGACGACGTCGTCCGCGAGGCGCCCGGATCTCCACGGGTCGCGGACGTCGAACGTCCCCGAGGTCACGACCTGGGCGTCGGCCTCCTCGTGGGTCGAGGTGGCCGTCACGGGCCGGCCGGCCAGGAGGTCCGGGCCGAACGGCTGGGTGGCCTCGACCGCGAGTGCCTGGCCCGGCGCACCGACGAGGAAGACGGGCGCTCCCGTGACCGGGAGGTCGGCACCGTCCGGGCCGACCTCGATCCTCGTCTCGGCCCCGTACTGGTCGACCATCCGCAGCGTGCCCGGGCCGCCGTCGGCCGTGACGCGCAGCGTGGTCGACAGGTCGTCGCCCCAGACCGCGAGCAGCTGCTCGCCCGTCGGTCCCACGGCCGAGGCCGCGAACGTGCCGGGCGCGCCCGTCTCGACGAACGTGGGCGACCCGTAGGGGGCGAGCAGCGCCGAGGTCGCGGCGAACGCCGCCCCGGACGGCTTGACGTAGCTGCCGTACTGGACGAGCGACCACGAGTTGCCCGACTCCCCGAAGCCACCCTCGGAGAAGAAGTACGTCCACTCGTCGATCCCCTCGGACCCGTACCAGAGCAGCTTGCGTGCGACGTCCGAGCCGCCCGCCCAGAAGTTCGCGACGCCGTCGGACCACCAGCCGGACTCGGTGTCCCAGACGGGCAGGTCCCCGCACGGGGCCACGGCCTCGCGCAGCGCGTCCAGGTCGTCGCCCGGCTGCGAGAAGCCCTGCTCCTCCCACGAGCGGTTGAGGCCCGTGTAGGGGTGGATCCCGACGACGTCCATCGAGGCGCACCCGCCGGCCTCGACGAGCGCGGCCCACCAGTCGGGCACGATGCCCAGGGTGTTGCCGCCGACGATCCGGATGCCCGGGAACGCGGCGCGCGCCCCGGCCGCGAACGGCGCGCCGATCTGCTCCTCGTACTGCGCGCCGTCGTCGAAGCCCGTGTTGTTGGGCTCGTTCCACGGCTGCCAGGCCACGATCTCCGGTGCTTCCTGCGTGATCGCCGCGACGATCTCGCGCGACCAACCCTCCCAGGTGCCCGCGTCGACCGCCGCCCGCTCGGCCTCGCCGCCGGACCCGAGCTGCAGCGTCAGCGTGACGCCGGTGGCCTCCGCGAGCGCCGCAGCAGCCGCGAGCTCGGCGAACGGGTCGGCCTCGGCCCCTTCCTCGGGCTCGGGCACGCCTGCGCTCGGGAGCGAGTCCCAGACGAGCCCGTCGGCGCTCGGGGTGCCGGTCGGGTCGGGCACGATCGCGCCGAAGTCGAGCTGCCAGCGGAAGCTGCCCACACCGAGCTGGTCGGCGAGCTGCACCCCGCGCAGGACGGAAGCCCCGCCCCAGTCGGCGCCGTCGGCCAGCCCGGCGAGGTCGAGCGGGGCGCCGGGGGCCCCGACCGTGTAGCGCAGGCACGTCCCCGAGACCGGGTCGCCGCTCTCGCGGTCGACCAGCGCCGCGTCGACCTCGTAGACCCCGGGCCGCGTGGCGGGCAGCGTCACGGGCACGTCCCCGCCGTCGGTCGGGATGTCGACGACCTGCTCGTCGCCCACGACCGGGTCGAACACCCGCGGGTCTCCCCGCACCTGGAAGCGCAGCTCGTACGTGTCGCTCCAGCGCCCCCACGAGTCGTCGAGGCTCAGGCGGACCGCGGGCTCCTCGCCCGGCGGGAAGTAGTTGTAGACCTCGTCGGTCACGAGCCCGGCCCCCGCCCCCATGACCGAGAGGAAGCCGTCATTGATCGCGTTGTACTTCACCGGCGCACCGAGCTGGTAGGCCATGCGGTCGGCCGTGACAGCGGTGAGCGCGACGGCCCCCTCGCTCGTCGTGAGCGCGTAGTACGTGCCGTCGTCGAGCACGAGGGGCGAGCCGTCGAGAAGCGTGAAGTCCGCGTCGAGGTCGGCGCGCGCGTCGGGCCACACGCCGCGGCGGACGCCGTCCGCGCCCACGTGCTCGAACCCGAGGCCGTCCTCGATCACCACGAGACCGTCGCCGTCGGGGGCCGGTGCGACGCCGACCACGGCGTCGAACCAGTGCTGCGAGGGCTTGGCGAACGCCCACTTGCCGTTCGCGGTCGCCCCGAGATGCAGCTCCTCGGCCCCGTCCTGGTCGAGGACCGTCAGGTCGTCCGTGGCCCCCGCGTCCGACTTCCCCGACGACTCGAGCACCAGCCCGCCGTCCGGGAGCTGCCCCAGCACCTGGCCCGGGAAGTCGTCCCGGGTGCCGACGATCTTCCCGTCGGTCCCTACGAGGTGCAGGGTCTGCTCGGTCTCGTGCACGCCGATCACGGGCCGGCCGTCGAGGTCGTCCCACATCGCCATGCCGTACAGGTCGAGGACCCCACCCTCGGTCTGGTCACCCTCGGGCAGGTGCGTCGTCCAGGACCGGGTGCCGTCGGGCTCGAAGCGGACCAGGTCGCGGCGCTGCATGAGCGTGTCGAGGAAGTAGATCCCGCCGTCGGCGTCGACCTCGAACTGCTCGGGGCTGAACGCCTCGTTGCCCTCGTCGAGCTGCAGCTCGAAGTCCGTCGTGCCCTTCGCCTCACCTGTCGTCACGTCGTAGCGGGTCACGCGGTAGGCGCTCGACCGGTCCCACTCGAGGACGTAGGCGAGCCCGTCGCGGACCCGCATCGAGAGGACGGTGCCGTCCGTCAGGGTCGCGACGTCGTCGACGACGTCCCGGCGCCCACCGAGCTCGGCCGGGTCGACCCCGTCGTGCGTGATCTTGTCGACCACCGGGAACCCGCACACCGGGGCCGCCCCCGGCTCGCTCGCGCTGACGACCGTGGGCATGGGCGGACCGGACGTCCCGGGGTCCGCGGCTGCTCCGTCGCCGACCGCGCGGACGACCAGCACGGCCGCCGTGGCGACCACGACCGTCCCCGCGACGCCGACCACCCAGGACCGGCGTCGTCGGTACCAGGGGGTGGGGCGCTCGCTCGGCTCTGGCGGGTCGGTCACGTCGGTGCTCCCGTCGGGCCCGGAAAGGTGGGCCAAGGGTCGATCGTACGTCGGGTCCCTGTCGCCCCAGAGGCCCCGGGGGGCACATTTCACCCCCTCGGGCGCAGGGTCGACCGCCCGGACCATCCCCTACGCTGACCGCATGGACACGGACCTGCCCGACGTCGCCCGTGCGCCCTCAGGCGGATCGGTCCTGTGGCTGAGCAACGAGACCCCCGACCGCGATGGTCAGGGCGGCCAACGACGCCAGTACTTCCAGATCCGTGCCCTGGTCCGCGCGGGATGGTCGGTCCACGTCCTGACCCTCGCCGGGGACCAGGACGACACGACCCTGCGGGAGATCACGACCGTCGAGCGCTTCGCGCCGTTCCTCCACAAGCGCCTCCCCCACCCGACCCGCTACTTCCTGGCGCGCCGTCGTGCGCGCTCGGGCCGGTACGACCACGTGATCGTGGCCCACCTCGAGTCCTGGGCGCTGCTGCGCGGGGCCGGGCGCCGGCTCGGCGTCCCCGTCCTCGTCGACGTCCACAACGTCATGAGCCCCTGGCTGTCCCGGTACGGCAGGACGCGTGAGGCCGCCACGTTCCGCCGGATCGAGGACCGCGTCCTGCGTGATGCGTCGGCCGTCTCGGTGTGCTCCCCCGCCGAGCTCGACCGCCTGCCGGACGGTGGGACCGCGCGGCGGATCGTCGCGCCGCACGGGATCGACGAGTCCGAGTGGTCGCCACCCCCCGCCGCTGTGCCGGGACCCGTCGTCGGGATGTTCGGCAACTGGTCCTGGACCCCGAACACCGCCGGGATCGCGTGGTTCGCCAAGGACGTGTGGCCCCGTGTCCGCGAGGCCGTGCCCGACGCCGAGTGGCACGTCGCGGGGAGCGGCACCCCCGCGCGGTTCGCCGAGATCGAGGGCTTCCGCGGGCTCGGTCGCGTCCCCGCGCTGACCGACCTCACTGCGGTCTCGCGCGTGGTCGGAGTCCCCGTGCGCGCGGGGGTCGGCGCCCCGGTCAAGTTCGGCGAGGCCCTCGCGACAGGGCGCCCCGTGATCGCCACGACCGACGGTGCGAGCGCGCACCCGGGCTCCCCGGCGCGCGTCACGAACGACACCGACGAGTGGGTCGCCTGGCTCGTCGAGCGGCTGGGTCCGGACCCCGCGCTCGCCGACGACGAGGGTCGGCGGACCTACCGCTGGGCGATGGACCAGCTGCCGTGGGAACGCACGACCGCGCCGATCGTCGCCTGGCTGTCCGAGAATTCCACCCGCTCCAGGGCCTGATCCGGCGTCCGCCCGCTGATAGTGTGCCCGTGTCGTAGAAGGCCCGGTTCTCACCGGTCGAGACTCCTCCGACCACCACACGATCCGCATCGCGCGGACACCATGCCGAAGGGGACACCGTGGCGGATCCCGCTGTTGCCGTGAAGGGCCTGGGCAAGTCCTACCGCATCGCGAAGAGCGGCTTCCGGCCGACGACCGCTGCCGAGGCTGTCATCAACCGGGTCAAGCACCCGCTGCACAAGCCCGAGTTCGAGGACTTCGAGGCGCTCAAGGACGTCAGCTTCGAGGTTCCGTGGGGCGAGGCCCTGGGCATCATCGGGCGCAACGGTGCGGGCAAGAGCACGCTCCTCAAGGTCCTGACCCGGATCACCGCACCGTCGGCGGGCCGCATCGAGCTGGGCGGCCGGGTGGGCAGCCTGCTCGAGGTCGGCACCGGCTTCCACCCCGAGCTCACGGGACGGGAGAACGTCTACCTCAACGGCACGCTGCTCGGCATGCGGCGCAAGGAGATCCAGCGCCGGTTCGACGAGATCGTGGACTTCTCGGGGGTCGAGAAGTTCCTCGAGACCCCGGTCAAGCGCTACTCGTCGGGCATGTACGTGCGCCTCGCGTTCGCGGTCGCCGCGCACCTCGAGACCGAGATCCTCGCGATCGACGAGGTCCTCGCGGTCGGCGACGCCGAGTTCCAGGCCAAGTCGCTCGCCAAGATGCGCGACGTCGCGCGCGACGGTCGCACGGTGCTGTACGTGAGCCACCAGGCGCAGACGGTCTCCGCGTTGTGCACCCGGGCGATCTACCTCGACCAGGGCAAGCTCACCTACGCGGGCAACGTCGAGGACGCCCTCGCGGAGTACCGCAACAGCTTCACGAGCTTCCACGTCGCCCAGCAGGACGCGTCCCGACGTGCCGGCACCGGCGAGCTCCGCTTCACCGAGGCGTCGATCGCCGAGGAGACCATGGAGCCCACCGAGGACAAGGTCATCGAGTTCGCGGTGAACGCCAACCCGGACCTCGTCGGCAGCTACTTCGTCTCGTGCCACGTCAACGACATGAACGGCAACATCGTCGTCCAGTGCGACTCGCGCCTCGTCGGCCTGTGGCTCGACCCGACCGTCCCGCAGCGCGGCGCACTGACCATCAAGGACCTGTGGCTCAAGCCGGGCAAGTACACGTACGACCTGTACGTGTGCAAGACCGGCATCCTCGACGCCTGGGAGGGCGCGGGGGCCTTCGAGGTCCTGCCCAACCCGCCGTACCCCGAGGTCACGTCCGACGAGGCGCTGACCCACGGCATGGTCCTGGCCGACTTCCAGTACGAGAGGTGGTGACGATGAGCAAGACCGTGATCACCCCGCCCGGGCGGTGGGACCTGCCGTCGGTCAAGGAGCTGTGGGAGGCCCGCGAGGTCCTCATCAGCTTCGGTCGGCGCGACGTCCTGCTGCGCTACCGGCAGACCGTGATCGGCGTCGCCTGGGTCATCCTGCAGCCGCTCGCCGCGGCCGGGATCTTCGCGATCGTGTTCGGTCAGGTCGCAGACCTGCCGAGCAACGGCGTCCCGTACTTCATCTTCGCCTTCGCGGGCCAGCTCGCGTGGAACGTGTTCAGCGGCGTCGCGAGCCGCTCGTCGTCCTCGCTCGTGGCGAACCAGTCGCTCGTGTCGAAGGTCTTCTTCCCGCGCATGCTCGTGCCGCTCTCGACGATCCTCGCGGTCCTCGTGGACTACGCCGTCGCGTTCGGGCTGTTCGTGATCCTGCTGTTCGTCTACGGGATCAACCCCGGCTGGCCCATCCTGCTCCTGCCGTTCTGGACGCTGCTGGCCGTGCTGCTGGGCGCCGCGATCGGGGTCGCGAGCTCGGCCGTCATGGTCAAGTACCGCGACGTCGGGTACGCCCTGCCCTGGGTCGTCCAGATCCTCATGTACGCGACCCCCGTCGCGTACTCGTTGGAGGCCGTCCCGGCGAACCTGCTGTGGATCTTCAACATCAACCCGCTCACGTGGCTGCTCGAAGGCTTCCGCTGGTCGCTGCTCGGGCAGGCGGCCCCCGAGGCGTGGCAGGTCGTCGCCCTGGTCGTGGTGTCGGGGCTCGCCTTCACGGGCGGCGCGCTGATCTTCCAGAAGCTCGAGCGTGGCTTCGCCGACGTGATCTGAGCCCGCCAGGAGGGATCTCGATGCAGCGATCCACGGACGCGGTCGACCGGCCGTACGTCCACGTCATCACGCCGGGCGACCACTACTCCCCGAGGACCGGCAGCGCTGTACCCACGGTCGTGGACGGCCTGGTCCGCGGCGCGTCCGCAGGGTCCGCGCCGTCGTCGGTCGTCGTGGCCCGTGGGACGTACCCGGACCGCTATCCCGGCGTGGACGTCGTCGAGTACCCCCAGGTCTCGGCGCGGCGCGCGGACCGCTACCTGGACGCCGCGTCGTCGCGCGTGGGCCTCCCCCGGTTCGGCGCCCGCCGCGCGTTCGCGGCCACCGTCCAGGACCAGGCGTCCTGGGCTCCGTCGTTCGTCCTGGCGCACAACGCCCCCCAGCTCGTCCCGCTCGTCGACGCGTCGCGGCACGTCCCGGTCCTGTACGCGCACAACCAGCTCCTGCGCTCCTACGGGCACCGCGAGCTGGCACGCGCGCTCGGCCAGGTCTACCGCATCGTCTGCGTCAGCGAGTTCCTGGCCGACGAGACGACGTCGTTGCTCCCACGCTCGCTCCAGGACCGTGTCGTCGTCGTGCACAACGGGGTCGACGCCCCCGCTCCCCCTCCGGTCCGGCCACGACCTCGGGGCGATCGCCTGCACGTGGTCTTCGTCGGCCGCACGATCCCCGACAAGGGCGCCGACGTCCTCGTGGACGCGGTCCGTGCCCTCGCGCGCGACGACGTGCGGCTCACGGTCGTCGGCTCCGCGGGCTTCGACGCCGCGGCCCCCCTGACGCCCCACGAGAAGGACCTGCGACGCCGTGCGTCCGGCGCGGTCGGCCCCGTGACGTTCACGGGCTTCCTCCCGCGCGCCGAGGCCCGCGAGGTCCTGCAGACCGCCGACGTCGTCGTCGTCCCGTCGCGCTGGGCAGAGCCCTTCGCGCTCACCGCGCTCGAGGGGATGGCCGCGGGTGCTGCGGTCGTCGCCTCGGACATCGGAGGCATCCCCGAGGCCGTCGGACCCGCGGGCCTCCTCGTCGCGCCCGACGACGTCCGCGCGCTCTCGCAGGCGCTGGCCGCCCTCGCGGACGACGACTCGTTGCTCGCGCGGTCCAAGAGTGCCGGGGCCGCGCGCGCCCACGACATGGACTGGTCCCGGGCTCGCACCCGGCTGGACGCGGTGCTCGGGAGCGCTCGCGCACGGACACCCGGGGCGAGCGCATGAGCCCCGTGACCTCCCGCCTCGTGCGGCTCAGCGACGTCACCCCGGCCGAGGCCGGACGGTGGGCCGACCTGGTCGACCGTGCGCTCGAGCCCAACCCCTTCCTGTCCCCCGCCTACCTGCTCTCCGCGTCCCGGTGGCTCACCCGCACCGCGGGCATCCTGCTCCTCGTCGTCGAGCGGGACGACCGCATGATCGCCCTGCTCCCCCTCAGCCGCGAGGACCGCTTCCACGGGACGCCCCTGCGGTACGCGACCACCGCAGGTGCGTTCCTCAAGGACGACGCGCCGCTGTGCGCACCGCTGGTCGACACGGAACACGCGACCGTCGCGCTCGACGGGCTGCTCGGCTTCCTCGCGGACCGGCGCAACGGCGTCCCTCCGCTCGTCGAGCTCACGCTCCTCCCGGGGAGCGGCGCGCTCCACGAGGCTCTCCACGACGCGTGCCGACGCGCCGGGGTCCCGATGCTCGAGCGATCCCGGTTCGAACGGGCCTTCCTCGACCGTGCGAGCGATGCGCCCGCCCCACGGGACGCCCTGAGCCGCTCCAAGCGCAAGCAGGTCGAGCGTCTGACCCGTCGCCTCGAGGAGGCGACGGGATCCTCTCTCGTCATGGAGGACCGCGGGGACGACCCGCACGCGTTCGAGACCTTCGTCGCGCTGGAGGCCGCCGGCTGGAAGGGGGACGTCGACCAGGACGGTGGCGCCCTCGAGGTGACCCCGGGCGCCGTCGAGTGGTTCACCGACGTCACGGACGGGCTCCGCGAACGCAAGAACCTCCGCCTGCTGACGCTGACGGCAGGAGAGGACGTCGTGTACATGTCCTTGCTCCTGGGCGCGGGCGGGTCTCTCTACTCCCTGATGGACACCTACGACGAACGGTTCGCGAAGTTCAGCCCCGGGGTGATCGGTCGGGTCATGGAGCAGGAGTTCGTCCTGGGAAGGACGACCGCGGACCGTTTCGACCCGTGCCTGCACCCCAAGAACGTCGGTCCGAGCGGTCTGTACCGGGACCGGCGGACGCTGGTCGGGGTCGTGCTCGCGACCCGCGGCCTCCTCCCGCGCTTCCTGGTGCGCTCGGTGCCGACATTGCGCCGGCTGCGTGCTCGCGTCGTGGGCACGCCTCGCGAGACGCCGGAGAACGCGTCATGATCGGAACGACCTCCCGTGAAGGGCGCCCGACCATGGCATGGAACGACCGCGGGATCCTGGCCGCGACGCTGGGACACACCGGCAGGGCCTGGACCGATGCGTCGTCCGACCCCGCACCGGCCGATCCCGAGTTCCTTCGACGCACCACCTACCTCGGGCCAGAGCTCGCCTTCGAGCACCCCGGTGAGGGCCCGCCGTCGGGCTTCCCGACGGTTCGCTGACACCTCCTCTCCTCCCTCCCCGGGTCGATCGAGGATCTTCTCTCGCCCCCGCCACTCCCCCGTGCAGCCCGCAAGGGCTCGCTCCGCCGTGCGGCCCCTTCGCGCCGCCTCCTCGAACGGGAACCCATGCCTTCGAACGACTCGCCCCGCCTGTCCGTCCGCCTCGCCGCAGTCTCCACGCTCGGCCCCGAGGACGTCTCCCGCTGGAGAGACCTCGCCGACCACGCCGCCGAGCCCAACGTGTTCTACGGGCCGGACTTCCTGGTCCCGACCGCCGCGCACTTCGACCCGGACCGCACCCTGCGCCTGGTGGTCGTCGAGTCGGGTGGCACGTGGCTCGCGCTCATGCCCTACGAGATGGTCCCGGCGAACCGCCGCTGGCCGCACCGGCACGCGTCGAACGACGGGCCGATCCTCAACCAGTTCACCTCGCTCGGCGTCCCGCTCCTGCACGAGGGCGACGCCCGGCGGGCCGCCACCGGCCTCGTGCGGGCCTTCCGGCGGTTCTCGCACGAGCTCGGCGGGAGCATCGAGATGGCGTTCGTCTCGGGCGACGGCCCGGGCGGTGCCGCGCTCCAGCGGGCGTTCGCGGACGAGGGGTCGAGGCTCCACGTCTGGGGCGGGGACGAACGGGCCGCGGTCCGCTTCGCCGAGGTCGAGGATCCGGGGAGCTTCGGCTACCTCCCGAGGTCGCGCGCCAAGGCCGTCCGCCGTCGGGCCCGTCGCCTCACGGAGGCCGCGGGCGTCCCGGCCGAGCTCGACTCCCTGACGCTCGACGTCGTCGAGGACCCCGCCGAGTTCCTCCGGTTCGAGCTCGAGACCTGGAAGGCCGACCCGGACCGCGACGGGGTCGGCTTCTCCCGGCTGCGCGAGGGACCCGAGTGGTTCGTGGACGTCTTCCGTGCGCACGCGGCCGCGGGGCGCGCGACCCTGCTCGCCCTGCGGCCCGCGGGCGAGACCTTCTACATGGCCGCGTTCCTCCGGTCCGGAGGCACGCTGTTCGCCTGGTACGACGAGTATGCCGAGAAGGGGGCGCAGCACGCGCCGGGCGTCCTGGGGCGCCTGCTCACGGTCAAGCGGTTCGCCGCCCAGGGCGACCTCGACCTGCTCGACTCGTGCATGCACCCGTCCCTCTACCCCGACCAGAACGAGCTCTACCCCTCGCGACTGCGCACGGTGTCCTTCACGGCCGCGCTGGGACGCTGGCCGGGGCAGCTGCTGCTCCGCGAGATCGTGGCCCTGGGGCAGCGCCGACGCGTGCTCGCGGGCCGGGTGCGCACGGCCAGGGACGAGCGCCGTACCCGCGCAGAGCGTCCCCCGACCCGCGACGTCAGGCAGGCGGCGGAGTCTGGGTCCTGAGCGCGACGACCTCGGCAGCGCTCAGCGCGCGGTCGTAGAGCCTGACGCCGTCGACGGCACCCTTGAGCGGGAGCGTGCCGCCGGGCTGCCCACCCAGGAGCAGGGGCAGGGTGTTGACCCCGACGGTCCCCGGGCCTGCGGCCGACCCCTGCTCGACACCGTCGACGTACAGCCGCATGCGTTGACCGTCGTACGTCCCCACGAGGTGCACCCAGGTGGTGCCGTTCGACGGGTACGTCGACGTGGCGTTGACCCGGTAGGTGTCCCCCGCCGTCGCCTGGTTGAGACGGAGGAAGGCCTTGCCCGCGCTGGACAGCCCCAGCTCGAAGCCGTCGGTCGCGCTCGGTGAGGCCTTCTTGACGACGTACTGGGTCGCGACCTGCTCGGGCCGTACCCAGGCGGCGACGGTCAGGGCCGACGAGACGTCGAGCGCGTCCGCGTCGGGGATCGAGACCTTGCCCGTCGCGCCGTCGAACCGCACCGCGGACCGACCGCCGGCCGTGACCCACGTGGTCCCTCCGGACAGGGCTCCGACGTTGCCCCAGCCCGACGTGTCCGCGGCGGCGAGCCCCGTGCCCTCCTCGAGGTCCCAGGCCCCACGCAGGCCGTCCGCCGGGGTCACCTGGACCCTCGCCGTGGCGACGGACGACCAGAGCCCGTTCGCGCCGACGCGGAACGTGAAGGTCGTGGTCCCGACGTATCCGGTGGCGGGCGTGTACGTGAAGGCCCCCGTGGCGGGGTTCGTGACCACGACCGTGCCCGACGCCGGAGCGGCGACCACCTCGAACGTCAGCGCACCCCCGCTCGGCGAGCTGCCCGCGAGCGTCCCCGAGACCGCGGCACCGGCCGTGGTCGACGCCGAGACGTCCTGTGCGACGGGCGGCAGGGCTGGCTGCTCGACCGACTCGTGGAGCGACGCGACCTCCGCCGCGGTCAGCGCACGGTCGAGGAGGCGCACGGAGTCGACGGCCCCCTGGAAGGGGTACAGGCCGTCGGGCTGCGCACCGATCGTCAACGGCAGCGTGTTGACCCCGACCGACGCCGGACCCGCGATCGAACCCTGCTCGACCCCGTCGACGTAGATCCGCAACCGCTGACCGTCGTACGTCCCCGCCAGGTGCACCCACGTGCTCCCGTTCGTCGGCAGCACCGACGTCGCGTTCACCCGGAACGTGTCCCCCGACGTCTTCTGGTTGACCCGCAAGAACGGCTTCCCCGCGCTCGAGATCCCCAGCTCGTACCCGTCGGACGACCCCGACACCGCCTTCTTCACCACGTACTGCGTCGCCTGCCGCTCCGGACGCACCCACGCCGAGACCGTCAACGCCGACGACACGTCCAACGCCTCGGAGTCGGGGACCGACACCTTGCCGGCGTTGCCGTCGAGTCGGACCGCCTTGCCGTCGGTGCCGTCGACCCAGGTCGCGCCGCCCGACAGCGTGCCGGTCTGTGCCCACCCGGACGAGTCGGCGGACGTCGTCCCGCTGCCCTCGTCGAGCTCCCAGGTACCGCGGACCCCCGGAGCGGAGGTCACGCGCACGGTCTGGGTCGCGACGCTCGACCACGTCGAGCCCGCCTTGGCCCGGAACGTGAAGGTCGTGGTCCCGACGTATCCGGTGGCGGGCGTGTACGTGAAGGCCCCCGTGGCGGGGTTCGTGACCACGACCGTGCCCGACGCCGGAGCGGCGACCACCTCGAACGTCAGCGCACCCCCGCTCGGCGAGCTGCCCGCGAGCGTCCCCGAGACCGCGGCACCGGCCGTGGTGGTGGAGGCCCCGTCGGTCGCGACCGGGGTCGTGGGCACGGGGCCACCGCCCTGGACGATCTCGGTGATCTGGGCTGCGGTCAGCGCACGGTCGGACAGGCGCACCGAGTCGACCGCGCCCTGGAAGGGGTACAGGCCGTCGGGCTGCGCACCGATCGTCAACGGCAGCGTGTTCACGCCGACCGACGCCGGACCCGCGATCGAACCCTGCTCGACCCCGTCGACGTAGATCCGCAACCGCTGACCGTCGTACGTCCCCGCCAGGTGCACCCACGTGCTCCCGTTCGTCGGCAGCACCGACGTCGCGTTCACCCGGAACGTGTCCCCCGACGTCTTCTGGTTGACCCGCAAGAACGGCTTCCCCGCGCTCGAGATCCCCAGCTCGTACCCGTCGGACGACCCCGACACCGCCTTCTTCACCACGTACTGCGTCGCCTGCCGCTCCGGACGCACCCACGCCGAGACCGTCAACGCCGACGACACGTCCAGCCCGTCCCCGTCCGGCACCGAGACACGGCCCGTCGACCCGTCGAGGCGCACGGCCTTGCCCGCCTTGCCCGTGACCCAGCTCGTCCCCCCGGTCAGCGTGCCCTGGAAGCCCCAGCCCGAGGAGTCCGCCGTGAGCACGCCCGCGCCCTCGTCGAGCTCCCACGTGCCCCGGGTCCCCGCCACCGCCGTGACCCGCACGCTCTGGGACGCGACGTTCGACCACGTCGACCCCGCCTTGACGCGGAACGTGAAGCTCGTGGCCCCCACGAAGCCCTCGGCAGGCGTGTACGTGAACGCCCCCGTGGCGGGGTTCGTCACCGTCACCGTGCCCGACGACGGAGCCGCGACCACCTCGAACGTCAGCGCACCGCCCACGGGCGACGACCCCTTGAGGGTCCCGGTCGCAGCGACCCCGACCGACGTCGCGGTCAGGCCCGCCGTGGCGACCGGGCCACGCGGGTCGATCCACGGCAGCCGCGCGGTGCCCGCCGTCGAGCTCGAGGCGGCCATGACGAGCGTCGCGCCGGGCACGTTCTGCTTGGCCCCCGTGACGTTGTTGTAGGTCCCGTCGAGCACCGTGGTGGCGTTCTGGGAGAAGGAGATCGCGTCGAGGGGGGTCACCTTCTCGAGGATGTCGTCGAGGACCTCGCTGTGCGTGTAGACGACTCGCAGGAGGCCCGTGGCCTCGTCGATCTCGACGATCGGGCGCGTACCCAGACGATCGACCTCGTACAGCGGGTCCCACGTGCCGCCGGCGCGACGCACGAGCAGCGCGATCACGGTCGACCCCGGAGAGTCGTACGACGTCTTGACCGCGGCGTACAGGGTGCCGTCGGAGGCCACCGCCACGTTCATGTGGTCGTCTGCCATGCCGTCACCGAGGTTCAGGGCAGAGGACTGCGCGGGCTTCTCGTCGGCCGTCCACGTCTGCGGGTTCGTCCCGTCGACGTGGGTCCGGAAGCCGAAACGCTTGGTGTTCTGGTTGGACCAGAGCACCCCGATCTTGCCGCCGGGAAGAGCCGTGACCATGCCGATGTCGTCGTCGAGGACGCCCGAGGCGACGGTGACCGGGGCGGAGAAGGTCGTGTACGGCGCATCGCTGTAGCGCGCCTGGATGCTCGTGCTGGTGTCTGCGACGAGCCAGAGCCGCCCCGTCGAGTCGACGTCGATGGTCCCCGTCTCGCTCCCGGGGAGCGAGACCGTGGTAGCGGTCGTGCGCTGCGACCACGGCTGATAGGCGTTCGACGAGGCGACGTACTCCAGCGAGACGAGCGACGTCGTCGGGCCGTGGAGAAGCACGTGCGCGACGTCGCCCACCACCTTGACGTCCGCGCGCACGTCGGTGCGGTCCGAGATCCGCACCACGTTGGTCCAGGTCCCGGCCGTCAGGTCGTAGCGCCACACCCACGTCCCCGCGGGGGAGGTGCTCGTCGAGGCGAGCGCGGCCCACCAGGTGTCGTGCGCGAACCACAGCTTGGACTGCGGCTTCTCGCCCGTGTTGCCGCTCAGCGGGACGGCCGTCGTCGTCAGTGCCGTCTCCGCGGTCAGGGCGCTCGGCCCGTTCGGCGCGGCGTCGGCCGCGGGCGCCGGCGTCTGCCACGCCAACGTCACGAGCCCGGGCTCACCGGCCTTGGTCCCGACCTCGACGAGGTACTCCTCGCCCGCGACCGCGTCGAAGGCCACCTGCGACGTCGCGACGTCGCCGTCGTCGTCGTTGGACGCGACGACGGTCGTCGGTGCCGCAGCGCGACGCACGGCGACCGTGGTGTCGAGCTCGCTGCCGCTCGTCGAGAAGCTGATCCGGCCCGACTCGGGCGCGGTCCACCGCCACCACAGCGACGTCGCGACCGTCGTCGGGGTCTCGGGCCCTGCGCCGTCCGCCGAGAAGTTCGGGGCGACGTCCTGCCCGACGAGGCCACCGATCTCCCGGCCCTCGGCCCTGGTGTCGCCCTGGACCGTGGTCACGGGAACGCTCCCCGGGCCCGCTGCCGAGGCTGCGCGGAGGTCACCGGAGACGACCGACCCGGCCGTCGCGAGCACGAGGGCACCGACCAGTAGCGGCGCGGTGATCCGCACCACCGAGCGGCGAGCCGTCGCGGGTCGACGGTGAGATCCGTCAGAGCGTGCCATCTACTTCGTTCCTGTCCGGAGTCTCGTGCGGTGCGTCCGCACGCCGCGGCGACTGCCCGCGGCGCGCCCCCGGAGCGGCCACCACCTCCCATCGAACCATCGGGGCCGAAGCCGGCGATAGTCGGTCCCAGAAGTTCACCCGGCGAGAGGCACCTTCCCGCGCGCCGAACCCCGACGATCACCGCCAGGTGTGCGTTACTGTCGCGCCATGAACCGTCCCGGCACCGACCTCGACCCTGCGCAGACCGAGCGCGCGGACCGGACCCCGGTGACCGCCTACGACCCGACCCGGCTGACGTACCGGTGGACGCCCGAGGTCGACGCGTTCCGGCACCAGCTGGACCGTGACCTCCAGCTCCTGGTCGTGTGGTCGGGCGGCCGTGAGCACGAGCGGGAGATCCTCGATCTCGTCGCCGCCGACTTCACGGTGCTCGCGCAGGTCGAGGTGCGGTGGAGCGCCGAGAAGATGGTCAACAACTTCGAGCGCCTCTACGGGCAGACGCTCTGGGGGACGTCGCCCAAGCACGAGGAGGTCGGGGACGGCCCGTTCCTCCTGCTGGTCCTCGAGGACCACGCGCCGGCCTACTCCTACCGGCAGAACGTCTCGGGCTACGTCGAGCTCACCAACGTCAACATCGCCCGGGTCAAGCGGGCCGCGCGCGACCTCACGGGTGGGTACCGGATCCACTCGAGCAACAACGTCCGCGAGTTCTTCCGGGACGCGACCCTGATCCTGGGGGTCGACCGGCTGGCCGAGGTCCTGGCGAAGGAGGCTCCCGTCGAGGAGATCTCGGTCCTGGCCGAGGACCTCGTGGGCAGCGACGGGTGGGAGAGCCTCGACGCGCTCTTCCGGGTCCTGCGGCACACCTCCGAGTACGTGGTCCTGCGCAACTTCGAGGACCTGCCCGGGACACTCGAGGACGACCGTGAGATCGACGTCCTGTGCCGGGACCAGACCGACCTCGCGGCCGTGCTGAACGCGACCGAGGTGTATCCGGGGCCCGAGGGCGCGCAGTTCCGCACGTCGGTCGGAGGCGAGGAGGTCTTCTTCGACACCCGCTACGTGGGCGACGGATATCTCGACACAGAGTGGCAGCGCGAGATCCTCGCCCGCCGCGAGTGGCACGACACCCTGGTGGCCGTCCCCCGTCACGACGACCACCTCTTCTCCCTGCTCTACCACGCGAAGGTGCAGAAGCCGGCCGTCAAGCCCGCCTACGTGACCCGGTTGGCAGACCTCGCGCTCCAGGTCGGCCTGCCCGAGGAGACCGCCCGCAACCTCACGGACGACGCGGTCGCCGCCTCGCTGCTCGACGGCTACCTGGCGGGTCACGACTTCACGGTCCCTCTGCCCGTCGACCCCGCGGTGCACCGGAACGTCGCGTTCCTCGAGCGCTTCCGCCTCACGGTGCTCGCCGACCCTCCGCTCAAGGTCGCGACCGCGGAGATCTGGCAGTCCGCGAAGCGCAGCCGGGCCGCGCGGACCCTCGGCAGGTCGCGCGTCGTCCGTGGTGCGTACCACCGTCTGCGCTCGGCGTTCCACGCCCTGAAGGATCGTCTGTCCTGACCGCCACCGGGCGAGCCGCGCGGATTTCGCCCGCTCACCCGGCCCCTCGACGTGGACCCCGCCGAGCGCTCCCGGCTACCGTTGCCGTCATCGATCGTGGGGGTCCGCGACCGCAACCCGAGTCGAGGAGTCGTCATGAGCATTCCTGCCGTCCAGGAAGAAGGGCCGCCGCCGCGCTCGTTCGTGCACCGCGTCGTCGACCGTGCGCGGATGGTGTACATCTTCGGCAGCCCCGTGGGTGCGACGTTCGTGAAGGCCACGGACCGCTCGGTGACCGTCTACACCTCGCACCAGGGACGGCCCACGGTCTCCAAGTACTTCGCCCGCACGCGGGTCGGCAGGGACGCGTTCCTCGCGGAGAAGGTCACCGGAGACCTGTTCGGTCACCGGCCGTGGCGCATGCCCGTGGTCAGGTGGCACAAGCGAGGATTCACCGTGCCACGGCTGCCCGACGACGCGCGGCTCGACGTCGCCGGACAGCAGCTCTCGCGCGAGGAGCGCGTCGCGCTCGGGGCCTGGACCCTGGACGTGCTGCTCGAGATCTACCTCACCGGAAACCTGCACGGCGACCTGCAGCCGCACAACATCTGGTTGCTCGACGGCCGGCCCGTCGTGACCGACTTCGAGACGTTCGGGCCGCGGACCCCTGGCATCCCCTTCCTGGACTCCGGGGACATCACGGGCAACGACCCCCTCCCTCGGGACCGGAGCCTCGACCCGGCGTTCGACCCGGAGGACGACTGGTCCTTCCACCACATGCTCGGTGTGACCCTCGCGGACGCAGTCGACGCGCTCCGGCCCCAGCTCGTCGCCGCGAGCGCGACCTCCCCCGATGCGCGCGCGAAGCTCGAGGCGCTCGACGGGGTCCGGACCTGACACCTCACCGTCGTCGCGCCCGTCCCGTAGCATTCGCAGCACCGCCACCAGCACGTCCGCAGGCGCCGTCCGTGTCCTGGACGACCAGAGAGGGTCAGACCATGGCCGAGTCCCGGCAAGGCGCAGGCCGCGCCACCACCCGCCGTCCGCCACGCGGGATCGTGGTCCGCCGCCGCGACATCGAGAGCACCCCGCCACCCGTGGGCGGTCGCTTCGCCGAGGTCGCCTACACCCGCCTGCCGCTTCCCCGTCTCGCGACCCGCGCCCTGGGGACGTTCTGCGTCAACACGGCTGACCGCGTCGTCTCGATCACGTACGACGACGGCCCGCACCCCGAGCACACGCCTCGTCTCCTCGACCTGCTCGCCTCCCGCGGCGCGACCGCGACGTTCTTCGCTCTCGCCCGACAGGTCCGGGCGCACCCGGAGATCGCCCGACGCATCGTCGCGGAGGGGCACGAGCTGGCCCTCCACGGACAGGACCACAGGTCGCTGCTGACGATGGGCGACGCCGAGGCCGTGCGGTACGTGCGTGACGCGAAGGACGAGGTCGAGTCCCTCGTCTCCGCACCGCTCGTCTCGTTCCGTCCCCCGTACGGGGCGCACACGGTCCGCCAGGCCCACGGCATCGCCGGCCTGGGGCTCGACGTCCTGATCTGGTCCGGGGACGCGTTCGACTGGGTCGACGACGAGGAGACCCGCATCGCCGACCGCGCGCTGTCCACGATCTTCCCGGGGAGCATGCTCCTCCTCCACGACGACCGCGGCGACCCGGAGACGCTCGCCGAGGACGAGGTCTTCCCGGACTTCGACCGTGCGGAGGTTCTCGGGCTCGTGCTGGACCGCCTGTCCGCGGACGGCTATCGGACCATGACGGCTCACGAGCTCGTGTCCGGCTACCAGCCCGTGATGAGCATGGCCCGCGAGAGGATGCGAACGTCGTGAGCGCACACCCCGGCGAGAGGGATCGCCCCGAGCTCTCGGTCGTCATCCCCGCGTACGACGCCGAGTCGACCCTCGGGGTCCAGCTGGGCGCGCTGCTCGCGCAACGCCCTGCCTGGCCCTGGGAGGTGATCGTGAGCGACAACGGGTCGAACGACGGCACCCGGCGGCTCGTCCAGGAGTGGACCGCGCGCATGCCCGAGCTGAGGCTGGTCGACGCGTCCGCCCGCCGCGGCCCGAGCGCCGCGCGCAACATCGCCGTCGCCCAGGCGAGGGCGTCAGCGCTCGCGTTCTGCGACGCCGACGACATGGTCGCGGACGGCTGGGTCGAGGCGGTCCACCGAGCGCTCGGCGAGCACGAGTTCGTCGCGGGCCCCTTCGAGGGCGCACGGCTCAACAGGGACCTGAAGTCGTCGGTGACCTGGACCGCGCAGACCGACCGGTTGACCGTCAAGCCCGGGCTGGAGCAGTTCGTGACCGCGGGCTCGGGGAACATGGGCGTGCGCAAGGCCGTCTTCGACGAGGTGGGCGGGTTCTTCGAGGGGGCGCGGACGGCAGAGGACGACGACTTCTGCATCAGGGTCCAGCTCGCGGGGCACGACCTGGTGTTCGTCCCGGACGTCGTCCTGCACGTCCGGCGACGGGACGGCCTGCGGAACATCGCCCGCCAGTCCTTCGCGTACGGCGCCGGAGAGCGCTGGCTGAGCGTGCGGTACTCGCTGCTCCTCGGGGACGCGTCGAGCGAGCCCAGCGACCCGTCGTCGTCGGACGCGGACGCTGCCCCCGCTGCGGGGGACGCCCCGTCCACCCGTTCACGGGGCGGCGGCGCCGCGGACCGCCTCGCTGCCCTCGTACGTCGAGGACGCACGATCGTCGTGCGCGGCGTCGGGTTCGTCGGCAAGGCGTTCCGCAAGGCGTCCACGGTGCGGCGCCCCGGCGACCTGTCCGACCTGGTCTGGAGGCTGAGCTGGAGTGCAGGGTGGCGGTTCGGGCACGTCCCGCCGGCCCCGCCGATCGTCCCGCCCGCGCACTGGAACGGGGGGCGCTCCTAGCGCTCCCGGTCCACCAGCCGCCGCACGCGTTCGCGCGCCCAGTCGACCGGCGCCGTCGGCGCGAACCTCGCCGCCCACACGACGTGCCCGACCGCCGCCCCGAACCGGCGGTCCGACAGGTCGGCCCGCGCCGCGCGCGCCGCGCTCCACGCCGCGAACCGGTCGTTGGCACGCAACCGGTCACGGTAGGCGGCGTCGAGATCCGTCCTGCCGGCAGATCGCGCGAGCGAGCGGCGGGCGCGCAGGATCACGCGTATCCCGGCCGCCAGGTCGCGGTAGGCCCGCGTCGTGTTGCCGGGGTGGTACCGGTAGTCGACCAGGATGGCGTCGACGAAGACGAACGGACCGAGCGTCGCGGCCGCGAGGACCAGGTCGAGGTCCTCGCCCTGGCGGTACGCCGGGTCGAACCCGCCCACGGCGTCGAACGCGCTCCGGCGCATCATGAGGTTCGGCAGCATGATGCCGGTCCGCCCCCGGACCACGTCGCGCGCGTCGCGAGCCGCGCGCTGGTCCGCTGCCACGACCTGCTCCCCCGCGGGGTCGATCGTGCGCATCGCGCAGTACCCGACCACGGCGTCGGGGCGGCCCACCAGCGCCTCGACGGTCAGCCGCACCCGGTCGGGGTGCCAGCGGTCGTCGTCGTCGAGGAACACGAGCAGGTCGCCGCGCGAACGCTGGACCCCCGCGTTGCGCGCGGCGGACACCCCTGACGGCTCGAGGCGCAGGACCGTCCCGAGCCCGGCCGACGCGACGAGCCCCTGGATCTCGGTCGGGTCGGGCGATCCGTCGTCGATCACGAGGAGCTCGACGTGCGGGTACGTCTGCGCAGCGACCGAGGCCAGCGCCTCGGCCAGGAAGGGACCACCACGGTTGGTGGCGAGCACGACGCTCACCAGGGGTTCGTCGGCGGCTCGGTCGGGCACAGGGCTCCTCAGGACGATCTGGGTGAATTCGGTGGGACGACAGGGGGAGCGGCCTCCTGCTGGGGGACAATCTCCCACATGAGGATCCTCCGCGTCTCGCACAGCGCAGTCGTCGACGCGTGGCGCGAGCGCGAGCGGGCTCTGCGCGCGCTGGGTCTCGACGTGCGCCTCGTGTCCGCGCGTTCGTGGGACGAGGCCGGGACCACGGTCCCGCTGCGTCCCCGACCGGGCGAGCCCGTCCGAGGCGTCCGCACCGCGGGCACCCACCCCGCGCTCTTCGTGTACGCCCCCGGCCCCCTCTGGCGTGCGCTGGGCGAGTCCTGGGACGTGCTGGACGTCCACGAGGAGCCGTTCGCCCTGGCGACGGCCGAGATCCTCGCCCTGCGCTGGCTCCGCGCACACCTGCCCGGCCGGTCCTGGCGCCCCGCGCCGCCCTACGTCCTGTACTCGGCGCAGAACATCTCGAAGCGCTATCCCTGGCCCTTCCGGGCCTTCGAGCGCGCCGCGTTGCGCGGCGCCGCGGCCGTCTCGGTCTGCAACGAGGCCGCCGCACGCATCGTGCGCGCCAAGGGCGCACGGGGGGTCGTGGAGGTCGTCCCGCTGGGCGTGGACCTCTCGGTGTTCTCGCCTGCCCCCTCTCCCGCCACCCCGTCCGACGGCGTCGCGTCCGTCCCCGCTCCCCGTCACCCGGGCCGCGACTCGGCAGGCCCCCATGCCCCGGGGGATTCCCCTGCGGGTCTCGTGCGGGTGGGCTACGCGGGCCGCCTGGCCCCGCACAAGGGCGTCGACGTGCTCCTCACGGCGGTCGAGGGCGACGAGCGGCTGCACCTGACGCTCGCCGGCGACGGCCCCTCGGCCCCGGCACTGCGCGAGCGGGCTCGGCCGCTCGGTGACCGGGTGCGGTTCGTCGGCCCGCTCACCGGCGACGACCTGGTCTCGTTCTACCGCGCCCTCGACGTCCTGGCCGTGCCCTCGCTCGACACCCTCGGGTGGATCGAGCAGTTCGGCCGGGTCGCCGTCGAGGCCATGGCCTGCGGCGTCCCGGTCGTCGCGAGCGACTCGGGCGCACTGCCCGACGTGGTCGGCGGCGCCGGTCTCCTGGTCCCTCCCGGCGACCCCGTCGCCCTGCACGACGCCCTCGTGCGCGTCGCCGACGAGCCGGGCCTGGCCGACTCCCTCCGACGTCGAGGCGCGGCCCGCGCGGCCACGTGCGCGTGGCCCGAGGTCGCCCGCCGCTACCGGGCGATCTACGAGGAGGCCACGGCGCGCTCGTCCCCTCCCGTCGGCACCACGCGACGTGACGCTGACGCCCAGGGCGGCCCGGCGCCGTCGGGCAGCACGGAGCGGCCCGCTCCCGAGGTGGTCCTGGTCGCCTACGGCTCCCCCGACCTGGTCCGCGACGCGCTGGCCCCGCTCGTGGGGAAGCTCTCGCTCACGGTCGTCGACAACTCGTCGCTGCCGACGATCCAGGAGGTCGCCGAGCTCGCCGGCGCGCGCTACCTCGACCCCGGGCGCAACGGCGGCTTCGCCGCCGGGGTCAACCACGGGATCCGGCACCGCCAGGTCCCCGGGGCCGACGTCCTGCTGCTCAACCCCGACGCCGTCGTGACCCCCGAGGACGTCCTGACGCTCCAGGCCCGGCTCCACGAGGCTCCGGACCTTGCGAGCGTCGGGCCGGCCCAGGTCGACGGGGACGGCGAGAGCGCGCGCGTCGTGTGGCCCTACCCGTCGCCAGCCGGGACCTGGGTCGAGGCCGTGGGCCTCGGTTCGCTGCGCCGCGCTCCCGCCGACCGGTCCTTCGTCATCGGGTCCGTGCTGCTGCTGCGGGCCGACGCGCTCGAGGAGGTCGGGCTCTTCGACGAGAACTTCTTCCTCTACGCCGAGGAGACCGACTGGGCCTACCGTGCGACCCTCCTGGGGCGGCGGCACCTGGCCGTCCCCGAGGTGCAGGCGCTGCACCTCGGCGGGGCCACGAGCAGCGACCCCACGCGCCGCGAGACGCACTTCCACGCGTCCCAGGAGAGATACCTGCGCAAGCACTTCGGCGCGGTGGGATGGCAGCTCGCGCGCACGGGAGTGCTCGCAGGATCGGTCGCCCGGAGCGTCGCCCTGCGGGGCGAGGGACGCGCCGCTGCACGTCGTCGGGTCTCGCTGTACCTCCGCGGTCCGCTGCGTGCGGAGGCCGCGGTGGTGCGCGCCCGCCCCTCTCCGGAGCTGTCGTCGTGATCCGTCGCTCCGCCGCCTGGGCCGCCGGGTCGGTCGCCGTCGCCGCCGTGCTGGTCGGGGTGGGCTTCCTCGTGCCGGGATACAGCGCGATCGCCGTCGCGGTCGCCGCGCTCGTGCTCGTGGTCGGGATGACGATCTACGAGCCCGCCGCCCTCCCGATCCTCGCCATGCCCGCCATGGTGGTCGTCGAACGCGTCGGTGGTGACGCGGTCAACCTCTCCCTCAGCGACTTCGCTCTCTTCGGTGCCTTCTGGTTCGCCCTCTTCTTCGCCCAGCGACCGCTCTCACGCCCCATGCGCTCGCTCCTGTGGCTCTCCGCGCTCTACCAGGTGGCGACGCTCTTCACGGTCATCGCCAACCCGTACACCGCGAACACCGTCGAGTGGTTCCACGCCTGGCTCTCGGTCGGCGGCGCTCTCCTGGTCGGATGGGCGGTCGGCCGGGCGGGGCGCGCCCGGCTCGGGCTGACGCTGTTCATGATCCCCTGCCTCGTGATCGCGGCACTGACGTGCGTCACCGCTCTCCAGCAGCTCGCGGCCGGCAACACCGGTCCCGTGTACCTCGAGATCCCGTTCGCGATGCACAAGAACTTCATCGGCTGCGTGCTCGGGAGCGCCGCGCTCCTGGCCTATGCCCGTCCGTGGTGGGTCGGATGGCCCAAGATGTTCACCTTCCCGGCGTTCTGGCTGTGCGGGCTCGGGGTCCTGGCATCGCAGTCACGCCAGGCCCTGATCGGCCTGGCGATCGGCGTCGTCCTCATCACGCTGCGCTCCGACCCCGACCGCAAGCGCTCCAAGCTCATCCTGCTGGCCGCGATCCCCGCGGTCTACTTCGTGTGGACCGCGGTCCAGGAACAGCTCGCGTCCAAGGACCAGTTCAACTCCGCCTACCAGCGACTGACCTGGTACGAGCAGGCGATCGACGTGTGGGAGCGCAGCCCCTGGGTGGGTGTCGGGCTGCGCTGGTGGGTCGCGAACCGGACGGAGTACACCTTCCAGCCCCCGAACGCCGAGCTCGAGGTCCTCACGTCGGCCGGGATCGTCGGGGTCGTCGCGTTCCTCGTCCTGTTCTTCGGGTCGCTCGTCGTGCTGTGGCGCATGAACCCCCGCTTCGGGACGCTCGCGTTCTCGGTCCTCCTCATGCGCTTCATCCAAGGGCAGTTCGACCTCTTCTGGGTCTCGGTCCAGGTGTCGGTGCCGTTCCTCATCGTCGGTGTCTGCGTAGGGGCTGACGCCTACGCAGAGTCGCGACGGGCAGCGCGCGTCGAGACCGGAGCCGCGCTCCCGGTCGACGACCTGCGTTCCGTCGAGGAGATGATCGACGCCGCCGGCACGGCGAGGAGCATGGCGCTCAGCACCCCCGACCCGAAGGAACCGTCCTCGTGAGAGTTCTCCATGTCGTGCAGTCCGACGCCTTCGCAGGTGTCGAGCGGCACGTCGCACGGCTGGCACGGGCCCAGTCCGCCCACGGTGACCAGGTCGTGGTCATCGGTGGTCACCGTGCACGGATGGTCGAGACCATCGACGACGCGTCGGTGCGGGTCCTGCCCGCCGGGTCCCTGCGCCAGGTCGTCCGGACGCTCCGAGCAGCCTCGCGCGGCGCGGACGTCGTGCACGTCCACATGACCTCGGCCGAGATCGCCGCGGCCCTGGGGTCCGTCACCTCCCGGGGCCTGCCGCCGGTCGTCTCGACCCGGCACTTCGCCCGGACCCGCGGCAGCGGACCTGCCGCCGGGCTCACCGCCCTGGTCGCCCGCGCGCCCGTCCGTGCGCAGATCTCCATCAGCCAGTACGTCGCCGACCACGTCGACGGCGACAGCGTCGTCGTCCACCCCGGCATCGACGACCGGCCTGACGGGCCGAGCGCGGCCGACAGGGAGAGGTCCGTCCTGCTCGTCCAGCGCCTCGAGCCCGAGAAGCGCACCGACCTCGGAGTCCTCGCCTTCTCGGCGTCCGGACTTCACGAGCGGGGGTGGCGGCTCCTCGTGGCGGGCGACGGGTCACAGCGGCCCGCGCTCGAGGAGCTCGTCGCGCACGAGGGGCTCGGTGGGCACGTCCAGCTCCTCGGCCCCCGATCGGACGTCGACGAGCTCATGCGCAGCGCTGCCGTCCTGCTCGCACCGTGCCCCGTCGAGGGACTCGGGCTCAGCGTCCTCGAGGCGATGTCGAACGGCCTGCCCGTCGTGGCCGCCGGAGCCGGTGGCCACCTGGAGACTCTCGCAGGGCTCGACCCCCTCGCCCTCTACCCACCCACCGACGTGGTGCGCGCAGGCGAGAGCCTGTCGGTGCTCGCGGCATCGACAGCGCGGCGGGACGCGTACGGCACGGCCGCCCGCGCCGTCCAGCGGGCCCGCTTCACCCCCCTCGCGCAGGTCGAGGGCACCACTGCCGTCTACCGCACGGTGCTCCAGGCCCCCCGACCATGACGTCCGACCCCCAGGAGCGACCCGACATGACCAGCACGGCAGACCACACGGTCCACGAGCTCGTCGTGATCTCGCTCGAGAGCTGGGACATCGTGTGGCGCCGCAACCAGTACCTCGTGACCGAGCTGCTGCGCGGCGACCCGCGTCTGCGGGTCCTCTTCGTCGAGCCAGCAGCAGACCCGCTCCACGAGGTGCGGCGGGGGTTCCGCCCGCGTCCCGGGACGGGACTGCGACGCGCGGACCCCCTCGAGGGCGTCGGCCTGGACCAGCTCTGGCTCTACCAGCCGACCAAGATCCTTCCCCGCCGGATCGACCCGCGGGTCGACTCCCGGCTCGCCGGACTCGTCCGCCGTGCGGCGCGGAAGGTCGGCCTCGGGCATCCCGTCCTGTGGGTCAACGATCCCGCGGCCGCGACGCTCGTCCAGGAGACCGACTGGCCTTCGCTGTACGACGTGACCGACGACTGGTTGGCGGCCGACCGGGCACCCGAGATCCGCCGCCGACTGCTCGCGGACGAGACCCTGCTGCTCGCCACGTGCGACGAGGTGACGGTCTGCTCCCCCCACCTGGCCGCGACCAAGGGCACCGAGCGAGACGTCACCCTCATCACGAACGGCGTCGACGTCGCGCGATACCGGCGACCCCAGCGACGCCCGCAGGACCTGCCCCAGGGACCCGTCGCGCTCTATCTCGGGACCGTCCACCGCGACCGCTTCGACCTCGACCTCGTCCGCCGGACGGCGCTCGCGACCCGCAGCGCCGGGAGCGTGGTCGTGGTCGGTCCGGTCCTCGACCTCACGGGCCAGGAGTACGAAGCCCTGGCGACGGCCGGGGTCCGGATTCTCGGGGCCCGGGCGTGGACGGACGTACCGGCCTACCTCCAGCACGCGACCGTGCTGCTCGTCCCGCACATCGTCGACGACTTCACGGACAGCCTCGACCCGCTCAAGCTGTACGAGTACCGCGCGGTCGGACGCCCCGTGCTGGCGACCCCCGTCGCCGGGTTCCGCGACGCGCTGGACCCACGCGTCACGGTCGCCGACCCCGAGGGCTATCCCGGAGCGGTCCTCGCAGCCCTCACGGCGACCGCCACGACGGACGTCCACCAGGACGACGACATCCCGACCTGGGAGGCGCAGGGTCAGGCGATGCGTGCGGTCATCGAGCGCGCCCGGCGGCTCTCAGCCAGACCTCGCTGACGACCTCCGCGGTCCGTGCCGCCGAGTACCGGCGTCGCGCGACGACCGCTGCACGTACCGCCCGGTCGCGTGCCTCCCCCGGAGAATCCAGGACTGCGAGGATTCCTTGCGCCAACGACTCCTCGTCGCCCGGCTCGACGAGGAGTCCGAGCGCCGGCGCGCCCGGCGGGCCGGCGAGGATCTCCACGACGCCGCCCGCCCGTGCGGCCACCACGGGGACCTCGCGGATCATCGCCTCGACCACGACCTGCCCGAACGGCTCCGGGACGGGCGAGGCGTGCACGCACACGTCGAAGCCATCGAGCTCGGTCGACGGGTCCGCGACGAAGCCGACCCACGTGACGTGGTCCGCGACTCCGAGCCGCTCCGCCTCGGCGCGGACCTGGTCGGCGTACTCCTCGGCACCGAAGCTGGGCTCGCCGACGACACGGAAGACGGCGTCCGGATGCCGGTCCAGCACGGTCCGCGCGGCCCTCACCAGCTCCAGCTGCCCCTTGGTCCGGCTGATGCGTCCGATCATTCCCACGACGGGCCCGCTGCGCCCGGCAGGGAGCGGGGGACGTGGACCGGCGAGGTCCTGCCCGGCCCCGAACCCCGGGTAGGCCACGGTCGTCTCGACCGGGAGCGTCGACGCCGTGGCCTCGGAGTTCACGATCACGGCGTCGGGGAACCTCGCTGCCGCCCACCGGAAGACGCGCGCGACCCGCGACGGCAGGTAGTCGTCGGCGATCCTGTCGTGCACGTGCCAGACCAGCGCAGACCGCGCCCACCTGGCGGGCACGACGCCCAGCAGGTCCGCCTTGAGGGACGTCGTGTGGACCACATCGGGCCGAAGGTCTCGGACACGTCGAGCGAGGGCCCAGCTGAACGGGACGAGCCGGAGCAGCGAGACGAGCTGTGAGAGGCTCGCCCGCCCCACCGACTCCCTGCTCGTCGTCGCCGTCCGCCGGTCGAGCGAGAGCACCTCGGTCGCCACACCGGCGGCGCGCAGCCGCTCGACCAGCGGCCCGTCGGAGAAGAGCAGGACGCGGACGTCGACCTCGGGCCCAAGAGCGTGGCAGAGCCGGACGAGTGCGAGCTCGGCCCCGCCGAGCTCGCCCGTGTGATCGAGGACCAGGACGCGCATCGGTCGATCAGCGCCAGGCGGCCTCACCAGCGGAACGGCAGCTTCCGACCCGAACGTTCGCTCGATGACGACGTGTCGGTGTCCTGCTCGCCCGTGCCGGTCGTCGTGGCAGACGTGGTCTGCGAACCGGTCGACTGCGAGATCTTGCCCCACTCAGGCGCTAGCAGCGGTGCGGGCCGACCCTCAGCCCCGTCACGGCGGGGAAGCTGCCCCGGTCCGGCCGGGGCGGCCGGGGTCTGCGTCGGCCGGGTCAGTGACGCCGTCGGCCGGACCGGAGGCGTCGGCTGCGCCGGCTCGCCCGGCGAGGCCTGGGAGGCCGGTGCCGCTTCCACGTCCTGCCTTGACGGTGCGTCCTGCTCGTGGCCAGCTGCACCCTGAGGCGCGGTCGCCCCGACGAACGACGTGCCCGTGACGATCGCGGCCGCGCGTTCCTTGGCAGCCCGCCGTGGCTCGTCGATCTGTTGCCCAGGAGACTCCCCCGGTGACCCGGTGTCCGGACGTTCCGCCGCGAGCGCCGGCGCCTCGGCCGACGCGGTCACCTGGCCTCCCGTGGTCGGGTCGCCGCGCCGCGTGCCGTCGCCGTCGGGGTCGCCGTACGTCGAGGCGTAGAGCATGCGCCGGTCGCTCTTGACGCCGGCGAGCGCGATCCCGACGAGCGGGACGTTGTTGATCCGTAGCCGGTCGGAGGCCTCGGCGAGCACCGCGCGATCCGTCTTGCCAGCCGAGGCGATGAGGACCACTCCCGAGGCGTACCGACCGAGGATCGTCGCGTCGGCCGCAGCGAGCACGGGAGGCGCGTCGATCACGACCACCTCTGCGTTGTCGCTCAGGTCCGCGATGAGCTTTCCCGCGCGGGTCGTCGCGAGGAAGTCTGCCGGGTCCATCTCCTCCTCGGGGACGGGGAACACACCCAGGTTGGGAATCGTCGTCGGCCGCAGGGTGTGCGGGTCACCGGACCAGCCGTCCGGCGGGGGCAGCACCCGGTCCAGCTCTGGTCGGCGCAGGTCACCCGACACCGCGATCGTCCGCCGACCGCTCAGCGCGAACGAGGCCGCGAGGTTCGCCGCGATGAAGGTACGGGGAGCGTGCGGGTCCGCCGCGGTGACGACGACGACGACCTTGCCGGCCTCGGCGAGCGAGACCTGCACGGCGGTCCGCAGCTCACGGATGGACTCGGTGAAGGGCGTCGCGACCTTCCGCGAGACCGGGAGCGTGTGCGAGTGACTGTACTCCCGGTCGGACGTCCGGACGCCGTACAGCTCGGCCAGCACGGGGCTCTGCGCCAGGCGCGCAGCGTCCGCCGCCCCGCGCACCCGCACGTCGAGCCCACGTCGCGCGAACGCCAGCCCGACGCCCGCGACGATTCCGGCGAGCACGGCCAGCGCCAGGACGGTGCTCCGACCGGGACCTTGTGCTTCTGCCCCGGTCGCAGGGGTCTGCACCTCCGCCGGGACACCGATCGCGCGCAACGTGTTCGCCTGCACCGTCAGGGTCGTGTAGTCGGTGACGATCGTCTCCTTCTCGGCCAGGGCGAGGGGATCCTCGGGGTTGGCGACGAGCCGTGCAGTCACGCCTGCGAGCTGTTCGGCCAGTGCCTGTCGTCGAGCGTCGAGCGTCGCCACCTGGTCGTCGCGGAGGATCACGAGCTGAGCCACGTACGCCTCGGCGAACGCGTTCGCCACGTCCTCGGACTCCTGGGGGTCGAGGGTCTTGGCGTTGATGGCGATGAGCTTCTGACTCTCGCCCGGGTAGTCCGCGGAGACCATCGCGGCGAGGGACGCCGGGGTGCCCGTGTACCCGAGAGACGTGGCCGCGGCCTCGACCACGGGGTCGGACGTCACGTCGTCGAGGTCCGTCGCGACCGTGACCTCCACGACCTGCTCGCCGCCCTGTGCCGACTGGACGCCGATGAGCTGCACCGTCGCGGTCGCCTTGTAGACCGTCTCCTGCTGGCTCAGGTAGTAGAGCGCGCCGGCGACGACCACGAGCACGGCGGCCAGCACGTACCACTTGCCGGCCCACACGGTACGGATGAACTCCCGGACGGTCATGGGTTCCTCTCCCCTGGCGTGCTGGGCTCCGTGTGCACGAACCCTCGTTGCGCGTCTACCACCTCGCGGAGCCGAGCGACGAAGCGCGGGAGCGCGAAGGTCTCGACGTGCGACGTCAGAGCGTCATCATCCCACGGGACGCCGAGGGCTTCCTGGACAGCCTGCGCCACGAGCGCGGGCTCGGGCGCGTCGAAGAACGTCCCGGTCACCCCGTCGACCACGGTGTCGAGGTATCCGCCGTCCCGCAGCACGACCGAGGGCCGCCCGAACGCCCCCGCCTCGAGCGGCGAGAGCCCGTAGTCCTCGTACGAGGCCGCGACGAGCATCGAGCAGTGCCGGTAGAGCCACCGCAGCTCGGGGTCGTCGACGCGGCCCAGGAGCGTCGTCGCGCCGCCCGAGCCCCCCGTGCCCGACGGCGTGCCCCAGCGCCCGGTGGTCGCTCGCCCCGGCGCGGCGAGGCCTTCGAGGCGCGCCCGGTCCGGCCCGTCGCCGACGATCACGAGCTGCTTGCCCGCCAGCCGGGCGGCCTCGATCAGGACGTCGACGTTCTTGTACGGCAGGAGCCGGGCCACGCACAGCAGGAAGCCCGGCTCGAGCCCCGGCACCTCGCGCTCGAGGCCCGCCGGCATCATCGCGGGCGGCGGGGGCAGGATCTCCGCCTCGATGCCGTACGCGTCGCGGATCGCGCGCTGCGTGACGGTCGAGTTGGCGAGGTAGACGTCGGCGCGACCAGCGGCCCGCCGGTCCCAGGCCCGCAGGGCGGGGGTGAGCGCGGACAGCGCGGTCGAGGCGACCCCGCCGCGCAGGCGGTCGACCGTGCTCGCACCGTCACGGCCGCCCAGGTAGCGGTCCCGCTGGTAGAGCCACCGGGCCGGGGCGTGGCAGTAGACCACGGTGCGCCCGGCCCCCCGGTAGCCGTGGGCCCAGCCCGTCGAGCTCGCGAGCAGGACGTCGGCCTCGACGCGCTGCGCCGAGACGGCGGGCGCGAGGAACGGCAGCGCGAGCCGGTGGTGACGGCGCAACGGGCCGACACGGTCGAGAGCCGAGGTGCGCAGGTCGAGGTCCGCGAACTCCGGGAAGGTCCCGTCGGGGTCGTACAGCGTCGTGTACATCGGTGAGCCCGGGAACGCCTCGGCGAGCCAGAGCGCCACCCGTTCGGCGCCGCCGCGCTGCGTCGCGTAGTCGTGCGCCAGTGCCACACCCTCGGTCATCGTGCCTCCGTCGTGGGGCAGGACGTCGGAGACCCGCCCAGGAATGGATATCGATCCAGCCTAGGTGTCAGGTCCGGGCGAAACGGGGCGACAAGGACACCTCACCCGGGTGAAACGCCGCGACTCCGCGCGCGAGAGCCGACGGAGAGCCGCTCACGCCTTGGTGTGGAACTTCCCCTGGGCCGCGAGGAGCCCCTCGGTCAGGACCATCTCGACCGCGTCGGCGGCGTCGTCGAGCAGGAACGGCAGCTCCTTGGCCTCGGCGCCCGAGAAGTTCTTGAGGACGAAGTCGGCCGTGTCCATGCGACCCGGGGGGCGTCCGACGCCCGCCCGCACGCGCAGGTAGTCACGGGTCCCGAGCGCCTTGGTGATGTCCCGCAGGCCGTTGTGGCCGCCCTCGCCACCGCCCGACTTGAGCTTGACGTCACCGAACGGGATGTCGACCTCGTCGTGCACGACGACCACGTGGTCGGGGTCGATCCCGAAGTACTGGGCGAGGCCCGCGACGGGGCCACCCGAGGTGTTCATGTACGTCGAGGGCTTGGCCAGGATGACGCGCGGTCCCGGCGCTCCGCCGGGCAGCACGCCGAGGCGGGCCTCGGCGACGGCCGCGCGGGCCTTGTGCGCGCTGAAGGTCGAGCCGGAGCGGCCGGCCAGGACGTCGAGCACCATGTGCCCGACGTTGTGGCGGTTGCCCGCGTAGGTGGGGCCGGGGTTCCCCAGCCCGACGACGAGCCACGGCTGGTCGGTCATGTCACCTGTGTCCTTGGTCGAGGTCGGGGGAACGTCCGAGGCGTCCGGTGCAGTGCTGCACCGGACGCCTCGGGTCGTCAGGGTCCTGCCGCTCGAGGACCGGGTCCAGAGCGGTGGATCGGACCGTCAGGTCGATCAGACGAGCGGAGCGGCCTCTGCCTCGGCGGCGACCTCGGCGGCCGTGGCCTCGACGCGCGGCTCGGTGATGAGCACGACGTCGGCGGTCGGCTCCGTCACGAGGACGCTGCCCTCGGGCAGTGCGATGTCGCCCGCGAAGACGACGGTGCCGGCGGTGAGGCCGGTGATGTCGACCGAGATGACCTCGGGCAGGTTGGTCGCCAGGGCCTGGATCGAGAGCGTGAGCTGCTCGACGATGTGGATGGTGCCAGGAGCGGCCTCACCGATGACGTGGACGGGAACGTCGACGTCGACCTTCTCGCCCTTCTTCACGATGAGGAGGTCGATGTGCTCGACGACGTCCTTGACCGGGTCGCGCTGGACGTCCTTGGCCAGGGCCAGGACCTCGGTGCCGTCGAAGGCGATCGTGAAGAGCGCGTTCGAGTGCTTGAGGGCGAGCGTGGTCTGGTGCGCGGGGAGCGCGACGTGGACCGGGTCCGTGCCGTGCCCGTACAGGACGGCGGGGATCTGGTTGTTGCGGCGGGTACGGCGGGCGGCACCCTTGCCGAACTCGGTGCGGGCCTCTGCGACAAGCTTGATATCGGACACGTGAGCTCCTGAAGAACGTTTGCGGGCCGACTACCAGTGGGAAGCAGTCGGCTGTCCGGCCGGCTGGTTGGTCACCGGAGGACGGGCGGCTGCGTCGGCGCGGGACACATGACGGGCGCACGAGGACGACCGCCCAGTCGATTACGGGGATCCTTCAGATCCTGCTGACCTTCCGGTGACTCACCGGCCGTCAGACGTCCCTCGCCGAGGCAACCGAACTACTGTACCTGGGCGCACGACGTCAAGGGAAACCCGCTCGTGTCGCGACACGAGCGGGATCGCCGGTCAGGCCGTCGCCCCCGCGATGACCACGGTCGTCGTGATCGCCGCGGTCGTGGCCGCGGTGATCTCCTCGACGTACTTCCGGGTCGCCCCGGCCGCCCAGCTCCCCTCCGCGAGCACCGTGGCCCGCTGGTCCACGGCCCGACGCTCGGAGGCGGTGAGCGGTGCACCGGCCGCCATGACGCGCCCCGCCTGGCGGGTCGCGGCGAGGATCGCGACGAGCGCCCCGGTCCGCTCGTCGGGCACTCCCCCGTCGAGCAGGACGCGTGCGAGCGTGCCCCGCAGCTCGCCCTCGTGACGCGAGTCCGCCGCGGGCCAGCGCGTCGTCGGGAAGATGCCGAGGATCCGCCCGTCCTCGCGGCGCAGCAGGCCGCGCGCGACCAGGTCGTCGAGCGCGGCGTCGGCCGGCTTGGTCCGCGAGAGCGCCTCGACGAGGCTCTTGGGCTTGGACCCCTCCCTCGACTTCACCACGGTGAGCGCATCGTCGAGCATGAGGCGCCCGGTGGGCGCCTGGTCACGGACCACGACGCGCCCCGAGCGCCAGCCCGCGGCGTCACCCGCGAGGTCGACCCGGCCCAGGAGCGCGAGCTCGACGAGGAGCGCCCCGCCGGCGATCTGCTGGAGGTACGAGCTGTCACCGACGGGCTTGCCCGTGACGTCGTCCAGCACGAGCAGGAGGTAGTCCTCGATGATGAGCATGCTGACAACGTAGCGGCCCCGTGGCCCTCTACCCCCTGAGAAATGTCACGAGCCGCTCAGTCCGCCCACGCCCAGCGCACGGTCACGCTCGCGTCGACCTGCTCGCGCCCGGGGTCCACGGCCAGCGCGTCGTGGACGACCGCGGCCTTGGCCGACATCATGCGGGGCGCCGGTGCGGACCCGCCGCCCTGCTCGCTGACCTCCACGACCGCGCCCAGCCGCCGACCCGCGAGGGCTGCGTACTGCTCGGCCTTGGTCCGGGCGTCGGCGAACGCCTCCTCGCGGGCTGCGACCGCGAGGGGTCCGGGGGCGCTCACCGCGAAGCGCATCGAGTCGAGCCGGGCGACGGGCCCGGCTGCGCCCAGCGCGGCCCGCACGAGCTCTCCCGACGCCGCGACGTCGCGCACCGTGACCCGGAGCGTGAGGCGGGCCGTGACGCTGAGGCTCGTGGCGCCGTCGGGCTGCTGGGACTGCTGCGTCCACGTGGACGTCTGCGCGGTGCGCAGGTCCTCGTCCGCGACCCCGCCCGCGAGCAGCGCCTCGCGCGCGGCGCGGACCCCCTCGTTGGCGGAGTCGAGCGCGACCTGGACGTCGTCGCCGCTCGCCTCGGCGCCGAGCTCGACCACGACGACGTCGGGTACCGCGGTGGCCGCGCCCTGCCCCGTGGTGGTCACGCCGGCGGACAGGTCCTGGGTCTGCGTCTGGGTCACAGCAGGCATCCTGCCAGCCCGACGACGGAGCCGCCCGTCCGCCTCGTCGCACCCGCCGCTCGGCTCAGGGCGGGAACGACGGCGGCCCGGTCCCTCGAACGAGTCGAGGGACCGGGCCGCCGGACGGAGCCGGGCTCAGCTGTTGCCGTCGAACAGCGACGTGACCGAGCCGTCGTCGAAGACCTCGCGGATCGCGCGGGCGAGGAGCGGTGCGATCGAGAGCACCGTGAGCTGCGGGAAGTGCTTGTCCGCGGCGATCGGCAGCGTGTCGGTCACGACGACCTCGCTCGCACCGCACTCGGACAGGCGCTGGGCCGCCGGGTCGGACAGCACGCCGTGCGTCGCCGCGACGATGACCGACTTGGCACCGGCCGCGAGGCACACCTTGACGGCCTCCGCGATGGTGCCGCCCGTGTCGATCAGGTCGTCGACCAGGACGCAGTCGCGGCCCTCGACGTCACCCACGACGCGGTTGGCCACGGACTGGTTGGGACGCGTGATGTCGCGCGTCTTGTGGACGAACGCGAGGGGGCCCCCACCGAGCTTCGCGGCCCACTGCTCGGCCACGCGGATACGGCCCGCGTCGGGCGAGACGACCGTGACGTTCGTCGTGTCGACGCGCGTGCGGACGTAGTCCGTGAGGATCGGCATGGCCCACAGGTGGTCCACCGGGCCGTCGAAGAAGCCCTGGGTCTGCGCGGCGTGCAGGTCGACGCTCATGAGGCGGTCGGCACCGGCGGTCCGGAAGAGGTCCGCCATGAGGCGGGCCGAGATGGGCTCGCGCCCACGGTGCTTCTTGTCCTGGCGCCCGTAGCCGTAGAAGGGCTGGACGACCGTGATGGTCTTGGCCGAGGCGCGCTTGGCCGCGTCGACCATGAGCAGCTGCTCCATGATCCACTGGTTGATCGGCGCGGTGTGGCTCTGCAGAAGGAAGATGTCCGCGCCGCGGACGCTCTCCCCGAAGCGCACGTAGATCTCGCCGTTGGCGAAGTCGTACGCGGTCGTGGGGAGCAGGTCGATGCCCAGCTCCCGCGCGACGTCCTTGGCGAGCTCGGGGTGCGCGCGCCCGGAGGCGAGGACGAGGGACTTGTCCCCGGTGCCGGCGATCGTGCTGCTCATCGTGGGGAAGACCCTTCGTTCGTGCTGCTGGTCGTGGTGCTGGATCCGTCGGGGACGGTGGGGACGCCCGGGCTGGCAGGCACGGGGGTCGGGCGGGGGGCCGGAGGCGTCGCGGAGGCCTCGGCGAGCTGCGCCTGGGCCTGGGCACCCAGCGGCGGGGGCGTCTCGTCGTCGGTCTCGTGCGCACGGGCCGCGGCCTCTGCCGCGGCCGTGCCGGGACGACGGCGGGCGACCCAGCCGTCGACGTTGCGCTGCGGTGCGCCGCTCACGCCGAGCGCGCCGGCCGGCACGTCGCGGCGGATCACTGAGCCGGCGGCCGTGTAGGCCCCGTCGCCCACCGTGACCGGGGCGACGAACATGTTGTCCGCGCCGGTCCGGGCGTGCGAGCCGATGACCGTGCGGTGCTTGGAGACGCCGTCGTAGTTGACCGTGATGCTCGCGGCGCCGATGTTGGTGTGCTCGCCGATCGTCGCGTCGCCCACGTAGGACAGGTGCGGCACCTTGGAACCGGTCCCGATCGTCGAGTTCTTGGTCTCGACGAACGTGCCGATCTTGCCCTTCTCGCCCAGGACCGTGCCGGGGCGCAGGTAGGCGAAGGGTCCGACGCTCGCGCCGTCGCCGATGACCGAGAGGCTGCCGTGCGTGCGGACCACGGTGGCCCCCGCGCCGATCTCCATGTCGGTGAGCGTCGTGTCGGGGCCGATCGTCGAGCCCGCGCCGATCGTGGTCGCGCCGTGGAGCTGGGTACCCGGCAGCAGCGTCACGTCGTGGCCCAGGTCCACGTCGACGTCGACCCAGGTCGTGGCCGGGTCGATCACGGTCACGCCCCCGAGCATCCAGCGCGTGAGGATGCGGCGGTTGAGCTCGGCGCGCAGCGTCGCGAGCTGGGCGCGGTCGTTGGCGCCCTCGACGAGCAGCGGGTCGGCCACGCGCAGCGCGCCGACACGTCCGCCACCCTCGCGGGCGATCTGCAGGACGTCGGTCAGGTAGACCTCGCCCTGCGAGTTGTCCTGCGTGACCTGGCGCAGCGCACCGCGCAGGATCCCGGCGTCGAACACGTACACCGACGAGTTGATCTCGCGGATGGCGCGCTGCTCGGGGGTCGCGTCCTTGTGCTCGACGATGCTCAGGACACCGCCCTGCTCGTCGCGCACGATCCGGCCGTAGCCCGTGGCGTCGTCGACCTCGGTCGTCAGGACCGTGACCGCGTTGCCGCCCGAGTGGTGCACGGCCAGCAGCTCGGAGAGCGTCGCGGCGTCCAGGAGCGGGATGTCGCCCGCGAGGACCACGACCGACCCCTCGAGCCCCTCGACCGGGCCGCGGCCCTCGTGCCCGATCGGCACACCGTGGACGGCTGCCTCGGCCTGCGCACGCACGTCGAGCGCCTCGACCGCGCACTGGACGGCCCGCCCGGTCCCGGGTACCTCGTCCTGGTCGACCACGAGGGCCGTCGGGACGACCTCGAGCGCGGCGGCGGCCACGAGGTCACGCTCGTGGCGGACCACGACGGCGATCCGCTGCGGCGACAGGTCGCGCGCTGCGACCATCGCGTGGCCGAGCATGCTGCGCCCGGCGAGCGGGTGGAGCACCTTGGGGGTTGCGGACTTCATCCGCGTCCCCGCACCAGCGGCGAGGACGATGACTGCGGCTGGCACTGGCGGTGCGTCGGGCACAGCGTCGGTCACTGGGGCTCCCATCGGGTTGGTTGCACGAGCTCCGCCCCCAGGACTCGAACCTGGACTAAAGGCACCAAAAACCCTTGTGCTGCCGATTACACCAAGGCGGAACGGACCGGACACACGCGCACACCCGCGGGGCGACCCCCGACCGCGCGCGCCATCGCTCGTCCGGAGAACAGTCTGCCAGGTCCCGCGCCGTGCTCCACGCCCGAACGGGTCCTGGACGTGGGGAGAACGTGTGAGGAGCACATCACTCGCGCGTGCTGCGCCCCGTCCCAGCACAGCGCGCGCCCCGACCCCGCGAGCACCGGCACGGCATGATGGACCCGTGGCTGCAGACTCCAGACGACCTCCCAGATCCCGCATGACGGCGAGCCAGCGCCGCGAACAGCTGCTGCAGGTGAGCCGTGTCCTGTTCGCCGAGAAGGGCTTCGAGGGCACGAGCGTCGAGGAGATCGCCGCGCGCGCCGAGGTGTCCAAGCCCGTGGTCTACGAGCACTTCGGGGGCAAGGAGGGCATCTACGCGGTCATCGTCGACCGCGAGATCCAGGGCCTGACCTCGGCGCTCACGGGCGCGCTCTCGTCGGGTGGGCACCCCAAGGTCCTGCTCGAGCGCACGGCCCTGGCCCTGCTGACGTACATCGAGACGTCGGAGGACGGGTTCCGCATCCTCGTGCGCGACTCGCCCGTCGCCCAGGCGACGGGGACGTTCTCGAGCCTCATCGGCGACGTCGCGACGCAGGTCGAGCACCTGCTCGCGGACCAGTTCAAGCGGCGCGGCCTGGACCCCCGGGTCTCCCCCATCTACGCGCAGATGCTCGTGGGCATGGTCGCCCTGACGGGCCAGTACTGGCTCGACGTCCGCAGCCCCAAGAAGACCGACGTCGCGGCGCACCTCGTGAACCTCGCGTGGAACGGCCTGTCCGGCATGGAGAAGAACCCCGCGCTCACGAGCAAGCCGCGCCCCGAGGCCTGAGCGCCGGCGCACGCCCCGGACCTCGCGCCCCGGCCGGGGCACCGCCACGAACTCATGACATTCCGCCCGTGACGGCTCGCGCCGTCCGTGGTTTCGTAGGTCCATGGCGACTCTCGAGATCGACAGGTTGAACAAGACGTACGGGACGGTGCGTGCGCTGCGCGACATGTCCTTCACGGTGGGGGCCGGGGAGATCTTCGGTTTCGTCGGGTCGAACGGGGCGGGCAAGACGACGACCATGCGCATCGCGCTCGGGGTGCTCGCGCCCGACTCGGGCGAGGTCCGGTGGGACGGCCGACCGCTCGACCTGGCCATGCGCCGTCGGATCGGCTACATGCCCGAGGAACGCGGGCTCTACCCCAAGATGAAGGTCGGCGACCAGCTCGTCTACCTGGCCCGGCTGCACGGGCTGGGCACCGTCGCGGCCCGCACCGCGATGGAGCACTGGACGCAGGTGCTCGGGATCGACGCCCGGCGCGGTGACGAGGTCCAGAAGCTCTCGCTCGGCAACCAGCAGCGCGTCCAGCTCGCGGCCGCCCTCGTCCACGACCCCGACATCCTGGTGCTCGACGAGCCCTTCTCCGGTCTGGACCCCGTCGCGGTCGACGTCATGAGCGGCGTCCTGCGCGACCGCGCCGCCGCGGGCGTGCCCGTCGTCTTCTCGTCGCACCAGCTCGACCTGGTCGAGCGGCTGTGCGACCGCGTGGGGATCGTCAAGGCGGGCGAGATGGTCGAGGTCGGCGGGATCGAGGAGCTCCGCGCGACGCAGCGCCCGCAGTGGGTCGTCGACGCCCCGGCCGCGCCGCCCGGCTGGGCGTCCGAGCTCCCGGGCGTCCGTGTCCTGCGGTACGACGGCGCCAGGACCTTCCTCGAGGTCGACTCGCCGCAGGACGGGGCCGAGCAGGCGGTGCTGCGCGCGGCCCTGGCCACGGGGCCCGTGCGCGAGTTCACGCCGCAGCGCCCGTCGCTGACCGAGCTGTTCCGCCACGTCGTGAGCAGCGACGAGGCCCCCGCGCCCGACAGCACGACCGGCTCTACCTCGACCCCCTCGACCCGACAGGAGGCCTCGGCATGAGCGCCGTGCGACAGCCGACGACGACCCGCCACTCGCCCGTGAGCACCTGGGGCGCGGTCTCGCTCGTGGCCGGCCGGGAGATCTCGACGCGCATCCGGTCCAAGGCGTTCGTCTGGACCACGGTCGCCCTCCTGGTGGGCGTCGTGCTCGGCGGGTTCCTGCTGAGCGTCGTGGGCGGCCAGGAGCCCGCGGCCCAGAAGGTCGGCGTCACGTCGGGCGCCGAGGCCCTGGGCCCCCAGCTCGAGGCAGCGGGAGGCGCGGTCGGCACCGAGATCCAGGTCAGCGAGGTCTCGGAGACCGACGGCCGGGAGCAGGTCGCCGACGGCAGCCTCGACGCGCTCGTGACCGGCACGCCCGGTTCCTTCACGGTCGTGGTCAAGGAGGAGCTGGGCACGACCCTGGCCCCCGTCTTCACGGGGCTGGCCCAGCAGGCCGCGCTGTCCGGTGCCATCACCGACCTGGGCGGCGACCCGTCCGCGGTCGCGCAGGAGATCGCGTCCGCGGCCCCCACGGTCGAGTCGCTCGAACCTGCCGAGGAGCGCGACCCCGCCCAGATCGTCACGGGCATGGTCGGCGGCATCCTCATCTTCATCGCGCTCATGACGTGCGGCCAGCTCGTGGCGCAGGGCGTCGTGGAGGAGAAGACCAGCCGCGTGGTCGAGCTGCTGCTCGCGACGATCCGTCCGTGGCAGCTCATGGCGGGCAAGGTCCTGGGCATCGGAGCGATCGGGCTCCTCCAGCTCGTCGTGGTCGTCGGGGGCGGCGTCGGGACGGCGTTCGCGCTCGGGCTCGTCGACGCGAGCAGCGTGAACCTGGGCGCGACCGCGGCCTGGGTGCTCGTGTGGTTCGTGATCGGGTTCGTCATGTACTCGCTCGCGCTGGCGGCGCTCGCGGCGCTGGTCTCGCGCCAGGAGGACGTGGGCTCGGTCATCACCCCGGTCCTGATGCTCATGATGATCCCGTACATCATCGGGATCTCGATCGGCCCGTGGGACCCCGAGAACCCGCTGGTCGTGTGGCTCTCGTACATCCCGTTCTGCTCGCCGCTGCTCATGCCCATCCGCATCGCGCTGGGCACTGTCGAGACGTGGGAGATCCTGCTCGCGGTCGGCCTGTCGCTGGCCCTCGTGCCGGTCCTGGTGTGGCTCGCGGGCAAGATCTACTCGAACGCGGTGCTCCGTACCGGGGGCCGGATCAAGCTCAAGGACGCCCTGCGCGCGAGCTGACGGGTCCCCGTCCGGGACGGGAGCTCCCGTCAAGACTCTTGATGTCGAGGAATGTCGAGTAGCCTCACGTCATGCAGCACCCGCACCCGGACGAGGTCGACCGCATCGTCGACGCCTGGCAGCGCGAGCGTCCGGACCTGGACGTCGAGCCGCTCACCGTGTTCTCCCGCGTCAGCCGGCTTGCCCGGCACCTGGACCTCGCGCGCCGCAGCGCGTTCGCGCGCGGACACCTGGAGACCTGGGAGTTCGACGTGCTGTCCGCGCTGCGCCGGGCGGGCGAGCCGTACCGTCTGTCCCCCGGCGCGCTCATCACGCAGACGCTCGTCACGAGCGGCACCATGACCAACCGGATCGACCGCCTCGAGGCCCGCGGCCTGGTGCAGCGTCACCGCTCCCCCGACGACCGGCGCGGCGTGCTCGTCGAGCTCACGCCCGAGGGCCTCGAGCGTGTCGACGCCGCCATGTCCGACCTGCTGGCGGTCGAGCGCGAGGTCCTCGCGGCGCTCGAGCCCGCGGACCGGCTCGGCCTGGCGAACCTGCTGCGCACGGTCGTGGGCCAGTTCGAGGCGTGACCGCCTCCCGCTGAGCGCGGAGCCCGTGCGAGGGACGCCGGGCGCGCCTCGCACGGGCTCCGCGCTCGGCGGTGCGCGAGGTCAGTCGAGCAGCTCGGCCGCTTCCATCCACTCGGTCTCGAGCGTCTCCTTCTCGTCCGCGAGCTCCCGGAGCTGCTTGTCGAGGTCGAGGATCGCCGCGTGGTCGGTCGCCTGGGCCGCCATCTTGTCGTGCAGGCGTGCCTCCAGCTCGGCGATCTTGGACAGGCGTCGCTCGATGCGACCGATCTCCTTCTTCGCGGCGCGCACGTCCGCACCCGAGGGGGCGGGCTGGGCGTCCGTCGCGTCACCGGTGCTCCCCGTGCCCGACGACGACGCACCGGCCTCGGAGACCGTCGCGCCCGCGCGGGTCCCGCCCACCCGAGACGATCCCGCTGCCGCGGCGATCGAGGCCTTGCGCAGCGCGAGGTACTCCTCGACGCCGCCCGGCAGGTCGCGGATGGTCCCGTCGCCCAGCAGCGCGACCTCGCGGTCGCAGACCCGCTCGAGCAGGTAGCGGTCGTGCGAGACCACGACGAGCGTCCCGGGCCAGCCGTCGAGAAGATCCTCGATGGCAGCCAGGGTGTCGGTGTCGAGGTCGTTGGTGGGCTCGTCGAGCAGCAGCACGTTGGGCTCGCCGACGAGCAGCCGCAGGAGCTGCAGGCGCCGACGCTCACCACCCGACAGGTCGCGGACCAGGGTCTGCGAGCGCTCGCGCGTGAACCCGAGCCGCTCGACGAGCTGCGCGGCCGTGAGCTCCTTGCCGTCGACCGCGACCGTGCGCTTCTCCTGCTCGATGACCTCCACGACCCGCAGGCCGCCGATCGCGTCGAGCTCGTCGATGTCCTGCGTGAGCTCGGCGACGTGGATCGTCTTGCCGCGCTTGACCGTGCCCTCGTTCGGCGCGAGGCGTCCGGCCAGCAGGCGCAGGAGCGTCGTCTTGCCCGCACCGTTGACCCCGACCACGCCGTAGCGGTCGCCGGGGCCCAGGCGCCAGGTCACGTCGTCGAACAGGACCTTCTCCGCAGCATCGGGATCCCCGTCGCGAGCCGGCATGCGGACCGTGACGTCCTCGAGGTCCAGCACGTCCTTGCCCAGGCGGCGCGTGGCCATGCGCGTGAGCTCGAGCGTGTCGCGCGGGTTCGGCTCGTCGGCGATGAGCGCGGCGGCCGCGTCGAGCCGGAACTTGGGCTTGGACGTGCGCGCGGGGGCGCCGCGGCGCAGCCAGGCCAGCTCCTTGCGGAGCAGGTTGTTGCGCTTCTCGGCCGTCACCGCGACGGTGCGGGCCCGCTCGGCACGAGCCAGGACGTAGGCCGCGTACCCGCCCTCGTACCCCTCGACCGCGCCCGAGCCGTCGCCCGTGACCTCCCACATGCGCGTGCACACCGCGTCGAGGAACCAGCGGTCGTGCGTCACGACCACGAGCGCCCCCCGGGCACCGGGGCGCGCGTACCGCGCCTGCAGGTGCTCGGCGAGCCACGCGACGCCCTCGACGTCGAGGTGGTTGGTGGGCTCGTCGAGGAACAGCACGTCGTGGTCGGCGACCAGCAGGGCCGCGAGGGCCACGCGGCGACGCTGCCCGCCCGAGAGCGTGTTCGCCGGGGCGTCGAGGTCCAGGTCGCCGAGCAGGCCCGCGTGGACCGCGCGGATGCCCGCGTCCCCCGCCCAGGTGTGCTCGGCCGACTCGCCGTGGACGAGGTCGCGGATGCTCGTGCCCGCGGGCGACTCGTCGCGCTGGTCGAGCATGCCGATCCGCAGCCCGCCCACCCGGGTGACGCGTCCGGCGTCGGGCACGGCGGTCCCCGCGAGGAGACGCAGCAGCGTCGACTTCCCGGCCCCGTTGGGGCCGACGACGCCCACGCGGTCGCCGTCGTCGAGGCCCAGGCTCACGCCGTCGAGCAGGGTGCGGGTGCCGACGACGAGACGGATGTCGTCGGCGCCGAGGAGGTGTGCCATGAGTTCCTTCGAGAGGGTGGAAGTGCCTTAGCGAGGATACGCGCCGGGCATCGGGGGCCGGGACGTCGGGGAGGCGCCGACGCGTACCGACCACCGCGCCCCGGGACGGGCCCCCGGCCGACGACTGCCTCCGGTCGCACCGAGCGGCCGGCTGCGCCGAGCGCGGACGGTCAGGAGGCCAGGACGCGCGCGCCCGACGTCGGGCCCGTGGCGCAGTGCACCGAGTCGGCGACGCCTGCGGCCGTCCAGGAGGCCGCGATCGCGAGCGCGTGCTGCCTGCTGCGGGCGAGCGCCGCGACCGTGGGGCCAGAACCCGAGACGATCACGCCGAGCGCGCCCACCTCGTGAGCGACCTCGAGCGTCCGGCCGAGCTCGGGGGCCATGGCGAGCGCCGCCGGCTCCAGGTCGTTGTGCAGCGCGCGGCCCAGGCCCACGGGGTCGCCCGCGCGCAGGGCCTGCATGAGCTCGGTGTCGTCCGACAGCTCGACGTCGGGGGTCCCACCCACGACCTCGTCGAACGTCTGGAACACCTTGGCGGTCGACAGGCCCTCGTCCCGGACCGCGAACGCCCAGTGGAACTCGCCCCGGGCCATCGCGGGGGTCAGCAGGTGCCCCCTCCCGCTCCCGACGGCCGTGTGCCCCACGAGCCCGAACGGCACGTCCGAGCCGAGCCCGGCCGCGAGGTCCGACAGCTCGGCCCGCGACAGCCCCGTCTCCCAGAGCAGGTCGCACGCCACGAGCGCCGCTGCGGCGTCGGCCGAACCGCCCGCCATGCCGCCCGCGACGGGGACGCCCTTGTGGATGTGCAGCCGGACGTCCGCGTCCACGCCCGTGTACCGGGCCAGGGACTCGGCGGCCCGCCAGGCCAGGTTGGACTCGTCGACCGGGACCCGCTCGGCCTGCGCCCCCGAGACCGTCAGGGACAGTCCCGCACCGGGGGTCTCGAGCGTCGCCGTGACCTCCTCGACGAGAGAGACCGCCTGGAAGATCGTCACGAGCGGGTGGTAGCCGTCCTCCTGACGTGCCCCGACGCGCAGCGACAGGTTGACCTTCCCGGGCGCCCGGACCCGGACGGACACCGGAGGCGCGGCGGACAGGTGGGGGCTCACGCGTCCACTGTGCCAGGTCGTTCCGGGTGCTCGCCTGCGGAAGCGGCGGCCTCGGCCTGCACGAGCGGGAGCTGCTCCGCGATGCGCGCGAACTCCTCGACCGTGAGCCGCTCGCCGCGCGCCGTGGGGTCGACGCCCGCGCGCTCGAGAGCCTCGACCGCCGCGGCCGACGAGCCCGCGATCCCCGCGAGGGCCGAGCGGAGCATCTTGCGACGCTGCGCGAAGGCCGCGTCGACGACCGCGAAGACCTCCTCGCGCGTCGCCGTCGTGGTCGGAGGCTCACGGCGGTCGAGCGCCACGAGCGCGGAGTCGACGTTCGGTACGGGCCAGAACACGCTGCGCCCCACGGTCCCGGCACGGTGGGCCGAGGCGTACCAGGCGGCCTTGACCGACGGCACGCCGTACGTGCGGCTCCCCGGCGGGGCGGCGAGCCGGTCCGCGACCTCGGCCTGGACCATGACCAGGACGCGCTCGAGCGAGTCGAAGCGCTCGAGGAAGGTCAGCAGGACAGGGACGGCCACGTTGTAGGGCAGGTTCGCGACGAGCGCCGTGGGCGCCTCGCCCGGGAGCTCCGTGACCTCGAGCGCGTCCGCGGCCACGACCGTCAGGCGGTCGGCGGCGTCGGGCTGGTGCACGGCCACGGTCGCAGCGAGCTGCTGCGCCAGGGGCGGGTCGATCTCGACCGCGACGACGCTCGCCCCCACCTCGAGCAGGCCCAGCGTGAGGGAGCCCAGGCCCGGTCCGACCTCGACCACCCGGTCCCCCGCGCCGATGCCGGCGGTCCGGACGATCTTGCGGACGGTCCCGCCGTCGTGCACGAAGTTCTGCCCGAGGGTCTTGGTGGGCCGCACGCCCAGACGCCCCGCCAGGTCGCGGATCTGTGCCGGACCGAGCAGGGCGTTGGGGGTGTCGTTCATGCGGGGAAGCCTACCGGTTGGACCGGTGCCGGCCGCCGCGAGCGGTGCTCGCGGCCCGGTACCTGACGTCCGTCTGCGCAGGCTCAGCGCCCGACGGTCGCCAGGGCAGGCTCAGTACCAGTTCCTCGCCTGCGAGTGGCCCCACGCCGCGCACGGCGTGCCGTAGCTGCCTGCGATGTAGTTGAGGCCCCAGGTGATCTGGGTCGCGGGGTTGGTCCGCCAGTCGGCCCCGGCGCTCGCCATCTTGGAGGCGGGCAGGGACTGCGGGATCCCGAAGGCGCCCGACGACGGGTTCGTGGCCGAGGAGTTCCAGTTGCTCTCCTTGGTCCAGAGCTTGTCGAGGCACGCGAACTGGTCGCTGCCCCAGCCACGGGCTGCGACGAGCTGTCGCCCGATCTCGCGCGCGGAACCGGCCGCTGCCGGGCCGCTCGGGCGTTCCTTGGTGCCCTGCACCACGATCTTGGCGACCGGCTCGGACGTGACGCCGTCCGAGACGACCTCGCGGGACTCCTCGACGCCGTCGACCGTGGTCACGCGCTCGACGAGCGTGTGCACGCCCTCGACGCCCTCCTGGGCGACCGTCGGGGCTTCGTCCTTGTAGACGTTGCCGTCCTCCTGGACCGTGGTCTCGAACGCGATCGGGGTCGCGGTCGGCAGGTCCGTGACGACCACGCGGTGGACGACGAGGGACACCGCAGGATCCGCCGTGGCGTCGCGGGCGACCGAGACGCGGTCGTGCTCGCCCAGGACGATGCCCTGCTGCTCGAGGATCGCGTCCACACCGATCGACCCGTCAGGGGCCGTCCTGGTCACACCGTCGGCCACGACGGCGACGGGCCCGTCCGCGTCGAGGCGGACGCCGAGCTCGGCGCGGCCGTCAGCCGCGGAACGCGACGCGACCAGGCGCACGTCGCCGCCGCGCGCCGCGAGCGTCTCGAGCGCCTCGTCGGCGTCGAGCGCCGTGAGCCACACGTCGCTCTGCTGCCCGTCGGTCTGGACGGTCACCTGACGCCCGTAGCGCACGACGACGTCGGCACCGTTCTTGAGGGGCGCGTCGGCGGCCGGCGCGATCAGGTCGCGGTCGGTCACGCGCACGCCCTCCTCGGCGAGGAGACCCTCGACCGAGCCTGCGTACGTGCTGACCGTGGCGACCTGGCCGTCGACGTCGAGCTCGACGGTCTTCTTGGCGCTGCCGTAGGCGACCGCTCCGGTCGCGACGAGCGCGACGGCCGTCGCGCTCGCGACGAGGGGCCAGCGGCGGCGCCTGGTGGCTGTGGGGGCGGAGGCCTGTGCCTCGACGCCCTGGGAGGAGATGGCGTCGGTGGACGTCACGTCGAAGGTGGCTGCGGGGCGCGCGCGGTGCGCGCCGGCGATGCTGCGAAAAGGGTTCTTCACGAGGGTCCAGTCGTCGTGCTGTCCGGGCACGGGAGGTCGAGGCGCGCGCTGCGGCGCCACCCTGGTCCGCGCACGGCGCGAGGCGACGGGGTCGCTCCAGGGGGTCGACCAGCCGATCCGGCGGTCCAGGGTGTCGGGCCCTGGGCTTGCACCCTGCCGACACGGCGCCCGCGCTCCGATCACACCGAGGCGACTTCTGCACGCGGGACACTCGACCGTAACCGACTCGTTATCGATCACCAAGTCGGTGCCGCCCGCTCGCGACCCACGTCACAGGACGATCCGAGCACACCCGGACAGACCCGGACGTCGCACGTCTCTCGTCCGCGCCGACACCGAGCAGGCAGCCGGCGGGCAGTTGGCGGCATGGGAGAGGGGTGTGGCCCACGGCTCGCGCCGTGGGCCACACCCCTCGTTCGTCCGACCTCAGCCCGTGGCCGCGGTCAGGATGCCAGGACCGCTCAGAGCAGGCCGAGCTTCCGGGCGCACGCGGGCCACTGACCCCAGCCCGAGCGGGCCTGGAGGGCCTGCGCACGCTGCGTCTGCTCCGCGGCCGACGCGTCGGACGGGAGGCCGGAGCCGCCCATCGCGCGCCAGGTGCTGGCCGAGAACTGGTAGAGGCCGTAGTAGCCGTTGCCCGTGTTCGTCGCGGGGTTGCCACCCGACTCGCACCTGGCCAGCGCGGACCAGACGTCGCCGCCGACCGTGCTCGGTGCCGCTGCGGCAGGTGCGCTCGCCTTGGGGGCAGCGGCAGCTGCCTTCGGGGCCGCCGCAGCAGCCTGCGGGGCAGCCTTGGGCCGCTCCTTGGTGCCCTGCACCATGATCTTCGCGACCGGCTCGGACGTGACGCCGTCCGACACGAGCTCGCGGGACTCCTCGACGCCATCGACCGTGGTGACGTTCTCGACCTTGGTCGAGGCGCCCTCGACGCCCTCCTGCTTGACGACCGGGGCGAGGTCCGCGAAACGGTTCGCGTCCTGCTCGGTGACCGTCTCGAACGGGATGGGCGTGACGGTCGGCGTCTCAGTCACGGCGACACGCTGGACGACCAGCGAGACCGCGGGCACGTCCGACGTCTCCTCGGCCGTGCGGGCCACGGAGACGCGGTCGAGCTCGCCCAGTGCCACGCCCTGCTGGTCGAGGATCGCGTTCACGCCGATGCTGCCGTCGGGGGCCGTCTTGGTCTCGCCGTCCGCGACGACGGCGACGGGCCCGTCGGCGTCGAGACGCAGCGAGAGAGCGGCACGGCCGTCGGCGCCCGAGCGCGAGGCCACGAGGCGCACGTCGCTGCCGCGGTCCGCGAGGGTCTCGAGCGCCTCGTCGGCGTCGAGTGCCGTGAGCCACACGTCGCTCTGCTGACCGTCGGTCTGGACGGTCACCTGTCGCCCGTAGCGCACGACGACGTCGGCACCGTTCTTGAGGGGCGCGTCGGCCCCGGGGGCGATCAGGTCGCGGTCGGTCACGCGCACGTCCTGCTCGTCGAGGAGGCCCTCGACCGAGCCCGCGAACGTCGAGACCGTGGTGACCTGGCCGTCGACGTCGAGCTGGACGGTCTTCTTGGCGCTGCCGTAGGCGACTGCTCCGGTCGCGACGAGTGCGATGGCCGTCGCACCGGCGATCAGGGGCCAGCGGCGGCGCTTGGTGGCTGTGGGGGCGGAGGCCTGTGCCTCGACGCCGTCGAGAGGAGAAGGGGTCTGGGGGGTGTTGGCTGCGCTGTCGGCGCTGGCCGCGTGAGCGGTCCGGTCAATGGGGTTGTTCACTCGAGTCCAGTCGTCGAGCCTCCCGGGCACGGACTTCGGACGGCGCAGCGCGCCACCGACGGCCCTGGGCTCAAAGGAGCGTCGGGGCGGGCGTCCGAGGACGTCCTACCGCTGGTTCCGAACGACCGATCCGGCTGTCGTCTACCACCGACGGACCACTTCTCGGGCCGACAGCAGGACGCGCACCCTCCGTCCGTCTCGTCCCCGGTGATGAGCGGGTGACGACAGGGCGGGCTGCAGTGCGCGACAGTTGACCGTAACCGATCCGTTATCGAGTGCCAACCCCGCCCGGGCGCCATACCGCCGTCCTGTCCGGTTTTCTCCACCTATGTCAGGGCCCGGAGGGCTGCTGCGGAGAGAACCCTCACAGGGTCTTCGCACGGCCCGTGCTCAGTACCAGCCCTTGGCCTGCGAGTGGCTCCAGGCGCCGCACGGGGTGCCGTAGCGACCCTCGATGTACCCCAGCCCCCAGGTGATCTGGGTCGCCGGGTTGGTCCGCCAGTCGGCTCCGGCGCTGGCCATCTTGGAGCCCGGGAGCGCCTGCGGGATCCCGTAGGCACCGCTCGACCTGTTCTCCGCGGTCGCGTTCCACCTGCTCTCCTTCATCCAGAGCAGGTCGAGGCACGCGAACTGGTCGTCGCCCCAGCCACGCTGGGCCGCGAGAGACTTGGCGATCGCCTTGGAGGACCCCGGGTCGACCTTGATGGTCGACGGGTCGAGCGAACCGACCACGACGACCTCGGTGCGCGGCTCGCGCGTCACCGTGCGGTCGACCACGGTCCGCGAGACCTCGGTGCCGCCGACGGTCTGGACGGCGTAGGTCGTCACGGCCTCGCCGACCTTGCCCGACGTGCGGACGTTGCGCTGCCCCTGCGGCAGGTAGGGGTCCTTGACCTCCTCGGTCTCGAACGGGAGGGTCTCCGTGACCGTCGCAGCACCGCTCGCGGCCCGCGTGACGAGCACGAGCATGCCGTCGACCGCGGCGGCACCGAGCGGGACGGACGCCGCGTCGCCCACCGACAGGGCGATCCCCGCATGCTCCAGGACGCCCTCGACCGACGCCTCGGAGGTCGTGGCGGTCACGATCGCGCCGTCCACGGCGACGTGGACGGTCTTGAGGGTCGAGACCCGGATCTGTTCGCGACCGAGCGACTGCGAGCGCGACGCCGAGGTCATGGCCCCCTCGGCGCGCGGGCCGAGGGCCGTGAGCAGCTCACCGACCGTGCGGGCCGTCGTGACGAACGTCTGCGGCTTCCCGTCGAGCTCGAGCGAGATCTCGCGGCTCGTCCGGACGACGATGGTGCCGCCGTCGGTCGCCCGCTCGTCCGCCGCCGGTTCCACGAGGTCGGAGTCCTTGATCGCGACGTCCTGGAAGTCGAGCAGGTCGCCGACGGTCGAGCCGTACGCGCTGACCGTGCGGACCTCGCCGTCGACGTCGAGGACCACGGACTTGTGGGCGAGCGCGAAGACTCCGCTCGCCCCGACCACGGTCGCCAGGATCGCCGCCTGCGCGGCCAGGCGCCACCTACCCGTCAAAGGGCGCCTGCGCACCCCGTCGCCACCGACCACGCGACCTTCCGTTCCTGTGTCGACCTGCGTCCGGTGACGCTCCCGGCATCACGGACAAGCAGACCGTAGTGGAGACGTGACCTTCGGGGGAAGCCCGTCCGGCGCGTCGGCCACGACGCACCGCACGGCGGGGGGAACGGGGACTCGTCAGGCCGTCGCCCGAGCTGTCACCAGGGGCCGTAGACCTGCTCGGCGGTCTCGCTCAGCCGCGTGCAGACCTGCTCGAGCCCGGACCCGGTCACCTCGGCCACCTTCCGCACGGTGTGGGGCAGGAGGTAGGGCGCGTTGGGCCGTCCGCGGTAGGGGTGCGGCGTCAGGTAGGGCGCGTCGGTCTCGACCAGCACCTGGCCCAGGGGCACGGCCGCGAGAGCCGCGCGCAGCTCGTCGTTGGCGCCGAACGTCACGGGTCCCGCGAACGACAGGTACCAGCCCTGCGCGGCACAAAGCCTCGCCATCTCGGCGTCGCCCGAGAAGCAGTGGAAGACCGTCCGCTCGGGGGCGCCGTCGGCGAGGAGGACCTCGATGACCTCGGCGTGCGCGTCGCGGTCGTGGATCTGGAGCGGGAGCCCGAGCTCCTTGGCGAGCGCGACGTGCGCCCGGAACGACTCCCGCTGGACGGCCGCGCCCTGGGGGCCCGTGCGGAAGAGGTCCATGCCCGTCTCGCCGATCGCCCGGATGCGGTCGTTGTCGCGAGCGATCGCGGCGATCTCCGCGATCGCGTCGTCGAGCCCGACGGCGTGGCGCGCTTCGGGGGTCGGGACCAGCCCGTCGGGGCCTACCTCGGTCACGCCCGCGTGCAGGGTCGCCTCGTTGGGGTGGATCGCGATCGCCCCGAGGAGCGCCCGGTGCTCACGCACCAGGGCGCCCGTCAGCCGGGCCGAGGGCAGGTCGCAGCCGACCTGGACCATGCGGTCCACGCCGACCCGGGCCGCGTCCTCGACGTGCTGCGCGATCGTCGGGACCGGGACGGGTCGCCCCTCCTCGTCGACGTCGGGCAGGACGCCGGCGATCGACTCGAGGTGCGTGTGGTCGTCGACCACGGGCAGCGGCAACGCCTCGGGGGCAGGCGGCCACCCGCGCTCGCGCTTGCGCGCCATGGTCAGACGCCCTCGACGACCGGGTCCTCGAGGCGCGGGAACAGCGACGCCCCCTTGGTGACCGTGGTCCCCGCGGGCAGCACGCCGAAGCGGGCGGCGCCGTCGACCGGCTGGACCGCGAGCGCACCGAGCGGTGCCTCGGCACCGAGCGACTCCCACAGCGCCTGGGCGGCCTTCGGGGTGATCGGGTGCAGCAGCACCGCGAGCGAGCGCAGGGCCTCGGCGGCCGTGACGAGCACCGTGGCGAGGCGCCCCTCCTGGATCCAGGTGGCATCGGGCGCCGTGCCGTCACGTTCCTCGTCGAGCTTGGCGACCTTCCAGGGCTCCTGCTCGGTGAGGTACAGGTTCGTGGCGTCCACGAGCGTCCACACCGCGTTGATGGCCTCGTGGATCGCGAGCGCGTCGATCGCCTTCTCGGCGGCCTCGACCGCCTGCGCGGCGACCTGCTCGAGCGCCTGCTCCGCCGGCCCGGCGGGGCCCGCCTGCGGGAGCACGCCCCCGTAGTACTTGCCGACCATGGCCGCGACGCGCGAGGCCAGGTTGCCGAACCCGTTCGCGAGCTCGGCGTTGTAGCGCGCCGAGAGGTCCTCCCACGAGAACGACCCGTCCTGGCCGAACGCGATGGCGCGCATGAAGTAGTAGCGGAACGCGTCGGAACCGAAGTGGTCGATGATCTGGCTCGGCGCGATGCCCGTGAGCTTCGACTTGCTCATCTTCTCGCCGCCGACCAGGAGCCAGCCGTGCGCGAACACGGTCTTGGGCAGAGGCAGGCCCGCGGCCATGAGCATCGCGGGCCAGATCACCGCGTGGAAGCGCAGGATGTCCTTGCCGACCAGGTGCACGCTCGCGGGCCACGTGGCCGCGAACTTGGCCTGCTGCTCCGGGTCGTCGCTGTCCAGCCCGACGGCGGTCGCGTAGTTGAGCAGCGCGTCGAACCACACGTAGAGCACGTGCGTGGTGTCCCACGGGATGGGGATGCCCCAGTCGAACGTGTTGCGCGAGATCGAGAGGTCCTGCAGACCGCCCTTGACGAACGCGAGCACCTCGTTGCGGGCGCTGGCCGGCTGGACGAACTCGGGGTGCGCCTCGTAGAGCGCGAGCAGGCGGTCCTGGTACGCGCTCATCTTGAAGAAGTAGTTCTGCTCGGAGAGCATCTCCACGGGCTTGCTGTGGATGGGGCAGAGCTTCTGGCCCTCGTACTCGCCCGTGCCGTCGATCAGGTCACCCGGGAGCTTGTACTCCTCGCAGCCCACGCAGTACGGGCCCTCGTACGAGCCCGCGTAGATCTCGCCCTTGGTGTACAGGTCCTGGATGAAGGCCTGTACACGCTCGGTGTGGCGCGGCTGCGTGGTGCGGATGAAGTCGTCGTTGAGCGCGTCGAGCGTGTGCAGCACGGGCTTCCACGAGCTCTCGACCAGGCGGTCCGCCCACTCCTGGGGGGTCACGCCGTTGGCCTCGGCCGTGCGCATGACCTTCTGCCCGTGCTCGTCCGTCCCCGTCAGGAACCAGACCGGCTCCTGGCGCTGGCGGTGCCAGCGGGTGACGACGTCGGCCGCGACCGTCGTGTACGCGTGCCCGATGTGCGGGGCGTCGTTCACGTAGTAGATCGGGGTGGTGAGATAGAAGGTCTCCGGGGCTGCGTCAGGCATGGTCCTCATGGTAGTTGGCCGGACCCCGCCGGTGCGCCGCGGTCCGAGGAGCCTGACCGAGGCGACCGGACCGGGCCGCCGAGGGTGACCGGCCTCGTGGCTGACGGCGACCGACCAGGGCCGCCCTCAGCCCGTCGCCAGGTCGACCCGCAGCAGATGGTCGTCGCCCTGCACGGGACTCCCCCGCCCGTCGGTCTCGTTCGTCAGGACGAGCAACGCCGTCCCGCCCTCGGCGTCGCCGGCGCTCTCGGGAGCCACGACGACCGCGCGCAGCCGCCCCCACTCCCCCGTGAGCAACGCCTGCGGCGCGCCGAACGCTGCCGGCGAGGCTCCGCCGTCGGGCACCGGGCTCGCCTCGTCCTCCCCCGCCACGCCGCCCGCGAACGGGACGCGCCACAGGCGCTCCCCGCGCAGCCCCGCGACGTACACGGCGTCCGCGGCGACCGCGAGGCCGCTGGGGCTCGCGTCCGAGGTGGGCCACGTCGCGACCGGGTCGACGAACGCCGTGCCGTCCGCGGCTGCCGCCTCGCCGAGCGTCCCCTCACGGTCCGGCCAGCCGTAGTTGCCGCCCGGGACGATCACGTTGAGCTCGTCGAGCGTGCTCTGGCCGAACTCGCTCGCGAACATCCGGCCCGAGGCGTCCCATCCCAGACCCTGGACGTTGCGGTGCCCCAGGCTCCACACGCGCGAGCCGTCGGGGTTGCCGGGCGCGGCCTCGCCGTCGAGCCCGACCCGGAGGATCTTGCCCGCGAGCGAGGCCGGGTCCTGCGCCGCGCCCGACTCGGTCGCGTCGCCCGTCGCGACGTAGAGGAAGCCGTCGGGGCCGAACGCGACCTGACCGCCGTTGTGGTTGCTCGCCTTCGGGATGCCGTCGAGCACGGTCGTGAGCGCACCCAGGCTGGCCTCGTCCAGGTCGAGGCGTCCCCGCAGCACCTCGTTGCCGACCTCGCCTGTCCGGTAGACCACGACGGTCCCGTCCTCGGCGAACGTCGGCGCGACCGCGACGCCCAGCAGACCCCCCTCACCGCCGTGGTCGGTCCCGGACCCGAGGTCGTCGGCCCCCTCGCCCGTGACCGCCGTGACGTCCCCGGTTCCCGGGTCGAGGACGCTGACCGTGCCCTCGTCGCGCGACGTGCTCAGCAGGCGGCCGTCGGGCAGCGCCGCGAGCCCCCACGGCGAGGGCAGGTCGTCGATCAACGACGTCGCGGTCGCGCGGACCGTCGCGACGGACGGGGCGGGCTCGACGACCTGGCCGTCGGCGGCCGGGCTCGGGGCGGGGGCAGGCCCGTCCGAGCACGCTCCCGCGAGCAGCACGGCGAGGACGACGAGCGTCCCTGGCAGCACGCGCGCTGTGCTCATCGGACCCTCCTTGCGTGGCGGCGGCGCCCCGCGACGAGTGCGCGGGACCCCGCGCGCTGTCACTCTCGACAGAGCTCCCCTGTTCCAGGGGATCCGAGCGGCGGTACCGCACATGAGCTCGAAGGTGCTCAGCCTCATCGTCGCAGCGATCGCCTACGGCGTCACGCCGGTCGTTGCCAGCACGCGGCGATCACTCCGCCACCACGTGCCACAGGACCCCGCGGTCCGGGTCGAGCGACGGGGCCTCGAGCCCGGCCTGGGCCAGCACGACGCCCGGGAGCACGACACCCTCCTCGGCCGCGGTCCACGGCGGCAGCACCCCCGCGACGGACCGATCGACAGGGCTGACCTGGCGGACCCGGTACCGGCGCCCCGGGTCGAGCCCCGGCACGGTGACGCGTCCAGGGGGCCAGGTGATCGGCCGGTCGACCACGGCGAGCTGGAAGATCGCCTCGCGACGGTCGGTCGCCACGACGCCCTCGAGGCGCAGCGCGGGGTCGCCGAGGTCCGCGTGGACCACGTCGCCCGAGTGCAGCAGGGACCGGTGCGCCGTGTGGAACGCCACCCAGGCCCGGACCTCGTCGAGCTCGTCCGGGGAGGCCTCGAGAAGGTTCACCTCGAGCCCCAGGTGCCCCCACAGCGCGACCTGCGCCCGGAAGTCGAGCGGGTGGACACGATGCGTGGTGTGCGACTCGCGCGCGCCGATGTGCGTCCCCTGGAGCTCCGGGGGCACGAGCAGGCGGGTCCAGCGCTGGATCTCGAGCCGGTCGTGCGGGTCGTTGCAGTCCGAGGCCCAGACCCGGTCGGTGAGCTGGAGCACGCCCAGGTCCACGCGGCCGCCTCCGCTCGCGCAGGACTCGATCTCCAGGCCTGGGTGCCGCTCCTTGAGCTCGGCCATCAGCGCGTAGGCGGCCAAGGTCTGTCCCCGGACCGCCGCCACGCCCGTGGGCGTGTGCCCGGCGTCGAGCAGGTACCGGTTGTGGTCCCACTTCACGTACGCGACGCCCAGGCGGTCCACGACCTCGGACATCGCGTCCCGGACGTGGCGGTAGGCCCCGGGGTGGGTCAGGTCGAGGACGTGCTGGTAGCGCGAGGCCATGCCCGGGCCGTGCCCGGCGTCGAAGACCCACTCGGGGTGGTTCCGCGCGAGGTCGGAGTCGAGGTTGACCATCTCGGGCTCGAACCAGATCCCGAAGTCCATGCCCAGCTCGCGCACCCGGTCGGCGAGCGCGTCGATCCCGTCGGGCCAGACCGTCGGGTCCACCGTCCAGTCGCCGAGCGACGTGGTGTCGTCGCGGCGACCGGTGAACCAGCCGTCGTCGAGGACGAACCGTTCCACGCCGACCGCCGCACCGGCCTCGGCCAGGCGTTCGAGCGTCGCGAGGTCGTGCTGGAAGTAGACGGCCTCCCAGGTGTTGAGCACCACGGGCCGCGGGGTGCGGGGGTGCGTCGGACGCGACCGCATCCAGCGGTGCACCCGGTGCGAGAGGTCGTCGAGGCCCTCGCCCCACGAGCCGTAGAGCCACGGGGTCGTGCTCGTCGCTCCCGGTTCGACGACCAGCTCGCCCGGCCACGGGAGCTCACCGCCCGAGAGCCGGCGGCTCCCGGCCGGGGTGCGCTCCGCGGCGAGCGCGTGGTTGCCGCTCCAGCCCAGGTGGACGCCCCACACCCGCCCTGCCCGGTTGGCGAAGCCCTGCTCGCCCGCCAGCATCATGAAGGCGTGCTCGAGCCCCGGCTTGCCGCCCCGGGCCTCGCGCACCCAGGAACCGACGTCGAAGGGACGTCGCTGCGGGACCCGCTCGAGCGCCCAGCGTCCGGCCAGGTCGCACAGCTCGGTCGCGGTCGACGGGACCGGCAGGCCCAGCTCGAGCGCGCGGACCTCGTAGGGCTCGTCGCCCACGTTCCCCACCTCGGCCCGGACGCGGACCAGCCCCGACGCGAGGACCTCGAGCTCGACGCCCAGCGTGAGGGCGTAGGCGACGTCGGACGAGGCGACCCGCAGACGCTCGGCGTCGTCCGCCCGCTCGACCACGACGTCGTCGACCACGAACACCGGCGCCCAGTGGGCGCCCGCACGGTCGCCCACGACGCCCGGCCTCCCGAGCCACCCCTCGGCGAGCTGCGCGACGACCGGCACCGGCTGGGGGTACGTCACGGCCGAGTCGCCGATCGCGGGCGACGCCGTGGTCTCCAGGGTCGCGAGGTCGGCGTCGGTCAGGTCGCCGAGGTCGGGCCCCCAGTGGAGGATGCGCGGCAGCCGCGCGCCGCTCGTCGTCACGACGAGGCTCGTCCCGCCTCCTCGGAGGTGGACGACTGAGGTCTCGACGGTCATCTGCACTTTCCCTTCGCGCCGCTGGTCTATGTCATCCTTCCCCACGCGGACACGGGTCCGGGACCGGGAAGCGTCCACCGGAGAGCTCCGTCGGGCCCGCTGGGCCACGTTGTCAGACGTGGCCCGGGCTTGCGCCCGGCTCACTTCTGACAACTACGCCGTGGGTGCTCGGGGCCCCGCTACTGCAACCGTGTCAGCCCCTTCTTGAGGTTCCGGATCGCCTGCCCCGTGCGCTGCTCGTTCTCGATGAGCGCGAACCGCACGAACCCGTCGCCGCCCGGCCCGAACCCCACGCCCGGCGAGACCGCGACGTCGCAGCTCTCGATCACGTGCGTCGCGAACTCGATCGACCCCATCTCGCGGTACGGCTCGGGGATGCGCGCCCACGCGAACATGGTGCCCTTCGGCCGGTGGATGTCCCAGCCGATGCGGTCCAGGCCGTCGCACAGCGTGTTGCGCCGCGACTCGTAGACCGCCGAGACCTCCGTGGGGAAGTCGAGGGCCTCGTTGAGCGTCACGGTCGCCGCGATCTGGATGGGCTGGAACGTGCCGTAGTCGAGGTACGACTTGAGCTTGGCGAGCGCCCCCACGACGTCCGGGCGCCCCACGAGGAACGCGACGCGCCACCCAGCCATGGAGTACGACTTGGTCATCGAGTAGAGCTCGACCGCGACCTCCTTGGCTCCGTCGCACTCCATGATCGAGGGCGGGCGCCAGCCGTCGAACGTCATGTCGGCGTACGCGAGGTCGTGCACCAGGACCACGTCGCGCTCGCGCGCCCAGTCGACCAGGCGCTGGAGGTCCTCCTTGGTCGCGATGGTCGTGGTCGGGTTGTGCGGGAACGAGAGCACCACGACGCGCGGCTTGGGCCACCCGTACTCCCACGCCTCCATGACGCGGTCGATGTACCCCGAGGCGTCCGTGCCGTCACCGATCGCGACCTGGCGGGCGTCGGCCCCCGCGAAGTAGGGACCCCAGATGTGGATGGGGTAGCTCGGCGTGGGGACGATCGCCGCGTCGCCCGGCTGCAGCAGCACCCACATGAGGTGGCTGAAGCCCTCCTTGGCCCCGATCGTCGAGATGATCTCGGTGTCCGGGTCGAGCGTCACCCCGAACCGGCGCTGGTACATGTCCGCGGCCGCCTGCCGGAGCTTGGGGATGCCGCGAGACGCCGAGTACCGGTGGTTGCGCGTGTTGTGGACCGCCTCCGCGAGCTTGTCGACCGCGACCTGCGGGCTCGGCAGGTCGGGGTTGCCGAAGCCCAGGTCGATCACGTCACGCCCGGCGCGACGCGCCTCGAGCTTGAGCGAGTCGATGATCGTGAAGACGTACGGGGGCAGGCCGGGGATCCGGCGGAACTCCATCTCGCGTGGCATGGAGGCAGGGTACGCCTGCCGTGCGCGGGCCGTCGCCCGGTCCAGGGGCATGGTCCGTCGCCCGGTCCGGGCGCTCGGGCGGGGCTCGGGCGGGACCGGGCCAGGGCGCGGGCGGCGCCGTCAGACGGCCGTGCCCTCGATCGCCTGCACGAGCGACTGCGCGTCGCTCCAGTCCCCGGCCCACCGCTCGCCGTCGATCACGATCGTCGGCGTGCCGAAGCCTCGCGGGCCCGCGAGCGCCGGGTCGCTCGTCGCGGCCTGCGTGGCCGTGGCGACCCAGGGCGCGAACTCGGCCGCCCCGCCGTCGGCCAGCTCGGCGACGACGTCCGCCGGGACGCCGGCCGCGCGCGCGACGTCCGCGATCTGCGCGTCGCTCAGGCCCTCCGTCCCCTCCTGGGGCTGGTGCGCGAGCAGCCCTGCGTGGAAGTCCTGGAACGCGTCGGGGGCGCGGTCGGCCACGAGCGCGGCCGACGACGCGGCGCGCGTCGAGTACTGCGAGCCCTGCGAGTACCGGTCGAGGATCGCGATGGGGTGGAAGACGACGCGCACGCTCCCCGCCTCGCGCAGCGCTGCGAGGCTCTCGCCGTTGACGGCCTCGAACTGCCCGCAGATCGGGCACATGTAGTCGACGTAGACCTCGACGGTCACGGGGGCGGACTCGTCGCCCGCGCCCGCGAGCAGCCCGTGGTTCGGCGTCGCGCTCCCGGGGGCGCCGGCGTCCGGCGCCGGGCCCGCGGACGGGTCTGCGACCCCCGGTCCGGCGGGCTCTGCGGACGGGGACCCGCCGCCGGCCGCGAGGAACGCGGCGACACCCACGAGGAGCACCAGGACGAGTCCCGCGAGCACCGAGATCAGGGTCACGCGTGCGCGCCGCTGTGCGGAGGAGCGCGTGCCCACGGCCACCTGTGGCCCGACGGCGTAGCCCGCCCCGGGAGCGTACGGCGCGTACGGCGCGGCGGGGTGCGGGTACGGCGGGGCCGGCTGGGGCTGGTGCACCGCGTGTCCGCCGGGGGCGTAGGACTGCCGGCCGGTGGGCTGCTGGGCGTACGGCGGGGCTGCGTACGGAGGGGTGGGGTGGGCCGCCGCAGGAGGTGCCGGCGTGTACGGCTGCGGCTGCGGCGCGTACGGCGGGGTCGGGGCGCCGTACCCCGCAGGGGCGGCCCGGCGGGCCGCGAGCGCCGCGTCGACCGCGGGGTCGCCCCCGGCGGCGAGCCACGAGAGCAGCCCCGGATAGGCACCGGGGTGCGCGGCGACCTGGGGGCGCAGGTCGGGGAACTCGCCCGCGACCTGGGCGAGCACGGTCGGCGGGGCGGCCGGGTCCTGCACGGCGCGGAGGGCCTCGTCACGGAGCATGGTCGTCGGTCCTCGGGTCGCGCGGCAGGGTCTGGTGGCGCGGGCGACCCGCCGCCGGGCTGACGACCGGCACCGCGAGGGCTCGCGCACGCCAGGGTACGCGGCTCCTGGGCAGCCGGTGCCGCCCCGCCTCGCTCCTCGGACGGGCTCAGGTCCCCGACGACCACCCGAGGTTGCGCGCCATCTGCTCGAGCGTCGCGATCGTCCGGTCGTACTGCTCGCGCGTGATCCCCTCGGCCAGGCGCTCGCGCGAGAGCGAGACCGCGTCGAGGAGGTCGTGGTACGCGTGCTGCCCTGCGACGGTCACCTCCCACCCGGCCCCTCCCTGGGTCACCCACCCCCGGGCCTGGAGGTCCGAGATCTCCGCGCTGACCGCGGGCGCGTGCCCGCCGGGCCGGGCCGCGCCCCCGGTCGTGAACGGCGACAGGACGCTGTCGACCGTCGTGACGTCCGAGACGCCGTCCCGGACCATGTTGAGGACCTGCCAGTGACGCCGTGTCAGGCCCGTCCGCAGGAACACCTCGTCGACGTCCTGGTCGATCAGCCGGTCGACGAGCTTGAGCCAGTAGCCGATGGGCCGCTCGCCCGGGTCGCGGTCGGTCGTCGTGCCCGCCGCACTCACGCCGCCCACAGCCCCCTCGGTGCCTGCCGGGCTGTCGATCCCCTCGGACGCGCTCATGGACGGCTCCTTTGCTCGGCCTCCCGGCGTGCGGGCTGCCCGCCGGCGGTTGCTTCGTCTGGTCCCCCAGCGTACGAACGACCGGGCCCGGGCGCTCCACGAACGAACGCCTCGGTGGCAGAGTGGGGTCATGACCAGCACCGACACGACCGCCACCGGTCGCGCCCTGATCGTCGTCGACGTCCAGCCCACGTTCTGCGAGGGCGGTGAGCTCGCGGTCGAGGGCGGCAACGCCGTCGCGCAGGCCATCGCGGTCTTCGCCGCCGAGCGGCGCGCGGACTACGACCTCGTGGTGACCACGCAGGACTGGCACGTCGACCCGGGGCACCACTTCGCGACGGCCCCGGCAGTCCCCGACTTCGTCGACACGTGGCCCCCGCACGGCCTGGCCGGCACGCCCAACGCCGAGCTGCACCCGGCGCTCGCGGACCTCGCGCCCGACGCGAGCGTCAAGAAGGGCGAGTACCAGGCCGCCTACTCGGGCTTCGAGGGGGTCGACGGCGAGGGGCGCACCCTCGCGGAGCTGCTCCGGGACGCCGGGGTGTCGTCGACCGACGTGGTCGGGATCGCGGAGTCGCACTGCGTGCGGGCGACTGCACTCGACGCGCACGCGCTGGGGCTCGCGACACGCGTCCTGACCGACCTGACCGTGCCGGTCTCCGAGGACCTCGGTGCGGCGGCACGGGTCGAGCTCGCGGCGGCCGGCATCGAGCTGGCACGGTCGACCGAGGTCTAGCGACGCGTCGGAGCGCGCACGGCCCGTCCGCTCTGACCCGGCCGCGCCCGGATCAGCCCTTGCGCGCAGCCAGTGCCGCGGCGTACAGCTCGCGCTTGGGCACCCCGGTGGCGGTCGCGACCTCGGCGACGGCGTCCTTGAGGCGTTCTCCGGCATCGACCCGGGCGAGGACCTCGCTCACGAGCTCCTCGACGGACACGGCCTCGCGCGCGGGCGCCCCGGCCACGACGATGCAGATCTCGCCGCGCAGCTGCCGCTCGGCGGCCTCGGCCGCGAGCTCGCCGAGCGTGCCGCGCAGCACCTCCTCGTAGGTCTTGGTGAGCTCGCGGCACACGGCCGCGGGCCGGTCGGCACCGAACCCCTGGGCCATCGCGGCGAGCGTGTCGTCGATGCGGTGCGGGGCCTCGAAGAAGACCATGGTGCGGGCCTCGCGCGCGAGCGCCTCGAACGTGCGCGCACGCTCACCGGGCTTGCGGGGCGGGAAGCCCTCGAAGCAGAAGCGGTCGGTCGGCAGCCCGGACAGCGCGAGCGCGGTGAGGACCGCGCTGGGGCCGGGGGCCGAGGTGATGGGCAGGTCGCGCTCGACGGCCCGGGTCACGACGCGGTAGCCGGGGTCCGAGACGGACGGCATGCCGGCGTCGGTCACGATCACGACGGTCCCGCCGCCCTCGACGACGTCGAGCAGCTCGTCGGCGCGCTCGACCTCGTTGTGCTCGTGGTAGCTCACGACGCGCCCCCCGATCGGCACGCCCATGCGCGCGGCGAGGGCGTGCAGGCGGCGCGTGTCCTCGGCCGCGACGACCGCGGACTCCGCCAGGAGGCGTCGCAGCCGCGGGCTCGCGTCCTCGACGTTGCCGATGGGGGTCGCGGCGAGGACGAGGTGCCCGTCGTCGCGCGGCCGACGACCTGCGGGCGCGTCGTCGAGCTCGTCGGGGGTGTCCTCGCTCTCCTGCCCGACGGCGTCGCTCACCTCGCGCGCCACGTCCTCGCCTTCCGCAGGGGCCTCGAACGGGTCGGGAACGGGGGTGGGGTGCGCGTGGCTCATACCCCCTAGCGTTCCACGTCCTACGATGGCCGACGTGCCCCAGCCCTCCGCCGACCCCACGCCCGCAGCCCCCGGTCCAGGTCCGGGGAGCGACTCCCCGTTCCCGGTGGCCAGGGTCGAGGCCGAGGAGGAGGTCGGGCTGTCGGTGCGCGACCGCCTCCTGCTCAAGCTCCTGGGAGCGCGCCGCCTCGCGCTGGGGTCGACGCCCCAGGACCGCCTGTGGGGGTGGCTCGGACCCGCGCTGGTCGCGCTGCTGGCCGGTGGCCTGCGCCTGTGGGACCTGGGGCGCCCCGGCAACCTCGTGTTCGACGAGACGTACTACGTCAAGCAGGCCTACACGCTCCTGCGGGTGGGATTCGAGGCCAAGTGGCCCGAGGACCCCAACCCCGCGTTCGAGGCCGGGAACGTCGACACGTTCCTGAACCTGCCCGACTACGTGGTCCACCCGCCCCTCGGCAAGTGGATGATCGCGGGCGGCATGCAGCTCTTCGGCGGGGCCGAGAACCCGTGGTCGTGGCGCATCTCGACCGCGCTCGTCGGGATCCTCGCGGTGTTCCTGCTGGCCCGGATCGCGCGCCGCCTGTTCGCCTCGACCGCGATGGGCGTCCTGGCGGGCGGGCTGCTCGCGATCGACGGGTTGGCGATCGTGCACTCGCGCACGGGGCTGCTCGACAACTTCCTCATGTTCTGGGTGCTCGTCGCGTTCGGCTTCCTCCTGCTCGACCGCGAGCAGGCGCGACGTCGGCTCGCGGACCGGGTCGCTGCCCTCGTCGACTCGGGTCGGGAGATCGGCCGCTACGGTCCGCGGCTGGGGTGGCGCTGGTGGCGCTTCGCAGCGGCCGTCTCGCTCGGTCTCGCGTGCGGGGTCAAGTGGTCGGGCCTGTACTTCCTCGCGGTCTTCGCCCTGCTGTCGGTGCTGTGGGACGCCACGGCGCGCCGCACCGTCGGTATCAAGAGGTGGTGGGAGGACGCGCTGCTCGCCGACGCGGTCCCGGCCGCGCTCGTCATGCTGCCCACAGCGGCGCTCACCTATCTCGCGACCTGGTTCTCGTGGTTCCGCTCACCGAGCTCGTACATGCGCGACTGGGCCGCGGAGCATCCGGGCGAGGGCGTGCAGTGGCTCCCCGAGGCGCTGCGCTCGCTGTGGGCCTACCACCAGAAGATGTGGGACTTCCACACGGGGCTCAGCGCCGAGCACTCGTACGCGTCGAAGCCCATCGGCTGGATCGTGCAGTGGCGACCCACGTCCTTCTACTACCGCGACGGGTCCGACGGCGTGACGGGCTGCGGCTACGACGAGTGCGCACGGGTCATCACCTCGCTGGGCAACCCGGTCCTGTGGTGGTCGGCCGCACTCGCGATCGTGGCCACGGTCGTGCTCCTCGTGTGGCGCAAGGACTGGCGCGCGACGGCCGTGCTGAGCGGCCTGGTCGCGGGCTGGCTCCCCTGGTTCGCGTACCCGGACCGCACGATCTTCACGTTCTACGCGATCGTGTTCACCCCGTGGGTGGTCCTCGCGCTCGTCTACGTCGTGACGGTCCTGCTCGAGGCCACCGACCGGGACCGGACGGCCCGTGGCTGGGTCGTCTGGGGCGTGACCGCACTGCTCACCGTGATCGTCGTGATGAGCATCTTCTTCTACCCGATCTGGACGGCCATGAACGTCCCCGAGTGGTTCTGGCGCCTGCACATGTGGCTTCCCAGCTGGATCTAGCTGTCGCTCGTCGGGCGCGGCCTGCCCGTGCCCGACGAGCCGACGTCGTGAACCGAGCACGGGGTGGGGGGCCGAGCATGCGGTCGTCGATCCCAGGATCGTGGACGACGACCGCATGCTCGGCACCGCGGGGCGGTCAGCGCCGCAGGGGCGCGGACTACGACCAGTCGACCTGCGGCGTCTCGTGGAACGACAGGCCCTCGCGACGCCACGTCGCGGCCTCCGCCACGACGCGGGCGCGGTAGTCGTCCCAGTCCTTGCGCTCGGGCGCGGTCCACGCGACCTCGGCGACCGCGGACAGGCGGGGCAGGAGCATGAGGAAGAGCTCCTCCTGGGTCGAGAGGGTCTCGGTCCACACCGCGGCCTCGACCCCCTCGATCTGGTCGACGGGCAGGCCTTCGATGACCTCGGCCGGGTCCCAGTCGTACGCGGTGCGCAGCTCGATGAGGCCTGCCCAGTCCTGACCCAGGGGGTACTCGGCGGTGTACTTCATGTCGAGGTAGGCACGGTTGCCGGGGGACATGATGAAGCGCGAGCCGCGGGCCGCCGCGGCGAGGAACGGGGCGCTGTCGACCCGGTTGTCCCAGTACTGCAGGAGCGTGTCCGGGCGGGTCCCGGCCTGGGCCGCCTCCTGCCACGTGATGGTCTTCTTGCCCGTCTCGGCCACGATCTCCTCGAGCAGCGCGATGAACTGCGCGTACTCCTCGGCGCCCAGCGTGAGCGCCTCGTCACCGCCCACGTGGAGGTACTCGCCGTCGGTGATCGCGGCGACGTCCGCGAGGACCTCGCGCAGGAACGGCTCGGTCGCGGGCAGGTCGTACGTGAGCTGCGAGAACCCGACCTCGATGCCCTCGTAGGGTGCGGTGCGCTGACCGTCGACCCGCAGCTCGCCGTAGACCGAGGTCGCGGCGTTGGTGTGCCCGGGGAGGTCGATCTCCGGGACGATCGTCACGAAGCGGTCTGCGGCGTAGTCCTGCAGGTGCCGGAAGTCGGCGAGGCTCAGGTGCCCGCCGGCCGTGCCGCTCGTGGAGGTCTCGGACGCGAGCTTCGCGAGCTCGGGGCGCGACGGCGTCTCGATGCGCCAGCCCTGGTCGTCGGTGAGGTGCAGGTGCAGGACGTTGAGCTTGTACGAAGCGAGGACGTCGATCACGAGCTCGATCTGCCGCACGGGGAAGAAGTTGCGGGCCACGTCGAACGAGAGACCTCGCCACGCGAAGCGCGGGGCGTCGTGCACGACGACGGCGCTCACCTCGGGGCCGTGCTCGCCCTCGGTCACGAGCCGGCGGAGCGTCTGGACCGCGTGGAACAGGCCGACCGGTGCGGTGGCCGTCAGGACGGCACCCGAACCGTCGGTCTCGAGCGTGTAGCGCTCGGGGCTGTCCGAGCCGGAGGGGCCCGCGACAGCGGCGAGCCGCAGCGCGACGGAGGGGGCGCCGTCGGGCACGGAGCCCACGACGGCGACCTGCGTGCCCGCGGCACGCGTCAGGAGGTCCGCGGCGTAGGCCGCGACCCGCTGCTCGGCCTCGGTGGGCCCGGCCACGAGGACGGCACCCTCGAGCGGGAACGCGGCACCGTTCACCGGGGACTCGACGTGCAGGGGCTGGGGGATGATGGCGACCATCGGGGGGACCTCGTCGTCGTTCGTCTCTCGACCCGACCGTGTCGAATCGATTCGTCTGTTCTGGTCGACATACCGTAGCCGCCCCGGCAGGTGCGGACAAGCGACCTCCTGCAAGGGCCCGTGCCCTACTCCACGACGACGACGAGCGGTGCTCCGGCACCGGCACCGGCAGCGGCGGGGCCTGCGGTCGCGTCACCCACCATGTCCGTCCAGCCCCACCACGTCACCCCGGGGACGGCGGCGGTGAGCTCGTTCCAGGCCCTCTCCCGCGCGGCGGACGAACCCTTGACGTCGGAGTGGAGCACCACGGCCACGGCGTCGTCGGTCGTCGACAACGACTGCGCCTCGGTCAGCGCGCCGGGCCGCGAGACGTGCACCACGAGCATCTTCTGCGGCAGGGCCTTGCCCTCCACGAGTCCTGCGAGGTAGTCGACGACCGCGTCGACCTCCTGCGCGGGGACCACGCCGTCCTTCTTGACCGCACCGCTCGCCCGTCGCGCGTCGAGGTCGAGCGAGACACCCACTCCGGGCAGGGACAGCAGGTCCGCGTACTGCCGGACCTGCTCGTCGAACGTCGCCTTCCCCGGCTGGAACTCGAGGAGCACGTGCTGGCCCGCGCCGAGGGCCGCCTCGACCGCGGGACGCACGGCATCGACCGTGAGCTCGGTCGAGTAGTTCCCGTCCTTGCCCGCAGCCCCGGACGCCTCCGTGACGACCAGCTCGAGCGTCGGGACCGTCACGGTCCTGTCGGTCTCGCCCGACTCGCCCGCGACCGCGACGTACGGTTCGGCGCGAGCCGCGGCCCGCTCGACGACGTCGGTGATCTTGGCGGGGGTCGCCGGGACGGTCGTCCCCGGCAGGACGACGTAGCGCTTGCCCGCCGTGACGAGCTGCCCGCCGCCCGTGAGCTCGACGCCCGTCTCGGCCGACCGGACGCGGGCGGTCAGCTGTTCGACCGTCCCGAACGACTCACCGATCCCGACGACCGCGAGCGCCTTGGCCTGCGCCATGGCCTGGACCGAGACGCTCGAGGCCCGGGGGTCGCCGCCGGGGACCGCGAGCGGGACCACGCCCGCGGCCTGTGCCGTGGCGAGCGCCGCCGCCTGCCCCGGGGTCTGGTCGACCAGCGCGAGCACCTCGGTCAGGAGACGCGGGGACTCGGTCTCGGGAAGCTGTTCCTGGACCTCCGCGAGGTCCCTGTCGTCGATCTCGATCCCGCCGTCCTGGGTCTCGACGAGCGCCCCGGCCCCGAGGAGCACCGTCTGCAGCTCCGGGTCGATCGCCCGGGCGGTCGCGCGCGCTTCCTTCTCGAGGTCCTCGGACGACGACAGGGACGAGATCGCGGCGACCCCCGCCGCGCCGGAGGTACCGGACGTGCCCGCCGCGTCGACCCGCGGGGCCGGGTCGGGCGTCACGACGACGGCCGTGACCGCGCCGAGCCGGGCGATCTCCTTGGCGAGACCGCTGTCCGCGATGGCCCCGCCGGTGAGCAGGACGGGAGCGTGGAGCGGGAGCGCGGCCGCGGCCGCGGCCGCCTGCGCGGTCTCGTCCTCCGCGTCGGCCAGGATCACGACCGGTGCGGAGGCGAAGAACGCCTGGCTCGCCGTGAGCGTGAGCTCGGCAGGGTCGCTCGAGCCGAGGACGACGACGGGCGCGACCTCCTCGGCCGCGACCACGCGCAGCCCACCGTCGGGGACCTCGGCCGTGCTCGCTGGACCGCTCTCCTCCCCACATCCGGCCAGCAGCGGGGTCGCCACCAGGGCAGAGGCGGCAAGAGCGACGATTCGGACCTTCCGTGAATTCACGTCTCTATCATCGCCTACCTGGTCTGTCGCGCCGAGTCGTGGGCGAGTCGTGGACATCCGGGGCGACCCGCGGCGCCCCAGGAGGCCCGACGGCGCCGCACCCGACACGGGGTGTCCTCACCGTTGTCGTGGGTCCTCGGGCACGACATACTGTCGGCGATCATCGACCGCACCACGAGGAGTGACATGTCCTACCCCGAGCAGCCCGAGCAGAACCCGTCCGGTCAGCCGAACCCGTACGCCGGCGGCCCCCAGGACCCTGCTGCCGGTCAGGCACCCCAGGCTCCCCAGTACGGTGCCCCGCAGGCCCCGCAGTACGGCGCGCCGGCGCCCGGCGCCCCCCAGGCCCCCTACGGCGCGGGCGCCCCGCAGGCGCCGTACACCCCCGGTGGCGTCCCCGGCGCACCGGCCCAGGACCCGGGCAAGACGCTCGGCATCGTCGGGCTCGTGCTCTCGATCATCGGCTGCACGTCGCTCATCGGCCTGATCCTGAGCATCGTCGCCCTCAACAAGTCCAAGAAGGCCGGCTACAAGAACGGCATCGCGCTCGCGGGCGTCATCGTCGGTGCTGTCCTGCTCGTCGTGAGCATCGTCGTCGGGATCGTCCTCGGGCTCGGTGCGGCGGAGCTCATCGAGAAGTGCGCCGAGCTCGGAGCCGGCACGCACTACGTCGACGGGGTCACCTACACCTGCTCCTGACCTCTCCGCACGACGCCCGTGGGCCCCAGCCGTTCGCCGGTCGGGGCCCACGGGCGTTCCTGGACGGGCACCGGGCGGGACCGCCGCTCGGCCATACTGGAGACGGTCGGTCGGCGGACCGTGGCGGCCCGCCGAACGTCCACCGCACCCGCAGCACCAGACCGCATACCCGGGCACGTCGCCCCGACGAGCGCCCGCACCGACCGTGAGGACCCCCGTGACCCAGACCGAGCCGATCACCCCCACCCCCGGCAAGACCCTGGGCATCGTGGCGCTCGTGCTGTCGATCCCCCTGTCGCTGGTCGGGCTGGTCCTGGGGATCGTGGGACTCGTCAAGGCGCGCCGGGCTAACCGGCACAACTGGTGGGCCGTGGCCGCGATCACCGTCTCGTTCCTCGTGATCGTGGCCATCGTGATCTGGGCCGCGACGCTGGTCTGGCTCATGGGCGAGTGCGCCGAGCTCGGCCCGGGGATCCACGAGGTCGACGGGCGTCCGATCGAGTGCGTCGCTCCCGCCGGGTCCTGACCGGCACGTCCCACCCCTCGGCCCGCCCGGCCCCGCTCCCGCCGCCCTCAGACCGACGGCGCGAGGTCCGGGCTCTGGACGCACAGCGCCCCACGTGCCGCACCCGCGCGCAGCGCCTCGACGATCGTCGCCTCCGACAGGTACGCGTCGAGGAACCCCGCGAAGAAGGCGTCCCCCGCCCCGTTGGTGTCCACGACGCGCTCGACCGCCACGGCAGGCACGTCGAACCACTCGCCGTCCGCCGTCAGGGCGCTCGCTCCCCGGGCTCCGTGCGTGCAGACCACGAGCCGCGCGCCGGCCGCCACCCGCTGCTCCATGAACGCGCGGTATCCCGGCAGCCGGTCCGAGCTGAGGAAGAGGAACGTCGCGGCGTCGAGGAACTCGCGGTGGAACGTGGCCTCGCCGTCGTAGTCGTGCACGTCGCACCACACGTCCTTGCCCAGGCGCCGCGCCTCACGCAGCAGCGGCAGTGCGGGCACCGCGAGGTCGATCACGACCGCCGGGGCGGCGCTCAGCGCCGCGACCGCGGCCGCCCAGGTCTCGCCACGAGGCACGTCGCCCGGGGCCTGGAGGTAGATCGACAGCCGCTCGCCCGCGCCACCCATGAGGTTGAGGTGCCGCTCGGTCCGGCCGTCCGGGTCCGGCTCCACGAGGAGCATGACCCCCGCCCCTCGCAGGACGTCCTCGACACGGGGAGCGACGTCGTCGGACCCCAGGACCGTGCGCAGCGTGACCGCGCGCCCCAGCGCGCGCAGGTTGAGCGCCTTGCCCGCCGACGTGCCGCCCACCGTGGCGAGGTGGCGCTGCGCGAAGAGCGTCTGCGAGCGGGGCTCGGGCAGGGCGTCGAGGTAGACGAGCTCGTTCCAGGACACGGGGCCGGCGACGAAGACCGGGGCGGGCTGATGTTCCATGCCGCCCGACGCTACTCGGCGTCGCCCGCCGCGACGGTCGGCTCGGGCGCGGGGCGCTCCGGCGCGTCGACACCGGTCCCTGGAGCACCCTGCTCGCGGTCCCGGTCCGAGAGCTGGGCCTCGAACATCGTGTAGTACCTGCCTCGCAGGGCCACGAGCTCGGCGTGCGTCCCCTGCTCGGCGACCACGCCGTCGGCGAGCATGTAGATCACGTCGGCCTTCTCGATGGTCGCGAGCCGGTGGCTGATCGCGATGATGGTGCGCGACCTGTCCGCGAACAGGCGACGGAAGATGTGCGCCTCGGCCAGGGCGTCGATCGCCGACGTCGGCTCGTCCATGATGACCACGGGCGCGGCCCGGTAGAAGTTGCGCGCGAGCGCGAGGCGCTGCCACTGACCGCCCGAGAGCTGTGTGCCGCGCTTGCGGCTGCCCTTCTCCTCCATCCAGTTGCTCAGGTACGAGTCGATCCCGCGCGGGAGCTTCTCGAGGAACTCCTTGGCCTCGGCGTCGTGCGCGGCGGCCAGCGCGCGCTCACGGCTGGGCGGGTCCTCGATGTCGCCGTACTGGATGTTCTCGAGGGCCGTCGCGAAGTCGTACTTGAGGTAGTCCTGCTGGAGCACCGCGAGCTGCTCGTGCCAGGAGTTCACGTCGAGCTCCTGGAGGTCCACGCCGTCGAGCCGGACCGCTCCCGTCGTGGGCGCGTAGAGGCCCACGAGGATCTTGACGAGCGTCGACTTGCCCGCGCCGTTCTCGCCGACGATCGCGACGTGCCGCCCGCGGTGGATGGTCAGCGAGACACCCTTGAGGACGTCGACGTCGGAGCCCGTGTAGCGGAACGTGACGTCCTCGACCGCGATGGTCTCCGGCGCCGCAGCAAGCTGACGTTCACGCTCACCCCGCACGGGCAGCGCCATGAACGCCTCGTAGTCGAACAGGTTCGCGAGGTCCTCGTCGATGCTGCTGAGCGAGTCCACCAGGCCGTTCGCACTGTCCAGCGCGCGCGAGACGACCTGCTGGACCAGCACGAACTGCCCCACGGGCTGGGCCTGGAGCACGATCTGGCGCACGACCCAGACCAGGGCCGTGACCTCGGCCGCCGCCTGGAGGCCGTCGCCCAGGAGCTGCTTGGGGATGTACGTCTTCTCGAACTCCATGCGACGTTTCTCGTCCTCGTCGCGCAGCTCGCGGCGCAGCCCCAGCAGGTGGCGGACCATGCCGTAGACGCGCAGCTCGGAGATGTACTGGGGCTGGAGCAGGCCGCGCTCGATCATGCCGCGCCGACGCCGCACCTCGATGTGGGAGTTCCAGTGCGCGATCTGGGCCCGGGACAGCTTGAACTGCAGGTACACGCTCGGCAGGATCGCGACGAGCACGATCAGCGCGATCCACCAGCTCACGAAGAACAGCGTCACGACCGACAGGACGACCGAGACGACCTGCGTGAAGATCGTGGCGAGCCGGTCCAGCACGCGGGGGTACGCCTCGGAGAACCGCTTGGCGCGGTCGAACAGGTCGACCGTCTCCTTGTCGTCGTAGCGCCAGAACTCGAGCGACATGAAGCGCTCGAACATCATGTCGGAGACCTTGGCGCCCACCTTGTACTGCATCGAGCGCTGGATGTAGCGGTCCACGCTGTTGAACGCGACCATGAACAGCCCCAGGGCCGCCGTGACGATCACGTACACGATCGCCCGGTTGCCCGCGCCGTCGGTGCCCGCGTACGCGTCCGCGAGCGCCGTCGTGGTCAGCGCCGCGAAGAACGTCGTCACGAGCGGGAGCGCGGCCGCCACGATCGACCCGACCACCTTCATGGTCACCGCGAGCGGCGACGTGCGCGCCGAGAGCCGGACGATCTCCGACAGTGCGCGGACGTACTGGGCGGGCTCAAGCTTCTTGGGCCGGACAGCGCCCTCGGTCGTCATCCGACCATCGTAGGAACCGGCGAGCGGATCGGCCTGGGCTGCGGCTCAGGCCTCGTACTGGGCGGGCAGCAGCCTCGGGGCGTCGGTCTGGCCCTGCAGGCCGTTGAGCACGAAGAACCGGTGGCCCGGCTCGGGCGTCACGACCGGGCGGAGCGTCCGCCCGTCGGCGAGGGTCACGAGCCGGTCCGACGCGAGCATCTCGTCGACGCCCCCGACGCGGAACCCGAGCCGGTCCCAGAAGCCCGCGGCCTCGGGCGGCGTCTGGCCGTAGAGCGTCGAGACCCCCGCGGCACGCGCCTGCTCGACGACCTTGCGGACCAGGTAGGAGCCCAGCCCGGCGCCCGAGCGCTCGTCCGCGACCGCGATCGCGTTGAGGCACCACCACGGCTCCGCGACGCCGGCCTGCTCGTCGAGCGCGGCGTCGACCCAGGCGAACGCGACGACGTGCTCGTCGCGGGAGTCCGAGCCCTGCTCGCGCAGCACCGGGAAGTACCGGTCCCGCGGGTGGAAGCCCGGACCGAACCGGTAGGTGGTGGTCCAGAGGTCCTCGTCGTGCAGGTGGGGCACGGAGGGCAGGCGCGCACGCGAGAGGTCCGCCAGCCCGGGGCCGTCGTGGTGGCACCCGATGGCGAGCGCGAGGGAGTCAGGAAGGAACGGCTCGGTCATCCCGCGACAGTACCCGAGCGGGGGCCGCGGGCTGCGGTCGGGTCCTGGGCGGGGGCGTCCCCACAGCGCTCGGCGGGAGGTCCTCGAGCGGTCCTGACCGGGTGTCACGATCCGCTACCATTCCCGACTGGCACTCGGTGCCGTGGTGCAGATGTTCCTTGTCGTCCGATGCATGAAGGGGGTCAGCGAGCGTGTCCAGGACTCGAGGCTGGAAGCAGGATCAGCTGTGCGCTCAGTGCGGCGGCGTGGTGCTGGTCGAGTGGAGCATGCAGGTGCCGGAAGCCCCTGGGGAGTCGGTGGACGGTGCGGCCGTGGGGTTCGACGCCGCGGGCCACGAGTTCATCTGACCGGTGGGCCGATTCGTCGGCAGCGCACCGGTCAGGACAGGTTCACAGGCGCGGCGATAGGATCCCGCCAGGAGTCTGGAAGTAGGCCCTTCGCTTCCCTTCACCGTGGAGTTGAGATGACGACCTCGTACAACCTGGCTCGCCCTCTTGATGCGGACCTCATGGAGGTTCTGCTCGCTGGGACTCCCCAGCCGGTCGGCCAGTTCGTCCTGACCGTGCGCACCGGCGAGTGGCGGTGGTCGGACGGGCTCTATGCGATGCATGGCTTCGAGCCCGGCAGCATCGTCCCCACCACAGAGCTCATGCTCTCGCACAAGCACCCCGACGACCGATCGCGCGTGGAGTCGGTCCTTGCGCAAGCATGCTCGTCCGGAGAGCCGTTCGCGTGCGTGCACCGCATCCTCGACGCGCACGGGCACACCCGCACGCTCGGTGTCGTCGGCCGTGGCCGCAAGGACAACGAGACCGGGGAGGTGGTCCAGGTGTCCGGCTACTTCGTGGACCTGACCATCACCCAGCGCACGCTCGCCCAGCGCGAGGCGACGGAGTCGATCAGAGCGTCTGCCGAGAGTCGGGCCGTGATCGAGCAGGCCAAGGGAGCGGTCATGACGATCTACGGGATGACCGAGAACGAAGCCTTCGACCTCCTGCGCCATCACTCGAACGTCACCAACGAATCGCTGCGCAGCCTCGCGCGCCGCCTCATGGAGAGCATCGCCGAAGGGAGCGACGTGGGCTCTCCGACGACGGGCGACCTGGACCTGTTCTTCGAGGCCCCGCCTGCGCTGACCGGTCCCGCCTAGGACCGAAGAGGCCACGGCAGCGGCGCCCGTCGCTACCTGCGCAGCTCGATCACCAAGACGACGACGGCGCCGACATCGATGGCGACCATCGCGCCACCACGCGCGTGGTGGCCGTCTCCGCCATGGCCGACCAGACGAACGACGAAGGCCCGGAACCGTGAGGTTCCGGGCCTTGTGCCTGGTGGAGCTAGGGGGATTCGAACCCCCGACCTTCTCATTGCGAACGAGACGCGCTACCAACTGCGCCATAGCCCCAGAACGAGGTCAACATTAACACCTGACCAGCGCACTTCGACAAATCCGCTCCCCGGACGAGGTGAGCGGCCCGCGGGCTACTGACCCGAGACGCGTCGGCGAGCCAGGATCTCGTTGAGGTCCAGGCCCAGCGTCTCGGTCCGGGGCTTCTTCTCGTCCCCGGGTGCGGGCGCCGGCACGGGCTGGTCTCCCTGAGGAGCCCCCGTGCCCGACGGCGCACCCTCCGACACCGCGGACCGCGCCAGGTCCGGGGTCGGCTGGGCGGTCGAGGCGGTCGGGACGGCGACCTGGACGGGCGGCACGCCCGTCTCCTGCGCCGTGGGCTTCATGGTGTACGTCGGACGCGGCACGGGCACCGGGTCCCACGCTGCGCCGATCTCCGCCTCGGGAGTCTCCGGACTGCCAACGGGCACGACCGGGGTCGGTGCCGACGCCGGGGAGGTCGCCGTCGCGGCCGAGCCGACATCAGCAGGGGTGCCGGCTGCCGTCCCCCCACGGGGAGCGGTACCGGTCTGCTCCGCCGCAGCGCCCGCCGAGCCCGTCGAGCCCGTCGAGCGATCGCGGTCGTCGAACAGGTCGCCGCCGCTCGCCCCCGTCCGGGGCCGTGCTTGGTCGGGCTCCGTCGAGGACTCGACGCGCGCGGTCGAGCCGGTCGCCGGGCGCTGGTCCCTGCCGCGCGCGGCGCCGCGGGCCAGGTCCTCGGCGGTCACGCGCGGGATCATCTGGGTGCTCGTCTGCGAGGAGCGCACGGCGTGCCCCGTGACGCGCGAGGGGTGGACGTTGCGCGGCGCGACCGGGCTGCCCGCGACGGGCCCCCGGGCGGCGCGGGCTGCGTCGCGCGCAGCCGTGCGGCGGTCGGCATGCCAGGTGGCGTCGGCCCGCTTCCCGGCGAGCGCCGCCTGGCGGCCCAGGACGAGGACCAGGGCGAGGACCGCCGTCGGGCCTGCTGCGGCGAACCACGGCACCAGCCCGTACCCGAAGGCCACCCACGCCCCCACGCTCGCGAGGAGCAGCACGACCGTCAGCGCCAGACGACGGCGGGCGGCCTTGGCGCGGCGTTCCAGCATCGCGATGCGCGACGGGGACGCGGCCTTGCGCGGCGGGAAGGGGTCGTCGAACCCTCCACCGGCCGGCTGACGGCGCGGTGGGATGCTCGGGCGAGGATCGCTCGCGCGGACGTCTGTCTCCATGGTCTGCGGCTCCTCCTCCGACGATGGCCGGCGGTCGGTGGTGACCCCGGTCGTGACCTGCAGGACGCGTGACGTCGACCCGGACGCGTCGGACGCCCTCGACATCAGGGCGACGTCCGGCTCGCTGACCGGGACCGGGCCCAGGAGCAACGAGCGCCCCTCGCCCGACGACGCGTGCTCCGCGCCCTCCCCCGGCGCCCCGCGACGACGTCCCGAGACGACCGCGAGGACCCGCAAGGACCCCGAGAACCTGTCCTCGACCCGGGCGTCCTGCAGCTGCTGGCGCTGCTTGACCCGGTGGGGGACGTAGTAGGCGAACCACAGGACGAACAGCGCAAGGACCGCCACGCCTCCTGAGCCCGTCGTCGAATCCACATCCCGACCGTAGGCGAGGCCTCTCGCGGTCGACCGGACGCCGGACGGCGTGTCGGTCCTTTTCGCGGTCGCGTCCGTGCGCTAGGAGGCCGAGCGCCGTGTCTCCTGCCACCGCGCGAGCAGGCCGTCGGGGACCTCCTCGGCCGTGATCGCGAAGGTCCGGTGGTCGCACCACTGCCCCTGGATGTGCAGGTATCTCTCGCGCAGCCCCTCGTCACGCAGCCCGAGCTTCTCGACGACCCGGATGCTGGGGCCGTTCTCCGGGCGGATGTTGATCTCGATGCGGTGCAGGCCCAGCACCTGGAAGCAGTAGTCCGTGCTCATGGCGACCGCGGTCGGGATCACCCCGCGCCCCGCGACGTGCTCACCGACCCAGTAGCCGATGCTCGCCGAGCAGAGGGACCCGTAGGTGATGCTCGAGACCGTGAGCTGACCGACCAGCTCGCCGTCGAGCTCGACCGCGAACGGCAACGACGTCCCGGCGCGCGCCTGGGCGGCGAGGATGCGTGCGTACTCGCCGAACGTCGGCGGGCCGCCGGCCCCCGTGCCGGGTCGCGGCGAGGTCGCCTCCCAGCGTTCGAGCCAGGACGCGTTGCGGGCCCGCAGCGTCATCCAGTCGTGGCCGTCACGACGGTGCAGCGGGCGCAGCACCACGCTGCCGTCGACCGCATCTTCGCGCAGCGTGACCGGCCAGGGCTTCGACATGCTCCATGCTCGTGCGATCTTGTTGGTCATCCTCGTGCGCCCATCGATCATCCGTTCCCGGCAGCAGAGCCCGAGACGTCCTGCCTCCGAGCACCAGGATCACTGACGTGAGGCCCGGTGGACAGGGTGTATCACGATCTGGCGCACCGACAATAGCGCCGCGCACCGGGTCACGCACCACGCCGGCCCCCATGCGAGCCCCACGTCCCGGACTCTTTCCGTCCGACGACGGGACCCCGGACACTTCTTGCCCGAACCTTTGCGACAATAGGCGCATGAGTGGCCCGGTTCAGCCCTACCCCTTGCACGGAAGCATCGAACCCGAGGACGCGAAGGAGATCCTCCGAAAAGCCATCCGCACCGCCCGATCCACGCGCAGCGAGAGGCGCCGCGACGAAGCGGCCCTCTTGATCGCGGACGTGATCGAGACCATCCCCGAGGTCCTGTCGGCCCGCTGTGTCGCGACCTACGCCGCACGCCCCACGGAGCCCGGCACGACCGCGATGCTCGACCGCCTCGCCGCGCGCGGCGTCCGCGTCCTGCTCCCCGTGCTCGGCGCGGGACTGCAGCGCGACTGGGCCGAGTACGCGGGCTCGCACGACCTGCGCGAGCGCGCTCCCGGCCGCCCGCCCGAGCCGAGCGGGCCCGCGCTGGGCGCGGCCGCGCTCGTCGACGCCGACGTCGTCATCGCCCCGGCTCTCGCCGTCGACACGCGCGGCGTCCGGCTGGGCCAGGGCGGCGGCTGGTACGACCGGGCGCTGGAGCACATGCGGCCTGGCACCAAGGTGATCGCCGTGGTCTTCCCCGACGAGGTCTACGACGCCGACGAGCGTCCGCTCCCCCTCGAGAAGCACGACCGGACGATCGACGGCGTCGCGACCCCGCAGGGTTGGCGCTGGCTCGTCCAGGACTGACCCCGCACCTCCCCGACGACGAAGGGGCCGGGGGGGGGGGCGCCCCCCCCCCCCCCCCCCCCCCCGGCCGGGGGCCCCCCCCCCCCCCCCCGGCCCCGGCCCCTTCGTCGTGCTCAGCCGACCGCCCGCCGGGGTGGGCCGGGCGGGCGGGTGCGTGGCGCCGTCGGGCAGCAGGTGCCCGACGGCGGCGCGCCCGTCACGGGACGAGGCGGAGCTCGTCCTTCGTCTGGTCGGCGACGGCCGAGACCGAGAACGGCCACGCGTACGTCTCGCCCGCGGCCCACGTGCCCAGCTGGTCCTCGTAGTGCTTCGAGGCCGGGTGGCCCGAGACGCCCGTCACGGTGACCCAGGTCGAGGAGTCCAGGTCGTCGAGGTCGACGACCATGCGCATCGACGGGCCCGAGGTGACCTCGAAGTTCCCCGACGCGGCGTCCCACGACGTGGCGTTGACGATCGAGGACCCGCCCGGCATGCTCACCGTGCGCGGGTTCATGTACGCGCGGACGAAGCCCGGGACCGCGTCGTTGTCCAGGACGAGGTGCCCCAGGGACAGCGTGTGCAGCTTGCCCCACTCCCAGTCGGTCGTCTTCTTGGAGAGCTCGGTCGTGAGGTCGAGGCGGGCCGAGACGAGCGCCTGGTTGAGGACCTCGTCACGGGTCTCGACGACGCTCACGGTCTGCCGGTCGTCCCAGAACGCGTTGGTCTCGTCCAGGAGCATGTTCTGGACCACGGCGAGCCAGCGGCTGCCGCCCGCGGGACGGATCTCCTCGGGCAGGTCGTCCCAGAAGGTGATCTCGAGCAGGTTGCGCCAGACGGCCGCGAAGTACGCCGCAGCCGCGGAGTCCTTGTCCATCGAGCCGTCCCAGTCGGCCAGCAGGTCCTGGCCCTCGGCCGCGAAGTCGTTGCGGACGCCCTTGCTGTTCTCGATGTCCTGGTCGAGCAGCGACGGGAGCAGGGCGTCGGCGAACGGGCTCCAGTCGTCGTTCTGGATGGTGTTCATCATCGCGGCGTCGACCTTGCGGCCCGAGTCGATCTCCGTCTGCAGGAGCGTCCGGATGCGCTGCGAACGGTAGCCGTAGTCCCAGTCCGTCGTGAGGAACGGGGTGGTCCCGGCGGGCAGCACGGCCTGGTTCGCCGCGACGATGAAGCCCTCCTCGGGGTCGACGACCCCCGGCATCTGCGCGGCGAGCACGTAGCCCGTCCAGTCGAAGCGCTCGTCCCAGCCCGGGCGGGGCCAGGTGCCGTCCGAGGGCACCGGTCCCTCGACGACCTCGCGCACCGGGATCCTGCCCGGGGCCTGGTAGCCGATGTGGCCGTCGGTCGTCGCGAACACGACGTTCTGCGCGGGCACCTCGAAGAGTGCGGCGGCCTCGCGCATGTCGTCGGCGCTCGCCGCGAGGTCGAACGCGAAGACCGCGTCGGCCGTGCGGCCGGGCTCGAGCGCGGTCCACTGGAGCGCGACCTCGTAGTCCCCGAGCGGGGTGCCCTCGGTGGGGGCCTCCGCGACCTTGTCCAGGGGCAGCACGGTCGAGACGATCGGGCCGTGGCGCGTCGACGAGACCTCGAGCTCGACGTCCTGCCCCCCGTTGACCTTGATGGTCTCGGTGCGGGTCTCGAGCGGCACCCAGTCGTCGCCCCGCAGGTACGTCTCGTCGCGGACGCGCTCGATGAAGAAGTCGGTGACGTCCGCGCCCATGTTGGTCAGACCCCAGGCGACGTCGGCGTTGTGACCGATGATGACGCCCGGGAACCCGGCGAACGAGAAGCCTGCGACGTCGAACCCGCACGAGGGGCTCACGGTGTTGCAGTGGAGCCCGACCTGGGCCCAGACCCCGGGGGCCTGGAGCGCGAGGTGCGGGTCGTTCGCCAGGAGCGGCTTGCCGCTCTCGGTGTGCTCGCCCGAGACGGCCCAGGAGTTGGAGCCCGTCCCCTCGCCACGCCCGACGAGGACCGGGACGGCTGCGAGCGCACGGTCCGCAGCGCCGACCGCGGACTGGAGCTCTCCGCCCCCGAGGGTCGGCATGTAGCTCGTCTGCTCGACGTCCTCGACGTCGACCTCGGCCGGGGCGGTCGCCGTCGGGACCTCGGCAGGGTCGAGGATGGGGAGGTTCACGTCCGACGGGTAGGCCGGGAAGAGCGTCCCCACGCGGGCGACGTCCTGCGCGACGCGGGCCGGGTCCTCGGCGCCCGTCCCGCCGCCGGCGAAGCTGCCGTAGGCGATGGCGCGCTCGAGCTCGTCGTCGTAGTTGCCGCGCAGGTCCCAGGCCATGGCCTTGAGCCAGGCGAGAGAGTCGATCGGGTCCCACGGCTCGGGGTCGGCCACGCTCACGCTCGTCCCGAGCACGGTGTACTCGAGCGCGATCTCGCTCGGGTCCCGGTCCTCGAGGTACGCGTTCACGCCGTCCGCGTACGCCTGGAGGTAGGCCTTGGTCTCGGGAGCGACGATCTTCCACTCCTCCTCGGCGACGAGGCGCCAGCCGAAGGTGCGGGTGACCTTGTCCGCGTCGATCGCCTCCTTGCTGTCCCCGACCAGCTCTGCCAGACGGCCGGACGTGACGTGGCGGCGGTAGTCCATCTCGAAGAACCGGTCCTGCGCCTGGACGTAGCCCTGCGCGCGGAACAGGTCCTCGGGGGTGTCGGCGTAGATCTGCGGCACGCCCTGGGCGTCGCGGAGCACGCTGACCTCGCCGTCCAGGCCGGGGACCGTGAGGGTGCCGTCGGTCTGCGGGAGGGGGCGGCGGACCGTGACGAACGCGAAGATCGACACTCCGACGAGCAGCACGACCAGCAGCGCGGCGATCGCGATCGTGGCCCGGCGGGCTCGGGAACCTCCCCGTCGGGACGTGTGGGCGGGCGGCGACGGGTCGCCGTGGACTCCGGCAGGGACTTCAGCAGACACGGTGCGAGACTACCCCGGGCGGGCCAGGCGTATGATTAGCACTCAGAAGCCCCGAGTGCCAGTCCGGCCCTGCCTCCGAGCGGGCGCCGGGCACCCGGTCCAGGCTCGCGCCCGGCCCGCGACGACCGCACTCCCCCCGCGACCTCTTGAGGAGAGACCGTGCCCACCTACGCGTACACGTGCACTGCCTGCGGCCACGCCTTCGACATCCACCAGGCGTTCACCGACGATGCTCTGACGGTGTGCCCGGAGTGCGGCGGACGCCTGCGCAAGGTCTTCTCGTCGGTCGGCGTGACCTTCAAGGGCTCGGGCTTCTACCGGACGGACTCGCGGTCCTCGAAGTCGTCCAGCATGGGAGCCGGCAGCGCGTCGACCGCGCCCTCCGCAGGGTCCAAGTCGTCGGACTCGTCGAGCAGCGGCTCGTCGTCGAGCGGCTCGACAGGCACGTCCTCGTCGAGCGGGACGTCGGGTTCGTCGAGCTCGTCGGGCTCCTCCGCGAGCTGACACACCTCCTGGCCGTCCACAGGCCGTGGGCGGCGCGGTCCGTCCACAGGTAGACCCGAGGCGACGCACGACGCCCCGCGGGCGCTCTACGGTCGCGCCATGCCTCCTACCTCAGAGCGCTCCCGGCGCACGGTCCGGCCGCGGTCCTCAGCTGCCCGACGGCGCCTGCACGCCCTCGCGTGGCGGTCACGTCCCGTCGTGGTCGCCGTGGGGTGCGGCCTCGTGGCCGCGGTCGTCGTGGGCAGGGTGAGCCCGCCACCCCCCGAGACCAGCCCCGTGGTGGTCGCCGCCCGGGACGTCGGTGCCGGGGTCGTGCTGACCGGACGCGACCTCCGGGTCGAGGACGTCGCGTCGTCGCTCGCACCGCAGGTCTCCCTGACCAGGGTGAGCGACGCCGTCGGGCGCACGACGTCCGTCGCACTCCCGCGCGGGCAGACCATCTCCCCCTCGCTCGTGACCGCGGGCGAACTCGCGGCGGCCGCCCCCGCCGGGACGGTCGTCGCACCGGTGCGGCTGGCCGACCCGGCCGTGGCGACCATGCTGAGCCCCGGGGACCGGGTGGACCTCCTCGTCGCCGCGTCCGGCGCCGACGGGTCCTCTGACGGGGCGCCCGGCACGTACGTCGCGCGGCGTGCGCTCGTGCTGGCCGGGGCACCCGCCGAGGAGTCGGCGGGCGGGCTGCTCGGCGGCGACACCGCGGAAGGCGGCGTGACGTCCGTGGCTGTGCTGCCCGAGGAGGCTGCGTCGCTCGCGGGGCTCGGTCAGTGGGGTGGGCTGTCGGCCGTGCTGGTGCCGTAGTGGCGGGTGGCGGCCGCAGCCGTGGCCCCGGCGGCGACCGCACTCGAGGCCGCCGCCGGCGGCGGGGCCTGGACACGCGGCGCGCCGAGACGTCCAGATGCGCGACCACCCGAGCATGGAAAGATCACGTCAGGACAAACCTGCCGGCCGGACGCCGCCGAGACCTCGGCGCGCAGACCGGGTCTGCGCCCCTCTCGAAAGGACCCTGGCATGAAGAACGTGTTCAACGGCTTCAAGGAGTTCGTGCTCCGCGGCAACGCGATCGACCTGGCGGTCGGTGTCGTGATCGGCGGGGCGTTCACGCTCGTCGTGACGTCGATCGTCGACGGCCTCATCAACCCGCTGGTCGCCGCCATCTTCGGCAAGACCGACCTGAGCAAGGTCTGGACCTTCGAGATCAACGACGCGGTGTTCAGCTTCGGTCTCGTCCTCGACGCCCTCTTCAAGTTCCTGTGCGTCGCCGCTGCGCTCTACTTCGTCATCGTCATGCCCATGAACCACCTGGCATCGATGCGCAAGACGGGTGAGCAGGCCGAGCCCGAGGCGCCGGCCGAGGACGTCCTGGTCCTCCAGGAGATCCGCGACCTGCTCGCGGCGCAGAACGCGCGCGCTGCGGGACCGGGCTCCGGTCCGGTCGACGGACCCAGCACCCGCTGAGGTTCGTGCTCGCACCCTCAAGGCGACGGCAGCGTGCCGCCCGCCTCACCTGCGGGTAGAGGAAGGTGTTGTTTCTGCGTAGCCACCACAATGGTGGTGGCTACGCAGAGACAACACCACCCCCTGGCAACACGGACCTCCGGCACCGACCCACCGGCGCGGCCCGCAAGAGCGTCGGCCTGACCGGGCAGCCCGCCGAGCAGCGGACGACTCAGGACCAGTGCGGCGGGACGTCTCGTAGAAGCTCGGCGTCGTGACTGCTCTCCGCAGGCCCCGGGCGCGCGTCGCCCCAGGTCACGGCGTCGTCGTCGGACCCCAGTCCAGCGACTCCTGCCTGCTCGGTGCCCCGCCGCACGACCCGGCGGGACCTGCGCCGCGGCGGATGCCCGCTCGCCGCGCCCACCGCCGGAACGTCGCCCGCAGCGTCCCCCGCAGGGGCCGGGGCATCGGGGCGGGAGGCTGGGTCGTCGGGGAGCACCCGTCCATTCTCTCAGCCGTCAGTCGGTGCCGAACTCGTCGTCCGCGACCACGGGCACCACGACGATGCGGTCGCCGCCGCCCGTCTGCGCGATCCCGCCCCGCTCGGGCAGCCGAGCGTCGCGCACCGCCTGGACCACGCGGCGGATGCGCTCGGCCTCCCTGGCCGGGTCGAGGAACGCCGCCGCCGACCACACCTGCGCCACGACCCATCCCGCGGACTCGAGCCGCTCGGCGATCTGCCGGTCGCGGACGCGGACGCTGCGCTCGGCGACGTACGCGTCGTCGTCGGTCAGGACCGCCACGAGGAGCTCGCCCGGGATGTCGGGGTGCCCCACGACGAGCGGGATCCGGTCGCCCCCGGCCACCCCGTAGTCGGTCTCGACCACGAGACCCGCGCGCCACAGACGCTCGGCCAGGTCGATCACGAGGCGGTCCGGGTTCCCCCCGACGTCCACGCCGTTGCCGAGCGTGACCTGGTCCGCGCGGCCGTTGCGCTGCTCGGCCAGGTCCAGGACCTCGGCGAGCAGCTTGGCGCCGTGCCCGCGCAGCCTCTCGGGGTCGAGGTCGGCCGCGGTGAAGCACGTGACGACGTGCAGCCGGCGGCGCGTCGAGCCCAGCGTGTCGAGGAGCATCGCGTCCCCGCCCGCGGCGTTGAGCACGCCGAACCGGTGCAGGACCCGCCCGTGCGGGGTGCGGCCGTAACCGACCGACAGGACGATCGCGTCGCGCGTGAGCCCCGCGACCGCCGAGACCTCGGCCACGACGACGGGTTCGGCCCGCGCACCGGAGAAGAACGCGGCGAGGGCCGGGTTCTGCCGGACCTCGGCGAGCAGCGCGTCCCGGATCCGGTCGGCGTGCACCGCGCTCACCGTGACGATCGCGAGCGACTCCTCGGGGCGCGTCATGGCGTGCTCGATCGCGATCTCCACGACCCGGTCGACCTCGGCCTGCGTGCTCTCGACCGCTCCCGACGTCGGGTCGGGCATCCCGGCGCCGTCGACCAGGTCGAGGTGCACCAGGGGCTCGGCCCGCGGCAGCGGGCTCGGGCGGAGCACGCCCTCGTACCCGTGCGCGACGAGGAAGGCCGTCAGGTACGGGTCGCGTCGCGCACCACCCGTGGACAGGGCGACCGTGGGCAGGACCGCGGCGAGCTCCTTGACGGCCGACCCGGACGCTGCACGCGGGTCCCCGACGACCACGACCTGACGACCGCGGGCGAGGGCCGACAGCACGAGCTCGACCGGCAGGTGCTGGACGGCGTCGAGGATCACGAGGTCGACCGTGCGCGCCGGGGTGAACAGGTGCGGCACGAGCGTGGGCGACGCGACGACGCACGGGCGCAGCCGGCGCAGGATCTCGGGATAGAGCTCGTGCGCGTCGCGCAGGCTCGTGAGCCGCCCCTCGAGGAGCTCGGTGAACAGAGCCTCCGCCTCGGACCGGTGATCGCGCATCGCGCCGCCGAGGTGCTCGCGCACCGCGACCCGCACGGGGGCCGAGAGCGCGGTGATGTGGGTCCGGTCGAGCTCGCGGAACCGGCCCGCGAGCGCTTCGAGGCCCGCACCGTCCTGACCCGCGAGCGCTGGGTCCTGCGCGAGGATCTGCTCGAACACCGAGCTCCACCACGCGAGGTCGAGCTCGGGCCCCACCAGCTCCTTCTCGACGCGTCGGGCCGAGAGGTCGTCGAGCAGCTCGCCGAGCCCCTCGTCACGCAGCGACCGCAGGGCCGCGGTGCGTGCCGGCAGGTGCTCGAGCGCGTCCTTCTCCTCGCTCAGGCTCACCAGGCGTGCGGCGAGCTCGGGGAGCGGCAGATCCATCAGGTCCGCGCCGACGGGGGTCGTGGACAGGACCGGCTCGAGGTACTCGAGGTCGAGGCGCACGGCCTCGAACGTGTCCTCGATCGCCGCGAGCCCCTCGGGAAGGGTGGGCCAGCCGCCGCGGGGGCACTGCGCCTGCCAGACCGCGCGCTGCGCCTGGACCTCGACGAGGGCCGCGTGGAGGTCGGCGACCCGGACCCCGGGACGGAGCATGTCCTTGGCCTGCTTGCGCAGCCGTCGCCGGTGGGCCCAGCCCATGTCGATCCCGTTGTCGGCGCGCCACTGGCGCGTCCCGGTGGCCTCGACGAGGTCGGTCGCGGTGCGCTCGAAGATCAGGGGCTGGAACGCGTCGAGGGTGCCGCGCATCCCGCCGAGCATCGTGAGCTGCTCGCCCCACTGGCGGACCGACGTGGCAGGCGTGAGGCCCGTGGTCCGGGCGACCGACTCGACCTGCTCGCGGAGCTCGGGCAGGGTCCGGCCCGCGAGCCGCTCGACCCGGACCAGTGCGTCCTGGGCGCCCTCGCTGCTCGTGATGTCCGCGCCGAACCAGGGCGTGGACGTCGAGCGGAGCGTGAACGCGCCGACGTCGGCCGCGCCCTCGAGGCGCGCCGCGAGCTCGGCGCGGCGCTCGGCACCGATCCGGAGCGTGACCTCGGGTCCGAGGCGGACGGTCGTCGCGGGAGCGGGGCGCTGCGCGGTGAGGCGGGCGAGCGCCTGCAGGGCCGCGTACGCGGACACCCCCCAGGGCTCGCGCACCAGGTGCAGCGACTCGACGTATCCCGAGAGCTGGGCACGCGCACCGAGGAGCCCGTCGCGCACGCGGGCGACGGCGTCGGTGTCGACGACCTCGGCCTCGGCGGCCATGGCCGCGAGCAGGCGGTGCGAGGCCGTGGCCCGCCACGTGGGCTCGGGCTCGATGTCGAGGATCAGTCCGTCCAGACCGAGCGTCTCGAGCCGGTGGGTCAGCGAGTCGGCCGCCCGGCGGTGCCCGGGGACGTAGAGGATGCTGCGCCCGCTGGCCGCCGCCTCGGCCACGACGGCCGCGAGCGTGCCCGCGACGTCGGACCCCGCGGGAGCGTCGACGAACAGGTGGCTGCCGGTCGCGAGCGTGTCGATCACGTGGCGCTGGGCGGGGTCGAGGTCGCCCACGCCGCGCTCCTGGGTGGGGTCCGCGTCCCCGACGCGCGGCGCCGGGAGCTCGCGCTCGAGCGCGGTCGCGGCCTCGTCGGAGCCGGCGAGCGCCGCGACGACCTCGTGCCGCTCCAGGCCCGAGGCCAGCTCGTCGAGGTCGTCGACGAGCACCTGGCCGGGGTGGACGAACGTCCCGACGAGCACGCGCTGGGTCATCTCGAAGTCGCCGAGCACGGCCCGGCCCACGGCCGTGATCCTGGTGAGCGCGTCCGAGGGGTCGAAGCCCGCGGGCGTGAAGGCGCTGCGGGCGAGCGTCACGGGGTCGATCAGCCCGCCGTGGGCGCGCAGGGTGCGGGCGAGCAGGGGGTTGATCTCGACGGTCGGTTCGAGCGTGAGGTCGTAGTCGGTCTCGCTGTCGCCGCGCGGGGTGAGCGTGAGAGGTCGTAGCAGGACGGGGGCGCGCACGGTGCGCGGCAGGACCGGGTCGGGCGCGGTGGCCCCGCCGGCCGGGTTCACCGTGGCGCCCTCGGGCCCGACGGCGCCGCTCACCGCGTGCGGCGCGCCGGCGGCGGCCTCGTGGTCGCCCTGCGCGGCCTGGGCCGGGTCGGCCGAGGGGTCGTGGGCCGGGTCCGCGGGATCGGCAGGCAGGCCGGTCGCCCCGTCGATGGTCCGGCCGTGCGACGAGCCGGCGACGTGCGCGAGCGCTGCGACGTCGTCGGTGGGGAGACGGGAGGGCTCTTCCTCGGTCCAGGTCGTGACACCGATCGCGAGGTAGGTCGGTGCGACGCCGTAGCGCTGGGCGTGCTCCTGCGACCGGACGACCACGGCGCGGGCCCGGCGGCGAGCAGCGGGCAGCGACGCCCCCTCGCGGAAGAGGTTGGACAGGCGCGTCGGTCGGCCGGCGAAGAGCTGTGCGACCCCCGACGGGTGGGCCGCGGTGAGATCGATGACGGCGTCACCCAGGAGCCCGATGTCCGCGAGCGAGGAACCGCCCGCGAGCTCGACGAGCGAGGCACGCCAGGACCGGACGGCGTCCTCGACGAGCTCGGCGGTCGTGGGGGGCTCGACGAGCACGGGCGGCCCTGCGACGGTCGCGCCGTCGGACCCGTTCGGCGAGGCACCGGCTGATGCGCCGTCGGGCGCGGTCTGGTCGGTGAGCGGCCGAGCGGGATCGGCCACGGACTCGTGGGCAGATGAGGTGCGGGCGGCTGCGTTCACTCTGGAACGCTAACCGTCGCGGGTGGCCGAACCGGCACCGGCACGCCGTGGGCAGCCGTTTCGGGTTGCTCGGGGCGACGAGAAAGGCCACCAGGGCGACTGCGGGAGGAAGGTCCGGCTCCTGTGAACTCGCTGTGAGCGTCATTGCGCACCGAGAACGGGCCGAGAAAGTGTGAGGACGGTGCGCACCGCGCAGGGGGCAGGCGATACGCACCGTCAGAGATGATTCTGCAAGGTCTTCTACGGTTCGTCAAACTTGTGAGCGGACGGCAGCGGGTGAAAGTGGACGAGCGTCCAGTTCGCCGCGGCAGATTCTTCCTGGACGGCCGTCAACGTGGCATTCAGTGCCACATCGGCCACATCGTGTGCTGACGCACGAGCGGCCACGCCCCGGGTGGGGCGTGGCCGCGAGGGTGAGTGGCGCCGTCGGGCAGGAGGCTCTTCCCCGCCCTGCGCGGGGCTCAGCCGAAGAGCTTGGAACCGTGCTTGAGCACGACGCCCGCGATCATCAGGACGACCCAGGCCGCCGTGAGGAACACGTCCGCGTCGGAGCGGACGAACGACAGCGCGCGCTCCTGCGCCCTGGCCGGGAGGTAGAGGTTGTTCTCGAGGATGTTCCAGTGCAGGAGCGTCATGAAGACGAGCGTCGTCGAGAGCGTGACGAGCAGGCACCAGGGGCACAGCGCGCCGATCACGAACATGGACTGGTAGAAGAGCCAGTACGCGAAGATCAGTCCCAGCGTGTAGACGACCTGCGCCGAGAACATGAACCAGCGCGGGAACCGCACCCCGCCGAGGCTCGCGACCGCGATCGTGATGACCACGGGTTCGGCGATCAGCCCGAGGAACGCGTTGGGGAAGCCGAACAACGACGACTGCCACGCGACCCCCACGGCGCCGCAGGACAGGACCTCGTTGACGTTGCACGAGAGCTCGGCCGTCGGGTTCGCTGCAAGGAGCACCGCGTCGTAGGACAGGACGAACGACGCGGTCAGGCTGACCAACGCCGAGAACAGCATGGTGCCGAACACCCACTGACGGCTGTGCCGGAAGCCCTTCACGGTCAGCGGGTCGAGGGTCTGGTCGTCGTGCAGAACGTCGCTCATGCGTGCGGCCCTTCAGGCAGTGGCCCCGGCCATCCCCGGGGCGCCTCCAGCCTAGGGGCGTGGTGCCCGCTGCACGTGCGGGTGCGGCTTCTCGCGGACAATGCGCGATCAGCAGATGGACCGACCGCGCGGGCACGGTGCACGGAAGAAGCCGTGCACCTCCGGAAGAAACACCTGGAGAATTCGCCACGGATCCTGGGGCGAACATTCCTGACGCCTTTGTCAAGGCTGCCCGGAAAGAGACCGCTCTGGAATTCGATATCGGACCTGCCCCTCGTCGGGAGGGGCAGGTCCGGCGAGGCGACCCGGGCACCGGATCACCTTCTTCACGTCATGGACCGCGGGTGCTCGCCGTTCACGCTGCGGGCCGGCGGGAGGACCACGCTCACCCGCAGGCCCCCGCCCTGGCGCGGCGCGAGCCGGAGCTCGCCCCGGAACCGGTCGACGATCGCCGCGACGATCGACAACCCCAGTCCCTGTCCGGCCGAGCTCGCATTCCTCGTGCGCCCGGTTCCTCTCATGAACGGATCGGTGAATCTCTCGACGGCCTCGGGATCGAGGACCTGGCCGGAGCTGACGACCTCGATCTCCCATCCCCCCGGAACGTCGGACGGGGCGGCCTCGACCGCGAGAAATCCGCCGGGCTCGTTGTGCCGAATCCCGTTCTGCACAAGATTGGTGACCAGCTGGCGGAGCAGGACGGGTTCGCCGTCGATGGTCGTCTCGGTCAGCCGGTGCTCGATCCGCACGTCGTGGGCCGCTGCCTCCTCGGCGCACGACTCGATCGCCTGGGCGACGACCCTGGACGGGTCGAACTGCTCGAGGCGCGGTGGCGACGAGTCGATCCTGGCCAGGTCCAGCAGGGCCGTCACTGTCTCGATGTTCCGTTCGTTCATGACCCGGAGGCGGTCGAACACGACCCTCTCCTCCGGGTCGTCGTGCTGGGCCAGGGCGACGTCCAGCATGGCCCGGGTCGTCGCGAGCGGGGTCCGCAGCTCGTGCGAGGCGTTGGCCGCGAAGCGGCGCGTGGCCGTGAAGGACCGGTCGAGGCGATCGAGCATCTCGTCGAAGCTCTCGGCGAGCTCCGAGATCTCGTCCCGGGGTCCGGACAACCGGATCCGCTGCGCCAGGTCGCCCTCGCTCGCCCGGTGCACGGCCGAGTTGATGTCCTGCAACGGCCGGAGCATCCGGCCCGCCACCGCCCAGCCGACCGCGGTGCCCAGCACCGCCAGGACGACGAGCACGACGATCGAGGTCACGAGCAGGAGGTTGAGGAGCTGCTCGCTCGACGTCACCAGGAGCTCGGACGCGGGGACGACCACCGCTGCCGGTGCCGTCGGGTCGTCGGTGGGGACCAGCGAGCCCCCGGGGGCGACCGAGGCCGCGTCGGTGGACGCCGTCGTGGCCGCGGCGAAGTCGTAGGTGGGGACGTAGCGCATGAAGACGTAGACGATCGCGAGCAGGACGATGCCCGCCCCCGTCAGGAGCGCCGAGTAGGTCAGTGCGAGCCGCGCGCGCACCGTCAGGCGGTAGCGCTTCGTCACCGGCTCCCCGCCGTCGAGGTCCGACGGCGGCGGGGTGGGCCGCGGGCTAGTCATCGCTGATCACGTACCCCGCACCGGGCACCGTCGTGATGACCCCCGGGTCGCCGAGCTTGCGCCGCAGCGTGCTGATGGTCACCTTGACGGCGTGCGTGAAGGGGTTGGCGTTCTCGTCCCAGGCCTTCTCCAGGAGCGTCTCCGCGCTGACCACGGCTCCGTCGGCCGCCAGGAGCAGCTCCAGCACCGCGAACTCCTTCCGGGTCAGGGTGACGCGCCGACCCCTGACCGTGACCTCGCGGCGGAACGGGTCCAGGCGGACTCCGCGTCGCTCGAGCACCGGAGGCCGGGACGTGAAGCTGCGCCGGTTGAGGGCGCGGAGCCGGGCGATGAGCTCGGGGAACTCGAACGGCTTGGACAGATAGTCGTCGGCCCCGAGGCCGAGCCCGTCCACACGGTCGTCGAGGGTCCCCGCTGCCGTGAGCATCAGCACCGCGGGCCCGGCAGGGTCGGCCGCCAGGCGCCGGCAGACCTCGTCCCCGTGCACGCCGGGGATGTCCCGGTCGAGCAGCACCACGTCGTAGTCGTACAGGTCGACGGCGAGGAGCGCCGCGTCGCCGTCCGGGGCCACGTCGGCCGCGATCGCCTCCATGGCCAGACGTGCCCGGACGGCGTCGGCCAGGTACTCCTCGTCCTCCACGATCAGCACTCTCACGTGCGTGTCCACCCTTCTTCCTTCGCTCAGGAAGCCCGTTCGCGGCGCCTCGCCGATCCATCTCCCTCAGGAGACCACGGAGAAGGTTGCGTCGAGGTAAGGCGCGGACCTTACGTTTCCGCAACCAAGGGCTTGATGAGATCGGCGCAGCACGTCAGGTCGCCCGACCTCGACGCGACGAAAGGACAACACTGTGCGCACGACGACCATCCGTTCCCTCACCGCGCTCCTCGGGACGGGCCTGCTCCTCGCGGTCTCGGCCTGCTCCCCCGCTGCGGACGCCGACCCCGAGCTCGACACGGGAGCCGCCAAGATGACCATCGAGGAATGGCGGCAGGACGTCGACGACTGCATGCTCGACGCCGGCTACGACCTCGTCGCCATGAGCGAGGGGGGTGGCAGCACGCCGTCGATGACGAGCGAGGAGTCGGCGGCGTTCGACACCGAGTACACGGCCTGCATCGACGAGATCGGCGAGGCCCCCGTCGACGAGAACATGCCGTCCGAGGACGAGATGTTCGAGGCCCAGCTGGCATTCGCCGCGTGCATGCGCGAGGCCGGCTACGACTACCCCGACCCCGTCAAGGGATCGGGCATGAGCGAGGCGCTCGGTCCTGAGATCGACCCCGACGTCGTCGACACCTGCTACGCCAAGAGCCAGGAAGCCGTCCAGTGAGCGCTCCCACCACCACCGACCAGTCCTCGGCGACCACCACCGCCCGCCCGCACCGAGCACGACGCTGGATCCTGACGACCCTCGGCGCCCTCGCAGCCGTCGCGGCCGTCGTCGGCGTGGTCGCTCTCACGCGTCCGCCCGCGGCCCCCGACCCCACGAGCACCCGGCTCGAGCTCGAGACCGTCACCGTGAACCGGGGTGACCTCACGGAGCAGGTCCGGACCCAGGGCACCTTGGCCCACAACGCGCAACGCGACCTGGGGACGGAGCTCACCGGGGTGATCACCGGGCTCCCCGCACCGGGCACGGTGGTCACCGTGGGCCAGGAGCTGTTCCGGATCGACGACCTCCCCGTGACCCTGCTGCGAGGGCCCCTGCCCGCCTGGCGCGCGTTCACCGCCGGGATGTCCCCGGGGAACGACGTCCTCCAGCTCGAGCAGAACCTCGCCCAGCTGGGCTTCTTCGTCGCGAAGCCCGACTCCACGTTCAGCGAGAGCACGACGGCCGCGATCAAGAAGTGGCAGAAGTCGCTGAAGGTCGAGCAGACCGGCACGATCGACCTGGGCCGGGTCGTCTTCTCGCTCGTCGACGTCCGCGTGCAGTCGCACAAGGCGCAGGTCGGCGACACCGCCGGTCCCGAGATCCTCTCCGTCACGGGACCGGACAAGCAGGTCCAGGCCTTCCTCGACCAGGCACAGGCACCCATCGCCCCCGTCGGCACCAACGTGGCGATCACCCTCCCGGGAGGCGTCTCCACGACGGGAACGGTCGCCGAGGTGGGGGCGCCGGTCGAGCAGGAGGGCGGCGACGACAAGACGCTCAAGGTGCCCGTGACCCTCACGCTCGACGACCCGGCTGCGGCCGAGTCTCTCGACAACGTCGCCGTCACGCTCGTGCTCACCCGGACCCGCGCGACCGACGTGCTGACCGTGCCCGTCCTGGCCCTGCTCGCGCAGCCGGGGGGCGGCTTCGCCGTCGAGACCTCGGACGGCGACAGCACGCACCTGGTGCCGGTCGAGCTCGGCACGTTCGCCAACGGCCTGGTCGAGGTGACCGGGGGCGACCTCGAGGTGGGCGACACGATCGTGGTGGCCAAGTGAGCACAGCGATCATCGACCTGGAGGACGTGACCCGCACCTACGGGTCACCACCGACGGTCGCGCTCGGTGGAGTCACCCTGAAGATCGACGAGGGTGAGATGGTCGCGATCGTCGGCCCGAGCGGGTCCGGCAAGTCGACCATGCTCAACATCATCGGGTCCCTGGACCGCGCGTCCTCGGGCGCGACCAGGATCGCCGGGAACGACGTGACCGCCATGAGCGACGCGAGCCTCTCGGCCCTGCGGGCCTACACGATCGGGTTCATCTTCCAGCAGTTCCACCTGTCCGACGGCGTCACGGCCCTCGACAACGTCGCGACCGGTCTGCTGTACACCGGCCTGGCGCCCCGCGAGCGCCGTCGCCGGGCGCGCACTGCTCTCGAACGCGTGGGCCTCGGCGCACGGTTGCACCACCACCCGCGGCAGATGTCGGGCGGAGAGCGCCAGCGCGTCGCGATCGCGCGCGCCGTCGTCGGCGAACCTCGCCTGCTCCTGGCGGACGAGCCGACCGGCAGCCTCGACACCGCCTCCGGCGAGGGCGTCGTCGAGATCCTCCACGACCTGAACAGGTCCGGGACCACGGTCGTGGTCATCACCCACGACCAGGAGCTCGCCGACCGCCTGCCCCGGCAGGTCCGCATCCGCGACGGCAGGATCCTCTCCGACGACCGGGAGGACAGCCGATGAGCCTCGACCGCCGTTCCAGGCTCCGGCCCGGCGACCTCTTCAGCCTCGGCCTGCACGGGCTGCGCGCCCGCCCCATGCGCGCGATCCTCTCGTCCTTGGGCATCGCGATCGGTATCGCCGCCATGATCTCCGTGATCGGCATCTCGACCTCGAGCCAGGCGCTCATCAAGGACAAGCTGTCCGCGCTGGGTACCAACCTGCTCACGGTCACGGCCGGCACGGACGTCCTCGGCCAGGACGCGCCCCTCCCACCGGACGCGGTCGCGCTCGTGCGGCGCATCCCGGACGTCCTGCACGTGAGCTCGATCGGCACGCTCGACACGATCACGATCTTCCGCAGCTCCGAGGTCGATCCCGGCCGCACCGGAGGGTTGACCGTGGCGGCCGCCGACCTCGACCTGCTCGAGGCGACCGGTGCCCGGCTCATGCACGGGTCGTGGCTCAACGAGTCGACCGCGCAGTACCCGGCCGTCGTCCTGGGCCGCGGGACGGCCGAACGCCTGGGGATCGGCACGGTGGGCAGCCTCGTGTGGGTGGGCGGTCACCCGTTCACCGTCGTGGGCATCCTCGAGTCGTCGCCCCTCGCCCCGGAGCTCGACTCGACGGCACTCGTCGGCGAACCGATCGCCTCCGACCTCTTCGACCACGACGGTGCGCCGACGACGATCTACGAGCGGTCCACGGAGGAGAGCGTCGCCCAGGTGCGCAAGCTTCTGCCGCCGACGATCCACCCCGACTCGCCGAGCCAGGTGCAGGTCAGCCGCCCCTCGGACGCCCTCGCCGCGAAGAACACGGTCGACCAGGCCTTCACCGGGCTCCTGGTCGGGGTGGGCTCGATCGCCCTGCTCGTCGGTGGGATCGGGGTGGCCAACACCATGGTCATCTCGGTCCTGGAACGGCGCCAGGAGATCGGTCTGCGGCGCTCCCTGGGCGCCACGCGCAAGCACATCCGGGTGCAGTTCCTCTTCGAGGCGATGCTGCTCTCGGCCCTCGGCGGGGTCGCCGGAGCCGTCCTCGGGTGGGTCATCACGGCCGTCGTCGCCAGGACGAACGGGTGGAGTCTCGCGATCCCCCCCGAGGTCCCCGTGCTGGGGGTCGTCGTCACGATCCTCGTGGGGGCGGTCGCGGGCGTCCTGCCCGCCGTGCGCGCGTCCCGCACCTCGCCGACCGCGGCGCTGAGCAGCTGACCGACGGGAGGACAGAACCTGACGCCGTGGCCGTCAGCCCACCCCGGCTGGCCGGCCGCGGCGTCCGGTCGTCCGGACCTGCCCGCGCGCCGTCGGGCCCGGCGGTGTAGACCGGAAGACGCGGACGACGACGCGTCCGCGCGCGGGCGGCGAAGGAGCGGGCCATGGCGATCGGGTACCTCGTCCCGGTGCTGCTGCTCGCGTGCTGCACCACGACGTCCCTGGTCCCCGCCCGCCGGCCGCCCGGGCTGGGACGGTTGAGCTTTCGCCTGAGCGTCCTGGTGAACGAGCAGCCGTTCGTCATGCTGGCCGCGCTGACCGCCCTGTCGGTGATCGCGGTCGTCGACGGCGACGGCGCGACGCCCGCCGGCCGTGTCGGGCTCGCCCTGGCCGTCCTGACCGCGGTCGGGCTCGTCGTGGTCGCGCGACGTGGCCTGCGCGCGGTGCCCGCGCTCGACCGCACGCTCGTCGCGGGACTCGCGACCGCGCCGGGAGCCGTCACGGCGCGCGGGCTGCCCTGGCGCCGGATCCTGCTGGCCCCGTTCGCGGTACGGCGACGCGACGTCGTGCGCGTGCGTGACCTGCCGTACGGCGACGGCGCGCAGCACCGGCTCGACGTGTACCGCCCCCGGTCGCGCCCGCCCGACGGGCCGACGCTCGTGTACTTCCACGGCGGTGGGTACGTGAGCGGGCGCAAGGAGCTCGAGGCCCGGGCGATGCTCTCGCGCCTCGCGAGCCACGGCTGGGTGTGCGTGAGCGCGAACTACGGACTGCGCCCGACGACGAACTTCCCCGGCCACCTGGTCGACGCCAAGCAGGTGCTGGCCTGGGTCCGCGAGCACGGCCCCGAGCACGGGGCCGACACCGCTCGTGTCGTCGTCGCAGGCAGCTCGGCCGGCGCGCACCTCGCGGCGCTCGCGGCGCTCACCCCGGGAGACGCCCGGTTCCAGCCCGGGTTCGAGGGCGCCGACACGTCCGTGGTCGGGGTGGTCTGCCTCTACGGCTACTTCGGCGAGTACTACGGCAGCGGTCGCGACCTGGCCGTCGACTCGTCGCCGACCGACTACGTGCGGCCCGACGCTCCCCCGTTCCTCGTGGTGCACGGCGACCAGGACACCCTGGTGCCGGTCGAGGGGGCGCGACGGTTCGTGCGGCACCTGCGGGGGGTCTCGTCATCGCCGGTCGTGTACGCCGAGCTGCCCGGTGCGCAGCACGGGTTCGACCTGTTCCACTCGATGAGGTTCGACGCGGTCGTCGCAGCGGTCGAGGAGTTCGCCGAGCGGGTGGTGGCGCGGGACCGGGCGCCGGAGGCGACGAGGACGTCGGTCGAGCGGCGCGACGAGCGGTAGACCGCGCGGATCGGGCATGGTGCCACGGGAACGGTGGTGCGCCTGGCCAGATTCGAACTGGCGACACCCGCTTTAGGAGAGCGGTGCTCTATCCCCTGAGCTACAGGCGCGTGGGCGCGAACACGGAGGATCGGGCCCGGTGGGACGCCCGACAGCCTAGCGTCCCGGCCCCGGACTGTCCCAACCGCGCCCACCCCGCGTCCACCCCGGGCACGCCGCGACCGGCCGCCCAACCAGCCACCGACCCGGCCGCCCTACCCGCCCGCGCGCTCGACCAGCCCGATCGCGTACTCGGGCCAGAACTGACCGGCGGCCGGGTCGCCGCGGTCGCACTCGCCGTCGGACTCCCCGGGGACCTTGACGTAGAGGTACGCGTCCAGGGCGCTGCCGTCGTCGACCGCTGCGGGCTTCTCACCGAGCGCGCGCCCCGCAGGGTTGCACCAGTCGAGCGGCCCGTCGCCCAGGGGCCCGAGCCCGTTGCGCGACGTGTCGACCACGTAGTGCGTGCCGAGCAGCGCGGCGAGCTCGTCGCCGTACGCACGCTCGTCGGACGTGGTGCGGAAGTTCGAGACGTTGGTCGCGAACCCGCGGGCGTCCTCGATCCCGGCCTGCCGCAGGCGGTCGGCCATGGTCGGCGCGTCGATCCACGCCGAGTTCCCGGCGTCGAGGTAGACGCTCGCGCCGGCGTCCGCGAGCGCCGCGGTCGCCTGCCGCAGCAGCCCGGCCCGGTCGCCCTGCGCGTCGCACGCGCCGAGGTCGGCGAGCGCGTCGGGCTCCAGGACGACGGCGGTCCGGGTGCCCCGCAGCCCGTCGGCGACGGCCTGGACGAAGTCCGGGTACTCCTCGGGCGTGAGGCCGCCGTCGGAGAACGAGCCGCAGTCCCGGGCCGGGATCGCGTAGATCGTGACGACGCCCGTGCGTCCGGCCGCGTGGGCCGCGGTCGCGTAGTCGTGCACGAGCGCCTGCGCCGCGGCGGGGTCGAACCAGTCCCCGACCCACAGGGACGCCCCCACCTCGCTGATGACGTCGAGCGCGGCGGCCCCGTCGGGGTCGCTCGCCCGGAGCGCGTCGGCGGCGTGCACCGACTGCATGTCCGGGTCCGCCGCGGGGGCGCCCGCGAGGAACGGGTTGGTGTCCGCACCGGCCGGGGGCCCTGGCGGGGTCACGGCCGGAGCGGGCTCGGCGCTCGGCGACGTGGCCTCGTCGCCGGTCCCCGCGCTGCACGCAGCGAGCCCGACGGCGAGGATCACCGCACCCAGCCAGGTCACGGTGAGGTGTCGGTCCGGTCGCGTGAGCATGTGTCGGGACACTACGGCCTCTACGGTGCGCCGGCCCGGGCGTCCCATCCCGCCGGGCTGTCGACGGTGGGGTGCCGGACCCGAGGCCCGGCACCCCACCTGGTCAGACCGCCGCGAGCGCCTCGGTCGGCGCCATGCGCGCCGCCCGCACCGCGGGGTAGAGGCCGGCGACGGCCCCGATCGCGAGCGTCGCGACGAGCCCTCCGGCCGCGACGACGGGCGGCACGGCGACGGGCCACCCCTGCGAGGTGGCGTACCCGGCCGTGATGCCGACGCCGATCAGGACCCCGGCGGCCCCTCCCATGAGGGAGAGCACCAGGGACTCGACGAGGAACTGCCCGCGGATCTGCCCCCGCGTCGCCCCGAGCGAGCGGCGCAGCCCGATCTCCGCCCGTCGTTCGAGCACCGAGATCACCATGGTGTTGGCGACCCCGATCCCGCCCACGAGCAGCGCGACCGCGCCGAGCCCGACGAGCAGACCCGTGAACGCCTCGTCCGTCGCCTGCTGGGCCGCGAGCGCGTCCGAGGGGCGCGAGACGTCGACCTCGTTGGGCGCTTGCGGGTTGGCCGTGGGGCCGAGCACGCTGCGCACCTGCTCGACGGCGTCCTCCCGGGTCCGCGTGAAGATCGTCGTCGGCAGCTCGTCCCAGCCGAGGTACTCCGCCGCGGCCTCGCGCCCGACGAGGGCCCCGAGGTCGACCTCGGGAGCCAGGGGGACGGGGTCGAGGATCCCGACGACCGTGAACCACTCGCCGCCGATCCAGACCTTGACGGCCGGGTCCGGGGCCGAGATCCCGAGCCGCTCGGCGGTCGTGTGCCCCAGGACGACGGCCGGGAACTGCGAGGTCGCCTCGGTGAGCCACGCGCCCTGGGCCACGCTCCCCCCGATCGACTCGAGCAGGTCGAGGTCGGTCGCGTACACCCCGATCCCGCCCGACTCACCGGCCGGGACCAGGTCCGTGCGGTACGCCTTGGCCTTGAGCAGCGCGACCGACGTCGCCGTCTCGACGGGCGCGATCCGGCGCACCATCTCGACGGACTCGGGCGGGAGGCTGGCCGCCTCCCCGAACAGGTCGGTGCCCGGAGCCACCCGCAGCAGGTTGGTCCCGAGGGTCGCGAGCGTCCGGTCGAGCTCGGCGCGCGAGGAGCTCGAGATCCCGACGACCGCGACCATGGCCGCGATGCCGATCGCGATGCCCAGCGCCGACAGGACGGCCCGCAGCGGGCGGGTGCGCAGACCGGTCGCACCGACGCGGAGCACGTCGGGGGCTGCGAGCCGGGCCGGGCGCAGCACGGTCAGCACGACGCCTCCTCGGTCGACGCGTCGGTCGGGTGGCCTGCGGCCACGCCGTCCGGCACCGCGCCGAGGACTCCCGGCGACGCGTCGAAGACGGTCCCCCGGCCCTCGCGGGCCGGGCCCGAGACGTCCGCGACGATCGCGCCGTCGCGCATCACGACCTGACGCGGCAGCGAGGCCGCGAGATCGCGGTCGTGCGTGATGATGACGACGGTCGTGCCGGCCGCGTTGAGCCCGCGCAGCACGTCCATGACGCCGGCCCCGGCGACCGTGTCGAGCGCGCCCGTGGGTTCGTCGGCGAGCAGCAGAGGCGGGTCGCCGACGACCGCGCGGGCGATCGCGACCCGCTGCTTCTCCCCGCCCGACAGCTCGTGCGGCCGGTGCGTCAGCCGGTGCCCCAGTCCTACCCGCTCGAGCGCTTCCGCCGCGCGACGACGCCGCTCGCGCCGCCCCACCCCGCGGTACAGGAGGCCGTCGGCCACGTTGTCGAGCGCCGAGACCCCGACGGCCAGGTGGAAGTGCTGGAACACGAACCCGATGCGGCTCGCGCGCAGCGCGGACACCTCGCGGTCGTCGAGGTCCTCGACGAGGAAGTCGTCGATCATGACGTGCCCCGAGGTGGGCCGGTCGAGCGTGCCGATCACGTTGAGCATGGTCGACTTGCCCGACCCCGAGGGCCCGACGATCGCGAGGAGCTCGCCGCGCGCGACGTCGAGGTGGACGTCGCGGAGCGCGGCGACGCCCCCGGGGAAGACGCGCGAGACCTGGTGCAGCGTGACCACGGGCCCGCCACCGCCTTCCGGGGTCCCCGGCCCGGGCACGGACGCGGAGGGCGCGAGCGCGACGGTCGCGGCGCTCACGACGGCATCCCGACGACGTCACCCTCGGCCAGGTCGCCCGTGACCTCGACGTTCCCGTCGGCGAAGAGCCCGGTGGTCACGGCGACGATACGGGTCGAGCCGCCCTCGACGACCTCGACGCCGTACCCGCCCTCGGCGAGCGCGAGGAGCGCTGCGACGGGCACGGTGAGCACGTCGGGCCGTTCGTCGGCGACGAACGTGACCTTGACCGACCCCGCGTCGGCCTCGGTCCCGTCGGCGAGGGTCACGGTCACGGGGACCACGGTCGTGTCGGAGGCCCCGGGCATGCCGCTCTCGTCCTTGACGATCTTGGGGCTCCCGACGGCAGTGATCACGCCGTCGGCCGACCCGCCGCCGGGGAGCGCGACGCTCACGGCGCCCCCCTCGACGGCCAGGTCGCGGTCGGCGAGGTCGAGGTCGACCGAGATCGCCCGGTCGACGCCCGTCGTCGTGAGGATCTCGGCCGCGGCCGGTGCCCCGACGCGCACCTTGAGCGCGTCGACCCGCACCGGACCGGGGACCACGAGCACGTCCGCCGGGCCGACGCTCCCCGTCTTCTCGAGCCCGCGGTCCTTCTGCCACTTCTCCACGGCCTTGGCGGTCGCTGCGGTGAACTTCGCGTCCACGGTGAAGCCCGTGTAGCCGAGCGCCGCGAGGTTCTCCTCGAGCTGGCGCACGTCGTCCCCCTCGGCGTCGACGCCCAGGTCGCGGTACATCGGCAGGCTGCCGAGCAGCAGGACCGTGGGGTGCTCGTCGACCTTGAACAGGACGCCCCCGCGGTCGACGACGTCGCCCACCCCGGGCAGCCAGGTCACGGTCCCGCCTCCTCCCCCGCCGTCGCCGCCCGCACCCTGATGTCCCTGGACGACGGCCTCGCCGTACCCGAGCACTCCCTTGACGGTGCTCCGCTCGACGAGCGTCTGGCGCGTCACGGTCGCGGTCGCACCGGGCCCGGACGCGGCCGGGTCGGGTTCCGCGCCCCGACCGAACCCGCCCAGGACCAGGACGGCGCCGGCGCCGATCACCACAGCGCCGGCGACCCCGCCGACGATCGCCCCGCGGCGACGCCTCCGTCGGGGCGCGGCGCCCTCCGGTGCGGCGTCGGCCGGTCCGGTGACCTCGACGCTCCGAGGGCTGTCACCCGGGGCGACGTGCCGCCGGCGGCTCACTCGCCACCCGCCGGGACCGCGCCGCCGACCGAGAGGCTCGCGCCGCCCTCGCCGTTGCACGCCTCGATCGCCGCGTCGAACGCGTCGACGTCGTCGGGCACCTCGAGCGCCTGCGTCATGCCACCGTTCGGGTCGGGGTCCGGCATGTCGATGCCGTTCTCGCGCATGCACTTCGCGAACTCGCGCTGCGACTCGAGGTCCTCGGGGCTCGGCTTCATGGGCTCACCGCCGTTGGGCAGGAACTCCTTGCAGGCCTCGAAGGCCTTGTCCATCTCGTCCATGTCGGCGCCCGACTCGGTCGTGAGGGCGACGGCGCCCGAGGAGTCCGGGTCCGGCATGTCCACGCCGTTGTCCCGCATGCAGCTCGCGAACTTGCGGGACAGGTCGTCGCGCTCGGCGTCGGTCATCTCCTCGTACGACTTCCCGTCCTTCGCCTGGCTGTTCTCGCCCTTGCCTCCGCCCGCGCTCGCGACGTCCGGGGCGCCGTCGGGCGCGCACGCCGAGAGCGTGACCGACAGGAGCGCGACGACGAACGCGACCGACGCCGCGCTGCGACGCGAGCGGGCTCTGCTGCGCCCCGTGGTCGGGGCCGGGGGCTGGTGGATGGTCATGGTGCGTCCTCACGTCGTGGTCGGTCCCCGGGGCCGCACGGCCTCGGGGACGGGGTGCACGAACAGTTCAGCGGGCGGCCCGTGAGACCCCCGTGAGTCACGCCCTCACAGAGATCTCACAGTGCTCACCGGCATGCTCCTCAGGTGCGAGTACTGGTGGTGGAGGACGAGGAGCTGATCGCGGAGGCGGTCGCGACGGGGCTGCGACGGCTCGCGATGGCGGTCGACGTCGCGCTCGACGGGCACGAGGCCCTGGCGCGGATCGACGTGAACGCGTACGACGTCGTCGTGCTCGACCGGGACCTGCCCGGCGTCCACGGCGACGACGTGTGCCGGGCGCTCGTGGCCTCGGGCGGCGACGCGCGGGTCCTCATGCTCACGGCGTCGGGCGGCGTGCTGGACCGCGTGAACGGGCTCGACCTGGGCGCCGACGACTACCTCGTCAAGCCCTTCGCGTTCGCCGAGCTCAGTGCCCGCGTCCGGGCCCTCGGCCGGCGGGCGCGCCCCGCTGCCCCGCCCGTGCTCGAACGCTCGGGCCTGCGCCTCGACACGAGCCGGCACGAGGTCTACCGCGAGGGGAGGTTCGTGCACCTGTCGCGCAAGGAGTTCGGCGTGCTCGAGGAGCTGCTGCGCGCCGACGGGCGGCCCGTGTCGGCCGAGCACCTGCTCGAGAAGGTCTGGGACGAGAACATCGACCCGTTCACGGGCGTCGTGCGCTTCACCATCAAGCAGCTGCGCCGCAAGCTCGAGGACGCCTCGCTCGTCGAGACCGTCACGGGTGTCGGGTACCGGGTCGCATGAGGCCGCTCCCGCGCCCCGTGCTGCGCCCCACGCTGCGCGCTCGCCTCACGGCCGTCTACGCCGCGGCCTTCGTGGTTGCCGGGGCCGTGCTCATCGCCGTCCTGTACGTCCTGCTCGCGGCCGCGATCGACCGCCAGCCGCTCGACTCGGTCGGCATCGCGGTGGGCGCCGTCCAGGCGACCGACCCCGGCCTCTACGCGACCTTGGACGCCTCCACGTCGGCCGCCCTGGTCTCGGGCGAGGCCATCCCGCTCAGCAGCCCGGTCGAGGACCTGACACCCACCGCGACGTACTCCGACACCGCGGGGACACTCACCGACCTGCGCGACGTCGTCCAGCTCAACAACCAGGAGGCCCGCGACCGGACCCTGCGCACGGTCCTCACGTGGTCGGTCGTCGCGCTGCTCGGGATCGGCGTGCTCGCGGTGGGCTTCGGCTGGGTCATGTCCACGCGCGTGCTCGCGCCCCTGCACCGGATCACGGCCACGGCCCGGCGCGTCGCGGACACCAACCTCCACGAGCGCATCGCGCACTCTGGGCCCGACGACGAGCTCAAGGACCTCGCCGACACGTTCGACGCGATGCTCGAGCGCCTCGACCGGTCGTTCGACGGGCAACGCCGTTTCGTCGCCAACGCCTCGCACGAGCTGCGCACCCCGCTCACGATCAGCCGCACGGTCCTGGAGGTCGCGCTCGACGACCCGGAGACGCACCAGGACACGCGCCACCTCGGCGCGACGCTGCTCGCGGTCAACGCGCGCCAGGAGCGCCTCATCGAGGGGCTCCTCACGCTCGCCGCCGCAGACCGGGCCCCGATCGTCACCGAGACCGTGGACCTGGCCGAGGTCGCCGCGCAGGCCGTCGCGACCGCGGGGGTCTCCGCGCGCGACGCCGGTGTCGACCTGCGCCTCGACACGGCCCCGACCCCCCTGCTCGGTGACGCGGTGCTGCTCGAACGGCTGGTGCAGAACCTCGTCGACAACGCCGTGCGCTACAACGAACCCGGTGGCCGGGTCGCCGTCGCGACGCGCCCCGGGCCGGGCGGGACGGTCGAGGTCGCGGTGTCCAACACGGGCCCCGTCGTCCCGTCGTACGAGGTCGAGGCGCTGTTCGAGCCGTTCCGGCGGCTCGGGCGCGACGGGGCCGTGGCCGACCGGCGCGGCGGGTACGTGCGCGGCGGCGTGGGGCTGGGCCTGTCGATCGTGCGCTCGGTCGCCGCCGCGCACGACGGCGAGGTCACGGCCGAGCCGCGCGAGGGCGGCGGGCTGACGGTCGTCGCGCGGCTGCCGGGTGCTGCGCGGCCGCCGGGCACGACGGGCGCTGCGGGCGCTGCGGGCACTGCGGGCGCACGGACGGGCCGGGCCGTCGAGACGACCCGGCCCGGGGCCGCGAGCGTGAGGGCCGACGCGGGCGTCTAGCCCGGCATCGGCACGGGCACGTCCGAGCCGCCCTCGACCGTGCGCCGGGCGCCCATCTGGATGATCGCGGGGGCCGGCACGAACCCGCCCGCGATGAGTGCCTCACCCTGGTGGAAGAACGGGGTCGCGGCGAGCAGCTCGGGCGGCGCGAACCCGAAGACGGCCTCGAGCTCGACCAGATCGGCGGGAGAGCTCATGCGCATGACGATCACGTTGTCGCACTGCGAGAGCACGTTGGGGTGGATCTTGGAGGGCCGCTGCGTCGAGAGCAGCAGCCACAGCCCGAACTTGCGTCCCTCGGCAGCGATCTGGATCACGCGCTCGGTCGTGAGCCGCTGGAGCTGGGTCGCGGGCTCGGCCGAGACCACGTTGTGCGCCTCGTCGATCACGATCAGTCGGGGCTTGCGCGTGGCGCGGTCGGCCCACAGCTCGTCGAGCAGGGCGAGCGAGACCGCGAGCTGCTCCTCGTGCGTGTGCAGGCTCCCGAGGTCGACCACGACCGCGCGGGGGCCCTCGTCGAGCACCTCGCTCACGGACTGCCCGACGCCCGCCCACACGTCCCAGTCGAGGATCCCGAGGTTCTCGACGCGCTGGGCGAGCCGGAGCGCGTCGGGCTCGCCCGTGGCGCGCAGGGCCGACGGGATCGAGTGCGGGTTGAGCATGCCCTCGGTCGCGATCGCCGACGGCCCGGCTGCAGTGCCGAGCGCTCCCGCGACGCCGCCCGGACCCGTCGCGCTCTCGAGCATCCGCAGGAAGGTGTTGTACTCGCCCCGGTCCGTCAGCGGGTCGAGCTGGAGCACCGCGGCCTGGCTCGCGGCCTCCATCGCGGTGAGCCGCGCGGTGACGGGGTGGTGCTCGCCGTCGTTGCGCAGGACTCGCACGTCGAGCTCGCGCAGGCGCTGGGCGTCCTCGGACGACGCGGACTCGAGCAGCTCGCCGATCCGCACGAAGTCCGAGTTCGGGTCGAGGATGACCATGGGCAGGTCGGTGTCGATGAGGAGCTGCTCGAGAAGGACCCCGAGCGCGTACGTCTTGCCCGAGCCCGACTGCCCGCACAGGAACGTGTGCCGGTTGAAACGGTGCGGCTGGAGCAGCGCGTCCACGTTGCCGCGGCTGTGGTGCAGGTCGCCGATCCGCAGCGTCGCACGCTCGCGCGCCTGGAGCGCCTCGAGCACGCCCGCCCCGGCCGGGGCGAGGTCGTCCGACGTGAACGGGTCGCCCCCCGACGTGGCCACCGTGCCGTCCGGGCGCAGCTCCCCGAGGATCCGCCCGTGCCCGACGGCGTCCCCCGCCTTGGTCGCCCGCGTCAGGACCTGCCCCATGACCAGGGCCGCACCGGGGTGCTCGGCCGTCTCCGGGAACGTCACGCCGATCGTCACGAAGTCTCCCGGGCCGATGCTCGACACGCGCGGGAGGCGGTAGGTGAAGCGCCGGCCGTCGAAGGACTCGGCGAGCGTGGTCTCGGTCGTCATGCGGGGCCTCCGTGGTCGCAGGTCGCGGCGGGCGGGCGTCATCGCGCCACCCGTGCAGGACAAGGATCGACCAGGGTGCGCGCGAGCGCACGCGCAGGCTCCCGCGACCGGGCTAGCGCCGCCGCTCGTACGTGAGCATCCGGAACCGGACCCCCGCCGCAGAGGTCTGCCAGCCGCCGTCCGGGGCACCCGGAGCGTCCGGGCCGACCCCTCCGAGCTCCCAGTCACCGTCCGGCCCGGCCGCGAGCGCCGGCGCGAACGCGTCGCCGTCGACCTCGAGGTCGATCTCGGTCACCACGCAGCGGTCCGCGAGCGGCAGGGTCGCGGCGTACACCTGCGCGCCGCCCATGACCCAGACCTGCCCCGAGCCCGACTCCTCGGCGGCGGCCGACGCGCGCGCCAGCCCCTCTTCGACCGACGAGGCGACCACGACGCCGGTGCCGAGGGCGCCCGGGTGAGCGGCGCCGTCGGGCACCCAGCCCTCCTGGCGCGTGACGACCACGTTGCGCCGCCCCGGCAGGGGGCGGAAGCGCGGCGGCAGCGAGTCCCACGTGACGCGACCCATGAGGACCGGGTGGCCCGTGGTGACGCGGCGGAAGTGCGCGAGGTCCTCGGGCAGGTGCCACGGCATGACGCCGCCCGCGCCGATCACCGGACGTCCCGCGGCGTCGTGCGCCTGGGCCCAGACCAGTCCGACAGCCGGACGGCTCACACCGCCACCGGGGCCTTGATCGTCGGGTGGTGCTGGTAGCCCACGACCTCGACGTCCTCGTACGTGTAGTCGAACAACGAGTCGCGCGGGGCCAGGCGCAGCGTGGGGGCCGGGTAGGCCTCACGGCTGAGCTGCTCGCGCACCTGCTCGACGTGGTTGTCGTAGATGTGGCAGTCGCCGCCCGTCCAGACGAAGTCGCCGACCTCGAGCCCCGACTGCGCCGCGACCATGTGCGTGAGCAGCGCATAGGACGCGATGTTGAACGGGACGCCCAGGAACAGGTCAGCGCTGCGCTGGTAGAGCTGGCACGAGAGCTTGCCGTCGGCCACGTAGAACTGGAAGAAAGCGTGGCAGGCGGGCAGGGCCATCTTGTCGAGCTCGCCCACGTTCCACGCCGAGACGATCATGCGGCGCGAGTCCGGGTTGGTGCGCAGCGTGTCGAGGACCTGGCTGATCTGGTCGACGTGCTCGCCGTCGGGCGTGGGCCACGAGCGCCACTGGACGCCGTAGACCGGACCGAGCTCGCCGTCCTCGTCGGCCCACTCGTCCCAGATCTTCACGCCGTTCTCCTGGAGCCAGCGCACGTTCGAGTCGCCGCGCAGGAACCACAGCAGCTCGTAGACGATCGACTTCAGGTGCACGCGCTTGGTCGTCACGAGCGGGAAGCCCTGCGACAGGTCGAAGCGCATCTGGTGGCCGAACACGCTGCGCGTGCCCGTCCCCGTGCGGTCCGACTTGTGCGTCCCGGTCTCCAGGACGAGCCGGAGAAGGTCCTCGTAGGGCGTCGGGACGGGTGAGCTGCTGGGCGCGCTGGAGCTGTCGCTGACGGTGACCACGGGTGCCAGTCTAGAAGAGGTCGACGGAACGGATAGCCGACGCGTCCTGTGCCTGGACAGCACAAGGCCCCGGGGGGTTTCCCTCACCGTGGTGGGTAGGCCGTTGATCCCGGGGCTCTCTGTGTGCACCGAATCTACTACACGGCCCGACGATCGCCTAGACGGGCGATGCCGCTAGTCTCGGTATTTCACACCACCGAGCGACGGAGCCCGCGTGTCGATCTACCCTCCCGTACGCGACGAGATGGTGCGCCTGCTGTCGGTGCCCCGACTGTCGACGTACACCGACGAGTGCGACGGAAACATGAAGCGTGCGCTTGAGCTCTACCAGTGGAACCTTGACGTCTCCGGGACGCTGTTCACGTCGATCCACTACTTCGAGGTTGCCTTGCGAAATTCGATCGATTCCCAGCTTGGCAAGACGTTCGGCACCGCCGACTCCCCCTGGTTCGACCAGGACTCGATCGGTCTCACTGACAGCACCAGGCGCAACATCGCTTCTGCGAAGCGCGCAGTCACCAAGGCTGGCCGCGAGATCGTTCCTGGACGAATCGTTGCCGAACTCAGCCTGGGGTTCTGGTGGTCGTTGCTCGCAGACGGGTACAACAGAACCCTCTGGGCGCCAGCACTGAAGCAGGCGTTCAGCAATGCGCGACGGGAAACCCTGCATGCGGAGATCGACGAGATTCGCAAGCTCCGGAACCGCATCGCTCACCACGAGCCGCTGATCCACTACGACCTGAATGCGGAATACACCCGCATCCTCGGCACAGCCGAACGGATCGCCCCGCGACTGGCATGGTGGATCGATGCCACCAGTTCTCTGTCCACCGTCCTGGCTCGACGACCAGAATCGCTCCGATCGACAACCTCGGCGAACACCTAGGAGGCCGCCCAGGCACTCTCGCCCGTCACGCCGAGCGGTCGTACCCAGGGCGTTCTCAGCTGCCGTCCTCACCTGACGCTGCCGATCTGGCGATCCCCAACGAGCCCCGTGACCGCGCGACGCTAGCCTCGGCAGATGCAGCCCTGGGAGTACATGACCGACACCGTGCTGGCCTGCCCGGGCATGTTCGTCGGTCGCGAGACGTACGAACGGGTCTGCAGCTTCGTCGAGGGATTCGGGACGGCACGCGACGACGGGGTGCTCGACGGTTTCCGGTCCCGGCTCGGGGAGAAGACCGCCCACGGCAGCAGCCCACCGACGTGGAGCGCCGCCCTGCTCGCGGAAGTCTTCCCGGGACGGCACGCGACCACTCTCCACCACCCCGAGGAGGACGCCCGGGCGATCGCCCACCTGCGGACCCGGCTCGTCGAGCACCTCGCTCACGTCGACGCCAGCGGCCGGTCAGAGACTTGGGGCGACGCTCCGTCCTGAGCACTCTCCGGGGAATGCGCGGTCCCCCGGCGGCGTTGGTCCGGGAACCGGTCGCCCCGACCGGGCCGACCCCGAGGATGGGAAGATCAGCAGCATGACGAACACCGCAGCCGCAGCCGAAGAGATCCCCACGTCGTCGCCGTCCCCGACGGACGCCCTGTGGGTCGAGCGCACCGGCACCCGCACGTACACCGGCTTCTCGGCGCGCGGCGCGAGCGTGTCGATCGGCCCGGCGAGCGAGGGTGCGGTCTTCACCCCGGGCGAGCTCCTCAAGATCGCGCTGGCCGCGTGCGCGGGCATGAGCAGCGACGCGCCGTTCGCGCGCCGCCTGGGCGACGACTACCAGGTGACCATCCGCGTCGACGGCGCCAAGGACATGGCCGAGGACCGCTACACGGCCATCACCGAGCACTTCGAGATCGACCTGTCGGGCCTCGAGGACGACGCGCGCGAGCGCCTCCTCAAGGTCGCCGACCGCGCGATCGAGACCACGTGCACCGTGGGGCGTACCGTCAAGAACGGTGCGACAGTGGAGCACACCTTCGGCCCGGTCGTGGGTGCGGTCGGCGAGTAGTCGACACGTGGCACCGCGGTCCGGGGCACGAGGGAGAGCAGCCGTCACTGGAGGGAGTCGTCCGATGGGTCGCAAGAAGAAGGACACCGAGTCCCAGATGGCCGTCTGGGGAACGTCGGACAGCGTCCGGCCGGAGCCGCAGTACGGGCACCTGACCGCGGTCCAGGACGCACCCGAGGGACAGACCGCCGACGACTGGGGCGACCTGCGCAGCACGCCGCTGCTCGACGCAGCCCTGGACAAGGCCGTCACCATCCCGTCGTCGGTCATCCACGCGCACGTGGACGGCCTGCGCCGCCGCAACCCGCACTCGTCGCCCGCGCAGATCATCGGGATCCTCGAGCGCGAGTACCTCATGGTCATCGGGACCGCGGGCGGCGCGGTGGGGGCCGCCGCGGCGTTCCCGGCCGTCGGCACGGGCGTGGGCATCGCCCTGACCGCGAGCGACGTCGCGACGTTCTTCGGGTCGTCGGCCGCGTTCTCGCTCGCGGTCGCGGACGTGTACGGCTTCGAGGTCGACGACGCCGCACGTCGTCGTGCCCTCCTCATGGCCTCGGTCCTCGGGGACAAGGGGTCCCAGGCGGTCGAGAAGGCGTCGGGCGGGTCGGCGCTCGCGTGGGGCAAGGTGCTCATGACGAGCATGCCGTCGAGTACGCTCAAGCAGGTCAACAAGGCCCTGACGAACAAGTTCATGCGCACGCAGTTGGTCAAGCACGGCGGCCTGGCGATCGGGCGGCTCGTGCCGTTCGGCGTGGGCGCCGTCGTGGGGGTCGCGGGCTCGCGGGCGCTCGGGAAGACCGTGATCAGCCAGTCCCGGCGGGCTTTCGGTCCGCCGCCCCAGGCGTTCCGGCCCGTCCTGGAGGTCATCGAGGTGCCCGACGGCGCCGCTCCCCCTCTGCTCGTCCCCGCACCCGCGGACCGGCTCAGCCTGGTCGACGCCCCCGTGCCCGGGGCCGGGCCCGGAGTGGTCGACGAGGCGGCCGAACGGGCAGCGGCCCGCCGGGCACGCGGTGGGTCCGGCGCCGACGGTGCGCCGCGCGGCATCCGGTCGGTGCGCTGGCGCCGACCCAAGAAGTCTTCATGACGGCAGCGGACGGGCCGAGCACCCCAGCACGACCGGGACGCGTCGAGCTCACGCACGTCCTGCCCCTCGACGCCGAGCGGGCTTTCGCCCTGGTCGCGGACGTGCGGACGCACCCGCGCTGGGTCCCCCTGAGTCGTGGCACGTTCCACGGCGCGGACGGTTCACCGCTCCACGCGACGGCCTGGAAGCCCGGGGTCGGCGCCGAGTTCACCATGGTCTCCGGGCCGTTCGCACCCCAGGGTGCGCCGGGCTTCCCCGACCGCATGCGGATCACAGCCTGGGAGCCGCCCGGACCCGGCGGCCAGGCGGGCCGCGCGACGTACCTGAAGCTCGGGCCCGCGCTGCTCGGGGAGGCGGGGATCGTCGTCGTGCCCCTCGCGGCTCATCACCTGCCCGACGCGACCCCGCGCGAGCCCGTGGCGCGCTGCGCCGTGACCTGGTGGGAGGACGTGTACCTCGCCGGTCCGCTGCCCCGGGCCGTGACGGCCCCGCTCGCCGCGCGCGTGCTGGACCTCATGATCCGGCTGTCGCTGCGCCGTCTGGACCGGATCGTCGCGCGCGGGCTCTGACGCCGACGGCTCGTCCGGGCACGACCCGAGGGTCGGTGCCGAGGGCGCCCGCAGCCTCGGCAGCGAGCATGCGGTCGACGTTCACAGAGGCAGGCGGTCGGCGCCAGGATCCGGGCGGATCCCGACGCCGACCGCATGCTCGGCACCGCTGGGGGTCAGGCCTCCTGGTCCGGCGTCTCCGCCGCGTCAGGCGTCTCGGCGACCGGCGCGTCGGCCGGTCCCGCGAGGATCAGGTAGAGCTCGCGGCGCGTGCGCTCGAGGAGCGCGACGGCCTGGGCCACCTGCTCGTCCGAGCCCGACCGGGCGACCTGCCGCAGCGCCTCGGCGACCTGCTGGAGCGAGCCACGGAGCTGCCGCGCCGGGCGGACGCCGCCGTCGGCCGCGTCCTGCCAGGGAGAGCCCAGCTCGTCGGCGTGCTCGGTGACGTAGGTGCGACCGTCGTCGGTGAGGCTCGCGAGCTTGCGCCCGCCCTCGGCCGTGATGGTCACGAGGCCCTCGTCCTCGAGCAGGCTCAGCGCGGGGTAGATCGCACCGGGGCTCGGACGCCACGCACCCGAGGTGCGCTCGCCGATCTCCTGGATGATCTGGTAGCCGTGCATGGGCGCCTCGGTCAGGAGGAGCAGGACGGCAGCGCGGATGTCGCCGCGCCCGGCGCGGCCGCCCGGGCCGCGTCCTCCGGGACCGCGGTGGCCGCGAGGGCCGCCGCCAGGTCCGCCGCGGTGCCCACGGGGCCCGCGTCCTTCGAACCGGTCGTCAAACCGCTCGTCGGGTCCGTCGTGGTCGTGGTGCTCGTGGTGGCCCGGGTGACCGTGGTGGCCGTCGGGGCCACGCCCGGGACGGCCCGAGCCCTCGGGCCCGCGACGGGGCGCGTCGCCACGCCCGGGCTCGCCACGGCCGGGGCCGTCGGGTCGGCCGCCGCGGCGACCGCGCGGGCCGCCGAGGTCGGCACCGAAGTCCGGGCCGAAGCCCTCTCCGGCGGCGGGGAAGTCGTCGCGTCGGCGACGGGGTCGGCCCTCGAAGGAGTCGAAGGCGCCTGCGCGACCGGAACGGTCGCGGGGCGGACGGGAAGCATCTGGGTGCTGGTGGGGGGTACGCATGTGGTGTCTCCTGTGATGAGTCGGCTGTGTCTGGGGAGCCCCTTCGCGGGGCGTCCGAGCGCTGGGCTCGGGTGGCGGGTGCCGGCGGGTTCTCGTCGGTCCTCCGACGGGCCCTCGGCCTGACATCCGGGTCCTCGACGCGGTGCGTTCTTCCGCACTCTCTGCGTCGATGAGTTAAAGATATATCGTTGACGTATCGATAGTCAACCCCTGATCTCGATCGTGTTCCGGGGCCGGTCCGCCGACCACCCAAGTGACCGTCCAGGTCGTACAGTGACGGGAAGGCCTCGGACCGGCTCGCGACCCGGGGTCCCGCAGCAGACACCGTGCAACGACGCACACCCCGCACCGTCGCACGTCCCACGCCCACCCAGACCCCAGAGGCGCAGATGACGACCAGCATCCCGGGACCCACGCAGGTCCCCCGGCACTACCTCATGTGCCGCCCCACGTACTTCACCGTCAGCTACGAGATCAACCCGTGGATGGACCGCGCCCGGCCCGTCGACACCGCGCTCGCCGTCTCCCAGTGGGAGCGCCTGCGCGACGTGTACCTCGACCTCGGGCACCAGGTCGACCTCATCGAGCCAGAGCCCGGCCTGCCCGACATGGTCTACGCGGCCAACGGCGCGACCGTCGTCGACGGCCTGGTCTACTCGGCCCTGTTCCGCCACCCCGAGCGCGCCCCCGAGGGCCCCGCCTACCTCAAGTGGTTCGCCGACCGCGGCTACGTGACCCACTCGGCCGACCACGTCAACGAGGGCGAGGGCGACCTGCTCGTCGCGGGCGACGTCGTCCTCGCGGGCACGGGCTTCCGCACCGAGGTCAGCGCCCACCAGGAGGCCGCCGACCTGTGGGGCCGCGAGGTCCTCACGCTCGAGCTCGTCGACCCCCGCTTCTACCACCTCGACACCGCGCTCGTGGTGCTGCGCGGCAGCGAGGGCGGCAACGGCAGCGACGGCACGGCGCGCGTCGCGCCGGGCGGCACACCGCCGCCGCTCCTCTCCCCCCTGCCCGACGGCGCCGCTCCCCCGCGCGTCGCCCCGCACCTCACGCACGCTCGCCCCGCCGAGGTGACGGTCGACGTCGCCTACTACCCGCCGGCGTTCTCCCCCGCGTCCCAGGAGCTCCTGGCCGCGCGCTACCCCGAAGCCCACCACGCGACCGAGGACGACGCCCTGGTCCTGGGCCTCAACGCCGTGAGCGACGGGCTGCACGTGATCCACACGCCCGCGGCGACCGGCTTCGCGGCGGCCCTGGCCGAGCGAGGCTACGAGACCGTCGGGATCGACACGTCCGAGCTCCTGCGCGGGGGCGGCGGCTCCAAGTGCTGCACCCTGGAGATCCGGCCGTGAACGCCCAGAGCCAGGCGGCCCCCGCGCCCGCGACCAGCCCGGACACCGCCGACGCCGCACGGGCCCACGCGTCGGGAGCGGCGCCGTCGGGCACCCGCACGGACCGTCGCGACTCGCTCGCGCACAACTACCACCCGCTGCCCGTGACGATCGCGACGGGCGAGGGCGCCTGGGTCACCGACGTCGCGGGCCGTCGCTACCTCGACCTGCTCGCGGGGTACTCGGCCCTGAACTTCGGGCACCGCCACCCCGGGCTGATCGCGGCCGCGACCGAGCAGCTCGGGCGCGTCACCCTCACGTCGCGCGCGTTCGACCACGACCTGCTGCACCCGTTCGCGGACCGGCTCACCCGGCTGATCGGGCCGCTCGTCCAGGGCGCCGACCCCGGCACGCCGGCCGGACGGGCGGGCGAGGAGGGCGCCCCGGGCGACTCCGGCAGCGCCGTGATGGTGCCCATGAACACGGGCGCCGAGGCCGTCGAGACCGCGATCAAGGTCGCCCGCAAGTGGGGCTACGAGGTCAAGGGCGTGCCGGCCGGGCGGGCGAGCATCGTCGTCGGGCACGGGAACTTCCACGGGCGCACCACGACCATCGTGTCCTTCTCCGACGACCCCGACGCGCGCGACGGGTACGACCCGTTCACGCCCGGGTTCCGCCTCGTGCCCTACGGCGACGCCCGTGCCGTCGCGGACGCGATCGACGAGACCACGGTCGCCGTCCTCATGGAGCCGATCCAGGGAGAGTCCGGCGTCGTCGTGCCTCCCGACGACTACTGGCCCGCGCTGCGCCGCGTGTGCGACGAGCGCGACGTCCTGCTGATCGCGGACGAGATCCAGTCCGGCCTGGGCCGGACCGGGACCACGCTCGCGTGCGAGCTGTGGGACGTGCGGCCGGACCTCGTGACGCTCGGCAAGGCCCTGGGCGGTGGCGTCGTGCCGGTCTCGGCGGTCGTCGGGCGTCGCGAGATCCTCGACGTGCTGACCCCCGGGACGCACGGGTCGACGTTCGGGGGCAACCCGCTCGCGTGCGCGGTGGGCCTCGCGGTCGTCGGGCTCCTCGAGACGGGCGAGCTCCAGTCCCGCACGCGCGACCTGGGCGGGCACCTGCACGCACGCCTCGGGAGCCTCGTCGACGAGGGGCTGCTGACGGGCGTGCGGGGCGTGGGGCTGTGGGCCGGGATCGACCTCGACCCCGCCCGCGGGACGGGCCGCGACCTGTGCGAGGCCCTGCTCGCGCGGGGTGTCCTGGCCAAGGACACGCACGGCTCGACCATCCGGCTCGCGCCCCCGCTCGTGATCGAGCGTCCAGACCTCGACCTCGGGATGGCCGCTCTACGTGACGCCCTGACGCAGCTCGCCGCAGATCGGTAGAGTCCGGAGGGTGACCACTCCTGCCTCTGACACCTCCACCCGCCTCGCCGAGTGGCAGCAGGCCTACGCTGACCTGCAGTCCCTCGGCCTGAAGCTCGACCTGACGCGCGGCAAGCCCTCCGCCGAGCAGCTCGACCTCTCCGACGCCCTCCTGGCACTGCCGGGCGCAGGAACGGTCACCGACGCCGACGGCACCGACGTGCGCAACTACGGCGGGCTCGACGGCCTGCCGCAGATCCGCCGCATCTTCGCCGAGCTGCTCGACGTCCCCGTCGCCCAGCTCCTCGCGGGCGGCAACGCGAGCCTCACGCTCATGCACGACACGCTCGCGTTCGCGATGCTGTTCGGTCTGCCCGGCTCCGAGCGCCCCTGGTCCCGCGAGGAGAAGGTCCGGTTCGTGTGCCCGGTCCCGGGCTACGACCGGCACTTCGCGCTGTGCGAGGCGTTCGGCATCGAGATGGTGACCGTCCCCATGACGGCCGACGGTCCCGACGCCGAGGCCGTCGCGGCCCTCGTCGCGGCCGACCCGAGCATCAAGGGCATGTGGGTCGTGCCGACCTACGCGAACCCGGACGGCTCGGTGGTCTCGCGCGAGGTCGCCCAGCGCCTCGTGTCGATGCCCGCCGCTGCGCCCGACTTCCGCATCATGTGGGACAACGCGTACGCGGTGCACCACCTCACGGACGTCGAGACCGAGTCCGCGCCCGCGCTCGCCCTGGCCGCCGAGGCCGGCAACCCGGACCGCGTGCTGCTCTACGCCTCGACCTCCAAGATCACGTTCCCCGGTGCGGGGGTCGCGTTCCTGGGCGCCTCCCCGGCCAACATCGCCTGGTACAAGAAGCACCTCGCGGCCCAGTCGATCGGCCCGGACAAGATCAACCAGCTCCGCCACGCCGAGTTCTTCGGCGACGCCGAGGGTGTGCGCACCCACATGCGCAAGCACCGGGACGTGATCGCACCCAAGTTCGAGGCCGTCGACACGATCCTGCGCGAGCGCCTCGGTGCGGACGGTGTCGCGTCCTGGACCGCGCCGCTCGGCGGGTACTTCGTGTCGCTCGACGTCGTGCCGGGCACCGCGGCGCGCGTGGTCCGGCTCGCCAAGGAGGCGGGCATCGCCCTGACGCCCGCGGGGGCCACGTTCCCGTACGGCAAGGACCCGCAGGACGCCAACATCCGCCTGGCCCCGACCCTGCCTCCGCTCGACGAGGTCCGGGTCGCGATCGACGGCGTCGCGACGTGCGTGCTGCTCGCCGCGGCGGAGAAGGCGGCTGCGGGCGCCTGACCTGCACCGCTCCCGACGGGCGGCCCCGGACCTCTGGTCCAGGGCCGCCCGTCGTCGCATGATGGAGATCTCGGCCGCCCGGCACCGATGAGTTCTCACGCCGCCGCCGGTCGAACCTGGACAGACCCGTGCACCACCCACGACACAGGGAGCACGTATGACCAGCGCACCAGAGCTCGCGATCGAGGCCCACGGCCTCGTCAAGCACTTCAAGGAGACCCGGGCCGTCGACGGGATCGACCTCGCCGTGCCGACCGGCACGGTCTACGGGGTCCTCGGTCCCAACGGCGCGGGCAAGACCACGGCCGTCCGCATGCTCACGACCCTCCTGCGCCCCGACGCGGGCACGGCCCACGTCCTGGGGCACGACGTCCTGGCCCAGCCCGACGCCGTCCGCTCGCTCGTGGGTCTCACGGGCCAGTACGCGTCGGTCGACGAGGACCTGACCGGCGCGGAGAACCTGATCGTCATCGCGCGGCTCTACGGGTTCTCGAAGCCCGCAGCCAGGCGCCGGGGCATGGACCTCATGGAGGCGTTCGGCATCGCCGAGGCCGCGAACCGGCCCGTCAAGACGTACTCGGGCGGCATGCGCCGCCGCATCGACCTCGCCGCGAGCCTCGTCATGAGCCCCCGGGTGCTGTTCCTCGACGAGCCGACCACGGGGCTCGACCCCCGCAGCCGCAACCAGGTGTGGGACATCGTGCGCGTGCTCGTGGCCGACGGCGCGACCGTGCTGCTCACGACCCAGTACCTCGAGGAGGCCGACCAGCTCGCGGACCGCATCGCCGTGATCGACCACGGGAAGGTCATCGCCGAGGGCACCGCGACCGAGCTCAAGCGCTCGGTCGGCGAGGGGTCGGTGAACCTGCGTCTCGCCGACTCGTCCGAGCGCGCCCGGGCCGCGGAGATCGTCGAGCGCGTGCTGCGCGCGGAGGTCGTGCTCGCACCGGACCCGTACGCGTTCTCGGCGCGCGTGCCCGACGACGGCGCGGACCTGGCAGCACAGCTCCTGCCCGCTCTCGCGGACGCGGGCATCGGGGTACCGGAGTTCACGCTCGGGCAGCCGAGCCTCGACGAGGTGTTCCTGGCGCTCACGGGCCAGCCGGTCGACGAGGAAGACCAGAACCGAAGTGGCACCACGAGCCACACCGAGGAGGTGGCCTGATGGCCGCGACCCAGACCGAGGTGATCACCACCCCGGAGGCACAGACGCTGCGCGAGGCCATCGCGATCGACCAGCACCCGACCCGGCCGTCGCCGCTCGCGAACACCCTGACGTTCGCGTGGCGGGCGCTGCTCAAGATCAAGCACGTCCCCGAGCAGCTGTTCGACGTCACGCTCACGCCGATCATCTTCACGCTCATGTTCACGTACCTGTTCGGCGGGGCGATCGCCGGGGACACGACGACCTACCTGCAGTACCTGCTGCCCGGCATCCTGGTGCAGACGGTCCTGATCATCACGGTCTACACGGGCTTCACCCTGAACACCGACATCACCAAGGGCGTGTTCGACCGGTTCCGCTCGCTCCCGATCTGGCGGCCCGCCCCGATCGTGGGCGCGCTCATGGGAGACACGGTCCGGTACACGATCGCGTCGGTCATCACGGTTGGCTTGGGGCTCGCGATCGGCTTCCGGCCCGCTGGCGGGGTGGTCGGCGTCCTGCTGGCCGTCGCCCTGCTGCTGGTCTTCGCGTTCGCGATCAGCTGGATCTTCACGATCCTGGGCCTCGTGATGCGTACGCCCAACGCGGTCATGGGCGTCTCGATGCTGGTGCTCATGCCGTTGACGTTCGCGTCGAACATCTTCGTCGACCCGGACACCATGCCCTCGGCGCTGCGCACCTGGGCCGAGATCAACCCCGTGAGCCACCTCGCGACCGCGGTCCGCGCCCTCATGGCCGGTACCGCCACGTTCGACCAGATCGGGTGGGTCTTGCTGGCCTCGGTGCTCCTCACGGCCGTCTTCGCGCCGATCACCATGCACCTGTACCGCACGCGCAACTGAACGCGTTCCGGCCGTCGGCGTGCCGGAGCCGGTGTGACCTCGAGGTCACGCCCGCTCCGGCACGTCCACGCGGTGCGGTGTCGTCAGCCCTCCGCCGAGGCGCCCTTCGCCACCGGGGGCTTCTCGTCCTCGCAGCGCTTGGTCACGACCATGACGGGGCAGGCCGAGTGGTGCAGGACCGCCTGGCTCGTCGAGCCCAGGAGCAGCCCCGTGAAGCCACCACGCCCACGCGACCCGACCACCACGAGGTCCGAGGCCGTCGAGAACTCCGTGAGGAGCTCGGCCCCCGTCCCGTCGAGCACGATCCGCTTGATGGGGACGTCGGGGTTCTCGGCCTCGTGCCGGTCCACGATGACGTTGAGCCCCTCGGTGATGTCGTCGAGGACCTGCTGGTGGTCGATCGAGGCCGGCAGCCACGCGAGCAGCCCCGCCCCCGCACCGACGGGCACGCCGGCGACGGCGACGAGCTCGGCGCTCCACGCCCTGGCCTGCTTGATGGCGTGCCGCAGGGCGATGTCGGCCGACGGCGAGCCGTCCACGCCGACCACGATCCGCTTGAGCGGCTGGATCGCCGGCAGCTCGCCGCCTTCCCCGCCCGACTTCAGGGGCACGACGACCGTGGGGCACCGCGAGTGCGCGGGCAGCGCCGACGAGACGGTGCCGAGCAGACGTTCGGTGAACCCACCCCGCCCGCGGGTCCCCACCACGACCAGGCTGTAGTCCTTGGAGAGCTCGACCAGGACACCGGCGGCGTCGCCGGTCGCGATCGCGGCGGTCGTCCTGACGCCCGCGGCCTCGGCCCGCTGGGTGGCCTCGGCCAGGACCGCCTTGGCGCCCTCCTGGATCGCGGTGTCGTCCAGGGCCGCGTAGCCGCCGTCGAGCGAGGCCGCGGTGAAGGACGGGAGCGAGTACGAACACACGACGTGCAGGGGCCAGCCGACCTGGCGCGCGTACGCAGCCGCCCAGTCCAGGGCGTGCAGGCTGGGCTCCGAACCGTCGACCCCGACGAGCACGATCTCTGCACGAGTCATGGTTTCATCTCCTCCCGATGGTGAAGCACCATCCTGAGACAAACCTATCGAAAGAACAGGCAAAGTCCACCGAGGCGCAGGGCCCCGGAGGGGCGGGTCGCTCCGTCGTCGGCGTACCCCATGACGCTGCGGCCCGTCCGGCACCGACCCGGCACTGGCTCCCCGCGAACGACAGCACCCCGTCACCCTGCACGAGGCAGGGTGACGGGGTGCTGGTCGAGCTGCGGAAGATCGCTCCCGCGAGGCTCAGAGTCCCGCGAGGGCGCTCAGGCGACGCGGATGAACGTGGGGTTCGACTGCCAGATCTGACGGAACTGGATCGTCTTGCCGGGACGCGGGGCGTCGATCTGCATGTTGTCGCCGGCGTAGATCGAGATGTGGCCGGGGGTCCAGATCAGGTCGCCGGGCTGAGCGTCGGCACGCGACACCTTGGTGCCGACGTTGCCCTGCGCGCTCGACTGGCGCGGGAGGGTGATGCCGACCTGCGCGAAGACGTAGCTCGTGAAGCCGGAGCAGTCGAAGCCGTCCGGGGTGGTGCCGCCGTAGACGTACGGGACGCCCACATAGCGGCTGGCGATCGAGATGATCGCGCTGCCGTTGGCCGAGGCCGGGACGGAGACCGAAGCAGCCTTCTCGGTCGTCGACGTGGTGGCCGTGGTGTTGGCCGTACGTGCGGCCGAGCGCGAGGAGGCCTGCGTGGCGCGCTCGACGACGGGCTCCGGCTCAGGCTCAGGAGCGGGGGTCACGGCGACGGCCGCGCTCTCGATCGTGAAGCCGGCCTCAGCGGCGACCGTGACGGACGGAGCGGACTCGAGCGCGGCACGGGCCTGCGTCGTGAGTGCGTTCAGGTCGACGGTGTTGAGCTTGGCCGTGTCGTGGTCGACGGGCGCAGCGTTGGCGGGCATCGCGCCGAGCATCGAGACGATCAGTCCCGACGAGGCAGCGACGACAGCGGTGCGGCGGCCGACGGAGGAAGCCGTCGCCGCCGAAGCAAGGGTGGAAAGCGGGCGTCGCGCTGCACGGTGGCGTGCGCCGGTCGTGACTGCGTTCACTGGATACCTCTCCTGGACGCCTGCGAGGTCAGCTGTCGGGTTCGGGTGGGAGAATCACCCGGCCGTCAGGACCGAGGTCCGTCTGGCTTCACCCCAAGGGCACCGTTTCCGGTACCCGAATTTGGGTCCCCCGTCCCTGTCATCGGGTCGTGGTGCTCCTCGCGCGGTGACAGGGTTCGGCGTTCCGCGCAAGGGCCTCGACGGACGATTCATCCGTGAAGCAGAACCGAACGTACACGACCTCCGGGTGAATGTCACGTTCCCGTCACGACGCCCTGGAAAGGCCTGGTATAGCAGGACGAACCGGCACGAGATCGTTGCCCCGGGCACCCCGAGAAGGCATCGAGAACACCACCGCCCCGCATCCCACGAGGGGGTGCGGGGCGGCGGCGGAACCCGTGGTGCGCTGCGCTCAGGGCGCGGTGACGAAGATGTGGCGAGCGACGTCGTCGGGCAGGTCGAGGACGGTCTCCGCGCCCTCCGCGGACACCGTGAACGACCCCGCCTCCGGCGTGACCGTGACCTCCTGGCGGGGCAGGATGCCCGCGGCCGCGATGCGGGCCAACAGGTCCGTGTCCGTCTGGAGGGGCTCGGCGATGCGCTGCACGACGACGCGCAGCCCGCCCGGCTCGCGCCCCGCGCGGTCCGCGGCGGCCACGTACGCCGGCAGGGACACCACGCCGTCGAGGTACTCGATCTCCTGGATGTCCTCACCCAGCTCCGAGAGCCCGGGGATGGGGTTGCCGTAGGGGTCGTAGTGCGGGTGGTCGAGCAGGCCGATGAGGCGCTTCTCGACGAGCTCGCTCATGACGTGCTCCCACCGGCAGGCCTCGACGTGCACGAACTCCCAGTCGAGCTTGATGACGTCCGTCAGCAGGCGCTCCGCGAGGCGGTGCTTGCGCATGACGCGCTGGGCCTTGGCGTGGCCGTCCGGGGTGAGCTCGAGGTGACGGTCCCCCGTCACGACGACGAGACCGTCCCGCTCCATGCGGGCCACCGTCTGGGAGACGGTGGGTCCCGAGTGTCCGAGTCGCTCCGCGATGCGCGCACGCAGGGGGACGATGCCCTCCTCGTCGAGCTCGTAGATGGTCTTCAGATACATCTCGGTGGTGTCGATCAGGTCGGTCACGTCGCGCTCCTGTCGCTTGGGGGCTTGGGGGCACCTGCCGCACCGGCGGGCCGCTGACCTTAGTTTAGGTCCGAGCCACCGACATTGTGGACGCCCGACGGTGTTCGCGCCAGGCCGGACTATCGTTGCCCTGTGCCTGAGCCCACCCAGATCACCGTCCCCCCGCACCTGCTGCCCAGCGACGGCCGCTTCGGCTGCGGGCCTTCCAAGGTCCGCGACGCGCAGGTGCGCGCGCTCGTCGAGGCCGGCACGTCCGTGCTCGGCACCTCGCACCGCCAGGCACCGGTCAAGTCCCTGGTCCGCCGGATCCGCTCCGGGCTCACGGACCTGTTCGACGCCCCCGAGGGATACGAGGTCGTGCTCGGCAACGGCGGGTCGTCGGCGTTCTGGGACGTCGCGACGCTGTGCCTGGTGCGCGAGCGCGCCCAGCACGCCGCGTTCGGCGAGTTCGGCGCCAAGTTCGCGACCGCGACCACCCGCGCACCGTTCCTCGAGCCCTCGCAGGTCGTCACCGCTCCCCCGGGGTCGGTCGCGCTCCCCGAGCTCGCGGACGGCGTCGACGTCTACGCCTGGCCCCACAACGAGACCTCGACCGGAGCCATGGCCCCCGTGCGCCGCGTGCCGGGATCGCGCGAGCAGGGCGCGCTGACGCTCGTCGACGCGACGTCGGGCGCGGGCGCCCTCCCGGTCGACCTCGCCGAGACCGACGTCTACTACTTCGCGCCCCAGAAGGTCTTCGGGTCCGACGGCGGGCTGTGGGTCGCGATCCTGTCGCCCGACGCCGTCGCGCGCCTCGAGGAGATCGAGTCCGGTGACCGCTGGGTCCCCGAGTTCCTCTCGCTCCAGGCGGCGCTGACGAACTCGCGCCTGGACCAGACCCTCAACACGCCGTCGGTCGCGACGCTCGTGACGTTCACCGAGCAGGTCGACTGGCTCAACGAGCAGGGCGGCCTCGCATGGTCGAGCGCCCGCTCGGCGACCTCGGCACGCACGCTCTACGCGTGGGCCGAGTCACGCGAGTGGGCCACGCCGTTCGTGACGCGCCCCGAGGACCGGTCCACCGTCGTCGGGACCATCGACCTGGACGAGTCGATCGACGCGACCCAGGTCATCGCGGCGCTGCGCGCCAACGGGATCCTCGACGTGTTCCCCTACCGCAAGCTGGGCCGCAACCAGCTGCGCATCGGGATGTTCCCCGCGATCGAGCCCACGGACGTCGAGCTGCTGACCCAGAGCATCGACTTCGTGGTCGACGCGCTGGCCTGAGACCGAGACACGAAGCGGCCCGCCCCGGGTTCCCGGGGCGGGCCGCTTCTGCGTGTGCGCCTGCTCGGCGCGTCACCTCGACGCGTCCGCCCGGCCACCGGCCGGGCGAGGTCAGGCCGCCTCGGCCACGTCCTGCGCGTCGTCGACGCCGAGCCGTTCGCGCGTGTCGCTGCGGCTCGCGCGCCGCGCCGCGCCGCCCGCGGGGTAGGTCACCAGGAGGTGCGGGCGCTGCGTCACGCGGTAGCTGACCGTGAACTTCCAGTTCCGCATGGCCCAGATCGCCGCGCCCACCGAGACCAGGAGCGCCGTGATGGAGCCGATCCCGATCGCCCAGCGGGGACCGTAGGCCTCGGCGATCCAGCCGACGATCGGTGCACCGACGGGCGTCGCCCCGAGGAACACGATCATGTACAGGGACATGACGCGCCCGCGCATGACGGGGTCCGTCGTCATCTGGATGGTCGTGTTGGCCGCGGTCATCATGGTCAGCGACGCGAAGCCGACGGGGATGCACGCGAGCGCGAACGTCGTGTAGCTCGGCATGAGCGCCATGACCCCGGTCGCGACCGCGAAGCCGAACGCCGACCCGATCACGAGCCGCACGCGGGGCCGCTCGCGCCGCGCAGCCATGAGGGCGCCGGTCAGCGACCCGATCGCGAGGATCGACCCGAGCATCCCGTACTCGCCCGCGCCCATGCCGAACTCGACGCGCGCCATCATGGCCGACGTGAGCTGGAAGTTGAGCCCGAACGTCGACACGACGCTCAGCACCACCATGATGACGATGATGTCGGAGCGGCCGCGCACGTAGCGGATGCCCTCGCGGATCTGCCCCTTCTCGCGCGAGGCGCTCGGAAGCCTGTGCATCTCGCGCGTGCGCATGCGGGACAGCGCGAAGATGGTCGCGCCGAAGCTGATGCCGTTGATGATGAACACCCAGCCCGTGCCCACCGCGGCGATCAGCAGGCCGGCGACGCCGGGGCCGATCAGCCGGGCCGCGTTGAACGACGCGCTGTTGAGGCCGACCGCGTTCGAGAGCTTGTCGCTCGGCACCATCTCGGCGACGAACGTCTGACGCACGGGGCCGTCGAGCGCGGACACGCACCCGAGCGCGAGCGCGAACCCGTAGACGTGCCACAGCTCGACGTGCCCCGAGAGCACCAGTGCGCCGAGCCCGAGCGCGAGCAGGCCGGAGGCGCCCTGCGTGGCCATCAGCATCTTGCGGCGCGGCAGGCGGTCCGCCAGGACGCCCGCCCACGCGGACAGCGCGAGGACGGGCGCGAACTGCAGGGCCGTGATGACGCCGACGGCGACGCCGGAGTTCGCCGTGAGCACCGTCAGGACGAGCCAGTCCTGGGCGATGCGCTGCATCCAGGTCCCGACGTTCGCGACGAGCGCGGAGCCGAACCACAGGCGGTAGTTGTAGTACTTGAGGGAGGAGAACGTCGCGCTCATCGTGCGGCGATCCGGGTCAACAGGTCACTGGCGCGGGCCAAGGTCTCTCTTTCTTCGTGGGTCAGGCTGGTCAGCTGCTGGGTGAGCCACGCGTCGCGGCGGCGCCGGGTCTCCTTGACCTCGAGCACGCCGGCGTCGGTCAGCGCGACGAGGACCTGGCGCCCGTCCGTGGGGTGCTCGACCTTGTGGACCAGGCCGAGCTCGACGAGCGCGTTCACCGTGCGCGTCATGGAGGGCGGCCGGATGCGCTCGTGCGTCGCGAGCGCGCCGGGGGTCATGCCGCCGTGCTTGTGGAGCACGGTCAGGACCCCGAACTGTCCCTCGGGAAGGTCGGCACCTCCGCGCTGCGAGCGCAGCGCGCGCGAGACGCGGGTCAGGGCGACGCGCAGGTCACCACCGAGGGTCGCGGGCCGACACTGCGCCTTCGTGGGGGACGAGGACGTGATCGGTTCCGCAGCAGGCATCTCTTTACCCTAACTCATTACCTTAAGTAATGAAATGGATCGTGAGCGAGATCACGACCCTTCGCTGCATCCGTGGAGGGCGCCGGCGGACGACGCCCTCAGGGCACGTAGGCGACGACCGCTCGGCCCGATCCGCTCAGCGCCAACGCTCGGGCCACGTGCGGGACGAAGACCGACTCTCCCGCGCGCACCCTCGCCCGCAGAGGCTCGCCCACATCGCCACTCCCGGCAGCAGGGCATTCCACCTCGACCTGCCCGTCGAGGACCAGCACGATCCGAGGCCCCTCTGCCGGCAGCGCCACGGCCCCGTCGTCGAGCGACAGCTCCCCCATGACGAGCGCGAACTCCGGGATCGCGGCCCGGTACTCCCGCAGCCCGCCGCCCGGCGCGAGCGCGCCCCGACGTCCAGGTACTGGGGCCGTCCCGAGCCGCCGGACCCGCGGGCGGGCCGCAGGCCCCGGAGCGTACGCGACGCACGCCAGCAAGGCCTCGAGGTCCACCCGCTTGGTGGTCAGCCCCGCACGCAGCACGTTGTCCGAGCTGGACATGACCTCGACCGCGCACCCCGAGAGGTAGGCGTGCACGTGCCCGGCCGGGACGAACATCGACTCCCCCGGTTCGAGCGTGACGCGGTTGAGCATCATCGACACGATCGCCCCGGGATCCCCCGGGTGCTGCTCCGCGAGAGACACCACGGTGGCGTCCGCTCGCGGCGACGTGGTGCCCGCGCCCAGACGAGCGGCGACGTCGGCGACCGTCACGGCCAGGTCCCCTGCGACGTCGGGCAGGGTCCTCGCGTGCAGCGCGAGCGTGAACGCCTCCTGCAACCCGGCTGCAGACGGCCGTGCCGCGAGCGCGGCCCGCATCCGGGAGACCAGGTCCCCCCGCAGCCCGTCGAGCAGCTCCAGCACCCGCGCCGGACGACGGAACCCGGAGAGTCCCTCGAACCTGCTGATCGCGACGACCATCTCCGGCTTGTGCTGGTCGTCGTGGAAGCTGCGCTCGGCCGACCCGCGCGGGATACCCGCACGGTTCTCGCGGTTGAACCCCGCCCGCGCGCGGTGCGGCTGCGGGTGGACCTGCAACGACAGCGCACGGTCCGCCGCGAGCACCTTGAGCAGGTACGGCAGACGAGGACCGTACTCGTCCAGCACGCGCTGCCCGAGCATCGCGACCGGGTCTGCGCGGATCAGGTCCGCCAGGGACGCCGAAGGCCCGCCGTCGACCGAAGCCGACGACGGGCCCTTGGGGTGCGCGCCCATCCACATCTCGGCGAGAGGACCTCCGTCCTGCTCCATGCCCAGCAAGGAGTGCAGGGCACTCCTCGAACCCCAGTCGTAGGACTGGAGCGTGGGCGTCAGGCGCAGGATCGGCGAGGTCATCGCCAGCGAGCGTACGTCAGACGCCCAGTGCGTCGCTGATCGGGTCGAGGGTGAAGTAGATGACGAACGCGGCCGCGGCCACCCACATGAGCGGATGGATCGCCTTGACCTTGCCCAGCGCCAGCTTGATGACCACGAACGCCAGGAAGCCCGCCCCGATGCCGGCCGTGATCGAGTACGTGAACGGCATGAGCGCGATCGTGAGGAACGCGGGGATCGCGACCTCGACGTTGGTCCACTTGATGCCCGTGATCTGGGTCATCATGAGGAAGCCGACGAGGACGAGCGCCGGCGCGGCCGCCTCGCTCGGGACCAGGGCGACGAGCGGCGACAGGAAGGTCGCCAGGAGGAAGGCGATGCCGGTCACGACGGCCGAGAGGCCCGTGCGGGCGCCCTCGCCGACGCCCGTCGTGGACTCGACGTAGCTCGTGTTCGACGAGACGCTCGCCGCACCGCCGGCAGCAGCGGCGATCGAGTCGACGACCAGGATCGCGCGCGACCTGGGCGGGTTGCCCGTCGCGTCGAGCAGCTTGCCCTCCGAGCCCACGGCGACCATGGTGCCCATGGTGTCGAAGAAGTCCGCGAGGAGCAGCGAGAACACGAGCAGGACGACGGTGACGACGCCGACCTTCTCGATCGAGCCCAGCAGCGAGAACTGACCCAGCAGACCGAAGTCGGGGACCGAGACGGGGCTGCCGTCGAGAGCCGGGGCGTTCAGGCTCCAGCCGTTCGCCGCGCCGGCGCCCTTGGTGCCGACGCCCGCGATCGCCTGGATGACCACCGCGAGGACCGTCGCGGCGAGGATCGAGATGAGGATCGCGCCCCGGACCTTGCGGACCCACAGGACGATCATGAGGACCAGGCCCACCACGAAGACGAGGATGGGCCACCCTGCGAGGGACCCGGTCGCGCCGAGCTGGAGCGGCGTCCCGCCGCCCGAGGCGACGAAGCCCGCGTTGACCAGACCGACGAGCGCGATGAACAGGCCGATACCGACGCTGATCGCCGTCTTGAGCTCGACCGGGACAGCGCGGAACACAGCCTCGCGGAAGCCCGTGAGGACGAGCACCAGGATGATGAGACCCTCGATGACCACGATGCCCATCGCGTCGGCCCACGTCACGTCGGGGATCGTGGCGATCGTGAACGCGACGACCGCGTTGAGGCCGAGGCCTGCGGCCAGAGCCATGGGGTAGTTCGCGAAGACGCCCATCGCGATCGTCATGATCCCGGCGACGAGCGCCGTGGTGGCCGCGATCATGGCCATGTTCGGTCCGTCGGTGCCGCCGCCCAGGAAGCGGCCCGTGCCGTCCGCGCCCGAGAGGATGATCGGGTTCAGGATGATGATGTAGGACATCGCGAAGAACGTGACGAGACCGCCACGGATCTCCGCGCCGATGGTCGAGCCGCGCTCGGTGATCTTGAAGAAGCGGTCGATGCCGCTGGAGCGCGGGGGTGCTTCGCGCTCGTCAGTCGTGGTGGTCATGGGGAGAATGGTGCCAGATACCGTGTTGCGCTCCCGAATCGATGACGTGGCGTGCTAGTGGGCGCGACGCACCGGGCCGTGGAACGTCTGCTACGGCATGATGTGGACCATGCGCGGAATCATCCTTGCCGGCGGTTCTGGCACCCGGCTCCACCCGATCACGCTCGGCGTCAGCAAGCAGCTCGTGCCGGTCTACGACAAGCCGATGATCTACTACCCGCTCTCGACCCTGATCCTGGCGGGGATCCGGGACATCCTGGTGATCACCACCCCGCACGACGCCGAGCAGTTCCACCGCCTCCTGGGGGACGGGACCCAGTTCGGCGTCTCGATCACGTACACGGTCCAGGCCGAGCCGGACGGGCTCGCGCAGGCGTTCGTCCTCGGGGCGGACTTCATCGGCGACGAGTCGTGCGCGCTGGTGCTGGGCGACAACATCTTCTACGGACCCGGCCTGGGATCGCAGCTCACCCGGTTCGAGGGCATCGACGGCGGCGCGATCTTCGCCTACCGGGTCTCGGACCCCACTGCCTACGGCGTCGTCGAGTTCGACGAGCACGGCAAGGCCCTCTCGCTCGAGGAGAAGCCCTCTTCGCCGCGCTCGAGCTTCGCCGTGCCAGGACTGTACTTCTACGACAACGACGTCGTCGCGATCGCGCGCGACCTCGAACCGTCCGCGCGCGGTGAGTACGAGATCACCGACGTCAACCGTGAGTACCTGCGCCAGGGGCGACTGCACGTCGAGGTCCTCCCCCGCGGGACGGCGTGGCTCGACACGGGCACGGTCGACGCGCTGCTCGAGGCGTCGGACTACGTGCGGGCGATCGAGAACCGCCAGGGCCTCAAGATCGGCTCCCCGGAGGAAGTGGCCTGGCGACGTGGCTTCCTCAGCGACAGCGAGCTCGCCGAACGGGCCGAGCGGCTCGTGAAGTCCGGCTACGGCGCCTACCTCCTCGGGCTGCTCGGCCGCTAGCCGACCCGTTCCGCGCGCTCCCCTCAGGCATCTGACGGACGAGCGAGCACACGCGAACCCGCGACCACCCACCGCTCGGCCCAGTCGCCGATGGGCGCGACCCCGATCGCGGTCAGGGCGTCGTGGCCCAGCACCGAGTACGCCGGACGAGGCGCTGGTCGGACGAACTTCTCACTGGTGGTGGGGTGCAGGGCTGCGGCAGAGCCGATCGAGTCCAGCACCGCGCGGGTGAAGCCGAACCAGGACGTGGACCCCGACGACGTCCCGTGATAGGTCCCGCTCGGCGCACCAGCAGCGACCAGCCGGACGACCAGGTCCGCCAGGTCGACGGTCCAGGTCGGTTGGCCCACCTGGTCGTCGACCACCGAGAGCTCGTCGCGATCGGCCGCCAGCCGTGCCATGGTCCGGGGAAAGCAGGGGCCGCCGGCCCCGTAGAGCCAGGCCGTGCGCACCACGAGGTGGTCGGGTGCCTCGGCACGTACTGCCCACTCCCCTGCAGCCTTCGTCCTCCCGTAGGCCGAGCGGGGCGCCACGGGTCCGTCCTCGGGATACGGGCTCGAGGCGTCGCCCGCGAACACGTAGTCCGTGGAGACGTGGACGAGCCGAGCCCCCGACCGGGACGCCGCGCGGGCCAGGTTCGCCGGGCCGACCGCATTGACGGCGAACGCCTCGGCCTCGCGGGACTCGGCGTCGTCGACGGCCGTCCAGGCCGCGCAGTTCACCACGACGTCGACACCCTGGACGGCGCGTTCGCACTCCAGTGGATCAGTGATGTCGAGCTCGTGCCGGGTCGACGCCTCGACGTCATGGCCCGCCTGCCCAGCAACCGCTTCCATGTCCTGGGCGAGCATGCCTCCGCCGCCGGTCACCAACCACCGCACGCCGTTCCTCCGCGCCTCGTCCTCGACACCGCGTCCGTCCCACCCTAGCGGGCGCACGGCCGGACCTCTCCCGACGCACGACGGCCGGTATCGTGGGACGGGCCCGAACACCGGGCACCGACGATCCCTGGAGGACGGGTGCAGGTACGCGAGCTCAAGGTCGCCGGAGCGTGGGAGATCACCCCGCAACAGTTCGGGGACGATCGCGGGGTGTTCCTCGAGTGGTTCAAGGCCGAGACCCTCACCGCGCTGACCGGGCGTCCCCTGGAACTGCGGCAGGCGAACATGTCGGTCTCTGCTGCCGGAGTCCTGCGCGGCACCCACTTCGCCGACGTCCCACCCGGCCAGGCCAAGTACGTCACGTGCCCCCGGGGCGCGGTACTGGACGTCGTCGTGGACGTGCGTGTGGGCTCGCCGACGTTCGGGCAGTGGGACTCGGTCCTGCTCGACGACGTCGACCGCCGAGCGGTCTACCTGTCCGAGGGCCTGGGGCACGCGTTCTGCTCGCTGGAGGACGGCTCGACGGTCGCCTACCTCTGCTCGACCGGCTACGCACCCGAGCGCGAGCACGGCATCCATCCTCTGGACCCCACCGTCGCCATCCAGTGGCCCACCACCGCTCGCGACGGTTCTCCACTGGAGTTCGAGCTCTCCGCGAAGGACCTGGCCGCGCCCTCGCTCGAGGACGCAGCCACCGCCGGCATCCTGCCCTCCTACGAGGCCTCTCTGGCCTTCCTGCCCCCATCACAGGCCTGACACTTCCCTTCGAGCAACGGAGCATCGCGTGCGCGTCCTCGTCACAGGCGGCGCCGGGTTCATCGGCGCCAACTTCGTCCACCAGACCGTCGCTGAGCGTCCCGATACCCAGGTCACCGTCCTGGACGCCCTGACCTACGCCGGCAACCCCACGTCCTTGGCCCCTCTCGGCGACGCCGTGACCCTCGTGCAGGGAGACGTCGCCGACACCGGCCTCGTCGACCGCCTGGTGACCGAGACCGACCTCGTGGTCCACTTCGCTGCCGAGTCCCACAACGACAACTCCCTCGAGGACCCTTTCCCGTTCGTGCGGACCAACCTCGTGGGCACCTTCACCCTCCTGGAGGCCGTCCGCCGCCACGGCGTGCGCTACCACCACATCTCGACCGACGAGGTCTACGGCGACCTCGAGCTCGACGACCCCGGACGCTTCACCGAGGACACCCCCTACAACCCCTCGAGCCCCTACTCGTCGACCAAGGCCGGCTCGGACCTCCTGGTCCGCGCCTGGGTCCGTTCGTTCGGGATCCAGGCCACCCTCTCCAACTGCTCCAACAACTACGGCCCCTACCAGCACGTCGAGAAGTTCATCCCCCGCCAGATCACCAACGTGCTCTCCGGGATCCGCCCCAAGCTCTACGGTCAGGGCCACAACGTCCGCGACTGGATCCACGTCGAGGACCACAACACTGCCGTCTGGACCATCATCGACAAGGGTCGCCCCGGCGAGACCTACCTCATCGGAGCCGACGGCGAGATGGACAACCGCTCCGTCGTCGAGATGATCCTCGAGCTCACCGGCCGGCCCGCAGACGCCTACGACCTCGTCGCGGACCGCCCCGGCCACGACCTGCGCTACGCGATCGACTCCACCAAGCTCCGCACCGAGCTCGGTTGGACCCCGAGGTACCCCAGCTTCCACGACGGCCTGGCGGCCACCGTCGACTGGTACCGCACGCACCAGGACTGGTGGCAGGCCGACAAGGCAGCCGTCGAAGCCAGGTACGCCCGCACCGGGCAGTAGGCCCGTGTGACGTCGTAGGGCCTCGCCGGTGTCACCGGCGAGGCCCTACGACGTCACACCGCGCAGACGCTCCGGTCCGTCGGATCAGTACGCCCCGTGACCCGACACCACGGCACGCGCCGTCCGGGCCAGGATCAGGAAGTCGCCGAACATGGTCCAGTTCTCCACGTAGTACACGTCGAGGCGCACGCTCTCCTCCCAGGAGAGGTCCGAGCGACCACCGACCTGCCACAGGCCCGTGAGGCCCGGCTTGACCAGGAGGCGGCGACGGACCTTCTTCTCGTACTGGCTGACCTCGCGCGGCAGGGGCGGGCGCGGGCCCACGAGGCTCATGTCACCCCGCAGCACGTTGAAGATCTGGGGCAGCTCGTCGAGCGAGTACCGACGGATGAAGCGGCCCACGGGGGTCACGCGCGGGTCGTCGCGGATCTTGAACAGCAGCCCCGACCCCTCGTTCGCCTGGGCGAGCGCCGTGAGGTCCAGCTCCGCGTCGACGCGCATCGAGCGGAACTTGAGCATGGAGAACGTCTCGCCGTTGCGGCCCACGCGCTGCTGCGAGTAGAAGACGGGGCCCTTGCTCGTGAGCCACACCGCGAGGCCGACCGTGATCAGCACCGGCAGGAGCAGGACCGTGAGGATCGCCGCGCCGAACCAGTCGGAGATCGACTTGAACACGAACTTGGGGCCCGTGAACCGCGGGGCGTCGACGTGCAGGAGCGACACCGACTCGGCGGGGGTGATGGTGATGCGCGGACCCGCCACGTCGACCAGCTCGGTCGTGAGCATGAGGTCGACGCCCACGGGCTCGAGCTCCCAGCTCAGGTGCCGCACGACCTCTGCGGTCACGGCGTCCGACCCGCTCACCGCGACGCACCCGGCCTCGACTCGCGCGGCGACCTGCCCCGCGGACCGCAGGTCACCGAGGATCGGGACCCCGCGGATCGAGTCGCCGTCCCGCACCTGGCCGCTGGGGATGCACACGGCCACGACGCGGTAGCCCGAGCTGTCTCGCTCGTTGAGGTCACGGATCAGCCGCTCGGCCTGGTCGCGGTGACCGATCGCCAGGACCGCGGTCCGGTGCGAGCCGGCAGCACGCTTGCGGTGGAGCCACTGGCGCCAGAGGTAGCGCCCCAGGAGGAGACCGCCCAGCCCCAGGGGGAACGCGACCACGAGGTAGCCGCGGCCCTCCGGGAAGCGGAAGAGGAACGCGAGGATCGCCAGGACGGCGAACAGTCGCCACGAGGAGTCGAAGACCCGCTGGTACTCGGTGGGCCCGCTGCCCACGATCCGCACGTCGCGCGTCTTGGAGAACGCGAGCGAACCGGCCCAGGCGACGCCGATCAGCACGCTCAGGACCAGGTACGGGACACCGACGTCCTCACGGACCGGCTGGCTGATGAACTTGTCCCAGCGCAGGAAGTAGGCGGCGACGACACCGACCATGATGGCGAGCGTGTCGGTCGCCACCAGGCGGATCCGGTAGGACCTGTCCCAGGAGACCTCGGCGAACGACGCACGGGCCGCCCGGAGAGGAGCGGCAGGCGAAGCGGTGAAGATGTGGCGGAGTCCACGACGCGTGTCGTGGATGACGCTTCCGGCCATGGCCCGGCAACCTCTCGATAAAGTCCTGCAGCCGACTTCTTGACTGCGCGGAACGACTCATACTAGGAGCCGTCCCCAGGTAATAAGAATGCTGTGAACGCCTTTTCACCCGGGTGAGAAGGTGACGGGCGCCCCGACTCTCAGGCCTGTGATTCAGCGCCTCCGGGCAAGGATCGCCCGTGGCTTGCCGGAACAGGAAAGGGAGTCGGACGACCGTCCAAGTAAAGGTCCCGAGGAGACGATCTCCCGGGGGACGCTGCGGTGCGTCACCCCGAAGCTTGGACGTACGTCCAGGTCTGAGCGTTCATCGAGCCTTCGGATACTAGCGGCTGTCGAGGCGATGGCGGAACCGTCGTCCACCGTTCGTCTCACACTGGAGAGATGGTCGACCGTCCAGGTTGTGACGCCGGTCACCGGGTGAAAAGGGCATCGCGCCGGAAGAGGGCAAACGGCCGACCCCGGGAGGCTTCGGCACGCACCGACACGTGCCCGCACGTCTCGGCGCGCAGGCCGCGCCCGGCCCGTCTCACCGCAGATTTCACCCGCTCCCCCGGCTCACGCCGCCCGCACTAGACTCGTCCCGTGCCCTCGATGATCTCCCTCCTGATCCACCCGGAGCGGCGCCGCCCCAACCCGCCGGCGCTCCGTGTCGACCTGCGCCACGTGGCCCTCGCGGGGATGTCCCTCTGGGCGATCGCCCTCGCCGTCTCGCTGGTCCTGCTCGTGCTCGGGCACGCGACGTACCAGGCCCCCGCCACGTGCGGCGCGGGCCTCCTGCTCGGCCTCGTCGGCCTCGCGTGGGAGCGCAGGAACCGTGCGGAGTACCGCTCGCCCGAGTGAGCCGCGCCCGCCCGGGGGCCTTCGTCGACCCGCTTCCCGCGCCGCCCTCCCGATAGGGGGGACAACCCCATAGTTCTTCGCCCACCCCGTTCGTAGAGTCGATCTCGCGGCGTCTTGTTCTGCGTCCGCCCCCCCGATCGACGAGTGGACGATGATGACGCCTAGCAGCGCGGTACTGGAGCTCGACCCCCCTCAGGCGAAGGCGCCGTCGGCTCGCCAGCGACAGGTCAGCGACTTCTCGGAGCTGACCCGCATGGTCCAGGAGACCGGGCTCATGCGTCGTCGCTACGTCTACTACTGGGCGCGGTTCGCGGGCATCGTGGCACTGCTCGCCGCGTGCGGCGTGGGCATGGTGCTGCTGGGCGACTCGTGGTGGCAGCTCGCGATCGCGGGCGCGCTGGGCGTGCTGTTCACGCAGATGGCGTTCCTGGGGCACGACGCGGCGCACCGCCAGATCTTCCGCTCGGGTCAGTGGAACGACTGGGCGAGCCTCGTCATCGCGAACCTGTTCGGCGGGCTGAGCTACGGCTGGTGGCTGCACAAGCACTCCAAGCACCACCAGAAGCCCAACGTCCTGGGCACGGACCCGGACATGATCAACGGCGTCCTCGTGTGGGAGACCGAGACGCTCGAGAAGCCCAAGACCGGTGTCCGCGGGTGGCTCGCGTCGCACCAGGGCTACTGGTTCTTCCCGCTCCTGCTCCTCGAGGGCCTCAACCTGCACGTCAACGGTCTCAAGACGATCTTCGGCAAGGAGCCGGTCAAGCGCCGCGCGGTCGAGATCACGTTCGTCACGATCCGCCTGGTCGGGTTCGCCGCGGCGGTCTTCCTGCTCATGCCCGTGGGCATCGGCTTCGCCTTCATCGGTGTCGAGCTCGCGGTGTTCGGCTTCCTCATGGGGGCCTCGTTCGCCCCCAACCACAAGGGCATGCCGGTCATCGCGCCCGACGTCAAGATCGACTTCCTGCGCCGCCAGGTCCTCATGAGCCGCAACATCCGTGGCGGCCGCGCGGTCGACGTCTTCATGGGCGGCCTCAACTTCCAGGTCGAGCACCACCTCTTCCCCAGCATGCCGAGCCCCGCGCTCCGCAAGGTCCGCCCCATGGTCATCGAGTTCTGCCAGGCCAAGGGCATCAAGTACACCGAGACGACGCTGATCGACTCCTACCGGATCGTCATCGCGTACCTCAACCGGGTGGGCATCGCCTCGCGCGACCCGTTCCAGTGCCCCCTCACGGCGCAGTTCCGCTCGGCACGCTGAGCACGCTGCCGGACGCACCGTCGGGTCAGGATCGGGACGAGGTCTCGATCCCGGCCCGACGGCGTGTGGTCCGGTTCGCGTGCACGGACCACCGGGGCACCCACCGCGCGAGCGCGACCGCCCCGAGCAGCCCGACCGTCCCGGACGCGACGATCCCGCCCGCGAGGCTGCCGAGCGCGGCCCCCGCCGAGACCACGAGCGGGCCCAGCGCGGCCCCGGAGTCCTGGAACAGGCGCCAGATCCCGAGGAACTGGGCGCGCACGTCCGGTGGAGCGACGTCGGCCCCGAGGGTCATGAGGATCCCCGAACCGATCCCGTTGCCGAACCCCATGACCATCGCGACGACCGCCACCCCGGCGACCGTGCTCGTGAGCGGCAGGACGACGATCGCCCCGCCCAGCACGACCATGCAGGGGATCGCGACCCACAGCCGGCCCATGCGGTCCATGACCTTGCCGGCCGGGTAGAAGAGCAGCATGTCGACCGCGCCGGACAGCCCGAAGATCACGCTCGTCGTCGCGGGGCTGAACCCCAGGTGCTCCGACCACAGGGGCAGCACGACCTGGCGGGCCGCGCGCGTCGCACCGACCATGACGACCGCGAGCCCGAGCGTCGCGAAGACCCGCCGGTTCTCGACCAGGACGGTCCGGAAGCTCACGGGGGTCGCGGTCCGGCGGTGCTCGGTGGACCGGGCCGCGACGTCGGGCACCACGAGGGTCACGAGCCCCGCGAGCAGGCTCGTCCCCACGGCCAGCCAGTACGCGGCCTGCAGGTCCCACACCGCGAGCACGGCCGCCGCGGCGAACGGGCCGACGAACGCCCCGATCCGGTGCGTGCCCGCGAGCGTCGACAGCGCGCGGGCGCGCTTGAGCACGGGGGTGACCTCGGTCAGGTAGGCCTGGCGCGCGAGCATGAAGACCGCGTTGGTCATGCCGACGCAGAAGACCCCGGCGCCCAGGACCCACAGGTTGGGCGCGAGCGCGCACGCGACGAGCCCCACGACCGACGCCGCAGCGGCCGTCATCATGGCCCGCCGGTCGCCGAACCTCGCGGCGAACGCCCCCGCGGGCACGTCCCCGGCGATCTGCCCGATCCCCAGGAGCGCCACGACGAACCCCGCGAGCGCGATCCCCGCGCCCATCGAGAGTGCGGTCAGCGCGATCACGGGCACGATCGCGCTGACCCCGGCCTCGAACACGAACGTGGGGACGTACACGCCGCCCACGAGCCGACGGTCGAAGATGCCCGAGGGCCCGTCGTCCGACGGCGTCGCGCGGCGGGGGCGGGTCGTGCGGCTCATGCGGTGCGTGACGTGCGGGTCATCGGTCCCACGCCGACTCGGCGAGCAGCTCGTCGGCCGCGTCGGGGTCCAGGAGCGCGACCTCGAGCAGGTGCCGCGCGTCCGGGCGACCTGCCGCGGCGGCGAGCCCCCGCGCGAGGCCCGACGTCGTCGCGGCGTGCACCTGCACCCCGTCGCGTCCCGCGCACACCCACCAGTCGACCTCGGCGCCGTCCACGCTCAGGGTGTCGTGCTCGAACCAGCGCGCGGGGACGTCCGGGACGAGCCCCACGACACGGGGGTCGACCGCCTGGGGCGAGCCCTCGCCGTCGGGCAGGGGGACGTCCACGCTCCCCGGGGGCGCGAGCAGCGGGAGGTCGAGCAGGTCCGCGAGGGTCTCGCCCACGCGCGCTGCGTCCCCCGCGCTGCCGGGCGCGACGGGCAGCACGGTCCGCACCTGCGCCCACATGGCGCTCGTCGCGACGGCCAGGTCGTCGGCCGCGACGCACGTCGCGCGCCCCGCGCGCAGGCCGGGCAGGCGCTCGGGCAGCTCGTCGAGCACCTCCACGGCAGGGGCACGACCCGCGAGCGCGCCCAGCCCGCGCCACACCGCGAGCGAGGCGGGCAGCGGGAGGGGTGTGCCGACGTCGGGCAGCGCGGCGAGGTACCCCGACCAGTCCGCCGGGTCCAGGTCCTCGAGCCGGACGACCCCGCCCAGCGCGCGCACCACCTCGGCGTCCAAGCCGCGAACGGCCGGGGGCGGGTCGGCGAGGAAGGGGACGGTGCCGGGCTGGGCCGCGAAGGGCGCGCCGAGGTGCCGGCGCAGCCACCATGCGGTGTACGACGGCGCGTCCCCCACCCGCGCGCTTCCCTGGCCCCGGACGGGGGCGAGGAGCGCGGCGCGGGCGTCGGGGTCGTGCGCGAGGCGCGCGAGGAAAGCGGGCCAGGCGTCGTCGGCCACCGCGTCGAGGTCCGCGACCCCGTCGAGGTCGCCCACGTACGCCCCACCGCCGTGCAGGCCGGCGAGGGCGTCCAGGTAGTCGGTCCAGCCCGCGAGCCAGGACTGCGGGTCGGCCGGGTCGGCCGCGTCGTCAGCCAGGTCGGTCCCCCTGGCCCACGGGGTCAGGACGTCCGCGACCCGGTAGACCGACACGTCCGCCTGGACACCGACCGCGCGCAGCACGTCCTCGCTCCACGCTCCCGACGGCTCGGCCTGCGCGACGAGCGGTACCAGGCCGTCGAGGTGCTCGGACGCCCACGACCCGGGTAGCACGCACTCGCGCGCCGGGGACAGGTCGCCGTCGGCCGTGGGCAGGGGGAGCTCGCCGAGCCAGAAGGGCAGCTCGGTGGGCAGCGCGCCCTCGTCGAGCGCGGCCCGCACCAGGGCGAGCACCTGCCCGACGGCGGAGGGCACCTGGGCGGGCACGTCCCCCTCGGTGCCGGGAAGCGGGGCGTCGGGCTCGCTAGCTGGCAGGGGAACGGCCGTCCACGGCTCGGGCTCGAGGTCTCCGAGGTCCTCGAGGTCGCCCAGGAGCGGATCGCCGTCCGCGGCCTCGTCCGCGAGGTGCAGGACGTGGTCCTTGACCGCGGGCTCCTCGAGGAGCGTGCGCGCCGAGGACACCGTGGCGCCGAGGCGTTCGAGGAGCGGGTGCGCCGCCTCCGGGTGGACGAGCCGCAGACCGAGCGAGCGCGCGAGCGCGAGGAACGGCGGGGAACCAGCCTTGCCGGCTGTGCCGGCCGTGCCCGGATCCTGGTCGTCCGGCGTGAGCAGGAGCGTGCCGCGGGCCCCCCGCACCGTGCGTCCGTCCGCGAGCGGGACGGTAACGGCACCGAGAGCGTCGAGCACGCCCGGCTGGCCGCGGTGCGGCGCAAGGACCGTGTAGATCTCCCGCCAGCTGCGCGGGCCCATGCCCGCGGGGAGCTCGTCGAGCACGTCGGCCAGGTCACGGGCCTGCACGCCCAACGAGCGCGCGACCGCGAGGAAGGGTGACGGGACGTCCACGAGCCCGGGCACCCAGCGTCCGAGGACCCGGAGCACGTCGGGGTCGCGACCCACCTCGCCCGCAAGGACCTGAGCGTCTCGTGGAGCGACGAGGTGCCGTGAAGGGTCCGGCTCGTCCTGGTCGTCCAGGTGCGCCGTCGCCGCCATGGTCTCTCCGACCCGGGCGAGCAGCGGCGCGCCCCTCAGGGCGTCCAGGGCGACGTCTCGGATCCGCGCGTCGACCGCGCCCGCGGGCAGACCGGTGGGGACGAGCCCGAGGACCGAGCTGCGGCGGGCGTCCGGCCCGGTCGCAGAAGAGCCCGGGCCGTTCGCCCCCTGCGCCGCGAGACGCGCGAGGAGGCGCGCGTAGGCCTCGCCCGACCTCGCCGCGAGAGCATCGGCCACGGGACCGGGCAGGACGTGGCGCCTGCTCGGGTCGAGCGGGAAGGACGCGATCAGGAGCGCGGGGAATGTCAGCCGCTCGTCGGTCGGCGTGGGGGCGTGCAGCAGGCCCGGGACCGCGGTCGGCTCGTGCGGCAGAGCCCACAGGAGCGACCACCCCGCGTGCCGCTGCTCGACCGGGAGCGACGCGAGCAGGTCGGCAGGGGTCTCCCCCGCGTCCCGCAGCACGGTCCACCGGGCGTCGGCGTCGTGGAGGCGGCGCACCTCACCGGCGTCCGCGATGTCCACGACGACCTCGTCGAGCGCAGGCAGTGCCAGGAGCAGGGCGTCGTCGAGCTCGTCGAGCTGGCGGCGCACGGCCTGGACGGCCTCGTCGTCCCGCAGGCGCAGCGACACGACGGTGTCCGCGGGCGCGGCGGGTGCCCGGTCGGTGGCGGACCGGTCGGTGGGCACCGGGTCAGCGGAGACCTGGTCCGCGGGCGCGGCGGGCGACGGGACCGTTGGCAACGGGTCAGCGGGGAACGGCAGCCGCAGCACCGGGAGCGCGGCTCCCCGCTCACGGACCGCGGCCGCGAGCCTGTCAGCGTCCGCCCGGTCCGCCCCGGAAGCTCTCGTCAGCCCGTCCAGGGCCTCGCGCGTGCGCTCGAGCGAGAACTCGACGCCGCCCAGCGTCGACCGGACCACGATCTCGTCGGCCACCGACCGCACGGCCGCGAAGCCCACGCCGAACCGGCCCACGCGCCCGGGTCCCGATACCGCGGAGGTGCGCTCCGCCGTCGGGCCGGAGCCGGACCCCGGAGCGGGGGCGTCCGGGCGAGCCCCGGACGGGGCGAGCTTCGCGGAGGCGCGCATGGACGCCAAGGACGCGACACCGGCCGCGTCCAGCGGGGCGCCCGAGTTCTCGGCCGTGAGCCAGCAGGCACCCGCCTCGTCCGGCGCGAGGCGCAGGACGAGGCGGCCCGGGACGCCCGCGTGCGCCGCGGCGTCGGCCGCGTTCTGCGCGAGCTCGACGACCACACGGTCGCGGTAGTAGCCGCGCGCGTGGTCCTCCTCGGTGTTCGCGTCCTCCCGGAAGCGAGTCGGCGACGCGAGCCACGCCTCCGAGACAGCCCGGCGCAGGGCCGCTGTCCCGAAGGCGTCCTCGGTCACCGTGAGGGCTCGTCCGGCGCGGCGTCCTCGGCAGGGGCGGACGGCACGTCGTCCGGACCGTCGCCCGAGGTGCCGGCCGACGAGGCGCCCGGCTCGGGCAGCGTGATGCGCGACAGCGCGAGCTGGATGCTCGCCTCGACCTCGGCCGAACGCTCCACGGGGGCAGCCTCGGAGGGAACCTCGACGTCGACGGGCACGTCGACGTGCGCCCTGCCGCCGTCCGTCGCCGGACCGGCCGTCTCGCTCGACGCCTGCGCGGCATCGAGGAGCTGCACGATCTCGACGTCCATCTCGTCGATCAACGGGTCCGGCGCGGGCCAGTCGGTCGGGTGCGGCTCGACGTCCGTCTCCGAGTGCGCCCCGCACCCGTGGTCGAGGCTCACGACCTTGCCGTCGTCCGGGGACCACGGGTTGGCGCAGACCGCGAAGAGCTGGCCGAGCGCCCCCTGGAGCGGGACCAGGAAGCCGCACGAACCGCACTCGGCGCTCGACGCGACCGCGCCCGGCGCCGTGGGTCCCCGCGTGCCGCGGTACCAGCGCTCGGCGGCCTCGTCACGGCCCTGCGGCGAGAGCACGCGCACGCGGGCGAGCGCGAGCTCCTCGATCGCGACCTCGTCCTGCTCCTCGTCGCCCGTCGGCACGTAGCCCGGCTCGAGGCGCGGGTCGTCCGCCTGGAACGGCAGCACGTCACCCGTGCCGATGTCGCCGGGGCGCAGGCGCTCCGACCACGGCAGCCACTCGGGGGCCAGGATGGCGCCGTCGCCCGGCAGGAGCTCGACCTCGCACACCGTCGCGACACGACCGCGCGGCACGCGGGCGAGCGTCACCGTCCAGCGCCACCCCCGGTACCCGAGCATGGTGCAGGCGAACAGGTGGGAGATCAGGCGGTCCTCGACGGCGAGGGTCCCCAGGTGCTCCCCGACGTCCCCGGGGTGCTCGGCGACCTGCTCCGCCGCGGCACGCGCCAGGTCCACCGCACCCGTGAGCACGGCGTCCTTGGCGGCGCGCGCGCTCACGCGACGAACGGTCGGTCCTTCAGCGGCGGCCACGGCAGCCATGTCATGCCTCCAGGTCGTCGGCGACAGCGCGCAGGACCCGGGCGATCTGGGCTCCCTTGGCGGCGTCGGGATAGCGGCCACGGCGCAGCGAACCGCCCACCTGGTCCATCACCTTGATGAGGTCCTCGATCGCGACCCCGAGCTCCTCGGCAGGGCGCCGCTGCGCCTTGGCGACCGACGGCGCCGGGTCGAGCAGCTTGATCGCGAGCGCCTGCGGGCCGCGGCGGCCGTCGGCCACACCGAACTCCACCCGGGCACCGGGCTTGGGCGCGGCAGCGCCGTCGGGCAGCGCAGAAGCGTGCAGGAAGACCTCGTCTCCCTCATCGCTGGCGATGAAGCCGAACCCTCGTTCGGTGTCGAACCACTTGACCTTGCCGGTGGGCACGTGAACCTCGTTTGTGCTCGTGGGAATCAGAACTCTCAGGTTACCGGGCGTGCGCCCCCACCGTCGCATCCGCCCGGCCGCGTCCGGGAGCGGGCTCCGGGTGAGAAACGCGCGACGCGACGACCCGCGAGCCGCGCGACACCGCGGCTGCCCGGCACGGAGGGGAGAACTCCCCATGAGAGGGGGCGGCGGCGGACCGTCCGGCTCCACTAGCCTTCAGGCGACCGCCGGCCCCGCAGCGCCGGACGCGCCGCCCCCGACACAGAGGTTCTTCATGACCACGCCGCCCACCTTCCCGCCCGCCGACCCTTCCGGGGCGTGGCAGCAGCCTGCCGGCTACCCGCCTCCCGCCCCGGGCCCCGTCAAGCCTTCGCGCCTGCGCACGGGCCTGGTCCTGGGCGGTGCGGCGACCGCCGCACTCGTCCTGGTGGGTGGCGGGGTCTTCGCGTACACGACGCTCGACGGCGGCGGCGCGCAGCCCGAGGCCGCGCTCCCGGACACCACGATCGCCTACGTACGCGTCGACCTGGACCCGTCGGCCACCCAGAAGGTCAACCTCCTGCGCCTCGCGAACCGCTTCCCGGACCTCGCGAAGGACCTCGACGTCGACCTGAGCGAGACCGCAGACCTGCGCGAGCTCCTGGTCGACGCGATCGCCGGCAGCGGCGAGTGCACGGTCGACTACGCGGCCGACGTCGAGCCGTGGCTGGGCCAGCGTGCGGGGTTCGCGTCCCTCCCGGCCGCCGAGGACGGCGCCGAGCCCGAGCCCGTCGTGGTCCTCCAGGTGACCGACGAGGGCGCGGCCCGCACGGCCATCGAGTCCGAGCTGGGCTGCGGGGACGGCATCGAGCCCGCACAGGTCGCGTTCACCGACGGGTACGCGCTCATCACGTCCGAGACGCTCGCCGCCGCGGACGTCGCGACCGCCGCGAAGAAGGCCTCGCTCGCCGACGACCCGCTGTTCAGCGCGGACAGGAAGGCCCTGGGCGACGCCGGGCTGGTCTCGGTGTGGGTGGACGTCCAGGGCGCCAAGGGCCTGCTGGAGGACTCCCTCGCAGGTCAGGGCGACAGCGAGGAGACGACGGCGGCGCTCGCCGAGCTCGACGGCGTCACCTCGGTCACGGGGGCGCTGCGCGCCGGCTCCGACCACCTCGAGCTCGCGTTCGCGGTGGGCGCCGACGAGGCGATCCTCACGCCGCTCGAGGGCTCCGGGACCTCGCTCCTGACCGGGCTCCCCGACACGACGCTTTTCGCGTCGGCGGGCACGGTCGACCCCGCGGCGATCGACGAGGCGTGGGAGCAGCTGAGCACGCTCGCCGACACGTTCGGGTCCAGCGGGCTGGGTGGCCTGGAGGACCTCGGCGGGCTGGGCGGCAGCGGCGACCTGCTCGACGACGACTGGTCGCTGTCCTCGAACCCGGTCGGCACGACGACGCTCCCCACGGTGACCGAGGCCGAGTGCGCCGCGCTGCTCGCGCAGCCCGAGTACGCCGCCGACTTCTCCGGGCTCGGCCTCACGGCCGAGGAGGAGGCCGAGTACAAGAGGACCTACGACGAGGCCTTCATGTCGTCGTGCGCCGGCACCGACCTGGGCCTGGGGACCGACGACCTGGGCACCGAGGACCTCGACACCGATCTCGGCACCGACGACCTCTACGGCGACGACTACCTGACGGACGACCCGTACGGCGACGACCTGCTGCCCAGCGGCCTCGGCTTCCAGGAGACGGTCGACGAGCTCGAGAAGTCGTTCGACATCAAGCTGCCCGAGGACCTCAAGACGCTCCTGGGCGAGCAGATCGTCGTCGCGCTCGACTCCGCGGGTCTCGACGACGTCTCGTCGGTGACGGGCCCGGGAGACGTGAGCTTCGGGGCGCGCACGATCGGTGACAAGGCGGCCCTCGAGGACCTCCTGGGTCGGATCGACGCGATCCTCGTGGACGCCGGGGCAGACAAGCTCTCGAGCGCCACGACCAAGGACGGCCTCGTGATCGCGTCGAACGACGACTACGCGGCCCAGCTCGCAGCCGAGGGCAAGCTGGGCACCAAGCCCGCGTTCACGACGGTCGTGCCCGACGCGAAGTCGGCCAGCTCGGCGGTGTTCGTCGACATCGACGCGATCGAGAAGGTCGCCCGCGCGAACATCGACGCGCTGGGCGGCGACGACTCCTGGATCTCCTACGTCGCGCCCCTGCAGGCGTTCGGCGTGTCGACCCGGGTCGACGGCGGGCACGCCGTGTCGAGCGTGCGCCTCAGCTTCGACTGACCGGCGTGCGCCGGGCCGGCGGGCCGTGAGGTCGCACCGCCCGACAGTGCGGCCGCCCGACAGTGCGACAGCGCGACACACAGATCGACGGCCGGTCACGGGATCCTCGTGGCCGGCCGTCGGTTCTTCCGGATCGAGGGTCACGGCGATCCCTGGGAGCGCGGGCGACAGCGGCTGCAAGGCCACCGCAGCCACGGCCCCGGAGCGGGTGCAGCGGTTCGCCGGACCAGCCGACCACCGGGCACCGGGCACCGGGCACCGGGCACCGGGCACCAGGCACCGTTGCCGAGCGCGGGACAGGGGATGCCTGCGCAGCGCATTCCGGTGAGCGGAACTCGCGTTCGCTGACCGGGACAGAGATTCGCTCAGCGAACCCTCGTCGACAAGGCCCCCGCGCCAGGTTCGGCTGGGCTCGCGGCCTGGCTCAGCCCGCGAGATCCAGCGCGCCGAGCAGCTCGGGGTCCGCCCCGGCGGCGAGCAGCCGGGCGCGCATCGCGGCCGCCGCGAGCACGTAGGGGCGGTCGTCGCCCAGCAACAAGGACCGCGAGTTGGCGGCCTCGTCGAGGGCCAGCAGCTCGAACGCGAGGACCTCGGCCTCGGACTGGTCGATCGCGAGCTCGCCCGCTGCCACCGCCGCCCTCGTCTGCGCCTCGACGTAGCCGTACCAGTCCGCGAGCGCCGACCGCACCGCGGCGTTCACGGGACCCGGCTTGGAGTCGACGTCGGCCGCGGTCGCGGCGAAGAAGCAGCCGCCCGTGAAGACTCTGTCCCTCGAGTACACGAGAGCGTTCCGCAGCAGCACGACCAGGCGGCGCAGGCCCCTCGGCTCGGTGCGCGCAGGCTCGACGATGGTCGCGACGAAGATCTCCCGTGCCGCGACGACGGTCGCGAGCTGCAACCCCTCCTTGCCGTGGAAGAGCGTGGCGATGCTGCTCTTGCTGCGGCCCGACGCCTCGGCCAGGCGACCGATCGTCAGTCCGTCGAGCCCCTCGACCGACGCGAGGTCCGTCGCGCGTGCGAGCACGTCCCGCCGTGACGCGTCACCACGGGCTCGTCGACCGTCCAGGGCTGCGAGTTCTGCCATCCCCCTAGTGTACGAACGATCGTTCGCGTAATCTACAGAACGAACGATCGTACGCATTCATCTGGAGGAGACATGCCCGTCCTGAACAGCGCGGTCGGCCGCGGCCTGCGCGCCGTCGCCACCGTCTCCCCGGGGCTCGCCGGCCGCTTCGCGCTGCGAGCCTTCTTCGTCACCGCTCCCCGCATCCCCGTGCGCGATGCCGACACGTCCACGCACCACACCGCGCGGCGAGCAACGCTCATCGTCCGCGGCCGGGCGCTCACGAGCTACGAGTGGGGGTCCGGCCAGCGCACGGTGCTGCTGGTCCACGGGTGGCGCGGGCGCGCGTCCCAGCTCTCGCCCCTGGTTCGCGAGCTCGTCGCCGAGGGCTTCCACGTCGTGTCGTTCGACGCCCCGGCGCACGGCACGTCTCCGGGCGGCCCGGCCGACATCCGCGACTGGGTCGCGGCGACCGAGGCCCTGCAGCGCGTCCACGGCCCGTTCCACGCACTCGTCGGGCACTCGTTGGGCGCCCTGGCTGCACTCACCGCGGCCCGTTCGACCGTCCCGACGCGACGCGTCGCGGTCGTCTCGGGCGTGGGCAGCCCCGATCCGTATCTCACGCAGTTCGGGCGCGACCTGGGCCTGGACGCCCGCACGCTGACCCACGTCGGGGCCCGCTTCCTCGCCCGGCTCGGCGAGGACCGGGCCTCCGCCTCAGCCCGCTACGACGCCGTGACCCACCTGTTGCCGGCGACGACCGAGCTCCTCGTGGTGCACGACCGCGGCGACCGACGGATGCCGGACCTGGACGCGCGACGGCTGCACGCTGCCCACGGCGACAGGTCTCGCCTGGTCCTCACGTCCGGGTTCGGCCACACCAAGGTCCTCTCGTCCGACCTCGCCCTCGACGCCCTGACCGCGTTCGTCACGGGCGGGCTCGACGCGGTCGACTCCCTCGACGTCGCGGGGGTCGGTGCGCGGGCGCTCGATCCGCACGCCCCGCGGACACCGGTCGACACGCGACGCTCCGCACGGCCCCAGGTCGGTGCGTGACCGCCGCGGCACAGCACAGCCACGACCATCCGCGCCTCGAGGACCCGGGTGAGGCGCACCCTCGACCCGCGTAGCATCGGACGAATGGCCTCAACGCCTCCGGCTCCGCGCCGGACCTTCCCCGAGGCTCTTCGCTCCCGCAGCGACGAGCACCTCGTCGCGCTGCTGATGCAGCGCCCTGACCTGGCCACTCCTTCGCCGTCGACCCTGCGTTCGCTCGCAGCCCGCGCCACCAGCCGTACCAGCCTGGACCGGGCCGTCGCCCGCCTCGACGCCCTCGAGCTGCAGGTGCTCGAATCCGTCCTGGTCCTCGGGGACCAGCCCTCGGCCCCAGCCGCTCCCCACCCGCCCGTCACGATCGACCGGCTCCTGGCCGCCCTGGCGACCGAGCCCGCCGACGCCCCGCTCGTCCGCGCGGCGGTCGCGCACCTGCTCGAGGGGGCCCTGCTGTGGGACCGAGGTACCTCCGACTCGACGGACCCGTCGGCCGCGACCGACCTGGCCGTCGCCCCGGGCCTGTCCGAGGTCCTCGGCCCCTACCCGGCGGGGCTCGGCCCCGCGGACCCGTCCTCCCCGCTCGCCCACGCGCCGTCGGGCCCGTCGTCCGACCAGGCGGCCGTAGCCCTCGGCGCGCTCCTCGCCGACGCTCCCCCGGGGGCCCGGAGCATCCTCGACGCCCTGACCTGGGGGCCGCCCGTGGGGGTCGCGCCCCGCGCCGACCCCGTGGGCCGCGAGGCCACGACCTGGCTCCTGCGCCACCGCCTGCTCCTCGCCTCGGACGAGCGTCACGTCGTCCTGCCGCGCGAGGTCGCGCTCGCGCTGCGCGGCGGCCGCACGCACGCGAGCACGGCCGCGCACCCGCCCCAGCCCGACGCCCCGCACTTCGCCGAGGACACCATCACGGCCGAGGCCGCCCGCGCAGCCCAGGACGTGGTCAGGCTCGTCGCGCACCTCCTGGCCCTGTGGCAGGCCTCGCCCCCGAACGTCCTGCGCGCGGGCGGGCTGGGCGTGCGCGACCTGCGTCGCCTCGCGACGACCCTCGAGGTCGACGAGGCGACCGCCGCGTTCGTGGCCGAGCTCGCGCTCGCGACCGGCCTCGTCGTCGACGACGGCGAGGACCCGCCCTCGTTCACGGTGACGCTCGCGGGCGAGGACTGGCTCGAGCTGCCGCTCGCGAGCCGCTGGGCCGCGCTCGCCGCGGCCTGGGCCGCGTCGGGACGCACTCCGTGGACCATCGGCAGCCGCGACGAGCGCGGCACGCTCCGCGCGGCCCTCGAACCCGACCTGAGCCGCCCGTGGGTCCCGCGCCTGCGGTTCGACCTCCTCTCGGCCCTCGCCGACCGCCCCGGGCAGGCCCTGACCCCGACCGACCTGCTCGAGGTCCTGCGCTGGGGGTCGCCGCGCGCCACTCCCCCGGCCCAGGCCGTCGAGGGCCTCGTGCACGAGGCCGCGCTCCTGGGCGTCACAGGTGTCGGCGCGCTCGCCCCGACGGGTCGGGCACTCCTGCTCCCCGTGCCCGACGGCGCCGCGCACGGCCCGCGCGTCGGCTCACCGGGGGCGACGGGCGGGTCACCCAGGGCAACGAGCGGGGGTGCCGACGCGGGCTCACCCGAGACCGCGCTCGCGCACGCCCTCGAGTCGGTCCTGCCGCCCGAGGTCGACGAGCTGCTCGTCCAGGGCGACCTCACGGGGATCGTGCCGGGACGCCCGAGCGCCGCTCTCGAACGGCTCCTCGAGGACGCCGCGGACGTCGAGTCCCGCGGCGCCGCGATCACGGTCCGGTTCACGCCCGAGTCGCTGACCCGTGCGTTCGACGCGGGCCGCAGCGCGGAGGACCTGCTCACCGAGCTCGCCTCACACTCGCGCACGCCGCTCCCGCAGCCGCTCGACTACCTCGTGCGCGACACGGCCCGGCGGCACGGGCGGCTGCGCGTCGGGACCGCGTCGAGCTACGTCCGCGCCGAGGACCCCGCGCTCCTCACGGGTCTCGTCGAGGACCCGGCACTGCGCCACCTGTCGCTCTTCCGCGTCGCACCCACGGTCCTGGCCGCACTCGTCCCGGCCGCGACGCTCCAGGCGGCGCTGCGCGACCGCGGCCTCGCGTCCATGGTCGAGGGGCCCGACGGCCGGGTCGTGCGCACCGAGCGCGTCCGGTCGACGGTCCGCTCTCGCGTGGGCGGGCGGCGCCCGCTGGACACGGCCACCCGGGGGCGCTCCGCCGTCGGGCACGGGGTACCGGCACGGGAGGGCGCCGCGCTCGACACCGCAGCCCGGCGTGATCGGTATGCCGACCTCGTCCCGCGCCTGCGCGCCGCCGACGACGCAGCCCTCGCTGCGCCCCCGGCGTCGGCGAGCCGCGCGGACGCCCCGCCCGAGCCGCGCGGAACAACCGAACCCCCTGCCGCGTTGGGACTCCTGCGCGACGCGATCGACGCGGGCGACCACGTGGTGCTCGAGACGATCGACCCCACGGGCCAGCCGACCCGCCGCCGCGTGAAGCCCCTGGTCCTCGAAGGAGGGCGGTTGCGCGCCCTCGACCCGGCCCGGGACGCCGAGCTCACCGTCGCGGTCCACCGCATCGCCGGCGTCTTCACCGACGCCCCTGCGCCCGCGCAGGACGACGCACCCACGGGCGCCTCCTCGGGGGCGCCGAACGACTAGCCCGCACCACCGCGCCACGACACGACGCACCACCCGGAAGGACGCACATGGCCGACGGCCCCCTGATCGTGCAGAGCGACAAGTCGCTGCTGCTCGAGGTCGATCACCCGCTCTCCGGCGACGCCCGCCGGGCCATCGCCCCGTTCGCCGAGCTCGAACGCGCCCCCGAGCACGTCCACACCTACCGGCTCACGCCCCTAGGCCTGTGGAACGCGCGGGCCGCGGGCCACGACGCCGAGCAGGTCGTCAACGTCCTGCTCCAGTACAGCCGCTACCCCGTGCCGCACGCGCTGCTCGTCGACGTCGCGGAGACCATGTCGCGCTACGGGCGGCTCCAGCTCGTCGCGCACCCCACGCACGGCCTGGTGCTCCAGGCGACCGACAAGGCCGTGCTCGCCGAGGTCCTCAAGTCCAAGCGGACGGCGGGCCTCGTGGGTGACCGCCTGGGTGACGACTCCGTGGTCGTGCACCCCTCGGAGCGCGGGCACCTCAAGCAGGTGCTGCTCAAGCTCGGCTGGCCCGCCGAGGACCTCGCGGGCTACGTCGACGGCGAGAAGCACCCGATCGACCTGTCGCCCACCGACCCGGCGCACGAGGACAAGCCCTGGGCCATGCGGCCCTACCAGCAGCAGGCCGTCGACGGGTTCTGGCACGGCGGCAGCGGCGTCGTCGTGCTCCCCTGCGGTGCGGGCAAGACGATCGTCGGGGCCGGGGCCATGGCGAAGTCCGGGACGACGACGCTGATCCTCGTCACGAACACCGTGAGCGCGCGCCAGTGGCGCGACGAGCTGGTGCGGCGCACCACGCTGACCGAGGACGAGATCGGCGAGTACTCGGGCGCCCGCAAGGAGATCAAGCCCGTCACGATCGCGACGTACCAGGTGCTCACGACCAAGCGGAAGGGCGTCTACACGCACCTCGAGCTGCTCGACGCGCGCGACTGGGGCCTCGTGGTCTACGACGAGGTCCACCTGCTGCCGGCCCCGATCTTCCGCATGACGGCGGACCTCCAGGCGCGCCGCCGCCTGGGCCTGACCGCGACGCTCGTGCGCGAGGACGGCCGCGAGGACGAGGTCTTCAGCCTGATCGGGCCCAAGCGGTACGACGCGCCCTGGAAGGACATCGAGGCCCAGGGGTACATCGCGCCCGCGGACTGCGTCGAGGTGCGGCTCACGCTCCCCGACCGCGACCGCATGGCGTACGCGACAGCCGAGCCCGAGGACAAGTACCGGCTCGCCGCGACGGCACCGGGCAAGAACCGGGTCGTCGAGCAGATCGCGGCCGCGCACCCTGACGACCAGGTCCTCGTGATCGGCCAGTACCTCGACCAGCTCGAGGAGCTCGGCGAGCACCTCGACGCGCCCGTCATCACGGGTGCCACGACGGTGCGCGAGCGTCAGCGCCTGTTCGAGGCGTTCCGCTCCGGGGAGATCAACCGGCTCGTCGTGTCGAAGGTCGCGAACTTCTCGATCGACCTGCCCGAGGCGTCGGTCGCGATCCAGGTGTCGGGGTCGTTCGGGTCACGCCAGGAAGAGGCGCAGCGCCTGGGACGCATCATGCGGCCCAAGCAGGACGGGCGCACCGCACACTTCTACGCCGTGGTCTCGCGCGACACCGTGGACCAGGACTTCGCGGCGCACCGGCAGCGCTTCCTGGCGGAGCAGGGCTACGCGTATCGCATCGTCGACGCGGAGGACCTGGACGTCGTGCAGTAGAGGGCGCGCTCCGCCGTCGGGCAGCGAGCCCCTAGACCACCCGCCGGTCCCCCGACGCGAAACCCAGCCACGTGTGCCGGTTGCCCGCCCAGCACCAGCCGACCTTGGGCGCGCCGCGGCGCGCCTTGCCGTCGCGCCCCGTGCCGTTCGAGATCCACACCGCGGGCGTCCGCGAGTCGAGGCGTCCCTCGTCCTTGCGCAGCCGCGACCCGATCGTCATGAAGCAGTGGTTGCGCGCCACGACGTCGGGTACCTGCACGGCCCAGTGGATCCCTTCGCTGAGCACGAGGGGCGTGCGGCCCCTTCGAGCGATCTCCGGCAGCGCCTCGTCAGGGGACCAGTTCGCCATGTCGTCGCCACGGTCGACGTCCGTCACGACGTAGAGCGCCCCCTCGGGCAGCGCGAGCCCTTCGAGAGGCTCGAACCGGTCCACGTCGTCCATGTCGACCACGACGAACCCCTCCTTGTCCCCGAGACGGAGCAGGGGTGCGAGGACGGACGGCGGGGCGAGGCGGGGATGGACGGCGAGCAGCCCGCCCAGGGGCGCGTTCAGGGCCAGGCGCCCGACGGCGTCGCGCACCTCGCGAGCGGACAGCCCGGCGAGCTCATGGACACCGAGCGCGATCAGGCGCTCGGCCTGGTCGGCGAGCGACGGCAGGGGCGAGACGGCAGGCGCGGCAGCGTCGGGAGACGGGGTCGTGCCGTCGGGCAACGCCGTGGCTGGGGCTGCGGGCGAGGACGTCGTCGTGCGGGGAGTCATGAAGGCCTCTCGTCGGGAGCGTGACGCTCAAAGAACACTGTACGCCGTACGAATATTCCGCCTCCCTCGGAGGGGCAGCGCCCCCGGGCAGGCACCCTTCACACGGCACGCCCCCGACGCCCGGAAGATCCAGATCGCCCTGATCCAGCGCACGACTCAGTCCGGGTGAAATGCCCATCGGTGTCCGGAATCGCGATTGCGGCGGGGCGCCCCCTGGGAAAGGATCACGAGGTGACCTCGTCGTCCGATACAGCCGCACTCCCTCGCCCCGCCCGCACGCTCCCGTCCGCGCTGCGCACCGGGCTCACGCTCGCCGCCCTCGGCACCCTGGGAGCGGCGACCTTCGCTGCGCCCGCCGGCGCGGTCGACACCGCGTGGCCGAGCGACGGTGCGGCCACCACGGCTGTCGTGGCCGAGGCGCCGGGCACGGTCACGTCGTCGACCGCCGACACCCGGCTCCCTGCTGCACAGCCCCTGGACCTCCCGGGCCGCATCACCGACCCGGACGGTGTCCTGGGGAACCAGACCGACGAGGTCGAGGCCGCGATGGACCGCCTCGAGGCCGACACCCCGTACCAGCTCTACGTCGTGTACGTCGACACGTTCGACGGCCAGGACGCGCAGACCTGGGCCACCGCGACCGCCAACCTGTCGGGGCTGGGCCGCGACGACGTCCTGCTCGCCGTCGCGACCGAGGATCGTCGCTACGACCTCTCGGCCGACAACAACATCGGGCTCTCGGACGCCTCGCTCGACAAGGTCCAGGCCGCGGTCGAGGACGAGCTCAGCCAGGAGGAGTGGGCACAGTCCGCGATCGTCGCCGCGGACACGTTGCGCACCGAGGCGACCGGTTCGTCGTCGTCGGGCGGATCCGGCTGGCTGATCGCGCTCGTCGTGGGCCTGCTCGCGATCGCGGGCTTCTTCGTGGTCCGCTCGATCCTGCGCAAGCGACGCGGCACGGCCGCGCAGCAGGGTGGCACGGACGAGGCCGACGAGCTCTCCCAGCTCCCCACCGACGAGCTCAACCGTCGGGCCAGCTCGGCCCTCGTCGCGATCGACGACGCCATCAAGACCTCCGAGCAGGAGCTCGGCTTCGCCCAGGCCCAGTTCGGGCTCGAGGCCACCAAGGAGTTCCAGGTCGCGCTCGAGACGGGCAAGCAGAAGGTCTCCCAGGCGTTCGCGCTGCGTCAGCAGCTCGACGACCAGACCCCCGAGACCGAGCCGGTCTCGCGCTCGATCATGGCCCAGATCATCACGCTGTGCGCCGAGGTCGCGGCCGCGCTCGACGCCGAGTCGGCCCAGTTCGACGAGCTGCGCGACCTCCAGTCCCGCGCCCCCGAGGTCCTCGACACCGTGGAGCGGCGCGCCGGTGAGGTCGAGGCCCGCATCGCCCCGGCCCGCAGCACGCTCGCGGGCCTCTTCGCGACCTACCCCGAGGCAGCGCTCGCGTCGGTCGCGGCCAACCCCGACCAGGCCACGCAGCTCGTCGCGGGCGCCCGCGAGGCCGTCGCCGCAGGACGCGCCGCGCTCGAGGGCAAGGACCGCGCGTCCGCCGTCGCGCACGCCCGCGCCGCCGAGAACGCGGTCGGCCAGGCCGTCGTGCTCCTCGACGCGGTCGACTCGGCGGGCGAGGACCTGGCCCAGGCCGGCAAGCGCCTCGACGTGGCCGTCGCCTCGATCACCGCGGACATCGCCGATGCCGCGCGCCTCGCCCCGGGCGACCCCGCCGTGACCGCGCGCTCCACCGAGGCCCAGGCCGCCGTGGCCGACGCCCAGGGCGCACGCACCGGCGGAGACCCGCTCGCCGCCCTGCGCCGGCTCACCGATGCCGAGGCCGCGATCGACGCCGCCCTCGCACCGTTCCGCGAGAGCGCCGAGCAGGCCGCACGCGCCGCCGCGCTCCTGCGCGACACCCTGGGCCGCGTCGACTCCCAGATCCGCGCGACGAACTCGTTCATCGAGACCCGGCGCGGCGCCGTCGGCCCCGAGGCCCGGACCCGGCTCTCCGAGGCCATCCGCTACCTCGGCGAGGCGCAGGCCCTGCAGCCGTCCGACCCCGTCCGCGCCCTCGCCACAGCCCAGCAGGCCGACTCCCTCGCACAGTCCGCAGCCCAGCTGGCCCAGCGCGACGCGGCCGCGTGGGAGCAGCAGCAGAACGGTCCCGGCATGTTCGGTGGCGGCAGCTCGGGAGGCGGGAACAACGTCGGCGGCATGGTCCTCGGCGGCATCCTGCTCGACCAGATCCTGCGCGGAGGGGGCGGCGGAGGCCGTCGCTCGAGCGGGGGGTTCGGCGGCGGCTACGGCGGTGGGGGGTTCGGCGGCGGCGGTTCGTCCGGCCGGTCCTCCCGCGGTTCGTCCGGTGGCCGTTCCTCGGGCGGCCGCTCCAGCAGAGGAGGGCGGTTCTAGGGGTCGGACCCTCGCCCGGCCCCGCAGGTCGCACGGCCGGGCGCCACGTCGTCACGACGGCACCGCGTACACGCATCCACGAGCAGGAAGGCACGACCGATGGCAGAGAAGCAGAGCATCTTCGGACGCATCACCCAGCTGGCCAAGGCGAACATCAACGCGCTCCTCGACGGCGCCGAGGACCCGCAGAAGATGCTGGACCAGCTCGTCCGCGACTACACGAACAGCATCGCCGACGCCGAGCAGGCCGTCGCGCAGACCATCGGGAACCTCCGGCTCGCCGAGCAGGACTACAACGAGGACGTCGCCGCGGTCCGCGAGTGGGGCGACAAGGCCGCCGCAGCCTCCGCACGCGCCGACCAGTACCGGTCCGCAGGCGACCCGGCCAACGCCGACAAGTTCGACAACCTCGCCAAGGTCGCCCTCCAGAAGCAGATCTCCGCAGAGGGCGAGGTCCGTCAGGCCGAGCCCCTGATCACCTCGCAGCGCGAGACGGTCGAGAAGCTCAAGACCGGGCTCGCGCAGATGAAGGACAAGCTGGGCGAGCTCAGGTCCAAGCGCGACTCGCTCGTCGCCCGTCAGAAGTCCGCGGAAGCGCAGCAGACCGTCCAGGGCGCGATCAGCTCGATCAACGTCCTCGACCCCACGAGCGAGGTCTCACGCTTCGAGGAGAAGGTCCGCCGCGAGGAGGCCAAGGCGCTCGGCCAGGCCGAGGTCGCCGCGTCCTCGCTCGACGCGCAGTTCGAGGAGCTCGAGACCTCGGGCGCCAACATCGAGATCGAGGCCCGGCTCGCAGCGCTCAAGAGCGGCGGCTCGTCCCCCGCCCCGCAGATCTCGCCCACGACCGTCACGTCGATCGAGGCCGGCACCCAGGACGCCCCCAGCGAGTGGTAGTCCCCTGACAAGACAGCTCTGCGGCCGGGGTGCGAGCGCCCCACGCAAGGATGCGGCGACGGCCGGTGACCTCGTGGTCACCGGCCGTCGCGTCGTCGTCGGAAGGGTGGTCGGAGGGTCCGGCCCGGGCGCCACGCGCCTTCAGCAGGGGCTGCCGGAGGGGACCTGCGGTCGCGCGTCAGCCCGCAGGCAGCGGCTCGTAGTCGATCTCCAGGAAGTCCTCGACCTCGGGGACCCAGCGATCGGCCACGAACGCCCGGTGGTCCGGGTGCTGGTCGTAGGCCGCGTAGGCCGCGGCGTCCGCGAACTCCATGGAGAAGCCGAACGTGAAGTCGTTCTTGGCGCTGGTCTGGCGCAGCTGCTCGAACCGCTCGACCCCCGGGATCGTCGCGAGGACGCGGGCGTCGGTCAGGAAGGCGGTCTCTGCGGCGGACCCCTCGGGGTGGCGCAGGCGGAAGGCGACGGTGTGACGGATCATCCCGACACCCTGCCACCGACCGTCCGGTCAGCCCGGGCGGACACGCGTCGTGTCGCGGCGCGACGCGCCCTGCGCGACCTACGCCCGCACGCCCCGGCGAGCGACGTCGTCGTGCACGACCGCCAGGAACGACTCCGCGAGGAGGCGGCCCGTCTCGAGGACCTCGCCCTCGAACGGCGCGGCGTCGGCCAGGATGTTGGTCGTGTCGACGTCGTCGTGCTGGTCGGCCCAGCCGCGGATCGTGGCGAGCGTCGCCTCGGGGTGGAACTGGACCCCCAGGGCCGAGCCGTGGCGGAACGCCTGGTACGGGTACATGTCCGACATACCGAGCCACGACGCGCCCTCGGGGAGGTCGATGATCGCGTCGGCGTGCATGCTGACCGTGAACGAGCGGGCCCGCTTGCCCGTACCTGCCGCGGCGCGGGCGATCGGCCCCAGGACGGGGTCCCCCTCGGCGCCCGCCTTCCAGAACACGCGGGTCAGGCCCGCCTCGCGACCGGGAGGAGCCGCGACCTGCACCTTGCCACCGCCTGCGACCGCGAGCAGCTGGGCGCCGAGGCAGATCCCGAGCGTCGGGACGTCCGAGAACACCGCGGCGGCCAGCAGGTCGCGCAGCGCGGGGAGCCAGGGGGCGACGTCGTCGGCGTAGGCGGACATCTGCCCGCCCAGGACGACGAACCCGTCGCCCAGGTCGGTCGCCGCCGGCAGGGCGTCCCCGTCGAAGGGACGGACGAGGCGCACGTCGGGCCCGAGCCGGACGGCGAAGGCGTCCAGGGTGACGTCCGGGGAGTTCTGGACGACCGTGATCCGGACCGGGTCGAGAAGCTGCTGGTTCACCGCTGAAAGGTACTCGCCCCCAGGGGGTCCGGTGCAAACCGTGCCCACGCCTCGACCCGTTCCGTGTCGGGATCGGGGACTCCCCCCGCCGGATAGGCTGGACCCCATGTCGGACTCCAGCACGTCGAACGGCCTCGTCAACATCCAGGGAGAGGCCCCGCGCCGCACCTACCTGATCGTCGACGGGGAGAACATCGACGCGACGCTCGGCATGAGCGTCCTGGGGCACCGCCCCAACCCCGAGGAGCGACCGCGCTGGGACCGCATCGTCGACTTCGCGGCCCACCTGTGGGCCCAGGACGTCACGCCGCTGTTCTTCCTGAACGCCTCGTCGGGGCAGATGCCCATGGCGTTCGTCCAGGCGCTGCTCGCGATGGGCTACCGGCCCATCCCGCTGGCCGGCTCGAGCTCCGAGAAGGTCGTGGACATCGGTATCCAGCGCACCCTCGAGGCGCTCAAGGACCGCCCGGGTGACGTGCTCCTGGCGAGCCACGACGGCGACTTCATCCCGCAGGTCGAGGAGCTTCTCGAGGACAGCGACCGCCGCGTCGGGCTGCTGTGCTTCCGCGAGTTCGTGAACTCGCGCTTCTCCGAGCTGGCCTCGCGCGGTCTGAGCTTCTACGACCTCGAGGACAACGTGGGGGCGTTCACGACGATCCTGCCGCGCGTCCGGATCATCCCGCTCGAGGAGTTCGACCCGCTGCGCTACCTCTGAGTCCACCGAGGGGCGGGGTCGCGCAGCACGCGCGGCCCCGCCCTTCGCGTCATCAGCAGCGCCGGCACGCACGCAGGGCGCACGCCGTCCGCACGACGCGTCAGGCCGTGCCCGGGCTCAGCCCCGCAGCTCGCGGTACAGGGGCGTGGGGAACGACGCCGTCACGCCTCCCCCGCCCAGGAGCGACCCGATCCGCTGGGCCTCGGCCCCGACGGCCGCGGCGCCCTCGGTCCCGACGTCCTCGAGCAGGCGGGACACGACCTCGCCGTCGGTCCGCACGGCCCACGCCCCCACGATGCGTCCTTCCCACCAGACCGTCGCGCCGATGTTGCCCGCCGAGTCGAAGAGCTGCTCGCGGTGCGGACCGAGGTACCAGTCGCGGTGCTTCCAGCCCATCGCGGTGGGGTCGAGCGAGGGCAGCAGCGCGACGTGCCCGGCCGCAGCACCGAGGCCCGGCCCGGTCGGCAGCTCGGTCGAGCGCAGCACGACCCCTGCACCGAGCCCTGCGAGCTCGACCTCTCGGACGTCGAGCGTCGCGACCGCTGCCCGCGTCTGCCCCAGGTTCCACCCGGTCCACCACTGGAGGTCCGCCAGGGTCGCGGGTCCGAACGCCTCGAGCCAGACCTGCGCGAGCCGCACGCGCGCCTCGGCCTCGTCGACCTCCGGGATGCCGCCGGGCAGCCAGTCCTCGACGGGCCGCCACAGGAAGCGGTTGGACGACCAGCCGCCGGTCGGCTCGCCGCGCACGATCCGCCCCTCGGCCGACAGCAGCGACAGCAGGGGCGAGGTCAGCGAGCGCCGCACGTCCCAGGACTTGGTCGTGGTGGGCAGGAACGCGGTCCGCAGCACGGGGGCCCGCGCCGAGAGCTGCGCCCCGGTGAGGGGTCCGTGCTGGGCCAGGGCGTCGTGCACCTGCTCCTCGGCGGCCGCCAGGAAGGCCTCGGCGTCCTCGACGGGCGGGTCCATGGGGAGGGTCGCGAGCTCCTTCAGGAGGCGGGCCCTGAGCCTGCGCCCGACGGCGGCGCTCGCCCCCGCGTGGACGACCGGCACCATGTCGCGCGCCACGACGAACAGGGTCCGGCGCATGGCCAGGACCCGCACGAGGGTGCGCCGGTCGTACATCGCGGCCTGCACGTCCTCGATGCGCAGCTCCGGCACGCGCGCGAGGACCGAGAGGTAGACGCTGGGCGCGTCGGTCGCGTGGAGGGCGACGAGCCGGTCGGCGACCCCCTCGACCGTGCTCTCCGGCGCGGGACCGGCAGCCCCGAGGTCGAGCTGGTGCGCGACGAGCCGCGCCCTCCTCTGGTCGTCGCTGATGCGCATGCCTGCATCCTTCCGTCTCGACCGGCTGCTGTCAGTGCCAGGACGGCTCCGCCGCACCATGGTCCGGCACGCCACCCACAGCTCCCCGACCCACCGCTCGCGCCCAGGCGACTCCCAGGGTTCGGTCGCACACTGGAACCATGAGCGAACCCGAGGCGCGGCTGGTCGTCGTCGACGACGAGCCCAACATCCGCGAGCTGCTGTCCACGTCCCTGCGTTTCGCCGGGTTCGAGGTGTTCGCCGCGGCGGACGGCACGAGCGCGCTCAAGCTCGTGCGCGACGTCGAGCCGGACCTCGTGGTCCTGGACGTCATGCTCCCCGACATGGACGGCTTCACCGTGACGCGGCGCATGCGGGCGACGGGCCAGCACACGCCCGTGCTGTTCCTCACCGCCCGCGACGACACGCAGGACAAGGTCACGGGCCTCACTGTCGGTGGCGACGACTACGTGACCAAGCCGTTCAGCCTCGAGGAGGTCGTGGCCCGCATCCGTGCGGTGCTGCGCCGCACGCACGCCGAGCCCGAGGACACCGCGGTGCTGCGCTTCGCCGACCTCGAGCTCGACGAGGACTCGCACGAGGTGCGCCGCGCGGGCCAGGTCGTGGACCTGTCCCCCACCGAGTTCAAGCTGCTGCGCTACCTCATGCTCAACGCGGGCCGCGTGCTCTCGAAGTCGCAGATCCTCGACCACGTCTGGCAGTACGACTGGGGCGGCGACGCGAACATCGTCGAGTCCTACATCTCCTACCTGCGCCGCAAGATCGACAACCTCACGGTGACCGGTCCTGACGGCACCGAGGAGCCGGTCCAGCCGCTCATCCACACCAAGCGCGGGGTCGGGTACCTGCTGCGCACGCCCCCGGAGTCGGGGAGCGCCCGCAGGTCATGAGCACGCCTTCTTCCGGTCGCCCGGTCGGGGCTTCCGGGGGCGCCCTGCCCCCGGTCCCGCCGCCTCCGCCGTCCGGCCCGACGACGTCGCGCCCGTCCTCGGCGCCCCGCACCCCCGGTGCGGCGCGTCCTGGGACGCAGGATCCGCCGTCGGGCAGCGCTACCGGTGGTTCCAGCGGGACCGGCGGCCACGGCCCTGCTGCACCCGACTCGCCCCCCGTCCCCTCGCCCGACGAGCCTCGCCCCTACGGCCGGACCGTCCCCACCGAGAACTGGGGCTGGTTCGCCCGTGTGCCGCTCCGGGCACGTCTCGTCGCGATCATCGCGCTGCTGCTCGCCGCGGGCCTGGGCATCGCCGCGCTCGCGACGACGACCGTGGTGGCGCGGTACCTCGTGGGACAGGTGGACCAACAGCTCGACCTCACGGCCTCCGCGGTCGCCGACGAGACGTTCCGGGGCAACGCCTCGAGGTCCACCCTGCCCAGCGAGTACTACGTCCTGATCCGCTGGGACAACGGCGCCGAGACGCCCAAATACTGGGACAAGGCCGTCGAGCGCTCGGGCGCACCGCAGATCCCGACGTTCATGGCCCAGGAGATGGCGACCCGCACGGGCAAGCCGTTCACGGTCACGTCGGCGGGCGGGACCACGCCGGCCGAGTGGCGCGTCGTGCCCTACCCGGTCATCAGCAAGCTCACGGGCGAGACGGTCGGGACCGCCTACGTGGCGCTCCCCCTCACCGGGATCCACGAGACCGTCAAGGTGCTCGGCCGGACGCTCGCGGTCAGCGCCCTGGGCATCGCCCTGATCGGTGGCGCCGTCGCGTACCTCGCGGTGCAGCGCGCCCTGCGCCCGCTCCGCGAGATCGAGGAGACCGCGGCCGACATCGCGAGCGGCGACCTGACCCGGCGCATCCGGCCCGCCCCGCCGAGCACCGAGGTCGGCTCGCTCGCGGTGTCGCTCAACACCATGCTCAACCACATCGAGCGCGCGTTCGCGGCGTCCGAGGCCTCCGAGGCCCGCATGCGGCGCTTCGTGTCGGACGCGAGCCACGAGCTCCGGACCCCGCTCGCGACCGTCAAGGGCTACGGCGAGCTGTACCGCATGGGGGCGCTGACCACGCCCGAGCAGATGGACGACACCATGCGCCGCATCGAGGACTCCGCGACGCGCATGGGCACGCTCGTCAACGACCTGCTCGCGCTCGCCCGCCTCGACGAGGGGCGTCCCATCCGCCACGAGCCCGTGAACCTCGCGGCCCTGGCCCGCGACTCCGCGGGAGACCTGCACGCGCTCGACCCCACCCGGCCGGTGCGCGTCGTGAGCCTGGGCGGCTCGGGGGACGCCCCCGAGGAGCTCACCGTGATCGGGGACGAGGACCGGCTGCGGCAGGTGCTCGCCAACCTCATCGGCAACGTCTCGCAGCACACCCCCGCGGGCACCCGGGTCGAGATCGCGCTCGGGACGCAGGCGCCGCAGGACGCGGGCGACGACCCCCTCGCGGTGCTCGAGGTCCGTGACCACGGACCGGGCATCACACCCGAGCAGGCGGCCCACGTGTTCGAACGGTTCTACCGCGCGGACTCGTCGCGCAACCGCGCCTCGGGGGGCTCGGGGCTGGGCATGGCGATCGTCGCGGCGATCGTCGGGGCGCACCAGGGTCACATCTCGGTGGCCCCCACGCAGGGCGGTGGCCTCACGGTTCATGTGGAACTCCCGACACAGGGCTACGATGACGGGTCGTCGCCCGATCGGACGTAGGCTCGAGATGAACCTGTGGACCGACGGCGCACCCCGTTCCCGCATCGAAGAAGGCTGATCTCATGGGCGTCACCACCTCTGACGCACCGCAGTGGTTGCTCACCTCCTGGACCCGTAGCTGCCGAGGCGCCGGAGCGACGGCGTCCGACGACGAGATCCGCGCCGTGGGCGACGGGCTCCTCGAGCGCTGGAGCCAGCCGGACCGTCACTTCCACAACCTGCGGCACCTCGCCGACGTCCTCGGCCGGGTCGACGAGCTCGCCCAGGAGACGCACGACGCCGACGTGGTCCGCCTCGCGGCCTGGTACCACGGCGCGATCTTCGACGCGGCCCGCAAGGCCGCGTACGCGAACAAGGGCGGAGAGGACGAGACCGCGAGCGCCGCGCTCGCGTTCGACCAGCTCTCGTCGTTGGGCGTGCCGGAGAAGGCGTGCCGGCGGGTCGCGTTCCTCGTGAACGCGCTCGTGCGTCACGCCCCGGACCCCGCGGACTTCGACTGCGCGGTGCTGTGCGACGCGGACCTCGCGATGCTCGCGGGCGAGCCCCAGCGGTACAAGGAGTACCTCAAGGACGTGCGCGACGAGTACGCGCACATCCCGCTCCCCGACTACCTGCGGGCGCGCATCGCGATCATCACCAAGCTGCTCGACCGGCGCACCCTCTTCTCGAGCCCCATGGGGGCCGCGTGGGAGGAGCCGGCACGGCAGAACCTCGACGCCGAGCTCCAGCGCCTGCGCAAGGAGCAGGCCAAGCTCCAGGCGTCGGCGCCCCCGGCGCTCGTCGCGCCGTCTCCCTCCTGATCCGTCCCTCGTCACGGGCCGCGGACCGCGGACCGCGGTGCGGTCCGCGTGGGACGAGCCGTGCACAGCCCGGCCTCCCGGGGTCCCGTCCACAGGTGCCGGGCCTCTCCCTGCCCGACGACGCCGCTCCCCTCTAGCGTCCTGCTCACCCGGTCGCGCACGCCGCGCCGGGTCGGGGCGCCGACCGGTGCCCCGCGGACACGGGAGAGGCAGGACGCCATGAGCAGGTACGAGGTCGACAGTGCACGGGTCGCGCAGGCGAGCGCCGCGGTCGGAGGCTCGGTCACGGCCATCCGCGCCGAGGTCGGGGCCATGATGCGTCACCTCCAGGACCTCCAGGCGAGCTGGCAGGGTGGTGCGGCGACCGCGTTCGCCGGGGTCATGACCGAGTGGCAGGGGGCGCAGGTGCACGTCGAGGCAGCGCTGGACTCGATCACCGCGGCCCTGGGGTCGGCCGCGCAGACGTACGCCGACGCGGAGGCCCAGGCGTCGAGGCTGTTCCTGCGCTGACGGGCGGGCGGCCGCTAGGCTCCCCTCCATGCCGCGCCGCCGCCAGTCCGCCGCCTCCCGTGCCGTGCCGTTCGAGGTCGTCGAGGACCTGGACGACGGGCTCGCGTCCCCGGAAGCCTCGGTGGGGGCTGCTGCGGCGGCGGGCGGCTCCGCTGCTGCCGGGCACGTCGGCGACGGTGCGCGAGCCGCAGGTTCCGTCGGCAGCGGTGCTGGTGACGGCGCTGACGGCGCCCAGGGACGCCTCGGCGAGGCGCCCTCCGGGGCCGGGGACACGTCGTCGGGCAGCAGGACGGTCCGCTGGAAGCCCTGGGCCGCCGCGGCAGGCGTCCTGGCCCTCGTGGTCGGCGGGCTCGCGATCGGCGGCGAGATCGAGGAGCGGCGGACCGCCGCGCGTCTCGTCACGAGCGTGGGCGGCGTGCTGCCCTTCACCGGACCACCGCGCGAGCTGTGGTCGCTCGACCTGAACAACCACCTCTGGATGCCGTTCGGGGGTCTGCTCCTCAGCCAGGTCGACGAAGGGGGCCTCACGGCCGTCGACGTCCTGACCGGGAAAGAGGTGTGGCAGGCGACGGTGGGGCCGGACGCGTACTGCGGCCGGCCCAGCATCTGGCAGACCCTCGCCGAGGAGACCGGACCTCTGCTGTGCCTGGCGGGGACCGCGGACGCCCAGGTCGTCTCCGTCCTGGACGCGGAGGGACAGGTCACGGGAAGCCGGGACCTCGGGCCGGTCGACGAGGGGTCGAGCTACGCCGTCGGGCCGGGAAGCACGGTCGTCCACGTGCGTCGTGACGGGCCCGTCGGGCCCCCGGTCGGCCCGCGCGAGCTCTACGACGAGAGCGGGGACGCGACCTTCGTCGACGTTCCCGGTGGCCGAGCGGTCGTCGTGACCCTGGAGGACGCGGTCTCGGGCGACGTGCTCTGGGAGAACGAGGTGCCGTTCGTCGCGCCGGACGAGGCCTGGGAGTGCCAGGTCTTCAGCGACACGCCCGAGGTCGAGCTCGAGCTCGACAAGGTGAGCTCGATGACGACGGGCTACGTCGTCACGGTCGACGGTTGCGGGATCAGTGCGGCGTTCGACGCCGACGGGACCCGTCTTGACGACGTGACCTCGCAGGACGACCTGGTCGAGCCGCTCACCGCCACGACCGTGAGCAGGTTCGACCAGACGACCCAGCACACGACCGTGCTCGACCGCACGGGCACCTCGCTGTGGGAGGTCACCGGTCCTCTCCTCCGCCCGTCCGCGACCGACGGGACGGGCGAGGACACCGTCCTCGTCGACACCCTGAGCGGCCTGGCGGCGTTCCGCCCCGACGGCACGGAGCTGTGGGACGCCTCGACGTACGCGAGCAGGCTGTTCGTGCACACGAGCGCCGTCATGGTCGTCGACGACGGCGCGAACGGCCTGACTGCTCTCGACCCGACCACGGGCCGCACGCTGTGGACCGTGCCCGGAGAGGACTCGGTCTACCCGTTCGGGGCCGCGACCGACGGCTCCCAGGCGGTCGTCCTCGCGCACGACGACGACGGATCGGCCCGGTCGGTGGGGTACGACCTCGCCACGGGCGAGGTGCTGTGGACCGGCGCGAGCGCCCCGAACGTGGGCATGCTGGGCTACCACGGTGCGCTGCTCCAGCTCCAGCTGTCCGAGAACCGGGTGAGCCGGGTGGGGTGAACCCACCTGCCGAGGGCTCGGTCCCGTCGTCGGACGGCGAGCACCGCGAGAGGCGGCGACCTGCGCGAGGTGCGCTCCGCCGTCGGGCACGCGAGAGAGGACCGACCACGGCGCCCTAGAGTGTCGACGTGCCGACTCCTCTCCTGACCGCGAGCGTTGCCGTCTGGTGCGCCGCTCCCGGGGCAGCCGGAGTCCGGGCGTCGGCGTGGCTCTCCCCCGACGAGGCCCGGAGGGCAGCCGCCTTCCGGCGCGCGGACGACCGTGAGCGGTTCGTCACGGGCCGCGCCCTGGTCCGGGCAGCCCTGGGCGAACGGCTGAACGTCGCACCGACCGACGTCGCGGTCCTGCTCGGCCCGCGGGACGGCGCAGCCCCCGGCAGGCCGTTCGTCGAGGGGGCGCCGTCGTTCTCGATCGCCCACGCGGGCGGCCGGGTGCTGGTGGCGGTCGTGGGGGCGGTGACTGGCTCCCGAGGCGTCGCGGGCGACGCCACGAGCGACGGCGACCTGGACCTCGCAGCGGGTGTGGACGTCGGTGTGGACGTCGAGTCCACGGCCCCGGCACGGGACCACCTCACCGACCTCCTCGATGCCGTGCACCCGGGCGAGCGTCCGGCCGGGGGCTGGGACGCCGAGTCGTTCACCCGGTCGTGGGCGCGACGCGAGGCCGTGCTCAAGGCGGTCGGCACGGGGCTCCTCGCCCCGCGCGACGACCTGCTCCTGTCCCCGGCGGACCATGCTGCCGCCGTCGTGCGCAGCGGGGGCGCGGTCCCGGCTCCTGATCGGCTCGCGCTCCGCGACCTGGAGCTCCCGTCGGAGCAGTCGGGGGCTCGGCCGTCACCGTCGGCGAGCGAGACCCACCTCGCCGCGGTCGCACTCTGCTCCCCCGGGGCACCCGTCGCGTTCTCGACCGTCGAGCTCGCCGACGGCCCGACCCTGCTGTCCCGGCACGGGCTCGGGAACCCCTGACGTCAGCGCACCTCCCGGCTCTCGCGCAGCAGCAGCCACAGCAGGAACGGCGCACCGACCGCCGACGTGACGACCCCGACCGGCAGGTCCACGGGCAGCGAGCGCGCACCCAGGTCCGCGGCCAGGACCACGCACGCCCCCACGAGCCCCGCGCCGAGCGGCGGCGGCCCCTGGGCCGCGAGGGCCCGCCACGCGATCTGCGGCGCGACGAACGCGACGAACGGGACGGGCCCTGCGGCCGCGGTCGCCGCGGCCGCGAGGACCACGGCGAGCCCGATCTGCAGCAGCTGCGCCGACGACCGACGCACTCCGAGTCCCACGATCACGCGCGCGTCGAACCGTAGGATCGCGAGCCACCGGGACGACAGGGCGCTGACCACGACCGTCACCACCACCACGGCCGCGACGGGGCCGACGATCGCGAAGCTCGCCCGGTTGAGGCTGCCCGTCATCCAGATGAGGGCCGCGTTGAGGTCGGGCAGCTCAGCACGGACCAGCAGCCACGACGTGATCGCGGACGCGCCGGCGTTGACGCCCAGGCCGACGAGCACGAGGCGGTATCCCTCGATCCCGCCCCGCCACGCGAGCACGCACACGAGCGCGGTCGCGAGGAGCCCTCCCGTGACCGCGACGATCGGCAGACCGGCCGAGACCAGGAACCCGCCGACGACCCCGGCCCCCGTGCCCGCCACGACGATCGCCGCGACCGCGGCGGCCGTCGCGCCGGCCGTGACCCCCAGGATGTCGGGGCTGGCGAGCGGGTTGCGGGCGACCGACTGCGTGATGGCCCCAGCGGCCCCCAGCGCGAAGCCCACCACGAGCGCGGTCACGGCCCGTGGCGCCCGCAGGCCCAGCACGACGAACCTGTCGGCGGGGTCGCCCGTCCCCAGCAGGGTCCGGACCACGTCGGTCGCGGGCAGCACGTACTCGCCCACCATGATCGAGGCGACGAGCAGCGCGAGCACCAGGGCGACGAGGCCCGCCGCGACCAGGGCCTGGCGCCGGGTGCCCGGGTGGCGACGGAGCGGCGCGAAGGCTCGGCCGAGCCTCCTGGTCGGTGAGAAGCGTCCGGTGAACCGTGAGCGCCCGGAACGCCCGGAGCCCCCTGAGCCCCTACCGCGCCCCGGGAACCGGGAACCCACCGCGAACCCTGAGCGCCCCGCTGAGTCGTCAGAGCTGGGCCGGTGGGTACCCCGGTGCAATTCTGACAGCTCAGCGGTCGGTGGACGCTTCGTGATCATGAGCGATCTCCCAGGTAGCCGCGAGCGAGGACGACGAACAGCGGCGCCCCGACCAGCGCGATGACGATGCCGACCTGGATCTCCGAGGTGGCAGGGGCCAGGCGACCGACGACGTCGGCCCCCAGGACCAGGACCGCCCCGCACAGTCCCGCGACCGGGATGCGCCACGCCGGGCCGCCGAGGCCGAGCCGCGTCGCGGCGTGCGTCGCGGCGAGGCCCACGAACGCGATCGACCCGCACGCCGCGGTGGCCGCACCGGCGAGCAGCGTGACCGCGAGCAGCCCGATCAGCCGGTCGCGCACGACGTGCCTCCCGAGCGAGACCCCGAGCTCGTCACCGAGCTCGAGCGCCCCGAGCGTCGGCGCGTTGACGACCGCGAGGAGCAGCCCGAGCAGCAGGAACGGGGCGACGGTCCAGATGACCTCGGGTCCCCGGCCCACGAGCGAACCGATGCTCCAGAAGCGGAAGACGTCCATGGTCGTGCGGTCGAGCAGCAGCACCCCGGACGTGATCGACGCGAGCAGCGCCGTGACGATCGAACCCGTGAGGACGAGCGTGACACCCGGCGCGAGCACGCGGATGCGTTGCGAGAGGACCACCACGATGCCCCCGGCGCACAGCGCCCCCACGAGCGCGAAGCCCACGGCCCCCGACGGGCTCGTGACCCCCAGGACGTGTATCGCGAGCACCACGGCGCACGCGGCCCCCGACGTCACGCCCAGCAGCCCGGGGTCGGCCAGCGGGTTGCGGGTGTGCGCCTGCGTGAGCGCGCCCGCCACGCCGAGCGCGATCCCCACGAGCAGCCCCAGGACCGTGCGCGGCACGCGCATGTCCCACACGATCGCGGACGCCTCGGTCGTCCCGGGCTCGCGCAGCACCGCGAGCACGTCGGGCCACGGCACGGGCTGCGAGCCGAGGGCCACGCTCGCGAGGATCGCGGCCAGCAGCGCGAGCACGAGCGGGGCCCCCACGAGCAGGACACGTGACGAGGGCCGCGAGCCCCGGAGGGCACCCGGGGGCCCAGCGGGCACAGCAGGTGCGGCAGCGGCACCTCTGCCCGCCTCCCCACCGCCCGTCGGTGCCGTGCCGCCCCTCACGAGTCCGCTCCCGTGCTCGCGCCGGCCTCGCGCAACCACACCCACCGGTCCTCGGCGCTCGGACGCGCGACGTCCGCGGCACAGGTACCCGCGGCGACCGCGGTCAGCGCGACGCGCAGGGCCTCGATCACCTCGTCGGGCCGTTCCCCGACGAAGAAGTGACCACCCTCGACGACCCGCTGTCGGACTCCTGCCCGCGCGCGTGCGGCCCAGGGCGCGACGGACGCGGGCGGCGACGCGACGTCGTCGGACCCGGCGAGCAGGAGGAGCGGCACCGTGACGTCGGCCGGCTCCCCGGGCGTGGCCGCGAGCGAGTCGTGGACCGCGAGGTCCGCGCGCAGGACGCGCGCGTGCAGCGCGAAGAACTCGTCGTCGGCGAGGAGCTCGGGCGGGGTCCCGCCCAGCGCGGTGGTCCACGCGCGCAGTGCGGCGTCGTCGCGCGCGGCCGGCCCGGGCCCGACGACGTCGCTCCCCTCCCCCGCATCGCCTGCGCTCCCGGGACGGTCGGCACGCGCCGCGCGACCCGAGACCACGAGCAGGTCCGGGGCCGCGTCCGGGCCGAGGCCCGCGGCGATCCGGGCCGCGACCGATGCGCCGAGGCTGTGGCCGAGCAGGACCGTGGGCACACCGTCGGCCAGGAGCCCGCGCACCGGGCCGGACACGTCCGCGAGCAGGTCGGTCATGGTGCCGGCGAGCGGCTCGCCGAAGCGGGTCTCGCGGCCCGGGTACTGCACGGCCACGACCTCGGGCGAGGTCGCGAAGGGACCGGTCGGGGGTGGGACGGCAGCACCGGCACCGGCCGTAGAGCCTGGTGCGTCGGGCGCCCCCGAAGCGCCAAGGGAATCAGGGGCATCAGGGGCACCAGGGGCACCCACGAGCCGCCGGTAGTAGCTCGCCGCGCCGCCCGCGTGCGGGCACACCACGACGCGCCACGTCGCCCCGGCCGGTGAGGCCAGGACACGCAGCGCGGGGTGGCGCGGCCGAGGACCGTCAGTCACCCGACGGTCCCGACGCGGGGGCGGACGACCCGGCGTCCGCGGTGCTCCCGGTGGGCACGGCGGCGTCCTCCACAGCGCGGTCCTCCGGCGCCTCGGTGTCGTCGTCGTGGTGGTCGTGGTCCGCGACGCCCTTGCGCCAGTACCCGTCGACGTCGAAGTTGTCGCGCCCCAGCCCCACCTCGTTCTTGAGATAGCGGCGCAGCGGCTTGATCGACAGCGACTCGCCCGCGACCCACACGAACCCGTTGCCCGCGGGCAGGTCGGTCCCGCGCACCGCGTCCGCGAGCAGCGCCGTGGTCCCCGGCGCGCGGTCCTCCCGGAAGAGCCAGGTCACGTCGACGCTCGCGGCCGACGCGAGCGGTAGCACGTCGCCCTCGTCCTGGACCTCGACGAAGACCGTCACGGGCACGTCCGCGCGCAGCCGTTCGAGCCAGCGGGCCGCTGCGGGCAGGGCCGTCTCGTCGACGGCGAAGACGTACCAGTCGAACACGTCGTTGACGAGGAACGAGCCGCGCGGCCCGAGCACCCCGACCAGGTCCCCGACCTGCGCCCGGCCCGCCCACCGGCCCGCGATGCCGTGCTCGTGGAGCACGAGGTCGATGTCGAGCGTGCGGGCCTCGCGGTCGAAGAACCGCACCGTGTAGTCGCGGCTCGTGAGGTGGCGGCCTCCGACCCAGCGGTCGTCGACCACCTCGGGCATCTCCGGGGTGCCGCCGGGCTCGGTCGGCAGGAAGAGCTTGACGTGGTCCTCGGGGGCGACGGTCACGAAGTCCGCGAGGTCCTCCCCCGTGAGACGGACCCGGACCATGCGCGCGGCGATCCGCTCGACGGCCGCGACCGTGAGCAGGCGCGGGCGCAGCGGGTGCGTCAGCAGCGTGACCTGCTCGACGACGTCGGGCTCGGCGGGCTGGTCGTCCGTGACGGCGAGGTTGCTCGTGGTGCTGGTCATGCGTTCTCTCCTCGGGTGGTGCCGACGCTCGCGTCGACGGGCTGGGGGGAAGGATCGTGGTCAGCCGGCTCGGGCTCGGTGACCGCGCGGCGCAGGCCCGGGACCGTCAGAGCGACGAGGCCCGTCGCGACCGCCGCGAGCGCCCCGCCGAGCGCCACGGCGCCGCCTGCCCCGAGGGCTCGGGCGATCAGGGTCAGGAGCGGCCCGCCGAGCGCGTCGCCCGCGGTGCCCTGCGCGGTCCACAGCGCGCTCACGCGGCCCCGCAGGTGGTCGGGCGTGCGCTCGTAGAGCAGCGTGAACCGCAGGATCTCGCCCAGGACGTCACCTGCGCCGACCAGGGTCATGGCCACGACGGCGAGGACGACCGACTGGGACAGGCCCAGCATCGCGACCCCCGCGCCCGAGGCCGCGAACACGATCAGGAGCAGGCGGCCCGTGCGGCGGACGCGGCCCGTCCACCCGCTCGTGAGGGTCGCGACGAGCGCGCCGACGGCCGGGGCGCTGAACAGCAGCCCGACGACCTCGGGGCCCGCGTGGAGCTGCTTGTCGACGAGCTCGGGGATCAGGACGTGGGGCGAGGCGAACAGGATCTGGACGAAGCCCAGCAGGATGATGCCGCCGACCACGCGGTCGGTCGCGACGAAGCGCAGGCCCTCGACCATGTCGTCCCACGGGTGGGGCCGGCGCGCGGGACCGAGCCCCACCTCGGCCCCGCGTGGCGGCTCGGCCGCGGCCCCGCCCGCCCCGGGCCTCTCCCCGGGCGAGGCGGCGTGCTCGGCGGACGCGGCGCCGTCGGGCACGGGATCCTCGATCCCGGCATCCCCGGCCCCGCCCTCCCCGCCCGGCGGCAGCGCGGGCAGGCGGACCAGGAAGCCCAGGCTCACGACGCTCGCCACGACGACGGCGCCGAAGACCAGGCTGGACCCGCCGTGCGCGATCGCGACGCCCGCCACGAGCGGGGCGACCACGGCGCCCAGGTCGAGCGAGATCGCCTGGAGCGCCGCGACCGCGGGGAGCTGGGTGCGCGGCACGAGCGAGGGCACGGCCGCCGCGAGCGCGACCACGCTGAACCCGCCCGCGAGGCCGTCCCACGCCGCGATCGCGTAGATCGCGGGCACCGAGGGCGACTCGGCGAGCGAGTTCACGAGGAGCGCGACGAACCCCAGGACCGCGGCCGAGCGCGACCACAGGATCACGCGGCGCCGGTCCGTGCGGTCGGCCACGACCCCCGCGACGAGGGTGCCCGCGAACGCGGTCACTCCCAGCGTCGTGTTGACGCCCGCGACGTGCAGCGACGAGCCCGTCAGGTCGTAGACCTGGACGGGCAGTGCCACGACGAGCATCCCGAGCCCGAGCAGCGACACGACCCGCCCCGCGAAGAGGAGTCGGAAGCTGCGGCTCGCGCGCAGCGGCGTCAGGTCCAGCGCGAGCCCCGAGAGCAGCCCCGGGGCGCTCACGTCGCCGTCGTCGTGATGGGCGAGGCCGGGAGACCCGCGGACGGGGCGCCGTCGAGCACGCGGCGCAGGCTCGCCGGTCGCAGGTCCGTCCAGTGCGCGTCGACGTACGCGAGCGCGACCGCGCGCGGCGAGGCGTCCAGGACCACGTCCCACCCGGGCGGGACGGCCGCGAACTCGGGCCACAGGGAGTGCTGCTGCTCGTCGTTGACGAGCACTAGGAAGGTGCCCTCGGAGTCGTCGAAGGGGTTCATGGGTCAGTGCCTCTCGTCGGTGCTGGGTCGGGTGGCCGCGAGGGCCTGATGAAGGTGCCGCGCGAGGACCGGGCCGAGCTGCCCGATCGCCGCCGGGGAGACCATGTCGTGATGCCCTGCGAGGACCGCGTGCTGGGTCACGGTGCCCGTCACGTGCGGGGCCCAGGCGTCGCGCTGGGCCGTGAGGTCGTGGCGGTCCGTGTCCTGGGCCGTGAAGAGCAGCAGGTCGCCGCGGAAGGGCGTGTAGCGCGCCTGGCCCATGAGGTCGCACGAGTACAGGTAGGTGTCGACGACCGCGGCGAGCCCGTCCTCGTCCAGGTCGCCCCAGGCGCCGGGCGCGTCGGCCAGGACGTCGAGGACGTCGTCGCGCGTGGGCTCGGCGAGGAGGTCGGGGTCGACGCCGCCCGCGGCGAGGAGCGACCGGAGGGCATCGACCTCCTCGGCGTGCGCGTCCGCCGACGGCGACGGGTCCTCCGGCCCGACGGCGGAGCGCGCCCCGGGCGCGACGGCCTCGGCATCGAGCATCGTCAGGCTCGCGACGACGTCGCCCGCCTCCTGCAGGCGGGTCGCGACCAGGTGCGCCAGGTGAGCTCCGAACGAGTAGCCGAGCAGGTGGTACGGCCCGCGCGGCGCCACCTCGCGCACCGACCGGACCGTCTGCTCGGCGAGGTCGACGAGCGAGGAGGGGGCGCCGTCGGGCCCCGCGAGGCGCGGCGACTGGAGCGCGTGCACCGCGGTCCCGGCCGGGACGTGCGGGACGAGCGACGCGAACGACCATCCCAGGCCCCCCGCGGGAGCGAGGCACACCAGCGGTGGGGTGTCGCTCCCGGGCGTCGGCGCACGCAGCGTGAGCGTGCCGGCGAACGGGTCGGTCTCGGGGGCGTCCCAGTGCGCGACGATCGCCTCGACCGTCGGGGCCGTGACGAGGGCGCCGACGCTCAGCGGGCGCCCGAGGCGCGTGCGGACCATCGAGACCGCGCGCATCGCGAGGAGCGAGTGGCCGCCCGCGGCGTAGAAGTCCTCGTCGGCCGCGAAGCTCGCCACGCCCAGGACCTCGGCGAAGATCGCGCACAGCTCGCGCTCGAGATCGGTCCGTGGCTCACGTCCGCCCGCGCGCGCGAGGTCGGGGGCGGGCAGGCGCCGGACGTCGAGCTTGGCGTGCGGCGTCAGGGGCAGCTCGTCGAGCGCGACGAGCGCCGAGGGCACCAGGTGGTCGGGGACCGTGCGGCGCATGGTCCGCAGGACGTCGGCGAGCAGGTCGGCGTCACCCTCGGCGCGGGGTGCGTCACCCTCCGAGCCCCGTCCGGCCAGCACCACGTACCCCACGAGGACGTGCCCTCCCCCGGCGCCCGGGCGCGCGACCACCGCGCACTGCGCGACCCTCGGGTCGCGCGCGAGGACAGCCTGCGACTCCCCCGGCTCGACGCGGTAGCCGCGGATCTTGACCTGGCCGTCGCTGCGGCCCAGGAAGTCGAGCTGCCCGTCGGGCCGGCGCCGCACCACGTCGCCCGTGCGGTACATGCGCGCGCCCGGCGCCCCGAACGGGTCGGCGACGAACCGCTCGGCGCTCAGCCCGGGCGCCCCGTGGTAGCCGCGGGCCAGCCCGATCCCGCTCACGTACAGCTCGCCCGGCGTCCCGTCGGGCACGGGCGCGAGCCCCGAGTCGAGGACGTACACCGAGGTGTTGGCGATGGGGCGGCCCACCGTGGGGCGCCTGCTCTCGTCGGTGCCCCCGCCGAGCGTGTTGATCGTGTACTCGGTGGGACCGTACAGGTTGTAGCCGCGGGTCCCGGGGGTCCGGGCGATCGCGTCCCACACCTCGGCACCCACGGCCTCGCCGCCCAGCAGCACGAGCCCCGGGCGGTGTCGCCCCTCGTCGAGCAGCCCTTCCGCGAGGAGCGCCGAGCACACCGAGGGCGTCACGTTGACGACGTCGATCCGCTCGGCCGCGCAGTACGTCGCCATGGCGTGCGGGTCGCGGCGCACGGCCTCGTCGAGCAGGTGCACCTCGTGGCCGTCGACGAGCCACAGCAGCTCCTCCCACGACATGTCGAACGCGAACGAGACCGTGTGCGCGACGCGCACGGGCTGGTCGCGGAGGCCGACCGGCCGCGACGCGACGAGCGGGTCGAAGATCTCCGTGCGGTGGTTGCGCAGCATGTTGACGAGCCCGCGGTGCTCGATCGCGACCCCCTTGGGCGCGCCCGTCGAGCCCGACGTGTACATGACGTACGCGAGGTTCTCGTGGCGGTAGGTGGGGCAGGGGTGGTCGCCCGCGAACGGTGGCTCAGCGCCCACCGGCACCACCTCCCGGCCCGCGAGCACCGGCCCCACGAGCCCCCGGAACGACTCGTCGAGCACCACGACACCGGCCCCGGACGCCTCGACGACCGCGCACAGCCGTCCGGCCGGGTGCGCGGCGTCGAGCGGCACGTACGCCGCCCCGGCCCGCAGGGTCGCGAACAGCGCGGCGACGAAGTCGATCCCGCGCGGCACCGCGAGCGCCACGACGTCCTCGGGCCCGGCCCCCGCCGCGGACAGGGCGCGCGCGAGCGCGTCGATGCGCGAGCCCAGCCCCGCGAACGTCACCGCGTCGGTGCCGTGGACCAGCGCGGTCCGCTGCGGGTGGGCCTCGACGGCCCGGTCCAGCAGGTCGAGCAACGAGTCCTCGCCCACGTCCTGCGCTGCGCGGACCCCGCGGGCGACGAGGAGGGGAGCGACGTCGTCGGGCACCGCGGCGACCCGGGCGACCGTCGCGCCCGGATCCCCCACCGCGCGGCGCAGGACCGCCTCGACCTGGTCGAGCAGGGCGCCTGCCCGGGCAGCGTCGACGACGTCGGCGCGGTGCGACAGGATCAGCCGGTACGGCTGGCCGGGGTGGACCACGAACGTCAGCGGGTAGTGCGTGGCGTCGCCGCCCTCGACGTCCTCGAGGCCCACGGACGCGCTGAGGCGGTCGAGCTCGGCGTCGTCCTCGGGCGTGTTGCGCATGACGTAGAGCGTGTCGAACAGCGTCCCGACGCCCGCGCGGCGCTGGAGCTCGCCCAGGCTCACGTGGTGGTGGTCCATGAGCTCGGCCTGCTCCGACTGGAAGCGCCGCAGCAGGTCGCGGAACGGCTCGCCCGGCCGCGTCGCCACGCGCACGGGCACGGTGTTGAGGAACAGCCCGACCATCTCCTCGACCCCCGCGAGCGCGGGCGGGCGACCCGAGACGGTGCTGCCGAACACCACGTCGTCGCTCCCCGTGACCGAGCGCAGCGCGAGCGCCCACGCGGCCGAGTAGACCGTGCTGACCGAGACCGCGCACGTGCGCGCCAGGGCCAGGACCGCGAGCGAGAGGGTCGGGTCGAGGTCCCGCTCGACGACGTCGGGCATCGAGGCCCGACGGCGTGGGTCGGGCGGCGCGACGAGCGTCCCCTCCGCGAGGCCCGACAACGAGACGTCCCACGCGCTCGCCGCCGCGTCCGCGTCCTGCGCGGCGACCCACGCGAGGTACTCGCGGAACTGCGGGGCCGGCGCGAGGCCCAGGTCCTCGCCGCCCGCGGCGTAGTGCCGCAGGAGCTCGGTCACGAGCAGCGCGTCGGACCAACCGTCGAGCAGGATGTGGTGGTTCGTCACGACGAGCGCGGCCCCCTGCTCGCCCAGCCGCACGAGCACGAAGCGGATGAGCGGCGGGCGGTCCATGGTGAAGCGGCGCTGACGCTCGTCGTACTGGAGCTGGTCGAGCGCGGTGGTGCGCTCGTCGGGCGCCAGGCGGTCCAGGTCCTGGACGCGCCACGGGAGCGTGACCGCGGTCGGCACGAACTGCACCGGGCGGGCGAAGCGCTCGTGCGCGAACCCCGCTCGCAGGACCGCGTGCCGCCGCAGGAGCGACTCGCACGCCCGCTGCATGGCCTGCTCGTCGACGCCGCCCGGGAACCGGTACGTCGACTGCATGGTGTAGACGTCCAGGCCCGTGTCCTCCGAGACCGCGTGGAAGAGCAAGCCCTCCTGGAGCGGGGCGAGGGGCAGGACCTCGGCGATCGTGGGGGCGGGGGCCGTGGGGGCCGGGCCGGTGCGCTCGTCGGTCGTGGTCATGTCAGGTTCCTCATCAGGTCGTCGAGGTCGCCGAGCTCGCTCGCGGACATCGCGAGGAGCGGGGAGACGAGCGGGGAGCTGTCAGAAGGTGACCGGGGTATGGCCCGGGGTGCTTCTGACAACTGGTCCAGGGGGCGGGCGCGCAGCGCGAGCGACGCCGGGGTCGGCGCCGCGAAGACCGACCGCGGGTCGACCGTCCAGCCCCGCGCACGCAGCGTCGTCGTGACCTTCATGGCCACGATCGAGTCGCCGCCCAGGGCGAAGAAGTTGTCGTCGTCAGCCACGTCGTGCACGCCCAGGGCCTGGGCGAAGACCTCGCGGACGACGAGGACGGGCGGGGACGCGGGCAGTCTCGCGGGCGGGGCACCGTCCGGTTCCCCGGGCGCCCCCTCCGGTGAGGTCCCCGCCCCGGACGGCACCGCAGCGAGGCCCTCGCGCAGAGCGGGATACCGCTCCGCGAGTCCCGCGAGGACGTCCTCGACGGGAGTCCCCGGTGCATCGGCCAGCAGGCCGATCACCTCGACGACGGCGGCGAGCGCCGCGGCCGCCCGGTCGGCGGGTACCGAGGTCAGGTGGTCGAGCTGCACGCTCAGCCCCTCGGACGCGTCGACCGTGAGCGCGAGCGGGTACTGCGTGCGGTCGTCGCCCTGGACGTCGGTGATCCGCAGGCCGACCGCGGCGCCCGGCTGGGCGTCGGCGTCGCGCGGGTAGTTCTCGACCACGAGCAGGGTGTCGAACAGGTCGCCGACCCCGAGCGCCCGCTGCACGTCCGCGAGCGCGACATGGTCGACGTCGCGCAGGCGCGCCTGCCGCTCGTGGACCGCGCGGACCAGGTCGGCGACGGTCCAGGCGCGTGCGCCGTCGTCGGGTCCGTCATCTGACGAGCCCCCGCCCGGGGTGGCGCCCGGTCCTCCGACCGGGACCCGCACGGGCACGGTGTTGACGAACATCCCGGGCACGCCGTGCGCGCCCTCGATCTCGGCGGGCCGGCCCGCGACGGTCGTCCCGGTCAGCACGTCGCGCTCCCCGGTGAGGGCCGCGAGCACGAGCCCCCAGGCCGTGGTCACGGCGTCGGCCGGCGTGACCTGCGCGGCACGCGCCGACCGGGCGAGCCGGTCGCCCAGGCCGTCGGGGGCCGCGTGCAGCACGGTCGGCCGCTCGCCCGTGTCCTCGGGCTCGGCCACGCGCACGGGGCGCGCTCCGGCCAGGGCGTCGCGCCACACGTCGACCGCGCCGACGTCGCGCCGCGCGAGGCGTCGCGAGAGCTGCCAGGCCGCGCCGGGGGTCGGCGGCACCAGGCCGTCGAGGCCCGACGGCGCCGCTCCCGCGGGTGCGCCGACGCGCCGCGCGTACGCGCCGAGCAGGAGGTCGACCAGGAACGGCACCGACCAGCCGTCGAGCAGCACGTGGTGGTTCGTCACGACGAGCCGGTGGCCGGCCCCCTCGTGGGTTCCGAGGTGGACGACGACGAGCCTCAGCAACGGTGGTCGTGCCAGGTCGAAGGGGCGGTCGAGCTCATCGGCCATGATCTCGTCGAGCGCGCGGCGAATGGTGTCAGGGTGCGCGGCGCCGGGTGGCGTGGCGTCGGCGTGCGAGGAATCTGGGTGTGCGGCGTCGTGGTGCGCGGCGCCGGGCAGCGCGATCTCGGCGTACGCCGCCGCCAGTCCACGGCCGACCCCGTCCCGCGAGTTGCGGCCAACGGGGGTCAGAATCCCGCTCGGACCCCCGTTAGCCGCATCTCGGGCGGCAGGCGCGAGCGATGCGACGCCGTCGGGGTCCGTCACCTCGACCTCACGGCCCGAGTCGCCACGCACGAGGCGAACGACGCTGTCGGGCAGCGTGATCTCGCGCAGCGGGACCTCGGTGACGTCCGTGACGACGAGGCCCAGGTCCTCGGGGCCGCTGGCCGCTACCGCGAGGCGGAGCTGCGGGTGGGCCGCGAGGACGTCGGCTGCGGCGGCGCGCAGCGCGGCGACGTCGAGGGGCCCGTCGAGGCCCACGTCGACCGCGCTCGTGTACCGGTCGACGGGTGCCTCGAGCGCGTGCAGGATCATGCCGCGCTGCACGGGCGTGAGCGGCCAGGGGGTGCCCGTGGGGAGCGCCGGAGCCGCTGCCACCTCGGTCGAGGCCTCTCGGACGAGGGTGCGCAGGTGCCTGCCCCACGCCTCGACGAGCCGGTCGCCGACCCCGCCAGCCGAGGGCGACGCCCCCGCGACCCGAAGGTGACCGCCCCGTCCGTCGAGGGCGACCGACGCGTCTGCCGAGGGTGACGGCTCGCCGTCGACCGCCGGGGCCAGCAGCCAGCGCGCCACGAGCTCGGGGCCGTCCCGGCCGTCGACCACGTACGCGTTGAGCTCGACCGGGTGCGACGACGGCAGGTCGGCGTGCAGGTCGAGCGCGGACTCGACGTGCGCGGCGTCGGCCGCGCTCCCCCAGTCCTCGGCGCTCTCGGTCTCGCGTCCCAGGTAGTTGACGAGGACCTGCGGCGGGCAGGCCGCCGCGGCCTCGCGCAGAGCCGCGGACGCCACCGGGGCGACGTGCCGGAGCAGCCCGTACGCGCGCCCGTCGCCCGGGACCGCCGCGGCCTGACGCGCCGTGGCCCGCAGGTGGGCCGACGCCGCGGCCCCCGGTGACGCAGCCAGCCGGACGGGCCAGGTCGTGGTGAACCAGCCGACGGTCCGCGACAGGTCGGGCCCCTCGCCGTCGAGACGTCGCCCGTGCCCCTCGGTCTCGACCACGAGCTCGGCGTCGGTCGTCCCACCGGTGCGCGGCCCGCCCCGGCGTGTCCCGCCCGCCGAGGCGCCCCCACCCGCCGAGGCGCCCCCACCCGCGGAGACGACCTCGCCCGCCGCGAGCGACAGCGCCGCGAGCAGGACGTGGTCGGTGCGGTGCTCGGGTGCGAGCCCCAGCAGGAGCCGGGTGTCGTCCGCCCCGAGGCGCACGACGACCTCGCGCGCGGTGGCCACGGTGTCGAGCACCGGGTCGAGCGGTCGGGCCGTCAGCGTGACGGCCGGCCCGGCGTGCACGTCGAGCCATGCGGGCAGCTCAGGCACCCGCTGGGCCGCCTCGTCGTGCGTGGCCGCCGCGGCGGCCCGCAGGCTCGCCGACGCGGGAGGCAGGGCGCCGCCCGCCGCGAGCGTCCGCAGGTCGTCGACGAGGATGCGCCACGAGACCGCGTCGACCGCGACGTGATGGGCGACGAGCGCGAGCTCGCGCGCGTCCCGGTCCCACACCGCGCGCAGCACCCGGCCCGTCACCGGGTCGATCTCGGCCGCGGCACCGCGCAGCGCCTCGCCGAGCACGGGCTCTCCGGAGCCGCCGACGAGGCGCAGGACGTCGCCCGACGCCTCGGGCGAGGCCACGTCGAGGACGCGCGCGCCGCCGTCGTGCACCGCGAGACGCAGGGCGCCGTGCGCCGCCACGAGGCCCGCGAGCGCAGCCCGGAGCGCGGCCTCGGAGAGGTCGGCGGGGGTCCGCAGGACGCGCACCTGGACGAACCCGCGGTGGTCGCCGCTGCTCTCCAGGAGCCAGGCGAGCGCGGGCGTGAGGGGCAGGTCGCCGTGCTCGGTGAGCCCGTCCCGCGCGCGGGAGGTCGCCGGCGACGGTGCGGGCGCGGTCTCGGTCGCTGCCGCCGCGATCCCCGCGGGCGTGCGGCCCGCGAAGACCGCGCCGACCGTCACGACGAGGCCCCGCCCGCGCAGCGCCCCGACGAGCTGCATCGCGCTGATGCTGTCTCCGCCCGCGGCGAAGAAGTCGGTCGTGGGGTCGACGTCGGCCCCGAGCACGCGGGAGACCTCGGCGCGGACGCGCTCGGTGCGGTCGTCGGCGGGGTGCGCCCCCGGCCCGACGGCGTCGCGCCCCCAGGCGCTCGCGTCGCCCTCGTCGGGGGTGCGGTCGTCCGCACGCGCGCCGTGGTGGGTCGTCGCGCGGGGCGACGCGTCGACGGTCGCTCCGGCCGGGGTCGGGCGCGGCACGCGCACCGTCCCGACGAGAGCGTGCGACGTCGGGAGGCTGCCGCCGCGGACCAGGTGCTCGAGGGCGCTCGCGAGCGCGTCCGGGAGGACGGCAGCGACCGCGGGGGCCAGCGCGCCAGGGCGCTGCTCGATCTCGAGCGTGAGCCCGTCGCCGTCGGGCGCGGGGAGGACCGTGACGGTCACGGGGTAGTGCGTCGCGTCGTGGCCGCCCGTGGGGACGACGGCGACGGACTCGCCCGCCGAGGGCGACGAGCCCACCTCCCGAGGGCGACCGCCGCCGGCGACCGGGCCCTCGCCGATGGCGACCGTCCGGTCCCCGCGCGGGTAGCTCTCGACGACCACGAGGGTGTCGAACAGCGGGTGGCCCGCGATCCGTGCGATCGACGGGAGCCCCACGTGGTGAGCGTCGAGCAGGCGGGCCTGGTGCGCCTGGACGTCCTGGAGCAGCGGGTCCGCGGTCAGGTGCGCACCGGCCGGGACCCGGACGGGCGACGAGCTCACGAACATCCCGATGATGCGGTCGGCGCCCTCCAGGTCGGTCGGCCGGCCCGCGACGGTCGAGCCGACCACGGCCTCGGGGCGCCCGGTCAGCGCGGCGACGACGAGACCCCACGCGGTCTGGACGACCGTCGCGGGCGTGACCTCGGCACGGCGGGCCGCAGCGCGCAGGCCCTGCGCGTCGATCGCGACGGGCGTGACGATGCGCGCGTCCCCCTCGGCGGGCGAGTCCGTCACCCTCGGCGGGTCCTGGACCTCCGGCACTCCGAGCGCCCCGAGCCCCCCGTGCACCCCGAGCAGCGACGGTTCGTCGACCCCGTCGAGCTCGGCCCGCCACAGGCCCTCGAACCCCTCGCGCCCCGCCTCGGCGTCGCGCAGCCACACCAGGTAGTCGCGGAAGGACGGCTCGCCCGACTCCGCAAGGCTCTCCCCGCCGGCGTCCCCGCCGGCCTCATCGGCCTCACCAGCGAGCACCGCCCGCAGCTCCGCCGCGAGCAGCGGCACGGACCAGCCGTCGGTCAGCAGGTGGTGCATCGCGAGGACCAGCACGTGCTCGTCCTCGCCCGTCCGCACGATCGCGGCCGATACGAGCGGTGCGAGCGACAGGTCGCCCAGGCGCGAGCGCTCGGCGAGGTCGACGTCGTCGAGCAGCACGGCGAGCCCGGCAGGGTCGAGCCCCCGGCCGTCGTGCTCGGTGACGGGCACCTGGGCGGCATCCGGCACGAAGAAGACCGGCGCGGGCAGGTCGAGCTGGAGCACGGCGCCGCGCAGGTTCGCGTGCCGGCGCACGAGCGTCTGCACCGCGCCCGCGATCAGCGCGCCTCCGTCCTCGCCCGGCCCGGTCACCGTGAAGCGGGTCGTCGTGCGGTAGGCGTCGGCCGTGTCGCGGGCGGCCTCGGCGACCATGCCGAGCTGGGTCGGGGTCAGGGGCAGCACGTCGTCGACGCGCGTCGCCCCCGGCACGGCCGCACGCACGTGCCCGTCGAACGCGACGGCCTGCGCGGCGGTCAGCGGCACGAGCACGTCAGCAGCACCGCCCGCCCCGGCGCGCCCCGAGCCCGAGGCGACCGACGCGCCCGGGGACGCGACGCCGTCGGGCCGGACACGCCGCGCCATCTCGCGCGGCGTGCGCGCCGCGAACAGGTCCGCGGGCGTCAGGACGAGCCCTTCGCGGCGCAGCGCCGCGACGAGCTGGAGCGCGTCGATGCTGTCGCCCCCCGCAGCGAAGAAGCTCTCGTCGAGCCCCACGCCGTCCCCGCCCAGGACGCGGGCGGCGGCCGCGTGGACCTGCGCCTCGACGGGGGTCGGCTCGGCAGCGGACCGGCCGACGGACGCCGCCCCGCCTCCGCCCGCACCACCCCCGGACGTCCGTGCCCCGTCCCAGTCGGGCGCGGGCAGCGCGCGGCGGTCGAGCTTGCCGTGTCGCGTGAGCGGCAGGGCGTCGAGCACGACGAACGCGGTCGGCACGAGGTGCCGCGCGAGGCGCTCGGCCGCCGCGGCGCGCAGGGCGTCCGGGTCCAGCGGCCCGCCACCCGCCACGTACGCGACCAGCCGAGCACCCCACCGCGGATGCTCGGCGAGCACGACCGCGGTCTCGGCCACGCCGTCGAGCGCGACGAGCGCCTGCTCGACCTCGCCCGGCTCGATGCGGAACCCGTGCAGCGAGATCTGGTCGTCGTTGCGCCCCAGCAGGCTCAGGGTGCCGTCCTCGGCGCGGCGCGCGAGGTCTCCCGTGCGGTACATGCGCTCCCCCGGGACCCCGCCAGGACGGGCGACGAACCGGCTCGCGGTCAGGCCCGACCGCCCCAGGTACGCCTCGGCGAGCTGCGGTCCCGCGAGGTACAGCTCGCCCACGGTGCCGGCCGGGACCTCGCGCAGCGCGGCGTCGAGCACCACGGCCTGCGTGCGTCCCACGGGTCGCCCGACGACCGGCTCGGCCGTGTCCGCGACGTCCGCGGCGAGGGCGTCGACGGTCGCCTCGGTCGGCCCGTACAGGTTGACGACGCGTGCGCCCGTGGGCGCCGCGAGCGCGCGCATCTGCGTCCACAGCGCTGGCCCGAACGCCTCGCCGCCCGCGACGCAGATCCGCGGCAGGCGCGCCCACTCGGCGCCCGCGAGCAGCGCGCCCCAGACGGTCGGCGTGAAGTCGAGGTAGTCGATCCCGTGCTCGGTCGCGTAGTCGCGCAGCGCGACCGGGTCGAGGAACACGTCCTCGTCGAGCACGTGCAGCTCGTGCCCTGCGGCGAGCGCGAGGAACGCGTCGTAGTGCGCGTCGAACGAGAAGGCCGCGGTGTGCGCGACGCGCAGGCGCTCGCCGGGCGGGTAGAGCTCGGTGCGGTGCCGTTCGAGCAGGTGCGCGAGCGCGTCCTGCCCCACGGCCACGCCCTTGGGCTCGCCCGTCGAGCCCGAGGTGAAGATGATGCTGCCGACGCACGCGCGCAGGGTCGCGGCCTCGGGCGCGGGCGGCAGCTCAGGCCCGACGGCGGCACGCGCCCCGGCAGCGTGGGTCGCCGCCGTCGCGTCGTCGGGCCCGACGGCGGCACGCGCCCCGGGCGCGTCGGTCGCCTCGCGGGCGGGCGCGGGGGACGGCGCCGTGGCGAGGGGGCGCGGCCCGGTCTCGTCCCACAGGAGGCGTGCCCCGCTGAGCCGCAGGACGTGCGCGCGCCGCTCGGGCGCGCCGTGCGGGAGCGGCGTGACGGCCAGGCCGCGGCGCAGTGCCGCGAGGATCACGTGGACGATGCGTTCGTCGCGCGGCAGGTCGATGGCGAGCGCGTCGCCCGGGCGGGCCCCGCACGCCGTGAGGCGACGCTCGGCCCGCGTGATCGCGAGGTCGAGCTCGGCGAACGTCCAGCGCTGGTCGCCGACGACGAGAGCGCCCGCGTGCGGGTGGCGTGCGATCGAGTCGGCCAGGACCTCGGTCACGAGCGCAGGGCGGGTGGCGGGGTCCGCGCTCGGGACGCGGGACGCCTCAGGGCTCGCGGCGCTTCCCGGGACGTCGGCGACGGCGGGCGACCCGGCCGCCCTCCGCGACACCTCCGCCGCACGCCCTTTCCCTGCGACGAGGTCGAGTCTCGCGACCCGTGCCGCGGGGGTCGTGGCGACGGCCAGGAGGATGCGCTCGAACGCCGCCAGGAGGTCCGCGGCACCGGTCCGCGTGACGGCCGACGCGTGGGCGTCGAGCGCGAGGCCCCAGGTGTCGGGGCCCGCGTCGACCGCGAGCGCGAGCGGGAAGTGCGTGGCGTCGTGCGTCGCGAGCACGCGCAGGTGCAGCGGGTCGAGGCCGACGACGGTCGGGGCCACCACCCCCGCGCTCGCCGCCTGCTCGAACGACACGAGGGTCGTCGCGACGGGCGTCTCGGTGCCTGCCGCGGCCTGGATGCCGCGCAGCCCGACGTGCTGGTGGTCCCAGGACGCGTTCCATCGACGGGCGTGCTCGGCCACGACGGCGCCGAGGGAGCTCGCGGCGTGGGCGTCGACGCGCGCGACGACGGACTCGGTGAGCATCCCGACGATCTCGTCGGCGTGCTCGACCTCGGGGCTGCGCAGCGCGACCGGGACCGCGAAGGTCGCGTGGGTCGTCCCGGCGTGGGCGGCGACCGTCAGGCCCCAGGCCGCGCGGACGAGCGTGGCCGACGTGACGCCCTGCGCCCGGGCCCCGGCGCGGACCGCCTCGACCGCCGCACCGTCGAGAGGCCGGTGGATCGTGAAGGCGTCCTCGGGGACGTCGCCCGCCGACCACGTCGCGGCCTCGGGCCACCGCGAGAGGTCGACGTCGGCGAGCGCCTCGTGCCAGTGGGCACGCGCCGCGTCGGGATCCTGCTTCCCGAGCCACACGAGGTGGTCGACGAACCGGCCCCGGGCGGGTGGGATCTCGTCGCCCTCGGCGGCCAGCTCGGCCCCGTAGAGCCGCGCGACCTCGCGCACGAGCAGCGGCATGGACCAGCCGTCGAGCACCAGGTGGTGGCTCGTGACGACCAGCACGTGGTGCTCCGCGCCGAGCACCACGACCCCGAACCGCACGAGCGGGGGGTCGGCCGGGTCGAACGGGAGCGAGAGCTCGGCCGCGGCGGCGGAACGCGTCGCGTCGCGCAGGGCGCGATCACGGTCCGCCCCGGGAGCGCCCTCCTCGGCGTCGCCCCCACCGCCCTGCTCCGCGCGCGCCACGCCTCCGTCCGCCACGCCTCTGTCCGCCGCGTCCGGACCCGCTGCGTCGTACCAGACCACCTCGGCCGTGGCCTGGCTGGGGACGAACTGGATCGGGTCCAGGTCGTCGTCGACCGCGAACCCCGCGCGCAGGTTCGGGTGCGCCCCGAGCAGCGCGTCGAAGCTCCGCTCCAGGGCGGGCCCGTCGAGCGGTCCACGGAGCTCGACCAGGGTCTGGCCGACGTACGGGTCCTGCCCGTCGGCCGCGAGCCCCGCGTGCGCGGTCAGCGCGCGCTGGAGGGGCGTGAGCGGCCAGACGGCCTCGATGCTCTCGGTCGAGCTCATGGTCGTGCCTTCCGTGTGCGTCGGCGGTCGCCGAGGAGGGCGCCCAGGCGGTCGAGGTCGCCGGGCGCGAGGTCGAGGAGCGGCGCCGCCGCGTCCTGGGTGGTGCCGAGCGCCCCGGCCCCGGCCGGTCCGGAGGCCTGCGGGTCTGCGGAGCGGGTGGGCCGGGCGGGATCGGTCGCGAGCGGGCGCAGCCGCGCGGCGACCCCCGCGACGGTGCGCTGCTCGAACACGTCCTGCACGCTCGAGCGCCACCCCTTCTCGCGGAGCCGCGCCACGACGTGGATCGCGCGGATGCTGTCGCCGCCCAGGGCGAAGAAGTCGGCGTCGGGCGCGACGGGGACGCCGTCGAGCGCCGAGGCGAACGCGAGGGTCACGTCGGTCACCGTCGCCGGGAGGTCCGGTCGCCCTGAGCCGGCGAGCGGGTCCCCCTCGGCGGGCGAGCCCGTCACCGTCGGTGCAGGTCCCGCCGCGGGTTCCGGGAGGGCACCGACGTCGAGCTTCCCGTTGCTCGTGAGCGGCAGCGCGTCGAGCACCACGACCGCCGCGGGCACCAGGTGCTCGGGCAGGACGTCGGCGAGCGCCGCGCGCAGCGCGTCCCCCGTCGGTCCGGGAGCCACCACGTACGCCACGAGCCGCGCCCCCAGGGCCGACCGCCGTGCCTGGACCGTCGCCTGCACGACGCCGGGCAGCGCGAGCAGCGCGGCCTCGGTCTCGCCGGGCTCGACGCGGAACCCGCGGATCTTGACCTGGTGGTCGCGGCGCCCGACGTAGTGCAGCAGCCCCTCTGCGTCGCGGCGCGCGAGGTCTCCCGTGCGGTACATGCGCTCCCCCGGCTCTCCGAACGGCGACGCGACGAAGCGTTCGGCCGTGAGGTCGGGGCGACGCAGGTAGCCGCGCGCGAGCTGGGGTCCGGCGAGGTAGAGCTCGCCGACGACGCCGTCGGGCACGGGGCGCAGGTGCTGGTCGAGCACCAGGGCCGTGGTCGCGCTGAGCGGCCGCCCGATCACGGGCTGGTCGGCGTCGGTGCCGCTCGCGCCCACGGCGTCGACCGTGTGCTCGGTGGGCCCGTAGAGGTTGAGGACCCGCAGCCCGGGCTGCGCACGCAGCGTGGTCCACAGCGCGGGCGGGCACGCCTCGCCGCCCACGGAGACGGTCCGCAGGGAGTGGTCGCGCGCGAACAGCCCGACCTCGACCACGGCCGCCATGACGGTCGGGGTCAGGTCGATCCGGTGGATGCCGCGCGACACGACGAGGTCCACGAGGGTGTCGGGGTCGCGGTACTGCTCGACGTCGAGCAGGTGCAGCTCGTGTCCCAGCAGCAGCGCGAGCAGCGTGTCCCACGAGCCGTCGAACACCAGCGGCATGGTCTGCGCGACGCGCTGCACCCCGTCCTCGACGCGTGGCACGACGTGCTCCTGGTGGTGCGCGAGGAACTGCGCGAGCGCGCCGTGGCTGATCCCGACGGCCTTGGGCTCGCCCGTGGACCCGGACGTGTGCAGGACGTAGGCGAGCGCGTCGCGGGGCACGTCGAGCGCCTGCCGCAGCGGCGCGGCCCCGTGGGAGGCGGCGTCCCCGCGCGGCCCGACGACGTCGCGCCCCGCCCACAGGTCGTCGCGCCCCGCGCGGTGGCCCTGGCCCGCAGGGGCCCCGGCCGCAGCGGTCCCGGCAGCGACCACGATCCGCGCGTCGTGCCGGTCGGCGAGCGCGAGGCGCCGCGCGGGCGGGGTCCGGTCGTCGAGCAGGAGGGCGGCGGCCCCACAGCGGTGCAGCGCGAGCAGGGTCACGACGTAGTCGGTGCCCCGCGGCAGGTCGATCGCGACGAGGGTCTCGGGCCCGGCCCCGGCCGCGACGAGCCGCCCGGCCAGGTGCGCGACGGCCTCGTCGAGCGCACGGAAGGTCGAGGTCTCGCGCGCGACGAGCGCCACGGCCTCGCCGCGCCGGGCCACGGCCCGGTCGAACAGCTCGCCCGCGAGCAACGGCAGTGCGCCTCCGGGCAGCGCGGGCCCGGTCGAGCCCGCGACGATCTGACGCTCGGTCGCGGGTGACGCGAGCCCCAGGCCGCCCACGCGCGCACCGGGCGCGGCCCGACCCACGCTCTCGAGGAGGTGCGCCAGCTCGCCCAGGCGAGCGGCGACGTCGGGCCGCGTGAAGAGTTGTGCGGGCGCGGTGCCCGTGAGGCGCAGCTCGTCGCCGTCCGGTCCGGGGACGCGCACGACCGAGACCGCGAGGTCGTCGACCGGTCCCTCGGCCACGGTGCGCAGGCGGCCCGTCGCGGCGCCGAAGCGCAGGTCGTGGTCGAAGAGCTTGACGTTGAGCTCGGCCGCGGTCACGACCGCGCCCGCCTCGCGTGCGATCTGCTCGGCGGGGTAGCGCCCGTGCCGGCGCAGCTCGCCCACGCGTTCGCGCACCTGCGCCACGAGCGCGTCGATCCGCTGCCCGGGGGCGACGTCCACCACGACCGGGAGCACGTTGACGCGCATGGTCGGGACGATCGCGGCGACCGACCCCATGCGGTTCATCGCGGGCATGCCCACGCCCACGTGGCGCCGCCCGGAGACCAGGGCGAGGTGCGCCGCGAACGTGGCCGCGACGACGTCGGGCCACCCGGCGCCGGAGCGCGCGGCGACCTCCTCGAGCGGCCCGACGGCGCAGCCCGCCTCGTGCACGACGCGCACCACGGCGTCGCTCACGTCGGGGCTGCCCGCCATAGGTCCGTCGCTGAACCTGCCCGGCCCCGCGGCACCCAGGACGTCGAGACGGGACGACCAGTGCTCCCGGTCGCGCGCACGCTCGGGCGAGGTCGCGTAGCGCTGCTCCTCGGCCACGACGTCCGCGACCGCGCCGAACGGGCTCAGGCCCACCGCGCGCCCCGCGGCCAGGGCGCTGACGACCTCGGCGACGCGGCGCAGGACGAGCGTGATCCCGTACGCGTCGAGGATCGCGTGGTGCACCACGACCGACCACCACACCGTGCGGGCGTCGATCCGGACGATCGCCTGACGCGCCAGGCCGGGCGCGTCGAGGGCGAACGGGCGCAGCCGGTCGGCCTCGACGAGCGCCTCGGCCCGTGCGCGGGAGTCCGGCTCCCCCGACAGGTCGAGGACCCGCACCCCACCGGACGGCACGCCCGCGGGGGCGCTCGCCCGACCGGGACCGGGACCGCCGGCCGGGTGCACGACCTGCGTGACGCCGTCGGACACCTCGAACGAGGTGCGCAGCGCCTCCGTCTCCCCGACCACGATCTCCACGGCGAGCGCGAGCAGCGCGGTGTCGAGGTCGCCCGAGATCTCGACGACCTCGCCCACCGCGTACGCCGTGGTGCCGGGCCGCACGAGCTGCGCGCCGACGACGCCGAGCTGCGCGGTCGTCAGCGGCAGGCCCGCGGGCTCACGCGTCCGGGTGGACACGTCGAGGGCACGGACCACGGGCGCGCCCGAGCGCGCCGACGGGTGTCCGGGGACGAGAGCCGGCGCGGCCAGGAGGTCGGGGGCGGAGGGCGTCGTCATCAGGCCTGGAGGTCCTTGAGCACGACCTCGAGCTGGTCGAGGACGTCGAGCGCCAGGCTGTAGCGGTCCGCGAAGAAGTAGCGGATGCCGTACGTGTGCCCCGCGGTCACGGCCGGGAGCGACTGGTAGGTCGCGGCCGCGGCGAGCTCCTCGGCGCCGGGACCGGGAGCACCGTCGACCGTCTGCTCGTGGAGCACGACCGTCGCGTCGGCGACCTGGCCGAGCTGCTCGTAGGACAGGAAGGCGCCGTTCTCGGTGGTCTCCTCGGCCACGACGGCGGGCAGCGGGGCGCCGATGTCGGCGAGGATGCCTCCGAGCCACGAGATCCGGGAGTAGACCGTGACCTCCTCGAACGAGTCGAGGCCCGCGAACGTGTTGGCCGCGATGACGTCGCCGTACGTCTCCTTGATCTCGGCGACGCGCGCCTCGTACGCGGCCTTGGTCGCCTCGGCCTCCTCGCCCGCGCCCAGGGCCGTCGCGATCTCGACCGATGCGTCCTTGACCGTGGCGGAGCCCGTGGCGCGGATCAGGACGGTCGGGGCGATCTGCGAGAGCTTGTCGAAGTCGGCCTTCTTCTCGGCGCTGAGCTCCTCCTCCTTGCCGCCGCGCACGAACCCGACGATCAGGTCGGGCTTCAGCGACGCGATCTTCTCGTAGTCCCAGCCGTCCGCGCCCAGGACGATCGGCAGGTCCGCGACCTGCTCGTGCTCGGCGGGCAGGAACGAGTCGGCCCAGTCGCCGTCCGCGGTCGCGACGGGCACGATCCCGGCCTCCAGGAGCGGCCCCGTGCCACCCTCGAGCGCCACGACGCTCTGCGGGTCCGTCGGGATCGTGACGGGACCGAACGCGGTCTCGACCGTGCGCGTGCCGGCCTCGGCCGAGGAGCCCGCGGGCTCGCCGGCCTGCGACGTGCCGCCCGCGCACCCGCCCACGGCGAGGACCGCGGCGAGGGCGGGGACGAGCAGCCAGGCGGTAGCGCGGGAGGTCCGGGTGCCTCGTGCGGCGGTGAGGGATCGGGAGCTGGACATGCGGGGTTCTCCTTGAGGTGGGTTGCTGGTGAAGCGGTGGGCCGGGCCCGCACGTGGCGCGGGCCCGCAGATCAGGGGGTCGGCACGCCCAGCGCGCGCAGTGCGCCGCGCAGCGTGGGCTCGACCGCGACCTGGGCGAACTCGACGGGCCAGCCCGCCGCGCGCCAGCGCTCGAGCAGCGCCATGAGCCGCACCGAGTCGAGGCCGTGGTCGGTCAGGTCGTCGTCGAGCCCGATCTCGTGGGCGGCCGAGCCGCCCACGCCCAGGACGTCGACGAGGTCCGCGAGCGCCTGCTCGCGCGTGGGGACCGAGGGGCGGGTGGTGGCGGTCATACGGGTCCTTCGGTCGAGGGGGTCGGGGTGGTCGGGGTGGTCGGGGTGGCCTGTTTGGCCGGGACGGCCGGCGTGGCACGCGTGGCCGACGGGCTCGCCCCGGCCCGCCGGGCCAGGACGTCCGAGCGGACGGGGACCACGAGCGGCCAGCCCTCGGGGTCCGCGACGAGGTGGGCGCGGATCCCGAACACCTGCTCGACGAGGTCGGTGGTCAGCACCTCCTGGGGACGCCCCTGGGCCACGACCGCGCCGTCCTTCATGAGGACGAGGTGCGTGGCGTACCGGACCGCGAGGTTGAGGTCGTGCAGCACGGCCACGACGGTGCGGCCCTCGTGGTGCAGGCGCGCGCACGTGTCGAGCACGTCGATCTGGTGCGCGACGTCCAGGAACGTCGTGGGCTCGTCGAGCAGCAGCAGCGACGTCTCCTGCGCGAGCGCCATGGCGATCCACACGCGCTGGCGCTGCCCGCCCGACAGCTCGCTCACGCGGCGGGTCGACAGGTCGAGCGTGTCGGTCGCGAGCAGCACCTCGTCGATCACGCGGTGGTCCTCGGCCGAGAGCGCCCGCAGGAAGCCCTGGTGCGGGTGCCGGCCGCGCGCGACCAGGTCGCGCACGCGGATGCCGTCGGGCCCGAGCGGGGCCTGCGGCAGGAACGCGAGCCGGCGCGCGACCTCGCGCGGCGGCATCGAGGTGACCACGCGCCCGTCGAGCTCGACCGTCCCGGCGCTGGGCCGCAGGATGCGCGCGAGCGCGAGCAGGAGGGTCGACTTGCCACAGCCGTTGGGCCCGACGATCACGGTCAGCTCGCCCTCGAGGATCTCGAGGTCGACGCCCTGGAGCACGTCGCGCCGGCCGTAGCCGACACGCAGGCCGGCGGTGGTGAGGCTCATCGCGCGGCCACGGGGAACGCGGTGCCCGCAGGGTCCGACGACGTCGCGCGGCCCGCGTCGGCCGCCTCGCCCGAGGTGACGGGCGCCTGGGCGGCGGCGCCGTCGGGCAGGGTGGGCGCGTCGTCCGAGCCGTCGCGGCGCGCGAGCACCGAGGCGAGCACCTCGCCGGCGCGGACGCCGAGCGTCGAGAGCAGCGTCGAGGAGAGCCCGTGCGAGTGCTCGGACTGTCCCACGAGGTAGAGGCCCGCGTCGGCGGGCTCGGTCAGGCGCACGCGGTGGTCGCGGTGCAGGTCCAGGGCGCCGTCGGCGTCGCGGCCCAGGAGTCCTGCGGCCTCCCGGCCGGAGCCCGCGGCACCCGGCGACGGCTCGGCGCGGGACCCGTCGTCGTCCCGCGAGCCGCCGAGCAGCGTCGTGGGATCCAGCGGGCGGTAGCCCGTCGCGAGCACCACGAGGTCGGCGTCCAGGACTGCCGTGGTCCCCGTGAGGTTCTCGGCGAGCGTGAGGGCGACCGGACCGTCCGACGGGTCGCGCACGTCGAGCACCTCGGTGCAGCGGTGCCAGTGCAGGCGGTCACGGCCGAGCCACCGGTCGCGGTACTCGTGCTCGTGCAGCGCGCGGATGGTCTCCTCGGCCACGACCGAGTAGTTGGTGTTGCGGTGGTGCGCCATGAGCTGGGCGCGGCCCGCGGGCGGGGCGTCGTAGAAGACGTCGACCGCCCCCGGGTCGAACACCGAGTTGGCGTAGGGCGTCGAGTCCGAGGGCGAGAAGCCGTAGCGCCGCGACACCGAGCGGACCTCGGCCCCGGGGAACCGGTCGTAGAGGTCGAGCATGATCTCGGCCGCGCTCTGCCCCGCTCCCACGACCACGGCACGCCGCACGTCGTGGTCGACGAGCGCGACCCGGTCGAGGTAGCGCTGGTTGTGCCACACGCGGTCCGACTCGACGACCCCGGAGGGGAGGCGCGCCTGGAGCCCTGCGGCGACCACGACGTCGCGCGCCCTGGTCGTGCTGCGGCCCTGCGCGTCCGCGACCGTGACGTCGAACGCGACGACCCGTCCGCCGTCGCGCACCGGGACCACCGTCTCGACCGTGGACCCGTAGCGCGTGACCCCGGCGAGCCGGGCCGCGGCCCACCGCAGGTACGCGGCGAACTCGACGCGCAGGGGCGTGAGGCTGCCCCGGTTGAGGAAGTCGACGAGCCGCTCCTGCTCGTGCAGGAACGCGAGGAACGAGTAGTCGCTCGTGGGGTTGCGCAGGGTCACGAGGTCCTTGGCGAACGCCACCTGCATGTGGGCGCCCTCGAAGAGCATCCCGTGGTGCCAGCGCGAGGTCGCCTGGCGCTCGTGGAAGACCGCGCGCAGCGGCTCGTCGGCCACGGCGTTGTGCTCCTCGACCGCGATCGCGAGCGCCATGTTGGAGGGGCCGAAGCCGAGGCCCAGGAGGTCGACGTCGACCTCGTGGCCGGGGCGGCGGGGGTCCTGCGTGCGGGAAGGGTTGCTCATCGCGGGCTCCACGGCTGGGTGCGGGGTTCGGGGTCGGCAGGTGCCGCGGGCACGGCGGCCGGGTGGGCACGGTCGACCTTGCCGACCGCGGTGGTGGCGAGCGCCTCGACGGTCTCGAAGCGGTCGGGGATCTTGTACGCGGCGATACCCCGCTCGCGCAGGAAGCGGCGCAGCACGGGACCGGTCGGCGCGACCGCCCCGGGGCGCGCCACGACGCGCGCGACCGCGCGCTCGCCCAGGTACTCGTCGGGCTCGCCGACGACGCTCGCGTCGAGCACGCCGGGGTGGGCGCGCAGGTGGTTCTCGACCTCGGCGGGCGCGATCTTCTCTCCCCCACGGTTGATCTGCTCCTTGGCCCGACCCACGACCGTGAGGTAGCCGTCGGCGTCGCGCGTCACGAGGTCGCCCGTGCGGTAGAAGCCGTCGGCCGTGAACGAGCGGGCGTCGTGCTCGGGGGCCCGGTAGTAGCCGCGGATCGTGTACGGACCGCGGGTCAGCAGGTGCCCGGGCTCACCGGGCGGCACCGGGTGGTCGTCGTCGTCCACGACGAGGACCTCGTCGGCCGGGGAGACGGGCCGCCCCTGCGTCCCGACGACGACCTCGCGCGGGTCGCCCGCCCGGGTGTAGCAGACGAGCCCCTCGGCCATGCCGAAGACCTGCTGGAGCGTGTCCCCGAACACCTCGATCAGGCGTTCGGCCGCGCTCGTCCCGAGCTTGGCTCCGCCGACCTGGAGGACCTGGAGCGAGGAGAGGTCGTGCGCCGCGGCGAGCGGCGAGGCCGCCCAGACGTGCGCGAGCGGCGGCACGAGCGCCACGTGCGTGACCCTGTGCCGCTCGATCAGGGCGAACGCGACGTCGGGCGCGCCGTGCGGGGACAGGACGACGGTCCCGCCCGCGTGCAGCACGCCCAGGACGCCGGGTGACGTGAGGCCGTAGTTGTGCGCGACGGGGAGCGCCGCGAGATAGGCCGAGTCCGGCCCGAGACCGCAGATCCGCGCGCTCTCGCGCACCGAGTAAAGGTAGTCGGCGTGCGTGCGCGGGATGAGCTTGGGCGTGCCCGTGGTCCCGCCCGAGAGCTGGAGGAGCACGACGTCGGACGGGTGGGCGGCGTCCTCGAACGGGCCGTGGGCCGCTGCGAGGTCCGCGCGGCGCACGTCGTCGAGGGAGTGCACCGCGACGTCACCCCGCTCGTCGTGCCCCGACAGGTCCTGCGCGGCCGGAGAGCCGCCCGCCACCACGACGTGCCGCACCGACCCGACGGCGGCGCCGACCTCGCGGGCCAGGGCAGCGTGGTCGAAGCCCTGCTCGACGCCCGCGGACACGAGCGCCACGGCGCCCGTGTGGGCCGCGAAGTACTCGACCTCGGTACGGCGGTGGGCGGGCAGCGCGAGGACGGGCACGATCCCCGCCCGGCCCAGCGCGACGAGCACCTCGACGAGCTCGCACGCGCTCGGGAGCTGGACCACCACGCGGTCGCCCCGGCGCAGGCCCAGCGCGGCGAACCCGTGCGCGAGCTCGTCGGCCGCGCGGTCGAGGTCGGCGTACGTGAGGGAATGGGTCCCCTCGACGCCCGCGGCGTCGACGAGCGCCGTCGCGTCGGGCCACGTGGCCGCGGCCTCGCGCACGAGCGAGCCGAGCGTCTGGTCGGTCCAGTACCCGGCCGCGCGGTAGCGGTCGGCCGTCTCGGTCGGCACCGGGACCACGCCGTCGAGCAGCAAAGGCGCCGGACGCGTGGGCTGCCGTGCGGGGACTGCGCTCACGAGACACCGCCGAGGGCGGACAGCAGCGTCGAGAACTTCACCGCGGTCTCGGCGTGCTCGCCCTCGGGCGTGGACCCGACGACGACGCCCGCCCCCGCGAACAGCCGCACTTCGGCGCCGCGCACCACGCCGCAGCGCAGCACGATCGCCCACTCACCGTTCCCGGCCTGGTCGGCCCAGCCCACGAGTCCCGTGTAGAAGCCGCGGTCGAACGGTTCGAGGGAACCGATGAGCTCGCGCGCGGCGTCCTGCGGGTGGCCGCAGACCGCGGGCGTGGGGTGCAGCGCGTACACGACGTCGAGCACCGAGGTCCCGGGCGTCAGGCGGGCCGTGACGGGCGTGCCCAGGTGCCACAGGTGCGAGGTCGCGACGAGCTCCGGGGTCGCGGGCACGTCCAGGTCCTCCTCGCGGTCGACGTACGCGCGCAGCACCTCGCGGATCGCGTCGGTCACGAACGCGTGCTCGCGCAGGTCCTTCTCCGAGGCCAGGAGCCGCTGGGCGGTCGCACGGTCCTCGTCGGGGTCGGCCGAGCGCGGGGCCGAGCCCGCGAGCGGGTGGCTGTGGAGCACGCCGTCGCGCACCGAGACCAGGAGCTCGGGACTCGCCCCGACCAGGTGCCCCTGGTCGCCGGGCAGCTCGACGTCGAACACGTACGCGTCCGGGTTGGCCCGGCGCACGGCCGCGCGCACCGCGCCGCGGTCGAGCGGCTCGGCGGCGGACACGTCGAGCGTGCGCGCCAGGACGACCTTCTCGGCCGCGCCGTCCTCGAGCCGGGACACGGCCCGCCCGACGGCGGCGCGGAAGACCGCGTCGTCGCGTCCGGGCAGCGCGTGCTCGGGCCGGGCGACGGGTAGCGGGCCCTCTTCGGTGGTGTCTGCCGGTGCACCGCTGGAGACCACGGGGTGCCACGACTGGTGCGCCGGCACCACGAGGTGCGCGGGGCGCGAGGGGTCGAACGGGATGGCCCCCACGAGGATCGGCGCGGGCTCGCCGGCCCACCGGGCCCCGGCCGCGCGGGCCAGCAGCTCGTGCGCCGCGCCCGCGACGGCCGGACCGTCCCACGAGGGCACGTCGAGCCGCGCACGGACGCCGTGCGCGACGAGGCCCGTCCGGGGCGACGCGAAACGGAACTCGGCGTGGCCGGGCGAGGCTCCGTCGTCGGGCGTCCCGGTGGGGGCCGCGAAGTCCGGGGCGCCCGGAGTTCCTGGGGTTTCTGCGGTGCGGCGCGGGCGGCGTGCGTGCGCCGGGTCGAGAGCGACCGCGGGCATCTTCGTGGGAGGTGCCGGGTCGTCGAGCACGGTGAAGCCGGTCATGAGGCGTCCTCGTCGGTGTCGATGGGTGCATGAAGACCTGCGCGGTCGTCCGCAGGGTGACGTGCGAGAGGTCGTGCGGTGACGCGGGGGGGTGGGTGGTGCCGGCGGTCAGCGGAGCGTGGCGCCGCCGTCGACGACGAGCTCGTGCACCGTGATGTGCCGGGCCGCGTCCGAGGCGAGGAAGACGACCGCGGCGGCCACGTCCTGCACCTCGGCGAGACGCCCCAGCGGGATGCCGAGCCGGAAGTCCTGCGGCGCGCCGGCCACGACGCGGGCCTCGGCCGGCTCGTCGAGGACGGGGACGTCGTCGGACCCCGGGGACCCGGCGAGCGCCGCGAGCATGGGCGTGCGGGTCGAGCCCGGCGAGACCACGTTGCAGCGGACCCCGAACGGTGCGAGCTCGAGACCGAGCGACCGGGTCAGGCTCGACGCCGCGGCCTTCGAGGCCGCGTACGCGGCCATGCCGACGCGCGGGACGCCCGCGGCGTTCGAGGCGACCGTGACGATCGCGCCGCGCCGACGGGAGGACAGGCGTCGGGCGACCTCGCGCGAGACCAGGTAGACGCCCGTCGCGTTGACCGCGAGCATGCGCTGCCAGTCCGCGAGCGAGGACTCGGTCACGACCCCCGGGCGCAGGACGCCCGCGGCGTTGACGAGGACCTCGAGCGGGCCGACCTCGTCCTCGACCCAGTGGACGAGACGAGCCACGTCCTGCTCGTCGGTCACGTCGAGGCGCACCGGGACGACGGTGCCCGGGGTGCTCGGCGCGGCGGCCGTGACGGGGGCGGTGCCGCCGTGCGGGGGCACGGTCGTGTGCGCAGGAACGGTCGGGCGGTCGAGGTCTGCCGCCACGACGACGTAGCCCTCGGCGGCGAAGGCGTGCACGACCGCGGCCCCGATGCCGCCCGCGGCACCGGTCACGAGGACGACGCGCGTGCTCATGCCCCCGCCACCGCGGGGACGCGTGCCCCGAGGTGCGTCAGCACGTCGTCGGTCGTCGCCACGACCGCACACCGGTCCGCGGCCCAGGCGAGGGCCTGGCGGTGGTGCGCGAGCGAGAAGTCCGCGACGGCGTCTCCGACGAGGAACGGCTGGACGTCGTGCATGAACGCGTCGCACGCCGTGACGAGGCAGCCGATGTGGGCGTAGACGCCCGTCACGACGAGCTGGTCTCGCCCCTGCTCGCGCAGGAGGTCGCGCAGGCCCGTGCGGACGAACGCGTCGTAGCGCCACTTGGTCAGCAGGGTGTCCCCCGGCTGCGGTGCGAGCGCGTCGATCACGACGTCGGTGCCGTCGTCCGGGATGCCCGGGCCCCAGAAGTCCGTGAGCAGGCCGCGGTCGGCGGGCTGCTGCGCGGGCGGCTGAGCGGTCAGGACCACCGGGATGCCGAGCTCGCGCGCCGTCGCGGCGAGCCGGGAGATGTTGCCGACGGCGTCCCGCAGGGCGGGCGACGCCGGGTCGAACGCGTCCACGAAGTACTGCTGCATGTCGTGGACGAGGAGCACCGCGCGAGCAGGGTCGACCTGCCAGGTCACGCGGTTGCTCGGGTACTCGTGCGGTGCCGGGCCGTCGTAGGCGGCGATCGTCGGCAGTCCCATGGTCCCCCCAGAGCCAGGTGTATCGAGCGGTTTGTCGGGTGAGTTAGGTAAACCTTTCCTCACTGAGGTAGACCTAAGCACACTGTCGACCCGCCCGAAAAGGGGTGTCCACGGAACGGACAGATCGTGACGATCTGCCATCTCGTTCGCTCTGGGGACCTGTCCGGTCCTTCGTCTCCACCCCCGGTGTCGCTGGGAACACCGACGGGCCGCCCGACCGGGTCTCCCCGCCGGACGGCCCGCCCCTTCTCGCGAGGGTCAGTCGAGCGCGAGCACCTCCTTCCCCGAGGCGCTCAGCTCCAGGTACGCCCGCCACGACCGCAGGTGCGTGATGTCGACCCCCTGCTCCGCGGCACGGTGCGAGCACCCGAACCCGACGACCGACCCTCCGTCCTCCAGGTCGACCTGCCCCAGGGTCATGGGTGCGGGCAGGTCGGCCAAGAACCGTCCGAGGGCCCCGTCGGTGACCTCCCAGACCTCGCCCTCGACGGGCGCCCCCTCGCCCGGCGCCACGCGGACGAGCCCGGGCTTCGGCGGCGTCGTCGGCAGGGCCACGAGCCGGTACGCGTCGCTCGTCCGCGTGGGGCCCACGTAGCGTGCCCCGAGGTCCTGGAGCTGTCCGTTGAGCGGCTGGCCCCGCAGGTGGGCCCCGAACACCGCGAGGCGCCGGACCGGCGGCCCGAACCGTGGCCCGCCGTCCCCCCGCCTCCCGGCCGCGAGTCCGACCTCTCCCGCGCCGACGAACCGCTCGGCGAGGTCGAGCGCCGACGCGTCGTCGAACGCCCGGGAGATGATGCTGATCCCGAAAGGCCCGCCGTCGGCCTCGCCCGCGGGGACCGCGACCGCCGCAAGGTCCAGGAGGTTCACGAAGTTCGTGAACGTCCCCATGCGGCGGTTGATCTCGACCGGCTCTGCCGTGACCGCCGCGAGCGTGGGGTGCTCGGTCGTGGTGGGCAGGACCAGGAGGTCGACCCCCGCCATCGCGGCGAGGGTCGCGACCCGTGCGCGCTCGAGCGTCTCGCGGTCCTGGACGTACCGTGCGGCAGGGATGTCCTTGCCGCCCAGGATGATCGCCGCGACCGTCGGGTCGAGCCCCGGCCCCCCGGCCTCGATGTGCGCACCGACCGCGGCGAACCGCTCCGCGACGATCGCGCCGTCGTAGAGGAGCCTCGCGGCGTCGAGCATCGGACGAATGTCGACCTCGACGACCTCGGCACCGATCGCCGCGAGCCGCCCGCGCACGCTCTCGAACGCCCCCCGCCATGCGGGCTGGAGCGCCGCGAGGCCCTCGCTCGTGGGCAACCCCACGACCGGTCGCTCGCGCAGCGCGGCCCGGGCGTCCACGGGCCACGTCCGGACGGTCGGGTCCGTCCCGTCCGGCCCGGCCATGACCGCGGTCGCGGTCACGCCGAGCCGGACGTCGCGCGTGAACGTGGTGACGACGTCGTAGCTCCGGCACGCGGGGACGACCCCTGTGACGGGCACGAGCCCGATCGTCGACTTGATGCCCACGATCCCGTGGAGAGCAGCCGGGACGCGCCCGGAGCCGGCCGTGTCGGTGCCCAGCGCGACGTCGACGATCCCCAGCGCGACGGCGACGGCCGAGCCCGAGCTCGAACCGCCCGAGACGCGATCGGGCAGCGACGCGTGCCGGACCGCGCCGTACGGGCTCCTCGTCCCGACGAGCCCCGTCGCGAACTGGTCGAGGTTCGTCTTGCCGATCACGACGCACCCGGCGTCCACGAGCCGCTGCACCGCGGTCGCGCTCGCGCCCGGCACCGAGGCGAACGACGGGCACGCGGCGGTCGTCGGGAGCCCCTCGACGTCGATGTTGTCCTTGACCGCGAGCGCCGCGCCGTGGAGCGGCAGGTCCTCGCCCGCTGCTGCCCGGCGGTCGACCTCGCGGGCGGCGGCGAGCGCCACGGCCTCGTCCACGACCGTGATCCACACCTCGGGCCGGTCGACCTCGCGCAGGCGTGCGTAGGCCGCGGCGACCCTCGTCGCGGCGGGGCCGTCCGCCCGGCCGTCTCGGTGACCGGCTGCTCGGCCGGTCACCGGCCCCTCCGGACCCTCGGGCCCCTCGGGGCCGTCCGGTCCGTCAGGGGTGAGCGCTCGCCCGTCGGTCGTCGCGTGGTCGTGCGTGGTCGTCATTCGGCTCTCCGTCGTTCGTGCGGGACTGGGCTGGGGAGGCGCCCCGGACCTGCTGGCCGGCAGGTAGGGGGCGCGACGCGTTCACGCGTCGGCGACGAGCACCAGCGGCGTCCCGGGTCCGACGAGCCGCCCGGGCTCGACCAGGAGGCGGGCGACGCGACCGGCGCCCGTCGCCGTCACCCGCAGCTCGAGCTTCATGGCCTCGAGCACGAGCAGCGGGTCCCCCTGCTCGACCACCTGGTCGACCTCGACCTCGAGCCGCCAGACGCTCGCGACCATGGGGGCGTGCACCACGTGGTGGCCGTCGGGGACGTCGACGTCGAGCGTGCCGTCGGCCGCGCCGGTCCCCGTCGACGGTCCGGGAGCCTCGCCCTCGCTCCCCCGGTCGAGCTCGCCCGAGGCCGCCCAGGCCGCGCGCTCGGCGGCGAAGGCGACGTCCTGGCGAGCGGTGAACGCCTCGATCGACCCCGCGTTCTCCGCGAGGAAGTCGAGGTGCTCGCTGAGGCCGAACGTCTCGTCGTCGACCTCGACGTCGAGCCGCCCGGCCGCGAAGTCGGCGCGCTGCTCGAGCAGCTCCTCGGGGCTCACGGGGTGCCACACGACCCGGTCGAAGAAGCGCAGGAGCCAGGGCTTGCCCTGCTCGAACACGCCACGCTGACGGCGCCCGCTCCAGATGGGCACGGTCCGCCCGACGAGCTGGTACCCGCCGGGGCTCTCCATCCCGTACACGCACAGGTACTTGCCCCCGAGGCCGACCGCGTCCGACGGGGTCCACGTGCGGGCCGGGTTGTACTTGGTCGTCACGAGCCGGTGGCGCGGGTCGAGCGGCACCGCGAGGGGCGCGCCCAGGTAGACGTCGCCGAGGCCCAGCACCAGGTACTCGGCGTCGAACACCGCCTGTCGCACGTCCTCGACCGTGTCCAGGCCGTTGATGCGCCGGATGAACTCGATGTTGGACGGGAGCCACGGCGCCTCGGGGCGGACGCCCGCGGCGTACCGGGAGACGGCCTCCTGGATCGAGGGGTCGTCCCAGCTCAGCGGCAGGTGGATGCGGCGGCTGGGCACGCGCAGGTCCACGGTCGCGGGCAGGTCCTCCTCGAGGTCCTGCAGGATCCCGACGAGCCGCCCGACGGGCAGGACGTCCGGATCGACGTGCAGGTGCAGGCTCCGGACCCCCGGCGTCACGTCGACCAGCCCCGCGAGCCCCAGGGCGAGCAGCGCCTCGGACAGCGCGTGGACGCGCATCCGCAGGCCCAGGTCGAGCGTCCGCTCGCCGTACTCCACGAGCACGTTGTCGTCGCCTCCGCGCAGGTACACGACGTCGGGCCGGTCTCCCGACGGCGTCCCTCGCCGCACGCCCGACGTGGCCAGGACGCCGTCGTCGCCCGTCGTCCGGACGGACCCGGGCGGGACGACCGGCTGCGCACGCAGCCGGTCGGAGCCACGGAGCTCGTCCGCGGCGGCCGGGGTCACCGGCACGAACCGGACGGTGTCCCCCGGCCGGATCTGACCGAGCTTCCAGCGGGCAGCCGCCACGACCGTGACCGGGCACGCGAAGCCGCCGAGGCTGGGTCCGTCGGGGCCGAGCAGGATGGGCGTGTCGCCGCTGACGTTGAGCGCGCCGACCGAGTAGGGGTTGTCGTGCAGGTTCGACGGGTGCAGGCCCGCGTCCCCGCCGTCGGGGCGCGCCCAGGTCGGCGCGGGCCCGGTGAGCCGGATCCCTGTGCGGTTCGCGTGGGACTGGACGCCCCAGGTGGTGCCGTAGATCAGCTCCATGTCGCCCCGCGTGAAGTAGGTGGGCGCCGGCTGGGGCCCCTCCTGGACCGCGACCTCCCACGCGTGCCCCAGGACGGGGCGGTCGGCCACGGGCACGACGCGAGCCGCAGCCCCGGTCGACGCCTCGGCCTCCCCCGGGACCAGCACGTCACCGAGGACGAGAGCCCGACCGGTGTACCCGCCGAACCCGCCGAGCGTGAACGTCGAGGCCGAGCCCAGGTAGTCGGGGACGTCGAGGCCTCCGGCAATCAAGACGTAGGTGCGCAGCCCTGCGTCGAGCGGGGCCCCGACCTCGAGCACGGAGCCTGCGGCGAGGACCACGGGCTCCCACTGGGGCGCGGGCTCCCCGTCGACCGTGACGAGCGCGTCGGCCCCCGTCACGCACACGGTCACGCCGTGCGAGAAGCGCAGCCGCGGCCCCGTGAGGGTGCACTCGAGCCCGGGCGCTCCCTCACCGTTCCCCAGCACCAGGTTGCCGAGCCGGAACGACAGGTCGTCCATGGGGCCCGAGGGCGAGATCCCGACGTCCCAGTGCCCCACGCGCCCGGGCCAGTCCTGGACGGTCGTCATGACGCCGGGGGCCAGGACCTCGATCCACGGCTCGTCGTCGACGACCGACGCGAGGGTCCCGGTCGTGTGCTCACCCGCGCGCACCACGGCGTCGTCGAGCGCGCTGCGCAGGAGCGGCAGGTTGGTCTGCAGGCCCACGAGCCGCGAGCCCGCGAGCGCCGCGGCCAGGGCGTCGAGCGCCGCCTCGCGGTCCGCCCCGTGCCCGATCACCTTGGCGAGCAGCGGGTCGTAGTGCGAGGTGACCTCCTGGCCGGCCTCGACCCAGGTGTCGACCCGGATGCCCGGCTCGTCCTCGGGGAGCGTGACGTGCGTGAGCAGACCTGCGCTCGGCCGGTAGTCCCGGCGCGGGTCCTCGGCGTAGACGCGCGCCTCGACCGCGTGCCCCGTGCGGGTCGGGCCCTCGTCGGGCACGCCGTCGAGGAGGTCGTCCTCGCCGCCCGCGAGGCGGAGCATCCAGGCGACGAGGTCGACCCCGGTGACGGCCTCCGTCACCGGGTGCTCGACCTGGAGACGGGTGTTGACCTCGAGGAACGAGAGCTCCTCGCGCTCGACGTCGTACACGTACTCGACCGTGCCCGCCGAGCGGTAGCCCACCGAGGCCGCGAGGCGGCGCGCCGAGGAGTGCAGGCGCTCGCGCAACGCGTCGTCGAGCCCTGGCGCCGGGGCCTCCTCGACGACCTTCTGGTGGCGGCGCTGGAGCGAGCAGTCGCGGTCGCCGAGGCTCACGACCCTGCCCCTCCCGTCGCCGAAGAGCTGGACCTCGAGGTGCCGGGCCCGCGTGACGAACCGTTCGAGGAACAGTCCCGCCGACCCGAAGCTCGACGCCGCGAGCCGCTCGACGCGCAGGTAGGCGTCGGTCAGGTCGGCGGGCCCGTGGCACGCGTGCATCCCGATCCCGCCGCCCCCGCCGACGGCCTTGAGCATCACGGGGTACCCGATGCGCCCGGCCTGCGCCAGGGCGTCCTCGACGCCGTCGAGCACTCCGCTGCCGGCGACGAGCGGGACCCCGCTGCGCGCGGCGGCCTCCCGGGCCGAGGCCTTGTCACCGAACACCCGCAGGTGCTCGGGGGTCGGCCCGACGAAAGCCATCCCGCGCGCCTCGACCGCGGCCGCGAACGCCGCGTTCTCGGACAGGAAGCCGTAGCCGGGGTGCACCGCACCGGCACCGGACTCCGCGGCCGCGCCCAGCACGCGCTCGACGTCGAGGTAGCTCTGCGCGGCGGGAGCGGGCCCCAGGTGGACCGCGGCGTCGGCGAGCCGGACGTGCGGTGCGTCGCGGTCGGCGTCGGAGTAGACGGCCACGGTCTTCAGACCGAGGCCCTGCGCCCCCCGGATGATCCGGACGGCGATCTCGCCCCGGTTGGCGACCAGCAGCGTGTCGAACATGAGGACCCCCGTGAGGACGGTCTCCGGTCGGTCCGGAGCACAGGTGGACCGGGGTGTATACACCTCGGTATCCAGTGCTCACACGCTAGGAAGCGGCTGTTTCGCAGGGTCGGTCACGCCGTTAAGCGCGTGTTACGAGACGGCCGGTCCGGTCGGGCAGGACCCGTCCGGACCGGCCGCGGCCGGTCAGCCCGCGAGCGCCATGCGGGACATGGCCCCGCTGGCCCGCTCCATGACGACCTCGAGCGACTCGCCCACGTGCTTGTGCAGCGCGGTCCTGGCCGCGAGCAGGTCGTCGGCCAGGACGAGCTCCATGATCTCGATGTGCTCGTCGACCGTGACCTGGATGCGCTCGTGCTCGATGAAGTCGTACATGCGCACGGCACGCACCTTCTCGTTGACCACCACGAGGGCGTCGGTCAGCCGCTGGTTGCCCGCCGCACGGGACAGCGCGGTGTGGAACCGCTCGTCGAGCATCACGAAGCCCGGGTCCGGTGGCGGGACGTCCTTGCGGATCTCGTACCACCGGTCGAGCTCGGCGCGCACGGCCGGGAGATCGTACGCGAGGTCGGCGTTCTCGATGATCCTCGACACCCCGCGCAGCTCGAGCGTGACCCGCAGCTCGTAGAGGTCGCGCAGGTCCTGGAGGCTCGGCAGCACCACGGCGTAGCCGAAGTCCGTCCGCTCGACCAGGCCGTCGGACAGCAGCCGGCTCAGCGCCTCGCGCACCGGCGTGCGCGAGACCTCGAACCGCTTGCTGAGCTTGGGCTCGGTGAGCCGCTCGCGCGGCCCGACGCGCCCGTTGAGGATCTCGGTCCGCAGGGCCGCGTAGACCGCTTCTCGCAGGGAGGTCGGCGCGACCTCCGCCGCCTCGGTCGTCCCACTCATCTGGCCCACTTCCCTCCGCCGTCGGGTCGTGCAGGCAGCGCCCGACCCGTCATCACACTGCCATCATCGCGCGCACGTCGGCCTCGGCGCTCGCGCCGCCCTCGCCCTCGGCGCTCACCCGGCCGGACTCGAGGACCACGAAGCGTTCCGCGGCCCCGAGGGCGAAGCCCACGTGCTGCTCGACGAGCAGCACCGAGAGCCCGCCGGCCTCGGTGAGCGAGAGGATCGCATCCTCGATCTCGGTCACGACCGAGGGCTGGATCCCCTCGGTCGGCTCGTCGAGGATCAGCAGCCGCGGTGCGGTCACCAGGGCGCGCGCGATCGCGAGCTGCTGCCGCTGACCGCCGGACAGCAGCCCGGCCCGGCGGTCGAGCAGCCCCCGCAGCGCGGGGAAGAGGTCGAGCGCCTCGTCGGTGCGCCGGGCCCCGTCGCGCCGCGTGCCGGCGACGAGCTGAAGGTTCTCCTTGGCCGTGAGGTCGCCGAACGCCTGCTGCCCCTGGGGCACGTAGGCGAGCCCGCGACGGACACGCTCGAACGTGGGCAGGCGCGTGATGTCCGTCCCGTCGAAGGACACGGTCCCCGTGCGCACCTTCAGCAGCCCGACGACGGCACGCAGCAGCGTGGTCTTCCCCGCCCCGTTGTGCCCCAGGACCGCGGCCACCCCGTCCGGGGGCACGCTCATGTCCACCCCGTGCAGCACCTCGGTGCGTCCGTAGCCGACGTGCAGGTCGGTGATCTCGAGCATCAGTTCTCCTTCGTCGTCGGTGCGACGGCCGTGCGGTCGGCCCCAGCAGAGGGGGCCTGGACGGCTGCCGTGCCCGGAGCCACGGGGGCCTCGTTCGGCGACGGCTCGTCGGGGTTGGCGGGCATCGGGTCGGCAGGCGCCCGGAGAGGCGCGGCCGCCTCGCCCGAGAGAGCCGGCCCGCCCGAGGGGACCTCCGCACCGGGCGAGGTCCCGGCCCCGGGCGAGCGGCGCCGTCGGGCACCGCGCGCGGCCCCTGCCGCACCGAGGTAGACCTCCTGCACGCGCGGGTCCGCCTGGACCTGCGCGTACGTCCCCTCCGAGAGCACCGACCCCATGTGCAGCACAGTGACCGACGACGCGAAGCTCCGCAGGAACTCCATGTCGTGCTCCACGACGACGACCGTGCGCTGCTCGCCGACACGCTGGAGCAGCAGCCCCGTCTGCTCGCGCTCGGCCTGGCTCATGCCCGCGACCGGCTCGTCGAGCAGCAGGAGGCGCGCGTCCTGGACCAGGAGCATCCCGATCTCGAGCCACTGCTTCTGCCCGTGCGCGAGGATGCCCGCGCGGGTGTCGCGCAGGTGCGCGAGACCGATCGTCTCGAGGGCCTGCTCGACCGGCTCGGGCACGCCCCGGCGCTGCCGCAGCAGCGTGAGCGGCCCCCGGCCGGCCCCCGCGGCGATGTCGAGGTTCTGCAGGACCGTGAGCTCCTCGAACACGCTCGCGGTCTGGAACGTGCGCCCCACGCCGGCGCGCGCGATCTTGTGCGTCTTGCGCCCGAGCAGCTCGGTCCCGCCGAAGCGCACCGACCCGCTCGCCCGTGTGAGCCCCGTGATCGCGTCGACGATCGTCGTCTTGCCCGCACCGTTGGGACCGATGAGGAAGCGCAGCTCGCCCTGGACGACCGTGAGGTCGACGCTCTGGACCGCGACGAACCCGTCGAACTCGACGTGCAGGCCCCGGACCTCGAGGTAGTCGTGACGGAAGCGCTCGTCGTCGGCCCCCAGGACCGCGTCGGCCGCAGCCAGGTCGATGCCCACCGGGGCCGGACCCTCGGTCGTCTCCATGTTCTCCTCCTGCGTCATGCCGACCTCCCGACGACGGGTGCTTCTTCCGGGGCGAGCCCCGCGGGCGGTGCGCCGGGCGCGGGCGGCGCGCTCCGGCGTCGGGCCCACCGCGAGACGAGCGACGCGAGACCGCCCGGCAGGAACGCGACGACCAGGACGAACAGCGCGCCCTGGAAGTAGATCCAGCCCGACGGGAACTGCTCGGAGAGCGAGGTCTGCGCCCAGCTCACCGCCACCGCGCCCAGGACAGGGCCCAGGAGCGTGGCCCGACCGCCGATCGCGACGCCGATGAGGAACCCGATCGAGGGCACGACGCCCACGTCGGCGGGCGAGACGATCCCGACGACCGGCACGAACAGCGCCCCGCCGATCCCGGCCATGGCCGCGGCGGCCGCGTACGCGACGACCTTGATCGTCGCGGGGTCGTACCCCAGGAAGCGCACCCGGTTCTCCTGGTCGCGCACCGCCACGAGGAGCTCGCCGAACCGCGAGAGCATGAGCTGACGGACCACGGCCACCATCACGAGCAGCGTGCCCGCGGCGATGAAGAAGAGCATGCGCTTGTTGACCGGGTCCGTCAGGTCGAACCCGAAGAACGACCGGAAGCCGTTGAGACCGTTGGTCCCGCCCGTCGTCGCCTGCTGCCCCACCAGGAGGATCGCGAACGCGGCTGCGAGCGCCTGGCTGAGGATCGCGAAGTACGCCCCCCGCACGCGCCGACGGAACATCGCGAGCCCCAGCACCACCGCGAGAGCCGTGGGGACGAGCACGACCAGGAGCACCGCGAGCACGGGGTTGCGCAGCGGCTCCCACCAGGCCGGGACGACGCCCGACCCGTAGAGCATCATGAAGTCGGGCACCCCGCCCGGGCCCGCGTCGGCCAGCTTGAGGTGCATGGCCATGATGTACGCGCCGAGACCGAAGAAGACGCCCTGGCCGAGCGTCAGCATCCCGCCCCGGCCCCAGGCGAGACCGATCCCGACCGCGACCATCGCGAGACACAGGAACTTGGCGAGCAGGTTGAGCCGGAACGTGGACATGGTCGCCGGGGCGACCGCGAACAGCAGGACCGCGGCGAGCGCGAAGCCCAGGAGGACCCGGCTGCGGGGGTTGGTGAGGAGACGCTGGAGGAAGGTCATGCGAGGCTCCTCGTCCGGACGGTGACCAGTCCTTGGGGGCGGACCTGGAGGAAGAGGACGATCACGACGAACACGAGGACCTTGGCGACGCTCGCCGTGGTCGAGTACTCGAAAGTCGCCTGGAGGATCCCGAGGCCGAACGCGGCGATCACGGTGCCCTTGATCTGGCCGATCCCGCCCGCGACGACCACGAGGAACGCGTCGACGATGTAGTTGGTGCCGAGCGTCGGGCCGATCGAGCCGAGCAGCGTGAGCGCGACGCCCGCGACCCCCGCGACGCCCGAGCCGATGAAGAACGTCAGGCGGTCGGTGCGGCGCGTCGAGATGCCCGACGCCTCGGCGAGGTCGCGATTCTGCACCACGGCGCGGATACGGCGCCCCAGGGGCGTCGTCCGCAGGACCAGCGCCAGGACGCCCACGCAGACGAGCGCGAGCACGAGGATGAACACACGCGTCCTGGGCACCCCGACGCCGAAGATCTCGACGGCGCCGCTCAGCCAGGACGGGGCGCGGACGTCCACGTTGGGCGCGCCGAACACGTCGCGCGCGACCTGCTGCAGCACGAGCGCGACCCCCCACGTCACGAGGAGGGTGTCGAGCGGGCGCCGGTACATGCGCGAGATCAGGGTCACCTCGAGGAGGAGTCCCAGGAGCCCGCCGACCAGGAAGCCGACCGGCAGCGACACGAGGAGCGACAGTCCCGCGTCCGAGACGATGCCCTGGACGACGAACGCGGTGTAGGCGCCGGCCATCATGAGCTCGCCGTGGGCCATGTTGATGACGCCCATCTGGCCGAACGTCAGGGCGAGGCCGAGGGCGGCCAGGAGCAGGACCGAGCCGAGGCTCAGCCCGGCGAAGAGCTGTGAGAACAGCACGTCCATGGGCGGTCAGCCTTCCGGTGGGGTGCGTGCGGGACGGGGGCGCCGCGCCCCCGGTGGGCCCGACGGCGGAGCGTGCGTTCCGCCGTCGGGCCCACCGGGGTGCGGGATCAGGTCAGGACAGGCCTTCGGCCCAGTCGTAGCCCGTGAGGAACGGGTCGGGCTCGATGGGCTCGCCCGAGCTCCACTCGGTGTGGATCAGCCCGTCGGGGCCGATCTTGCCGATGAGCGCCGTCTTGGCGATGTGGTGGTTCTCGCCGTCGACCGTGACCGTGCCCTCGGGGGCGTCGAAGGTCACGCCGCCGGCGGCCTCCTGGATGTCGCCGACCGCGAAGGACTTCGCCTTCTCGACCATGCCCTTCCAGAGGTAGACCGAGGTGTACGCGGCCTCCATGGGGTCGGACGTGACCCGGTCGTCGCCGTACTCGGCCTTGAAGGCCTCGACGAACGTGGTGTTCTCGGGGCTGTCGATGGTCTGGTAGTAGTTCCAGGCCGTGAGCTGGCCCTCGACGTTCTCGATGCCGATGCCCCCGACCTCCTCCTCGGCGATCGAGACCGACACGACCGGCATGACGTCCGGGCCCAGGCCCGCGTTCTTGTACTCCTTGAAGAACGCCACGTTGGAGTCGCCGTTGAGCGTGTTGAACACGGCGTCCGCACCGGCGGCCTTGACCTTGTTGACGATCGTGGAGAAGTCGGTGTGACCCAGCGGCGCGTACTCCTCGCCGAGGACCTCGATGCCGTTGGCCTCGGCGTAGGCGTTGATGATCTTGTTCGCGGTGCGCGGGAAGACGTAGTCGGATCCCACGAGGAAGATCGACGTCGCCCCCTGCTCCTTGAGGTAGTCGAGGGCCGGCACGATCTGCTGGTTGGTCGTGGCGCCCGTGTAGAAGATGTTCGGGGAGGACTCCAGGCCCTCGTACTGCACGGGGTAGAAGAGCAGCGCGTCGTTGTTCTCGAAGACCGGGAGCATGGCCTTGCGCGAGGCCGAGGTCCAGCCGCCGAAGACCGCCGCGGTGCAGTCGTCCGTGATGAGCTTCTCGGCCTTCTCCGCGAAGGTCGTGGGCTCGGACGCGCCGTCCTCGGCCACGACCTCGAGTTGCTTGCCGAGCACGCCGCCGTCGGCGTTGATCTCCGCGACCGCGAGCCGGAGCGAGTCGTGGACCGTCTGCTCGGAGATCGCCATGGTCCCGGAGAGCGAGTTGAGGAGTCCGATCTTGACGCTGTCGCCCGAGACGTCGACGCAGTTGGCCGCCGCGGACGAGGCGCTCCCCCCGCTCGCGTCGGTCCGGGCGCCGCACCCGGAGAGGACGAGCGCGAGGACGAGGGTTGCAGCGGGCAGTGCGCGTGCGGTTGCTCGTGAGGTGGCCACCGAGGTTCCTTTCACCGAAGGTCGACAGGACCGGAGCGCTCGGTGCCGAGCGGTCCGTCGTGCGGTCGGTGGGCGCCCTCTGGCGACCTTTCCCGGCCGTCCACGAGGGGCGTATACAACGCTGTGCCCACTGGTGTAGACGCTAGGGAGACGGTGTTTCGCCGGCGCTGCCCGCGGTGTTAACGCTCCGTTTCCCGGGTCACGATCGGGTCACGGGCTGACGCGCCATGCCGGCCGCTCGCGGGCTCGCAGGCGCCCGACGACAGTGGCCGCGACCGCGGCCGGGACCGGGACCGGGAACGCCGAAGGGCCGCCCGGCCAGGTCTCCCTGGCCGGACGGCCCTTCGTGTCAGCTGCGCAGGCTCCTAGGAGCCCGGCCGCGTGAGCGGACGGATCAGAAGTCCATGCCGCCCATGCCGCCGTCGCCACCCGGCATCGGCTGGTTCTTCTCCGGCTTGTCCGCGACGACGGCCTCGGTCGTCAGGAAGAGCGCTGCGATGGACGCAGCGTTCTGCAGCGCGGAGCGCGTGACCTTGACCGGGTCGTTGACGCCTGCGGCGAGCAGGTCCTCGTAGACGCCGGTCGCGGCGTTCAGGCCGTGGCCCGAGGGGAGGTTGCGGACCTTCTCGGCCACGACGCCACCCTCGAGACCGGCGTTGATCGCGATCTGCTTGAGCGGGGCGTCGATCGCGGCGCGCACGATCTGCGCACCGGTCGCCTCGTCGCCGACCAGGTCGGTGATCGCAGCGGTCTCGAACGCGACGGCGCCGGCCTGGATGAGAGCCACGCCACCACCGGCGACGATGCCCTCCTCGACGGCAGCCTTCGCGTTGCGGACAGCGTCCTCGATGCGGTGCTTGCGCTCCTTGAGCTCCACCTCGGTCGCGGCGCCGGCCTTGATGACAGCGACACCACCGGCGAGCTTGGCGAGGCGCTCCTGGAGCTTCTCGCGGTCGTAGTCGGAGTCCGACTTCTCGATCTCGGAACGGATCTGGTTCACGCGACCCGCGATGAGGTCGGCGTCGCCGGCACCCTCGACGATCGTGGTCTCGTCCTTGGTGACGACGACCTTGCGAGCCTGGCCGAGCAGGTCGAGGGTCGCGGTCTCCAGCTTGAGGCCGACCGTCTCGGAGATGACCTGGCCACCCGTGAGGATCGCGATGTCCTGCAGCATGGCCTTGCGGCGGTCGCCGAAGCCCGGAGCCTTGACGGCGACGGACTTGAAGGTGCCACGGATCTTGTTCAGCACGAGGGTGGCCAGGGCCTCGCCCTCGACGTCCTCGGCGATGATGAGGAGGCTGCGGCCGGCCTTCATGACCTGGTCGAGCAGCGGCAGCAGGTCCTTGACGTTCGAGATCTTCGACTCGACGATCAGGACGTACGGGTCCTCGAGGACCGCTTCCTGACGCTCGGGGTCGGTCTCGAAGTAGCGGGCCAGGAAGCCCTTGTCGAAGCGCATGCCCTCGGTGAGCTCGAGCTCGAGGCCGAACGTGTTCGACTCCTCGACGGTGATGACGCCTTCCTTGCCCACCTTGTCGAGGGCCTCGGCGATGAGCTCGCCGATCGCGGGGTCACCGGCCGAGATCGCGGCCGTAGCAGCGATCTCTTCCTTGGTCTCGATGTCCTTGGCGGCGACGAGCAGCTGGGCCGTCACGGCCTCGACAGCCTTCTCGATACCGCGCTTGAGGGCGATCGGGTTGGACCCGGCCGCGACGTTGCGCAGGCCCTCGCGCACGAGCGCCTGGGCGAGCACGGTCGCGGTGGTGGTGCCGTCACCCGCGACGTCGTCGGTCTTCTTGGCGACCTCCTTGACGAGCTCCGCACCGATCTTCTCGTACGGGTCGTCGAGCTCGATCTCCTTGGCGATGCTCACACCATCGTTGGTGATGGTGGGCGCGCCCCACTTCTTGTCGAGGACGACGTTGCGGCCCTTGGGGCCGAGCGTGACCTTCACGGTGTCGGCGAGGACGTTGAGCCCGCGCTCCATCCCGCGACGTGCCTCCTCGTTGAAGGCGATGATCTTTGCCATGGGGATTGATCCTCCGCTGGTGGCGTGTGACGGTCGGTCGGCGCCCGCGACGGACGGCTCGCGCACGACGACGTTCCTGTCACGCCGACTCGCGGGCCTCACCTGACGACCAGAGAAAACTGTCACTCTCATGACGAGAGTGCTAACGCCATTATTGGCACTCTGCCGGTGCGAGTGCAAGGCCGTTCGGTCGCTATCGCCCCCAGCGGAACGACGCACGTCCGGCTCGTCCTAGGATGCCCAGTGTGAGTTTCGCGACAAAGAGGTGGCGACTGGCGGTGCTGGGAGCGGCGATCGCCCCCGTCGTGGTGCTCGTGACGGCCGGAGCCACCCCGTCCCCGCAGCCGACCGACGTCCGGATCGACCTGTACCAGGACGGCGTCGCGACCGCAGGGCCCGGCACCCTCCTGCGGCTTCCCGCGGGCATGGACGCCACCTACCTCGAGGGCAGCAGGGTCCTCGACCCCGCAGCCCTCGATCCCGCCTGGCTCACCGCCGGCATCGACCCCGCCGACGGCGAGGTGAACCGGCTCAGCCAGGTCGCGGGCTCCCCCGTGACCGTCGGCTCGCTGCTCGACGCCGCGGGCGCCGAGCGCGCCGCGGCCTCCTCCAGGGCGTGGCTCGCCGACGGCCGGGTCCCGGGCGCCGGCACCCGCTTCGCGGGGCTCGGCGAGGACGCCCTGCTCGACCTGCACGCCCTGACGCTCGAGAACGGTGCCTCGCTCGCCGCCGCGTCCCCGCGCTGGCGCTTCGTGTGGCCGCGCGACTCGTCGTTCACCGCGGCCGCGTACGCGCGGACCGGTCACGTCGACGACGCCTTGCGCGTGCTCGACTTCCTGCGCTCGGTCCAGGAGCCCGACGGCTCGTTCCACGCCCGCTACCTCCCCGACGCCTCCGGGGTCCCCGACGACCGCGGGATCCAGTCGGACGGGAACGGGTGGGCCCTGTGGTCGGCATGGACAGTGCTCGACGAGATCGAGGGCCCCGAGGACCGGGAGGACGCGCGCGAGCGCCTCGCCCCGCTCGTCGACGCCTCGACCGCTCACGTGCTCGCCCTGCTCGACGACGACACCGACCTGCCTCCCCCGTCGAGCGACTACTGGGAGGTGCACCCGACCGACCTGACCCTCGGGACCGCCGCGCCCCTGCTCGCCGGGCTCGAGGGGGCCATGGCGTTCTACCGCGACGGCGAGCAGTGGGACCGTGCGGCCGACGCGGCGAGCGCCGCGATGCGCCTGCGGACCGCGATCGAGGACCGGTTCGGTTCCCAGGGCTACCCGCGCGCCGTGTCGGGCGGGGCGCAGGACGCCGCGACCACGTTCACGCTCCCCCCGTTCCAGCCCACGGCGCTCAGCGGGGCCGAGGACGCCTGGCGCTCCTCGGTCATGTCGATGCTCCGGCCGGCCGGGGGCGTGGCTCCGGGGGCAGGGTGGCGCACCGACGGCGTCTCCTGGACGCCCCAGACCGCGCTGTTCGCCCTCGCGGGCGCCTCGATCGGCGAGGAGGAGGCCGCCGAGAGCTGGCTCGACTGGCTCGCGGCGCACCGGACGGCCTCCGGCGCGATCCCCGAGAAGGTCCTCGCCGACGGCTCCCCCGCGGCGGTCGCACCGCTCACGTGGAGCTCGTCGCTCGTGGTGCTGACCCTGGTCGAGCTCGAGGACCGGCGCATCGAAGCGGCTGAGGCGCTGGCACCCTGAACCGGGCCATGTCCGGCCCCGAGGCGTGCGCGCTCACCCGCCCCGGTGGCCCCTGCCGTCAGGGCGCCAGGGCCGGCAGGTGCGGGACGTCGAACTCCCGGCGCAGGACGCGCTGGGCCGCGTACCAGCCCCCGAGCCCGTGGACCCCGGGGCCCGGCGGGGTCGAGGCCGAGCAGAGGTAGACCCCGTCGAGACCCGTCGCGTACGGGTCGAGGCGCGCGCTCGGGCGCGCGAGGACGCGCCACATGCTGACGGCCCCCGCCGCGATGTCCCCACCCACGTAGTTGGCGTTGTGCTCGCTCATGCGCGCCGCGGGCACGCACCGCGAGGTCACGACGACGTCGCGGAAGCCGGGAGCGAAGCGCTCGATCTGGGCGGTGATCGCCTCGGTGACGTCGAGCGTGGACCCGGCCGGGACGTGCGCGTACGTCCACAGCGGTCGCAGGTCGCCGACCCTCCGTGACGGATCGACGACGCTCGGTTCGCTCACGAGGACCATGGGCCGCTCGGCGTGGCGACCGGCCTCGACCGCAGCCTCCGCGGCAGCCATCTCGGCGCGCGTGCCGCCCACGTGAACCGTCCCGGCGAGCCCGACCTCGGCGTTCTGCCACGGCACAGGACCACGCAGCACGAAGTCGACCTTGGCGGCCGCGTTGCCGTAGGGGAATGCCGTGAGCGCCCTGGCGGCACGTCCGGTGAGACGGGAACCGAACACCTCGACCACGGTGCGGGGCGTCGTGTCGAAGATGACGGCCCGGGCCGGGGGGAGGTCCGACTCCGAGCGCACGGGATGATCGGTGACCACCTCGCCGCCGTGCGCCTCCAGGTCCGCGACCAGTGCGGTCACGATCGCCCCCGAGCCGCCGCGAGGGACCGGCCAGCCGCCCTCGGTGTGCGCGAGCGACGCGAGCAGCATCGCGACCCCTGCCGAGGCCAGCGACGGCATGGGCGCGATCCCGTGCGCCGCGACCCCTGTGAAGAGTGCGGGCGCGACGTCCCCCACGAAGCGCCGGTCCCAGGCCCGGGTGCCTTGCTCGAGCACACCGAGGCCGAACCGGGCCGCGGTCGGCACCCCGCGCGGGAGGAGTCCCGCCGGGATGCTCCGTTTGTCGCCCAGAGCGGTCGCGACCGCGTGGCCCGTGTTCCGGGACAGCGAGCCGACGAGCGAACGCCAGGCGGCGCCGTCGACCCCCAGCCCGTCGACCGTCCGGTCGAGGTCCCGGTAGGCGATCCCCGCGCGACCGCCCGGCAGCGGCTGGGCGTACGAGACGTCGGGGACGAGCAGCTCGACGCCACGCGAGGGCAGGTCGAACGCCTGGAAGAACGGCGACGCCCACGCCATGGGGTGCACGGCGGAACAGATGTCGTGGACCATGCCCTCGGCCAGACCCAGGTCCAGGGTGCGGGACCCGCCCCCGACCGTGGGTTGCGCCTCCAGGACCCGCACGGACAGCCCTGCCCTGGCGCACGTCACCGCCGCGGCGAGGCCGTTCGGCCCGGATCCGACGACGACGACGTCCACCTCGGTCAGGTGACGCGCCGGGGTCACGGTGTTCAGAGCGGGCGCACCTGTTCGGCCTGCGGGCCCTTCTGGCCCTGCCCCGGCTCGTACTCGACGGCCTGTCCCTCGTCGAGCGTGCGGTAGCCGTCGTTCTGGATCGCGCTGAAGTGGACGAAGAGGTCCTGACCGCCCGAGTCGGGGGTGATGAACCCGAACCCCTTCTCGGCGTTGAACCACTTGACGGTGCCCTGAGCCATGGAAGGTCTCCTCGTGTGCGGCGCGTGCGTGCCGCGGGTCGCCCGCGAGCGACCACCGCCCTCGGTGCCTCCGAGCCTAGCCCGCGGGCTGCACCCCGTCACCGGTACGCGCGATGCGGTCCCTGTGAGGACGTGCAGGAAGGGGACGGCACCGTGGACCTGGGCGCGACGATCCGCGACGGATCAGGGAGCGACGGTCAGCGCCGACTTCACGACCACGAGGACGTCACCCTCACGGATGTCCACCTGCGTGACCTGCTCGGCCGGGATGCCCAGGACCGCAGCGACGGCGAGCGCCGTCTCCTTGCGGTCCGCGGCGTACCAGATCGAGTTGACGGTGACACCCGAGTCACCGGGGTAGGGCGCGAACTCGACCTTGGTGAACCCCTTGGCGTCCAGGGCCGCCTTGCCGACGCGGGACTCGCCCTCGGGTCCCTTGTCGTTGAGGACGCGGACGAACGCTCCCTTGTCGGCGGCTGCCAGCAGGGCGTCGACGTCGGTCGCGGGGTCCGCGGGCTCCTCGACCGGGGTCTCCTCGGTCACGGGCTCTTCCTCGACCGGGGTCTCCTCGGTCGCGGGGTCCCCCGCAGCAGGGTCCTCGGCGGGGACCGATGCTGCCGGCGGCTTGGCGCCGGCCTCGGGCGCCCCTCCGCCGAACCCGCCGGAGACCGCGTAGACGCCGCCGATCCCGACCACGGCGAAGATCCCCGCGACGAGCAGGAACGGCCACGTCTTGCTCCAGCCGCTGCGCGGAGCACGGAACACGCCGACGGGCGCGCCCTCGGGCGCGGGGACGTCGAACTCGTCAGGCGCGTAGGGGTAATCGCTCTTGCTCACGCCGACAGGGTAGCCCGTCTCACCCGGCAGGTTAAACGTCGCCGAGTCGGCGGGCGGAGCGAGCACGCTGACGCGTGGACCGCATCCGGCGCAGACGCTTGACGAGCATGGGGTCGTGAGCGAGAGCCTCTGGGGAGTCGATCAGGGCGTTGAGCGCCTGGTAGTAGCGCGTCGCCGTCATGTCGAAGAGCTCGCGGACCGCCTGCTCCTTGGCGCCCGCGTACTTCCACCACTGACGCTCGAACGCGAGGATCTGCTGGTCGCGCTCGGAGAGGCCGGAGCCGGTCCCCGTCTCGGCCTCGTCCAGGGAGGCAGCGACGAGGTGCTCCGTGTCGGCGAACGCTTCGCTCATGGGCAGTTCCTCACTCGTCGGGGCGTCCGGCACCGGCGAGCGGCGGGGACCTGGGCACCTCCAGCCTACGCGCGAACGACAGGGGTGTCATTCAACGGCTCGCGTACTCTCGCCGCGTGAACAGCTCCGCGACGCCCGTCCCTGCCGACTCCCTCGACCACCCCACGGCCGCCGTCCCGCAACGACCGCTCGCCGAGATCATGGCCCCCGACTGGGCGGCCGCCCTGGCCTCCGTCGAGCCGCAGCTGCGCGCCGTGGGCGACTTCCTCCGCGCGGAGACCGCGGCCGGGCGCCCCTACCAGCCTGCGCCGGCGGACATCCTGCGGGCCTTCCAGCGACCGCTCGCCGACGTACGGGTCCTGATCGTCGGCCAGGACCCCTACCCCACGCCCGGCCACGCCATGGGCCTGTCGTTCTCCGTCCAGCCGCACGTGCGTCCCGTGCCGCGCTCGCTCCAGAACATCTACGCCGAGATGGCGACCGACCTGGGCTCCCCGACGCCCGCGCACGGCGACCTGTCCGCATGGAGCGACCAGGGCGTCATGCTGCTCAACAGGGTCCTGACGGTCGGCGACGGTGACGCCGGCTCGCACCGTCGCAAGGGGTGGGAGCCCGTCACCGAGGCCGCGATCCGCGCGCTCGTGGCGCGCGACCGCCCGCTCGTCGCGATCCTCTGGGGACGCGACGCCGCGACGCTCAAGCCACTCCTGGGCAGCACGCCCGTGGTCGAGAGCGCGCACCCCAGCCCGCTCTCGGCCCGCCGCGGCTTCTTCGGGTCCCGGCCGTTCTCGCGCGTCGACGAGCTGCTCGTCGCCCAGGGCGCGGCGCCCGTCGACTGGACGCTGCCCGCGGCCTGAGGTGCGGCACCTGACCGGGCCGGGTGGCGCCGTCGGGCAGGAAAGTCACGCGACGCACGGCGCCCGTTGTCACACAATGGACCGGTGACCACCTCGCACCCGGACGATGAGAACACGCCCCGATGGGCCAGCTACGTCGCGATCGGCGACTCGTTCACGGAAGGACTCTGGGACCCCTACCCGAACGACCCGGACCGCCAGCGCGGCTGGGCCGACCTCCTCGCAGGGCACCTGTCGACGCGACGCAGCGCCGCGGGCCAGGCCCCGCTCCAGTACGCCAACCTCGCGATCCGCGGTCGGCTCCTGCGCTCGATCCTGACCGAGCAGGTGCCGGCCGCGATCGCGCTCAAGCCCGACCTGGTGAGCCTCATCGGTGGCGGCAACGACATCCTGCGCCCCGCGGCCGACATCGACCGTCTGGCCCGCAACCTCGAGCACGCGGTGGCCCGGCTGCGCGCCGAGGGCATCGACGTCCTCCTGGGCACGGGCTTCGACACGTCGGGGTCGCCCCTCGTGGGGCTCACGCGCGGTCGGGTAGGCGTCTACAACACCCACATCTGGTCGATCGCGCGCCGCCACGGCGCGCACGTCCTGGACCTGTGGGGCATGGCGTCGCTCCACGACTGGCGCATGTGGTCCGAGGACCGCATCCACCTGACCCCGGACGGGCACCGTCGCGTCGCGCAGGCCGCGCTCGTGGGCCTGGGCCAGGCGCCCGACGACGCCGCGTGGGACGACCCGTTGTCTCCCCTCCCGCCGGTCCCGCTCCTCGACCGGGCCCGGCAGAACGCCGAGTGGGTGCGGGTGCACGTATACCCGTGGGCGACGCGGCGGCTCCGGGGCCAGTCCTCGGGCGACCTGCGCGAGCCCAAGGTGCCGGTGCTGACGCCCGTGCAGTCGCAGTAGAGGCGCCCCGGGACAGCACCTGGCTAGGACAAGACGAAGGCCGGCGTCCCGCAGCACGTGCTGCGGGACGCCGGCCTTCGTCGCTCCTGACGGAGCCGCCTGTCGGGTTCGAACCGACGACCTTTCGCTTACAAGGCGAGTGCTCTACCAGCTGAGCTAAGGCGGCACGCCACCCGAGGGCAGCCGCACCCTGAGGTGCGCGAACAGCCTACCGGGTGTCGGGCGTGCGGCCGTCGTCCGTCCCATCAGCACTCAGGACGACGGCCGCGCGCTCGGCGGGGAGGGATCAGCCCTTGGCTGCCTCGACCGCGGCCTGGAGCGCCGTCGGGTCGCTCCAGTTGCCGTCCCAGCGCTCACCGTCGATCGTGATGGTCGGCGTGCCGAAGCCACCGCTCTGCGGGTTGGCGAGGTCCGGGTTCTGCGTCGCGAGGTTGGTCGCGCCCTCGACCCAGTCGCCGAACTCGTCGACCGCGTCCCCCGCGGCGATCTTGTCGGCCACGTCGGCCGGGACGCCCGCGGTCTTGGCGATCTCGGCGATCTGCTGGTCGGTCAGCGTCTCCTTGTTCTCCTCGGGCTGGTTGACGAACATCGCCGAGTTGAACGCGTTGAGCTGCTCGGGAGCGTGCTCGGCGACGTAGGCGGCGGCAGCGGCCGAGCGCGTCGAGAACTGCTGGGCGTTGGCCATGCGGTCGAGGATCGCCACGGGGTGCAGCACGACGTTCACGTCGCCGGCCTCGCGCAGCTGGTCGAGCGAGGCGCCGTTGATCTCCTCGAACTGCCCGCAGATGGGGCACATGTAGTCGAAGTACACGCCGACGTCGACCGCGCCGTCGGTGCTGGTGCCGGCCACGCCGTCGGCACCGATCGAGATACCGGCCGTGTCGTTCGCGGTGCCGGGCGCGGTGACGCCCGTGAGCGGCTCGGTGACGCGGGCCTCCTTCTGGTTCATCGCGGGGATGAACACCCAGAGGAAGGCACCGATGAGGACCGCGAGGCCGCCGACGAGGGCGCCGATCGTGATCGCTCGGTTGCGCTTGTCGCGCTTGGCCTGTGCCTCGCGCAGCGCGAGGGCCTCGGCACGGGCCGCGTCGCGGCGGTCGGCCTTGGTCTGACGGGGTTCGTTCGTCGACATGAGAGTCCTTGGAAGTCGTGGTGGCGCGGCGCTCCGGGACGGGGCCGCACTGGTCGCGGGGGATGCGGTCCGTGCCGCGCGCGCCGGGGTGCGGGTGGCACCGGGTCGCGCGGCGGTGACGAGTCGGGTGACGAGTCGTCAGGCGGCCGCGAGCGCGGTCGGTGGCCCGCGCAGCGACCGCACCGCGGCGAGCGCGAGATGGTGCAGGACCTTGGTGGCCGAGCGGACGACCTGACGGCACGCGTGGGCGACAGGGGCGAGCGGGCGGTGCAGCAGCGCCGCGAGGTTCCTGGGGCGCAGGACGCCGACGAACCGGTCACGGACGCGCAGGGCGACGGCGGCGAGGCCGCAGCCAGCGAGCAGGAGCGCGAGGTGCGCCAGCAGCACGGGCAGGGCGAGCACGCCGACGACCGTCACGACCCGCGTGGGGTCTCCCCCCAGGGCGGCGGTGCCGGCCGGGCACTCGGCGGTCTCTCGCAGGAGGGCCAGGTGGACGCCGGCGACGCCCCAGCCCCCGGGCGCGGGCAGGCACTGGTGGACGACGCTGAAGCCGCGGTCCGCGAGGAGCGACAGGGTCCCGACGACGAGCAGGAACCCGGCGACGACGAGCGAGGTCACGGCGGAGAACCGGCGGACCGAGGCCTCCGCGGAGGTCCCGTGGACGGACCGCGCGCGCACGACCGCACGGACCGCAGCGCGTGGCGCGGTCTCGTTCGGGGGCGTTCCGGGCGACGCACCATGTGGTGCGCCCGGTGCGGACGTCCTGGTCACGGGGTCAGCGTACTCGGACAGTCTGGGAGTTTCCGGTGAAGCAGCAGGATCAGATGCTCGGGGGTGGTCCGGGGAACGGCGCCCACTCGATGGGCGCTCCGTCGCCGAGCGAGAAGAGCACGATCGCGGCGAGCGCGAGGCCCACCACGACGAGGACGATCGCCCCCACCCTCCCCGGCGCGACGTGCACGAGGGTCGTGCGTGCCCCGAAGCGCGTCAGCGCGGAGAGCGGGCCGAACCACGCGAGGAGCACCGCGACCGCCATCGCGAGGCACAGGACCACGGTGAAGACCCAGTCCTCGTTCGCCCCGCCCGCTGACCGCGCCTCGACCGTCTGCAGAGGGGCGAGGACGACCATCCCGGGCGCGAGGATCCACCACGACCCGACCGCGACGAGCAACCCTCCGCACCCGGCGACGAGCAGCGACGGCAGCGCACCGACGGCAGCCCGCAGCGCGTACCAGGGCACGGCGACCGCGACCCGGACGCCGTCGCTGCGCTGGACGCCCTTGCGCTCGCGGTGCGCGTGGAACGAGTCGGCGGCCACGCCCACGACGCGCGCGGCGACCACGAGCAGGCACAGGAGCACGAACGCGACCCCGGGGTGACTGCCCGCGAGCAGGACGAGCGGGAGCCCGAGCGCGAGCAGAGTCCCGCTCCGGTGCCGGTGGGACGGGCGGGCGTACCCGTCGGCGGGCGCTGCCACGACGGGCTGGCCGAACGCGTCGAACAGCGGGTCGCGCCCGGGCGGCGCGGCGACCTGCCCCGGGGCCGGCTGGCCGCGATCTGCACGAGCGGCAGCCCCGGCGGGTCGGCCCGGCTGCGGCGGGTAGGGAGTCGTCGCGGGCGGGGGCACGGCGTACCCGGGCGGAGGGACCGGGGCTCGTCCCGGCGCTGCGGCGGGGACCGGGCCCTGGAGCTGGACCGGCGAGACGCGCGGGACCACCGAGGGCGGCGGCTGCGGCGCCGGCACGGGTGCACCCGACGGGACCGCGGGCATCGCGACCGTCCGCCCGTCGTTGGCGAGGACCTGCGTCGCCGCGAGCGGCGGGATCGAGGGAGCACCGGGGACCGGGACCGCCGAACGGGTCACGGACACCACGCTCGTCGGCATGACGTCGACGACCGACGCGGGGAGCGCCACGGTGGCAGCAGCACCCGCACCCGCACCTACGCCCGCGACCTTCGTCGCAGCGGGGAGGGTCGGGGTGGCGGCCGCCGCGCTGCCGGCGGCCGCGAGCGTCGCGGCGAGGGCCCCGGCCGCCACTGCGCCGACCCCCTGCCCGCTGAAGGTCGGCGGGACGATCGCGGTCGCTCCCGTGGCGGGTGACGCCGTCGGGCCGTCCCCCTCGTCCGCGGCGCGCCGCAGGACCTCCGCGACCTCCGACGGCCCCAGGCGCCGCGCAGGGTCGGCCCGGAGGGCCGCCGCGAGCGCACCAGCGGTCCGCAGGCCGAGCCCCGCCAGGTCGGCCTCGCCCGTGCGGGCGCGCGCCAGGACGGCCTCGACCGGGCGCATGCCGAACGGCGGGCGGCCCGTGGCGGCGAAGGCCAGGACGGCCGACCATCCCCACCAGTCGCTGTTGGCGCTCGGTGCGGCCCCTTCGAGGAGCTCGGGGGCCAGGTAGCCGGGCGTACCCATGACCAGGCCGGTCGACGTCGCACGGGCCTCGTCGAGGCCGTGCGCGATGCCGAAGTCGATGAGCACCGGGCCGTTCTGGGTCACCAGGACGTTGCTCGGCTTGAGGTCGCGGTGCACCACACCCGCGCTGTGGACGGCCTCGAGCGCCTCGGCGAGCTGGTCCGCGAGCTCGAACAGGTCGCGCGCGTCGAGCGGTCCCCCCGTCGCGATCTCCTCCTCGAGGTTGGGGCCGTCGACGAGCTCGGTGACGATGAAGGCGTCCGAGCCGTCGAGCTCGACGTCGAGGATCTGCGCGACCGCCGGGTGCCGCAGCCGTTGGAGCGCGACGGCCTCGCGGCGCAGGCGGTCCCGGCCCTGGGCGTCGACGTCGAGGTGCGCGTGCAGGAACTTCATCGCGACGAGGTTCCCGCCGCCGTCCTCGGCCTCGTAGACCGCGCCCATGGCGCCGGCGCCGAGCCGCGCGAGGATGCGGTACCCCCCGACCTCGCTGCCCGCCGGCAGCCCGCCACGGCGCGCGGTGCCGTTGCTCCGCGCCGGGTCGACAGATCTGCTGCTGGCCTCCTCCATGGTGTCAAGGTATCGACAAAACGCGCCCGTGCCCTGCTCTCCCGTGAGCAGGTGAGACGCGGCACAGATAACCTGGGTGGAGATTCACGGACGTCCAACCGAATATCAAGGAGATCTCCATTGACTGGCAAAGACGGCTACGACCTCGTCGTGGTGTCCAACCGGCTCCCGGTCGACTTCACGGTCGACCACGAGGGACGCGTCGACTGGAAGCGCTCCCCCGGAGGACTCGTCACGGCTCTCGAGCCCGTCATGCAGAAGTCGGACGGTGCCTGGGTGGGCTGGTCCGGCGCGCCTGACCTCGAGGTCGAGCCCTTCGACGCGGACGACATGCGGCTCGTGCCCGTGACGCTCTCCGCGACCGAGATCGAGCGCTACTACGAGGGCTTCTCGAACGACACGCTGTGGCCGCTCTACCACGACGTGATCGCTCCCCCGGCATTCCACCGGCAGTGGTGGGACGCCTACCGGCGCGTCAACCAGCGCTTCGCCGACGCCGCAGCGGCCCAGGCCGACCATGGCGCGACCGTCTGGGTGCACGACTACCAGCTCCAGCTCGTGCCCCGCATGCTGCGCGAGCAGCGACCCGACCTGCGGATCGGCTTCTTCAACCACATCCCCTTCCCCCCGCTCGAGCTGTTCCAGCAGCTCCCGTGGCGCCGCCAGGTCATCGACGGGCTCCTGGGTGCGGACCTCATCGGCTTCCAGCGCGCGGGCGACGCGTCGAACTTCATCCGGGCCGTGCGCCGGCTGACCGGGTACACGACCCGGGGGCCCATCGTCACGACCCCCGCGACCGAGGACAGCCCCGCCCGCCACGTGCGCGCCGCGGCCTTCCCCATCTCGATCGACTCGCACACGTTCGACGAGCTCGCCCGGACCCCCGAGGTCCAGGCCCGCTCGCGCGAGATCCGCGCCGACCTGGGCGACCCCGAGGTCATGATGCTCGGGGTCGACCGGCTCGACTACACCAAGGGCATCCGGCACCGGATCAAGGCCTACGGCGAGATCCTCCAGGACGGGCGCATCGACGTCGAGCACGTGACGCTCGTCCAGGTCGCGAGCCCCAGCCGCGAGAACGTGGGCGCCTACCAGGAGCTGCGCGAGCAGGTCGAGGGCCTCGTGGGGCGCATCAACGGCGAGTACGCGGAGATCGGCCACGCCGCGATCCACTACCTCCACCACTCGTACCCGCCCGAGGAGATGGCCGCGCTCTACCTCGCGGCCGACGTCATGCTCGTCACCTCGCTGCGGGACGGCATGAACCTCGTGGCCAAGGAGTACATCGCGGCCCGCTCGGACGACCAGGGCGTGCTCGTGCTGTCGGAGTTCACGGGCGCGGCCGACGAGCTCGCGAGCGGCGCGCTGCTCGTCAACCCGCACGACATCGACGGCATGAAGGACATCATCGTCGCCGCGGCCCACATGGACCCCCGCGAGCAGCGCAAGCGGATGCGCCGGCTGCGTCGACGCGTCCTCGCGGACGACGTCTCGAAGTGGTCCGAGTCCTTCCTCGGCGTGCTGCAGGCCATGCCGTCGCGTGACACGCCCCGCCGCCAGGAACCGGCCGAGGGAGAGGGCGCGTGACGGCGTCGGGCCCCGGGACCTCGCTCGACGGCGGGCTCGAGCGCGACCTCGCCGCGTTCGCGGCGCTCGCCCCCCGCACGCCCGACGGCGGCGCGCCGGCGGGCGGGCCCCTGCTCGTGGCGAGCGACTTCGACGGGGTGCTCGCCCCCCTGGGCGACGACCCGCTCGCGTCGCGCCCCACCCCGGCGTCGGCGGCCGCGCTCGCCCGGCTCGCGACGCTCGGCCCGGACCGCGTGCGCGTCGCGCTCGTGTCGGGCCGCCGGATCGAGGACCTCGCGCGCCTGGCCTCGCCGCCCGTGGGGGCGCTGCTCGTCGGGAGCCACGGCGCCGAGACGGGCGAGGTGCTGGCTCCTGCCCCCGAGGGCGGTCCGGCCGACGGTCCTGGTGTTGCCGACGGTCCTGGTGTTGCCGGCGGGGCCGACGGCGCCGGCGCCGGCGACGCCCCCGGTGCGCAGAGCCAGGTCCGCGCGGACGGGACCACGGCCCGCGTCCGCCTCGTGCCCGTCGCGCTCGACGACGCCCAGAGCACCCTGCTGGACCGCGTCACGCAGGAGCTCGAGGAGATCGCGGCCCCCGTCGAGGGCGCCTGGGTCGAGCACAAGCCCTCCGCCGCGGTGCTGCACACCCGCCTGTCCCCCCAGCCCGCGGCCGACGAGGCCTCGGCAGCCGCCGCGCGGCTCGGCGACGAGCTGGGCGCGCACGCCATGACGGGGAAGAACGTCGTCGAGATCGCGGTCACGAGCACCTCGAAGGGCATCGCGCTCGACGCGCTGCGCACGAGCCTGGGGTCCCCGGCGGTGCTCTACCTGGGCGACGACGTGACCGACGAGAGGGCGTTCGCCGTGCTCAGCGCGTCCGACCTCGGGATCAAGGTCGGCCCCGGTGAGACGCTCGCACGCCGGCGCGTCGCCGATCCCGCCGAGGCGGCCCGCGCACTCACGGCGCTCGCCGACCTGCTGGGAGCCTGAGGACCGTTACCCGGACGTGACCGGGGTGTGACGGAGAACTCAGCGGGCGGGGGTAGGATGCCGAGCAACGATGACGTCGGACCCCCAGGTCCCCGGGTGACCGGAATCCCTGGAGGTTCGACTTCTTCTGTGTCACAGCAGACACGCACCACGTGAAAGCGCGGCACGTCACTACACAACGGATCGTCCGGCACGTACCTGCCGGTGGAGGGATGTACCCATCATGGCTACGGTCACTTTCGACCACGCAACGCGGCTCTACCCGGGGACCGAGCGCCCTGCGGTGGACCAGCTCAACCTGCACATCGAGGACGGCGAGTTCCTCGTCCTCGTCGGCCCCTCGGGTTGTGGCAAGTCGACCTCGCTCCGCATGCTCGCGGGCCTCGAGGACGTCAACGGCGGGCACATCTTCATCGGTGACCGCGACGTCACCGACGTGCAGCCCAAGGACCGCGACATCGCGATGGTGTTCCAGAACTACGCGCTGTACCCGCACATGTCCGTCGCGGACAACATGGGCTTCGCGCTGAAGATCGCCGGCACGCCCAAGGCGGACATCCGCCAGCGCGTCGAGGAGGCTGCGAAGATCCTCGACCTGTCCGAGTACCTGGACCGCAAGCCGAAGGCCCTCTCGGGTGGTCAGCGCCAGCGTGTCGCCATGGGCCGCGCGATCGTCCGCCAGCCGCAGGTCTTCCTCATGGACGAGCCGCTGTCGAACCTCGACGCCAAGCTCCGTGTCCAGACCCGTACGCAGATCGCGTCGCTCCAGCGCCGCCTCGGTGTCACGACCGTCTACGTCACGCACGACCAGACCGAGGCCCTCACCATGGGCGACCGCATCGCGGTCCTCAAGGACGGCCTCCTGCAGCAGGTCGGCACGCCGCGCGACATGTACGACACCCCGGCCAACGTGTTCGTCGCCGGCTTCATCGGCTCCCCCGCCATGAACCTCGCGACCTTCACCGTGAACAACGGTGCAGCCGAGGTCGGCGCGGCGCGCATCCCGCTCGACCGCGAGGTCGTCGCCAAGATCACCGAGGCCGACAAGGGCAAGGTCACGGTCGGCTTCCGCCCCGAGTCCCTCGAGGTCACCACGCAGGCGAACGAGAACGCGTTCGCCGTCGAGGTCAACATCGTCGAGGAGCTCGGCTCCGACGCGTTCGTCTACGGCACCCTCAAGGGTGACCTGGCCAGCGCCGACGTCCACTCGGGTGCTGGTGACAACCAGATCATCGTCCGCGTCGACCCGCGCAACGTGCCCGCCAAGGGCGAGCGCATCCACGTGGCGATCCGCCCGGGCAACACGCACATCTTCTCGACCGCGACGGGCCTGCGTCTCAGCTGACCTCTAGCGACACGGGGGCGGGCTCGGCTGTGTGCCGGGTCCGCCCCTTTCGCATATCCTTCCCCGTGGCTGCGGAACGTCCGCAGCCGTGACCGACGACGGGTGCGGACCCGCGGCGACCTGCCGCACGGCGCGCACCGCAGTCCGCCGAGCCACCCCGCGCGACCGGCCACCGCGGAGAAAGGACCTGTCATGGTGCAGAACCTGCAGATCACCGCGTCAGCCCCCGACCCAGCCCTGCTCGACCTCCCCTGGGACATCCCGCTCGAGCAGTGGCCCGACGAGGTGCTCGCAGCCCTCCCCCGCGGTATCTCCCGCCACATCGTGCGCTTCGTGCGCATGTCCGGGCGCGTCATCGCGATCAAGGAGATCGGCGAGTCCGTCGCGTACCGCGAGTACGAGCTCCTGCGCCAGCTCAGCCGCATGGACGTGCCGAGCGTCGTGCCCGTCGGGGTCATCACGGGCCGCTCCGACGCGAACGGCGAGCGCCTCGAGGCCGTGCTCATCACCGAGCACCTGCAGTTCTCGCTGCCCTACCGCGCGCTCTTCAGCCAGGCCCTCCAGCCCGACACCGCGACCCGGCTCATCGACGCCCTCGCCGTACTGCTCGTGCGGCTGCACCTCATCGGCTTCTACTGGGGCGACGTTTCGCTGTCCAACACGCTCTTCCGACGCGACGCCGAGACCTTCGCGGCCTACCTCGTCGACGCGGAGACGGGCGACCTGCACCGCGAGCTGAGCCCGGGCCAGCGCAGCTACGACGTGGACCTCGCGCGGACCAACATCATCGGCGAGCTCATGGACCTCTCGGCGGGCGAGCTCCTCGACGAGGACATCGACGAGATCCTCGTGGGCGACGCGCTCGTCGCACGGTACAACGAGCTCTGGGACGCCCTCACGAACGCCGAGTCGTTCGCGTCCGACGAGCGGTGGCGCGTCGCGGCCCGCATCGAACGCCTCAACAACCTGGGGTTCGACGTCGGCGAGCTGGACATCACGACCGACATCGACGGGACCACGGTCCAGATCCAGCCCAAGGTCGTCGACGCCGGGCACCACTCGCGCCGCCTCATCCGGCTCACGGGGCTGGACGTGCAGGAGAACCAGGCGCGCCGGCTCCTCAACGACCTCGACTCCTACCGCGCGGCGGCCGAGCGGCAGAACGACGACGAGGAGTTCGTCGCCCACGACTGGCTCAGCGGCGTGTTCGAGCCCACGATCCAGGCCGTGCCGCGCGACCTGCGGCGCAAGCTGCAGCCTGCTCAGCTCTTCCACGAGATCCTCGACCACCGCTGGTTCATCTCCGAGAAGGCCGGGCGCGACATCCCCATGCCCGAGGCCACGGCGTCCTACGTGGAGAACGTGCTGCGGCACCGGCCCGACGAGAAGGCGATCCTGGGCCTGGCCCCGGGCGAGGTCGACCAGCAGGAGTGACGCTCACCGGGGCGAAGGTCTCGACGGCCGGGGCTCCGGGGATCAGGGGCGTGTCGCGGCTGCCGGCACGGCGTCCTGGCGTCGGTAGCGCTCACCCACGAGGGCCGTACCGAGCGCGATGACCCCGGGCACCACGAGGGCAACCTCGAGCCCCGCGCGCAGCACGAGAGCCCCTGTCGCCGCGCCCGCACCGAGCGCGAGGACCGCGGACACCCGGCGGACCCAGGCCTCCCGGCCCTGGCTGCCCTGGAAGTAGTCGGCGGCCAGTCCCGTGAGCGTCGAGGTGACCACGGTCGTCGTGAGGTCCTTGACCGACAGGTGCCGTGCGGTCGCTGCCTGGGTGCCCATCGACAGCCCGAGCACCGCCACGATCACGAGCAGGTGCCATCCCCGGGGTTCCCCGACCAGGGCGGCCGCGACGGACGCGGCGAGCACGCCCACACCGACCCCCGCGAACAGACCGGTGGTCGTCCGGTGCCAACCGGCCGGGTGGTTGCGGAACGCGTACCCGGCGATCCCTGCTCCCCCGACGTACGCCACGAGGGCGACGAGCGGGCCGGCCGTGGGGACGTCCTGCCCACCGGCCAGTCCCATCCCGAGGATGAGCACGTTGCCGGTCATGTTGGCCGTGAAGACCTGGTCGAGGGCCAGGTAGCAGATGCCGTCGATGATGCCCGTCGAGAACGTCAGGACGAGGAGCAGCACCCGGTAGTGCCGGTGCACGGGGTGAGGGTCCATGCCGCGAGCATGCCCCGGGAGACCACGGGGCGCACCCGCAGGCCGCAGTGCCGCGGGCCGCAGTGCCGCGGGCCTCGCGTACCCGCCCACGCCCCTGGACCGCAGGATCCGACCAGCCCAGGAAGCGCACAGGGCGCCCCGCGGGCCGCCTGGAGGCGGTCTGCGGGGCGCCCTGGGGCACGTGACGGTGCGGAGGCTCAGTCCTCGGCGGCGCGCAGGCGCGCGACCTCGTACAGCGAGATGCCGGCTGCGACGCCTGCGTTGAGCGACTCGACGTCCGAGAGGATCGGGATCGAGGCGACGACGTCGCACGTCTCGCGCACGAGGCGCGAGAGGCCCTTGCCCTCGGAGCCGACGACGAGCACGAGCGGGTCCTTGCCGAACGCGAGCTCGCCCACGGCGACGGGGCCGCCGCCGTCGAGCCCGACGATGAAGCAGCCCGCGGCCTTGTACTCGGTGAGCGTGCGCACGAGGTTGGTCGCACGGGCCACGGGCACGCGCGCCGCCGCCCCGGCGGACACCTTCCAGGCCGAGGCCGTGACGCCGGCCGCGCGCCGCTCGGGCACCAGGACGCCGTGCGCGCCGAACGCGCCCGCAGAACGCAGGACGGCGCCGAGGTTGCGCGGGTCGGTCACGCCGTCGAGCGCGACGATGAGCGGGGGCTCGCCCGCCTCGTGCGCGCGGTCGAGGAGGTCCTCGGGGTCGGCATAGTCGTAGGGCGGGACCTGGATCGCGACGCCCTGGTGGACCGAGCCGTCGGTCATGCGGTCGAGCTCGGCCTTGGTGACCTCGAGGAGGTTGTACCCGCGCCCGGAGGCGATGTTCAGGATCTCCTTGGTGCGGTCGTCGGCCTCGAGGCGCGTCGCGATGTAGACCGCGGAGACCGGGATGTACGCACGGAGGGCCTCGAGCACCGCGTTGCGGCCGTTGACGACCTCGTTGGCGCTGCTCGAGCGGGTCGTGCGCGAGGGCGTGCGACCGCTCGGGCGGCCACCACGGGCTGCGCTCTTGGCGTCGTGCGAGCGGGGACCCGTCGAGGTGGCCTCGCGGCGCTCGGCCGCGACCTTGGCCTTGTGCGCCTTGTGGTAGGTGCGGTCCTCGGCCTTGGGCGTCGGGCCACGGCCCTCGAGCGAGCGACGGTTCTTGCCGCCCGTGCCGGCGACGGCGCCCTTCTTGTTGCTGCTGCGGGTCGCGCCGCGTCGTTGTGAGTTTCCAGCCATGGGTCTGCCCCGTCGGTCGATGTGAATTGAGTGAAGTTGTCGGTGGCGGACCCCGCGCCCCGGTGGGCGCCGTCCGGCCGTCGGGCCAGGGCTCCTGGTCAGGTGCCCTGGCGTGCAGCGAGGGACCAGCGGGCCCCGTCGCTGGAGTCCTCCACGACGACCCCGGCGGCCGCGAGGCGGTCCCGGATCGCGTCGGAGGTGGCGAAGTCGCGTGCCGCCCGTGCCTGGGCGCGGGCGTCGAGCTCGGCGGTCACGACCGCGTCGAGCGCGTGGCGGTACCGGGTGTCCCCGGCGTCGGCCCACTGCTCGCCCGCGGGGTCCAGCCCCAGCACGTCGAGCATCGCGCGGAGCGAGACGAGGTGGTGACGGGCGACCGTGTCGGCGGCCGGCGACCGGTCGGCGAGCGCAGAGTTGCCCGCCCGCAGGTGCTCGTGGACCACGGCGAGCGCGGCCGGCACGTTGAGGTCGTCGTCCATGGCCGTCACGAACGCGGTCGGGAGCTCGGCCTCGCGCACGTCCGCGACGTCGACCTCGCCCACGCGCTCGCTCGCTCGCTGGACGAACCCGCTGAGCCGCTCCCACGTGGCCTCCGCCTCGGTCACGGTGTCCTGCGTCCACTCGAGCATCGACCGGTACTGGACCGCGGCGAGCGCGTAGCGCAGCACGGCCGGGCTGGTCGTGGAGAGCACCTCGCGCACGAGCAGCCCGTTGCCGAGCGACTTGCTCATCTTGGCGCCGCCCTGGGTGACCCAGGCCGAGTGCAACCAGTACTGGGCGAAACCGTCGCCGGCCGCGCGGGACTGCGCCTGCTCGTTCTCGTGGTGCGGGAACCGCAGGTCCAGGCCGCCGCCGTGGATGTCGAACGTGCTCCCCAGGTACCGGTGGGCCATGGCCGAGCACTCGAGGTGCCAGCCGGGCCGTCCGCGCCCGAACGGGGTGTCCCACGAGGCCGTGGCGGGTTCGCCGGGCTTGGGGGCCTTCCAGAGCGCGAAGTCGCGCGGGTCGCGCTTGAGGGAGTCCTCGACCGGGTCCGCCGGGGCGGGGGCGAGGTCCTCGAGGCGCTGGTTCGTGAGCGAGCCGTAGTCCGCCCACGAGCGGACGTCGAACCACACGTCGCCGGGTCCGGTCGTGTAGGCGTGCCCCGAGTCGACGAGGCGCTGCATGAGCTCGACCATGTCCGGCACGTGCCCCGTGGCGCGGGGCTCGTAGGTCGGAGGTGTCACACCCAGCGCGTCGTAGGCCGCGGTGAAGGCGCGCTCGTTGATCGCGGCCCACGCCCACCAGGGCTCGCCCGCGTCCACGGACTTGGCGAGGATCTTGTCGTCGATGTCCGTGACGTTGCGGATGAGGGTCACGCGCGAGCCCGTGCGACGCAGCCAGCGCACCAGGACGTCGAACGCGACGGCCGAGCGCATGTGGCCGATGTGCGGCGCCGACTGGACCGTCGCCCCACACAGGTAGATGCCGACCTCACCCTGGTTCTGGGGGATGAAGTCGCGCACGTCCCGCGTCGCGGTGTCGAACAGTCGAAGGCTCACGCCCGCAAGGTTACCGGGGTGCACCCCTCCCGGCAGAACCCGCCCCGGCGGGGGCGGCGCATCCGTGCGCGTCTTCACCCGCGCGAGCGGGTCGCGCAGGCCCGTCCGGCGAGCCGAGGACCCTGCCGGGCCCTCGCGCGACGGCGGCGCGGCTTCGGTCAGTCGCGCCAGTGGACCTTGGTCGGGGTCACGCGCACGACCACGCGGCGGTTGTCGGTGCCGTCGTCGCCCGTGTAGCGCTCGGCTCCCGTGTACTTCTGCGCGAGCGCGTGGATGAGCGAGGCCGAGGGGTCCTCCTCGATCGCGGCCTCGCCGCGCACCTCGAGGTACTGGTACGGGGCGTCACGCGGGTAGACGAGCACGCTCAGGCGGGGGTCACGCCGCAGGTTGTCGGTCTTGCGGCGGCCGTGGATCGTCGAGAACACGATGTCCTCGCCGTCGCGCGCGACCCACACGACCGAGGTCTGCGGGCTGCCGTCGGCCTCGAGCGTGGCGACGGTGGCGAACTCGGGGGCGTCGAGGAGCGCCTTGGCGGCATCGGGGAGGCTCGTCATGCCGTGCTCAATCGCGCGGGGACCGCGCGTATTCCCGTCAGCGCCCACCTTCTCAGCAGGTGGGACGTCCACCAGGCCCGACGGCGGCGCTACCCGAAGTTCTTGCCCTCGCCCCGGTAGGTGGGGACCTCCTCGACGACCTGGTCGCCGCGCACGAGCTGCACGCGGTCGAAGCGCTCCATGAGCTCGCCCGCCTTGGCGTGGCGGAACCAGACGCGGTCGCCCACCGCGAGCTCGCGCGCGTCGCGGCGGCCCCGGGCGACGTGCAGGGGCGTCTGGACCTCGCCGACGCCCTCGGACGACGTGAGCCGCCACCCGGGCTCGACGACCCGGGGCACGCGCGCGGCCCCGGCGGGCCCCGAGGCCACGTACCCGCCCGCGAACGCGGTCGCGTAGCCGGGCGCGGGGACGCGCACGACGTCGAGCCCGAAGTACGCCGAGGGGTGCGGCACGAACGAGCGGTACCCGTCGAACAGGCCGGGCACGAACAGGCCCGAGCCGGACGTCACCTCGGTCACGACGGGGTCGGCGGCGGACGTCTCGAGCGAGCCGGTCCCCCCGGAGTTCACGAGCTCGAGCTCGTGCCCGACGGCGTCGCGCACGGCCGCGATGACCTCGCCCCGGCGCGTGGACAGGTCGGCGACCGAGGCCTTCTTGACGAGCCGCACCGCGGGGCTCGTGTCGGGCAGCCCCGCGACCTGCGCCTCGTAGAACATCAGGCCGCGCACGCGCAGCCCGGGCACCGTCCCGATCGCGTGCGCGAGCGCAGCGGCCTCCGCGGGGGTGTGGACGGGTGAGCGGCGGGTCCCGAGGTGGACCGTGAAGGGTCCGACCCCCAGCCGCAGCGAGGCGTCGATGTCGAGGCACAGCAGGACGGGAGGGGTGCCTGCCTCGGCTGCGCCCTCGGACCTGCTCTCCGCAGCGTCCGCTCCTCGGTGCCCGGAGAGGGCGGTCGCCACGAGCGCGACCTGCGCGACGTCGTCGACCATGAGCGTGATCTCCCGGCGCGCGGCCGGGTCCGCCGCGAGCTCCGCGAGCGCCCGGCGGTCGACCGTCGGGTACGCGACGAGCACGTCGCGTGCGCCCTGCTCGACGAGCCACAGCGCCTCGGCCAGCGAGTACGCCATGATCCCCGCGAAGCCGAGCCGACCTGCTCGCTCGACGAGCGAGCGCACGCGCACGGACTTGGACGCGAGGCGCACGGGCACTCCCCCGGCACGTGCCAGGAGCTCGCGGGCGTTGGCGTCGAACACGTCGAGGTCGACGACCGCGACCGGGCCCGGGACGCGCTCGGTCGCTGCGGACAGCCGGTCGCCCAGCGTGCGCGTCTCCTCCGACGAACCGGAGGATCGGGACCTATCGGTCGCACCTTCGGCGTGGGACCGGGCGGGCGGGTCCTGCGTGCTGCTCTGCACGGGCGTCGACGTCATGGTAGGAAACCTACCCCTCGTGAGATAGTGCCGGGTGTGACGAGCCAGCAGGCTCCCGGTTCATGGACGAACTGGGCGCGAAACCAGACCGCTGATCCCCTGCGCCGCGCTGCCCCGCGCGACACCGACGAGCTCGCGCAGACCGTGCGCAGAGCCGCGGACGACGGCCTGCACGTCCGGGCCGTCGGCGCCGGACACTCGTTCACGGGAGCCGCAGTCACCGACGGGCTCCTGCTGAGCCTCGACCACCTGCAGACGGTCGAGGACGTGACCCGCACCGAGACCGGCGCGCGCGTGACCGTGGGTGCGGGCATCCGCCTGCACCGGCTCAACGAGGTCCTGGCGTCGGCGGGGCTCGCGATGCGCAACCTCGGCGACATCGACCGCCAGTCGATCGCGGGCGCGATCTCGACCGGCACGCACGGCACGGGCGCCTCGCTCGGCGGTCTCGCGACCCAGGTGCGCGGGGTGCGCGTGGTCGGGGCCGACGGTTCGGTCACCGAGGCCACGCCCGAGCAGGATCCCGACCTGTTCGAGGCGAGCCGCCTGGGCCTCGGCTCGACGGGCGTGCTCGCGGCCGTGACGCTCGACGTCGTCCCGGCGTTCCACCTGCGGGCCCAGGAGGAGCCCTGGCCGCTCGACCGGGTCCTCGAGGAGCTGAGCACCGCCTCGGGCGGTCGCGGGGGCGGCTCGGACGCCGAAGGGCTCGAGAACGCGCACGACCACTTCGAGTTCTACTGGTTCCCGCACACGCGCCGCGCGCTCACCAAGCGCAACGACCGCCTGGGGCCCGACGACGAGGCCTCGGCCTCCTTGCGCACGGCTCGCGGGGAGCGGCCGGGCGCCGTGACCCGGGCGCGCGCCTGGGTCGACGAGGAGCTGCTGTCCAACGGGGCGTTCGAGGTCATCAACCGGCTCGCGACGGCCGTCCCGCGCGCCACGCCTCGCATCAACGCGCTCTCGGCACGTGCTCTCGCCCCCCGCACGTACGTCGCGCCCTCGCACGAGGTGTTCGTCTCGCCGCGTCGCGTGCGCTTCCGCGAGATGGAGTACGCGGTGCCGCGCGCCGAGCTCGTGAACGTGCTCGAGGAGATCGACGCCTGGGTCAGGGCCTCGGGCGAGAACGTCCCGTTCCCGGTCGAGGTCCGGTTCGCCGCCGCGGACGACGTGTGGCTGTCCACGGCCCACGGCCGCGAGAGCGCCTACGTCGCGGTCCACCAGTACCTCCGCCTCCCGCACGAGCGCTACTTCGAGGGCGTCGAGAAGATCGTCGCGGGCGTGGGCGGGCGACCGCACTGGGGCAAGCTCCACACGCTGGGCGCCGAGGACCTCGCGGAGCGCTACCCACGCTTCGAGGACTTCCGCCGGGTCCGCGCCCAGGCCGACCCGGGCGGCGTGTTCGCGAACCCGTACACGGACCAGGTGTTCGGGCCGCGCTGACGGCGCGCGTCGCGCACGGGACGTGGGCCGCCCGGGGCGAGCGGCGCCGTCGGGCCTGCTCTGAGGAGCCGCACGCAGCCACCAGGGCTGCCGCGGCCTACGAGGCCTCGGCGGGCTCTTCCGTGCTCGGCACCGCACCGTCCGGGTGCACCACGAGCGACAGGACGTAGTCCGCGAGCGCGTGGAAGCTGCGGATCGTGGCCTCGTCGTCCTGCTGGACGAGCCACGCGATCTCGATCCCGTCGATGTACCCCGCGACGATGCGCGCGAGGAACGGCGTGTCCATCGAGTACGTGATGCCCGCGATCTCCGAGAGCTGGTCCAGGATGCCCTGCGTCATGGCCCACGTCTGCTCGAGGTGCGCCCGCGCGACCGGGCGCAGCGCACGGTTGCGCGAGCCCGCGGTCGCGAACTCGAACGTCAGCAGCCGCATGTGGCGGCGCGGGGTGAGGCCCTGCCACAACCCGTCGGCGGCCGCGTGCGCGATCGTGTAGAGGTCCTGCGTGGGGTCCAGTGCCATGCGGACCGGGTCCGAGGCCACGAGCGCGACGCTGTGGCCCATGGCCCGGAGCATCGCGTCCTTGTCCTCGAAGCAGTAGTGGACCGTCCCGAGCGAGATCCCGGCCTCGGCCGCGACCCCGCGCACCGTGACGGCCTCCACCCCTTCGCGGATGGCGATCGACATCGCTGCGTCGACGATCTGTGCGCGGCGCTCCTCGATGGACATGCGGCTCATCGTCGAACTCCTTCGTGACCGTCCTCGGTGGGTGCGCACGAACGTCGCCCGCTGTTGTCCACCATGCCTTCAATGTCGCATATTCGCATGTGGGAGCCGTGCGAGCAGGCCGAGCCACGACCTGGACGTGGCAGGCTGGGAGGGTCGGCTCCCGTCGGAGCCCGTCCCGGCCCGAAAGGACACCTGTGGCACGCTCGCACCGCCCGCTCTCCCTCGTCGCCGCCTGCGCGCTGCTCGTGCCCCTGCTCGCGGGCTGCGGCGGCGCCACGCAGGAGGCGCCGCCGCCCGCGGCGACCTCGCAGTCCGCCGAGATCACCGACGACGGCGTCTCGGTCACGCTGACCGTCCCCGCGGGCTGGGACCGTGCGGGGCAGGACGCGCCCCTCGTCGTCCGCACGGAGAAGCCGTTCGGCGACCCGGGCTTCACGGCCAACGTGGTCGTCACGACCGAGCCTCCCGGCGGGTCGACGCTCGCCGAGCAGACCGCCGCGGCTGCCGACTACCTGGCAGAGACCGCGGACTGGACCGTCGACCCGACGCAGCCGGGCCCGATCGAGCTCGCCGGGCTCCCCGCCCACCGGTTCGGGGGCACCCGCACGGTCGACGGCGTCGAGGTCTCCCAGGTCGAGACGATCGTCGAGGTCGCGACCTCGACGGGGACCGCGTTCGTGTTCGTCACGGAGTCGTTCGCGACGCAGGACGCCGACGGCGCCGCGCAGGCCCGCGCGGTGACCGACAGCCTGGTCGTGACGCCCGTCGGGTGACGGCAGGTCGCACCTACGCCCCGAGGGCTCCGAGGGCTCCGAGCGGTGAGGTCGACTCTCGCGGGACCAGGCGGCACGGGAGCTTCTCGACCCCTGACGCCCGCTGGCCGTCGATCGCGGCGAACAGGCGTTGCGCGGCGTAGCGCCCCAGGACCTCGAGGTTGTTGTCGACGCTCGTGAGCTCGGGTCGCGCGCCGAGCGCGAACTGCTCCCAGTTGTCGAACCCGATGACCGAGACGTCGCCCGGAACGTCCCGGCCGAGCTCACGGAGAGTCTCCAGCACGCCCCGGGCGATCTGGTCGCTCGCGGCGAAGATCGCGTCGATCGACGGGTCCTTGGCCAGGAGCATGGCGGTGGCGCTCCGTCCCCATCTCTCCGACCACTCCCCGAACAGCACGCCGTCCCCCGCGAGCTCGAGCCCCGCTGCCGAGAGTGCCGCGGCCGTGCCGGCGGCGCGGTCCTGGGCTGCCGCGTACGTGGGGTCTCCCGAGACGTGCGCGATGCGCCGGCGCCCGCACGCGATGAGGTGCTCGACGGCGACCCGCCCGCCCGCGACGTTGTCGGGGACGATCGAGAGGTCCGCGTCGTCCTGGGACGGCGCGTAGGCGTAGACCACGGGCACGGGGAGCCGCTGGCCCAGCGACTGACGCGGGTCCGTCTGGCGCCCGACGACGATCAGACCGTCGACGCGGCGTGAGAGCAGCGCCTGGAGGTGGTACTGCTCGCGGATCGAGTCGCCTCGTGCGTCGCACAGGAAGACCGAGACGCGGCCCGCCCCGAACGCGTCCTCGGCGCCCATGAGGATGGGGATGACGAAGCGTCCCTCGAGGTCGCTCGTGAGCAGGCCGACCGTGCCGGTCCGCCCCGCGAGCAACCCACGGGCGAGCGCGTTGGGCTGGAACGACAAGCGCTCGGCCGCCTCCATGACCCGCGTCCTGGTCTCGGCCTTGACCTGGTCACGCCCGTTGAGCGCCTTGGAGGCCGTGGCCACCGAGACGCCAGCGAGCCGGGCGACGTCGGTCAGCGTGACAGAGCGCTTGGCCCGGTCGACCGGCGGGGATCCCCCTTCGTCCTCGCGCACCATCGTCCTGCTCCCTCGAGATGTTCCGGGCCCCTGGTGGGTCCGGAGGTCGTGACGAAACTGTAACCCCCTCAGCGGGTTGACGGCTCCCCCACTCCGCAATAGTCTCAGAAAACCTTTTCGGCGACTTTCGCAAGAGGCTATGTGAGCGCTAACCTGCTCCTATCGGCCTCAACGTGCGGATAGATCTCGTCGTGGAGGCAGGGCCGTCACGGTCGCCAGATGTCCGTGACGTGCTTCCGAAACGGTTTCGTCGCCGTGCGCAGGACCCCTGGACGTGCAGAGCAGCACCCGAACACCCCCCGCACCACCCTCAACGAAGAGAGCTTGGAGGCTCGAATGAGCACCACACGGAAGTCGATCCGCGCAGTCCGCCCGTTGGCGGCCCTCCTCACGGTCGGCATGCTGGCCACGAGCCTGGCGGCGTGCTCGCCCGCCGACGACACCGACAGCGGGTCGGGCGGCGACACCGCCGCGAGCGACTCGCCCGAGGGGGTCGACGACGGCACGCAGCTCACGCTGTGGACGCGCGCCCCGATGGAGAAGCAGGCCACCCTGCTGGTCGACGCGTACAACGCGAGCCACGAGAACCAGGTCTCCCTGACCATCACGCCCAACGACGACTACGTCGCGAAGGTCGGCGCGGCGGCCGGCAGCGGGAGCCTCCCGGACCTCTTCGCCGCGGACATCGTCTACGTCCCGAACTGGACCTCCCAGGGCCTGTTCACCGACATCACCGACCGGATCGACGGGCTCCCCTACGCCGACGAGCTCGCGCAGGGCCACATCGACGCCGGGACGTACGAGGACCAGGAGTACGTCCTGCCGTTCGTCCTCGACCTCTCGGTCATGTTCTACAACAAGGACCTCTACCGCGAGGCCGGGCTCGACCCCGAGAAGCCGCCGACGACGCTCAAGGAGTACGGCGAGCACGCCAAGGCCATCAGCGCGCTGGGCAAGGACGGCGTGTCCGGCACGTACTTCGGCGGCAACTGCGGCGGTTGCACGCTCTTCACCTGGTTCCCGTCGGTCTGGGCCGGCGGCGACCAGGTCCTGAGCGCCGACGGCACCGAGTCCCTGCTCGCGAGCGACACGGCCAAGGACGTCTACGCGGTCTACAAGGACATGGTCGACTCGGGTGCGATCGGCACCGGCACCAAGGACGAGACCGGCGCGACGTGGACCGGCCCGTTCCAGGAGGGCAAGGTCGGCGTGATGCCGTACCCCGCGACCCTGCTGTCGACCGCGGCCGAGACGGTCGACGTCGGCGTCGCCCCGATCCCCGGGCCCGACGGCGGAGAGTCCACGTTCGTGGGCGGTGACGGCATCGGGATCTCCAAGGACTCGAAGAACGAGGCGGCCGCCTGGAACTTCCTCTCGTGGCTCACGAGCGAGGACGCGCAGGTCGAGGTCCTGGCCAAGAACAACGACGTCGTGTCCCGCGCAGACCTGGCCGACAACAAGTACGCGGCCGTCGACCCGCGCCTCGTGACGATCAACGAGGTCGCGGCCAAGGGCAGCACGCCCGTCGCGATCAACTTCCAGCAGGCGTTCAACGCTCCCGACAGCCCGTGGCTGACGCTCGTCCGTGGAGCGGTGTTCGGCGACGCGAAGAACATCGACGCCGACAACGACGAGATCACGGCCGTCCTCGACCAGTAACAACGCTCCGTCCGCCGAGGACGAGCACCGTGGTGGGTGCGCACCGTCGCACCCACCACGGTCCACCCGAGTCAGAGAGGACTCCCGTGACCACGCACACCACGGCCCCCGTGAGCACCCCGAGGCCCGCGGCCCGCCCTGCCGGGCGCCGCCGCAAGCGCAGCGCCCTGCGCGGCCGGGGAGCCCAGGGATGGCTCTACGCGATGCCCACCGCCGTCTTCGTCGGGCTCTTCTTCATCGTCCCGATCCTCCTGGTCGTGCAGATGTCGGTCTCCGACTGGCCCCTGCTCGCGGGCAACCGCGGCCCCAACTTCCCCGAGAACTTCCAGGACGTCGTCGCCAACAAGTACTTCTGGCCCTCGATCGTCTTCACGCTGAAGTACACGGTGATCGCGACGGTCCTCCTCCTGGGCCTCGGGCTCGGGATGGCGCTGCTGGTCCAGGAGAGCACGCGGTGGAAGGGGTTCCTGCGCACCGCGTTCCTCGTCCCCAGCGCGCTCGGCCTGGCCTCCGCCTCGCTCCTGTTCTACGCGCTCTACTCCCCCCAGTCCGGCCCGATCAGCCCCTTCCTCGAGAAGCTCGGACTGGTCGACGAGCCCATCTCCTTCCTCGGCACGCCCACGGCGGCCCTGTGGTCGACCGTCTTCCTCATCGTGTGGCGCTTCGCGGGCTTCTACATGCTCCTGCTCCTGGTGGGCCTGCAGAACATCCCCGGCGAGGTGTACGAGGCGGCACGCATCGACGGCGCCAAGCCGTTCCAGATCTTCCGGAGCATCACCCTGCCGCTCCTGCGCCCCTCGCTCATGCTCTGCACGATCATGTGCGTCACGGGCTCGCTGCTCGCGTTCGACCAGTTCTACATCCTGACCAAGGGCGGCCCGGACAACAGCACCATCACGGTCGTCCAGCTCATCTACAACATGGCGTTCCAGGGCCAGAACGACCTGGGCCGTGCTGCCGCCCTGTCGATCCTCGTGCTCCTGGCCCTGATCGTCATCAACGCCCTGCAGTTCCGCGGCATGCGCCAGACGGACGAGAAGTGAGGACCCCGGACATGCCCACCACGACCGAGACCCCGTCCGCTCCCGTCCCCCCGTCCGCGACCGCCACGCCACCTGCGGCGGCACGGCGACGACGACGGGTCGGGCGCGCAGCCCCGACCACGACGCTCGGGGGCCTCGCCCTGCGTACGCCGTACTACGTCTTCACGGGCGGCCTCGCCCTGATCTTCCTCTTCCCGCTCATCTGGGCCGGCGTCGCCTCGGTCTCGCCGCAGGCAGGCAGCGCGCAGACCGACGGCTGGGGGTTCGGGAACTACGTGACCCTCGCGGGCTACCAGGCCGGGATCGGGCAGTACCTCCTGAACTCGGTCGTGGTCTCCGGGCTGACCGTGCTGTTCACCCTGGTGACCTCGCTCCTCGGCGGCTACGCGTTCGCCCGCTTCACGTTCCCCGGCAAGAACATCCTCTTCATGCTGACGCTCGGGATCCTGATGGTGCCCTACGCGACCCTGCTGATCCCGCTCTACGTCCTCCTGAACGCCCTGCACCTGCAGAACTCGCTCCTCGGGCTCGCGCTGGTCCTGACGATGTTCCAGCTCCCGTTCGCGACCTTCATGATGCGGATCTCGTTCGAGTCCGTCCCCACCGAGATGGAGGAGGCGGCCCTCGTCGACGGGTGCACGTCGTTCGGAGCCCTGCGGCGGGTGCTGCTGCCCGCGGTCAAGCCCGGGCTCATCACGGTCGGCCTCTTCGCGTTCCTCGCGGCCTGGAACGACTTCATCGCGCCGCTGATCCTCATCTCCGACTCGTCCAAGCTCCCGCTCCCGCTGGCCGTGGCCAACATGCGCCAGCAGATCATGGGCATCGTCGACTACGGGGCCACCGAGGCGGGCGTGGTCGTCCTGGCCCTGCCGTGCGTCGTCCTCTTCCTGCTGCTGCAGCGGCACTACGTCCAGGGCTTCATGTCGGGCGCGCTCAAGGGCTGACCTCCGGGTCGCCCGCACAGTCCCGCCCCACCCATCACCTCGCCCATCCTCGTGGGCATCGACCTCACCGGAGGAATTCCGTGACCACCACCACCAGCCGGTCGACCGGCGGCCGACCGGTCGTCCCCAGCTCGTCGGTCCTGCGTCCGCTCGGGCTCGACGAAGTCCGGATCACGGGCGGCTTCTGGGCCGCCCGCCAGGAGACGAACCGCGCAGCCACGCTGGCCCACATCGAGCACTGGCTCGAGAAGGAGGGGTGGCTGGGCAACTTCGACGCCGCGGTCGAGGGTCGCCTCCCCGCGGCCCGCCGCGGGCGCGAGTTCTCCGACTCCGAGGTCTACAAGCTCCTCGAGGCCATGGCCTGGGAGCTGGGCAGGAGGCCCGACGACGAGCTCGACGCCCGCTTCGACGCGATCGTCCAGCGCGTGGCGGCCGTGCAGGAGCCCGACGGCTACCTGTCCACGATGTTCGGACGGCCGGGCCAGGGGGACCGCTACTCGGACCTCGAGTGGGGGCACGAGCTGTACTGCTACGGCCACCTGATCCAGGCCGCGGTGGCCCGTGCCCGCACGGGCGGCGACCAGCTCCTGGTCGACGTGGCCCGGCGGGCCGCCGACCACGTGTGCGCGACCTTCGGGCCCGACGGCCGCCAGGGGATCTGCGGGCACGCCGAGATCGAGGTCGCGCTCGCCGAGCTGTCCCGGGTCACGGGCGAGCGTCGCTACCTCGACCAGGCGGCCCTGTTCGTCGAGCGGCACGGGCACGGCACGCTGCGCGACATCGAGTTCGGTCGGTCCTACTTCCAGGACGACCAGCCGGTCCGCGAGGCGACCGTCTTCCGGGGGCACGCGGTGCGTGCCAACTACCTCGCGGCGGGTGCTCTCGACGTCGCCGCGGACACAGGCGACCGCGACCTCCTGCACGCGGTCGCGACCCAGTGGGAGAACACCGTCGCCCGGCGCACCTACCTCACGGGCGGGCAGGGCTCGCACCACCAGGACGAGGCCTTCGGGGAGGACTTCGTCCTGCCCCCCGACCGGGCGTACGCGGAGACCTGCGCCGGGATCGGCTCGATCATGACGAGCTGGCGCCTGCTGCTCGCCACGGGCGAGAGCCGCTACGCCGACCTGGTCGAGCGGACGCTCTTCAACGTCGTCGCGACGTCGCCGGCGCACGACGGCACGTCGTTCTACTACACGAACACCCTGCACCAGCGGGTCCCGGGAGCCGTCGCACCCGCGGACGTCGCGAGCGCACGCGCCTCGTCCTCCCTCCGGGCCCCCTGGTTCGAGGTCTCGTGCTGCCCGCCCAACGTCGCGCGCACGTTCGCGAGCCTCGCCGCGTACTTCGTGACGGTCGACGAGGACGGCCTCCAGGTGCACCAGTACGCCGACGCGGAGATCCGTACGGCGCTGCCGGACGGCACGCCTGTCGAGGTCGACGTGCACACCGACTTCCCCGACTCGGGGGTCGTGACCTTCCGCGTGCTGCGGGACACGGGCCGCGACTGGTCCTTGCGGGTGCGGGTGCCCGCATGGTCGGCCTCGGCCCGCCTGTCCTCGGGCGGTGAGACCTGGAGCGTCGAGCCGGGCACCGCAGAGGTCCGGCGGACCTTCCGCGCGGGCGACGAGGTGCGCCTCGAGCTCGACGTGTCGCCACGCGTCGTGACGGCCGACGACAGGATCGACGCCGTGCGGGGCTGCGTCGCGGTCGAGCGCGGGCCCGAGGTGCTGTGCGCCGAGTCGCTCGACCAGACGGTCGACGACGTCGCCGAGCTCGTGGTCGACGCCTCCGTGCCGCTGCGCGAGGAGGACGGCGTCGTCGTCGCGACCGGGCGGAGGGCTGCGTCGACGGACCGTGCGTGGCCCTACCCGGAGAACGCGAGCGTCGGGCCGGAGGACCAGGGCGACCGCACGGGTCCGGCCGGCGAGCCGCTCGACGTCGTCCTGACGCCGTACCACGACTGGGCGAACCGCGGGCCGTCGACCATGCGCATCTGGCTGCCGACGGCCTGACCCGACCCGTCCTGGGGTGCTCGGGCGGGGACCGGGGGTCCTGGCCCCGGACCGCCCGAGCACCCCAGGACGTCCCTCTCGAGCCGGTCGGTGCGGCTAGCCGTCGACGCGGACCACGAGCGCGGTCGCGAGCGCGGCCACGCCCTCGCCGCGGCCCGTGAGCCCCAGCCCGTCGGTGGTGGTCGCGGTGAGCGTCACGGACGCCCCGGCGGCGGCGCTCAGCGCAGCCTCCCCCTCCGCTCTGCGGGGCCCGAGGCGGGGACGGTTCCCGATGACCTGGACCGCGACGTTCCCGATCTCGAAGCCCGCGGCGCGGACCCGGCGCGCGGCCTCGGCGAGCAGCGACGCCCCGCTCGCCCCGGCCCACTCGGGCGCGCTCGTCCCGAAGTTCGACCCGAGGTCGCCCAGCCCGGACGCGGAGAAGAGCGCGTCAGCGGCAGCGTGCGCCGCGACGTCGGCGTCGGAGTGCCCGGCCAGCCCCCGCTCGCCCGGCCAGTGCAGCCCAGCGAGCCACAGGTCGCGTTCCTGCCCCTCGGGCGCGAACGCGTGCACGTCGGTCCCGATCCCGGTGCGGGGCAGGTTCGTCGGACGTCCTCCGTGTGCACTCATCGGGCGTCCTCGGTGAGCAGCTTCTCGATGTAGTAGAAGTCCCGCGCGGTCGTCACCTTCATCGCGAGCTCGTGACCGGGCACCACGAAGACCTCCTCGCCCAGCGCCTCGACCAGGCTCGCGTCGTCGGTCGCCGCGGTCGCCTCGGTCCGGGCCCGGGCGGCCCCGGCCACGTGCGCGCGCACGAGCAGCGCCCGGTCGAACGCCTGGGGCGTCTGCACGGCCCGCAGCAGGGTGCGTTCCGGGGTCGAGGCCACCCGGTCGACGCCGTCCGGGAGACCGTGCTGCGGGTCGCGCGGTGCGACGACCTTGATCGTGTCGACGACCGGCACCCCCGGGATGACCGCCTGGTGGCCTTCGCGCACGGTCTCGACGATGCGTCGGATCATGGCGGCCGGGGCGAGAGGGCGGGCCGCGTCGTGCACGACGACCACGTCGACGTCCGCACGCGCGCGGGAGAGCCCGGCGGCCACGGACGACTGGCGCGTGGCTCCACCCGCGACGACGACGACGGGCACGCTCACGTGCGGGTCGTGCTCGAGCACGTCCGACATCGCGGACACGAGCCCGTTCGGGGCCGTGACGACCAGCGCGTCGACCACACCCGACGCGGTGAGGCGGCGCGCGGCGTGCAGCACGAGGGGCAGTCCACGGAGCGGGACCAGGGCTTTGGGGAGATCGAAACCGAGGCGCGTGCCGGAGCCGGCGGCGGTCAGGATGGCGAGGGTCGTCACGATGTCACGGTAGACGATCTCGGCTCGTGGACCGTCGTCGGCCCGCGGCCGAGACGATCGGTCGGGTCAGGAAGCCCTGCAGGGTGCGCCGTCGTCGGGAGCCCAGCGAGGCCGGGGGCCCACAGACGACGACGCACGGGCTGCCAGCAGCCCGTGCGTCGTCGGTGGTACGTGGTGAGTTCGCGGCTCAGGAAGCCAGGACCTCGTCGAGGATGGCCTCGGCCTTGTCCTCCTCGGTGTGCTCGGCCAGGGCAAGCTCCGAGACCAGGATCTGTCGAGCCTTCGCGAGCATGCGCTTCTCCCCGGCCGAGAGGCCGCGGTCTGCGTCACGACGCGACAGGTCGCGGACGACCTCTGCCACCTTGATCACGTCGCCCGAGGCCAGCTTCTCGAGGTTGGCCTTGTAGCGGCGCGACCAGTTGGTCGGCTCTTCCGTGTATGGTGCGCGAAGAACCTCGAAGACCTTGTCGAGACCTTCCTGGCCGACGACGTCGCGGACGCCCACCAGGTCGACGTTGTCCGCCGGGACCTCGATCGTCAGATCGCCCTGAGCCACCTTCAGCTTCAGGTAGATCTTGTCCTCCCCGCGGATGGTGCGGGTCTTGATCTCTTCGATCTTTGCGGCACCGTGATGTGGGTAGACAACGGTCTCGCCTACTGTGAACGTCATCTGCAGATGTCCCCTTTCGCGGAGGTCGATCTTACCACGGGGGCCCCTGCGATTCCGAGCCCTCGCCTCGCTCGCGGCCCGCGAGAGCCCCGTGATTCCGCTGCTCACGCCCGCCGCACCCTGGCGATCGATGCCGTTCACGAGCGGTTCACGCGTCCCGTGAGCCCCTGGGGCGCACGTCTCCGCAGCGCGGGAGACGCCCGAGGCCACCCCCTGCGCAGCGACCGGGCGCCCGCGGGCATGCCCCCTCGTACCGTCCCCCGCGCTGCCCGAGCAGTGCGTCCGCCGGAGCGACTAGGCTGTGGTCATGTGCGCCCGGGCGCCGAGCACCGGCCCCACCCGTCGCACACCGAGACTGCCCGCAGCACATTGGAGCGCACGTGACCAGCACCCCGTCCCGCTTGACCACGCCTCGGCGATCGCTCGTGCTCGCGATCCCCGCGATCGTGGCGGGCGTCCTCGCCGTGTCGGCCTGCTCGCCCATCACGACGGACATCGCCTACTCGCCGTCCGACGGCGTCCGCATCAACCTCACCGACGAGGTGCGCGGGCTCAACCTGCTCATCATCTCGGCCGCAGAGGGCGAGCCCGGCACGCTGCTGGGCGGCATGGCCAACGACTCCGACGAGCCCGTCGAGATCACGGTCGCCCCTGAGGGGACCGACCCGATCGACGTGCCCCTCGAGGCCGGCGAGACGGTCTACCTGGGCGTCGACAACGGCTTCGAGGCGCAGTTCGGCAACATCGACGTGCCGCCTGGCGGCACCATCTCGGTGACCCTGACGTCGAGCACGGGCGAGACCCAGACCGCCGAGGTCCCGGTCCTGAACGGTCTCCTGCCGGAGTACGAGGACTACCTGCCCTGATCCGCGGCTGACGGCCCGGCCTCCGCACGACGGGCGGGTCCGGTGCCCGTCCGCGCGACGAGCGGTGCATGACGGCGAGGCGCCCCCAGGAGGGGTGCCTCGCCGTCATGCTTCCCTCCTGGGACGAACCGGAGAAATCACCCTGACGCGTGTCGGCGGCTCCCGATAGCATCCCGCCATCGGGATCGGCCGTCGTGGCCTCCCCCTTCGTAGAAACGGCACGCCCGTGGCTCTTGCCCACCTCCGCCCCGCCCGCTCCCTCGCGGTCGGCGCAGTCCTCCTCACGTCGAGTCTCCTCGTCTCCGGCTGCAGCGCGATCCTCGGCCCGCAAGAGGCCCAGCGCGACGAGCCAGGAGGCGAGGTCACCGCGGCCTCCGACGCGGACGTGTTCTCGCTCCAGCTCGGCGACTGCGGCAACCAGCCGGTCGCGGACGAGGAGTCGTTCGAGGTCACGTCCATGCCCGTCGTGCCGTGCACCGACCCGCACACGGACGAGCTCTACGCCGAGAAGGAGCTCGCAGCCGGGGACTACCCCGGCGAGGAGGCGATACTTGCGCAGACCGAGGAGTTCTGCCTCGCCGAGTTCGAGGGCTTCGTCGGACTGAGCTACGAGGAGTCCTCGCTCGACATCTGGCACATGTACCCGCTCCAGGGCGGATGGGAGACCCAGGACGACCGCGTGATCCAGTGCGTCATCACCGCAGGCACCGAGCCGACGACCGGAAGTCTCAAGGGCTCCGCGATCTGATCCCTGCCCCACGTGCACGACGGCGAGGCTCACCCAGGAGGGGAGCCTCGCCGTCGTGCATCTCGCCCGGGGTGCCCCCCGCGGACCTCAGGAGGCCGTGCCCCTGACACCTCGCGCCGGGGCCGCACCGATCACCCGAAGCGACCCGAGATGTAGTCCTCGGTCGCCTGCACCGACGGCGAGGAGAACATCGTCGCCGTGTCGCCCATCTCGACGAGCTTGCCCGGCTTGCCCGTGCCCGCGATGTTGAAGAACGCCGTGCGGTCGCTCACGCGGGCCGCCTGCTGCATGTTGTGCGTGACGATCACGATCGTGTAGTCGTCCTTGAGCTCGGACATGAGGTCCTCGATCGCGAGCGTCGAGATCGGGTCGAGCGCCGAGCACGGCTCGTCCATGAGGAGCACCTGCGGGCGCACCGCGATCGCACGGGCGATGCACAGGCGCTGCTGCTGGCCGCCGGACAGCCCGGAGCCCGGGCGGTCGAGACGGTCCTTGACCTCGTTCCAGAGGTTCGCGCCCTGCAACGAGGACTCGACCAGGTCGTTCGCGTCCGACTTGGAGATGCGCTTGTTGTTGAGCTTGACCCCCGCCAGGACGTTCTCCTTGATCGACATCGTCGGGAACGGGTTGGGGCGCTGGAAGACCATCCCGACCTGGCGACGCACCGCGACCGGGTCGACGTCGGGCGCGTAGAGGTCCTGGCCGTCCATGACGGCCTTGCCCTCGACGTGCGCACCCGGGATGACCTCGTGCATGCGGTTCAGCGTCCGCAGGAACGTCGACTTCCCGCAGCCCGAGGGGCCGATCAGGGCCGTGACCGAGCGCGGCTCGATCGCCATGGTCACGCCCTCCACGGCGAGGAAGTCCCCGTAGTAGACGTTGAGGTCCGAGACGTCGATTCGCTTGGACATGATGTGCTTCCTTCCGGTGGCCGGTCGCGCGAGGTGCGCGGTCCGGCTCGACTGCTGGGCTCGGCTCAGCGAGCGGTCTTGGGCGAGAACAGGCGGCTGATGAGGCGCGCGATCAGGTTGAGCAGCATGACGATCAGGATCAGGGTCAGGGCCGCGGCCCAGGCCCGGTCGATCCCCACGCCGCCCTGCTCGTACTGGCGGTAGGCGAAGACCGGGAGGGTCGCCATGCGACCGTCGAAGAGGTCCCAGTTGACCTGCGTGATGAGACCGACCGTGAGGAGCAGGGGGGCCGTCTCCCCGATGACCCGGGCGATCGAGAGCATGACGCCCGTGACGATGCCCGCGATCGAGGTCCGCAGGACGACCTTGACGATCGTGAGCCACTTGGGCACGCCCAGCGCGAGCGAGGCCTCGCGCAGCTCGTTGGGGACCAGGCGCAGCATCTCCTCGACCGACCGGATGACGACCGGGGTCATGAGGAGCGACAGCGCGACCGCCCCCATGATCCCCGCGCGGTACGCGGGGCCGAAGATCAGCGTGAAGAGCGAGAACGCGAACAGACCCGCGACGATCGAGGGGATGCCGGTCATGACGTCCACGAGGAACGTGATCCAGCGGGCCAGGGCGCCGCGCCCGTACTCGACGAGGTAGATCGCCGTGAGCAGGCCGATCGGGACGGAGATGACCGTCGCCGCGCCCGTGATGAGGAGCGTGCCGACGATCGCGTGCCAGATCCCGCCGCTCGTCATGTCGCCGTAGACGCCGACCATGTCGGTCGACAGGAACGTCGCCCCGAAGAGCTTCGCGCCGCGCGTGACCACGATCCACAGGAGCGAGACGAGCGGGATCAGCGCGAGCAGGAACGCGAAGGTCACGAGCGTGGTCGCGAGGCGGTCGGTGGCCCAGCGGGCGCCCTCGACGACGCGCGAGGTGATTGTGAGGCCCAGGGCGTAGAGCACGGCGCCCAGCCCCAGGACGCCCGCGATCGTGGGGGTGCCCGTGATCGCGAGGATGCCGAGAGCGACGAGCACGCCGCCCGCGGCGAAGGCCCACGGCGCCCAGCGCGGCAGACGCTTCTGCGTCGCGACGAGCTGGAGGGTGCCCGAGCCGTCGGGGACGCCGGGCGTGGCGGGGGTGAGGTCGGTGACCGTCATCAGTTCGCTCCCGAGAATTCCTTGCGGCGCGCGATGATCCAGCGCGCGATCATGTTGACGACGAACGTGATGACGAACAGCGCGAGACCCGTCGCGATGAGGGTGCTCACCGCGAGGCCGCTCGCCTCAGGGAACTTCGAGGCGATGTTCGCGGCGATCGTCTGCTGCTGTCCCGGCTTGAGGAGGAACAGCGAGTAGAGGAACCCGGGCGAGATGACCATGAGCACGGCCATGGTCTCGCCGAGCGCGCGGCCGAGGCCCAGCATCGAGGCGCTGATCACGCCCGAGCGACCGAACGGCAGGACCGCCATGCGGACCATCTCCCAGCGCGTCGCCCCGAGGGCCAGGGAGGCCTCCTCGTGGAGCACCGGGGTCTGGAGGAACACCTCGCGCGAGACCGCCGTGATGATCGGCAGGATCATGACCGCGAGGACGATCGAGGCCGACATGATGTTCTTGGCCGGGGCCTGGTATCCCGCGAACAGCGGGATGAAGCCCAGGGTCCCGCTCAGCCACGTGAAGAACGGGTTGAGGATCGGGAGCAGCCACAGGGCGCCCCACAGGCCGTACACGACGCTCGGGATGGCCGCGAGGAGGTCGATCAGGTAGCCGAGCCCCTGCGCCAGGCGCCGGGGCGCGTAGTGCGAGATGAAGAGCGCGATGCCCACCGAGACCGGGACCGCGATCGCGAGCGCGAGGATCGAGGCGAGCAGCGTCCCGAACACGAGCGGACCGACGTACGCGAGCAGCGAGTCCGCCTTGAACCAGGAGATCTCCTGGAGCTCCTCGGGGCTGGCAGTCAGCGCGGGCCACGCCTCGATGACGAGGAACACGGCCACCGCGGCGAGGACCACGAGGATGAGGATCCCGGCGCCGGTCGACAGGCCGGCGAAGACCCGGCCGGCCAGGCCGCCCTTGGTCGCGGGGACCTGGGGCTCGGACCCGAGCCCGGCTCGGGTGGAGGGAGGAGAGGTGACGGCCACTGATGCTCCGATGACTGAGGTGCGGCGGTGGTAGGACGACGATCCGGGGGTCACGCGCCCGTGGCGGGCCGCGCCGGGCTGACAGCCTCGACGCGACCCGCCCCTGGGTGTACGACCGTGTGCAGCTCTTCGATCAGCTCTTGACGGTGATCGAGTCGAGCGCTGCCTGGACCTCGGTGCGCAGCGCGCTCGAGATCGGGGCGGAGCCGGCGACGGAGGCCTCGGCAGCGCGCGCCTGGCCCTCCTCGCTGGCGACGTAGGTCAGGTACGCCTTGACGTTCGCGGCGTCCTCGGCCTTGTCGTAGGTGTCGCACGCGATCGAGTAGGAGATGAGGACCAGCGGGTAGGCGCCGGCCTCGGTCGTGGTGCGGTCGATCTCGACGACGAGGCGCTTGTCGGTCGCGTCCGCTGCACGCGGCGAGGCGTCGACGACCTTGGCCGCGGCCTCGGGCGAGAACGGCACGTACTCCTCGCCGACCTTGATCGCGACCGTTCCCAGGTCACCGGCACGCGAGGCGTCGGCGTACCCGATGGCGCCCTCGGCACCCGTGACGGTGTCGACGACACCCTGCGTGCCCTGGCCCGACTGACCGCCGGACAGAGGCCAGTCGCCGCTGGCCTCGTGCGGCCACGCACCGTTCGAGGCGGCCGCGAGGTACTCGGTGAAGTTCTCCGTGGTGCCGGACTCGTCGGAACGGTTCACGGGGATGATCGCGGTCGCGGGGAGCTCGACGCCCTCGTTCTCCGCGGCGATCGCCGGGTCGTTCCAGGTGGTGATCTCGCGGTTGAAGATCTTCGCGAGCGTCTCGGCCGAGAGCTGGAGGTGCTCGGTGTCGACACCGGGCAGGTTGTAGATCACGGCGATGGGGCTGATGTAGAGCGGGACCTCGATCGCCTCGCCGCCGAAGCAGCGGTCGGTCGCGGTCGCGAGCTCGTCCTCCTTGAGGGCGGCGTCGGAACCGGCGAACTGCGTCGCGCCGGACAGGAACTGCTCGCGGCCTCCGCCGGAGCCGACCGCGTCGTAGCTGACGGTCACACCGGGGGCGATGTCGCCGAAGCCGGCGATCCAGCCGGCCACGGCCTTCTCCTGGGACGAGGCGCCGGCACCGGCGAGCGTGCCCGTGAGGTCCTCGGTCGAGCCGCTCGCTGCGCCATCAGTGGTGGCGTCGCCACCGGAGTCGGTGCTGTTCGAGCCGCACGCTGCCAACGTCAACGCGAGCATGCCGACGGCTGCTGCGGAACCTGCGCGGGTGAATCGGCTGAGCTTCACTCTCTTCTTCCATCCTGTTCAACGCGGGGGCGGCACCAGCGAGCGCCGGTGACAACAACGACGCTAAGCAGGCCGGGTGACGTGCTCCGGTTGTCCGGGTGAACGACAGATGAACAGTGCACAGACTCTTGCGGCCTGTGGATAAACCCCCGCGGCAGGGGCTTCCGCGGCCCCTCCCGGGAGCCAGCGGTTGCCTCATCCCGGCAGGTCGGGAACGCTGGCAGGAACAGGTCGTCGAGCAGACCGAGCCGGCACCTGCACGTCGTCGGCCCCTCGCTCACGGGCATCGCACGACCCGCACGGACGAACGTCAGGAGACCTCGCGTGAGCGACGACGGCACGAGCGATCACCCCGGCAGCGGCGCGAGCGAGGACGAGACCGCGCCGGCGGGCGACAGCGCCTCCTCCTCCGCTCCCGCCCCGGCGTCGGGCACGGAGGCTGGAGCAGACAACGTCACCGCGGCCGTGGCCGTCGAGGTCCCCGTGCCGCCCGGGCGCATGTACCCCCGCGTCTTCTACCCCGCCGCGGGGCTCATCCTGCTGTTCGTCCTGCTCGCGATGGTCTTCACCGACGGGACGACCGCTGTCCTGAGCACGCTCCAGGCCGACGTCATCGGAGCGTTCGGCTGGTACTACGTGCTGATCGTGGCCGGGTTCGTCATCTTCGCGCTGTGGATGGGCCTGAGCCGCTTCGGCGACATCGTGCTCGGCAAGGACGACGAGACCCCGCTGTTCCGGCTGCCCGTGTGGTTCGCGATGCTGTTCGCGACCGGCATGGGGATCGGGCTCGTGTACTGGGGAGCGGCCGAGCCGCTGACGCACTACGCGTCGCCCAAGCCCGGCGTCACGGGCGACCCGGCGGCCCTCGCGCAGGCCGCGATGGGACAGAGCTACCTCCACTGGGGCGTGCACGCCTGGGCGATCTACGTCGTCGCGGGCCTCGCGCTCGCCTACGCGATCCACCGCAAGGGGCGCCCCGTCTCGATCCGGTGGGCCCTCGAACCCCTGCTCGGCGACCGGGTCAAGGGCCGCCTGGGCGACGTGGTCGACGTCGTCGCGGTGCTGGGCACCGTGTTCGGTGTCGCGACCTCGCTGGGCTTCGGTGTGCTGCAGATCGGGGCCGGGCTCGGTTTCCTGAACGTCGCCGAGCCGGGCCTGGCGCTCCAGATCGGCCTCATCATCGGGATCACAGCCGTCGCGACCCTCTCGGTCGCCTCGGGCCTGGGGCGCGGCATGAAGTGGCTGTCCAACGGCAACATGGTCCTGGCCGGCGTCCTGGCCCTCACGGTGCTCGTCGTGGGCCCCACGCTGTTCCTCCTGCGCGACTACGTGCAGTCCATGGGGTACTACCTCCAGAACGTCATCCGCCTGACGTTCGACACCACGGCCTTCCAGGGCGACGCCGGGCTCGAGTGGCAGTCGTCGTGGACCATCTTCTACTGGGGCTGGTGGATCTCGTGGGCCCCGTTCGTGGGCGTCTTCATCGCGCGCATCTCGCGCGGGCGCACCATCCGCGAGTTCGTCATGGGTACCCTCCTGGTCCCCACGCTCGTGACGTTCCTGTGGTTCTCGATCTTCGGCGGCTCGGCGCTCTACCGGCAGATCTTCGGCGACGGCGGGCTCATAGGCGCCGACGGGAGCGTCGACACCGACACCGTGCTGTTCCAGCTCCTGGGCGACCTGCCGGGCGGCCCGGTCCTCACCGTGCTTGCGATCGTGCTCATCGGGGTGTTCTTCGTGACGTCGGCCGACTCGGGCTCGTTCGTCGTCGGGATGCTGACCTCGGGTGGCGACCCGCACCCCGCGGTCTGGAACCGCATCCTGTGGGCCGTGCTGTCCGGCCTCCTCGCGATGGCCCTCCTGATCTCGGGTGGGCTCACCGCTCTGCAGACGGCTGCGATCCTCATCGCGCTGCCGTTCTCGGTCGTCATGATCGGCATGGCCCTGTCGACCGTGATCGCTCTGCGCGAGGAGCACAGCGCGATCCTGCGGGCCGAACGGGCCCAGGCCCGCCTGGTCCTCACCCAGCACGTCACGCGCCGCGTGACCGAGACCATCTCCGAGCAGTGGGACGAGCTCTACGGCAGCGACGTCCCTGGGCCGCCGAGGCCCGCCGACGAGCAGCGGACGCCCGAGCGCCGCGGCCCCCTGCGCGGGCGGCCGCGGCGCAGGGCGGACCGTGAGGGGCCGAGCGGGCCCGCCGGTCCGAGCGGCACCGGGTCGAGAGGCACCGAGCCGGGCGGGACGAGCGGTCCCTGAGGTCGGGCGCCACCGTCCCCGGCACTGTCAGCACTGCCGGGCCCAGTCGGGCACAGCAGTCCGACCAGCACCTCCGGGCACAGCAGTCCGACCAGCACCTCCGAGCCGCCTGACCCGCAGCGACCACCCGGAGCAGGCCGGTCCTACGACTCGCCGTCGGCCACCTTGTAGCCGAGCCCGCGGACCGTGAGCAGGTAGCGCGGGGTCGCGGGGTCCGGCTCGATCTTCGAGCGGATGCGCTTGACGTGCACGTCGAGGGTCTTGGTGTCCCCCACGTAGTCGGCCCCCCACACACGGTCGATGAGCTGCCCGCGCGTCAGGACGCGCCCCGCGTTGCGCAGCAGCAGCTCGAGCAGGTCGAACTCCTTGAGCGGGAACGAGACGAGCTCCCCGTGCACCGAGACGGTGTGCCGCTCGACGTCCATCTTGACCGGACCGACCTCGAGCGCGCCGTCGTCCTCGGGCTCGCCCGCGGCGGCCTCCGCGCCGCCCTGGCGCCGCAGCACGGCGCGCACGCGCGCGAGGAGCTCGCGGAACGAGTAGGGCTTGGTCACGTAGTCGTCGGCCCCGAGCTCGAGCCCCACGACCTTGTCGATCTCGGAGTCCTTGGCCGTGAGCATGATGACAGGTACGTTGCCGCGCTGCCGCAGCTCGCGACACACCTCGGTGCCGCTCAGGCCGGGGAGCATGAGGTCGAGCAGCACGAGGTCCGCACCGCCCGCGTCGTAGGCGGCGAGAGCCTCGGGCCCCGTGGCCGCCTCGACGACGTCGAAGCCCTCACGGGCCAGCTGGTAGGTCAGAGGGTCGCGGTACGACTCCTCGTCCTCGACGACCAGGATGCGCGTCACGCACCCACCTCCTTGGTTCTGGGGGACGTGCCGGGGTAGGGATCGGTCTGTGGGTCGCCCGCCCCGGAGGGGGCGGCGACGTCGGTCGGGGCCTGGCCCTCGGGTCCGGGGGTGCTCTCGGTGCCGGCAGCGCCGGCAGCGCCGGCAGTGCCTTCAGTGCCGTCGGCGCCCGACGACGCGGCCTCCACCGCGGTCGGGTCCGCCGCGGGGATACGCAGGGTGAACGTCGAACCGCGACCGGGCTCGGACCACATGGTCACCTCGCCGCCGTGGTCCGCCGCGATGTGCTTGACGATGCTCAGGCCCAGACCCGTGCCGCCCGTGTCGCGCGAGCGCGCGGGGTCGACCCGGTAGAAGCGCTCGAACACGCGCTGCTGCTCGCCCTCGGAGATCCCGATGCCCTGGTCGACGACCGCGATCTCGACGAGGTCTCCCACGACGCTCACGCCGACCCCGACCCGCGTGTTCTCGCCCGAGTAGGCGACCGCGTTGTCGAGCAGGTTGCGGACCGCGGTCACGAGCAGCGCGTGGTCGCCGTAGACGACCGCGTCGAGGTCTCCACCGACCGTCAGGACGATGCCCTTGCCCTGGGCGTTGGTGCGCGCCCGGTCGACGGACTCCTCGACCACGCCGCGCACGGGCACGGTCGTGACGGCCTGGAGCGCGCCGGCGACCTGGAGGCGCGAGAGCTCGATGATCTCCTGGACCAGCGCGGACAGGCGCGTGGCCTCCTGCTGCATGCGCCCCGTGAAGCGGCGGACCGCGACCGGGTCGTCCGCCGCGTCCTGGACGGTCTCGGCGAGCAGCGCGAGCGCGCCCACCGGCGTCTTGAGCTCGTGCGAGACGTTGACGACGAAGTCGCGGCGGATCGCGTCGATGCGCCGTGCCTCGGTCCGGTCCTCCGCGAGCACGAGGATGTGGTGCGGTCCGACCTGCGCGACCCGGACCTGGAGCATGACCATGCCGCGACCGACGGGGCCGCGCGGGAGCTCGAGCTCCTCGTCGCGGATCACGCCGTCGCGCTGGACCTCGGCGATCATGTCGAGGATCGCGGCGTGCACGACCGCGTCGCCCCGCACCACGCCCAGGGCGTAGGCGGGCGGGCTCGCCCGCACGACCTCGCCCTCGCTGTCGAGGACCACGGCGGCCGAGCGCAGCACCGCGAGCACGCGCACGAGCCCTTCGTCGAGCTCGGGGGCCTCGCCGTCGGGCATGCGGTGCGTGCTGCGCTCGCTGAACCGGAACGCGAGCGTCGCGAACACGCCGACGAGCAGCCCGATGACCCCGGCGACGAGCAGCCCGACGCCCTCCTGGATTCCTTCCACGGCTCCAGCGTACGGTCGGAGACGGCCGCGCCCGACCGTTCCTGGCCGTTCCGGGACGGTTCGGTCACCGCGCGTCCAAGAGTTCACCTGGCGGCGTCCTGTCGTTCACCTGACCGTTCACCTCCCCGTTCACCTGGCCTGACATGGTGGGGGTTGCTGGTCACCATGAAAGGGATGCGATGCGGGAAATCTTCGAGGCCGAGCTCAAGCAGGTCGGTGACGACCTTGCCGAGATGAGTCGCTTGGTCGAGTCTGCCATCAGTCGGGCGGGGACGGCGCTGCTCACTGCAGACCTCCAGCTCGCACAGTCGGTGATCGCGTCCGACCACGCGATCGACGCGCTCGAGCGCGAGCTCGACGAGCGCTGCGTCCTGCTGCTCGCGCAGCAGCAGCCGGTCGCGACCGACCTGCGTGTCGTCGTGAGCGCGCTGCGCATGAGCGCCACGCTCGAGCGCATGGGCGACCTCGCACGTCACGTCGCCCAGGTCGCGCGGGGCCGTTACCCGGCGCACGCGATCCACCCCCTGCTGGAGGGGACGTTCGCCCAGATGCACGACGCCGCGACCCGGGTCGCGCGCCGCACCACGACGCTCCTGACGACGCGCGACCTGACGGTCGCGGCGAACGTCGAGCGCGACGACGACCTGCTCGACCACCTGCACCAGGACACGTTCGCGGCGATCCTGGGCCCGGACTGGACGGGCACCCCGCAGGAGACGGTCGACGTGACTCTCGTGGGCCGCTACTACGAGCGGTTCGGCGACCACGGCGTCTCGATCGCCAAGCGCGTGACGTTCCTCGTCACGGGCGACTTCGCGGACGACCGCGGGCAGGCCGCGCGCGCCTAGCCGTCCCCCGGGTCCCTCCCGCCGCCGACCGCGTGCTCGGCAGCGAGGGGCCGGCGACGTCTCTCCCGGCGTCGAGCACCAGGACGCACGTCTCCCCCGCACCATGAACGCCCGACGGCGCCGCTCCCCTCGCGAGGGGAGCGGCGCCGTCGGGCGTTCGCGTCTGTGCGTCGAGGTCAGCGACCCTGGTTCGCGACCGCGGCCACCGCGGCTGCCGCGGCGTCCGGGTCCAGGTACGTGCCACCCTTGACGATCGGCTTGAAGTTCTCGTCGAGCTCGTACACGACCGGGATGCCCGTGGGGATGTTCAGGCCCGCGATGTCCTCGTCCGAGATGTCGTCGAGGTACTTCTCGATCGCGCGGATCGAGTTGCCGTGAGCGGCGACCAGGACGGTCTTGCCGGCCTTGAGGTCGGGGATGATGTCCGACTCCCAGTAGGGCATCTCACGCTCGAGGACGTCCTTGAGGCACTCGGTGAGGACCTCGGGCTCGCCCGCGTAGCGCGGGTCGGCGTCCTGCGAGAACTCCGAGCCCTTCTCGATCGCGGGCGGCGGCACGTCGTAGGAACGACGCCACAGCATGAACTGCTCCTCGCCGAACTCCTCGAGCGTCTGCTTCTTGTCCTTGCCCTGGAGCGCACCGTAGTGGCGCTCGTTGAGGCGCCACGAGCGCTTCACGGGGATCCAGTGACGGTCGGCGGCGTCCAGGGCGAGGTTCGCCGTGGTGATCGCGCGACGCAGGAGGGAGGTGTGGACGACGTCGGGCAGGATGCCGGCCTCCTTGAGGAGCTCGCCTCCGCGCTTCGCCTCCTCGACGCCCTTCTCCGAGAGTGCGACGTCCACCCAGCCGGTGAACAGGTTCTTGGCATTCCATTCGCTCTCGCCGTGGCGGAGCAGCACGAGGGTGTAGGTCATGGTGACCATCATCCCGTACCGCAGCGGCCGTGGCAGCGCTGTCCCGGGAAATGGTCACCGAACATCTACGGAACGGGAAATCACCTGCTCGGGAATGGTGACGCGCGCCACGCGTTGCACTCGGTATGCCGATCACCGGAGAGTACGCACCGAGCCCCAACGACCGCGCGCGCAAGCAGACCGAGCTCTACGAGAGCTCGGGCGGGACCCAGGGCACGACCATGAACGGGATGCCCGTCGTCATCCTGTGGACCCTGGGCGCCAAGAGCGGGAAGATCCGCAAGACCCCGCTCATGCGCGTCGAGCACGACGGCGACTACGCCGTCGTGGCCTCGCTCGGCGGAGCGCCCCAGCACCCCGTCTGGTACCACAACCTCGTGGCGGACCCGCACGTCGAGCTCCAGGACGGCCCCGAGCGCCACGACTACACGGCGCGCGAGGTCACGGGCGAGGAGAAGGCCCTGTGGTGGAAGCGCGCGGTCGAGGCGTACCCGCCGTACGCGGACTACCAGGAGCGCACGGACCGCGAGATCCCGGTGTTCGTGCTCGAGCGCCGGGGCTGACCGGAGCGGACGTCGGGGGGCGCCCGGCCGAGCAGGGTGCCCCGGACGGGAGCGGCCCGGCGACGGCGTCAGAGGGCCGGGCCGTCGCCCCCGCCGACCGGCTCCCCCGTCAGCGCGGTCGCGCGGCCCGCACCTCGGCTGCCTGCGCGTACACCGACAGCATGGCCTCGGCGGTCGCGTCCCAGCCGTAGCGCTCGCTCACGCGCCGGGCGCCGGTCGCGAGCCCGGCGCGTCGCGCGTCGTCGGCCAGCAGGTCGCTCAGCGTGCGCGACCACGTCCACGGGTTGTGGTCGGGGACCAGGATCCCCGACACTCCGTCCTCGACGACCGTCCGCAGCCCGCCCACGGCCGCGGCGACCACGGGCGTGCCCGACGCCTGCGCCTCGGCCGCGACCAGCCCGAACGACTCGTTGTGCGAGGGCACCGCGACCACGTCCGCGGCCCGGTAGTAGCGCACGAGCTCCTCGCGCGGCACGGGCGGGCGCACGATCACGTGGTCGGCGACCCCCATCTGGAAGGCCAGCGCCTCGAGCTCGCGCACGGCCGTCAGGCGACCGCTCGCGCCGCCCAGGACCACGAGGGTCGGCAGCGGTTCGTCGTGGTCCGCGAGGACGCCGAGCGCACGGACCAGGACGTCGGGCGCCTTGAGCGGCTGGACGCGCCCGGCGAAGAGCACGAGCCTGCCCGTCGTCGGGAGCCCGAGCGCCGCACGCAGCGCCTCCTTGGTCTCCCCCGGCGCGGGGGGCGAGAACAGGTCCAGGTCCACGCCCGGCGGCACGACATGGACCTTCGCAGGGTCCGCCCCGTACTGGTCGACGAGGTCCTTGAACTCCTCGGGCGTGCTCGCCACGAGCGCGTCCGCCTCCGCGACGACCTGCTCCTCGCCGATGATCCGGCCGAGCGGCTCCGGGGCGTCGCCCGGCGCGAGCGCGGCGTTCTTCACGCGCGCCATGGTGTGCATCGAGTTCACGAGCGGTACGTCCCAGCGGTCCGCGGCGAGCCAGCCCGCCTGCCCCGAGAGCCAGTAGTGCGTGTGCACCACGTCGTACCAGCCGGCGTCCCGCCGCGCCTCGGCCCGCAGGACCCCGGCCGTGAAGGCGCAGAGCTGCCCCGGCAGGTCGTTCTTGTCGAGCCCCTCGAACGGACCGGCCACGACGTGGCGCACCAGGACGCCGTCCTCGGCCTCGACCACGGGAGGCTGGGCCGACGACGTCGCGCGCGTGAAGATCTCGACCTTCGCCCCGCGCCGCGCGAGCGCCCGCGACAGCTCGGTGATGTACACGTTCATGCCACCCGCGTCACCGGTCCCGGGCTGATCGAGCGGGGAGGTGTGCACCGAGAGCATCGCGATGCGCGGGGACTCCTTCACGGCGCTCAGGCCTCCACGACGCAGGCCGGGACGGGGATCGCGAGCTCGTCGACGAGCGTGCCCGCGCCGTCCGCCCGGTCGATCCGCAGGACCGTGAGGTTGGACGAGTTCTGGTTCGCCACGACCACCAGGTCGGCCTCGGGGGTCCCGTCGGCCGCAGGAGCCAGCACCGCGAAGTGCCGCGGCCACGCCCCGCCGAGCGGGGTGTCGGCGAGGTGCTCGAGGACGGGAGCGGCGCCGTCGGGCTCCGTGACCGTGCGGGTGACCGCGAACGTCGAGAGCACGTCCGCCCCGCGGATCGCGACGAACAGGCGCGAGCCGTCCGCGCTCAGCGCGACGTGCGACGGGTAGCTGCGGCCACCCTCGGGCAGCGGGGCCGCGGTCGCGGGGACCGAGCCGGCGAGCTCGAACGAGCCGTCCACGGCCGGGACCAGGACGTACACCCGCGCGTCGAGCTCGGTCGCGACGAACAGGGCAGCAGGAGCACCGTCGACACCGGCGGCGCCGGGCAGGACCGCGAAGTGGCGCGGGCCCGCACCGCCCGGGAACGTGGCGACGACGCGCGCGGGCACGCCGCCCTCCACCTGGGCGCGCAGGTCGCCGACCGTGCGCGGGTGGGCGCGCAGCTCGTCCGTCCCCAGATCCACCACGACCGGGTCCCCCGCGACGGCCCCGACGAAGTGGGCGTGCGGCCCCTCCTGGCGGTCGGCGTCGGGTCCCGTGCCCTGGTGCCCGAGCCGCAGCGCCTCGGTCGGAGCACCGTCGGCGTCGAGCGGCAGCACCGCGAACGTGCCGTCACCGTAGTTGGTGACCCACAGGGCTCCGTCGACCGCCACGACGTGGCACGGGTAGGAGCCGCCGCTGGGCACGCTGCCCAACGGGTCGAGCCCGCCGTCCGCCGTGAGGGCGAACCCGCTCACGGCACCGTGCTCGGTCTCCGTGACCGCGTACAGCCGGGTACCGGCCGGGTCGAGCGCGAGGAACGACGGCGACGGCGTGACCGCGACCAGTGCAGGCTCGCCCAGCTCACCCGTCGCGGCGTCGACCTCGAGACGCCAGATCCCCTCGCCGCTCCCTGCGTCCGCCCCGTCCGGGTACGTGCCGAGCCACAGGGTCCGAGAGGTCGCGGCAGCCACGGGCGCCGACGAGGTAGAAGTCATGCACAGAGCCTAGTAGCACCCGGACATGTGTCAGGGGCGCCCTGACCAGGCCTCCGCACTGCGGAGAACCGGTCAGGACGCCCCTGAGGGAAGACGTCGGCGAATTCAGTTCGCCGCGTCGAATGCCTGCTGGATGTCGGCCGAGATACGACCGCGCTCGCTCACCGTGTAGCCGTTGTTCCGGGCCCATTCACGGATCTCCGTCGCACGCGACGGGCCGGCAGCAGAGGAACGTGCCTTCTTGGTGGCCGGACGAGCAGCGCCACGCGTGACCTTGCGAGCGTGACCGACCCACTTCGAGAATGCTTCACGCAATTCCTCGGCGTGCGCCGAGCTGAGGTCGATCTCGTAGGAGACGCCGTCGAGGGCGAACGTCACGGACTCGTCGGCAGACCCACCGTCGACGTCGTCGACGAGAATTACCTGAACCTTCTGTGCCACTGTGCTACCTCGCGTCTTCGAGAATTGATGCTGGTATCTCGAAGTGTGCCATTCTCATGGAATCACGTCAAAGCGAAAGCAGCGTGTCCGGCTAGCGAGAAGTCGTCGACGATTCCTGTGCGGCCCGCTCCTGGCGCTCTGCCGCATCCGCCTGGGCGTCGAGCTCGGCCATGGCGAGGCGTTCCGTGCGGTCCGAACGGATGATGGCGCGCATCGCGAAAAAGAAGAGGATACCGACCCCGACCGACGGGATCAGCGCATAGACGGCCGGCCAGAAATCAGTCATGCCCGCCAGTCTACGACCGACCTGCGGGTGCCGGGTACGTCGCCCGCGACGCACCCGGCACCCACGGAGCCGGCGGGAGGCTACTGAGCCGGCTTGACCAGCGGGAAGAGGATCGTCTCGCGGATGCCGTGGCCGGTCAGCGCCATCAGCAGGCGGTCCAGCCCCATGCCCATGCCACCCGACGGAGGCATCGCGTACTCCATCGCTGTGAGGAAGTCCTCGTCGAGACGCATGGCCTCGTCGTCGCCCGCGGCCGCCAGGAGCGCCTGCGCCTCGAAACGCTGACGCTGGATGACCGGGTCGACGAGCTCCGAATAAGCCGTGGCCAGCTCGAAACCGCGGACGTAGAGGTCCCACTTCTCGACCTGCCCCTTGACGGTGCGGTGGTCGCGGGTCAAGGGAGACGTCTCGACCGGGAAGTCACGGACGAATGTCGGTGCATACAGGTGGTCGCCCACGAGGTGCTCCCAGATCGCCTCGACGAGCTTGCCGTGACCGGCACGCTTGGTGTCATAGGAGATCTCGAGGCGGTCCGCGATCTTGGACAGGTGTTCCACCGGCGTTTCCGGGGTGATCTCCTCGCCCAGGGCCTCGGACAGCGAGTCGTACATCTTGAGCTGCGCCCATTCACCGCCGAGGTCGTATTCCTCACCGCCCGGAAGCTCGACCACCGTGGTTCCCAAGGTGTCCAGGGCGGCACGCTGCACCAGGTTCTGGGTCAGCTCGGCCATGGTGTTGTAGTCGCCGTACGCCTCGTACGCCTCGAGCATCGCGAATTCCGGGGAGTGCGTCGAGTCGGCGCCCTCGTTGCGGAAGTTGCGGTTGATCTCGAACACGCGCTCGACACCGCCCACGACCGCACGCTTGAGGAAGAGCTCGGGGGCGATGCGCAGATACAGCTCCATGTCGAACGCATTCATGTGCGTCGTGAACGGGCGGGCCGCCGCACCGCCGTGAATGGTCTGCAGCATGGGCGTCTCGACCTCGAGATAGCCGCGCTCGTGGAAGTTCTCGCGCAACGACCGCACCACACCCGCGCGCAGGCGGACCATGTCGCGCGCAGCAGGGCGGGCGATGAGGTCGACGTAGCGCTGACGGACCCGGCTCTCCTCCGAGAGCTCCTTGTGCAGCACGGGCAGCGGGCGCAGCGACTTCGCGGCGATCTTCCACTCGTCCGCGAAGATGCTCAGCTCACCGCGGCGCGAGCTGATGACGCGCCCGTGGGCGAACAGGTGGTCCCCCAGGTCGACGTCGGCCTTGAACGCGGCGAGCGACTCCTCGCCCACCACGGCCTGGCTCAGCATGACCTGGAGGCGGTTGCCCTCACCGTCCTGGAGCGTGACGAAGCAGAGCTTGCCCGTGTTGCGCAGGAACACGACACGACCGGCGACGCCCACGACGTCGTCGGTCTCCTGGCCGCTCTCCAGGTGCTCGTACGCCGCGCGGACCTGGGCGATCGTGTGCGTGCGCGGGACCGAGACCGGGTAGGCCTCCTCGCCCTGCGCCAGCAGGCGCTCACGCTTCTCGCGCCGGACCCGCAGCTGCTCGGGGAGGTCGTCGGACTCGTCGACGGGCACCGGGGCGGTGGGCACGACGGGCGTCTCGTCGGAGGCGGGCACGGCAGCGGCAGCGGGATCGGGGGAGGTCACGCGTCGATTCTACCGGGGAGCGCCGGAAGGGATTCCGGCGCTCCCCCGCGGTGCTCGTGCAGCCTGCGGGCCGCGACCGGGCTCCGGGGCCCCGCGGTTCAGCCGATCAGGTCGAGGGCCAGGTCGAGGATGGGCGCGGAGTGCGTGAGCGCCCCGACCGACAGGTAGTCGACCCCGGTCCCGGCGACCTCGCGCGCCCGGTCGAGCGTCAGGTTGCCGGTGGCCTCGAGCTCGATCTTCGCGGGGCCGCCCGGGGCCCCCTCGCGCTCGCGCACCCGGCGGACGGTGTCCGCGAGCACGGGCGTGGGCATGTTGTCGAGGAGCAGGAAGTCGGCGCCCGCGTCGAGGGCCTCCATGGCCTGGTCGGTCGTGTCGGCCTCGACCTGGATCAGGACGTCGGGGAACATCCGGCGGACGGCCTCGATCGCGCCCGCCACCGAGCCCGCGGCGACGACGTGGTTGTCCTTGACCATCGCGACGTCGTAGAGCCCCATGCGCTTGTTCGTGCCACCGCCCGCGCGCACCGCGTACTTCTCGAGGGCGCGCAGGCCCGGCGTGGTCTTGCGGGTGTCGAGCACCTGGGCGCCCGTGCCGTCGAGCGCTCGGGCCCACGCGCGGGTCGCGGTCGCGACCCCGCTCGCACGGCTCGCGAGGTTGAGGAGCGTGCGCTCGGCCGTGAGGATGACCTGGACCGGGCCCGTGAGGGCCGCGAGGACACGGCCGCGGGTCACGGCGTCGCCGTCCTGCGCGGTGAAGGTGACCGCGACGGGAGCGAGCCCGAAGCGCTCGGCGACCTGCCGGGTGACCTCCTCCACGACCACGAGGCCGGCCACGACGCCGTCGGCGCGTGCCACGAGGTGGGCGGTCCCCGTGCCCGACGGCGGCACGGTCGCCTGGGTGGTCACGTCCCGTCCGGGCGTAGGGCCGAGGTCCTCGTCGAGGGCGCGCGTGACGATGTCGGCGACCCACCGGGGGTCGAGACCGGGCTCGATGAGAGAGGGAGAGTTCACGCGCTCACGCTACCGCTGCTCGGCCGCGCGACCCCGCCCGCTCCGCCCCTCAGACGAGCCGCAGCTCACCGTCGGCGCCGAGCGTGACCTCGATCCGTCGGGCCCACGCGGGCTCGACCTCGGGGAAGTCGGTGCGGAAGTGTCCGCCCCGGCTCTCCTCGCGCAGCAGCGCCGCCTCGGTCAGGACGGTCGCCACCTGGTGGACGTTGGTCGTCTCCCACTCGGCGGTCTGCGGCACGGCGACCACGTCGGTCGCCCGGTGGGCGTCCGTGCGGACCGCCGCGAGCCTGTCCGCCGCGGTACGCAGCCCTTCGCCGTCCCGGATCACGCCGGGCCCTGCCGACGAGATCGACTGGACTCGCGAACGGGCCGCTGCGGGCACGAGCGCGGCCTCGCCCGCCCGCTCGACGGGCTCGCCGAGCGGCAGCTCGCCGGCCGCGACGCGCGCGGTGATCTCCTGCGCGGCGCGGTAGGCGAAGACCAGGCCCTCCAGGAGCGAGTTCGACGCGAGACGGTTCGCGCCGTGCACGCCGGTGCACGCGACCTCGCCCACGGCGTAGAGGCCGTCGAGCGTCGAGCGCCCGTGCAGGTCCGTGACGATCCCGCCCGAATGGTAGTGCTGGGCGGGCGCGACCGGGATCGGTTCCTCGGTCAGGTCGATGCCCTGCTCGAGCAGGCGCTCGGTGATCGTCGGGAACCGCTTGCGCAGGAACTCGGCACCGAGGTGCCGGGCGTCGAGCAGGACGTGGTCCGACCCCGTGGCCGCCATCTGGCGCACGATCGCGTGCGCCACGACGTCGCGCGGCGCGAGCTCGGCCATGGGGTGGACCGCGGGCATGAACCGGTGGCCGTCGGTGTCGAGGAGGATCGCGCCCTCACCGCGCACGGCCTCCGAGATCAGCGGGAGCTGCCCCTTGGCGCCGAGGCCGAGCCACAGCACGGTCGGGTGGAACTGGACGAACTCGACGTCACCGAGCGTGGCGCCGGCCCGCAGCGCGGCGGCCATGCCGTCGCCCGTGGCCTGCGGCGGGTTGGTCGAGGAGCGGAAGACCTGACCGATCCCGCCGGTCGCGAGCACGACGGCCCGGGCGAGGGCCGCACCCACGCCGTCGCGCGAGCCCTCGCCCCGCACGTGCAGCGTGACGCCGCACGCGCGCTCACCGCCCGGGGCGTCGGGCGAGGTGGTCAGGACGTCGAGCACGAGCGCGTTCTCGATGACCTCGATGCCGGGATCGGCGAGCACGGCCTCGAGCTGGGCGACGAGCGCCCGGGAGATCTCCGCGCCCGTGGCGTCGCCGCCTGCGTGCGCGATGCGGTCCGCGTGGTGGCCTCCCTCGCGCGTGAGCGCGATGTCGCCGTCGGGCGCGAGGTCGAAGTTCGCGCCGCGCCCCACGAGCTCGCGCACGCGCTCGGGTCCCTCGGTCACGAGGACCTCGACCGCGGCCGGGTCGCACAGTCCCCCGCCCGCGGCGAGCGTGTCCTCGAGGTGCGCGGCCGGGGAGTCCGACGGGTCGAGCGCCGCGGCGATGCCGCCCTGCGCCCAGACGGTCGAGCCGGACGACAGCTCGCCCTTGGTCACGAGCAGGACGCGCGGGACGTGCGTGCGCAGCTCGAGCGCCGCGGTGAGCCCCGCGATGCCGGAGCCGACGACGATCGCGTCGGCCGTCGTCGTCCACCCCGGGGCGGGCGCCGCCAGGCGGCGGGCGAGACGGCGGGGAACCCGGCCGTCCACGCCCGGCAGGTAGCCCTGCGCGGACTCGCCGACGGGCACCTGCACGGCCTGGGTCACTCGACCGACGCGGACTGGAAGGGGGCGATGGGCAGCCCGCTCGGCTCGAGGTCGTAGCCCTCGGGCACGAGGCCCGGCTCGTCGCTGACCTCGACGATGCGGTTGTCACCGTCGACGAACACGACGTTCGGCAGGAAGTGCCGCGCCTCGTGGTCGGCGATCATGCCGTAGGCGATGAGGATGACCGTGTCCCCCGGGTGCACCAGGTGCGCGGCCGCACCGTTGATGCAGACCTTGCCCGAGCCGCGCTCGCCGGGGATCGCGTACGTCGTCAGGCGTGAGCCGTTGGTGACGTCGACGATGTCGACCTGCTGGCCGGAGATGATGTCGGCGGCCTCGAGGAGGTCCACGTCCACGGTCACGGACCCGACGTAGTGGAGGTCCGCCTGCGTCACGGTGGCGCGGTGGATCTTCCCGATCATCATGGGTCGCTGCAAGGAAGCGGGGCGGCGCGTGCCGTCCTGCGGTCCCGTCTGGGTCACTGCGTGCCTCCTGGGCGGGCCGTGCGGGTGACGGGGGGCGCCACGTCCACGGCCAGGTTGTCGATCAGTCTGGTGGAGCCCACGCGCGCCGCCACGAGCAGCAGCGCAGGTCCCACGTACTCCGGTTCCAGGTCGTCCACGGTAGTCGGGTCGACCAGTGCGAGGTAATCGACCACAACGCCGGGGTGCTCGTTGAGCATTCCCGAGGCCACCTCGATGGCCCCCGCCCCGCCCTGGCCGGCTGCCGCGGCCGCGGCCCCGGCACGCAGCGCGCGGCTCAGGGTCAGCGCGTCGGCCCGTTCCTGCGCCGACAGGTACGCGTTGCGCGAGGACAGCGCGAGCCCGTCGTCGTCGCGCACGATCGGCACCCCGACGACCTCGACGTCGACGTTCAGGTCGGCGACCATGCGGCGGATCGCGAGGAGCTGCTGCGCGTCCTTCTCGCCGTAGAACGCGACGTCCGGGCGGGTCAGGTGCAGCAGCTTGAGCACCACGGTCAGGACCCCGTCGAAGTGGCCGGGGCGGAAGGCCCCCTCGAGGACCGTGCCGATGCGCCCCGACGTGACGCGCACGATCGGGTCGCCACCGGGGTACATCTCCTCGACCGAGGGTGCGAACACCAGGTCCACGGCCGGGCGGCCCGGCGCGGGCTCGTCGAGCCCCGCGAGGAGCGCCACGTCGGCGTCGAGGTCGCGCGGGTAGCGGTCCAGGTCCTCGTCGGGCCCGAACTGCAGGGGGTTCACGAACACCGTGACGACGACCTGTCCCGCGGGGCCGACGCGCTCGCGCGCCGCGCGCACGAGCTGCAGGTGCCCGTCGTGGAGCGCCCCCATGGTCATGACGACGGCTCGCGCAGCGGTCCGCGGCGGTGCGTCCGGGCGGGGACCCGCCGTGCCCGACGGCGCAGCCCCCTCGGGCGCTCCGGCGGCGGTCCCGGCAGGGGCCTCCAGGGCCGTGCGCAGCGCGGCACGGGTGCGGACGACGAGCGGCTGCACCCGGGTGACGGGCGGAGGGACGGACATCACTGACCTTCCTCGAGGACGTCGAGCAGCTCCTGGGCCTGGCGGGCGTCGATGCGCCCTGCGGCCAGTGCTCGGCTCGTGGCTCCGCGGCTGAGCTCGCGGTAGGACGCGGGCACGTCGGTCGCGGCGACGTGCGGCGCCGACTCCTGGGCCGAGGTCACGGCCAGCGCGCGCAGCACCTCGAGGTGCTCGGCGACCGTGCCCACGTCCCCGCGCGACACCGGACCCGTCAGGGCCGAGATGGCCCCCGGGCCCGCTCCCCCGCCCGCGTCGGCGGAACGCGTCGCGCCGTCGAGCGCCGCCGAGAGCAACGGGGCCAGCACGCGCCCCGGCTGCTCGACGCCCGCGGCCTCGAGGGCCTGCGCGGCCTGCGCGACGAGGACCACGAGGTGGTTCGCGCCGTGCGCGAGGGCTGCGTGGTAGAGCCCTCGGGCCTCCTCCTCGACCACGACGGGCTCGCCGCCGAGCTCGACCACGAGGGCCTGCCCGATGGGCTGGACCGGGGCCGGTCCCGTGACCGCGAACGTCGTGCCCTCGAGGCGCGACAGGTCGAGCGAGGTGCCGGAGAACGTCATGGCGGGGTGGATCGCGAGCGGGATCGCACCCAGCGCGCGCGCCGGGTCCAGCACTCCTGCGCCGTACCGGCCGGACGTGTGCACGACGATCTGCCCGCCCTGCCACGCCCCGACCTCGGCGAGACCCGAGACCAGGCCCGGGAGAGCGTCGTCGGGCACCGCGAGCAGGACCAGCTCCGCGCGCCGCACGACGTCCTCGACCTCGAGCACGGGAACCCCGGGCAGGAGCATCTCGATGCGCTCGCGCGAGGCCTCGGAGATGCCGCTCGCCCCGACCACCGCGTGGCCCGTCGCGCGCAGCGCGCTGCCGAGCACGGCCCCGACGCGGCCCGCTCCGACTATCCCCACGCCCAGCCGTCCGGGGCGCCGGCGTGCCGGCATGCCTTGGTCGGTCATCCCTCAGTCACCTGTTCCTTCACCGTTCTCGATCCGTTCGACGGCCGCCGCGACCTCGTCGCGCCGCATCCACAGCTCGGGCCCCGCGTGCGCGCGCGCCTCGCGGGCGCGCCGGGCCTGCTCGTCCATGAGGGCTCCCGCGACGTGCTCGTCGAGGTGCGGCACCGACGGCGTGACGGGCCCGGGCACCGAGTGCACCGCGAACGTCGCGACCCGCAGGCGCCGCTGCCACGGACCCTGCTGCAGCCCCAGCGACTGCGTGCGCTCGTGCGGCACGATCTCCACCCGGCGCACCAGGCGCCCGCGCCGCAGGACCAGCGCTCGGCCCGTGACCGCGAAGCCGTTGCGGCGCCACGAGAGCGGGTCGAGGATCCGCGCGCGCCGCGGGGCCGTCGTGAAGTGGGCCCCGGCGTCGATCCCTGACAGCGCCTCGTCGAGCAGCGCGCGCGGGTCGACCGTGCCGAGGTCCGGCAGGACGAGCCACACCGCGCCCAGCGCCTCGTCGCGCGTGCCGACGGGCAGCAGGACGCTGTTGTTCGTCGTCCCGTCCGCGCTCTGGCCGTAGCCCGCCACGTTGACCTCGACGCGCCACCAGTCGGCGCTGCGCCACAGGAGCCCCTGCGTGAGGCGGATCGCCTGCACGCGCCCGGGCGGGATGGTCTGCGAACGGGTCTCGAGCAGGCCGTGGCGCAGCCGGATGCCGTCGGGCGAGATCGCGCTGCGGAAGTTGAACTCGCGCGTGAACCGGCCGAACAGGTAGCCGCCGACGCCCAGGACCAGCGGGAGCGCCGTGAACAGCGTCCCGATCTCGCGCGTACCGACAGCGACGCCGATGAGGCCGAGCACGGCCAGGACCAGGACGATCATGGCGACGGTACGGATCAGCGACCAGATCAGGCGGCCCGGAGGGACCTCCATGACGGGCTGCTCGGGGGCCTCGGGTGCTTCGAGGAGCACGTGCCCGACGACGTCGCCCACCCCGGGAGCACCGGCGCCGGCTGCGTCGACGGGGGCCCCCTGGACGGAGTCACCGCGGGGAGCGTCACCGACGGCAGGGCTGCCGGCGGTGTCCCCTGCCGGGGTCCCCGGGACGGCCGCGGGCCGCGCGGGCGTCGTCCCGAGACGCAGGCCCGCCGCCCGGGCGAGCAGCTCGGCCCGCAGGTGGTTCGCCTCGTCGAGCTTGAGGAAGCCGAGCTTGATGCCCGAGTCCGAGCCCCCCGCGACCTCGAGCTTGAGCTCGGCGAGACCGAACAGGCGCGCGACGAGCGGCTGGACGATGTCGACGGCCTGGAGGCGGTCGAGTCGCGCCTTGCGCTGCTGCCGGAACAGGACGCCCGTGTGCAGGCGGACCGACTCGTCGTCGATCGCGTAGGTCGTCATGCGCCACGCCAGGGCCGAGTAGCCCAGGCCGATCAGGCCGATCACGAGGATCGCGCCCAGGACCTGCCACCAGCCGTTGCCGGCCAGCATGTTCTGCCCCTCGGGGAGTCCTTCGAGCGTGCGGTTGCCGACGATGACGAGCAGGACCGCGATCACGGACCAGCCCCGGACGACCGGGGTCACGGGGTGGACGCGGTGCCAGGTCAGGTCGGTCGGCGGAGACTCGGGCGGAGTGCTTCGCTCGGTCATAGCCCGGCCAACCGTGCCTCTCCACGGGACGCGAGACGGTCGCGCAGGCGCTCGGCCTCAGCGGGCTCGAGCCCCTCGATCGACGCGTCGGTCGCGGGCGACGCGGTGTGCAGCTGGACCTGCGCGATCCGGAGCTTGCGGGCCAGCGGGCCGGCCTGCACGTCGACGTACTGCATGCGCCCGTAGGGCACCACCACGAGCGAGCGGAACATCACGCCCTTGCGGATCAGGAGGTCCTCGTCGCGCTCCGCGTAGCCGATCGCACGGACCTGCCGGGGCACGACCAGGGCGCACCAGACGCCGATCACGAGAGCGACGGCCGGGATGATCCACAGCCACACGATGCTGAAGACCAGGGCGAAGACGGCCCCCAGGACGAACGGCACGAGGAGCGAGATCGCTACCGTGACGAGTCGCGCGGTGACCAGCCGGCTCGAGACGCCCTGCCAGGTCACCCCCGGCGGGTCGAAGGGTCCGCTGGGTGCCGTCGCCGGGACCCGGTCGACGGGATGATCGGAGGCGTGGTCGGTCATGGCCTCATCCTCCCATCCGGGGCGTGCCCACGGCGTCGTCCGACGTGCTGACGCGCGTCAGCCTGCGGCGTCGGCCCCGGGCTCGTGGTCGCCGGGAGCCCGCGACCGACCACCCGGGCCCGGCTCGGTGTCCTCGGGCGGGAGCTGGCAGAACTTCTCCACCACGAGCCCGACGACAGCGAGCACGAGCGCGCACGCGGCCGCGATCCCTGCGGCGACCGCCCGGTCGCGCCGCGCCTCGATCGCGAGGTCGCCGAGCACCGCGACGACCTGCGCCAGGTACCACCCGGCGAGGAGCGAGCCCGTGAGGGCCGCCGCCTTCGCCAGCACCAGGGTGCGCGCGGCGCGCAGCGGGTCGAGCGACGGCCGACGTCCCTTGAGGTACGAGCGGACCGCCCACCCCGCCCAGAACACTGCCGCGGCCAGCCCGACCAGGGCCACGTCCACGACCCACGGCACCGCGGGCAGATAGGTCGCACGGCGCTCGAGCCCGACGACGACGAGCCAACCGAGCAGCGTCGTGGCGACCGTGACGAGCAGGAGCGTCGTGACCTTGGTGCGTCGCATCAGCTCGACGGACCGCGCAGGTCGGCCGGGAAGGACATGGGCACACCCGTGATCGGTTCCTGCTTGACCGGCTGGGCAGGGGGGACGGGCTGTGCCGGGTGCACGGGCTGGAAAGCGCTGGCCGGCGCCTCGTGGACCGGGCGGAACGCCGGCGCGGCCGGCTCCGGGGCCGGGGCCTGGGCCTGACGACCGACGGGCTCGGGGGAGAACGGCGTCGGAGCCGGCGGCTGCGGCTGCGGCTGCGGCTCGGGGACAGTCCGCTGCGCGGGAGCCGTCACCGCGGACCAGCTCGGCGCGACCGGGGCGTCCGAGGAGCCTGCCGGTGAGCCGCCGAGGCGGTCCGTGGCGCCCTGTGCCGACGAGCCCGGTTCCGGGGTGGTCGGGGTCTGCTGAGCGGACACGTCCGCCCACAACGGCGGGACCTGCGAGTGCGGGGGCTCCTGGCCGTCCTGCGGGTGCACGGGGTGGAAGGCCGGGACGAAGGACGCCGGCTCGGCGGGAGCGGCGGGAGCGGCGGGGAGTGCGGGCGCGGTCGGCTGCTCCTGGACGTCGGGAGCCGGGGCGGGTGCCGGTGCGGGTGCTGGTGCAGGTGCGGCCACCGCGGGCTGGTCGTGCGTGGCCCGAGGCGCCTCAGGCTCAGCCGGAGCCTCAGGTGCTGGGGTCTCGACCGGAGCGGGCTGCGCCGGGGCGCTCTGCACCGGGGCGGCAGCCGGCTCGACGACGGGAACCGCCGGCGGTGTCGCCGCAGGAGCGGGCTCGGGCTCCGCGTCCGTCAGCCAGTCGAGCGCGAGCCAGCGGATGCCGCCACGGTCCGGAGCCGTCGCGGCCAGGGTCGCGACCGGGCCGCCGCCGAGACCGGGCAGGAAGGCCTCCGGGGCGACCTGCGCCCAGGGCTCCAGGACGAACGCGCGCTCGTGAGCGCGAGGGTGCGGCAGCTCGAGGTCCTCGGTGATCTCCGCGACGGTGCCGTAGACGATCAGGTCGACGTCCAGGGTGCGAGGCCCGTTGCGTTCCGCGCGCACCCGCCCGTGGGCGTTCTCGACTCCCTGGCAGGCCCTGAGCAGGGCCCGCGGGGACAGGGTGGTGCGCGCGAGCAGGATCGCGTTGAGGTAGTCGGGCTGGTCAGGTCCGCCGACAGCCGCGGTCCGCGCGAGCGGCGAGACCTCGGTGATCTCCAGGCCGGAGATCCGGTCGAGGTCCGTGACGGCGTCGCGAAGCGTCTGCTGGGCGTCGCCCAGGTTCGCGCCCAGAGCGAGGACGACCGGCACGAAGCCCGACGGCACCTCGTCGAGGCGATCGGTCTCGACCGCGGGCTCGGGTGCGGGTACGACCTCGGGCTCGGGCGCTGCCTGCGCCGCCTGCTCGGGAGCCGGGACCGGTACGGGGGCGAACGCGGGCTCAGGTGCTGCCTGCGCTGCCTGCTCGGGAGCCGGAACCGGAACGGGGGCGAGCGCGGGCTCGGGCTCGGACGACGGCTCGTCCGCGACCACGGTCGAGGCTCCGCCGGCGTCCACTGTGTCGCCGGCCTCGGCCGACGGGACCGTCTCGGCGGGCCCGGCGATCTCCTCGATCGCGAGCGGCTCGGCGCGGACGGCGGTCTCGATCTCGACGGGAAGCGCCTGCGCGTGGCCGGGCTCGACCGGGGCCACCGGCTCCGGGTCCTGGGCCCACGGCTCGGCCGGCTCTGCCGCAGCGACAGGCACGGCGGGCTCGGCCGGAACCGCGGTCTCCGCCAGGGTGGCGACCTCGGGCGCGTCAGCCACGTCCGGCACGACCGGCTCGGCAGGTACGACAGGCTCGGCGGGTGCGGGCTCGTACGCTGCGGCTCCGTACCCCGCGAGCGGCTCGACGCTCACAGGGGCATCGAGGGGCGCCACCTCGTCGGCAGGCTCGTCCGCAGCGACCGGCTCGGGCACGGGCGCGATCTCCTCGACGGCCTCCGGGACGGGCTCTGGGGTCACGACCACGGCCAGAGGCTCGGCCTCGTACGAGACCGGTGCGACGTCGTCGGGCACGACGGGAGCGCCCTGCGGAGCCGAGGCCCCCAGGACGACCGCGGGCTGCGCCGCGACCTCGTCGACGGGAGCCGGCGCGCTCAGCGCGTCCTCGGGTGCGCTGTAGAACGAGTCGAGCGCCTCGACGAACTCCGCGTCGGAGATGCTGCTCGTCAGGGACTCCCCCGCGGGAGCGCCGAGGTCCTCGGGAACCGCGAGGAAGCCCTGGTCGGTCGAACGGTCGGGGGCCGCGACGGGCGCCGCGGGCGGGATCGACGGTGGCATCACGGCGGGCGCCTCGAGCGGCGTCCCGGCGGTGGGGCCGGGCTCTCCGACCGCGACGTTGCCGAGCACCGCGGGGGTGATCGAACCGACCGGGAGAGGGACCACGCGAGCGGGCTCGACCGCGACCACGGGCACCTTCACCCGGTCGCGGCGGATGACGACCTCGACGTCGTCGAACGGCACCGTGATGGGCGCCTGCGGCTTGTGGATCGCGACGTCGACCGCCTCGATCGAGGCGTGGCGCAGCGCGACCGCGGCGACGCGCTCGGCGACCGTCTCGATGAGGTCCGCGGGCGAACCGGCCAGCACCGCGACGACGTCCTCCGCGACGACCGCGTAGCTCACGGTGTCCTCGAGGTCGTCCCCGGACGCGGCGCGCCGCGTGTCCAGGTGCAGCACGACGTCGGCACGGAAGAGCTGACCGTCGATCCGCTCGTGCTCGAAGACACCGTGGTGCCCCGTCGCGCTGAGCCCCGTGAGCCGGATCTGGTCGAGAGGGCGACCGTCGGTCCCGTGCACCGCTCCCTGGAACGCTGTGCTCACGTCGTACTCCTGTCGTCGCTGTCGTTCGTTCCGCTGTCCTTCGCCCGCTGCGCCGCCCGGTCGGGCAGGTCCGCGGGGCCAGCGGTCGTTCGTCCCGCCGGTGTGCCGGAGGTGACCGCCTCGGCGACCGTTCCCCCGGAGGCATCTTCCCCCGTCGCCCCGGCCCGAGTCCACGCCGCGGCGACCCGCACCGCGTCCGCCGAGGACCGGACCGCGTGCACGCGCACGCACCAGGCACCCGCTGCCGCCGCGAGGGCCGTGATGGCCGCGGTCGCCCCGTCACGTGCGAGCGGGGGGACGGGCTCGCCGTCCGGGCCCGCGAGCAGGTGACCCAGGAACCGTTTGCGCGACGCGCCCACGAGGACCGGGAAGCCCAGCTCCCGCAGGACGTCCAGGTGCGTCAGGAGCGGCCAGTTGGTGGAGCCCGCCTTGGAGAACCCCAGGCCCGGGTCCAGGACGATCTGCTCGTCCCGCACGCCCGCCGACCGCAGCGCCTCGACGCGTGCGGCGAGCTCGTCGCGCACGTCCGTCACGACGTCGTCGTACTGCTCGAGGTCGTCCATGACGTCCGCGTGCCCGCGCCAGTGCATGACGACGAACACGGCCCCGGTGCGCGCGACCACACCGGCCATGTCCGGGTCCGCGAGGCCCCCCGAGACGTCGTTGATGATGCGCGCGCCGGCCGCGACGGCCTGCTCGGCGACGAGCGCCCGCGTCGTGTCGACGCTGACGACCGCTCCCTGGGCCGAGAGCGCGGAGATCACGGGCAGGACCCGGGCCAGCTCGTCCTCGACCGGGACGCGCCCCGCACCGGGGCGCGTGGACTCGCCCCCGACATCGAGGACGTCCGCTCCCTCCGCGAGGAGCTCGAGGCCGTGCTCGATCGCCGCGCGCGGCTCGAACCACTCGCCACCGTCCGAGAAGGAGTCGGGCGTGACGTTGACGACGCCCATGACGAGCGTCCGGTCGAGGTCCCCCAGCTCGGGCAGGAGAGCGGGGGCCGTGCCGTGCTGCGTGTACCGCACTGCGTCGTGCCTACCGTCCCAGGATCAGGCTCATGGCCTCGGCGCGGGTCGCGCCGTCGCGCATCTGGCCGCGCACGGCCGAGGTCACGGTCCGCGAACCGGGCTTGCGCACGCCCCGCATGGACATGCACAGGTGCTCGCACTCGACCACGACGATCACACCACGCGGCGCGAGGTTCTCGACGAGCGCGTCGGCGATCTGCGACGTCAGGCGCTCCTGGACCTGGGGGCGGCGCGCGAAGACGTCGACCAGGCGGGCCAGCTTGGACAGCCCCGTGATGCGACCGTCCACGTTGGGGATGTACCCGACGTGCGCCACGCCGTGGAAAGGCACCAGGTGGTGCTCGCACGTCGAGTAGACCTCGATGTCCTTGACCAGCACCATCTCCTCGTGACCGAGGTCGAACATGGTGGTCAGGACATCGGAGGGCTCCTGGCGCAGGCCCGCGAAGATCTCGCGGTAGGCGCGAGCGACACGGGAAGGGGTCTCCTGGAGTCCCTCGCGGTCCGGGTCCTCGCCCACGGCGAGCAGGAGCTCACGCACTGCTGCGCGGGCCCGCTCCTCGTCGTACTCGGGGACGTCCGCCGGGGCGCGCAGCCCCTGGTCGGGCACCTGGGCCACGTCAGACCTGCCCGTCGTCGACCACGCGGTCCGCGGGGACCTCGCCGATGCGCTCGGGCGGGAGCTCGTCGGCCGCCGCGGCGGCCTCGTCCTGCGGGACCACGACGGGGTGCCCCTGCGGGTCCTTGGGCAGGGTGGCCTTCTCGGCCTCGGTCATGACCGGGGGCCGCTGCGAGACCGAGCGCTGCTCGCTCGAGAGCCAGACCTCACGCGCGTCGCGCTTGACGACGGGAGCGAAGATCTCGGCGAGCTCGGCCTGGTTCAGCGTCTCCTTCTCGAGGAGCTCGAGGACCAGGTGGTCGAGCACGTCGCGGTACTGGACGAGCACCTCCCAGGCCTCGTCGTGGGCCGACTCGACCAGGCGGCGGACCTCGTGGTCGACCGTGCCCGCGACCGACTCGGAGTAGTCGCGCGTGTGGCCCATGTCGCGACCCATGAACGGCTCGCCCGCGCCGATGCCGAGCTTGATCGCGCCGACGCGCTCGCTCATGCCGTACTCGGTGACCATCTTCTTGGCGATCGCGGTCGCCTTCTCGATGTCGTTCGAGGCGCCCGTCGTGGGGTCGTGGAACACGAGCTCCTCGGCCACGCGGCCGCCCATGGCGTAGGCGAGCTGGTCGAGCAGCTCGTTGCGCGTCGTGGAGTACTTGTCCTCGAGCGGCATGACCATGGTGTAGCCGAGCGCACGACCACGCGGCAGGATCGTCACCTTGGTGACGGGGTCCGTGTAGCGCATGGCCGCGGCGACCAGGGCGTGACCGCCCTCGTGGTACGCCGTGATCTTCTGCTCCTTGACGTTCATCACGCGGGTCCGCTTCTGCGGGCCGGCGATCACGCGGTCGATGGCCTCGTCGAGCGCGCGGTCGTCGATGAGCTGGGCACCCGAGCGCGCGGTGAGCAGCGCGGCCTCGTTGAGCACGTTCGCGAGGTCCGCACCGGTGAAGCCGGGGGTGCGGCGCGCGACGGCGGCCAGGTCGATCTCCGGGACGATCGGCTTGCCCTGGGCGTGCACGGCCAGGATCGCCTCGCGGCCCTTGAGGTCGGGCGCCTCGACCGCGATCTGGCGGTCGAAACGGCCCGGACGCAGGAGCGCGGGGTCGAGGATGTCGGGGCGGTTGGTCGCCGCGATGAGGATGACGTTGGTCTTGACGTCGAACCCGTCCATCTCGACGAGGAGCTGGTTCAGCGTCTGCTCGCGCTCGTCGTGCCCGCCGCCCATGCCGGCACCGCGGTGGCGGCCGACGGCGTCGATCTCGTCGACGAAGATGATGGCCGGCGAGTTCTCCTTGGCCTGCTGGAACAGGTCACGGACACGGCTCGCGCCGACGCCCACGAACATCTCGACGAAGTCCGAGCCGGAGATCGTGTAGAACGGCACGCCCGCCTCGCCGGCGACGGCGCGCGCGAGGAGGGTCTTGCCGGTCCCGGGAGGCCCGTAGAGGAGCACGCCCTTGGGGATCTTGGCGCCCACGGCCTGGAACTTGTCCGGCTCGGCGAGGAACTCCTTGATCTCGTAGAGCTCCTCGACGGCCTCGTCCGCGCCGGCGACGTCGGCGAACGTGACCTGCGGGGTGTCCTTCGAGGCGAGCTTGGCCTTGGACTTGCCGAAGCCCATGACCTTGGAGCCGCCGCCCTGCATGCGGGACAGCAGGAACCAGAACACGAGCCCGATGATGAGGAAGGGCAGGATGAGCGAGAGCGCCGACGCGAGGAACGAGGGACGCGCGATCTCCGAGTTGTAGCCCTTGGGAGGGTTCGCCTCGGTCACGGCGTTCACCACGGCCTCGCCCTGGGGTGCGACGTAGAAGAACTCCACGCTCTTGCCCTGGGACTTGCCGTCGACCTCGTAGTTCTCGGTGAGGGTGAGCTGGACGCGCTGGTCCCCGTCGACCAGGAGGGCCTGCTCGACCTTCCCGTCCTTGAGGAGCTCGAGCCCGGTCGAGGTGTCGACACGGTGGACGCTGGGTCCGGACAGGGCCATGAAGGCGATCCCGAGGATCGCCAGACCCACCACGATCCAGACGATCGGCCCGCTGAGAATCTTCTTGATGTTCATCGGCGACGGGGACGAGCCCCCGCATCCCTCCACTCGCGCAATGGTTCCGCCAGTGAAGTTACACGCACAACCTGGCAGTTGGCTGGTCTGTTCGCCCAGGGCGTGGCTTCGAGGAGCGGCGTCCCGCGCGGGTCGCGGCCTGAGCCGCGGGCTCGCCCCGCGGTGCCCGGCGGCGGGGGCGCGACCGAGGTCGGCGCCCCCGCCGCCGTCACCGGTCGGGGCTGGGGTGAGGCGTCAGGACGAGTAGACGTGCGGGGCGAGCGTGCCCACGAACGGCAGGTTGCGGTACTTCTCCGCGTAGTCCAGGCCGTAGCCCACGACGAACTCGTTGGGGATGTCGAAGCCGATGTAGCGCACGTCGACCTCGGTCTTCGCGGCGTCGGGCTTGCGGAGCATCGCCGCCACCTCGACCGACGCGGGGCCGCGGCTGCGCAGGTTCGACAGCAGCCACGAGAGCGTGAGGCCCGAGTCGATGATGTCCTCGACGATGAGCACGTGGCGCCCCGTGAGGTCGGCGTCGAGGTCCTTGAGGATGCGCACGACGCCCGAGGACTTGGTGCCCGAGCCGTAGGACGAGACGGCCATCCAGTCCATCTCGACGTCGTGGTGCAGGCGGCGGGCGAGGTCGGCCATGACCATGACCGCTCCCTTGAGGACGCCCACGAGGAGCAGGTCCTTGCCCGCGTAGTCGCGGTCGATCTGCTCGGCGAGCTCGTCCAGCCTCCCGCGGAGCTGCTCCTCGGTGAGGAGGATGTTCTCGAGGTCGTTGCCGACGTCGGATGAGTCCACGGGTTTCACTCCTGTGCTGGTTCTTCTGATGGGGTTCGCGCGAGCGAGGGAGGCCGTTCCGGCCCCAGGAAGAGTCTCCCACGGGTGCGCGAGGCGCGAAGGTCGCCCGGGAGGTGCGCGGGGCCCTGGCCCCGCCACGCGACGACCAGGGCGTCGAGCGTCGCGACGTGGCTCGCGAAGAGCGAACCGGCGGGACTCCCGGCCTCCTGGGCCGCGGCGCGCAGTGCCCGACGGCGCAGCGCGGCCGGGGCGTCCGCCAGCACCTGGGTGTCGAGCACCACAGCGACGTCCGGTCGGGTCACGGGCGGTTCGTCGCGCGTCCCGACGGGCCGGGCGCCCCGTGAGGCCGGGGCGTAGGCGTCCGCTCCGAGCGGTTCGCGAGGTTCGTCGGGCTCGGCGACCCGCGCCTCGTCGAGCAGCCGGGCCGCGAGGTCGTCGAGCAGGTCGGCGTCCTCGCGGAGCTGGTCGGCCGTCCGCGCCAGCGTGACCGCGACCCCCGGGCCGAGCACGTCCTCGAGCACCGGGAGCGCCCGGGCGCGCACCTGCGAGCGCAGCGGCAGGTCGACCCCCGCGTCCTGCGACGGCGCGCCGGCCGCGCCGCCGTTCGTGGGGTCCGTCCACCACGTCAGCCCGTTCGCGGCGCACACGGCCTCGGTGTCGGTGCGACGCAGCCCCAGCAGCGGACGCCGGTAGACGCCCCGTCTGGCCGCCATGCCCGCGAGCGAGCGGGCCCCCGACCCGCGCGCGAGACCCAGCAGCACGGTCTCGGCCTGGTCGTCGAGCGTGTGCCCCAGCAGGACCGCGGCCGCCCCCGTGCGGTGAGCGACGTCGTCGAGCAGGGCGTAGCGCGCGTGCCGCGCCGCCGCCTCGAGCCCGCCCCGGCTCCCGACCCGCACGCTGCGCACCTCCACCGGATCGAGGCCGAGCGCGCGGCACTGCTCGCCCGCGCGCGCCGCGACGTCGGCGCTCCCCTCCTGGAGCCCGTGGTCCACGACGACCGCACCGGCCCGCAGCCCGTCGCGCGACGCCACGAACGCCGTCGCGGCCGCGAGCGCGAGCGAGTCCGCCCCGCCCGAGCAGGCCACGAGCACGAGCGAGCCGGGCGCGAGGTCGCGCAGCGCGGCACGCACCGCACGGCGGGCCGCGGCGTCCGCGGGACGAGGTCCGACCACCCTGCGCACCGTCAGCCGTGGACCCGGCGCACCCAGGCGCCGGGTTCCGCGATCTCGCGGGCCGAGGGCAGCGTCCCGGGGCTCGTCCAGACCGCGTTGAGGCCGTCGCGCCCGACCTGCCTCTCCACGGCACGGACGAACGCCGCACCGTCGCGGTACTGCGCGAGCTTGGCGTCCATCCCGAGGAAGCGGCGCAGCACCGTGTCGAGCGTGCTGCTGCCCTGCCCGTCGCGTCGCGCCTCGAACCGGGCACGGATGCGACGCACCGTGGGGACCGTCCGGCGACCGACGGCGTCCATCATGACGTCCGCGTGCCCCTCGAGGAGCGCCATGACTCCGGACACCTCCTCGAGCACGGCTTTCTGGTCGGGCGTGAGCAGGCCCTCGGCCACGCCGCCGCCCTCGCCCCGGACCGCACGCACGACGACGCGGCCCGCGGTCGCGACCTTCTCCCGCAACCGGGCGTCGGCCAGGTGACGCGACGACTCCGAGAGCCCCACGAGCAGGTCGTGCGCGCGGGCCCGCAGGTGGTCGGCGAGCCACGGGGCCGCCGCGAACTGCAGGGCGTGCGTCTGCTCGTGGAGGCACACCCAGAGGCGGAAGTCGGCCGGGACCAGGTCCAGGTCCCGCTCGAGCTGGAGGACGTTGGGCGCGACGAGGAGCAGGCGGCCGGGGGGTGCGCCGCCGTCGGGCCGACCGCCTGCGGCGCTCTCCGCACTACCGCCTGCGGCGCTGAGTCCACTACCGCCTGCGGCGCTGTACGGATCGAACTGTCCCAGCACCCTGCTCGACAGCGCCGCGAGCACCGCCCCCACCTGCGCCGCGCCCACCAGGGCCGTCGTCACCGAGACCGGCTTGTCGTCCTTCCCCGTCAGCGCGTCGGCGACTCCGTCGGTCAGGCTCGCCATGACCTCGGTGTTCGCCCGCGCCCAGCGCGGTCGGTCGACCACGAACACCTGCGACAGCTCGCCAGGCTCCTCGCTCGCGACGCCCCCCGGTGCTGCTGCGCTGCCGGGCAGGGCGGCCGGCACCATGCGCGTGACGCGCAGGACGTGCGGGACCGCGTCCGACGCCGCGGCCCGCAGGCCCGCGACGAGCTCCGCGAGCTCGTCGCGCGAGGCCAGGGGACCCGGCCGGGCCACCCGTCCGGCGATCTGCGCTGCTGCGGACCAGTCGACGAGCGGCGTGCCGAGCACGGGAGACGTCATCGCCCCACCGTAGCCGCTGCGCTCAGCCGGTCGACCGTCGCGCCCGTTGCAGACGACCCGCAGCACGCGATCAGTCCGCGAGGCCCCCGACGAACCCGTCCATGAGCAGCCGGGCCCCGTACGACCCGCCCTCGGGCAGCGCGTCCGCGAGGAGGACGAACACGAGCTGGCGCTCCTGCGCCGTGACGACCGTCCCGGCGAGCGAGGTCACTCCTGGCAGGCTGCCCGTCTTGGCACGGACGAGACCGCGCCCGGGCGACGCCAGGAAGCGGTCGTCGAGCGTCCCCGACAGGCCCGCGATCGGCAGGCCCACGGCGCCGGCCCGCAGCCCGGGCTGCGCAGGGTCCGTCAAGAGCATGAGCGTCGCGGCGAGCTGGTCCGCGGTCACGGCCGAGCCGTCCCCGAGGCCCGAACAGTCCGCGAGCACGGCCCCCTGCATGTCCACCCCGAGCCGCTCCATGCTCGCCCGGACCGCCTGGGTCGCGCCGTCGAACGTCGCGGGCAGGCCCGCGTCGATCGCGACGAGGCGGCCGACGACCTCGGTGATGGTGTTGTCGGAGTGCTGGAGGAAGTAGCCCACGACCTCCTCGAGCGTCGCGGACTCGACCGACCCGAGGAGCGTCGCGTCGGCCGGGGCCTCCCCGCGCTCGGGGGCGCCCGTGACCGTGATGCCCACGTCGGCGAGCCGCTGCGCGAAGATCTCGGCCGCGGCGAGCGAGGGGTCGGGGCTCCGCTTGGCGTACTCCGCGTCGCTCAGCCGGGCCACGTCGACCCCGAGGGCCGTGACGGGCGCGACGTAGCCCGCGGTCACGTTCCCGGGGAAGACCGCCGGGCTGACGGTGGGACCCGAGAAGTACCGGTCGTCGACCACGAGCCGCACCGTCGTCGCGCCCGTGAGCTGGAGCTTGCCGGCCACCTGGGCGGCGAGGTCCGCGAGTCCGGCCCGCCCGTTGACCGCCAGGGGATCGCCCTCCCCAGCGGCGAGCATCATGTCGCCGCCGCCCACCAGGGCGATCGTCCCCGACCCGACGTCGACCACCTTCGTGGTGAGCGTCACCTCGGGCCCGGGCGACGCGAGGGCCGCGGCGGCCGTGAAGATCTTCTGCGTCGAGGCCGGGACCATGGGGGTCCCCGCGCTGCTCTGCGCGAGCACCTCGCCCGTGATCCGGTCCAGCACGACGCCGCCGGCCCGGCTCCCCATCCGAGGATCCTTGACGAGCGCGTCGAGCGAGGCGGAGATCTCCGCGGCGTCCGGCACGGGTGCGCTCTCGTCGAGCACCGGGAGCGTCTGCGCAGGTGACGCGGTGCCCACGGCACCCGGAGGCGTCGGGAAGGGCGCAGCGGGCGCGACCGCGGGCGCGGTCGTGAGGATCCCGGGGACGACGTCGTACGCGTCGGCCGTCAGGTAGCCGCCCGCGAGCACCACCACGATCCCCGCAGTGATGCCCGTCCGCGCTGCCCAACCCATCTGATCCTCTTCCCTCCTGCCGGCGACCCTTCGGGTGGGACCGCTCTCCGTGCGCATTATCACTCAGGAACCGCAACGTTCCCGGGGTCCGGCCACTGCTGACCCAGGTCGTTCGTGTCACACTAGAGGGCGCATGATGGCCCGGTCTCCCCTCGAAGGTCCACGCCGTCCCTCGGGACGGCCCACCTCCACCTGGCAGGGAAACACCGGAGCCGCGTGCGCACGACAGCCGATTTTCATGACCGCCGCACCGCGACCGAGCGGGTGCGCCGGTTCAACTGGAGGAGAACAGTGGAGTTCGACGTCACGATCGAGATCCCGAAGGGCCAGCGCAACAAGTACGAGGTCGACCACGCGACAGGTCGCATCCGTCTTGACCGCATGCTGTTCACCTCGACGCGCTACCCGGACGACTACGGGTTCATCGAGGGCACCCTCGGCGAGGACGGCGACCCGCTGGACGCCCTGGTCCTGCTCGAGGAGCCCACGTTCCCCGGCTGCCTGATCCGCTGCCGCGCGCTCGGCATGTTCCGCATGCGCGACGAGGCCGGGGGCGACGACAAGGTCCTGTGCGTCCCCACGGGCGACCAGCGTGCCGCGTGGCGCCAGGACATCGACGACGTGTCGGACTTCCACCGTCTCGAGATCCAGCACTTCTTCGAGGTCTACAAGGACCTCGAGCCGGGCAAGTCCGTCGAGGGCGCCCACTGGACCGGTCGCACCGAGGCCGAGGCCGAGATCGAGCGTTCCATCCAGCGCGCGATCGACAGCGGCTACCACACGCCCGGCCACTGACCCTCCGCACACCGCGCAGGGTCGGCCGCCGAACGGCCACGAACCACCACGAGGACCCGGTCTCCACCAGGAGGCCGGGTCCTCGTGCGTCCGAGGGCGCCGGACTCCGACCGACCACCGTCGAGACGGCCCCTAGGGCCGCCCCGCGTACGGCATCGAGCTCTTCCAGCGCACCGCGCTGATCTTCACGGGCACGCCCGCGTAGATGGCCTCGATCATCTGGCCGTTCCCGACGTACATCGCGACGTGCCAGATCGAGCTCGGGTCCTGCGGGTCGTCGCCGTAGAAGATGAGGTCGCCGGGTCGGAGCTGGTCGTAGCCGATCTTGGCGACCTTCGCGTACTGCGAGCGCGAGGTCCGCGAGATGCTCACTCCCACGCTGGCCCAGGCCTGCGACGTGAGGCCCGAGCAGTCGTACGCGGGCCCGTTGCCGCCCCACAGGTAGGGCGCGCCGATCTTGGTGCGCGCCCAGTCGGCCGCGGCCTGCCCCTTGGCGGCGCCGGACCCGGGCGAGGTCACGGGAGGCGTGACGGGTGGGGTGACCGGGGGCGTCACGGGTGGAGTCACGGGCGGCGCCACGGGAGGGGCCACCGGCGGAGCGACCGGGGGGTCGGGCGTCGTCACGGGAGGCGTGACGGGCGGGGTCACGGGGGCGCTCCCCCCGCCCGACGGCGGAGCGGGCGTCCCGGCGTCGGGCGCCGGGGGCGCAGGAACGGCCAGGGCGTCCCGCTCGGCCTGCGCCTGACGCTCGGCGGCGAGCTCGCGCTCGGCGTCGAGCGCGTCCTGGCGCGCCCTCTCGACCTCGACGGTCGTGGCACGCGCTGCCGCGAGGTCGGCGATGAGCTCGTCGCGCCGGGCGGCTGCGGCCCGGATCGAGCCCTCGATCGCCTGCTGCGCCTCCTGCGCCGCGGCGAACGTCTCCTCGGCTCGCTCCGAGGCCGCGACGCGCGCCTCCTCGGCGGCGGTCGCCCGCGCCCTCGCCGCGTCCGCGAGCGCCCGGGCGGTGCGGTGCCCGTCGGCGACCGTCTGGACCTTGCGCCCCGTGAGCTTCTGGGCGCGCTCGGACTCGACGATCTGGTCGAGGCCGTCCGACTCCACGACGACCTGCAGGGCGTCGAGCGACCCGCCCGACTGCCGGGACGCGCGGTAGACGGCCCCCATGGCCGAGCGGGACTCGGCCTCGCCGGCCTCGGCCGCGGTGAGGGCGGTCTGCGCCGCGTCGACCTCGGTGCGCGCCGCGTCGAGCGCAGCCTGCGCGTCGGCGTAGTCCTCGGCTGCGAGCCCGGCCCGGATCCAGGCGTCGTCACGCTGCTCGGCGAGCGTGGCGAGGTCGGCCTCGATCTCGGCCACCCGTGCCCCTGCCGCCTGCTCGTCCTGCTGGGCCGACCGGACGTCGTCGTCGGTCGGGGGTTCGGCCCGGACGGCCGGGGCGATCCCGCCACCGAGCGTCACGACCAGGGCTCCGACGAGCGCCGCACGGCCCGTCCGCCGCGGTGACGTGCTCTCGAGGGGCGCGCTGCGCCGTCGGGCAGAGGGGAACAGGCGCACCACGGTTCCCCGATCGGTCGACGACGCGCCCTTGCCGCGCGGGCGGACGGGCGCCGCCGCGGGCGCGGCGGACGTCCAGTCTCCCCGGTGCCGCGGCGCCGCGCGAGCCGACCACGGCCCGCGCCGGGTCGATCGATCGTCTCGCGAGACCTGGTGATCTCACATCGCAAGACGCGGGTTTCGCCGGATGAGATACCGACCTACTCTCGACAGCATGACCTGCCGCCGAATGTGTAGCTGACCCCCAGCGCACGTTCGCCTGCCTGCGGACCCCCTCCGGGACGAGCTGCACCCGCCGACCACGACGTCGGCAGGAGCACGCCAGCCTCGCCCGGAAGGCCCGCACCCCCGCGTGCGCACCAGTCCACCACTGCCCCGCCGCGGACCCCGGCCAGGAACGGCCCCCTCTGCGGCTCCCCTCCCCCCTTCCAGGAGCCATCATGAGCACCGAGCCCCGCTGGTCCTTCGAGACCCGCCAGATCCACGCCGGCCAGACGCCCGACCCCACCACCGGGGCACGCGCCCTGCCGATCTACCAGACCACGTCGTTCGTCTTCCCCGACGCGGGCGTCGCAGCCGACCGCTTCGCCCTCAAGGACCTCGGCCCCATCTACACGCGCATCGGCAACCCGACCGCCGAGGTCGTCGAGAACCGCATCGCCAACCTCGAGGGCGGCGTGGGTGCGCTGCTCCTCGCGTCGGGCCAGGCCGCGACCACCTTCGCGATCCTCAACGTCGCCGAGGCGGGCGACCACGTCGTGGCCAGCCCGTCGCTGTACGGCGGCACGTACAACCTGCTCCAGTACTCGCTCGCCAAGCTCGGCATCGAGACCACGTGGGTCACCGACCCGCACGACCCGCAGGCCTGGCGCGACGCGGCCCGCCCGAACACCAAGGCGTTCTTCGCCGAGACCATCCCCAACCCGAAGGCCGACATCCTCGACATCGAGGCCGTGGCCGCCGCCGCGCACGAGGTCGGCGTCCCGCTCATCGTGGACAACACGGTCGCGACGCCCTACCTGCTGCGCCCCATCGAGTTCGGCGCGGACATCGTCATCCACTCCGCGACCAAGTACCTCGGCGGGCACGGCTCGGCGATCGGCGGCGTGATCGTCGACTCCGGGAACTTCGACTTCTCGAAGGACCCCGAGCGGTTCACGAGCTTCAACACCCCGGACCCCAGCTACAACGGGATCGTGTACGCCCGCGACCTGGGCGTGGACGGCATCCTGGGCGCGAACCTCGCGTACATCCTCAAGGCGCGCGTGCAGCTCCTGCGCGACCTCGGGTCGGCCATCTCGCCCTTCAACGCGTTCCTCATCGCCCAGGGCATCGAGACCCTGTCGCTGCGCGTCGAGCGCCACGTCGAGAACGCCAAGACCGTCGCGGCCTGGCTCGAGTCTCGCGACGACGTCCTGTCCGTGGGCTACGCGGGTCTCCCGTCGAGCCCCTGGTACGCCAACGCGCAGAAGTACACGCCGCGCGGTGCTGGCGCGATCGTCACGTTCGAGCTCGACGGCGGGGCCGAGGCCGGCCAGGCGTTCGTCTCGGCGCTCGCGCTCCACTCGAACGTCGCCAACATCGGCGACGTCCGCTCGCTCGTCATCCACCCGGCGTCCACGACGCACGCCCAGCTCAGCCCCGAGGAGCAGGTCACGGCGGGCGTCACGCCCGGCCTCGTCCGCCTGTCCGTCGGGATCGAGCACGTCGACGACATCCTCGCGGACCTCGAGGCGGGCTTCATCGCCGCCAAGTCCGCCCAGGGAGCCGACGCCGCGGCCGCTGCCTCGGTCGTGGCGGAGTAGGGCACCGGGACCCACGATGACGATTCTGGACGGCCGGGGCGCCCCCGGTGCCCCGGCCGTACAGTGGTCGGCAATGACTCCCCCACCCCCTTCCGCGTCCTCCCGCCCGCCCGCGCGGCGCGGGTCGGACTCGCGCGCACGGGCCAAGGCGCCCGTGCCGGCCACGGCCGCGTGGCGCGAGGGGGACGACGCCGGAGCCCGCCTCTTCGCGGACGTCGGCACGTTCGACCTCGAGGCCGGGGGGCGCCTGCCGGACGTCCGCGTCGCGTACGAGACCTGGGGCACGCTCGCGCCCGACGGGTCGAACGCCGTGCTCGTCCTGCACGCCCTGACGGGCGACTCGCACGTCGTCGGTCCTGCCGGCCCTGGCCACCTGTCGGCCGGCTGGTGGGAGGCCATGGTCGGGCCGGGCGCCCCGATCGACACCGACCGGTACTTCGTCGTCGCACCCAACGTCCTGGGCGGCTGCCAGGGCACCACGGGGCCCGCCTCGGCGGCCCCCGACGGCCGGCCGTGGGGCGGGCGCTTCCCGCGCATCACGACGCGCGACCAGGTCGCCGTGGAGATCGAGCTCGCGCGGGCGCTCGGCATCTCGTCGTGGGCGCTCGTGATCGGCGCGTCCATGGGCGGGCTGCGCGTGCTCGAGTGGGCGATCCTCGGCCCCGAGTCCGGCATCTCGGTCGAGTCGGTCGCGGTCATCGCGTCGGCCGCGCAGACCTCGGGAGACCAGATCGCCTGGGCGCACCCGCAGATCGGCGCCATCCGTGCGGACCCGAAGTACCGCGGCGGCGACTACTACGACGTGCCCGACGACCAGGGACCCCACGTGGGCCTGGGCATCGCGCGGCAGATCGCGCACGCGACCTACCGCAGCGCACGCGAGCTCGACGAGCGCTTCGGCCGGCTGCCCCAGGGCGGCGAGGACCCGTTCACAGACGGGCGCTACGCCGTCCAGTCCTACCTGGACCACCACGGCGACAAGCTCTCGCGCCGCTTCGACGCGAACTCCTACGTCGTGCTCACCGAGTCCATGCTGACCCATGACCTGGGCCGCGACCGCGGTGGCGTCGACGAGGCCCTGGGCCAGATCACGGCCCGCACGCTCGTCGTGGCCGTCGACACCGACCGCCTGTTCCTCCCCGAGGACTCGGCACGCATCGCGCAGAAGGTCCCGGGCGCGCAGCCCCTGCGGCTGCTGCACTCGGAGTTCGGGCACGACGGCTTCCTCATCGAGTTCGACCAGCTCGGACCGATCGTCACGCAGTTCCTGGCGGAGCGCGCGCAGGTCTGAGAAGCCCCCCTCGCGCCGGGCCGGACCTGGACCGCGCATCTGCCGTTCCGGTCCCCGTGGCCTGCGCGGTGCGTGACGCCGCGCCCCCGACCAGGCACGATGTCCCCATGACCGCAGACCTGACCGAGGCCACCGCCGCCCTCCACGCCCAGTGGGACCGCCTGGAGAGGTGGCTCGGCTCGCTCGACGACACCCTGGACGACGCGGTCGACCAGCCCAGCGTCCTGACGGGCTGGACCGTGGGCGAGCTCGTGTCGCACCTGGGGCGCGCCATGGACGCGCTCGTGGCCGCGACGCCCGTCGCGCCCGGCACCAACCCTCTGACGCTCGCCGAGTACCTCGGCACGTACCCCGAGCGCGCCGAGCAGATCGCCCAGGTGACCCGTGCGCTCGACGAGGAGATCGCCGCCGACCGCCTCACCGCGGTCTCGGGCTACGCGCGCCGGGCGTTCGCGCGCCTCGACGAGCTCGCCCCGACCGAGACCGTGATCCAGGCCCGTCGCGGCCCCATCACGCTGCGCGACATGGTGGTCTCCCGGCTCATCGAGCTCGTCGTGCACGCCGACGACCTCGAGCGCAGCCTGCCCGGGGTCGCGGAGAAGGCCGTCGACCGCGGCGCCCTGGACCTGGTCGCGGCCGAGCTGCTGCGCATCGTCGTGACGCGCGGCGGGTGGAGCCTCGAGGTCGTCGACCCGCGCCTGTGGGTCCGGCTCGCGACGGGCCGCACCCCGTACGACACCGACGACCTGGCCCGCGCGCTCGCGCCGCTCCACACCTCGGACTCGGTCCCGGACCTGGGGCGCATGCTGCCGCTGCTCTGAGGGTCGCCGCCCTCGGTGCGGCGGACCGGCACCAGGGCCCGGCCGCACCAGGGCCCGGCCGCCCCAGGCCGCCCGACTATGCTCGACCGGTGGTGAACGACGCGCGGGTGACGGTCCTGGCAGGCGGTGTGGGTGGCGCGAAGCTCGCCCACGGCATGGAGCTCGCGGGGGCCGACCTCACGGTCGTGGTCAACACGGCCGACGACGTCGAGCTGCACGGGCTCGCGATCAGCCCCGACCTCGACACCGTGACGTACACGCTCGCGGGGCTCGCCGACGACGTGCGCGGCTGGGGCCTGGCCGGGGAGACGTACGCGACGCTCGAGGCCATGCGGCGCCTGGGCGAGGACACCTGGTTCACGCTGGGCGACAAGGACCTCGCGACCCACGTGGTGCGCACGGCGCGCCTGCGCGCCGGGGCCACGCTGACCGAGGTCACGGCGCAGATCACGGGCTCGCTCGGGGTCCGCGCGCGCCTGCTGCCCATGACGGACGACCTCGTGGCGACCGTGGTCGAGACGGCCGACGGGCCGCTCGGCTTCCAGGAGTACTTCGTCGCCCGCCAGCACCGCGACGAGGTCCTGGGGCTGACGTTCGTGGGGGCCGAGCAGGCGTCCCCGGCGCCGGGCGTGCTCGACGCGGTCTCCGGTGCGGACCTGCTCGTCGTCGCGCCGTCGAACCCGTTCCTGTCGATCGCCCCGGTCCTGGCCGTGCCGGGGGTCCGCGAGGCCCTCGCGTCCTCGACCGTGCGGCGTGTCGCGGTGAGCCCGATCATCGGGGGCCGCGCGCTCAAGGGGCCAGCGGCGTCGGTGCTCGCGAGCCTGGGGCACGACGTCTCGGCCCTGGGTGTCGCGCGCCTGTACGTGGGACTGGTCGACGTCATGTGCATCGACGAGGCCGACCGGGACCTCGCGCCCGCGATCGAGGCGCTGGGCCTCGAGGTGCTCGTGACGGACACGGTCATGGGTGGCGCGGAGGGACGCGAACGACTGGCTCGCGAGCTCCTCGCCGCGGCATCGGCATGACGCCCGACGGCGTCACGCACCGTGCGAGAGCCGGTGCGGCGGGTGCGTCCCCAGCCCGGCGGCGGGTGGTTGCCGTGGTGCCGCTGCGCGACGGGTTCTCGGGCAAGTCGCGGCTCGCGGTGGTGCTCGATCCTGCGGAGCGCAGCCGGTTGATCGCGGTGCTCGCACGGCACGTGGTCGGGACGCTGCTCGCGAGCGAGGCCGTGGAGCGGGTGCTGGTCGTGACGTCGGACCCGCGGTTCGCATGGCGTGCGCTGGGGAGCCTGGTGCCGCCCGTGCCGCCGCCCCTGGACGACGCCCAGGGTTCGCCGAGGGCGACGGGCACGCCCGTCGAGGGCGACGGACCCGGCGCCGAGGGTGACGGCCCCGGCCGGCTCCAGATCGTCCTGCAGCCTGCGAGCCGCCCCGGCCTGAACGCCGCGCTCGACGTCGGTCGTGAGCTCGTGGTCGGCACCTCGGGCACCTCGGGAGCTGTCGACGGTCCCGCGGGACCCGTGCGGCTCCTGGTCGCCCACGCCGACCTCCCTGCCCTCACGGTCGAGGACGTCGAGTCGCTGCTCACCGAGGACTCACCCGTCGTGGTCGCGACCGACCGGGTGCATGCGGGCACCAACCTCCTGGTGCTCGACGCCGACGCGCCGTTCACGTTCCGGTTCGGCGTCGGGAGCCTCGAGGCCCACCTGGCCGAGGCGGACCTGCGGGGCGTGCGCGCCGCCGTCGTGCACCGGACGGGGACCGCGGTCGACCTCGACACGCTCGACGACTGGGCCGAGCTGCCCGCGGACGTGCGGGCACGGGACGAGTTGTCAGAGCTGCACCGGGCCATGGACCGGGCCAGTTCTGACACCTGAGCCGCGCGCCTGTCAGGGCGGGTGCGGTAGGACCGGTCGCGCTCGTCGGGCACCTCGGCGTGAGCGACGCTCCGTTGCCGGCGCTCCCGGCGGGTGGCATCGTGACCGCATGGGGATCGAGGTGCGGCCCGCGACGGTGTTCGCCGACGTGAGGACGATGGTCGGGCCCAAGCGGCCCGACGCCAACGTGTGCTGGTGCCTGAGCTACCGCATCGGTTCGAAGGAGAACGTCGCGCTCGTGGGCCCCGAGCGCGGGACGCTCGTCGAGGAGCTCTGCCGCCAGGACCCTCCGCCAGGGGTGCTCGCGTACGAGGGGGACGAGGTCGTGGGCTGGGCCGCGGTCCACCCGCGCGCCGACACGAGCTTCGCGCGCAACCGCAAGATCCCGCACGTCGACGACCTCGACGTGTGGTCGGTGTGGTGCCTGCGGGTGCGGCCCGGGCACCGTGGCGCGGGGATCTCGCACCGGTTGCTCGAGGGCGCGGTCGCGTTCGCGCGCGAGCACGGGGCGCCCGCGGTCGAGGGCTACCCGCTCGACAACGAGGGCAGGAAGATCGACCTGACCATGGCGTACGCGGGCACCAAGAAGCTCTTCGAGGACGCGGGGTTCACCCAGGCGGCGACGACCGGCTCGGTGCTCAACGGTTTTCCGCGCGTCCTCATGCGGCTCGACCTGCGCTGACCCCGACGAGCTGTCAGAGCTGGACCGGGCTGTCCCCCGGTTCACTTCTGACAACTGGTCCGTGGAGCGAGAACACTCCTCCAGTCATCTCCGGCAGTCCCTCACCACCCGCTGCAGCTCACCACCCGCCGCGGTGCACCACGTCCTCGAGCGGTCGCCGTGGGCGCCTCGTCGGCGACCCGCCCGACGACGCAGCACCGGTCCCCAGCCCTGCCGCGCCCTCCCGAGGAGCCGGGTCCGCCGCGTGCCCCACCGCGACCACCCCGGTGACCAGGAGCTCGCGCGGCACCCCGAGCTCGGCGCGCAACGCCTCGACCTGTCCGGGCGGCACCCCGAAGAAGCACGCCCCGAGCCCCTCGTCGACCGCCGTCTGGAGCATGAGCAGCGACGCCATGCCCGCGTCGACGTGCCAGTACGGCACGTCCCACGGCGACTCCCCCTCGCCCGCAGCCTGAGCCGCGGCGCGCGCCTTGTCGTCCTCGGCGTACCGCGCGAGGTAGGCGTCGCGCGACGTCAGGACCACCACGAGCACGGGGGCGGTCCGCATCCCGGCGAGCCACCGGCTCTCCTTCGCGGCGCCGCGAGGGGCCGCGTTCCCCTCGCCGGCCGCACCCCCGGCGGAACCGGCCACCCCCTCCTCGTCCCCGCCCGGCTCTCCCGCCGCCACGGGCGAGGTCGCGGACCAGAAGCGCGCGACGTCGTCGGGCCGGTCGAGGACCACGAACGCCCACCCCTGCGTGAAGCCCGCGTTCGGTGCGCGGACCGCGTTGCGCAGCATGCGCTCCACGGCCCGCGGCGCGACCGGCTCCCCCGTGAAGCGACGGACCATGCGGCGACGGCGGACGACGTCCTGGAACTCCATGCCGACCATGCTGCCAGCCCGCGCCCGCGCCGCGGGACGCTCGCTGCGCCCGCCCGCACCGAGCACGGCCGGTCCCACGACCCCCTCGCCGCTCCTCCCCGCGCGCCACCGCCCCTCCGGTGCCAGGATGCGTGAGTCGCACCGTCGGCCCCGACCCCGCACCAGCCCGTCGCAGGAAGGCCCAGCCAGTGAGCCAAGAACGCACGAGACCCGGCGCGGGGACCATCACGGTCGCCGGGCTCACCGTCATGAACATCGTCGCGGTCGTGAGCCTGCGCGGGCTGCCCGCCGAGGCCGAGTACGGCCTCGCCTCGACGTTCTACTACCTGTTCGCGGCGCTCTTCTTCCTGGCGCCCGTGGGCCTCGTGGCCGCAGAGCTGGCGACCGGCTGGCCCGAGGAAGGCGGCATGTTCCGCTGGGTCGGCGAGGCGTTCGGGAGCCGCTGGGGGTTCCTCGCGATCCTCATGGTCTTCATCGAGGGCTGCATCTGGTTCCCGACCATCCTCACGTTCGCCGCGGTCACGCTCGCCTACACGGGGTCCGACGCCGAGGCCGCCCAACAGATCTCGAGCAACAAGCTGTTCGTGCTCGTGGTCGTCCTCGGCGTGTTCTGGCTCGCGACCCTCATCGCGCTGCGCGGCGTCAAGTCGTTCTCGCAGGTCGCGAAGTGGGGCGGGATCGTGGGGACGCTCGTGCCCGCCGCGCTCCTGGTGGGCCTCGCGGCCGCCTATCTCGCGGGCGGCAACACCTCGCAGGTCGAGCTCTCGTGGGGCGCGTTCGTGCCGGACCTGTCGAAGTTCTCGAACATCGTGCTCGCCGCGGGCATCTTCCTGTTCTACGCGGGCATGGAGATGAACGCGGTGCACGTGCGGTCGATCAAGAACCCGATCCGCAACTACCCGATCGCGATCCTCGTGGCCGCGCTCGGTGCCGTCGTCGTCCTCGTCCTGGGCACCCTCGCGATCGCCGTGGTCGTGCCCGAGGGGCAGATCAACCTCACGCAGAGCCTGCTGACCGCGTACGACACGCTGCTCGACTGGGCGGGCATCGGCTGGGCCGGGCCCGTCCTGGCCGCGATGCTGGCCGTGGGCGTCCTCGCGGGCGTCGTGACCTGGGTCGCAGGCCCCGCGACGGGCCTGCTCTCGGTGGCCCGCGCGGGCTACCTGCCCCGCTGGTTCCACCGGACCAACCGCGCGGGCATGCCGTCGCGCATCCTGCTCGTGCAGGCGGCGATCGTCACGGCACTGTCCGTGATGTTCGTGATCCTGCCGTCGGTCCAGGCCGCGTACCAGCTCCTGAGCCAGCTCACCGTGATCCTGTACCTCGTCGCGTACGTCCTGATGTTCGCGGCCGTGATCGCGCTGCGGTACTCGCAGCCCGACCGACCGCGCCGGTACCACGTGCCGGGCGGGATCGTGGGGGTGTGGGTCATCGGCGGGTGCGGGCTGCTCGCGGCCACGCTCGCGCTCGTCGTGAGCTTCGTGCCTCCCGCCCAGATCGAGGTCGGCAGCGCGACGACGTACGTGGGGCTGCTCGTCGGTCTCAGCGTGGTGTTCGTGGCGCTGCCGTTCTGGGCGTACAGCGCCCGCAGGCCGTCGTGGCGCGACGAGACGCTCGACTTCGCGCCCTTCACCTGGCAGGTCGAGGCGCCGGTGGATCAGAGCTCCGGTCATGCGCCGGGATCTCACGCCTCACGTGATGTGATGGGTGGATGAGGGCGTCCTACGGATCTCCTGCGCTCTGGCGGACGATGTCACCGGCCGGGGCCGGTGACCGATGACGTCGGACTGGACGGAGCTCGGCGAACGGCTCGCGGCGACGTTCCGGAGCGTGTCCGATCGGGTCTTCCTGATCGTCGCCTCCAGGTCGACCCCTGTGCGGTACGTGCAGCTCGCAGGGGGTCCTGGCAGGATCGACGCGGAGGCTCCGGCGACGGACGTCGTCGCCGATGCGGACGAGTCCGTGCTGAGCGCCGCTGGTTGGACGGCTCCGGGGATCGCACAGCCGAACTGGACGGCGTCGACCGCGCTCCCAGCGCTCACCGCCGAGTATCGAGCGCTCGCCCTGCGGTGCGTGAACGCCTTGCGGGACGCGTACGGCATCGGGAGCCCGGACGACCTCGGCTATCGCGCGTGGCGTGAGCCGGAGCAGATGCCGGCAGGTCGGACGTGGTCCGCCGAGCGCCTCCAGCGCATGGATCGCGGCGTCCGTGCGCTGGAGCTCCCCACCCTGGGGCTCGACGCGAACCGACCCCGGACTCCTGGGGTGTCCGTCGCGCCCGCCCTCAGGACCTGGAAGGCGATGTCCCCCTCCGAGGTACGCGACCTCATGGAGTACTGGGCGGCTCGCCCCTGGCCGCTGTCGCGGGACGAGGTGCAGCGTCTGGCCGTCGAACGCTTCGGTTGGACGATCGAGGTCGAGGACGGCACCCCGTACCTGATGAACACCGTCTCCGGCTTCACCGTCCCGGACGTCTCGACGATCGGGGCCCACCAGGACCTGAACTACCTGAGCCTGCGGACCTCCGACGTGATCCGCCAGGTCACCCCGGAGTCCACGGCCTTCCTCGGCGACGGCTTCACGCGCATGGTGCGCGCCGGCGAAGCGGGCTGGGGAAGGCCGGCGATGCACGAGCTCGACGGCACCGTGTCCGCGACCTGGGACCTTGCCTCCGGCGCGCAGATCTCCTTCCGCTGCGCCCCCAGCAGCCTGAGCGCGATGTTCCGGACGCCCCAGGGCGTCGCGCTCGACCTCAGGTCCGAGGGCTGAGCCCCTGCCCCCGGACCGGTCCGACGTCCACCTGAGAGCTGCTCCGCCGAGGCCGCCCCCTCCCGAGGGGCGACCCGCGCACACCCCGCGACGGGTCTAGAGCCGCTCGGCGAGCAGCTCGACGAGCGCCTTGCCCTGCACTCCCCCGAGCTGGTCGGCCTGGGTGCGGCACGAGAACCCGTCGGCCAGGAAGATGTCGTTCGGCCCGGCGGCCCGCAGCGCGGGCAGGAGCGCGTTCTCGGCAACCTGCACCGACACGTCGTAGTGCCCCTTCTCCATGCCGAAGTTCCCGGCGAGCCCGCAGCACCCGGCGAGCGTGTCGATCGTGGCGCCCGCGCCGCGGAGCAGCTTCTCGTCGGCCTGGAAGCCCATGACGGAGTGCTGGTGGCAGTGCGGCTGGACGACGGCCGTGACGTCGGACAGGTCGGGGACCTTCCACCCGGTCTCGGGTGCGGGCCGCGTCTCGGGGCGCGTGAGCAGCTCGGCGACCGTGTTCGTCGCTCCCGCGACGGCCTTCGCGCGCGGGTCGTCGGGGAAGAGGTCGAGCAGGTCCGAGCGCAGCACCGCGGTGCACGACGGCTCGAGCCCGACGATCGGGATCCCGTTGACCGCGAACGGCCCCAGGACCTGGAGCAGGTTCTCGAGGCGCTTGCGGGCACCGTCGAGCTGGCCGGTGCTGATCCAGGTCAGGCCGCAGCAGGCCTGCTGGTCGGGCACGATCACGTCGTAGCCCGCGGCGTCGAGCACCGTGACCGCGGACTGCGGCACCGAGGGCGCGAGCGCGTCGCTGAACGAGTCGGTCCACAGCACGACCTGCGGCCGCTTGCTGGTCCTGGGCCGCCCGGGCGTCTGCCCGACGGCGAGCCCCGGCACCCCGTTCGTCGCGCCTCCGCGCTTCCACCAGGTGCGGAAGGGGACCTCGGCGAAGCGGGGGACCTCGCGGCGCGAGTCCATGCCGCCGAGCGTGAGCACGAGCTTCGCGACGGGACGGATGCCGAGCACCGCGTTGATGAGCCGCGGCATCATGCCCGCGAGACGGGCCCAGCGCGGGAGCCAGCCCAGGGCGTAGTGGTTCATGGGGCGCAGCTTGCCCTGGTAGGTCCGGTGCAGCACCTCGGCCTTGTACTGGGCCATGTCGACACCCGCGGGGCAGTCGGCCGAGCAGGCCTTGCAGGACAGGCACAGGTCGAGCGAGTCACGGACCTCGGGCGACGTGAGGCCGCCCACGAGCGTGCCGTTGATCGCGTCCTGGAGCACGCGGGCGCGGCCGCGCGTGACGTCCTTCTCGTCCTTGGTCGCCTGGTACGAGGGGCACATGAACCCGCCCGACGCCGAGGAGTCCGCGCGGCACTTGCCGACGCCGACGCAGCGGTGGACGGCCTGGGTCATGTCGCCGTGGTCGTGGCTGAACGAGAAGCCGCCCTTGGTCGGCAGCACCGGCAGCGCCCTGGGCCGGCGCAGGTCGGCGTCCACGGCGCTGGGCCGCACGATCACGCCCGGGTTGAGCACGTCCTGCGGGTCGAACAGCGCCTTGATCTGCTCGAACAGCGAGATGGCCTCGGGTGAATACATGACGGGCAGCAGCTCCGAGCGCGCGCGGCCGTCGCCGTGCTCGCCCGACAGCGAGCCGCCGTACTTGGCCACGAGCTGCGCGGCCTCGGTCATGAAGGTGCGCAGGACCGATCCCGAGGTCTCGAGCGGGATGTCGATGCGCAGGTGCACGCACCCGTCGCCGAAGTGCCCGTACGGCAGGCCGTCGACGCCGTAGCGCGCCATGAGCTCGTCGAGGTCGCGCAGGTAGGCGCCCAGCTTCTCCGGAGGGACCGCGGAGTCCTCCCACCCCGGCCACGCCTGCTCGCCCGCGGGGGTGCGCCCGGCCAGCCCGGCGCCGTCGGCCCGGATCTGCCACATGGCCGTGGCGTCGGGGCCCGCGGGCAGGATGCGCGTGGACGTCGACGCGGACGCCGCGACGATCGCCTCGGCGTTCGCGTACGCCTCCTCGGGGGTCGCGCCCCCGACCTCGACCATCATCCAGCCGCCGCCCGGCGGCAGCTCGGGGACCGAGTCCGCGCCCTTGGCGCGGCGCACCACGTCGACGAGGCGGGCGTCGAGGCCCTCGACCGCGAGCGGGCCCAGCGAGAGGAGGGCGGGGACGTCGTCGGCCGCGGTGGGCATGTCCTCGTAGGCGAGGACGACGAGCGTGGGCGCGCTCGGCATCGGGACCAGGGCGACCGTGGCCTCGAGGATCGTCACGAGCGTGCCCTCGGTGCCCACGAGCATCTTGGCGAGGTCGGAGCCGTTCTCCGGCAGAAGGTGCTCGACCGAGTAGCCGGAGACCTGGCGGCCGAACCGCCCGAACTCGGTGCGGATGAGCGCCAGGTTGTCCTTGACGATCTTCGCGAGGCCCGGGACGGCGGCGAACGTCGGGTCGCCCTTGCCCGCGGTGAAGCGCCGGCCCGTGCCGTCGACCACGTCGAGCTCGACCACGTTGTCCGCGGTGCGCCCGTACGCGACCGCGTGCGGGCCGCACGCGTTGTTGCCGATCATCCCGCCGAGCGTCGCGCGGTTCTGCGTCGAGGGGTCGGGCCCGAACCGCAGGCCGTGCGGGGCCGCGGCCTTCTGGAGCGTCGACATGACCACGCCCGGCTCGATGCGGGCCGTTCGTGCCTCCGGGTCGAGCGACAGGACGCGGTTGACGTGCCGCGAGAAGTCGATCACGACGCCCGGGCCGATCGAGTTGCCCGCGACCGACGTGCCCGCGCCGCGCGCCGTGAGCGGGACGCCCAGCTCGCGCGTCACGTCGAGGGTCGCGACGACGTCGTCGGTCGAGATCGGGAAGACCACCATCTCCGGGACGACGCGGTAGTTCGAGGCGTCGGTCGAGTACTCGGCCCGGCGCCGCGTCGAGGTGTCGACGATGCCGCGCGTCGTGGTCCGCACCGCGGTCGCGACGGCCTCGCGGGCCGCGTCCGCTGCGCGCTCTGCCTCGCTGCGGGCCGCGGACCGTGCGGACGCCTCGGCGGCGGCCGCCTTCGCGGCGTGCTGGGCGTCTGCCTCCGTGGTGCGCTCTGGCGGGACGGGGGCTCCTGCGGCGTCGAGTTCAGCAGTCACGTCGGCGATTCTCCCACCACTCCCGGGAGGGGGTGACGCCCGTCCGGGGAGTGTCCCGGATCCGGGTCCGGCGTGGGACGAGGCCGGGCGCGGTGCCCGACGGCGGAGCGTGGGTTCGGGGGTGGCGCGGGGGTTCGGGGGTGGCGCGAGGCGCTTGAGCTCCGGGTGGCGCGGTGCGCTGCGGCGTCGAGCGTGCGGAGCGGACGGAAGGTCCCCGGACCCACCCTCGCCACGTGCGGGTCAGCACTCGGTGGTGCGCTGTGCCGGGTGCGCGGTGCACGTGTGCGCCGTGCTGGGCTGCGATGTGCCAGGGAGACCCTGTGCAAGCCTGCCCACCGGCTCCTGGAGGTGCCCTGCCCGGGCCGGGTCGTGCTCGCTCCCGCTCGTGGCTACCGACTTCCGTCCGCTCCGGTGGCAACGGTACTGCGGGTCGCCGCAGGGCGCGCCGCGGGCGGGGAGGCCACGACCTCCGCATCCGCTGTGCAGCACGGGGGCGCCACGAGCCGTCGGCTAGGGCGCGACCCGGTAGCCGCTGCGGATCGCGACACGGTTCCAGGCGCTCATCACCACGGCGAGCCAGCTGACCGCCGACACCTGCTCGGCGGTCAGCGACCCGTCGTCCCAGTCGTCGCGCGCAGGGACGGAGAGCCGTGTCACTTCCTCCGCCAGTCCGAGGGCCGACTTCTCGATCTCCGTGAAGTACTGCGTCTCCCACCAGGCAGGCAGCACTGCGAGCCTGTCCGCGCTCTCGCCGGCACGCAGCGCGTCGCGCGTGTGCAGACGGCAGCAGAAGGCACATCCGTTGAGCTGGGACACGCGCAGCCGGATCAGCTCGACGAGCCGTGGGTCGAGTCCGGCTCCTGCCGCGGCCGCTCCTGCTGCCTTGCTGAGCTCAGCGACGTGCTGATAGACGTCAGGGTGCTCCTTGCTGATGTTGACCCGCGGCATCCGAGAGCTCCGCTCCGTCGACGTGACCATCTGGGTGCTGCCCTCTCTTCGTCTGTGCCGTCAGCTCGTGGCCGGCAGGGTTCGCTGCATCGAGTGCACGGCCGGGCCGTCTGCCGTGGACGTGTGCGCTGTCACGAAGAATCCACGTCCCTCGTACAGTCGCACGTTCCGGTCGTCGGACGTCTCGAGCGCGATGGTGCAGCCCGGGTCGAGACGGCCCACCTCCGCGACGACCGCGTCGACGAGGGCCGAGCCAAGGCCTGCACCGCGCGCCTCGGGGCGCACTCCGAGCGTGGCAAGCTCCCACGACGGCATCGGATGTGCGGGGAGGTCGGCTGCGAGCAGGGCTTCCAGCCGGTCTCCGTGCAGCTCGCGCACCTGCCGTTGCAGGTCGTCGGCGAGAGGCGGCGCACTCGAGGGCAGGACGGCGACAGCTCCTCGTCCGTGGGCGTCGACCAGCACCAGCCCGTGCTCGATCGCATGAGAAAGATACAGAGACTGGAGCTCTTCGAGCCGGTGCGCGTAATCGTCGTCAGGAATGGTCCATCGAGTCCACGGGTAGTCGGCAAAAGCGACCGACAGCGTGCGCGCCGCGGCGGGAAGATCATGGGAGGTGGCGGTGCGGATCGAGTGATTCATGCAGGGCCTCTCAGAGTTCATGTCGACGAGCGCACCCGTCGATCGTGGGACTGACGGGCTCCTCGATCTGCAGGTGGAGGATCGGGTACGGGCGACCGTCGCCGTCGAGCGGGCTCCGCGCGACCACACGGAATCCACGGGCGAGGTAGAAGGCGTGCGCACCAGCGTTCTGCTCGTTCACGTCGACCCTGGTCACGCCGTGGTGGGCGATCGCCTCCGCGAGCAGCGCCGACCCCACGCCCTCGCCCCGCGCCTCGTTCATCACGAAGAGCATCTCGAGAATGCCCTCCGAGACGCCGACGAACCCGATCGACCTCCCCCCGCGCTCGGCGACGACGAGGGTCACCGCGGGAAAGTAGGCGGGAGAGAGGGCGGCCTCGATACGTTCGAAGTCGGCGTCGTCGAGAAACTCGTGCGTGGCCCGCACCGCACTGCGCCAGATCTCGACGAGCGCCGGATACTCCGTCGGCCCGTCGACCGGGCGAACAACGAGCTCTTCGGTGCTGGCAGCCATGAGATCGATCGTGGCACGACCGTCCCAGCTCGGTCCATCCGATACTCGTCGAGAGTGCCGGCACGGGCCCTTCGCCACGAGAGGTCCCCGCGACGGCTTCACCTGCTGTCGTCCTCTGCCGGGTCGTCCTCAGGGGTGGGGACCTCCCAGGTCCCGAACAGCGCGAGGCCGCTGGCGGCCGCGAGGGCGACGGACGCGACGTTGTCGAGCTGGCACCGGTACTGGGGTTCGAGGCCGCGACTCAGGGCGTGACGCATCATCGCGCGGACCACGGCGCGCCCCTGCCCCTGCCCACGCGCCTCAGCGAGGGTGAGGACCCCGATGTCCGCGAACACGGCTCCCTCGCCCCACGGGTACATGCTTCCCGCACTCGACAGGCGCCCGTCAGGACCGAACGCCCCGAAAGCGGCCCAGTCGTCGATCCCCACCTGTGCGTCGTCCAGGTCCTGCTCGGTCGCCCGAGACTCGAACTCCCCGAACGCCTCGGTGTCGGCGGGCGAGAGGAGGCGCACGCCTTCGCGGTCCCTCTCGGAGGTCACGCCCGCGCGAAGGGCTGCTGGGAGGTAGTAGAGGTTGTCCGCGCCGTGCAGGGTGATTCCCCCCGCCACGAGCGCTTCACGGACACGCGCCTCGGTGATCGGCCCAGACCGGAAGAGGCCGGTGGACTCGAGCCTGTCGACGACGTCGGGCAGCACGGCGATCGCCGTGTGCGAGTCGGCCGCCGTGCGCAGGACGGTGACAGACCTGTCCTCGTCCAGCCGAGGAATGACGACGAGGCTCACGCTGCTGTCCCTGTGGATGGTGTCGCCGAGGAACGGCTTGCGCCAGGTGGTGACGATGCTGTCGGGAAAGTGGCTCATGACGGCCCTTCCATGAGTAGTCGCGTGGGGGTTCTGGGCGCGATGGTCGGATGCGCTGCGGCGAGGGCGGGCAGGAACGTCGAGCGTGCTCGCCGGCCCGGGTGGGCGCAGAGAAGACCGGCGGTGCCGGTGCCGATGGCGTGGTGGGCGACGAGCGAGGTCGGCAGGGCTCCTACGATGACCCGCTCGATCTTGAAGAGCAACTGACTTTTGCCAGAACAGGAACCGTCTTCCTAGGGTGGCGGCATGGACTCGAACCCGGCGGTCGCATCGACCCTCGACCAGGTGCCCGCACGCCTACGGCGCGCCAGGCGGAAGCGTGCCCTGACCCTGGCGGAGCTCGGCGAGCGCACCGGTATCTCCAAGAGCACCCTGTCCAGGCTGGAGAGCGGACGGCGCAAGCCGAGCCTGGAGCTCCTCCTCCCGATCTCCGTCGCGCTGGCGACCCCGCTCGACGACCTGGTGGCTCCACCTCGCGTCGTCGACCCGCGCATGCCCCAGCGGCAGCAGCAGACCGGCGGCCGGCTCTACGTCCGCCTCTCCAGGCACCACGAAGGCCCCCAGGCCTACAAGATGACCATTCCCGCCGACCAGAAGGACCCCACGCCGCGCAGCCACGCAGGCCACGAGTGGCTGTACGTGCTGCACGGCCGCCTGCGACTGGTCCTCGGCGACCTCGACCTGACCCTGGGGCCCGGAGAGGTCGCCGAGTTCGACACCGAGAACCCCCACTGGTTCGGCTCCGCAGGTCAGGGGGACGTCGAGGTCCTCAGCCTCTTCGGCAAGCATGGCGAACACATGCACATCCGGGCGTCCACCCCGCGGGAAGGCGCCGACGAGGCACCGTGATCCGCCGCACCGTCCGGCCGTCCTGACCGGACGCGACGGGCTTCACGACGACGGTCTCAGTCCCCGGCGTCGCCCTCGACGTCCGCGGTCCAGTTGACCTGCTGGATGCGCGTGTCGAGCTCGCGCAGCGTGCGCGCCAGGTCGTCGGCCTGCGCCCGGGTGGCGGGCACGTCGACGCCCGACACGTACCGCAGCTCGGTGCGCGTGAACCGGTCCTGGGAGGCCGACGCCGCGTCGGCGAGGTCGGTCCGCAGACGGTGCCGCAGGCGCAGCACGTCCCGGCGGGCGAGCGCCGCGGTCATGGTCAGACCCGGCTCGACCTCGGTCGCGAGGTTGGCCGCGTTGATCCGGGCGATGAGCGACTCGAGCTGTGCCGCGAGCCGCTCGTGCTCGGCCAGCAGGGCCACGGGGTCCTCGGCGGGCCGGTCCCCCTCCTGGTGCCGTGCGTTGGCGACCGCACGGCTCGCCACCTGGGCGAGCCGGCGCTGGAGGTCGGCGCGCTGTGCGAGGGCCTCGGCGAGCTTCATCGTGGGTCGACTCCTGGTTCTCGGGGGGACAGGGTGTGGGTCCGAACCTATCCCGGGACCGTCGTCACGGCACTGCGCCCGGCACTGCGCGGCACTGCGCCCCGAGCCGATGGCGGCACGCGGGTTCCCGTCCGCCGCGAGATGCGGCCGACGGGGGTCGTCCCGGCGGTTCGACCCCCGTCCGCCGCATCTCGGCCCCGCGGACCGGGACCGATCGCTAGAGCACGAGCTCGGGCTGCAGCCTCGACGGGCTCCAGACCCGTTGCTTGTACGCCGCATAGGTCGTCGCGAGCAGCGCGACCGCGAGCACGACGAGCAGGACCCCGACGTCGCGCGCGACCGTCGCGAGGTCCCCGCCGTACAGAAGCTGCCGCAGCCCCTCGACCGTGTAGGACATGGGCAGGAACCGGTGCAGCGAGCGCAGCGGTTCCGGGATCGTCTGCCACGGGAACGTCCCGCCGGCCGTGACGAGCTGGACCAGCATGAGCACGAGCCCCAGGAACTGCCCCACGGCCCCCAGGTAGACGTTGAGCGCCTGGAGGATCGCGACGAACGTCGCGGACGCGAGCACCAGCAGCACCGCGGTCCCCACGGCGTAGACGGGGTCGATGTCGAGCGCGAACTTCACGACCGTGAACATGAGCGCGACCTGCGCGATCCCGATCACGGCCGGGGGGATCCACCCGCCGAGCGCGGTCTGCCACGCGGGCCGTCCGGCCGCGAGCGACCTGGTCGACAGCGGACGCACGAGCAGGAAGAGCACGTAGGCCCCGATCCACGCCGCGAGCGACATGAAGAAGGGGGCGAGCCCTGCCCCGTACGTCCCGGCGTTGGCGATCGTGTCCTTCTTGACCTCGACGGGGTTGCCGATCGTCTTCGCGGTGTCCTCCTGCGTCTGCTCGTCGACGTCGGGGATCTTGCCCAGCCCTGCCACGAGCCCGTCCCGCAGCTCGGTCATGCCGGACAGCAGCTCGCCCGTCCCGTCGCGCAGGGTCACGCTCGAGGACGCCAGCTCCGTGGCGCCGTCGGACACCTGGGCCGTGCCCGAGGCGAGCGTGCCCGCCCCGCTCGCGAGCGTGTCCGCGCCCGCGTCGAGCTGCGCCGCGCCCGAGGCGAGCTGGTCGCCTCCCGACGCTGCGGTCGCGATGCCCTGCGTGAGCGCGGGGGTCGCGCCCGCGAGGGTCGCTGCCCCCGCCGCGACCTGCGCCGAGCCCGAGCTGAGCTCGTCGAGCTTCTGCGACGCGCCCTCGACCTGGGTCGCGGCGGCCTCCACGCGCGGCGTGACGTCGTCGATCACCTGGGTCACCACGGGCAGGATCCGGTCCGCCTGCTCCTGGGTGAGCTCGCCCGAGGCGACGAGCTCGGCGAGCAGGGCCGCGACGTCCGTCTGGGCGTTCCCCAGCTGCCCGACGACGTCCCTCGCCGCCGCGGCCGCCTCCTGCCCGTAGCCCGCGACCTGGGCGTTGCCGTCCGCGACCTGCTGCGCACCGTCGGCCAGCTCCTGCGTCTGGGACGGAAGGCTCGCGGTCTTGCTGCGCAGCGTGTCGAGCCCGTCGGACAGCGTGGCCGCGCCCGAGGAGAGCCTTCCGCTCGCGGTCGCGAGCTCGTCGGCCCCCGTCGCGAGCTGCGACGCACCGCTCGCGGCCTCCCCTGCCCCCGAGGCGAGCCGGGCCGTGCCGTCGACGAGCTGGACGGTCCCGTCCGAGAGCTGCGTGGCGCCGTCGACCAGCTTCTGGGCGCCGTCGACCCCGCTCGCGAGGTTGGTGTGGATCGACGCGAAGCCCTTGAGGAACGTGTCCGCGGCCTCGGTGCCGACCTGCTCGGCGATCGAGTCGCGGACCTTGCCGACGATCGTGTCGGCGATGGTCGCGGCCAGATAGTTGTTGGCGTCGTTGGTGATGAGGATCAGGCTCGCCTGCTGCGGCTCGAACTTGCCCGAGGACGCGAGGTCCTCGGAGAACGTCGGCCCGATGATGAGCGCCGCGTCGAAGCGCCCGGAGCGCACGCCCACCTCGGCGTCGGCCTGGCTCGTCTCGACCCAGCCGAACCCGCCGTCGCCGCTGAGCAGCTGCTCGGCCACCTCGTCACCGAAGTTGGTCTGGGTCGACGTGCCGTCGGCCGCGTCCTCGACCGTCGCGCCGCGGTCCTGGACCACGAGGGCCGCGGGGATCTCGTGGAGCTTGTCGTACGGGTTCTCGTTGGCGAACAGGTAGAGGCCCGAGTAGAGCGTCGGGATGACGATCATGGCGAGGATCGCGAGCTTCGGCAGCGTGCCCGCGCTGATGCGCCGCAGCTCCGAGATGCCCAGGCGGATGGCGGTCATCGGTCGGTCTCCTTCCCGGGGGCGGGAGCGTCGGGCACGACGGGCACGGGCTCGACGGGCACGACAGGGTCCGCTGCGCCGGCGGGCGCCGGCGGCTCGGCACCGCCAGGGGCCTCGCCGGTGGCCTGGTGCCGGCCGGGGGCTTCGCGGTCGAAGAGCCGGGTCGGGTCGGTCTCCTCGACGCCCTCCTCCTCGGGACCACCGCCCACCGGTGCGAGCACCGCGGGCTCGGGCCGGGTCCGCAACGCCTCGACGGGCGCGGCCCGCAGGGCGTCCGCGCCGCGAGCGGGGGGCAGCTCCGCCCCGAGGTCACGGGCCGAGGACCGCGTGCACTCGACCAGGACCCCGTACCCGAGCGAGGCGAGGGACTCCGCGACCGACCACCAGCCCGACGGCTCGCCGCTGTGCCGGTCGGGGAGCGTGAGCACGACGAACCGGACGTCCTTGCGCTCGGACGCGAGCGAGGACAGGAGCGCGGTCCGCACCGCGCCGTGCAGCGCGTCGATGCGTTCGCCCCGACGGTCGAGCAGGTCGTGGTCCGCGAGCCACCGCGTGGCGTCGCCGGGCAGCGACCGCCGGCCCGCGAGCGAGAGCTCCTCGGCGACGACGTCGCCGACCGTGAGCGCCTCGTCGGGCTCGGAGATGCCCGGCACGTCGACCACGGCCGTGACACGACGCAGCTCGGCCGTGGACGTGGTGGTCGAGCCGTCGTCCTCCACGAGCGTGACCGTCCCCGTGTACGGCGCGAGGCGCCCGGTCGCGACGAGCGCGAGCGCGGTGTGCCCGTGCCCGGGCTCGCCCGCGAGGAGCACGCACTCGCCCGACGAGACGCTGAGGGTGGTGGCCTCGAGCATCGGCGCGCGCCGGCCCTCGACCTGGACGGCGTCCAACGTGATCTGCACCTTCGGGTCCTCTCGTGGCGAGGCCCACCGGGATACGCCGCGGCAGCCTCCCGTCGATCTTCCGTTGGACCGCCGGGGAGCGCACCTTGTCCCCTGCCGTCCGGGTGAAGGTCGCACGTCCCCCGGCCGAGGCGGCCCATCGTCGGTAGCCTGGGAAAACGGGCGACGAGAGGAGACTTCATGCGCGTCGTGATCGTCGGTGCGAGCGGCAACGTCGGGTCGGCCCTGCTGCGCCGGCTCGCGGTCGAACCGGTCGTGACCTCGGTCGTGGGGGTCGCGAGCCGGGTGCCGCGCGCGGACGGCTCGAGCACGGTCGTCCCGCCGTTCGACACCGCCGAGTGGGTGCGGTGCGACCTGAGGGACCCGGAGGACGTCGTCACCTCGCGGCTCGAGGGGGCGTTCGTGGGCGCGGACGCCGTCGTGCACCTCGCGTGGGCGATCGATCCCGCGCACGACCGGGACGAGCTGGCCCGCGTCAACGTCGAGGGCACGCGGCGGGTCGCCGCGGCCGCGGCGCGCGCGGGGGTGGGGCACCTGGTCGTCGCGTCGTGCGCGAGCGCGTGCTCGCCCGCGTTCGACGACGTCCCGCGAGACGAGTACTGGCCCACCGCGGGCATCGCGGGGTCGGTCAGCAGCGCCCAGAAGGTCGAGGTCGAAGAGCTCCTCGACCGGTTCTCGGCCGCTCACCCGGGCGTCGTGGTGACGCGCGTGCGCGCACCGTTCACGTTCCAGCGCGACGCCGCGAGCGAGGTGTCCCGGTTGTTCTTCGGGCGGCTCCTGCCCCTGCCGCTGCGTCGCAAGGGCTTCCTGCCGACGCTCGTGTGGCCGCGCGGGATGCGGCTCCAGGTGGTCCACGCGGACGACCTCGCGGAGGCCTACCGCGCGATCCTCGTGGGGCGCCACGCGGGCACGTTCAACGTCGCCGCTCCGGAGGTCCTCTCAGGGCCCGACGTCGCCGCGATCGTCTCGCAGGGACGGCTCCGTGAGGTCTCGCCCACGTCGTTGCGCCGCCTGGTCGCCCTGGCCTGGGCGGCACGAGCCGTCCCGCTCGACCCGGGCTGGTTCGACGTCGCGCTCGCGGTACCGGTCCTCGACGCGTCGCGGGCGCGCCGGCTGCTGCGCTGGGCACCGTCGCACGACGCCCGGTCGACCGTCACCGAGGTCGTCGACGGGCTTGTCGAGGGTGCCGGGACCCAGAGCCCGCCGCTGCTGCCGCACTAGGGTCGGCGGCCGCGAGCCGCGGCACGCCGGGCGCGTGGTGCGGGCTGCTCGGTCGAGCCGCCCTCCTCGCGCCCGGCGGCCCGCGGGGTCCGGGTCAGGACTCGGAGGTTCCGGGTCAGGACTCGTAGGTCGCGTCGAGCGTGATCGTCGTGCCCGTGAGCGCCTTGGAGACCGGGCACGTGGCCTTGGCCGTCTCCGCCGCCTCGAGGAAGCCGGCCTCGTCGAGGCCGTCGACCTCGCCACGGACCGTGAGGGCGATCGCGGAGATCCGCAGGCCGCCCGCAGGGTCCGGGGTCAGCGTGACGTCGGCCGACACGTCGAGCGCGAGGGGCGTGCCGCCCGCGGCGCCGATCACGCCGGAGAGCTGCATCGCGTAGCACGAGGTGTGCGCGGCCGCGATGAGCTCCTCGGGGCTCGTGACTCCCTCGGCCGCGTCGGCCGTGCGGCGCGGGAAGCTGACGTCGAACGTCCCGACGCCGGAGCTCGTGAGCTCGACCTGTCCGGTTCCCTCCTGGAGGGTGCCGTTCCATGCGGTGCGTGCGGTGCGGACTGCCATGATGTGGCTCCTTCGAGCGGGGGATCAGGGGTGCAGGACCGTGCGTACCGACGGTAACCCCGGAGGCGGGCCGCTCGCAGAAGGGTCCGTCGCCCGCCCCGCCCCCGGGTGCCCCTAGGGTGTCCCGGTGAGCATCGAGGAGATCATCGGCTTCGTGACGGGCGCCCTGTGCGTCTGGCTGGCCGTCCGGCAGAACGTGTGGACCTTCCCGATCGGTCTCGCGAACAACGCGGTGTACGTGGTCCTGTTCGCCTCGACGGGGCTCTACGCCGGCGCGGGGCTCCAGGTCGTGTACCTCGTGCTGGGCGCGCTCGGCTGGTACTGGTGGGTGCGCGGCGGCGAGGCGCACCGTGCGCTGACCGTGCGACGGACCCCCGCGTGGGTCTGGCCCGCCGCTGCGGCGGGCGCCGCCGCGGCGACCGCGCTGCTGGTCTGGGTCCTGTCGACGTGGACCGACTCGACCGTGCCGTTCTGGGATGCCCTGACGACCTCGACGAGCCTGGTCGCCCAGCTCATGCTGGGGCGCAAGTGGGTGGGGAGCTGGTGGGTGTGGATCGTGACCGACGTGATGCTCGTCGGCCTCTACGCGAGCCAAGGACTGTGGCTGACGGCCGTCCTCTACGTGGGCTTCATCGGCCTGTGCGCGCTGGGGCTGCGCGACTGGTCGGCCGAGCTGCGCGCCGGCACGCACACGGGCGGGGGCACGGGCGCGCCCACGGAGCCCGACGGCGCCGCGCCCGCGGCCCGGCAGGACGCCCGATGACCCGGTTCGCGCACGGCCTCGTGATCGGCAAGTTCTACCCCGTGCACGCGGGCCACGTGAACCTCGTGCGCACGGCGTTGTCGCGGTGCGAGCGCGTGACCGTCCAGGTGCTCACGGCCTCGCAGGAGTCGATCCCGGGCAAGGTCCGCGCCGGGTGGCTGCGGGCCGAGGTGCCGGGCGCGCACGTCGTCACGGGGCTCGACGACGCCCCGGTCGACTACGCGAGCCCCGACGCGTGGGCCGAGCACGTCAAGGTCATGGAGTCGCTCCTCGACCCCGCCGACGCCCCCGTGGACGCCGTGTTCACGTCGGACCGGTACGGCGTCGAGCTGGCTCGCCGGTTCGACGCCGAGTGGGTCCAGGTCGACCCGGGCCGCGCGGTGGTCTCGGTGTCCGGGACCGCGGTCCGCGCCGACCCCGGGGCGCACTGGTGGGCGCTGCCCGCCTCGGTCCGAGCGTGGTTCGCGCGCCGCGTCGTGGTGCTCGGTGCCGAGTCGACCGGTTCGACGACCCTGGCCACCGAGCTCGCCGAGCACTACCGCCTGGAACCCGTGCTCGAGTTCGGCCGCGAGTGGTCGGAGGTCCGGCCGGGCGGGCTCGAGGCGCCGTGGCACACCGCGGAGTTCGACCTCGTCGCCCGGGAGCAGGCCCGGCGCGAGGACGAGGCCGCGGCCCTGACCCCGGTCCCCCTGGTCGTGTGCGACACCGACGTGCTCGCGACGACCCTGTGGCACGAGCGCTACGTCGGCTCACGGTCGGCGAGCGTGGAGGCGCTCGCCGCGACCCGCCGTCCCGACCTCTACCTCCTCACGGGCGACGAGATCCCGTTCGTCCAGGACGGGCTGCGCGACGGCGAGCACATCCGCCACGCGATGCAGGACCGCTTCCGGGAGGTCCTGGCCGGGCAGGACGTGCCGTGGCTCGAGGTGCGCGGAGACCGGGCGAGCAGGCTCGCCCGCGCGATCGACGCCGTCGGGCCGCTGCTCGCCACGCCCCGCGCCGTGGCCGCGCCCATGACGCAGGCCGGGACCGACGCCTACTGAGCCGGGCCGCGAGCGCCCCTCGGGCGCACCCCCGCCGTCAGGGCGCGAGCACCACGGCCGTCCCGTACGCCACGATCTCCTGATAGCCGTTGCCGACCTCGTCGCTGTCGTAGCGCATCGCGAGGATCGCGTTGGCGCCCTGCGCCGTGGCCTCCTCGACCATGCGGGCCACGGCCTCGTCGCGTGACTGCTGGAGCTGCTTGGTCAAGCCCTTGAGCTCGCCGCCGACGATCGACTTGAACCCCGCCCCGATCTGCGCGCCGACGTTGCGCGACCGGACGGTCAGCCCGGTCACCTCGCCGATGACCTGCTGCACGGTCCGGCCCGGGACATCGTTCATGGTGGAGACCAGCACGGTACGTCCTCCTCACGGTCGCGCGACCTGCGCGACGTCTCCCTCACCGTAGGAGGTCCCCGGGCGCCGCGCCCGGTGGGGCCGAGGGGCCGTGGAACGCTTCGTCCCACCCCGGCGGCTCGCCGCGTGGTCGCGGGCCCGCCGGGTTTGAATGGACGCATGAGCGCCTCGGACTCCCCCACCGCGACCGCGACCGCCGAGCCGACGCCCTGGGCGCTCCCGCCACGGGCGGTGCTGGCCGAGGTCGGGTCGAGCGACGAGGGGCTCACGGCCGACCAGGCCCGGACGCGGCTCGCCGAGGTGGGCCCCAACCGGCTGGCCCCGCCCGCGCGCACGCCCTGGTGGCGCCGGGTGCTCTCGCAGTTCGACGACGTCCTCATCTACATCCTGCTCGTGTCGGCCGCGCTCAAGGCGATCGTGGGCGACTGGATCGACTTCACGGTGATCCTCGCGGTCGCGGTCATCAACGCCGCGATCGGGCTGGTCCAGGAGGGCCGGGCCGAGAAGGCGCTCGACGGCATCCGCAGCATGCTGTCGGTCCACGCGCAGGTCCGGCGCGACGGCGCCTGGACGCAGATCGACGCCGACGACCTGGTCCCGGGCGACGTCGTGCGGGTCCGGTCGGGCGACCGCGTCCCGGCCGACCTGCGGCTGCTGGAGGGGGTCAACCTCCGGGTCGACGAGTCGGCGCTCACGGGTGAGTCGGTCCCTGCGTCCAAGTCGAGCGACCCCGTCCCCGCCGGCGCCGGGGTGGGCGACCGGTCGAGCATGCTGTTCTCGGGCACCCTCGTCTCGGCAGGGACGGGCACGGGCGTGGTCGTCGAGACGGGCGAGACGACCGAGATCGGCCGCATCCAGACCCTGATCTCCGAGGTGGACTCGCTCGAGACCCCCCTGTCGCGGACGCTCGACGCGTTCGGCAAGAAGCTCGCGGTCCTGATCCTCGTGATGGCCGTGGTCATGGTGGTCATCGGGCGCGTGGTCCACGGGTTCGACACCCCCGAGCTGATCTCGGCGGCGATCGGTTTCGCGGTCGCGGCCGTGCCCGAGGGCCTGCCGGCCCTCGTGACGATCACGCTCGCGCTGGGCGTGCAGCAGATGGCCCGACGACGGGCGATCACGCGCCGCCTCCCGGCCGTCGAGACGCTCGGCTCGGTGACCACGATCTGCTCGGACAAGACCGGGACGCTGACCAAGAACGAGATGACGGCCCGCACCGTGCGGACCGCGGCGCACGAGTACGCCGTGACGGGGATCGGCTACGCGCCCGACGGCGAGGTCGACCTCGACGGCTCCCCCGCGCTGCTGGCCGAGCACGCCGACCTGCGGCGGCTGGCCGAGGTCATGACGCTGTGCAACGACGCCCGGATCGTCCGGTCCACCGTGGAGGGAGAGGACCGAGGCCCCGAGGGGACCGACGGACAGGGCGGACACGACGACGACGCCGGCGAGGGCGACGCGCCGGGCTGGCGGCTCGTGGGCGAGCCGACCGAGGGAGCGTTGCGGACCCTGGGCCTCAAGGCCGGGTTCGACCCGACCGGGTGGCGGCGCGTCGCGCTCGTCCCGTTCGAGTCCGAGAACAAGTACATGGCCACGCTGACCCAGGACCCCGACGGCGGTCTCCACGTCCTCGTGAAGGGTGCCCCGGACCGGGTGCTCGACCGGTGCGCGACCCAGACCGGTGCGGACGGGCGGCCCGAGCCGCTCGACCGCGACCTCTGGTACGAGCAGATCGACGCGATCGGCGCCCAGGGCCTGCGGGTCCTGGCCGCCGCGCGCGCCGGTGCGGCCCCTGGTCGGACGACGCTCTCCCCCGAGGACGTCGACGCGGGCCTCGAGCTGGTCGGACTGGTCGGCATCGTCGACCCGCCCCGCCCCGAGGCGATCGAGGCCATCGCCCAGTGCCAGGACGCCGGGATCACGGTCAAGATGATCACGGGCGACCACTCGGGCACGGCCCTCGCGATCGCCCGCGAGATGGGGATCGTGCCACCGACCGGCGCGGGGGCCGGAGCACCTGCGCCCCAGGTCCTGACGGGTGCCGAGCTCGAGGCCATGAGCACCGAGGAGCTCCGCGCGGTCGTCGAGGACGTCGACGTCTACGCGCGCACGAGCCCCGAGCACAAGATCCGCATCGTCTCGGCGCTCCAGTCACGCGGGCAGGTCGTGGCCATGACGGGCGACGGCGTCAACGACGCCCCCGCGCTGACCCAGGCCGACGTCGGCGTCGCGATGGGGATCAAGGGCACCGAGGCGACCAAGGAGGCCGCCGAGGTGGTCCTGGCCGACGACAACTTCGCGACGATCGAGCGGGCCGTCGAGGAGGGGCGACGGATCTACGACAACCTGCGCAAGTCGGTCCTGTTCCTGCTGCCGACCAACGGCGCGCAGTCGCTCGTGATCCTCGTCGCGGTGCTGCTCGGGTGGGCGCTGCCGCTCCAGCCCGTGCAGGTCCTGTGGATCAACATGGTCACGGCCGTCACGCTGTCTCTCGCGCTGGCCAACGAGCGCGCCGAGCCCGACATCATGTCGCGCGCGCCGCGCGACGCCAAGGCCTCGATCCTCACCGCGGCCTACCTGCGACGGGTCCTGCTCGTCTCGGTCCTCATCGGCGGCGCGACCATGGCCGTGTACTTCGTCGAGCGCGACCAGGGCATGAGCGTCCCCGAGGCCCAGACCACGGCCGTGACGATGCTCGCGCTCGGCCAGCTCGCCTACCTGTTCAACTGCCGCTTCCTGGACCGGTCGTCCATCACGTTCGCGGTCCTGCGGGGCAACCGGGCGGTCTGGTGCTCGGCGGGCGCGCTCGTCGCGCTGCAGGCCGTGTTCGTCTACGCGCCCTTCATGCACTCGTGGTTCGGCTCGGCGCCGATCGGGCTGCGCGAGTGGGGCATCACGCTCGGGCTCTCGGTCGTGGTGTTCCTCCTCGTCGAGGCCGCCAAGGCGTTCGGGAGGAGGCGGACCTCCGCCGCACGGTCGAGGTAGATCGACGAGGTAGAGGGTTTCCGTCGAGGTAGAGGTCCCCAGACCTCTTTCTCGACGAGAACCCTCTACGTCACGGCGAAGACCCACGCACTCTCCTGGCAGAATCGCTCCGTGACCCCCGCCGAGCAGCAGGACCTCGACCACGTCTCCTCCGCTCCCACGCGCCCCGGGCCGGCGGCCACGAACCCTTTCGACCTGGACGTCGCGGACCTGTTCCGCACGCCCGTGTCCGGCGCCCCGGGCACAGCCGGGACGAGTCACGGCTCGACGACGTTCGCGCCGCTCGACGAGAAGCTGCGCCAGGCGTACTTCTGGGTCGTCAACCACGCGATCATCAGCCCGCACTACGACGTCGAGTTCTCGGCCGGCCCCACGGCCCCGGACGTCTCGTTCCGCCTCGGGGACTCCCGGGCACGCCTGAACCTGCCGAGCGACCAGTCGTACTCGAGCTTCGTGCTGCTCCCGCTGCTGACGTTCGCGGTGCGAGGCCGGTGCCTCATGGTCGGCGGCCCGGGGCGCGGCAAGACCGCGAGCGCCGTCCTCATGGGCGTCCTCGCGGGCTACCCGGTCCGGGACGTGCGGCGCGCGATGCAGCACGGGCACCCGCAGCTCACGGTCTCGGACCTGTTCGGCACGCCCCTGCCCAAGGACCTGGTGCAGGCAGACTCGCTCGCCGACGTCGACGTCGCGTGGCGCACGTGGCTGGGCATGCGCGTCAAGATCGTCGACGAGTACAACCGCATCCCGACGCGCACGCAGTCGGCGCTCCTGACGGTCCTGGCCGACGGCTACGTCGAGGTCTACGACCAGGTCTACGAGACGGGTGCCGCCGCCTGGTACCTCACGGCGAACGACGACGCGGGCGGTGGGACCTACCAGGTCGTCGACGCGCTGCGGGACCGGATCGACGTCGTCGTGCACGCGCTGCCGTTCAACAACCGCTTCCTGGGCGACCTGGTCGCGCGCGCCGAGCGCGGGGTGCGTCCCGAGGAGAACGTGCCCCCCGAGATCGTGTTCGACGCCGACGAGCACGACCGCCTGCACCGCGACGTGCTCGCGGTGCGCATCCCGGTCCCGGTGCGGCGACGGCTGGAGTTCTTCGCGAGCCAGCTCGAGGTGCTGGAGCGGGCCGCGTGGCAGTTCGAGTACCGCACCAAGGACACCGCGAAGCTCGCGGGGATCGACCCGCACCTCCTGGCCGCGGCCGACACGGGCCGCGACCGGCTGGGCGACATCGGCGCGCAGACCCTCAACGGGCTCTCGGTGCGGGCCCTGCAGTCGCTCATCTCGTACGCCAAGGCCATGGCGTTCTTCCGCGGCAACGCCGAGGTGGACCTCGCGGACCTGCGCGCGGTGCTCCCCTTCGTGCTGCACGACAAGCTGGTCCCCGACCTGCAGTCCGCACCCTTCGACGACGAGGAGCGCGAGCCCCTGCGCGCCGACCGCGTCTCGTGGATCCGGGACCTGTTCGACACGGCCTGCCAGCAGTACGACGCCGCGGGGCTCGACCAGGACGACCCCGTGGCCGAGATCCTCTCGGCGGTCGAGGCGGGCCTCGAGGGGCTGGGCGAGGCCGAGGTCCTGCGGCGCACCGCGCAGATCGAGGGGCTGCTGTCCCTGTGGCAGGACGCGGTCAAGCTGCACGGGAACGTCTACGAGGACGCCCTGGTCCTGAAGTACGCGCACCAGCGCTACACGAACTACCTCGCGTGGCTGCGCTGGAGCGGGCAGTGAACGCTCGGCCCGACGGCGGCCGCGGCTCGGGCCCCGGCCCCGGCCCCGGCGAGGACTCCCCGACGCGCTCGCCGTTCGCGGAGCACCTGGTGCGCGAGCGCGACCACCTCAACGCGGTGCTCGCGCGCGCGGTCGCGCTCGGTGCGGACCGCGACGACGTGGCCGCGGCCGTGCGCGAGCTGCGCCCGGTCGTCGACGGGCTCGCGCCCGCGCTCGACGCCGGCGAGCTCGCGGGCGTCGTGGACGCGCTCGTGTCCACGGCGACCCGGTGCGTGGCGGCTCGCCGGTGGCGCCCCGACTCGGCCGAGCGGTGGGCGGTCCTCGCGCTCGCGCCCCAGGTCCTGCCGTGGCTGCGCACTGCCCCGGCCGTCACGGTGGCCGCGCTCACGGACGCGGCGCGCCCGGTCGCGGCGCGCGGGGACGCGACCGGCTGGGGACGGCGTGTGTCCGCTGCGGCCGAGGTCGCAGGAGCCGCGACGCTCGCGGCCCGCGGCGGGCCGGCGTCCGAGGGGCTCGCAGCGCCCGGCTCGCCTGCCGCCACCGTCCGCGACGTCGTCCTGGTCGCAGCGTGGCGCAGCGGCCTCGTCCGCTACCGGCAGGCCGCGCTGCGCGCCGCGGCGTCGCTCCCCTCGCCCGTCGCCGCGGCGGCGCTCGACCTGGCCCCGGGGACCGACGTCGGCGCGGTCCTCGAGCGGCACGCGAACGACCCGTGGTGGTGGCCCGGGCAGGCCGCGGCCGCTTCGCACGGCGCGGCCCCCGCGGTCAGCCGGTTCGGGGGCTTCCGCGGGTTCGGCGGTCCGTGGCTCACGCTGCCGCTCGTCGTCGGGCCGCTGCCCGGTGAGCCCGGCCTGCTGTGGGCCGTCCGCACGGCCCGGCCCCAGGCCGAGGACTGGACGCTCGTGTGCGACGTCCACGGGTGGGCCGCGCTGCGCGCCGCCCCGGGGGCCGAGGAACGGCCTGCCCCGGGCGCGACCGACCGCACCCCGCCCGCCGGCGTCCCCTGGCTCGACGACGTGACCGGGCAGGCCTCGACGCTCACGCCCTCGACCCGTCTGACGCTCGTCAGCCGCGAGCACTCGTACTCGCTCGACCTGGTACGGGCGCCCCGATGACGGGTACGCCCACGCCGTGCCCGACGGCGGCGGACGGCTCCGCGTCGCTCCCCCCGGCGCCCGGCGCCGGCACGCGGCACGCACCGTCGCGCACGAGGCTCCGCGACCGGTGGCTCGCGGCCTGGCCCGAGGCCCTGGCCGCCTGGGGCACGCAGACCCGCCTGCACGCGCCCGTGCTGCACCACGGCGACGACCGGCCCCAGGACGTCGGGTCGTTCGCGTGGTTCTCGACCGTGGACGTCGAGGTGCACATCGACCTCGACGACATCGCCGAGCGCGGGCTCGAGGACCACGCGGTCGCGGTGCTCGCGCACGAGATCGGGCACCACCTGCTGTCCCCGGGCGACCTGACGACGAGCGCCCGGATCCTCTCGCGCGTCCGGGACGGGCTGGTCGACCTGGACCCGCTCGCGGGGGCCATGGCGAACCTGTGGTCCGACCTGCTGGTCAACGACCGCCTGCAGCGGCGCGCGGGCCTCGACATGGCGGCGATCTTCGCGGCCCTCGGCGCAGGACGGGCACCGCTCGCGCAGATGGTCATGCGGACCGACGAGATCCTCTGGGGCCTGCCCCGCGGGACGCTGACCCATCCCGACCATCCGGTGCCCGAGCGCGAGGCGAGCCTGTGCGCGCGCCTCGTGCGGGCCTACGCCAACGACCCCGTGGGGGGTGCGGGCGGGTTCGCCGCCCTGATCCGCCCGCTGCTCGTGGCCCCGCCGTCCGACGAGCCGGGCGCCGCGCCGGGGGGCTCGGCCGACGGAGCAGGTCCCGCGGCGGACGGCGCGAGCGCCGCAGCCTCCGGCGGGCAGCACGGCGTCCTGTGCTCGCAGTCGGAGCCCGCGGGAGCCGTGCCCGCGGGCCTCGCGACCGACCCCACGCTCGGACGACCCGTGCTGCACCCGGCGGTCGATCCGCGCGTGACGGGCGCGACGCCGTCGGGCCCGGACGAGGAGCGTCCCCTACCGGTCGCGGCGAGCGACACGACCGGGGCCGCCGACGCCCTGGGCCAGGCCATCTCGCCCGCGCACTACGACGCGGTCCTGCGGCTGCTCGGCCTCACGACGTCGAGCGCGCAGTCCGCCGCGCGCTGGTACCGCGAGCACGCCATGCGCTTCCTCGTCCCCTTCCCCGTGCGCACAGACTCCCCGGTCGACGAGGAGCTGCTCGGCGGGCACGAGCAGTGGGACCTGGGCGAGGACCTGGCCGACGTCGACTGGGCCGCGACCGTGCTGCGCTCGCCCGTGATCGTCCCGGGGGTCACGACCGTGCGCCGCGTGCACGAGCAGCAGGACGGGCACGACCCCGCGCCGCGCCCGTGCGACCTGGACCTGTACCTCGACTCGTCGGGGTCCATGCCCGACCCCCAGCAGCGGCTCGCGCCCATCGCCCTGGCCGGGGCGGTCCTGGCCCTGTCGGCGCTGCGCGCCGGGGCACGCGTCCAGGCCACGACGTGGAGCGGACCCGGGCAGATCGCGGGGACCGACGGCTTCACGCGCGACGCCGACGCGATCCTCGCGGCGATCGTCGCGCACTTCGGCGGCGGCACCTCGTTCCCGGTCCCCCTGCTCGAACGCACCCACCTGGGCGACCCCGTCACGGGCGCCCCGCCCGTGCGCACCCGACCCGCGCACGTGTCGGTCATCTCCGACGACGGGATCAGCTCGATGTTCCTCGACCACCTGGGCGGTTGGCCGCTCGACCCTTCCGCACCGCGAGCCGCGCCCGACGACACGCTCGCGGCGCGCGCCGTCCGGGCCGCAGGGGGCGGCGGCAGCCTGGTCCTGCAGGGCAGCGACGGCCTCGCCCGACGCGTCGCCGGCTGGGCGCCCGGCTACCGGACGTTCGCGGTGAGCTCGACCGAAGACCTCGTGCGCTTCTCGCGCGACTTCTCCCGCACGCTGTGGACCACGAAGGGAGCGGACCGTGCCCGCTGACACCACCTCTGCCGGGCCCGCCGGCTCCGTCGGACCCCGATCCTCCCGGCCCACGGTCGAGGGCCCCGCCCTCGCGGTCCTCGTGCAGCGCCTGACGCTCACGCCGCCCGACGTGCTCGACCCCGGGGTGCACGTGCCCGCCCTGGTGGGCGACGCCGTCGACCTCCTGGCTCTGAGCGTGCCCGGCTGGTGGCAGCTCGACGCGCACGCCCGCACCGCGCTCGACCGCACGTGCGGGGCGGGGGCGCCCGCGGCCTCGCGCGCCGGGGCCGGGATCGCGGTCTGGCTCGTGCGCGCTCCCGAGCTCACGCACCTGCCCCACCTGCGGGAGGCCGCGCCCGACGGCCCCGCTGCCTGGCTCCTCGCCGTGGTCGACGCCCTCGCGCACGATCTCGCGCCCGTGCGCGACCCGCAGACCTGGGTCTCGTCCCCCGAGGGGCGCGAGGAGGCCGCACGCGCGTTCCTGCGCGCGGCACGGCTGCGCCCCGCGGGCGAGAGCGACGCGGTCGCCGAGGACCGCTGGTCCGCGGTCAGCACGGTCGAGCAGCGTCGCGTCGACCGGGAGATGGCCGAGGAGGTCCGGCGCTCGGAGGAGCTCGCCAAGGCCCTCGCGGCCAAGCGCGCGGCCGAGGCCGCCGCGCAGTACGCGAACTACTGAGGCGTCGCGCGGGCCAGGGGGGCGAGCCGCGCTCGTGAGCGCGTCGCAGAGCGCGAGCCCATCGAGCCCCGCCACCCCAGCAGCCCGACCGTTCACGTACAGTGCGACGACCGACGACGACCTGTCCCTCACCCGTCGAGGAGTCCCGTGCCCCCCGCCCCTGACGCACCCCGGTCCCCCGACCTCCCCAGCGGTGTCCCGGACGCGCTGCTCGGCGAGTACGCACCGTTCGGCAACGTCGCGCTCGACGACGCCGAGCGCTGGCCCACGCTCACGCCCGACGGCGCCGCTCGCCTCGACGCGCTGCGTCACCACCCGGCGGCACCGGTCTGGGTGCACGCGACGGGCGACCGGCTCACGGCCGACGACCTGCCCGTGCTCGCCGCGACCGCGCGCCGGTTCGCCGGGGCCGACAGCGGCAGAGATGCCGGGACCAGGGACGACGGCCGCGACGACGCCGGCCCAGGCACAGCCCTCCGCGCCGGCACCTCCCGCACGGCGGCTGGGCGCGACGTCCCCGCGTGGGTCACGGACCTCGTCGAGCGCGCGCACACGGTCGTCCCGCGCTACCGGCGTGCCCGGGACCAGCGCCGGAGCCACGCTCGTTCTCCGCTCACCGACCTGCCCCCCGTGACCCGTGACGACCTGCGGGCCGACCTCGCGTCGTTCGTGCCCGTCGACGTCGACCTGTCGCGCGTCCTCGAGGGCACGAGCTCGGGCAGCACCGGGGCGGCCGTGGTCGTCCCGCTGCACCCCGTCGCGGTCGCGGCCGACCTCGCGCTCCTCCACCTCCTCGTCCGGGGCGCCGGCGCAGCCTGGGAACCGCGCGAGGACCGGCTGGGTCTCGTGAACCTCGTCGACCAGCGGGCCGCGTTCACGTACGCGTCGGCCATGACGGGCTTCGACGCGGCCTCTGGTCGGGCCGCGAGCGACGTCGCCGTGCCGCTCATGGCGCGCGTGAACCTCGACCCCGGCGCGTGGCGGGACCCGGCCGACCGCTCGACGTTCCTGCGCGGGACCGACCCGCAGGTCCTCAGCAGCTCACCCCTCCCGCTGCTGGCGCTGGCCGACCTCGACGCGCGCGAAGGGCTCGGCCTGCATCCGGTCGCGGTCGTGAGCGGGGCCGCTCACCTCACCCCGCCCGCGCGGGCCCGCCTGCGGGCCGCGTGGGGCGTCCCGGTGATCGACCTGTACGGCCTGCGCGAGACGGGCGCGGTGGCCTCGCGCGCGGACGACGGCCCGTTCGTCGTCGTGCCGCGTCGTGTCTGGGTCGAGATCCTGTCCGACGACGGCACGCCCGTCCCCGACGGGTCGCCGGGCGAGGTCGTGGTCACCACGGACGAGAACCCCTACCTGCCGCTCCTGCGCTACCGCACGGGAGACCGCGCACGGATCGTCCGCCCCCACGGGCCCGGTGGGCGGGTCGAGCTGCACGACCTCGAGGGGCGCTCGCCCGTGCGCTACCTGCACGCCGACGGGCGCTGGCTCGGTTCGGTCGACGCGACCCAGGTCCTCCAGGCGGCCGGGATCGCGGCCTGGCAGCTCCACCAGCGCGCCGACGGGACGATCGACCTGACCGTGGTGCCGGACGCACCCGCGGGCGGGGCGCCGTCGGGCCACGGTCCGGGCGGCGCGTCCGGGGCGGGAGGACCCGCAGCGGGCTCGGCTGCGCATGCCCTGCGACGGTGGATCGGGCGCGACGTCGTCGTGACGGTCACGACGCCGGCCCGCCTGGGACACGGCCGGGCACGCCGCTACTCGAGCGACGTGCCCGGCGGTCAGGCGTGAGTCCCGGTCAGCCGATGTTGCCCTCCGGGCGGAAGACGATCGACGAGGTGCGGTCGTTCATGGACCCGAGGCTCGTGCACAGCGGGACGCAGTTGGTCGTGGTGCCCGAGTAGTTCTCGCCGTCGTAGAGCGTCGACCAGCACCGGGCGTACGTCGCCATGGAGCTGATGTTGTTGTTCATCAGGTAGGCCGACATCTTGGGGAACCCGTAGGTGTTGCCCGTCATGCACCCGTAGCCGCTGCTGCCGTAGAAGACCTTGGCGCCACCGGTCTGGTTGGTGTTCTTGTACGCGATGCCCAGCATCATGGAGCTGGCGGCGGCGGTCGTGACCGTGCCCGCTCTCGCCGCCCGGGGCGCGGCCGCCGCCTTGGCCGCCTGCTCGTTCGCGTAGCCCCGCAGGGCCGTGATGTCCCCCGCGAGGACGCGCGGGTCCGTCACGGGCTCCCCCGAGACCGACTCGAGCGCCTCGCCGAGCGTGTCGAAGCACGCGGTCGTGGGCGCGGGGGTCAGGGCGATGTCCTGCCCGGCCGGGGTCGGCTGCGCGATGACCGTGCAGACCTGGTCGTCGGTGGGGAATCCCTGCGACGTCAGGTCGGGACCGCTCGCGAGGGCCGGTGCCCCACCGATCCCCCCGAGGACCAGGACGACCGCCGAGACGGCGGCCAAGCGCGTGATGCGTCGTGACATGTGGTGCTCCTTCACAGCGTGGGCCGGGAGCCTTTCGCGACCTCGCGAAGGACCGACACGTGGGTGAGGACCGACAGCGGGACAACCTCGTCCCACGCCCCCGCACCGATCCTAGGGGCAGGTCGGAGTCGTGTCCCGTTTGTCCCCTGTGTTCACCCACAGCCCCCGGATCTGTTGCCCCGGGCCCGCGTGACGCGCGGTCGCACGGCTTCCCCTATAGCGTGCAGGCACGGTCGTCTGCACACAGCCGTCGGCGACCGCAACGGGGGAAACACCAAGCACCTTCAACGCCACCGGTCCGTACCGGGGAAATGAGTGTCGATGAAGCACCGTTCGTTGTTAGCTGCAGTCTCTGGACTGGCGGTGGTCGCGGCCTCAGCGCTGCCCGCCGCGTCCGCACCGTCCGACCCGGCCGGCCCGTCCGGCCCCACCCTCACCTCGCAGTCCTCGGAGTCGCTCGCGCTCGACCAGGGCAAGGTCGCCCCGTCGCTCGCCGAGTCCTCCGGGACCGTGACCGCGTTCGTCCAGCTCGACACCCCCTCGGGGGTCGACCTGTCGGAGCAGGGCGCGAGCGCCGCGCAGGTCGAGGACAACCAGGCAGTCGTCGAGCAGCTCGCGGACAGCGTCGTCCCCGCGCAGACGAACGCCCGCAGCGCCCGTGCCGCGGGCGCGCCCCAGCAGGTGTCGGTCACGAGCAAGCTCGTCCCCGGTGTCGTCGTGACGGGTGACGCCGAGCAGGTCCGGGCCCTGGCAGGTGACGACAAGGTCGTCACGGTCTACCGCATCGTCCCCAAGACGCCCTCCAACAAGGGCACCGACGCGTTCACGCGGGCCCTCGAGGCGTGGCAGAGCACGGGCTACACGGGGCAGGGCGTCCGGATCGGCATCATCGACACGGGCATCGACTACACGCACGCGGGCTTCGGCGGCCCGGGCACGCAGGCCGCCTACGACGAGGCGTACGGCGTCAAGGGCCAGGGTCCCGTCCCCGCGGGGACGTTCGACGACGCCAAGTACCTCGGCGGGTACGACTTCGCGGGGTACGACTACGACGCGTCGGGCACCGTGCCGGGCACGTCGCTGATCCCCACCCCGGACGAGAACCCCATCGACTCGCTCGACACGATCGGCTCGGGTCACGGCTCGCACGTCGCGGGCACGACGGGCGGCTACGGCGTCCTGGCTGACGGGACGACGTTCGACGGCGACTACACGACCCTCACCGACATCTCCGACTGGACGGTCGGGCCGGGCTCGGCCCCCGAGTCGGGCCTGTACGCGCTCAAGGTCTTCGGTGACCTCGGCGGCTCGACGAACGTCGTGGTCGACGCGCTCGAGTTCGCGGCCGACCCCGACGGTGACGGCGACCTGTCCGACCGGCTCGACATCGTGAACCTGTCGCTCGGCTCGGACAACAGCCCGGCCGACGACCCGGAGAACCTGTTCATCGACCAGCTCTCGCGCCTGGGCACGCTCGCGGTCGTCGCGTCGGGCAACGCGGGCGACGTGACCGACGTGGGCGGCTCCCCCGGCAACGCGCGCACCTCGCTCACGGTCGCGAACTCGGTGGGCAACACCCAGACGTTCGACGGCGTCGAGGTCACGGCCCCGGCGGGCGTCGCGGGCTCCTATCCCGCGCAGAACTCGCAGAGCTACGCGGGCGACGCCGACGTGACCGCGGAGGTCGCGTTCCTGGGCGCCACGGTCAGCGGGTGCACGCCCCTGACACCGGCGCAGGCCACCGCCACGGCGGGCAAGATCGCGTTCCTCTACTGGGACGACGACGACGCCACGCGGGCGTGCGGGAGCGCGGCGCGTTTCAACAACGCGCAGGCCGCCGGCGCGGTCGGCGTCCTGCTGTCCTCCGAGCTCGAGGTCTTCGCGGCCGGGATCGCGGGCAACGCGGGCATCCCGGGCGCGCAGCTCACGGGCCCGAGCCACGACGCGCTGCGTCCGGCGATCGAGGCGGGCGGCGTCGTCCTGACACTGGGCCCGTCGCTCGCGAACTCGTCGTTCGTCGAGATCCCCGCGATCGGGGACACGCTCAACGCGGGGTCCTCGCGCGGGGTGCACGGCTCGCTGGGCGTCGTGAAGCCCGACGTCGCCGCACCGGGCACGGGGATCTCGTCCGTGGCCTCGGGTCGTCTCACGCAGCCCGGCATCAAGTCGGGCACGTCGATGGCCACCCCGCACGTGGCGGGCATCGCGGCGCTCGTCAAGGAGGCCCACCCGGGCTGGAGCGCGCAGCAGGTCAAGACGGCCGTCATGAACACGGCCTCGCACGACGTGTGGACGGGTCAGGGCGGCACGGGCACGGCGTACGGCCCCGAGCGCGTGGGGTCGGGGCGCGTGGACGCGGTCGACGCGGTGAAGAACTCGACCCTCGCCTTCTCGGCGCAGGACAAGGAGCTGGTCTCGGTGTCGTACGGGCTCGTGCCCGTGGCGGACAAGACCGTCAAGGAGCGCCGCACGGTCGACGTGCAGAACACGGGTTCGCAGACCGTGAAGTACGCGGCGGCGTTCACGACGTCGAGCTCCGCAGGGGGCGCGACCGTCACGGTCTCGCCCGCGAACCTCACGATCCCCGCGGGGCAGACCCGGACGGTCACGCTGACCTTGACGGCCGACCCGGCGACGCTCGCGAAGCAGCTCGACCCGACGTCGGCCGCGACCACCTCGGGGGTGCCGCGCGACTTCGTCGGCATGCTCACCGGTCGCCTGGTCCTGACGCCGGAGTCGGGCAGCGAGCTGCGCGTCCCGGTCCAGGCAGCGCCGAAGCTCGTGAGCGACCTGACGGGCAAGGACGTCACGTTCCTGAACCAGGACACGTCGGCCGAGCTCGACCTCGACGGACGCGGCGTGGCCTCGGGCGGCTGGACGTCGCTCGTGGCGCCGTTCGAGCTCAAGGCGACGAGCCCGCGGCTCGAGGCCGACGCGGCCGAAGGCTCCTCGGCCTCGGCGGTCGCGTCGGGTGACATCCGCGCTGTCGGCTTCACGTCGAGCGCGCCGCAGTACGCGGCCGCGGGCGACGACCCGGGCGCGGGGCGGATCGGCATCGGCGTGGCCATGGACGGTGACTGGGCCTCGCTCGGTGGGGTCATGTTCCCGTCGGTCGAGACCGACGTGGACGGTGACGGCTCGGCCGAGTTCGAGACCGTGGTCCGCAAGTACAACGAGTCGGACCTGACCCTGGCGACCACGTACACGCTCAAGGACTGGACCGGTCCGGACGGCGAGGAGTACGGGGCGGGCGAGGGCGTGCTGCTCGAGCCGGTCAACTCGGTCTGGGCGAACGTCGACACGTCGGTCTTCGACAGCAACGTGCTCGTGGTGCCGATCGCGATCGGCGAGCTCGGCATCGAGCCGGGCACCGTGCCGTCGTTCACGGTCGCGACGTACTCGTACTACGGGACGCAGCCCGACCAGTCGATCGACCGGGTCGGACCGTTCACGGGCGACCCGTACGACCCCGCGTACTGGTTCAGCGGCGGCGGACAGCTCCTGTTCGTGGGCGCCGACGACGCACCCGTCACGGTCAACCGGTCGGCCGCGGCCACCGAGGCGGGCACGGGCGAGCTGCTCCTGCTGCACCTGCACAACGCCACGGCGGCCAAGCGCTGGCAGACGGTCGGGGTCTCCACCCTGGACGCGTCGGTCGAGCTCTCGGTCACGGCGCAGTCGCGCTGCGTGTCGGGCAAGGCGCAGGTCTCGGTGCGCGCGGTCAACGACGGTGACGTCAAGGCCGACGTCGTGGTCGAGACGCCGTTCGGGACCAAGACGTTCAAGAACGTCGCGCCGGGCAAGTCCGCGTCGCAGTCGTTCAACTCGCGCGAGGTCTCGATCGGCGCCGGCGCGGCGACGGTCACGGGCACTGCGGTCATCGACGGCGTCAAGGTCACGACGCCGTTCGAGGCCGGGTACGAGGCGATCAGCTGCGGCTGAGGCCTCGACCGCTCCAGAGAGTGCTCAGGGTCGGCGTGACCTCGCGGTCACGCCGACCCTGATCCCCGGAGCAGCGTGCATGACGAAGGGCGCGACCCACGGGTCGCGCCCTTCTGGCGTCCCCGGGTCCAGAAGACACCGAGGGACCGTTCAGGACGAGCGTGGCCCCATGTTCACGCTCGTCCTGACAGCTCTGTGCCCACCAGGGGGCGACGGGCCCCTACACCTTGACGCCCAGGTTCTGCATCTCGAGCACGAGCCCCTTGATCGCCGCGGCGGGCACCTGTCCCCCGCGCTCGACCAGCGCCGCGACCGACGCCGGGATCTCGGCCTCCGAGCACAGGATGAGCGGGGTGTCGGCTGCCGAGTCGGGCAGCCGACCGTGCGTGCCGCGCACGTAGGACGCGTCGAGCGGGACGGTGCTCATGGCGTAGCGCAGCCCGACCTTCTTCTTGACGAGGTTGAGGCCGGCCTTGGCCTTGGCCAGGGGGTCGGCGGGATCGAAGAACAGCTCGGCCGGGTCGTAGCCCGGCTTGCGGTGGATGTCGACGCCGCGTGCGTACTCGGGCGCGCGGGCGTCGTCGAGCCAGAAGTAGTAGGTGAACCAGGCTCCCGGCTCGGCGACGACCACGAGATCGCCCGAGCGCGCATGGTCGAGCCCGTAGCGGGCCTGCGCCTCGCGGTCGAGGACCTCGTCGACGCCGGGCACGGCCCGCAGCAGGTCGGCGACGCGCGCGAGGCGCGAGGGGTCGTCGACGTAGACGTGCGCGACCTGGTGGTCGGCGACCGCGAACGCCTTGGACGTCCACGGGTCGAGCTGCTCCTTGCCGTCCTGGACGTAGACCTCGAGCAGGCCCTCGCGGCGCAGGATGCGGTTGAGGTGCACAGGCCGGTTCGCCTCGGCGATGCCGTACTCGGAGACCACGACGACCGCGATCCCGTTGTTGGCCGCGTCGTCGAGCAGCGGGGCCAGGACCGTGTCGAGCTCGGCGGCCGCGGCGTCGGCCTCTGGTGAGTCGGGGCCGAACCGCTGCAGGTCGTAGTCGAGGTGCGGCACGTAGGCCATGGTCAGCTCGGGCGAGTGCGTGCGCAGGACGTGGCGGGTCGCGTCGACGATCCAGGCCGAGGACGCGATCGCGGCGGTCGGGCCCCAGTAGGTGAACAGGGGGAACTCGCCGAAGCGGCCCGTGAGCTCGTCGTGCAGCGCGGGCGGGCGGATGTACGCGTCGGGCGACTTGCGCCCGTCGGCGTGGTAGATCGGCCGAGGGGTCACGGTCACGTCGGTCGTGGCACCCATGGCGTACCACCAGCAGACGTTCGCGGTCCGGTGGTCGGGGTTCGAGCGGCGTGCGGCCTCCCAGATCTTCTCGCCCTCGACGAGCTTGTTGTGCTGGCGCCACAGGAACACCTCGCCGAGCTCGCGGAAGTACCAGCCGTTGCCCACGGCTCCGTGCTGGGCGGGCGCGAGGCCCGTCATCATGGTCGCCTGCACGCTGCACGTGACCGCGGGCAGCACGGTCGCGAGCTGGGTCTGCCAGCCGCCCGCGGCCATCTGGCGCAGGCGGGGCATGTGGGCGAGGGCCTTCTCGGTGAGCCCGACGACGTCGAGCAGCAGCACGGGCTTCATGCGGGGACTCCTGAGGGTGCGGGGATGGTCACGGTCTCCACGGGGCCGGGGGCAGCACCGGGGGTGAGCAGATGGTCGGTGGCCCAGCGCAGCTCGGCGGCGATGCCTCCCACGAGCGGTTCGACGGCCCCGGCAGAACCGAACGCCGGCGAGTCGGGCGGCAGCACGGCCCACGTGTAGGTCTCGACGTCGAGGTGCGCCTCGTCGCCGTGGGGCGCTGCGCGCACGGCCTCGACGGCCTCGCGCAGCACGTCGGTCGTCGCGGTCAGGGGTGCGGCGGGCTCGTGGTGCAGGGGCACGTGGAAGTGCACGCGCCAGGGGCCGTCCCCCGGCAGCCCGGGCAGCGCGTCACCGTCGCCCAGCGCGTCGGGCAGGTCGTCGACGGGCAGGACGTCGCCGCTCGGGGCGAGCTCGCGCACCTGGTGGATGTAGCGCTTCTCGACGAACTGCCCGACGGCGTCACGCGCCTCGGGTGCCGACGGCTCGGCCACGTGGAGCGCGGCCGAGGCCTGCACCTTGACCACGCGCAGCCCGGCCCCCGTGATCCGCGCGACGGCCGCGGCCGGGTCGGCGAACGAGACCGCGAGGTGGCACGTGTCGAGGCAGACCCCGACGAACGCGGGGTCGATGCCCCCGACACGCCCCGGGCGCCCCGGGCGCTCCGCCTCGGCCTCGCCCGCCCCGCCGGTACGTGCCTCGAGCCAGGTCACGACGTCCTCGACCGTGTCGAGCACGCAGCCGGGCTCGGGCTCGACCGCGACGCGCACGACCTTGCCCGTGCGGGCCGCGAGGTCGCGCAGCCCGTCCGAGAGCTCCTCGAACGCCCGGGTCGCGATCGCGTCCTGCGCGGGCGACCAGGGCTCCCCGCCCGGCTCGCGCCACGCGAGCGGGAGCGTCGAGATGGACCCGTCCACGCCGTCGGGCAGGAGGGCCGCGAGGACCTCGGCGCACTCGAGCGTGTAGGCGAGCCGCTCGGCGTCGGCCCACGTGGGCGAGTAGACCGCGAGCTTGACGACGTCGTCGTGGAACCCGCCGTAGGGGAACGCGTTGAGCGTGTGCACCTGCAGCCCGTGCTCGTCGAGCGCGGCCCGCAGCCGGGCCATGTCGTCGGCCGCGCGCGGCGAGGCCGAGAGCCGGTGCGCGAGCGAGGCGGGCAGCCACAGCCCGACCCCGAGCACGTCGAGCCCTGCGGCCTCGCGCACGGGCCCGGCGTACCGGGCGAGCTGCTCGACCACCCCGTCGAGGTCCTCGGCGGGGTGGACGTTGGTGCAGTAGGACAGCAGCATCAGACCCGTGCCCCGCGCAGCACCGAGCTGCCCTCGAAGCTCGCGCTCGCCGCGGGCGCCTCTCCCTCGACGAACCCCGGCACGGGGTCGAGCAGCAGGTTGCCGGACTGCCCGTAGAACTCGACGGGGTTGCGCCACAGGACCTTGTCGACCTCGTCGTCGGTGAACCCGGCCGCGAGCATGGCGCGCCCGGTCTTGAGCGTCTTGAGCGGGTCGGAGCGCCCCCAGTCCGCGGCCGAGTTCACCAGGACGCGCTCGGTGCCGTGCTCGAGCAGGATCGAGACCATGCGGTGCTCGTCCATCTTGGTGTCGGGGTAGACCGAGAAGCCCATCCATGCCCCGGCGTCCTTGACGAGCGCGACGTTGGTCTCGTTGAGGTGGTCGACCACGACCATCCCGGGGGCGATCCCCGACTCGCGCACCACGTCGAGCGTGCGGTGGGTCCCGACGAGCTTGTCGCGGTGCGGGGTGTGGACCATGACGGGGAGGGCCGCGTCGATCGCCATGGCGAGCTGGCGCGTGAACGCCTCGTCCTCGGCGGGGGTCATGGAGTCGTAGCCGACCTCGCCGACCGCGACCACGCCGTCCTTGTCGAGGTAGCGCGGGATCTCGTCGAGCACCTCGGTGCAGCGCGGGTCGTTCGCCTCCTTGGGGTTGAGGGCGATCGTCGCGTGGTGGCGGATCCCGAACTGCGTGGCCCGGAACCGCTCCCAGCCGAGCAGCGCGTCGAAGTAGTCGACGAACGACCCGACGGTCGTGCGGGGCTGGCCGAGCCAGAACGCGGGCTCGACGACGGCGCGCACGCCCGCGGCGTACATGACCTCGTAGTCGTCGGTCGTGCGCGAGGTCATGTGGATGTGGGGGTCGAAGATGCGCATCAGGCGTCCTTGCTGTGGTTCGCGTGAGAGGTCGTGGGCACGGTGGGCAGGGTGGGGGCGCCGGTCCTGTCGGGCGCCCCGGGTGCGATACGGGCGACGTCCTCGGGCACGACGCGCCCCGCGGCCCGGCGCTCGGCTGCGAAGTCGCGGGCCATGCGCGCGAGCTCGTCGTCCGCGCGCTCGTCGAGCGCGGCGACCGCGTCGAGGCTCACGCCCATGAAGACGAGCTTGAGGACAGCGTGGCGCCAGGCGTGGTCGTCGAGGTGGGCTGCCGCGAACGGCCCGACCGCGGCGGCCACGAGGCTCTGGTCGTTGGCGCGCAGGGCGTCGGCCGCGAGCGCCGTCCCGGCGCAGACCACGGCGGGCGCCAGGGCGCCGTCGGGCTGCCCGGCCAGCGTGAGGGCGTCGAGCCCGCGCAGCACGCCGCGCCGCTCGGGCGTGTCCCCGCGCTGGTAGGTCTCGGTCAGGCGTGCAGCGAGCGACTCGCCGTCGGTGGGCAGGGCGTCCGCGAGCGCCACGACCAGGCGGGCGCGCGCGGCGTCGTCGAGCGTCCCGTGCAGGACCCCGGCGGGGTCCAGGTCGGGGTCGAGGGACGTGCGTCCCACGGCCCGCCCGGCCCGTGCCAGGTGCCCGACGGCGGAGCCCGGGTCCGCGGCGATCTCGCCGCAGGCCGTGGCCAGCCAGGCGGCCTGCTCGTCGGTGAGCAGGCCCACGAGGGCGTCGGGGTGACCGGCTGCGGGCGGGCCCGCCGTCGCTGTGGCGCCCGGTGCGGCGGTCAGGTCGGGGGTGGTCATCGGAGTGCCTCCTGGGGTGCGGATGCGGTGGTCGTCGGAGAGGTCTGGTCGGTCGCGCTCCACGCGGCCCAGGCCTCGGTCATCGCGGTCATGCTGCGGTGCGCGAGCCCGGGGGCGTCGTACGAGTGGCGGGGCAGCTCGACGGCTGCGACGCCCGTGTAGCCGATCTCGCCGAGCGTGCCGAGGGCGAGCGACAGGTCGAGCTCTCCGTCCCCGAACGGCAGGTGCTCGTGCGCGGTGTGCCGCATGTCGTCGACCTGCACGTTGAGCAGGTGCGGCGCCGCGGCGAGCAGCGCGCCGCGCACGCCGTCGGGCTCGACGACCACGCAGTGCCCCAGGTCGACCGTGAGGCCCAGCTCGGCGGGCGACCCGACGTCCTCGCGCAGCCGCAGGGCGTCCCCCACGGTCTCGACGAGCATCCCGGGCTCGGGCTCGAGCGCGATCCGGACCCCGTGCTCGCGGGCGTGGGCCACGACGCGCGGCAGCCGGGCGAGCAGGCGCTCCCAGCCGGCCTCCGCCGTCGTGCCCGCGGGCAGGACCCCCGAGAAGAACGACACGCACTCGGCGCGCAGGCCCGCTGCGACCTCGACCGCACGGCACAGGAAGCGGACCCGGACGTCCGCGAGGTCCTCGTCGGGATCGAGGAACGTCGGGTGGTGCTTGCGGAACGGGTCGAGCAGGAAGCGCGTGCCCGTCTCGACGACCACGCGCATGCCCAGGTCGTCGAGACGCTCGCGCAGCCGCGCGACCTGCACGTCGGCGTCGTCCGCGAACGGGTCCAGGTGCGGGTGCCCGAGCGTCAGCGCCACGGCACCGTAGCCCTCGTGCGCGAGCACGTCGAGCGTGACGTCGAGCGGGTGGTCGGTGAAGCCGTTGGTGCCGTACCCGAGGGTGAACGGTGGTGCACCAGCGCTGGTGGAGCGGCTGGTCGAGGGGCTGGTCGAGGGGCTCATGACTCGCTCAGCCCCGGGTTCGGGCTCGTACTGCGCCGGCTCCTGGCGCGCAGCGCGCGACCCACGACCTCGACCGCGGCGAGGACCGCGACCGAGCCCAGGCTCCCGCCCCGCGCGGCGAGCGCCGCCTGGAGCGGCACCATCGAGCGGATGCCCGCCTTGGTCGCCGCGAACGCGTTCGCGGCGTCGGGCGCGCCGACCGCCTGCGCCTGCTGCGGCAGGCACGAGGCCGCGTAGACCCCGGCCGACGCGAGCGCGGCGAGCGCCGGGACGACGGCGCGTGCGCGCCGCCCCGCACCGGACCGCCCGAGGGCGGGCTCCGCCGTCGGGCGTGCCGAGCCACCCACCGGGGCGAGGGCTGCGGCCGAGGCGAGGTCCGCCGTCGGGCCGGAGCGCAGCGACCGCAGCGCGCCGACCGCCACGGCCCCCGCGACCCCGACCGTCCCCGCGGCCACGGCGGCCGCGACGGGCGGCGTCGTGCCGTGGACCTCGCCGCGCGAGAGGACCGTCACGCCCGCGGTGTGCACCGTGAGCGCGGCCGCGGCCGGGAGCGCGGCGCGGACCCTCCCGGCGCCCGCCCCCATGAGGACGTCGAGGCCGCGGCAGGCAGCCATGACGACCGGACCGGACGCGTGGTTCTTCGCCACCAGGTCGTACGTCCACACGCTCGCCGCCAGCGGGAGCGCGAGGACGAACGACCGTCGTCCTCCCCCGGCCGCCGCGAGCGTCAGGCCCGCGGCCGTGAGGCCCGTCGCGACGCCGAGCGCCTGGGCCGGCGAGACGCGCCCCGAGGGCAGCGGGCGCTCGGGGCGCTCGACCGCGTCGAGCTCGCGGTCCGCGTAGTCGTTGAGCGCCATGCCGCCCGCGTACAGGCAGGCCGAGGACAGCGGCAGCAGCGCGAGCCGCCACGCCCGCACGTCCCCGGCACGCACCGTGCGTGCCGAGCCCAGCCGCCCACCCGCGGCCGCCCCGGCCAGGGTGTCCCCCACCACGGACAGGACCGCAGGAGCACGGACCAGGTCGAGGTAGTCGCGCAGCGTCACGGCTCGTCGACCCCTGCCTGAACTGCGTCCGCCTGCACGCTCGTCCGGTGCGCCCACACGCCCAGCACGCGGGACTGCTCGGCGAACGAGTGCACGTCCGAGCCCCACGGGTCCTTGAAGAAGAAGCCCATCTCCGGCACGGGACCGGACAGGCCCGCAGCGTCGGCGAGCGCCAGGAGACGCGCCAGGTCCAGGACGAGGGGCGCCGCGAGCATCGAGTCGTACGCGCTCCACGTCGTCTGGAGCGTCAGGCGCGAGCCCAGGAAGCCCTCGACGTGGATGTGGTCCCACGCGACCTTGATGTCGCCGAGGTCCGGGACGTTGTCGATGTGCAGCGGGGTGACCGTGCTGCCCGTCAGGTCCTGCAGGCCCCGGTTCTTCGACACGAGCTTGCTCTGGACAGCGTGCGGGTCCGCGAGCGTCGCGCCGTCGCCACCGCCCAGCAGGTTCGAGCCCGCCCAGGACAGGACCCGCAGGCCGCGGGCCGTGATGGCCGGTGCCAGGACCGAGCGCAGCCACGTCTGCCCGGTCTTGCCGTCCTGACCCGCGAACGGCACGCCACGCTCGGCCGCGAGCGCGTGCAGCGCGGGCAGGTTCATGCTCGCCGAGGGCGTGAAGCCCGCGTAGGGGGCTCCCGCGAGGAGCGCCGCGTACGCGTTGACCGAGCTCGCGGGCAGGACCTCGCGCTCGGGGTCCTGCAGGGCCGCGCGCAGCAGGTCCAGGTCCTCGAGCTCGGGGGCCGGGGCCGGCAGCGGCTCGGTCGAGGCGAGGTCGACGACCACGACGCGGGCCAGGCCGTGGCGCTCGCGGAAGTCGACGATGTCGGCTGCGAGCGCCTCGGCCGCGGCGGCCTGGGAGCCCGTGCGGTGGGCCGCGTCGTAGCCGGGGCGGATGTCCGCGTCGACCACGTCGAGCTGGGGGCGTACGGCCTCGAGGAGGCGGTAGGGGATCATGCCGGCCTCGACGAGCTGCTCGGCCTTCTTGCCGAGGGGCGTGTCGCTGATGTCGTGGCCGCCCACGACGAGGTCCGCGAAGGCCGGCAGGGCGACGTCGTCGAGCGGGGCCTGCGCGGTGACGCAGCCGGTGGGGGCGGAGAGTCCCGAGGCGATCGCTGCCAGGCCGAGGGTCGCGGTCGTGGCGACCGACCCGCGGGCCCCGACGAACCAGATGCCGGTGCGGCCGTGGTTCCACGTCGACTGGTGGGCTGAAAGGTGCATCGTCGCTCCTGGTCCCGTCGACCCCGGGGACCGGGGTCGATGTGGCGAGCCGAGGGCCTCGTCGCCCCCGACGGGCCTGCGAGCCCGGCGGTGGGCGCACTCTCGCTGCTGCGCGACGTGCTCCTGCTGTCCGGGCCGAGGCCGTGGCCTGACCCTAACCCCCCTTTTGTCGATGGTCAATCAAAAGCCGGAGGGTTCTGCCGTGGAGTCTTGGAAATGGCGGCAAAAGAAAGGTGCCGGGAGCAACGCTCTCGCGTCACCCCCGGCACCCGGGTGCGTCACCCCCGGCGGTCAGGGCCGTCACCCCCGGCGGTCAGCCCACCGGCGCGAAGTCCAGCTCGTCGTCCGTCACCGCGACGACCGACCACGCGTTGCCCTCGGCGTCGCTCAGCTCGTACGACGGGACCAGCACCGCCCCGCCGTCACCCTGGTAGTGCACGGCCCAGCCGAGACGGGCCGCGGTGATCGTCACGTCGCTCACGGGCCAGGAGATCGCAGCCCCCTCGCCGGCCGTCGGGGGCACCGTCGGCTCGACCGGCTCGACCGGCGCCACGGCCGAGTCCTCCCTCATGACGCCGATCTGCCCGCCCTGGGCGTACGCGATCATCCCGGAGCCCGCGAACCGCGGGTCGCCCAGGCGCTCGACCGCCGCGGTGGGGCTGACGACCGTGTAGTCGCCGATCGAGACCGTGGGAGCGAGCGACCCGTAGAGGGACGAGAGCCCGGCCCCCGAGTACGTGAGGTTCCACGCGAGCCCCGTGCGCTGCCCCTCGACGACCTGCGCCGCGGTCACCGACACGGCCCTGCCCTCCTCGTCGAACGAGTCGGTCGTGAGCTCGTAGCCCGCCGGGTCGACCCCGAGCGAGGTGAGGACGTCCCTCGCGGCCCCGATCGCCGCGTCGGCCGCGGGCGCCGTGCCCAGGTCCGCCTGGCCGCAGCCGGCCTGGGGATCGACCTGCATCTCCTCGGTGCTCGGCGAGTCCGACCCCACGGCCGGGTCCACGAGCACGCAGCCCCAGGGGTCCTTGGTCGGGTCGTTGAACGACACGCTCGCCTGACCGTCGGGCTGGAGCGTGACCCCGGGCCCGGTGCCGTCGTTCGCCCCGACGACCCACGCCCCGTACTCCTGGCGCGGCTCGCCCGTGACACCCAGCGCAGCGGCGACCCTGGCCGCGGACTCGGCCGAGAACACGCCGGCCGCGTCGAGGGCCCACGCGGGGGCCGAGCCGCCGTCCGTCCCGAGCCCCGACGCGGTGAACACCGTGCGACCACCGAACCCGCCGAACCCGAGACCGCTCATCTTGCTGTCGGCCGCCATGCTCGACGCCGCACCCTGCTCGGTCGCGGGCGCCTGCAGGGTGATGGGTGCGTCCGCGGTCGAGGCCGTGGAGTCCGAGGTACCCGAACCCGCGCTCCCCAGGGCGTACCCGCCCACGCCGAACGCGAGCACCCCGGCGACCGCGGCAGCGGCCGTGAGCGGGAAGCGGCGCCGCCGCCGCGCACGGTGCACAGCCAGCTCGTCGGGCAGGTCGGCGTCCGCCGTCGCGCCCCCCGCCCGGGCCGTGGTCTCGCTCGCGCCCGAGGCGCCGAACGTGCCGGACAGGTGCGCGCGGACCGTCTCGTCCTTGGCCGCGATGGCCCCCAGGTCAGGGGTCGCCGTCGCGGCCGGGTCGGCGTCACGCACACGCTCGTACGCCTCGTCGCGGGGCTCGGGGGTCTGTCCGGGGGTGCGGTCGTCGGTGCTCATCGGGAGCCTCCAGCTCGTCGATCCGGGGGCCCGGATCCTCTACCCCGTCTGTGTCGTCAGCGCTCCGGGTCTTGCACCGGGCGAAGCGTCGGCGTAGCCGTCCGGGCACGGACCTGCGCGACCGGCACCTCACCCGTGTCGCCTGCCCGGGCCTGCGCGGCCCAGGCCTCGCGCAGGCGCGACCTGGCCCGCGACAGCGCCGCGTCGGCGCCGCCCCGACTCACCCCGAGGATCTCGGCGAGCTCGTCCCCGGAGACACCGTCCCAGGCGTTGAGGAGCAGGATGCGCCGGTCACGGGGCGAGAGCACGCCGAGCACCCGACGGACGTGGTCGTCACCGAGCGCGAGCGACATCGGGTCGACGTCGTCGGGCTCCTCGGGGACGTCGGCCACGAGGACCGGGCGCATCTTGCGCCGGTGGTTCGCGAGGACGAACCCGGCCGTGCGGTAGAGCCACGGGAGCTCGGCGTCCTCGGGGAGGTCTGCCCGTCGACGCCACGCGGTCGCGAAGACCTCGGCCGTCAGGTCCTCGGCGTCCGGTCCGGCCCCGCCTCCCTGGGCGGGCAGGCGGCGACGGAAGTACCGGTACACCGCCGTCGTGTGCGCGGTGAACAGCGCCTCGAACCAGGCGTCGTCGCGGGGCGGGGGCGTCACAGGGGCTCCAGGTGGGATCGCCGGCATCATCACCCTCCCTGTGTCGTGGCCGGGCGACTCCTTGCACCACGACCGGCACGTGTCCCGTGCCTGCCACGTGCCTGCCACGTGCCTGCCACGTGCCTGCCACGATCATGCCTCTACCCTGGGCACATGAGCGCCCCCGACGCCGCCGTCCCGACGCCGCAGACCGCCACCCGTCCGACGAAGCGCAAGGGGCGCACGGCAGGGTGGGTGATCCTCTCCCTGTTCCTCCTGCTGGTCGCGCTCCTCGTGTGCGGAGCACTCCTGGCGCGCGACGCGCTCGCGGCCCGCTCCTCGCTCACCGAGGCGATCGAGAAGGTCCCGGCGGTCGAGGAGGCGCTGCGCTCGGGGGACGGGGGCGCTGCCGAGGCTGCGCTGGCCGAGGTCCAGCCCCTCACCGCGGACGCGCGCGCCAGCACCGACGGCCCGCTGTGGTGGCTCGCAGGTCGCGCACCGTTCTTCGGCGCCGACGTCCGCGCCTTCTCGACCGCGGCCTGGGCGCTCGACGAGATCACCCAGGAGGTGCTCCCGCCGCTCGCAGCCGCCGCGGCCACGGTGTCCGAGGGCGGGGTCCAGGTGCACGACGGCACGGTCGACCTCGCGCCGCTCACCGCCGCGGCCCCGCAGATCGAGTCCGCGGCGGGCACCATGACCGCGGTCGTGGACCGTGTCGACGCGCTCGACGTCGCGGACCTGCACGACGAGCTCGCCGGGCCGGTGGTCGACCTCCAGGACAAGGTCGACACGCTCGACGGGCTCGTCACGACCGCGCACCGGACCACGACCCTCCTGCCCGCGATGCTCGGTGCCGAGGGGCCGCGGACCTACCTCGTCATGGCCCTCAACAGCGCCGAGCTCCGCGCGCCGGGTGGCATCCCCGGCGCGTTCGCCCTGATCGGCACCGAGAACGGGACCATCACGCTCGGCGGGCAGGCCTCGACCAGTGCCGTGGGTCCGTTCCCCGGAGGGATCCGGCCCCTGACCCCCGCCGAGGAGAACCTGTTCGGTCCGAACCTGGCGACGTACGTCCAGGACACCGTCCTCACCCCCGACTTCCCCACGGCCGCCCGTCTGAGCGCCGACATGTGGACGGCGTCGCAGGGGCAGGAGGTCGACGGCGTCCTCACGCTCGACCCCGTCGCGCTGTCCTACCTGCTCGAGGCGACCGGGCCGGTCGACGTCGCAGGGACCACCATCGACGCCGGCAACGCCGTCTCGACCCTCCTCTCGGACGCCTACGCAGAGCTCGATCCCGGCGAGGAGACCGACGCGTTCTTCGCGGCCGTCGCGTCGTCGGTCCTGTCGGTGGCCCTGTCGGGGAGCACCGATCCGGCGAGCCTGCTCAGCGCTCTTCAACGAGCATCGAGCGAGCACCGCATGCTCGTGTGGTCGGCGCACGAGGACGAGCAAGAGCTGCTCACGGACACGATCGTCTCGGGCGACATCGACTCCTCCGAGCGGGCCGCGGACACCGTCGGCGTCTTCTTCAACGACGCGACCGCAGGAAAGATGGACTACTACCTCGACTCGAGCGTCCAGCACGTGTCGAGCGAGTGCACCGCGTCCGGGCGCTCCGACACCTTCCGCGTGGACCTCACGTCCGACGCCCCCGCCGACGCCGCGACCGACCTGCCCTGGTACGTGACCGGTGGCGGGATCTCCGGGACACCGCCGGGAAACATCCGGACCGACCTCTTCCTCTACCCGCCGCGCGGTGGACGCATCGTGAACACGACCGCCGACGGGACGTTGACCGGCAGCAAGGTCGTGGAGAATCACGGCCGCGCCGTCGCGATGCTCCAGCGCGAGCTCTCCCCGGGACAGAGCACGAGCGTCATGTTCACGGTCACGAGCGGCGGGACAGGTGGGACGAGCACCTCGTCGGACACCCGGCAGATCGACGTCTGGTCGACTCCGACCATCCGTCAGGGGGGCCTTGCCACCATCGAGGTGCCGGTCTGCGGGTGACGGAAAAGATCACGGCGGAGCAACAATTCTCCGCCGACAGGTTTTCACCCCGGACACCCGTCCATCTGGCACCTGATAGTCGATACCCTGACAAGCCAGGGTCCATTGACGGTACTGACGCTTTGACCCTCCATTCATCGACCGCCACGAACAAGACTGGTGATGACGCCATGAGCACATCAAGGACCACACTCTGGGCGCGAGGACTCGTCGTCGCAGGGCTCGTGGGTGCGACGGCTCTCGTCGGCCCCGCGGCGAACGCTTCCAGCGAGACCCCCGCCCCTACCCCGACCACCGGCGACTACGTCGAGACGACGCCACCCCCGACGATCGACCTCACGGTTCTCCAGCCCGTGTGCGACGGCGACGTGCCCTATCTCGTGTACGACGTCGACGTGACGGGCACGCCGAACGAGACCGTCACCATCACGTGGCTCAACCCGTCGGGCGAGAACGTCGTCCAGGCCGGGCTGCCCCTCTCTGGGCGTGTCCTGTGGCCCGGGGCTACCGTGAACTCCGCCGGCGAACCCACCGGATGGCCGGGCTGGGTGTTCGAGGACGGCGAATGGGTCGAGGGCGGCAGCTTCGGCTGGGTCCGCCCCACGGTCGACGTCCTGTTCCAGGTCAACCCTGAGACCACGGTCTCCGTGGCCTACCCGCCGTCCAGCCCGAACTGCAACACGAACCCGCCGGGCAAGACGACGCCTCCCCCGGGAACCACCGTCGACGGGAAGGTCACGACCGTGGCCAACGTCTCGGAGTCCCAGGGCGGCCTGGCGGAGACCGGTGCCACGGTCGGCAAGTTCGTCGGCATCGGCGCAGCCCTCCTGCTCGTCGGTGGCGGCCTCGTGCTCGTCGCCCGTCGCGGTCGCAAGGGCAACGCCTGACGAACCCCGCAGAGCAAGAAGGCCCCCGGTGATCACCACCGGGGGCCTTCGTGCGTGCAACGACCAGGACTGGCCTCGGCTAGGCCGACGCGGTCGCCCAGGTGCCCGCGTAAAGGCGCGACTCGAGGCCCTCGAAGGCCCACCGGTCGGCGATCAGCGTGGGGCCGTTGGGCGACTCCGGGATGAACCACTGCAGCTGCTCGACCGTCATCTGCTCGGCGCCGGCCGCGTCGACGCAGCTGAGGTCGAAGCGCGTCAGCGTGCCCTTGGCGCCGTCGATCTCGACGTCGAGCGTGCTGGTCTCCTTCGACGCCCCCACCTCGAGCTTGCCGGGGCCCGGGCAGAACGCCCCCTCGGGGACGTAGGCCTGCGTCGTGTCGATCTCACCGACCGCGTCGCCGCTGAGGACGTCGAAGCTCGGGCACGCCTCACCCTCGGGGCAGCCCCCAGCACGCACCTGGGTCAACCCCTCCGAGGGCTGCACGATCGACCAGTAGTCGGCGGCGAAGAGCGCGAGCGGGCCCACGTCCACGGTGTTCGTGTGCTGGCCCTCGTGCTCGTCGTGGTTCTCGGCGGCAGCAGGACCAGAACCCGAAGGGTCCGTGTCCGCGGTGGCCTTGTCGGACGAGCCACCGGTGCAGGCCGACGCGAGGAGCCCTACCCCCAGGACGACCCCCGCGATCGGGACGAGGCGCGCACGGCCGGTGCGACGTCGTCGGGCAGGCTGGGCAGGCGCCGCGACGGCGGCCTCAGGTGCGGCCGGAAGAAGATTCGGCTGGAGCTTGTGCACGGGGTACTGCCTCACTCATGTAGGTCGGCCCCGGCGCGACCCACTGGGGAGAGTCGCGCCGGGGCCTCGGACGATTTCACGCTACTGATGCCGGGCCGGGACGGAGATGAGGGAATCCCACATCCTTGCCGGCGGGGTACGGGGAAACCCGTACCCCGGTTGTCGACCCCGCGGCCGGACGGGCTGGTCAGAGCCCCTGCCCGAGCGACCGCGGGATCGACGACGACCTCAGGGGGTCAGCACGCGCCGCTGTCGGACCAGGCACCCCACTGTTGGGAGCCGGGAGCCTCGCCCTGGGTCCAGTACTTCGCCGCCCACGTGCGCCCGGAGTGGCTGACCACCTTGCCGCCCGTGTACGTCTCGGTCGCGGACCAGGCGGGCGCGAGGCACGTCCCCGTCCCGCCGGTCGAACCACCCGTCGTACCACCGGTGGTGCCGCCGGTCGAACCACCCGTGGTGCCGCCGGTGGGCTCGACGACCGTGACGCCCCGCGGGTAGTCGTACGTCGTCGAGTACGACACGCCGCCGATCGTGACGATCACGTTGGAGAACTGCGCGATCGGCATGGTCCACTTCAGCTGGTTCGTGATGCTGCCGCCCGCGGGGATCCCGCCGAGGGGCACCGTGAACTGCGCGGTGTGGAAGTCGCCCTTGAGCCCGCCGACGTTCGGCCCCGTGTGCCCCTTCGTGACGGTCGCGGTCTTCATGCCGGACCAGTCGCTCATCTCGCCCGTGTCGGTCGTCCCGTACTGGAACGAGATGGTCGCCCCCGCCGGGATGTCGGTCTTCGACCTGTTGGTGAAGACGACCTTCGGGTTGATCGGGTAGTTGCTGTCCCCGAGCGCGAACTGCGTGTAGTCGATGCTCATGTCGATCGCCTGCTTCGGCATGACGCGGTCGGCGTTGGCCTTGGTGGCCCCGTAGGCGGTGGTGGCGCTCAGCTTCGAGTGCATGAGGTCGACCATGGTCTGGCCGATCTCGTACTGTCCCTTGGCCGAGTTGTAGCCGTAGTCGCCCGCGAGCTCCCAGATCATGATGCCGCCGAGGCCGGTGTCCGCGACGTAGTCGGCCTTCGCGCCGATGGCCTGCGTCGTGTCACCCGAGAGGAAGACCTTCTTGCTCGCGTTCCACCACCACTCGTTCTTGGTCACCGGGTCGAAGTGGTGCACGTACGAGCCCGTGACCGCCGTCGGGACCTTGTAGGAGGCCGCGTAGTCACCCGCGATGCCCTTCTGGAGGTTGAGCGCGTGCCAGATCGGGTTCACGCCCGCCGGGACCGCGTTGCCCATGGGGTCGGAGTCGAACCAGAGGTTGTCGACGCCCTCGGCCCCGTAGCCGCACTTGCCGTTGGTGCCCGCCGGGCACGAGAACCCTGCCGGCGGGACCGCCTTGCCACCCATGCCGTCGACGCCGCCCTGGACGCCCTGGAAGCCACGGGTGTAGAAGCCGACGCCGAGGTTGACCCGACCCGCGGGCATCGCGCCGCGGAAGTAGTGCGCGGCCCAGTCACCGTTGAGGTAGCCCATGCCCTGGTACGCCGTGTAGACGCCCGCGGCCGTGAGCTCGGGGTCCTTGCCGTCGTCGAACAGCGGCGAGTTGCCGCCGACGTGCTCGTTCCACGCACCGTGCAGGTCGTAGGACATGAGGTTGACGTAGTCGAGGTACTGGACGACCTGGTAGGCCTCCATGCCGCGCAGCAGCCATCCCGACGACGGCGTCGCGGTCGTCAGCATGTAGTACTCGCCGTCCTCGGCCCCCGCCTTGTCGAGCTTCTCGCGGAGCGTCTTGAGCAGGTTCACGTAGCCCTGGAAGTGCTGGCCGCGCTTGGCGTCCGAGAACGCGAAGTCGTCCGGGTTGCCCGCGCCCTTGTTGGACGTGGGGTACTCGTAGTCGATGTCGATGCCGTCGAACCCGTACTGACGGATGAACGCGACCGTCGAGTCCGCGAACGTGTCGATCTTCGCCTGGGACTCGGTCATGGTGTAAAAACCACCGGATGCGACGCGCTTGCCGTCGGCGTCGAAGTAGCCACCCGTCTCGGCCCAGCCGCCGACGGCGGGGATCACCTTGACGCCCGGGTTCGCCTTCTTGTACTTGGCGAGCAGATTGAAGTGCCCCTGGTACGACAGGGTCGGGTCCATCTCCGCACCGGCGACGCCCGGCCAGGTCATGCCCGTCGCCGGGTTGCCTGCTGCCTGAGCGTTGACCGAGATCTTGTTGTCCGCACCCACGTGGGCGAACGCGTAGTTGATGTGCGAGAGCTTGTTCCAGGGGATGTCGCTCGCGAGGTAGCGCGGCTGCCCGTTGGTGCCCGTGCGCCAGCTCGAGAAGTAGCCGATCACGCGGCGGTCGAGCCCGTTGGGGAGCTTCTCCCGGCCGTCGGCGTCGTAGACGTCGCAGTAGGGCACGTCGACGCCAGGGGTCTTGTACATGCCGTCGGGACGGCACGCCTCGTGGCCCGTCACCGGGGTCACGGGGGGTGTGGTCGTCCCCGTGGGGTCCGGCGTTCCGGTCGGGTCGGGGGTGCCCGTCGGGTCGGGGGTGCCCGTCGGGTCGGGGGTGCCCGTCGGGTCCGGCGTGCCGGTCGGGTCCGGCGTGCCGCACGCGCCCTGGGACTCCCAGGGGCTCGTCGTCTCGGTGCCCGGGACGTTGCCCTGCGTCCACCACTTCGCCCGGTAGTTCACGCCGTCGTACGACGCGGTCGCGGACCCGGTGTAGGTGGCCGTCGAGGACCACGCCGGCGCGCAGGCGGTGGCTGCCGCCGAGGACGTGGCGGTGGCCGTGACGACCATCGTCGCGAGCAACGCTGCGGTCGTCGCGAGGGCCGCGCCGACCCGAGCGCGGTGCCCGGTGAGTTTCACGTGCATGAATCTGCCTTCGTTGTGCGGAGCGCGACACACGGTGTGCATGAAGCGCAGAGGGCCGCAGAGCTTCGCCCTGCGGGAGGCGGAGGGCCGAGCCCGGAGCCGGTCGAGCGCGAGGAGCTCTCCTTGCGCGCCGGACCCCGGGCCCGGCAGCGGAGGAACCGCTCCGTGGTACCCACCGATGACGGAGCCTCGTCCGGCGTCGGTCCTCGGCGGGGGTCGGGGGGTGAGCCGGGGGCGGGGCGGGGTTGCCCGCCCCCGGCTCGGCTTCAGCAGGCGCCGAGCGCCTGCCACGGGCCGTACTGCTCGGCACCGGGGACGTTGTTCTGCGTCCACCACTTGGCCGTGTACTTCTGGCCCGCGTGCGAGACGGTCGCGCCGCCGGAGTAGGTCGCAGAGGCGGACCAGGCCGGGGCGGTGCACGTCCCCGTGCCCGTCGTGCCGCCGGTGCTACCTGTGGTGCCGCCGGTCGTGCCACCCGTCGGGTCGGTCGTGCCGCACGCGGCGACGAGCTCCCAGGGGCTCCCGGCCGTGCCGGGGGTCTCGTTCAGGGTCCACCACTTGGCCTTGTAGTTCTTGCCGTTGTGAGAGACCGTCGCGCCGCCGTTGTAGGGGCTGCTCGCGGACCAGGCCGGCGCGCACGCCGTCCCCGTCCCGCCGGTCGGGTCGGTCCCGGTCGGGTCGGTGCCCGTCGGGTCGGTCCCGGTCGGGTCGGTGCCCGTCGGGTCCGTCCCGGTCGGGTCCGTCCCGGTCGGGTCCGTCCCGGTCGGGTCCGTCCCGGTCGGGTCGGTGCCCGTCGGGTCGCCACCGGTCGAGCCGCCCGTGACCGGTCCCGCCGGGGCTGCACGGAACTTCGTCGCGAGCCCCTTGAGCAGCGAGCCGTCCTGGTTGCCCGTGAGGTCCCACCACATGGCCCCGCCGAGCTTCTTGGTGGCGATGTAGTCGCCCTTCACACCGACGGACCTCGGGTCGTCGAAGCTCCACCACTGGTTGCCGTCGTAGCGCCAGGAGGCCACGGACACCGGGTCGAAGTACCCCGTACCGAGGTTCTTCAGCTTGTCGTAGTCCTCGTTGCCGGCCTCCCACGTGCCGGGCCCTGCGTCGGTCGCGACGCCCCAGGGCGCCGACGACGTCGCACCCTTCCAGCCACGCCCGTACATCGCGAGGCCCACCGTGAGCTGCTTGGCCGGCACACCGTTGTCGAGGTACGCCTTGACGGCCTTGTCGACGCTGTACCGCTTGTTCGCGGGGCGCGTGTCGGTCGGGTCGTCGTACAGGTTGCCCTGGTGGCCCGTGAGGGTCTTGTTCCAGGCACCGTGCAGGTCGTAGCCCTGGATGTTCCCGAAGTCGAGGTACTGGTAGTTCTCCGGGTCGTTCCACCCGCCGGACGCGATGTCGTCGGGGTTGGCCGGGAGGAACGCGCTGAGCTGGTAGTGCTTGCCCGTCGTGGCGCCGTACGCGTCGAGCTGGGTGCGGAACTCCTTGAGGAGCGCCTTGAAGTTCGCCTTGTCGTTCGCGACGTCGACGATGTTGCCGACCTCGCCGTTGAGCGAGCCGGGCCACTCCCAGTCGATGTCGAAGCCGTCGAACACGCCTGCCGCCGCACCGGGGCCGCCGCGGCCGTCGACGACGGGCAGGTTGCCCTTGAGGTACAGGTCGATGCACGAGGACACGAGCTTCTTGCGGCTCGCGTCGGTCGCGGCGGCCTTGGAGAAGTTCTTGGACCAGGTCCAGCCGCCGATCGAGAGCATGGCCTTGAGCTGCGGGTTCTTGGCCTTGAGCTGCTTGATCTGGTTGAACGAGCCGGCGAGCGGCTGGTCCCAGGCGTCGGCCACGCCTGCGACCGAGTTGGCCGCGGTGTAGCCCATGCCGTAGTCGGCCCACGCGTCGCCCGCGCCGTCGGACCCGTTGGGTCCCGTCCCCTGAGCCTTGTTGGCCTCGAAGCACGTGAGCGTCTGGTGGTGGATGTTGCCGAACGCGTAGTTGAGGTGCGTCAGGTCGGCGGCGGCGCCGGAGTCCTGGAGCTCCTTCATCTTGAAGTCACGCCCGTACACACCCCACTGGGTGAAGTACGCGACGTTGCGGTAGCCGTTGATCGCGCTGTCGCCCGAGGTGGCGGTCGTGGTGGCTGCGGGGAGGGGGGCGGCGGTCGCGGCGACGGTGCCGGCGACCAGGGACGCGGCGAGCATGGCCGTCGCGGTCAGTCCCGCGGCCACCTTCCTCGCGCGGCCTCGTGGGGTTCTCAGTCGCATGTGTCTGCCTCACTGGGTGGGGGCTCTGTGCCCGGTGACCCCGGACGTCGTTGCCCAGGAACACCCCGACCCTAGGGAGCGCGCACGCCCTCGTGAATCAGCGTTTCCCACATTGTTCATCTCGCGTACATACACGAGGTCGCGTAGGTGTTCCCCCGTACGTACTGCCCGCGGACGTACGTACCCTCAGCGTCCGACGCGGTGCGCGAGCACCGCGAGCTCGACCCGTGAGCGCACCCCGAGCTTGCGGAAGACGCGTCCCAGGTGCACCTCGACCGTCCGGACGGAGAGATAGAGCTGATCCGCCGCCTCACGGTTGGAGCCGCCCTGCACGACGAGGAGCGCGACGTCGAGCTCCCGCTCGGTCAGCTCGTCGGACCATCGCCCGCGCAGCTCGTCGAGCGCGTCGTCGGACACGTCGCTCTCGCGTGCGGCGAGCCGTGGCCTCCCCAGGCCCGACGACGTCGCTCCCGTCCCGGTCCCGGCGCCCCCGGGGGCGCCGGGACCGCCGGGCGGGGCCGCGGTGACCCTGGCGTCGGGCGTCGCGAGACCGTCGTCGAGGAGCGCGAGGACCCGGCCCAGCTCCTCCTGCGCCTGCCGCGCCCACGCCCGGGCGCCCGACTGCGTGAGGAGCTCGACCGCCGAGAGCAGGTGCTCGTGCGCGGCAGGCAGGTCCCCCCACCGGGTGAGGGCGCGCCCCAGGCACAGCTCGGTCCGACCGTGCTCGAACGGTGACGCGATGCCACGACCCGCCGACGCGACCGCGTCGCGCAGCACGACCGCGTCCTCCGAGCGCGCCAGGGCGATCTCCGCGCGGGCGAGCGTCGCGACCCGGTTCGCCGGGGAGAGGTCCTTGGTCTCGACCCTGCGCCGGGCCAGGGCGCGCTCGGCTGCGTCGGGCCGTCCCGCGAGCACCCACGCCTCGACGTCGTCCATGCCCGGCAGGTGCAGCATGTGCGCGCAGTCGCGCCGGTCGGTCTCCGCAGCGAGCTCGAGCAGGGTCGCCGCCTGGGTGTGGTGCCGCGCGAACGACGCCCCGATGGCGCGGTCGACCAGGAGGCCGAGCCGGACGGGGCGCGACGTCGGGCACGAGCACGTCTCCTCGAGCGCCGTCGCGAGCGTCCCGACGCTCCCGTGGACCGCCATGTCGAGGCGCCGTGCGACCGCGACCCCGGTCCCCGCGAACGGCAGACCGACCGGGAGCCGGAAGGCCGCCTCCTCGAGCTCGCGGCGCGCCTTGGTGATGTTCCCCGACCAGAAGTGGACCAGGACCTGAGCGAGACGCAGGTGCGCCTCGACGTACGGGGTCACGGCCCCCGACGGGGTGTCGAACCATCGGCCCCCGGAGTGCACCGGGGCGAGGTTCGCGACCGCGCTCGCGAGCGCCTGGCCCGCGACGTCGAGCGCGTCCTCGTCGGCGAGCGAGAAGGCGCGACTGACCTGGGAGTAGGCCTCCTGCTCCGCGGTGAGGCCCGAGCCCGGAGCGCACGGCCCCTCGCCGCGCTCCCCGACCCCGTAGTTCGCGAGCCAGGCCCGGGTGATGTCCAGTCCCCCGACGCCCTGCGTACAGCGCCGGGCCAGGCGCTTGGCCGCGTCGAACGCCTGGGCGGCTGCGACGCCGTCGCCACGCTCGGCGTGCAGCGTCGCGGCGCTCGTCAGCCCCCGCACGACGTCCCCGATCTCACAGCTCCCTGCGGCCTCGCGCGGGTTCCCGTCCCGGTCGACGCAGCACGTGCACGCGTCGTCGGTGTCGGCGAGCGCGAGGTAGGGCGCGATCACGTCGTCGGGCACCTGCCCCTGGACGTGCGTGAGCGCGACGACCAGCGGGCCGAGGATCCGGGCCGCGCTCACGGTCCCGTCGCAGCGGGCGGCCCGTCGCAGCCAGTCCGCGGCGTCGTGCACGTGCCCGGACTGGAGCGCCGCGGTGCCCGCGAGGACGTACGCCTCCCCGCGCTCGTGCCCCGTGGCCTGGCTGGCGGCCTCGCGCGCCACCTCGTGCGCCCAGACGACGTCACCCCGGTCGAGCAGCCGCTGCGCGAGGGACACCAAGCCGGGGACCAGCGCGGCGTCCCCCGCGAGGGTCGCGAGCGCCGTGTGCCAGGTCGCGATGTCCTGCTCGTCGACCGCGGTGTGGACCGTGGCCAGGCGCAGGTGCGCGGCGGTCTTGTCCGCGAGCCGGGCCTCGCCGTGCACGAGCGACCGGACGCGGGGGTCCGTGAACGCGAACCTCCCCGAGACCAGCGACAGGTGCCCCGAGAGGGGACCGTCCAGGACCTCCTCGATGCTCAGGCCCGAGGCAGCGAGGAGGATGTCGGTGCGCTCGACGACCGCGACGGCCGCGACCAGCAGCGCCCGCAGCTCCTCGGGCGCGAGCTCGGCGAGCCGGTCGCCGAGCAGTCTGCGCACCGCGGGGACCGGCGGCAACGGGTCCGGCAGGATCGCGGTCCCCGCGAGCTGCTCGGTCGAGAGCGTCCGGGCGGTCTGCGAGATCGCCGCAGCGTTCCCCGCGAGGTGCCGCGACAGCCTCGCGGCGACGTGCGGGGCCACGGAGAGCCGCTCCTCGACGAGGAGGAGGTGCAGGGCCTCGGCGGGCCCGAGCGGCGCGAGCTCGCGCACCTCGACCGGGTACGGCAGCGGGCGCTCGAACCCGCCCGGGACCGACGTCGCGAGCAGCACGAGCGAGGCGCGACGCTGGGCCACGAGCCCCAGGATCACGGCCCGGCTGATCTCGTCGACGAGGTGGAGGTCGTCGGCGAGCAGCACGACCGTCCGGTCCGGGACCGCTTCCTCGAGGTACTCGGCGAGCGCCACGGCGCCGACCTCCGGGAGATACCCGTACTCGGGGTCCGCGACGTCGAGCGGGCGCACCAGGCGGTCGGGGACGTCGTGCCCCGTCGCCTGGGCCAGCTGGGAGACGATCGACCGCACCGCTCCCCCCGAACGCTGGGGACCGACGCTCTGCGCGACCCGCAGGACGAGGGGCGCATGGGGGCCCCGCGTCTCGTGGAGCGCCTCGTGGACGAGCTCGAGCGTGGTGCTCGCTCCCATGCCGGGCTCGCCCGACCACACGAAGGCGCCGCGGCCGTCCGCGACGGCGGCCAACGCGAGATCGATCTCCGCCCTGCGCGAGGAGAGCCGCTCAGGCCGGTGCTCGGCGGCCGCGCGGGACGTGCGTCCCTGCTCTGAGGTCAGGAAGTCTTGCTGGCTGGCTGGCATGTCAGACCCTCCCGTCCGGGGCAACGATGGCCGGACGACTCTCAGGAATGTTAACAACCCGACGTAAAGCCAGGCATCCTGTGCTGTTACCCGTGCGTATCCTCGACGGTTTCCCCCGTGGTGGCTTGCCGCCACCTGAGACCAGGTCTAGGGTGACCTCGTCCCTCCGTCCTGACTGCCGAAAGCTCGGTACCTCAGTACGTGCACGGAACCAGAAGCAGATGAGAAGGAGGTGAGAGCGATGCAGGACGGCAGCAGTCATAGATCCCCGCACTGCGCGTTCGCACCCCTTCGTCCTGCCCGCTGACCTTCGTCAGCCCTTCCGGCGGGCCCTCCGGGGGCGGTCGCCAGTGCGCTCCGTGCACCGTTTCCCCCGCCGCTCCTCGACCCCGCGCTCCGGCGCGCCGTCGGGCCCGGCGTCCGGTCGGCACCGTCGAGAGCACGGCGCCGGGAAGGACCAGCATGTCGACGACGACCCACCTCAGCACTGCACGCCCCGCCACGCTCAGCGGTTGCGTGCCGCACCCTCGTGCAGGACGCGGCGACCCCGCACCCGCCCGACCCAACCTCGAACGACAGTCGATCACCTTCACGATCGGCCTCTACCTGTTCATCTGCACGGCCCTGCTCGGGACCCACCTCGTGGCCTCCCGTGCGGACGCGGCTCCCGAGGCCCCCACCACCGCGGTGACCTCGACCACCGGACACGGCGCGACGTCGTCGGGCCGCGGGACCGTGCAGGAGGTGACCCCGTGACCACCACGCCGCCCACCCTGCTCGAGGCCCCCGGCACGCACGGGGCCCCGCTCACGCCGACCACGCGCCCCTCCCCCGCCCCGGGACAGCGTTTCGACCCCCGTACGCTGCGCCGCCACTGGCTCCAGGTCGCGTCCCAGGACCCCGCCGCGCTCCAGCACGCCTGCGACGAGGGGGTCGACTTCGCGGTCGCCGGCGGGCGAGTCTGGGAGACCGACGAGCACGTGTACCTGCCCGTCGTCGCGACGTACCGGCAGGGAGAACGGATCGCCCGCGAGACGCTCGTGTTCGCGCTGTCCCCCGACCGCGTCGCGACCCTGCAACCCACGAGGCACTACCCGATCTTCGACAAGGCCATCGCGCGGATGCGGCGCACGCCGCGGCTCGTCCAGTCGTCCTACGGCGTCATGTACGCCCTCGTGTACGCGCTGAACGAGGCCGCCGAGCGCGTCATCCACCACGCGAGCGACCTGCTCGAGGAGATGTCGGACCAGATCGAGGAGGCCACGCTGGGCTACGACCGACGCGGGCGGGAGATCGGCGTGACCGACATGCAGGGCACCATCTCGCGCATGAACCGGGCCGAGGAGATCGTCTCCAGCACGCAGGAGTCGCAGCTCTCGCTCGCGCGCGCCGCGCGGCACCTGCGCAGCGAGATCGCCGACACGGACCCCGTGCTCGCCGGGCTCGTCGAGACCCTCATCGCGGACATCGACGGCGTCAAGGAGCACGCGAGCTTCGAGCACGACAAGGTCCGCTACCTGCAGCAGGCGATCATGACCTCGCTCGACGTCAAGCAGAACCAGATCGTCAAGGTCTTCACGATCATCACGGCCGTGTTCCTGCCCCCGACGCTCATCACGTCGTTCTACGGCATGAACTTCACGCGCATGCCCGAGCTCGAGTGGGACCTCGGCTTCCCGTGGATCGTGCTCGTGACCCTCGTCGCGGCCGTGATCCCGCTCGTCTACATCAAGCGGCGAGGCTGGCTGCGCTGACCGCTCGCACCCTGCACGTACCCAGGCACGCCGCGCGTGGGTCCCTGTCCGGCCGGGCGGCCCGGGTGTCTGCACCGGACCCGGGCTGCCGGGCTCGGCACGTCCGGACGCGCCGACGCCGTCGGGACCATGACAGGCAGGTCATGGTCCCGACGGCGTCGGGTGCGCAGGGCTCGCGTCAGGTCAGACGCAGGCGCCGACCACACGCCACGGGCTCCAGTACGTCTCGGTGCCCGGAGCGTTGGTGTGGACCCACCAGTTCGCCTGGTAGTTGACGCCCTCGTGCGACGTCACGTCGCCCGCGGTGTAGGTGCCCGCCGCGCTCCACGCGGGGAAGCAGCCGCCGGCGGCCCCGGAGTCGACCGGGCCCCTCGGCGACGCACGGTAGACGTCCGCCGCGGTGCCGACCAGCTCGTCCTCGTAGTCGCCCGCGAGGTCCCACCACATCGAGCCGCCGAGACCCTTCTCCGCGACCCACTTCGCCTTGAACTCGACCGCGCGCGGGGTGTCGACCGACCACCACTCGTTGCCGTCGTAGCGCCACGACGAACCCGTCGCCTCGTCGAAGTACTCGGTGCCCAGGTCACGCAGCTCGAAGTACTGCTTGTTGCCGGCCTCGAACGTGCCGGGGGCCACGCCCGTGGCGTACTGCCAGGCGCCGCTCGTGCCGCCGTCCTCGACGCCGGTCCAGCCGCGCCCGAACGCCGGGATGCCCACCGTGATCTGCTGCGGGTCGACGCCACGGCTCAGGTACACGTCCACACCCTGCTCGACCGAGATGTCCCCCGAGAACGTCGGGTCGTCGTGCAGGTTGGACTGGTGCCCGGCCAGGTTCGGGGACCATCCGCCGTGCAGGTCGTAGCCCTGGATGTTGCCGTAGTCGAGCGACTCGAAGATCGCCGGGGCGTCCCAGCCCGCGTTGATGACCGTCGGGTTCACGGGGATGTACGCCGAGAGGAGGTACTCCTCGCCCTGCGACGCGCCGTACTCGTCGAGCTGCTTGCGGAACTCGGCGAGCAGCGCCGTGAAGTTCGCCTTGTCGTTGACGGGGTCGATGTGGTTCTCGGGGTGCTGCGACCAGTCCGGCGCTCCGGGCCACTCCCAGTCGATGTCGATCCCGTCGAAGACGCCCGCAGCGGCGGCCGGGCCGCCACGACCGTCGATCACGGGCAGGTTGCCCTTGAGGTACAGGTCGATGCACGAGGACACGAGCTTCTCGCGCGACTCGGGCGTGGCGGCGGCCTTCGAGAAGAACTTGGACCAGGTCCAGCCACCGATCGACACGAGCACCTTGGTGTCGGGGTTCTGCTCCTTGAGCTTGCGGAGCTGGTTGAAGTTCCCGGCGAGGGCCTGGTCGGACGTGTCCGCCACCCCGTCGATCGAGTCCTCGGCACTGACCGCGTCGACGAAGTCTGCGCCCGCGACACCCGCACCGTCGTTGCCGCCCACCTCGGGCGTGCCCACCTTGTCGGAGATGAAGCACGAGAGGTCGGTCGGGTGGATGTTCCCGAACGCGTAGTTGACGTGCGTGATCTGGTCGGCCTGGCCGGACTCCTGGAAGTCCTTGACCGTGTAGCCGTAGTTCTCGGGCGCCCACGACATGAAGTAGCCGACGTTGCGGTAGCCGTTGATGTCGTTCTCGCCGTTGGGGCTGGCTGCCGCGGGGGCAGCGGGAGCTGCCGTCGCGCTGCCCGCCGCGACCATGCCGGTCGCCACGAGCGCGAGCGTCGTCGCGGACACCACGGCGCCGACCGCGCGGCGGCGCGCCCGTGAAGGAGTGGTTCGAGTTGCGTGCAAAGGGAGGCCTCTTCGTCTTCCGTGCTGCTGGCCCCGGTCCGTTCCGGAGCCCCAGATGCTGAACTCCTCGAACCTAACCAGGCTCGTGCACGAAAGATGTACGGGTGTTCCACATGGTTCACAGCGGTCACATAAGGGATTTCCCGTAGAAACCATGCGAAGACCTCGAAACGGTACGAATGGTAGCTGTTCGAACGTCTGCCGCTACGCCTCGACCAGGATCGTCACGGGCCCGTCGTTGACGAGCTCGACCTGCATGTCCGCGCCGAACACCCCCGTCGCGACCTCGACCCCCTTGGCGCGCAGCTCGGCGACCACGGCAGCGACGAGCGGCTCCGCGACGTCCCCCTTCGCCGCGCCGTTCCACGACGGCCGTCGGCCCTTCTTGGTGTCCGCATAGAGCGTGAACTGGCTGATCACGAGGACCGGGGCCCTCTCGTCGAGCACCGACCGCTCGTCGCGCAGGATCCGCAGCTCGGCGATCTTGCGCGCGACCAGCTCGACCTGCGAGGGCCCGTCGTCGTGCGTCACGCCCACGAGCGCGACCAGGCCCGGCCGCTCCACCCGGCCCACGACCTCCCCTGCCACGCTCACGCTCGCGCGCGTGACCCGCTGCACGAGGGCCCTCATGAGGCGCGGCCCGCAGAGAACGCGGCGCGCACCTCGCCCACGGGCGCTCCCCCGCCCAGGACCGGGGTGCGGCCCAGGCGGTCGAGCGCGGCGGCGTCGGCGCCGAGGAGATCGCCCGCACCGAGCGCCGCGAGCGCGGCGACGAGCACCGCGGGCCGCGGGCGCGGCGACCCGTCGAGGACCTTGAACGCGAGCGCACGACCGTCGGGCAGCCCGGCCCCGTACACGCCGTCCGCGCCGTCCTTGGCCACGAGCCCGGGGACGGCCCGCATCACATCGGTCGCATCCCGACCGGTCCCACCGACCATCTCCGGGAACGAGGACATCGCACGGGCGACCTGGGCCTCGGGCGACGTCGGATCGGTGACGGGCGCACCGGCCAGCCGGCCGAAGGCCCGGGCCATGCCCTGCAAGGTCGTCGAGAACAACGGGGCGCCGCAGCCGTCCACGGTGACGTGGAGCCCGGACGCGTCGTCGCCCGTGAGCTCGAGCAGCGTCTCGCGGATCGCGACCTGCAGCGGGTGCGCAGGATCGAGGTACGTCTCGGTGTCCCAGCCCGCCGCGACGCAGGTCGCGAGCATCGCGGCGTGCTTGCCCGAGCAGTTCTGCGTGATCGACGCGGGCCCGTTGCCCTGCTCCTGCCAGGCGAACGCGGCAGGCGGGTACACGGGCATGTCCGGGGTGTTGCGCAGTGCGGACTCGTCGAGGCCCGCCCCCGCGAGGATCTCGCGTGCACCCGCAAGATGGAAGTCCTCGGCGTTGTGGCTCGCGGCGGCCAGCGCCAGGAGGCGCGGCGGCAGCGACAGCCCGTGACGGAGCATGGCGACGGCCTGGAACGGCTTGACCGACGAGCGGGGCCAGATCACGGTCGACGGGTCGCCCACCGCGAGATCGACACCACCCGACGCATCGAGCGTGACCAGGTGGCCCAGGTGCACGGACTCGACCAGGTCGCCCCGGACCACCTCGGCGAGCGGAGCGGCCGAGCGCAGCACGGGGGTCACCACCCGCCCGGACGGCCGCCGCGCGACCCGCCGGAGCCTCCCGTACCGCGCCCGAACCCGTAGGGCTTCAGCCGCGGGCGCACGTCGACCAGGTAGATGAAGGCGGGGACGAGCGCGATGAGGTTGAAGAAGCTCGTGCTGGTCCACATCATCGGCGGCAGACCGAGGAACCCGATCGCCGCCGCGACGCCCAGGATCGCCGACCAGATCGGCTTGGTGAGCTTTCCCTCGGCCGTGAACCCGTTCGCGGGACGCCGGAGCGCATCGATGAGCGCGACCGCCTGGGCGACGAACACCACGACCGCGAGGATGATGAGGACGAACAACTGGGCTCCACCGAAGCTGATCACGCTCCGAGCCTACGGCAGGACGCGCAGCGACTCCGCGCGGGCAGCCGCGGCCACCCGCTCGTCCCACACCGCGAAGATCGCGTCGTCGTGCCGCAGCGTCAGCGCCGAGGCCAGGTGGACGGCGTCGGCCCCGCGCAGCGCGTGACAGTCAGCCCCCGCGAGGGCGCTCGCGCGGTCCAGGATGCCCGGGGAGACCTCGACCAGGTGCAGTGCGGGCCACAGCAGGTCCCACGTCGCGAGCGCCTCTGCCCGCTCGGCCGCGTCGAGGACCCCCGAACGCTCCCCCGCGGCGAGGGCCGCCCGGACCTCGGTGTCGGACAGCCGACTCGTGGTGACCACGTCCGCGCGGTTCCAGAGCGCGCTGGCCAGCTCGGAGCCAGGCTCAGCCACGCACAGCTTCACGAGCGCGCTCGCGTCGAAGTAGACCAGTGCCACGGGGACCGCCGGTCAGCGTCGGATGCGGCGCACGAGGCCCGACATCGCCGACTGCTTCGCGGCCGGGCGTGCCGGCGGCGTGTGGACAGGGCGCTCCTCGGTGGCCGGCGTCAGGAGCCCGTCCCTGGTCAGCGACGTGATGAGGTCCGCGCTCCCCACCGCGCTCAGCCGCGCCACGGGGATGCCGCGCTCGGTGATCACCACGTCCTCTCCGTCACGTGCCCGCTCGATCCACGACTTCAGCTCGGCCCGCAGGGCGCTGACGGAAACCTCCATCCCCTGAAGGTACCGGCACGTGCCCGGATTGCGTAGACCTCCACGCGATCGGATCTCGCGGACCTCGGGGCGCCGCTCAGAGCTCGGTGAGCGCCTCGCGCGCCTCGCGCGGCGACATCCCCGCGGCCTCGAGCGTGTCGACGATCGGGGACCGCAGGAGCATGACGAGCGACTGGACCTGCCAGTCGCCCGCGCCCACGGTCCTCGGGTCCGCCGCGGCGGCCGTCTCCGCGAGGATCTCGCGAGCCGTGACCGGGTCCTTGCCCGCCCCGATGGCCTCGGCCAGCACCCGGGTCCCCGCCGCGTACCGGTCGACGATGGCCGCGACGGGCAGGAGGTCGTGCTCGGGTCCGGCGACCGGGCGGGAACGGCGTGCGAGCACCCGGACGCTGCGCATCGCCCGGTCGACCAGGACCGCCTTGCGCTCGAGGTCGCCCAGCTCGGCGCGGTGCTTGCGACCCACGGCGCTCACGCGCGACAGCTCCTGGGCGCTGGTCGCGGTGGCCTGCCACTCCTCGAGCGCCGGCTCGGACGCCCGGCCGCGCACGAGCGCGGCGTCCAGGTCGTCCACGTCGCCCGAGCGGAACCCCCGCGCGAGCAGCTCGAGCGTCTCGGCGAGCTCGGTGGTCGCCTCGTCCCCCAGGATGCGGGGTCGACGGCGTGGGTCCCCCGGCGTCAGCGTCGCGGCGAGCAGGGCGATCGCCCCGCCTACGAGGGCGTCCACGAGCCGCCCGCCGGGGCCGCCCGTCTGTGCGGCGGGAAGCCCCACGATGACGATCGCCTGCACTCCCGCCTGCGTCGCCAGCAGAGCACCGCGGTCGATGAAGCGAGCGACCAGGGCCGAGGTCGCGAGCACGACCGCGACCTGCCACCACCCCGAGCCGATGAAGTGCACGATCAGGTCGCCCAGGCCCACGCCCACCGCGACCCCGATCGCGAGCTCGCCCACCTTGCGGACCTGCCGGTCCAGGCTGAACCCGAGGCACACCCACACCGAGACGGGTGCGAAGAACGGGTACGGGTGACCGAACACGTAGTGCGCGATCCCGTACGCGATCCCGGCCGCGAGCGAGGCCTGGATGATGGGCCAGAACGCCGCCCGGACCCGGGAGCGCCCCTGGCGGAGCCGGGCGCGGAGCAGCAGCCGCCGGAACGCCTTGCGAGCCGTCTCGACGGCCCCCGGCTCCGGCAGCGCCGTCCCGTCGGAGGCGTCCCGCGACTGCGTCATGTGCTCCTGCTCACCGGGTCTCGGCGACCCGGCGGAACCCGGTGTCAGTCCATGCAGTGGTAGCGGCAGGCCGCGACGCGGTCATCAGATCATGCTCCGGGGGGCGTCCTGCCCGCGGGGCGTGATCCCGCGCGCCACGGGACCGCGCGGGGCCGGACGGTCGACCGAGACCCCTTCGCCCGGGACGACGACCTCCTGGGCAGCCGCCACGGCGCCGCCGTCGCAGTCGACCACGAGCTCGACGTCCTCGGGGGCGCTGCGCTTGAGGACCGCGAGCGCGATGGGACCGAGCTCGTGGTGCCGCGCGACCGACGTCACGTTGCCGACCGGGCGCCCCGGGGACGCGACCCCGTCCGGGCCGGGTTCGCCTGGAAGCCGGACCTCGGCACCCGCGACGGGCAGCAGGTGACCCGAGCCGTCGAGGTGGAGCATCACGAGGCGGCGCGGGGGCCGACCCATGTTGTGCACGCGCGCGATCGTCTCCTGCCCGCGGTAGCAGCCCTTGTTCAGGTGGACCGCGGTCCGGAGCCAGTCGAGCTCGTGCGGGATCGAGCGGTGGTCCACCTCGTTCGCGAGACGAGGACGCCACGCCTCGACGCGCAGGGCCTCGCTCGCCCAGGTCCCTGCCAGCCGCCAGCCGGCCGCCTCGCGGGACGCGACGGCGTCGGGCAGCTCGGCACGAGGCACCAGGACGAGCCGCCACGCACGGTGCGCGCCGGGGTGCTCGTCGTCCGCCGGGCCGTAGCGCGTACCTCCGGGCGCGGTGCGCGGCCAGGGGTCGCGCCAGGTGACGGGCTCGCCCTCGGCGCCCTCTGCGTCACGGGGCTCGCCCAGCACCGCGATCTCGTCCGTCATGTCGGTGATCTCGACGCGCAGCGCGAACTTCATGCGGTCGAGCCAGGCCGCGAGGGTCGGGGCGTGCGACCCCTCGGTCACGAGCCACGTGGACTCGCCGTCGTCCACGACGCCTGCGGAGTGCTCGACGTGCCCCTGGGGGCTCAGGACGAGCAGCTCGGTCGAGGTCCGGGGGGCGAGCCCCAGCAGGTTCTGCGACGTGATCGAGTTCAGCCAGGTGAGGCGGTCGGGACCCTTGACGCGCACCACGCCGTGGTGCGAGAGGTCGACGACGGCGCCGCCCGCCTCGAGCGCACGCTGCTCACCCGTGGGGTCGCCGTAGTGCCAGGCGACACCCGCGTCCGGTCCCGAGCCTGCGACCGCACCGGGGCGAGCCAGCAGCGGGCTCGTCCGGGTGGGGGCCTCGGCCTGGGGTGCGTCTTCGGTGCCAGCAGTCACGATCGAACAACCTCCTCGGCGCCGCGGTGGGCGCGCACGTCCGTCCGGCCGCGCGGTGGCGACGGCCGTACCTCACACGTCGGACGGGCTACAGGCGGTCCAGCTTCGCCGACGCATACGACTGCAACGACTGACCGAAGGCCGCCAATTCCCAGACCCACATGAGCTGGCCCTGCACGTTGCCGTACAGGCGGTTGGACGCCGACACCTCGGCGGACGTCGAGGTGCGCACCATGGCGTCGCTCGACAGGTCCACGCGGCCGTTGCCGACCACGCCCAGGTACAGGGTCATGCGTCCCGACGGGTCCGCGATCATGACCTCGATCGCGGACTTGTCCTCGGGCAGGCCCTCGGGGCGCTCCGGGGACACGCGCCAATACCCGGTCTCCGTGGACCAGATCCGCCCGGGCGCGAGGTGGCCCTCGGTGCTCGGCTCGGTCGAGTCGCTCGACGGGTCGGCCTCGGGGTCGGCAGGCTGGTCCGCGGTCCAGGACTCTGGCACGGTCTCCGGGACCTCCGTCTCGAGGACGCGGATCGTCGACTCGTAGCGCAGGTAGGGGCCGCCGTCGTGGTCGAACGTCACGTCCTGGACGAATGGTGTCTCGGGGATGCCCGGGTAGGCGATGACCCCCTCGCCGCGCCACGAACCCACGAGCCATGCGAGCGGGTAGGCCTCGGGGGCGAGCCCCTCAGGGAACGCGAAAGCCATCTGGTGGTACCTCCGGCGGTGCCGGTCCCGTGGACCGGTGGGTGACGACAGGGAGAGGGGACCTGGGTCCCGTCGGGCGACGGACGCCCGGCGTGACGATCAGGTCAGCGCTGACCCTGGTACAGCTTGTAGACGACGAACCCGGCGAACCACGTGATGGTCACGGTCGCGGCGATCAGCAGTCCCAGGAAGATGAGCTCGAGTGCATGCGTGGACATGTCGCCGATCCTACCTTCCGGCCTCTAGGCTCGCGCACGTGACCACCGAGCCCACCCTGCCGCAGCCCACGACCGTCCCCTCCCAGCGCTCCCTGGTCGTCAAGACGACCTCGGGGCTCGAACGCCCCGAGGCGACCAACCAGGCGTTCACGGTCGCTGCCGCGGCCGTCGCCGCGGGGGTCGAGGTGAGCGTGTGGCTGACCGGGGAGTCCGCGTGGTTCGGGCTGCCGGGGCGCGCGAGCGAGCTCGAGCTCGAGCACGCGGCGGCGCTGCCGGACCTGCTCGCGGTCATCCTCGAGGCCGGGACCGTCACGGTCTGCACGCAGTGCGCGGTACGACGCGGCATCACCGAGGCAGACCTGCTGCCCGGCGTGCGGATCGCGGGGGCCGCGGTGTTCGTCGAGGAGACGCTGCGCCCGGGGGCGCAGGCGCTGGTCTACTGAGGGAGTGCGGCGGCGGTGCCGAGCTGCCGAGCTGCCGAGCTGCCGAGCTGCCGAGTTGCCGAGCTGGCTCAGGGACCTGGCGGCGCCCACGCAGGCGACCGCCCCCCCGGCCCGTCGACCCGTCGGCCCGTCGGCCCCGGCGTAGTTGTCAGAACTGAGCCGGGCGATACCCCGGCCACGTTCTGACAACTCATCGAGCCGCGCTGCGACAGCTCACCGAGCCCCGAGCCCTCAGCCCTCGACCCGGATCCCCAGCTCGACCGCGAACAGCGGAGCGAGGTCCACGAGCTGCGCCGGGCTCACCGTCGCCCCGGCAAGCCTCTCGATGCTCGTGATCCGGCGCAGCGCCGCGCCGCGCAGGTCGACGTGCACCAGACGGGCGCTCGCCAGGACCAGGTGGTCGACCGCCGTGTCCTCGAACGCGACCCGGGTGGCCTGGGCGTTCGTCAGGTCGAGCTCGTCGACCGTGCAGCGCGTGAGCCGCAGGTCGCGGACCGTCGCGCCCCGCAGGTTGACGTAGCCGAGCTTGCAGTCGACGAGCTCGACCGACCGCCACCCCGACTCGTAGAGCTCGGCCGACCCGATCCGCGAACCGTCCAGGACCACGTCGTGCCACACCGAGCGCGGTGCGCTGAGCACGGGCGCGTCGATCCTCTCGAGCCGCGACTCGCTGAACGTCGCGGCGCGCAGGTCGGCCTGGTGGAGCGAGAGCCCGACGAGGTCACAACGTTCGAACGTGATGTCCGAGAGGTCCGCGTGGGACAGGTCCGCACCCTCGAACCGCTCGTCGTGGCGGCGTTCCTCGGCCCCGAGAACTGTAGCGTCGCCGGGCGTCCTGACCCCGGCACGCAGCCTCTTGATCCTGGGCGGGACGGTGGTCACGGGGCTGGGCTGTGCTGGCACCGCTCGACCCTACGCTGCGCACGCACGCGCGCCGAGACGTCGCGCGCGCCGGTCCGACCCGCCACCGGCACGAGCGACGAGGCGGCGCGGAGCGTCAGCGAGCGGGCGCGAACCGGCGGATCAGCAGGTACATCTCGCACCCGAGGCACAGCCCGAACGCCGCGTTGAGCACCGCCGCGACGAGAGCGAGAGCCGCGGCGATCGGCACTGCCACGAGGGACACCGTGAAGCCCAGGACCACGCCGACCCCGGTGATGACGAACCCGACCCCCTGCGCGAAGCGAGGGGGACGCGGGTCCTCGCGCTCCGCCGTCGGGCCGAGGCGAGGCTGGACGAAGGTCTTGAAGACCCATCCCTGCCACGTGCCCTGCGCCCCGCGCAGCGTCCCGAGCAGGAAGCTCAGAGCGATGAACGTCAGGACCCACAGCGCGGCCTCGGACGAACCCAGGAGGAGGGTGACCGCGAGCAGCAGCGCGGTGATCCCTGCCCCGACCCGGGGACCTCGCGGGTCGATGCCCTGTGGCGCGCTCACTGCGGGGGTGGACTCGTGCGACATGCGGGCTCCTCGGTGGGACGGGCCGTCAGCGGGGCCTCGGGCGGGCTTCTCAACAGGGTTCTCAGCAGGACGATCGAGCGGCACGGCCCGCTCAGGCGACCGAACCCGCCGGCACGTCGAGCGCCTCGAGCGCGTGCGCCCTGCTCACGCTGCCGCTCATGCGGGCGACCTCGCGACCGGCCGGGTCCAGGACGAGCACCGTCGGCGTGCGCAGTATGCCGAACGTTCGCACGAGGTCGTGGTGCTCGTCGACGTCCATCTCACGATGTGTCACGTCGGTGCGGGCCGCGACGACCTCGTCGAGCACCCTGGCCGTGTGACGGCAGGGCGAGCAGAACTCCGACGAGAACTGCACGAACGTCCGGTGGTCCCCCAGCACGATCCCGCGGGCCGACCAGTCGACCGCGGCAGCGGGCTGGGCGTCCCGGAGCCGGACCACTCCCTGCCGGCGCTGCCACCACACGCCGAGGAGCACGCTCGCGCCGAGCAGCGCGAGGAGGATCACGATGCGCCAGACCATGGTTCGACCTTCCCGTCGTCCGTCTGCGGTGCGTCCGGAGAGAGCCGGGCAGGTCAGCCCACGAGGACCCGACCCACCACGAAGACCAGGATGCCCCCGACCGTCACCGGAAGCACTATGGCAGCAAGCGCGGCAGCCCTGCGCTCGAGGGCCGGCAGCTGGTCGAACAGCGCGTGCAGGGCTGCGACGAGGAGTCCCGAGACCGCCCCGGTCCACAGCCCGTTGACGGTCACGACCTCGGGGAGCGCCCACGCCAGGGCGCCGCCGGCGGCGATCGACGCCGCGAGGGTCAGGAGCGTGTTCCACCAGCCCGGCACGGGCAGCGCAGAGACCGCCGAGGCGACGGCCAGCGTCGCCGCGCACGTCACGACGAGGGCTGCGCCGGCATCGGTGCGGTCCGTCGCGATCCACCCGGCGGCGGAGACGGCGACCACGAGCCCGCTGACCGTGCCCAGCAGGGACTCGACCAGGCGTGGCCGTCCGTCGCGGCGGAGCATCTCGGCGACGAACGCCAGGACGACCCCCATCGCGAGCACGAGCGGCAGGTTGCGCAACGAGGGCTCGCCCTCGGTCGCGGCGACCGCAGCGACGGCCCCGACCCCGGTCAGACCGATCACCAGGCCGGACCCGCCGGGGGCGGGCTGGTTGAGCAGCGACGGCCACCCGATCGCCACGAGGACGGCCAGCGCCGCGGACGCGAGGGTGAGCGGGAGGAGCCCGAAGAAGGCTGCGACGGCGACCGCGGCGGCCACCACCGCGGTGGCGACGGCGCGTGAGGAGAGACCCACTAGGCGCACTCTCCCTGCGTCAGGGAGCGAGCGGCACCGGGTCCGGAGAGGCTGAGCACGAACATGAGTCTCCCAGATGACGCGCGGCGGCGAACACGAAACAAGGTTGTAACAGCAGAAAGGCCCTGGTCACCCCGTTGACGTCTGTTCAACGCGCTACGGTAATGATTCCGGCCTTCTCGAAGGTCACTGGGAGGAGGTGCGTCGGTGGCAGAGCTGTTGATCCTGACACCGGCGACAGGTGGGTCCGTCGAGGTCCTGCCTGCGCTGGGACTGTTGTCGCACCGCATACGGGTGCTGCCCATGGAGCCGTCGGCTCTGGTGGACGCGCCGGACTCGGACGTCCTGCTGCTCGACGCGCGTCGTGACCTGGTCGCAGCGCGCACCACGTGCCGCCTGCTGCGCGCCACGGGTCTCGCGGTGCCGCTCGTGCTCGTCCTCACCGAGGGCGGCCTGACGGTCGTGACGGCCGAGTGGGGGGCCGACGACCTGCTGCTCGAGTCGGCGGGCCCTGCCGAGGTCGAGGCCAGGCTCCGGCTGGTCGTCGAGCGCTCGGCGCACGGTCGGGCCGAGGACGCCCCGCAGGAGATCTCGGCGGGCGAGCTCGCGATCGACGCCGGCGGGTACACCGCGAGGCTGCGCGGGCGCCCGCTCGACCTGACCTACAAGGAGTTCGAGCTCCTCAAGTACCTGGTGCAGCACCCGGGCCGCGTCTTCACGCGGGCCCAGCTGCTGCAGGAGGTCTGGGGGTACGACTACTACGGGGGCACACGCACGGTCGACGTCCACGTGCGGCGCCTGCGCGCCAAGCTGGGCCCCGAGCACGAGCAGCTCATCGGCACCGTCCGCAACGTCGGCTACCGGTTCGACCCACCCAAGGACCGGCGGGCCCAGTCCGCCGAGATGCCGGACGCCGCCCAGCCCACGGACGAGTCCGCCCTCGCGGAGGACCAGGTAAGTTCGTCCGGGTGACGACCGACTCGAGCGACTTCTCCGCAGCACTCGTCGACGGCCCCTGGCGGCACGAGTTCGTGCCTGCCAACGGTGCGCGCTTCCACGTCGCCCTCGCGGGACCGGAGTCCCGCGGAGGGGGTTCGAGCGCGCCGCTCGTGCTGCTGCTGCACTCCTTCCCGCAGTTCTGGTGGGCATGGCGCCACCAGCTCGAGGCCCTCGGCGAGGCGGGCTACCGCGTGGCCGCCATGGACCTGCGGGGTACGGGTGCCTCCGACAAGCCGCCGATCGGGTACGACGCCCCGACCCGCACGCGCGACGTCGCGGGCGTCGTCCGGTCGCTCGGTGCTGATCGCGCCGTCGTCGTCGGGCACGGGAGCGGAGGCGGGCTCGCCTGGGCCATGGCCGCGCTCCAGCCCGCCGTGACCGCAGGTGTCGCGGCCTTCGCCGCGCCGCACCCCTCGCACGTGCACGTCTCGGGTCGCCGCCTGCTCACGCCCGTCGCTCAGCGGCACCTGGCCTTCGCGCAGCTGCCCACGCTGCCCGAGCGCGCGCTGACCCGCGACGACCTGGTCGCGCGCGTCCTCGCGGACGGTGCGGCCTCGCCGCTCTCCCCGGAGGCGGTCGAGACCTATACGACCGTCATGCGCATCCCGTTCGCGGCACACTCCGCGATGGAGGCGATCCGCTGGTCGGTGCGCTCCACCCCCCGGCCCGACGGGCGTCGCTACCGCAGCGCGCTGCGCCGCCCGCTCAACGTCCCGACCCTCCAGGTCCACGGCGGGGCGGACGGGTTCCTGCGTCGGGAGCTCACCGACGCGGACGCCGCGGCGGTCTCGCGCAGCCTGCGCTTCGAGGTCCTCGAGGAGGCGGGGCACTTCCTCCCCGAGGAGGCGCCCGACGACGTCACGCGCCTCCTGCTGGACTGGTTGCCCACCACGCAGGGCTGAGTCACGCAGGAGACGACGACGGCGGCCTCCCGGCCGCCGGACGGGCGCTCAGTCGGTCTTGACCAGGGTCGCCGCGACCACAGGATCCGTCTCGCCGATCCCGTACGACGGGCACAGGTGCGAGATGGTGCAGGCCCCGCACGCGGGCTTGCGCGAGAAACAGACCCGGCGCCCGTGGAAGATCAGGCGGTGCGAGAGCATTGTCCACTCGCGCTTCTCGATCAGCTCGCCGACCTCGGTCTCGACCTTGACCGGGTCCTCCTCCGAGGTCCACTCGAGCCGGCGCGCGAGGCGCCCGAAGTGCGTGTCGACCGTCAGGCCGGGGATCCCGAACGCGTTGCCCAGCACGACGTTGGCCGTCTTGCGCCCGACCCCGGGCAAGGTCACCAGGTCGTCGAGCTTCTTGGGGACCTGCCCCCCGTAGCGCTCGACGAGCGCCTGACCGATCCCGATCACGGCCTGCGCCTTGGCCCGGAAGAACCCGAGCGGGCGCAGGACGTCCTCGAGGTCAAGACGGTCTGCCGCGGCGTACGCGGCGGCGTCCGGGTAGCGCGAGAAGAGCTCGGGAGTGGTGAGGTTGACCCGCTTGTCCGTCGTCTGCGCCGAGAGCACGGTCGCGATCAGGAGCTCGAGGGGCGTGGTGAAGTCGAGCTCGCACCGTGCGTCCGGGTACGTCTCCGCCAGCTCGCGGTTGGTGCGCCGAGCACGCCGGACGAGCGCGAGGCGTGACTCGGCGGAGGAACCCGCCGGAGCCTGAGGCGGCGCGGGCGAAGGAGAGGGAGCAGGACGCGAGGTACCACCCGAAGAGGTCACGTTGGGCAGCCTACTCGGCCCCACCCACACACCCCTCCCACAGGATCGACGCAGGCCGGTCCCAGGCGGTGGCGTCTCAAGTTGCGCGCATGAGGCAGACTTGTGGGAGGAATCACGAGTACCGGTTCGCTCGAACTCCGCCGATGCAGACGGGCACATGCCGGGAAAGTCCGCTCAACACCCGAAGGACATCGCGTGGACGACGACGTAGTGCTCTCCGCCCCCCTCTTCGCCACCATGGACCGCGAAGAGACCCGGACGCTGTTCGACTCGATGCAGCAGATCGAGCTCACCCGTGGGGACGTACTGTTCCGCGAGGGCGAGCCCGGCGACAGGCTGTACGTGATCGCACAAGGCAAGATCAAGCTCGGCCGACGCTCGAACGACGGCCGGGAGAACCTCCTGTCCATCCTCGGGCCGGGCGAGATGTTCGGTGAGCTCTCGCTCTTCGACCCGGGCCCCCGCACGGCCACGGCGAGCTCCGTCTCCGACGCGCTCCTCTACGAGCTCCGCCACGAGCAGCTCATCGAGTGGATCGAGAAGCACCCGAGCGTCGCGAAGCACCTGCTCAACGCGCTGGCCCGCCGCCTGCGCCGCACCAACGAGACCCTCGCGGACCTCGTCTTCTCCGACGTCCCGGGCCGAGTCGCCAAGGCGCTCCTGGACCTCTCGACCCGATTCGGCGAGGAGACCGAGGAAGGCGTGCGCGTCGCGCACGACCTCACCCAGGAGGAGCTGGCCCAGCTCGTCGGCGCCTCCCGCGAGACCGTGAACAAGGCCCTGGCCGACTTCGCGACCCGCGGGTGGGTCCGTCGCGAGGGCCGTGCCGTCGTGCTGCTCGACGTGGACCGCCTGGAGCGTCGCGCCCGCTGAGCGCGCCCCTGCAACGACCGGAGGCCGGTCGGACCACCCCTTCCGGGGTCGGCCCGACCGGCCTCTCGTCGTGCTGCTGTTCGTGCGGAACGCCCCGTGCTGCGCGCTCGCAAGGACGGGTCAGTCCGCGAGCTCCACGACCAGCTCGACCTCGACCGGCGAGTCCAGCGGGAGCACCGCGACGCCGACCGCGCTGCGCGCGTGCACGCCCGCCTCGCCGAAGATCTCGCCGAGGACCTGGCTCGCGCCGTTGACGACGGCCGGCTGCCCCGTGAACGACGGGTCGCTCGCGACGAAGCCCACGACCTTGACGACCCTGGCCACCTGGTCGAGGTTGCCGACGAGCGCGTGCACGGCCGCGAGCGCGTTGAGCGCGCAGGTGCGGGCGAGCACCGCGGCGTCGGCCGAGGCGACGAGGCCGTCGCCCTCACCGACCTTGCCGGTCACCTGCAGCACGCCGTCGACGAACGGCAGCTGGCCCGAGGTGTAGACGTACCGCCCCGTGCGCACCGCAGGGACGTACGCGGCGACGGGCGCGGCGACGTCGGGCAGGGTGATGCCCAGCTCCGCGAGGCGCGCCGCGATGCTCGTCGCCACTACTGCCCGCTGGTCGGGCGCTTGAGGTAGGCCACGAGCCCGTTGCCGTCGGGGCCGGTGACGACCTGGACGAGCTCCCAGCCGTCGGAGCCCCACTGGTCGAGGACAGCCTTGGTGTTGTGGATGATGAGGGGGATGGTCGCGTACTCCCAGGTGGTTGCCATGCGACCGAGCGTAGCGGGGATCGCCGGTCCGGTCAGCGCGCCGTGACGTTCGTCGAGGTCCAGGATCCCGGGTCGTGCGGAGGCACGCCGAGGTCTGGAGAGGCCCCGTCCTGCGGTCACGGATGCTCCGCATCCTGGCCCGCGGATGCTTACACAACCCGCACACCGGGCAGGGGTGAGAACGCCCGGGAAGCGTCGGCGCCCTCCCGTAGGCTTGGGCCATGGCCTCCCCTGCGCGTCCCCGTCGACAAGTCAACGCCTATCAGCTCATCGCCCTGCTGCTGGCGTTCGTCCTCGTCTCAGGGGTCGGTGGAGTCCTCGGTGCGGGCCTGCTGATCCCGCTCGCGGCCGGCGCGAGCCAGCTCACGGACAGCAGCGTCCAGATCTTCGACGAGCTCCCTGACGAGCTCGAGCCGGGACCGCTCTCCGAGAAGTCGAGCGTCTACGCGAACGACGGGACCACGCTCCTTGCGACCTTCTACACGGAGAACCGCATCGTCGTCCCCCTCGAGGAGGTCTCGGTGCACATGCGCAACGCCGTGGTCGCGACCGAGGACAAGCGCTTCTACGAGCACGGCGGGGTCGACATCGAGGGCACCACGCGTGCTGCCATCAACAACGCCACGGGCGGCGCCAAGCAGGGCGGCTCGAGCCTGACGCAGCAGTACGTGAAGAACGTCCTGATCGAGCAGGCGGTGCGTGACGACGACCCCATCGCGGTCGAGGCCGTCAAGGAGAGCTCGATCGAGCGCAAGGCCCGCGAGGCGAAGCTCGCCATCTCGCTCGAGAAGCGCATGACCAAGGACGAGATCCTCCAGGGCTACCTGAACATCGCGCAGTTCGGCATCCGGGTCTACGGCGTCGAGACCGCCTCCCAGCACTACTTCGGCAAGCACGCCGCCGACCTCAGCATCGTCGAGGCCGCGACCATCGCGGGCGTGACCAACGCACCGGGCGCCTACGACCCGGTGTCCAACCCGGTCAACTCCGAGAAGCGCCGCAACCTCGTGCTCGGCCGCATGCTCGAGCAGGACTACATCACCCAGCAGGAGCACGACGAGGCCGTCGCGACCCCGCTGGCCGACACCCTCAACGTCCAGCCCGTCACTGTCGGGTGCCAGGCCGCCAACGGTGCCGCGTTCTTCTGCGACTACGTCACCAAGGTCATCACGTCGGACCCGATCTTCGGCGAGACGCCCCAGGAGCGACAGGCCCTGCTCTACCGCGGTGGCCTGGACATCGTCACGACGCTCGACCCCCGCCTGCAGACCGCAGCCGAGGCCGAGGTCACGTCGGCGATCCCCCCGACCGACCCCAGCGGCATCGAGAACGCGCTCGTGACGGTCGAGCCCGGCACCGGGAAGATCCTCGCGATGGCCCAGAACCGGCCCTACGACGCGTCACTCGAGGCCGCTCCCGGCACCACGGCCCAGAACTACAGCGCGGACCAGGCGCACGGCTCGTCGCGCGGGTTCTCCCCCGGCTCGACCTGGAAGCCCTTCCTGCTCGCCGAGTGGCTGAACGCAGGGCACACCCTCAACGAGACGGTCAACGCGAACCGGCGCCAGTGGAACGTGGGTCGGGACTTCACGGCGTCGTGCACCAAGCTCAACGTCGGCGAGCCCTGGAACCCCAACAACTCCGACGGTCAGGGCAAGGGCAGCATGACCGCCATGGCCGCGACGATCAACTCGGTCAACACCGCGTACGCCGACATGGCGAGCAAGCTCGACCTCTGCGCAGTGGCGAACACCGCGAAGTCCGTGGGCTTCGCCCCGTCGCTCACGAGGGACAAGGGCGAGGTGGAGGTCCGTCCCTCCATGATCATCGGTACCCAGAACTCCTCCCCGCTGCAGATGGCGGCCGCGTTCGCGACCTTCGCGAGCGGGGGCACCTACTGCGAGCCCGTCGCGATCACGAGCGTCGTCGACCAGTCGGGCAAGGAGATCGAGGTCCCCTCGGCGAACTGCAACCCGAGCGCCCTGGACCCGGCCGTCGCCAACACGGTCACGTACGCACTGCAGGGCGTCATGACGCAGGGTTCGGGCAAGAGGTCCCAGCTCGCCGACCGGCCGAGCGCGGGCAAGACCGGGACCGCCCAGCTCAACACGCACAACTGGTTCGTGGGCTACACGCCCCAGCTCGCCACCGCCGTCTGGATCGGCAACGCCGAGACGGACGTCCAGATGCGGAGCAACGGACGTGGTCGCTTCTACATCAACGGTGTGGGCAGGCAGTGGTGGTTCGGCTCCGACCTGGCGGCCCCCATGTGGAAGAACTACATGACGGTAGCGCTCGACGGCGCGCCGGTCGTCGAGTTCCCGGGTCCGGACCCCAAGCTCCTCGGCAAGGTCCAGGCACCACCCAAGACCGACGGCGGCACGACCGGAGAGGGCAACGGGTCCGGGAACGGTGGCAACGGCTCGGGCAACAACGGCTCCGGGAACACCGGCGGCGGCAACGGGTCCGGCAACAACGGCGGTGGCCAGGGCAACGGGTCCGGGAACGGTGGCAACGGCTCGGGCGACAACGGTGGAGGGAACAGCGACGGCGGCGGGAACGGCGACGGCGCCACGCCCCCCGAGGAGGAGGGCTGACCCGGTCCCGCGTGCACCCCGCACTGGTCGGTCTCGGCGCGCTCGCCGCGGTCGGTGCCGGGGGGCTCGCCTACGCCCATGTCGAGACCAAGCTCTTCACGCTGCGTGAGGTCACGGTCCCGGTGCTCCCGCCGGGGCACGCCGACCTGCGGGTCCTGCACTTCTCGGACCTGCATCTCACGCCCAGCCAGGAGCGCAAGATCGAGTGGGTCCGGTCGCTCGCCGCGCTGCGCCCCGACTTCGTGGTCGACACGGGCGACAACATGGCGCACCTCGACTCGCTCGAGCCGCTCCTGTACGCGCTCGAGCCGCTCCTGAGCAGCACGCCGGGGGCCTTCGTCATGGGGTCGAACGACTACTACGCCCCCTCGCCCAAGAACCCGGCTCGCTACCTCCTGCCCGACGCGCGGATCTTCCACAAGATCGACCCTCCGAAGCTCCCTGCCGCCGAGCTCGCTGCCGCGATGTCCACGGCCGGGTGGATCGACCTCACCAACCGTCGAGACGCGGTCGATGTCGGCGGTCTGCACATCGACCTGGTGGGCGTCGACGACCCGCACCTCGACCGCGACGTCTTCCCGGCCGCACCCGAGCGGGCCGGGGGCAGCTCCGGGACGGCCGCTGCGCCGTCGGGCCTGCGGATGGGCGTGGTGCACGCGCCCTACGTGCGCGTCCTCGACCAGATGCACGACGACGGCGCCGACGTCATCCTCGCCGGCCACACGCACGGCGGCCAGCTCTGCGTCCCCTTCTACGGAGCGCTCGTGACCAACTGCGACCTGGACCGCGGGCGGGCCAAGGGCCTGCACGGCTGGCCCGGAGCCCGCCCCGACGCCCCCGGCGGCGAGGACTCGACCTGGCTCAACGTCTCGGCCGGAGCAGGCACGTCGCCCTACGCACCGTTCCGGTTCGCGTGCCGCCCGGAGGCCACGATCGTGACGCTGACCGCACGCTGAGGCAGCGGTTTCGTCCCAGGGGCAAACGTCCGCTATTCTAGGCAGGCTCCAGCGCGCAGGTTTGGCGGGACCTTTCGAGGACCCCTGACCGATCTGACGCAACAGGAGCAATCGGGGTGTGGCGCAGCTTGGTAGCGCGCGTCGTTCGGGACGACGAGGTCGCAGGTTCGAATCCTGTCACCCCGACCAGCACGAAGGCCCGGAGTCCACTGGACTCCGGGCCTTCGTCGTTCCCGCACCCCTGCGCCCGCCGGCGGTGACGAGCCCGTCCGCCGAGGGTGACGGTCATCCGGTGCCCAGCCGGTCACCCTCGCCCCCGCTGCGCCCGGCCCGCTCGGGTGACACGATGAAACGGTCCCGTCCTCGCGAGGAGCCGTCGTCCTGGGCAGGGCGCTGAACACGCTGAGGGCCCCCGCACCACGCACCGGAGGAGTCGTCATGGCCGAGGAGCCGATCGTCGTCGTCGGAGGTGGGCTGGCCGCCGCGAAGGCCACCGAGACGCTGCGCGCCGAGGGGTACGACGGCGACCTCGTGGTCGTCTCGAGCGAGCCCCACCGGCCCTACGAACGGCCGCCGCTGTCCAAGGACTACCTGCGCGGCGAGGCCGAGCGCGACGTCCTGTTCCCGCTGCCCGAGGACTGGTACACCGACCACCACGTCGACCTGAGGACGGCCACGCGAGCAGCGGCGATCGACGTCGCCGGCCACGCGCTGACGCTGATAGACGGCACCGTCCTGCCCTACTCGCGCCTGCTCCTCGCGACGGGCTCGACGCCCCGCTCGTTCGCCGTCCCCGGTGCCGACCTCCAGGGCGTCCACTACCTGCGCACGATCGAGCACGCCGACCTGCTGGCCGCGACGCTCGAGGCCTCGGCCCGCGAGGGGGCGGGACGGCTCGCGGTCGTGGGAGACGGCTGGATCGGGATGGAGGTCGCGGCCTCGGCGCGCACCCTGGGCCTCGACGTCACGGTCGTCGGCCGCTCGGTGCATCCCCTCGGCCGGGTCCTGGGCCCGCTGCTCGGCGAGATGTACGGCAAGGTCCACGCGGACCACGGGGTCCACCTGCACCGCAACGCCCAGGTCGTGGGGATCACCGGCAGCGAGGGGCGGGTGACGGGCGTGGACGTCGAGGACGGGACGCACGTCGCGGCCGACGTCGTCGTGGTCGGCGTGGGCGTGACGCCCAACGTCGGGTTCGCCGAGGCCGCGGGCGTCGCGCTGCGCGACCGGTCGCTCGGTGGCGGGCTCGCGGTCGACGCGACCCTGCGCACGTCCGCCCCGGACGTGTGGGCCGCGGGGGACATCGCGAGCGTCCCCTCGCAGCGCTACGGGCGCCCGCTGCGCGTCGAGCACTGGTCGGTGGCCCTCGAGACCGGGCCCCACGCCGCGCGCGCCGTGCTGGGCTCGCGCGAGCCCTACGACAAGCTCCCGTACTTCTTCTCCGACCAGTACGACGTGGGCATGGAGTACCTGGGGTTCGTCGAGGACCCGGCCGAGACCGAGGTCGTCGTGAGCGGGTCGCTCGAGGACAGCGAGCTCGTCGCGTTCTGGGTCGCGGACGACCGCGTCCAGGCGGGGACGGCCGTCAACACCTGGGAGCAGATGGAGCGGGTCGAGGAGATCGTCCGGGCCGAGGGGCCGGTCGACCGGGACGCGCTCAGGGCGTTCCGCGCCTGACCGACCCGGCACGCGAGGCGCCCCGCGCCCTACGGCACCGCGCGCTGCGCCTGCCCCACGTACTGGCTGAGCGGCCGGATGAGGGCGTTCGCGGCGCGCTGCTCGACGACGTGCGCAGTCCAGCCCACGACGCGCGCGGCGACGAACAGCGGCGTGAACGTCGGGGTGTCGAACCCCATGAGGTGGTAGGCGGGGCCCGTCGGGTAGTCGAGGTTCGGCAGGATGCCCTTGCGCTCGGTCATCGCGGCCTCGAGCGCGTCGTACAGCTCGTCGAGCGCGGTCGCCTCGTCGGTGCCGAGGTGCGCGACCAGGTCGTCGAGCGTCTTCTTCATGGTGGGCACGCGCGAGTCGCCGCTCTTGTAGACGCGGTGGCCGAACCCCATGATCTTGCGCTTGCCGGCCAGGGCCTCGTCGAGCCAGGAGGCTGCCCGGTCGGCGGTCCCGATCTCGGCGAACGTCGCCATGACGGCCTCGTTGGCCCCACCGTGCAAGGGGCCCTTGAGCGCGCCGATCGCCCCCGTGACGGCCGAGTGCAGGTCCGAGAGGGTCGAGGTGATGACGCGGGCCGTGAACGTCGAGGCGTTGAACGAGTGCTCGGCGTACAGGACCATCGAGACCTCGAAGGCACGCACGACGCACGCGTCGGGCACCTCGCCGAACGTCATGTGGAGGAAGTTCTCGGCGTAGCCCAGGTCCTCGTCGGGGTCGACGATCTGCTGGCCGCGCCGGCGTCGCTGGTCGAGGGCCACGACCGCGGGCATCATGGCCCACAGCCGCAGGGCCTTGGCGTGCTCGGCCTCGGGGGACGAGTCCTCGGCGCTCGGGTCGTGCGCGCCCATGACCGAGACGGCAGTGCGGCACACGTCCATGGGGTGGCAGCTCGTGGGGAGCTCGAGGATCGCGTTGCGGACCTCACCCGGCAGCGCCCGGTTCTCCCGTTCGACGGCGGTCTGCTCGGCGAGCTGCTCGGGCGTCGGCAGCTCACCGTGCCACAGCAGGTAGGCGACCTCCTCGAAGCTCTTGCGGGCCGCGAGCTCCTGGACGGGGTAGCCCCGGTACAGCAGCGAGTTCGTGTCGGGGTTGACCTTGGAGACGGCGGTCGTGTCGACGACGACGCCCGCGAGGCCCTTGCGGATCTCCGGGGCCGGGGACGCCGTGCCCGGGGCGGTCGCGCGGGCCTCGGTGCCGTCGGGGACCTGCGCGGGGGTGCTGGTGGTCATGTGCTCACTCCTTCGTGATGCGGGGTCATGTGCTGCAGTACCGGGGTGCCCTACGGCCGGTAGGTGAAGATCTCGGTGTCGAAGTGGTTGTAGCCGGCATAGTCCACCAGCTCGTACAGCCGCGCGCGCGTCTGCATCTCGCCGACCACCCCGTCCTGCGTCCCGGTCTCCCGGATCACGTCCAGCGTGCGCTCCGCGGCCCCCATCGCGCTACGCAGGAGGGTCACGGGATAGATGACGATCTGCACGCCGACGGACACGAGCTGGTCTCGCGTGAACAGCTCGGACTTGCCGAACTCGGTCATGTTGGCGAGCACGGGCACGTCGACCGCGGAGGCCACGGCCTCGAACTCGGCGAGGTCGCGCATGGCCTCGGGGAAGATCGCGTCGGCTCCCGCGTCGACGAGCGCCTTGGCCCGGTCGATCGCAGTCGCGAGGCCCGCTGCTCCGTCGAGGCTCGCCCGGACGTCGGTGCGCGCCATGACGAGGAAGTTCGGGTCGCGCCGGGCGTCGACCGCGGCGCGGATCCGCTTGGTCGCGGTCTCGAGGTCGACGGTCGCCTTGCCGTCGAGGTGGCCGCACCGCTTGGGGTTGACCTGGTCCTCGATGTGGCAGCCCGCGACGCCCGCGTCCTCGAGCGTCTGGATGGTCCGCGCGACGTTCATGGGCTCGCCGAACCCCGTGTCGGCGTCGACGATCGCGGGCAGGTTCGTCATGCGCGCGATCTGCCCCGCACGCGTCGCGACCTCGGTGAGGGTCGTGAGGCCGATGTCCGGCAGCCCGAGGTCCGCGGAGATCACGGCCCCCGAGATGTACACGCCGTCGAAGCCCTTGTCCTCGATCAGCCGCGCCGAGAGCGGGTTGAACGCACCGGGGAGCTGGAGCAGCTCACCGGCGGCGAGCCGGGCGCGCAGCGCGGCCCGCTTGTCCGACGGCGTCACGTGCGAGTACAGCATCAGTTGCCTCCTGCGGGGGTCGGGTCGGCAGAACCAGCAGAGCCGGCAGTGCCGGGATCCTCGTCGGTCACGTCGCGCATGGTCCAGGAGGCCGAGCCGTCCCCGGGCCCGCTCCCGGCCGGCCCTCCGCCCGGGCGCCCCGTTACCGGGGTGCCGGACGCGCCTGGGTGCGCGCCGCCGTCGGGCTCGCCGCCTGCGGCGCCCTGCGAGGGGCGACCCAGCTCGAAGATGCCCGTGGGCACCGGGACCGCGTCCAGCAGCCCGGGCCGCGCGACGATCGAGAGCTCGCGCACCTCGGCGGGCGTGAGCGACGGGAGGCGCTGCGCGAGGTCGAGGAAGCGCTCGATCTCGGCGGGCTCGAGCACGCCGTCCGCGAGCAGCCGGAACTTGGCGACGTACTGCGCGCGGGCGAACGGGCGTGCGCCGAGCGGGTGCGCGTCGGCGACGGCGATCTCGCGGACGATCCGCCCGCCGTCGGCCAGCTCGATCTCGACGCGACCACCGAACGCCTTCTCGGCCGGGTCGACCGAGTGGTAGCGGCGCGTCCACTCGGGGTCCTCGGCCGTCGTGACCTTGCCCCACAGCGCGACCGTGTCGGCGCGACCGGCGCGCTCGGGCGTGTAGGAGTCGACGTGGTGCCACCCGCCGTCCTGGAGCGCGACCGCGAAGATGTAGGGGATGGAGTGGTCGAGCGTCTCGCGCGATGCGGTCGGGTCGTACTTCTGCGGGTCGTTCGCGCCCGAGCCGATCACGTAGTGCGTGTGGTGGCTCGTGTGGATCACGATGCTCACGATGTTGTCCGGGTCCGCGAGCCACGGGTGCTCGGCGTGCAGCGCGCGCGCCAGGTCGATGAGCGCCTGCGACTGGTACTCCGCCGAGTGCTCCTTGGTGTACGTGTCGAGGATCGCGGTCTTGGGCTCGCCGGGCGACGGCAGCACGACGTCGTAGCGTCCCTCGGGGCCGTCGAGCAGCCACGCGACGACGCCGTCCTCGCCCTCGTAGATCGGTTCGGGCGAGGTCTGCCCGCGCATCGCCCGGTCCACCGCCTCGACCGCGACCTTGCCCGCGAGGGCCGGCGCGTACGCCTTCCACGTCGAGATCTGCCCCTTGCGAGACTGCCGCGTCGCGGTCGTGGTGTGCAGGGCCTGACCGATCGCCTGGAAGATCGTCGTGGTGTCGAGCCCGAGCATGGTCCCGATCCCTGCCGCTGCCGACGGGCCCAGGTGCGCGACGTGGTCGATCTTGTGGGCGTGCAGGCTGATGGCTCGCACCAGGTCCACCTGGATCTCGTAGCCCGTCGCGATGCCGCGCACGAGCGCCGCGCCGTCGCAGCCTGCGTGCTGGGCGACCGCGAGGATCGGCGGGATGTTGTCACCCGGGTGCGAGTACTCGGCCGCGAGGAACGTGTCGTGGTAGTCGAGCTCGCGGACCGCGACGCCGTTGGCCCAGGCGGCCCACTCGGGGCTCGTGCGGGTCGCGAGCGAGGTCCCGAAGACCGTCGCGCCGGGCTCGTACGGGTGCGCGAGGGCCTGCCCGCGGGCTGCGACGGCGGGCGGGCGCGTGAGGCTCGCGGCCGCGACGGCCGCGTTGTCGATCACGCGGTTGACGATCATCTCGACGACCTCGTCCGGCACCTCGACCGGGTCGGTCGCGAGCTCGGCGAGCTTCCACGCGAGCTGGTCGGTGCGGGCGAGGTTCTCCGCGGAGCGGTGGGTCCGCAGGTGGTGGGTCGTGGGCATCGGTGCCTCCGGTGGTCGGGTGCGGTGCGTCGGGGTGCGTCGGGTGGGCGTCCTGCCCGACGGCGCCGCGCGGGCTGGGGGTGCGGGTGCGGTCGGCGGGGGGGGCCGGTGAGGCTCGCGGCGTCGTCAGCCGGGCGGTGGCGCCTCGCCCAGGGCCTTGGCAGCCATGGCCGCGCTGCGCTCGATGTGCTCGCGCATGGTGCGCTCGGCCGCGTCCGGGTCGCCGCTCGCGATGGCGCGGGCCACCGCGCGGTGCTCGTCGACGTGGTCGGTCGTCCCGACGCGTTCGCGCGCAGACAGCGAACGGTAGCGGTCGACGTGCCCGCGGATCTGGCGCAGCAGCGCGGAGCACCAGCGGTTGTCGGCGAGCGACTCGATCTCGCCGTGGAACTGGGCGCCGATGCGCAGCACCTCGTCCTCGTGGTCACGCACGGCGTCCATGAGATCGACGAGGCGAGCGAGGTGCTGGACGTCGGCAGGCCGTGCGCGTTCGCACGCGTCCCGCGCGAGCAGCCCTTCGAGACGGGAGCGGACGTCGTAGACGCGGTGGAGGTCGGTGACCGCGAGCGGCGCGACGCGCACTCCCCCGGTGGGCTGCTCGACGACGAGTGCCTCGGCCTGGAGGAGACGCAGCGCCTCGCGGACGGGTGTCCGGCTGACGCCGAGCTGAGAGGAGAGCACGGGCTCGGTGAGACGTGCGTCCGCAGCGAGGGTGCCATCGATGATCCGGGCCCTCAGGAGGTCGTAGACCGCGCGCGCGCCGGACTGTCGGCGGACGGCGGCGAGTGGCTCGTCGCGCGGTGGGGGCGACGTCGTCGTCGGAGCGCTGGGCATGCGGCCATCGTGCCACAGCACCTGCGTACTTGTATACAACACAGGGCCGGCTGGCCTCAGGTGGCCTCACCCCATCTGCGTGATGTGGACACCAGGAAGCCGTGGAACGCTGAAGAAACCTCAGCGAAGGAGGAACCGAAGGTGAGTACAACTGCTGGCCGCAGCGTCGGACCCACGAGTGAGTTCAGCCTGTTCTTCCACGTCAAGCCCGGCCAGAGCGAGCCGCTCCGGGCAGCGCTCGACGACCTGCAACAGACCCCGGGGTATCTTCCCGGCGACTACGGCATGGCGATCAAGACGATTCACGAGGCACGATTCGTGCTCTTCGACGACGACACGCGACTCGCCTTCATCACCAGCTTCGACGGTCCCTGGGACGCCTACATGGACGACTTCTTCAACTCCGGCCCGACGCTCGCGCTCTTCGACCTCATCTTCAGGCACACCGAGGGTTACAACGGCCTGCCGGACCTCGCCACCGAGAAGGCGTTCATCCTCGGAGCGCAGGAGCGTGCCGCCGCCTACGCACGCAACTACCCCGGCACGGTGAAGGAGATCCTGAAGGCGCAGCGCGTGAACGCGGCCTTCCAGAAGGTGCTCGATCACCCCGACGCCGCGGCCGCGCTGCAGCACCCGGCACTCCGGCCGCTCCTCGACGAGGCCGGAGACTGAGGTGTCGGATCACATCTCGGGCCCGCGGGCGTTGGCCAACTCGATCGCCGACATCACCGACGTCTTCGCGTTCCCGAGCCCCGACCGGCCGCAGCACCTCGTTCTCGTGATGAACACCCTGCCGTTCGCCAAGATCTCCGACGCCCTCTCGGAAGGCCTGATCTACCGGTTCCGGGTGCGGCCCCTCACGGCAGCCGCGCCCGGCGACCACGCCCCGTTCTCCGCAGGCCCGGAGCACGATGCCGAGGAGTTCGTGTTCGACTGCGTCTTCTCTCCGCCGACCAGCGCCGAAGGCCAGCCGTTCGAGCAGGAGGGCACCTGCACCACCCCCTCCGGCGAGACCGTGTCGTTCCGCGTCAACGACGAGGACGGCGGTTCCGCGCACGGCGTGCGGGTCTTCGCCGGTGCGCGCTGGGATCCGTTCATCCTCGACGCCCCCGCGGCGCTGAAGACCGTCGCGATCGGCGAGCTCGCCTTCGCGGAACGCGGCTCGATCTACATGGACGGCAAGAACGTCCTGGGACTCGTCGTCGAGATCGACCCTGCGCTGCTGGGCGGCGCCACGTTGGTCGGCGTCGTCGCCGAGACCCTGACGCGCGGCGTGTTCAACGTCCGGATCGAGCGCGTCGGGCGACCCGAGGTGAAGAACCTGATGCTCGGGCCGATGCAGTTCGATCGGGTCAATCAGGACCTCGAGATCCGCGACCTCTACAACATGGAGGACGCGTTCCACATCCAGCACGGCTACGAAGGCGCCTACCGGGCACGGCTCGACGCCAACCTCGCGTTCTGGGACAGCCTCGACGGCAAGACCGACTGGCCGACGAACGACGGCGTCCATCCGCTCACCGAGCTCGTGCTCGCCGACTACCTGGTCATCGATCTCTCCAAGCCCTACCAGGAGAAGGGTTCGTTCCTCGAGATCGAGCTCGCCTCCCGCAGGGGACGAGCCCACGCGACCTGCGGAGGGCGCACGATCAACGACGACGTGATGGACGTGTTCTTCACGACACTGATCAACGCCGGCAACGGACCGATCATCCGCGACGGGGTGGACGGCTCGTCCCGGCCGGCCTCGCAGACCTTCCCGTACCTCTCGGCTCCCAACCCCCGTCCGCCAGAGAAGCCGGAGCACCACTGAGCATGGCTGAGACGGGGAGCGTCACGCTCGAGCTCGATGACATCCAGAGTGGCGCCCTGCACGAGCGCCCCTCCCCCTATGTCGGCGCCTACCTGATGCTGCGCATCGACGACCGCGCCGACGGCCAGGAGCTCGTCCGGCGGCTGACAGCCCTCCTGAGCTCGGGGACGCAGTCGCTCGATCCCGCCAACGACGCCTGGTTCACCGTCGCGTTCACCTACCACGGGCTGAAGGCGCTCGGAGTTCCTCAGGATTCCCTCGACAGCTTCGCGCCGGAGTTCCGTGAAGGGATGGCCGCGCGGGCGGAGCACCTGGGAGACATCGGCGAGAGCAGTCCTGAGAACTGGGAGAAGCCGCTCGGCACTCCTGACGTCCACATCGCCATCGCGGTCATCTCCCCCGACGCTGAACGACTCGAGGCCGTCGCCGAGAAGGCTCGCCTCGCCCACCAGGAGCTGGAGGGCATCACGGTCGTCTGGCGGCAGGACTGCTATCAGCTCCCGACCGGGCGCACCTCGTTCGGCTTCAAGGACGGGATCGGCCAGCCGGCCGTCGAGGGCAGCGGCAGGGCGCCGTCGAACCCGCACGAACCGCCGCTCAAGGCCGGCGAGATCATCCTCGGCTATCCCGACGAGACCGGCGGGCTGCCGCCGATGCCGAGCCCCGACATCCTGGGCCGCAACGGCACCTACGTCGTCTTCCGGAAGCTGCACACCAAGGTGGCGGCCTACCGGCAGTACCTCCGCGCGCGGGCGACGAACCGTGAAGAGGAGGCGCTGCTCGGCGCGAAGATGGTCGGACGCTGGCAGAGCGGAGCCCCGCTGGCCGTGACGCCCGACGTCGACGACCCCGAGCTCGGCAGCGATCCGCAGCGGAACAACGTCTTTCTCTACGGCGACGACCCTCGTGGCTTCAAGTGCCCGGTCGGCGCCCACGCACGACGCGCCAACCCGCGCGACGCGCTCGCCGACGACGGCAGCACGGACGTGCGCCTGCACCGCATGATCCGGCGCGGCACGAGCTACGGCCCGATGCTCCCCGACGGCGAGCTGGAGGACGACGGAGCAGACCGCGGCATCATCTTCGTGTTCGCCGGCGCCCACATCAAGCGGCAGTTCGAGTTCGTCAAGACCCAGTGGCTCAACGACGGGATCTTCATCGGTGCCCCTGGCGAGGCGGACCCGATCGTCGGCTCCTCGCACCACGCGAGCACCTTCACGATCCCCCGGCGACCGATCCGACGCCGCCTGCAGGACCTTCCGCCGTTCGTGATCACGCGTGGGGGCGAGTACTGCTTCGCCCCGAGCCTCTCGGCCATGCGTTGGCTGGCTGAGCTGCCGCATTCCGTCTCGACCGAGGAGAGCACGCCATGAGCACGACCCCCGAGGGTACCGACCGCTGGAAGGCTCTCGATTTCGCCCCACCGGCCGCAGACGCCCCCGAACCCGAGTCCTCCGTCCTCGTCGAGTACCAGCACGACGACCAGATCGCCGTGGTCACGCTCAACCGGCCGCACGCCGACAACGCGATCACGACCGAGATGGGTGCTCGATTGACCGAGGTCGTCGAGACGATCGCCGTGCGCACCGCCGTGCGCGTCGTCGTGCTCACGGGCGCCGGCGAGCGCGCGTTCTCCGTCGGCAGCGACCTCCGACAGCGCAGGAGCATGACGAAGGAGGACTGGCTTCGCCAGCGCCAGGCCTTCGATCGAACCCTGTACACCGTGCGGCAGCTGCGCAAGCCGCTCTTCGCCGCCGTGAACGGCATCGCCTATGGCGGCGGGTGCGAGCTCGCCCAGAGCTGCGACTTCATCATCGCCTCCGAGAACGCCACGTTCGGGCAGCCGGAGGCGATGCTCGGCCTCTCGGCCGGCGGCGGTTCCCCGGTGTTCCTGCCACGCATGCTCGGGCCGGGCAGGGCACTGCAGATGCTCATGACCGGCGACCCGATCTCCGCGGCCGAAGCACACCGGCTCGGCATGGTCAACGAGGTCCACGACCAGGACGACCTGGCGGCCGCGGCCGCTCGGATCGCGGAGAAGATCGCCGGCAACTCCCCGACGGCGGTCCAAGCCGTCAAGCGGGCCGTACAGCTCGGTGAGGGGCAGCCCGTGGAGCAGGCGATCGCCATCATGATGGACGCGCACTGGCGCTCGGCCGTGCACCCCGACCGCATCGAGGGCATCGGAGCCTTCAACGAGGGCCGAGACCCGGTCTTCCGCGACGCCGACTACTGAACCCGGCCTACGAGGAGGCAGAGCCATGACGATTCCCGACGAGGTCATCCGTGCGCGCGCCGCGCTGCAGATGATCAACCCAGCGCCGTACAACGCGGAGGCGCCGCCCGCGGCGCTCACCGAGGAGATCACCCCGACCGAGCTCCACTACGTGCGCAGCAACTTCTCGCTGCCCGAGCACGACGGCAGGCTCGAGATCGGCGGCGCGGTGGAGCACCCGCTGACCCTCACGCTCGAGGACCTTCGTGCCTTCCCCGCGCACGAACGCGCGGTCACGCTCGAGTGCGCCGGCAACGGACGCCTCGAGATGCGTCCACTGCCCACCGGTGAGCCATGGGGTGACTACGCCGTCTCGACCGCCCGCTGGAAGGGTGCTCTGCTGCACGAGGTGCTGGCACAGGCGCGGCCGCACGACGACGGCGTCGACGTACGGTTCGAGGGCGCTGATCACGGCGCCTACCACCTGGCCGCGGTGCTCGCCGAGACCGACACCGAGGACATGCACTTCGTCCGCTCCCTGCCGCTGGACCACGTCGCCGATCCGGCTTCCGAGATCCTCATCGCGTACGAGATGAACGGCAAACCCCTCGGCCAGGACCACGGTGCGCCGTTCCGGATCGTCGTGCCGCACTGGTATGCCGTGGCGTCGGTCAAGTGGCTCCAGCGCATCGACGTCTTGACCGAGCCGTACGTCGGCGAGTTCCAGACGGGGCACTACATCTACGAGTGGGCCGATCGGGCCCCGGAACCCGTCGACCTCATGCGCGTCAGGGCGCGCGTCACTGCTCCCGCTGCTGGATCGACCGTGCCCGCGGGCGCCGTCGAGGTGCGCGGAAAGGCCTGGTCGGGGACCGGCCCCATCGCACGTGTCGAGGTGAGCCTCACGGGTGCTGGCGAGTGGCGCGAGGCCCACCTCGCTCCGCCGACGGGCCCGTACCACTGGCAGGAGTGGTCGTTCGACTGGGAGGATGCCGCGGTCGGGCGCCACACGCTCCGCGTCAGGGCGACCGATGCAGCGGGGAACGTGCAACCTGACGTACCGCCGTGGAACCGGCTCGGCTACGGCAACAACGCCATCGAGGTCGTCTACGTCGACGTCGTCTGACCAGATCCCACCACTGCGCTCTCGCAGGCCGGAGTCCGGAGGTCCGCTGTGAGGACCGCTCACCCCTCCGGGACCAGACCGCGCGACGTGCCTGCGCAACGGTGGCGTCCACTGCCGTCAGCGGACGCCGGGGCCCGTCTCTCCCTCGGCTGCCGCGTCGGCGAACGGGGTCATCCGTTCTCCCAGCTCCTGGTGCCATGCGGCGAGGCCGTCGAGCGGGACCGGGCTGCGCTTGGTCGATCCGCTCCCCTGGCCCGACCACAACGGCGGATAGACACTGAGCCCCTGGCTCGGCGGGAGCGCTTCCAGGTCGTCGACCCAACCCGGCCAGCGCAGGTCGGCCACGTACTCGGCGAGCCCGCCGCTCACGGCCCACTCCGCGAAGGCACCGAGGCCGAACCCCAGGACGTGCCACTCGAGCGTGTCCGGGGCGAAGTAGTGCACGTCCCCGAGCGGGCCGGGCAGGCCGCCGCCGTTGACCGCGAACGTCCCGCCGAGCACGTCGAACGCGACGACGAGCCTCTGGGGCGCGACGGCCCCCTCCTCCGGGGTGCCCAGGCCGTTGATCGTCGCGAGGTCGGGGAGTCCGTACGCGCCTCCGCCGAGGAGCCGGAGCCAGCCGTGGTCCACCAGGACGCCGCCGGTGTAGAGGGCCAGCGCCCCGAGCGTCGAGCGCGTCGTGATCTGGAGGCGGTACAGGACCTCGGGCGCCCACTCGGGCGGCGCAAGGACCTCGACGCCGGGCCGCTGGAACATCCGGGCGAGCGTGGGCCACGCAGGATCGTCGACCTGCGTCAGATCCGAGACCGTCCTGATGCCCATGACCGGGGATCATGCCACGTCTGGCAGTGAATTCCGACACGTCGCGGAGGATCCGCTACCGGATTCTCCCCATCTGCGCATCTTCTCCGTGCTCAAGGAGGTGCGATCCCCGGAATTCCGGGGCAACTAGACCCCGCGGGGCGTCCGCTCCGTGAGACGGACGGACCCCTCGGCCATCGGCACGGGCACGGTCTCCGCGGCCTCGTCCACCTCGTGGAGAGGTCCTGGGACCGCACCGGCGTCCGGGGCCGCGGGCTGCCGGCGTCCGGCCACGGCCGCGTAGCCGAGGCCCACCACGACCGCTCCCCCGACCAGGTTGCCGAGCCCGACGAACAGCAGGTTCCGTCCGAACTGGCCCCACGTCGTCAGCATCTCGGGGCTGAAGAGGCCGATGCTGAACGTGGTCATGTTGGCGACCACGTGCTCGAACCCCGAGGAGATGAACGCGAAGATCGCCCAGAAGATGACGATCGCCTTGCCGGCCTCCGACCGGAGGCGACCGCACGCCCAGATCGCCGCGCACACCAGGACGTTGCACAGGACGCCGCGGAAGAAGAGCTGACCGCCGGTCTCGTGCGACTTGCCCGCGAGCATCGACGCGATCATCTCGCCCGCGGCGGCGTTGGTGTGCAGGATCCCCGACTGGACGACCATCCACCCGAACAGCATGGACCCGAGCAGGTTCCCGCCGAAGCAGAACAGCAGCGTCCCGACGGCGGAGCGCACCGGGATCGTCCGCGTCACCGCTCCCTGGGTCAGGATCATCATGGCCGAGGTGCTGAGCTCGGCCCCCGCGAAGACGACCAGGGTCAGCGCGACCGAGAAGACGCCACCGGCCACGAGCCGCTCGGCCGGCGCCCCCGCGGCGAGGAACGGCCCGGCCGTGGCGACCATGAGGACTACGCCCACCCCGATGTAGGCCCCGGCGAGCATCGCGGCCACCAGGTAGCGCCAGGGGTGCCGGGTGCCCTCGACCTTGGTGCGAGCTGCTCGGGACTGCTCGGACAGGTTCTCGGTGAGGGTCAGCACCCTTCGATGATCCGCCCGTTCCATCTATGCGTCCCCGGAGGGTCGGCAGATGGAACGGGCGGTCTCAGTCCGGACGCTTCCTACCCGAACGTGAACGTGAAGACCTGCATCCCCGCCGGGACCCCGAGCTCGACCGTCCCCTCGCTCGGCGCGTCCCCCTCGATCACCGGGTAGAGCGTCGGGTTCCCCGAGACCGCGATGTCCCGCCGCTCGACGACCTCCCCGTCTGCGTCGCGGACGGTCGCCACGACGGTGCCCTGGCCACCCAGGACGGTGAAGACGTCGGTGCCGCGGTAGGCCAGCCGCACGCGCGCACCCTCGGACACCGCGGTCGCCCCCTGGAAGTCGACGTCCCACGTCCCGCCCAGCGAGAACGTGTCGGAAGCCTGGTCCTGGGTGAGCGTGAACGCCTGCTCCCCCGCGGCGTAGCGCGGCTCGCCCGCGTAGTTGCCGACCTTGCCGACCGAGAGGTACGTCTCCGGGGTCGTCGCGCCGTCGGGTGTCCCGTCCTCGACCGAGGTCGCGGCCGGCAACGTGACGCCCGGGTTCGCGTCCGCGAGGAGCTCGCGGATCAGCCCTTCGGTGTCCTCGTACCCGCCCTCGCCGAACCGGATGTGCCGCACGGTCCCGTCGGCGTCGATCAGGTACTGCGCGGGCCAGTAGCGGTTCCGGTACGCGGTCCAGGTCGCGTAGGAGTTGTCCTGCGCGACCGGGTACGTGACGCCCAGGTCGTCGGCCCCCGCCACGACGTTGCGCGTCTCGCGCTCGAACGCGAACTCGGGCGTGTGCACCCCGATCACCTCGAACCCCTCGCCCACGTCCTTGTACTGCTCGTACCAGGCGTTCACGTGCGGGATCGCGCGCTGGCAGTTGATGCAGGAGTAGGCCCAGAAGTCGACCAGGACCACCTTGCCGCGCAGGCCGTCGAGCACGAGCGGCCGGTCGCCGGGTGTGTTGAACCACGTGTCGATCCCCCGCAGCGCCGGCGCCGGACCGCAGTCCTCGAGCTCGGAGGCGCCGTTCGAGCACCTCGACAGCCCACGGTTCTCGTCCGTGACGATCCCACCGAGGTCGAGCGCCTCGCGCACCGTCCCGGACGCGTCGACGCGCTCCTGGAGGCTGCCCGTGTAGTCGGGCAGCGCGCGCTGGAGGTAGGCGGGCAGGTTGAACGCGAGCCCGACCGCGAGCGCGATCATGACCACGCCGCCCGCCACGCGGATCCCCCGTGCGTGGCGCTGGAAGGCCTTGACCCGCTCCGCGACCCGACGGCCCGCGAGCGCGAAGACCAGCAGCGGGATCGCCGCGCCCACCGCGAACGACACGGTGAGCGCGATGGTCTCCGGCCCGATGTTCCCCGTCGCGCCCGCGACCGTGATGGCCGCGAGGACCGGTCCCGCGCACGGGACGTACAGGACCCCCAGCCCCAGGCCCAGCACGAACGCCCCGCGGTCCTGGCTGCGCGTCCCTCGTCCCGCACCGAGCGCCGCGATCCTCTGGAACGGTCGTTCGAGCACCTCCTCGAACCGCGGCACGATCATGCCCACGCCGATCACCGCGAGCAGCGTCAGGCCCACCCAGCGCAGGAGGTCCTGCGGCAGGCCGAGCGCCCCGAGGAGCAGCGAGCCGAGCAGGGTGAACACGCTGAAGCTCACGACGAGCCCCGCGATCACGAGGTACGGGCGCCACGAGCGGCGAGCGCCCCGGCCCGCGGCGCCCTGGGCGTCCGCGCCGCCCCCGGCCCGACGGCGCCGCTCGCCGTCCGCCGGCGGGGAGACGTCCGCCGTGGCCGGGTTCGACGGCGCACCCGGTGCCCGGGAGGCAGGCGGACGGACGGCCGTGACGACCTGCCCGCGCGCACCCACCGTCACGGCACCCGGAGCACCCGCGAAGAGCGCGGCCGACGGCGCTGCCGACCCGTCCTCCGCCGAGGGCGACCGGACCTCGGTGGTGGCTCCGTCGTCGGGCACGGTGGAAGCTGCAGGTGCGACGCCGCGGGCGCCCTGCACCCCGCCAGCGAAGAAGATCACGGGCAGCATGGGGAGGATGCACGGCGAGATGCCGGTGATGAGGCCACCGAGCAGACCGATGAGGACGAGGGTTTCCATGGCCGGGGTTCGGCGCCGCGTCCCCGCGGGATGGGTCGAGGGGCCGTCGGACCACCGCGCGGCGACGGCGAGAAGATCGGACCCATCCACCCTCGCCCGGGCTCCGAACCTCCTCCAAGACGCCCCGCACCTGACGGGGCGACGACAACGAGGAGAGACCGATGAACGTTCGAACCCGTACCTCGTACGCCGTGGTCGGCGTCGCGACCCTGGCGGTCCTGGGCCTGTCGGCCTGCAGCTCGGACTCCGACTCGGGGAGCGACGACACCTCGAGCGCGGCCGAGACGACGATGCCCAGCGACGACATGTCCGAGGACGCCATGACCCCCGAGGTGGACCCGGCGGCCAACCTCGTGGGTCCCGGCTGTGCCGCCTACGCCGAGCAGGTCCCGGACGGTGCCGGCTCCGTCACGGGCATGTCCACCGACCCCGTCGCGGTCGCGGCGTCCAACAACCCCCTGCTCACGACCCTCACGGCCGCGGTGAGCGGACAGCTCAACCCCGACGTGAACCTGGTCGACACCCTCAACGGCGGCGAGTTCACGGTGTTCGCGCCGGTCGACGACGCCTTCGCGAAGATCGACCCGGCCACCATCGAGAGCCTCAAGACCGACTCCGACACGCTCACCTCGATCCTGACCTACCACGTGGTCCCCGGACAGCTGACCCCGGACCAGGTCGTCGGCGAGCACGAGACCGTCGAGGGCGGGACCGTGACCGTCACGGGCTCGGGGGACGACCTCAAGGTCGACGACGCGAGCGTGATCTGTGGCGGTGTCATGACGCAGAACGCCACGGTCTACCTGATCGACACGGTCCTCATGCCGACCATGTGACCCCCGACGCCGACCGCCGCGGTTGTCCCCGTGCCGCGGCGGCCGGCCCACCAGTAGATGCACGGGGACACGGACGAGGAGCCGGTCGCTCCGGACGGGATGCCCCGAGCGACCGGCTCCTCTTGTGCGCCCGGCCCTCAGGGGCGGGCAGTCCTGCTGCGGTTCAGCGCGTCAGCGGTCAGCCGTTCGCCCGGCGGCGCGCCCACACGAGCGCAGCACCGCCACCGACGAGCAGGAGCGCGAGGAACCCGGCTGCTCCGGCCGTGGCTCCCGTCGCGGCGAGCGACGGACCGCTCGGCGCCTCGGCACTCACGGGCCCAGGAGCTGCTGCGGCCGGCGGGTTGGCGCACGACGCCGTGCCCTCCGGGTAGCGGACCGTCGTGGAGTAGTCCGGGTTGACCTGGAACAGGACCTCGACGTCCGACCGCGTCCAGGCGTAGTTGCCGTCGGTCTCGACGTAGGTGCCGTCGGACTGCCGCTCCCAGCCGGGCCACGCGCGGGGCTCGTCCGCGGACGCGCCGGGCCACAGGATCCTGCCGTCGAGCGGCAGCCCCTCGACCGTGTAGTCCTCGCCCTCGCCGGGGTTCAGGAACGTGATGCTCAGGGGGCGGTCGCTGTCGGCCTGGTACCCCTCGGGCAGGAAGACCTCGTAGCCGAGGTAGGGCGTGTCGGCCTCGCAGACCGCGCCGATGTCACCGGGGGTCAGGGCGCAGTCCTCGACGGCGGGCTCCAGGTCGAGCGCGAAGGACGCGCTCGCACCGTCCGCGGCCAGCACGTACCCCGCGGACTCACCGAGAGCGAAGCCGTCGGCCGGGTGCGCGACGATCGCGCCCTCGGTCCGCGTGTAGCTGATCTGGTCGGTGCTCTCGGGCAGGACGAAGCGCTCGTCGTCGGTGCCGCAGACCTCGCGGATGGTCGGTGCGACCGGGGGCACGATCGTCAGGGCCGGCTCCTCGGGCTCCGGGACCGCAGGTGTCTCGGGCTCGACCGGGGGCCGGGTCTCCTCGGCGCACTCCGGGACCTCGACGAGGTCGTCGAGGTCGTGGTGCTTGGAGCCGGTCAGCACCTTGCCCAGCGCGGACTTCGGCGGGGTGATGGTCTCTGGCCAGTCGAACGTCCCGTCCTGGCGGATCCTGTCCTGCTGGACGGCCCACCCGTCCCCGCAGACCTCCCGGGGCAGGTCGGACGGGAAGGTGGTGTACCAGTCGGTCCCCGGCTTGTGGTCGACGAGCGTCTGGGGGCCGGAGTTCTCCCACGCGGCAGGCTTCGCGGGATCGGTCTTCTGGTAGACGTAGATGCCGACCTCGTTGCCCGGCGTGGGCGAGGAGGCACACGGCGTGGTCTTGCCCTGCTGCGCGTAGTCGTACTTCTTGCCGTCCGAGGCACGCACGTCGATCTCCCACGAGTGGGCGACCGACGAGTCGGGGAAGGTGTAGGAGGTCGAGTACGAGCGCTGGAAGGTCTCGTTCTTGACGACCTTTCCGTCGACCTTCACGGTGACGGAGTTGTCCTTGGCGGAGTAGGCCTTGAGCGAGACGTCGAGGCCCGTGCAGGTCGCGGAGACCTGCGGGGTGTGGGCGGAGGCGGGGGCCGCGGTGGCGACCAGTCCGCCGAGGGCGAGCAGCGAGGCTGCCGTGCTCGCCAGGAGCTTCTTCACGGGTGGTGGATTCCTTCCGGGGTGATGCCGAGATGCGACGTCGCACGAACGACACGGGGTGGGAACGCGTCGTATTGCATCACCAATACCTAGGCTTTGACAAACCCCGGCATATATCCGGAATCGGACCAAGCAATTACCCGAGAGCGGGCATTGCGGCCGGAATTCGGGTCGGAAATTATCCGAGATCGAGCATCAGGTCTCGAGGACGACCAAGGGGTCGCTCGTCGGCTGCGGCGACCCGCCGGCAGGCTCGAGCGTCACCGCGACTCCCGCGCTCCCGGCGGCCTCGACGAGCAGAGCGGCCGAGCCGTCCCGTGCGTCGAAGACCCCGGCCGAGACCATGCGGTCCCCTTCGACGAGCCAGAGCTGGTAGTCCTCGGCAGCCCCGGCCTGCGGCAGGTCCGAGACCGAGAACAGCACGCGGTCGCCCGAGACGAGCGCGCTCGCGTCCCCGCCCCCGACCATCTCGCCACGGACGATCTCCGCAGCGGGGTCGGCGAGCATCGAGGCGACGGCGTCGGCCTGCGTCTGGAGCCGGACCTGCTCCTGCCGGGCCTGGACCGCGAGCGTCGTCGGGACCGCGACCGCCACGACCGCGGCGGCGACCGCCGCGACGACGGCCCACCGGCGGGGAGGCCGAGCCGAACGGCCCGGGCGTGCGTCAGCCCGACCGGCCTGGACGGCCGCGACCTGGGGCGTCGACGCGACGCGCTCGAGCACCTGGTCGCGGAGCCCAGCAGGCGGGGGCGTGTCGACCGTGAACGCCGCGACCACCGCGCGGTGCTCGTCGAGCTCGCGGCGCGCGTCGGAGTCCGTGGTCAGCAGCCGGTCGACCACGCGGCGGTCCAGGTCGTCGACCGCGTCGAGCGCGTAGGCCGCGAGCAGGTCGCGCGGGTCGTCCGCGCCCGGTCCTCCGGGCCCCGACCCGGTGTCGCGGGTGTCTCCGGTCTGGCCGGTGTCGCGGGTGTCGTCGTCAACCACGGTTCACCCCCAGGCAGTCACGCAGGCGCACGAGCCCGTCACGGATCCGTGACTTCACGGTCGGCACTGCCGCCCCCAGCTCGAGCGCGACCTCGCGGTACGTCAGCCCACCGAAGTAGGCCCGGACGACCGACTCGCGCTGCGTCTCGGTGAGGCTCCCGAGGCACCGGCGCACCGCGGCCGACTCGATCAGCTGCTCGACCTCCTCGGCCACGACGTCGTGCCCTCCTCCGGCGAACCTTCCGTCGACGTCCTTCTGGTCCCGGACCCGGCGGGACTGCTCGGACCGCACCCGGTCCACCGCTCGCCGTCGGGCCATCGTGACGACCCACGTCCGGGCCGAACCCCGGGAGGCGTCGAAACGCACCGCCGTCTGCCACACCTCGATCATCACCTCCTGGGTCACCTCGGCCGCGTGGTCGTGGTCTCGCAGCACGCCGAGCGCCGTGCCGAACACGGCCGGCGCCAGGGCGTCGTACACCGGCGCGAACGCAGCCGGATCACCCCCGGCGCACGCGGCGAGCGCGGCATCGAGAGCATCGGGCTCGCTCGTCCTCACGGGTGGCACCCGACCAGTCTGCCCCAGGCTCCCCGCCGCGGCGCACGGGCGGGACGTCCGCAGGTGCACTGCATCCGCGACGGCTGAGGCACCCAAGGTTCGTCGCGCTCGGGCCTGCGGATGGGTCGCCGGTCGGTCGGGGGCTGCCGCTACCCTCACGGGGTGACCGAGACGCCGCAGCCCACCCGGCTCCATCCCCTCTACGTCGTCGTGGCGGTGCTCTTCGTGGTGCTCGTCGCGCTCGCGCTCTGGGCCACGGCCCGCGGCGACGTCCGGGCCGCTGAGCAGGGGGACGAGCGCGAGGCCGCTGCCGATCCCGCCCGGTCCGAGGACGCCCAGATCCGCGAAGACCTCGAGCGGGATCTCGGGGCGATCGAGGGTGTCGAGTCCGCCACGATCCAGGTCTTCGACGAGGAGATGTTCGAGAACGTGCCACCGCCCTCCCCTGCGGTGACGATCGACCTCGAGAACTTCCGGACCCCCGAGGACACCCAGGCGACCGTCGACGCCGTCTACGGTGTCCTCGCCGGCTCGGGGCTCAGCGGGCCGCCCACGGTCACCGTGGTCGACACGCTGCCCGGCACCAAGGCGACGCTGACGCTCGAACCCACGGGCCCGGGAGACCCCGTCGTCCACGATGCCGTGGCGTTCCTCGACGCAGGAGCCACCTCGGTCCACCTCACGGCCGACAACGCGGCGGTCAGCGGCCGCGACCCGGCCGCGCTCCCCGGGCTGGCCGAGGTCGCGGGCACCCTCGCACGGCCGCTGAACTCCCTCTCGACCGACGGCTACGGGGTCCTGTACACCGCGGGCGTCGACCCCGTGCCGCCACCCCTGCCCGCCGTCCAGCTCCTGGCAGAGGCGGGGTCGCGCGGCGAGTCGAACCAGGCCGTCTACGAGGTCAGGTCCCCCACGGGCAACCCCGTCCCGCTGCTCACCGTCTACGTCGACGGCCCGCCGGCACCCGTCGCGGACTGGTTGCGCGCCTCGGGCCAGGCGGACCTCCTGGGCAGCGCGATCGCCTTCACGGTCTACGGCAGCGAGACGTCCGAGTCCGGCTTCGTCTCGGACCGAGAGCTCGTGAGCACAGACCCCGCGAACGACGAGGCCGACGCCGCGGCCGCGGCCGCCGACGGGGTCCCGCCCTGCACCGGGCAGGACCTCCGAGCAGGGGTGACCGGGTTCGACGCCGCCGCCGGGTCGCGCTTCCTCACCGTCACCGCGGAGAACGTCACCGACGCACCGTGCGCGCTCGACGGGCGCCCCGGGCTGAGCTTCCTGCGCGCCTCGGGGACTGTCCCGGACGTCCTGTCCGAGCCGGAGATCCCCGGGCAGAGCCCGGTCCGGATCGTCGTGCCGCCCGGAGGTGTCGCGACCTCGCAGCTCCGGTGGGGCGCCATGTCGACGGCCAACGACCCCGACCAGACGACGAGCGTCCTCGTCACGACCGTGCCGGGCGCCGACGAGGCGCGCCTTCGCGTGACGGACGTCCCGGGCGCCGAGTCGGGCGTCGACATCCTCGAGGGCGCGCGCGTCGTGGTCGGCGACTGGGTCCGCTCCTCGTCCTGACCCGCGATGTCGGGGCGCGCTCGCGCCCGGGCTCGGTCGCACCACCGCACGGTCGCACCGACTCAGCACGCACGACGGCCGCCCTCCCCGTGGGGAGAGCGGCCGTCGGTCGTGCCAAGGAGTGCGGTGGCTCAGAGCGCCCGGCGCGCCCGCACCGACTCGGCCAGCTCGCCGAGCAGCTCGGCCGTGGTGTCCCAGTCGATGCACTTGTCCGTCACGGACTGGCCGTAGACGAGCCCGCGCGGAGCCGGCGCCTGCGCCCCCGCCACGATGAAGCTCTCCATCATGAGGCCCGTGATGCCGGCCTCGCCCTCGGCGATGCGCGTCGCGACCTCGCGCACGACCTCGGCCTGCCGCACGTGGTCCTTGCCCGAGTTGCCGTGGCTCGCGTCGATGACCAGGCCGTGCTCGACGGCCCCGCCCAGGCCCGAGGACGCGGCCACGCGCAGGGCGGACGCGACGTCGTCGGGCCCGTAGTTGGGGCCGCTGCGACCACCGCGCAGGATGATGTGGCAGTCCGGGTTGCCCGCGGTCTCGACCGCGGCCGCGCGGCCCGCCCCGTCCGTACCGAAGAACGTGTGCTCGCTCGCCGCCGTGATGCAGCCGTCGACCGCGATCTGGATGTCACCGTCGGTCGCGTTCTTGAAGCCGACCGGCATCGACAGGCCCGACGCGAGCTGGCGGTGCACCTGGCTCTCGACGTTGCGCGCACCGATCGCGCCCCACGAGACGGCGTCCGCGATGTACTGCGGGCTCGTGGGCTCGAGGAACTCGGTCGCCGCGGGGACACCCGCGTCGAGGACACCGAGCAGGACCTCGCGGGCGAGGTGCAGGCCGCGGTTGACGTCGTGCGTGCCGTCGAGGTCGGGGTCGTTGATGAGGCCCTTCCAACCGACCGTCGTGCGCGGCTTCTCGAAGTACACGCGCATGACGATCGCGAGGTCCTCCGACAGGTCCTTGGCCACGGCCGCCAGGCGGTGCGCGTAGTCGAGCGCTGCCTCGGGGTCGTGGACCGAGCACGGGCCGACGATCACGAGCAGGCGGTCGTCGTCCCCCGCCAGGACGTCGCGGATCTCACGGCGCGACTGGGTGACCAGGTCACCGCGGGCCGTGCCGAGGGGAAGCTCGGCGAGCATGTCGACGGGGGCGGGCAGCGGGTCGAGGGCGCGGATGCGCAGGTCGCTCGTGGGCGCCTGCAGCTCGTACTCGGGGTGAGAGGTCACGCGTTCCATGGTGTCACCTGCGCCGGTGGCGGAGGTGACCGTCTCGGGGTGACGTTCGTCGACGGTCTCCGCGGAGACGGCGGTCGAGGTCGTGGCGGTCATGCGAGGGCTCCTGATCTGAAGGTGACTCAGACGGAGCCGTGCGGCCTGCTCTGTGTCCGGAGTCGGCCCGTCTGAATGACGAAGGGCCCGGACGCGGTCTGCGTCCAAGGCCCTGTGCTGGCTCCGGGGAAGGTTGGTCAGGCGAACGCCCGCTCGGCCCCTCCAGGAGCCAGCGTAAAGCGCCAATACCAACGAACCGTGTTCACCCGACGACCGTAGCACAGCCGTTTCGGGGACCGGCAGGGCCGTCTCAGACTCCGGTCGGGAGTGCTCGGGGTCGCGCCGGCCCCGCAGGCGGCCGGCACGCGGTCAGCGCGCCGTCGGTACGCGCCGTCTACGCTCGGTCCATGCCGATCCCCGAGTTCGTCGCCGCGCTCCGCTCCCACGTCGGGACCGACCTCCTGTGGATGCCGGGGGTCTCGGGCGTCGTGATCGACGACGACGGACGTCTCCTGCTGGGGCAGCGCGCCGACACCGGGCAGTGGGCGATCGTGAGCGGGATCCTCGAGCCGGGCGAGGACCCCGCGGTCGGTCTCGCGCGCGAAGTCCTCGAGGAGACCGGCGTGACCGTCCGGGTCGACGCCCTGACCGGGGTCACGGTGACCCCGGCCGTCGAGTACCCCAACGGCGACCGCTCGCAGTACCTCGACCTGTGCTTCCTGTGCCGCCCGGTCTCCCCCGCCGCGGCGGCAGCGGCCCACGTGGCCGACGACGAGTCCCTCGCGGTCGCGTGGTTCGCCCCCGACGACCTGCCGGCCGACCTCGCCGCCTCGACGAGCGAGCGTCTCGGCCACACCCTGGGCTACCTCGCGGACCCGACCGCGGGACCTTTCTTCGTCCGGTAGCCCGGTGTGCGGGGCCGCCCGGCAGGACCCACGCACCGGGCGCCCCGCGATGTGCGCGAGCTCCGCGGTCGCCTCACGACCAGCGGAACAGCTTCACCGCGAGCGGCAGCAGCACCACGGTCCACACAGCCATGACCACGAGCTGCGAGAGGGGCACGCCGTCCTCGAACCAGCCCGTCGTCATGGCCTGCGTCGCAGCGCCGAGCGGCGTGTACCCACCGATCGTGCGGAGCACCTCGGGCATGATCGGCCCGGGCGTCCACATGCCCGCGAGGAAGAGCATCGGGAAGTAGAGCGTCATCCCGATCGCCGACGCGGTGCTCGCCTTCCCGGCGCGCGACGCGATGAGCATCCCGAGCGAGAACATCGACAGGATCCCCAGCAGGAAGCTCCCCCCGACGACGGCCGGGTTCGCGGGCGCCGCGAGGTCGAACACCAGGCTCCCGACGAGCACCGCGAGCAGCGCCGCGACGCAGACCGTCACCAGGTTGATGACCACGTGGGCCCCGATGAGCCCCTGCGGCCTCATGGGCGTGGTCGAGAGCCTGCGCAGCACGCCCTTCTCGCGGAACGTCGCGAAGTACACCGGCATGGTCGTGAGCGCGACGGTCGCGACCGCGGTCGCGAGCGCCACGGGCACGTAGACCGCCACGGCGGTCAGCCCTCCCCAGGGCGGCGGGGCGTCGGTGATGACTTCGCGCATGCCGGGGATCGCGAAGCCCACCCCCACGAGCAGCACGGTCGGGAAGAGGAGCGCGAAGAAGACCGTCCCCGGGTCGCGGAGCAGCAGGCGGGCCTCGGTCAGGGTCAGGGTCCGCAGGCCGTGCCACCCGGTGCCCGCGATCTTTCGACGCCGGGGCGCTGCCACCTGCGGGTGTCGTGCCGTCTGCGTGGTCATCGTGCTGCTCCCTCGGTGTCGGACCGGTCGTCGGTCGGTGCGGGGCCCGTCGCCCCCGTGTGGTCGTAGGTCCTGCCCGTGACGTGCACGAACACGTCCTCGAGCGAGCGCGTCACGGTCCGGACGTCGGGCACGACGTCCACCTCGGCGAGGGCCAGCACGACGGCGGGCAGCACCCGCCGCGTCCCGGTCACCTCGATCTCGTGGCCCTCGCGCGCCACGTCCTGGACGTCCGCGAGCCCGGCAAGGATCTCGAGCACGTCGGCCTCCTCGTGGGGCTCGACCCGCAGGCGCAGCACGCGCGTGGTATCGACCGACTCGATGAGCTCGGCCGGCGAACCGGCCGCGACCACGACTCCCTGGTCGATGATGACGAGCCGGTCGCACAGGCGCTCGGCCTCGTCCATGAAGTGGGTCACGAGCAGGATCGTCACGCCGCGGTCGCGCACCCGCTCGACGAGCTCCCACGTGGCGCGGCGGGCCTGCGGGTCCAGACCCGTGGTCAGCTCGTCGAGGATCGCGACCTGCGGGTTCCCCACGAGTGCGAGCGCGATCGACAGCCGCTGCTTCTGGCCGCCCGACAACCTGGCGAACTGCTGGTCGCGGTGCGGCGTGAGGTCGAGCAGGTCCAGGAGCTCGCTCGTGTCGGCGGGCGACTCGTAGAACGACGCGTACAGCCGCAGCGCCTCGGCAACGGTCATGCGGTCGTTGAGCTCGGCCTCCTGGAGCTGGACTCCCAGGAGCTCGCGCACCGAGGCCGGGTCCTTCTGCGGGTCCCTGCCGAGGATCCGGACGGTCCCGGAGTCGGCCTGCCGGAGCCCGGCGAGGCACTCGACGGTCGTGGTCTTGCCGGCCCCGTTGGGGCCGAGGATGCCGAAGATCTCCCCCGGCCCGACGGCGAGGCTCACGTCGCGCACGGCGACGTTGCTCCCGTACGCCTTGCGGAGGGCGACGACCTCGATGGCCGGTGCGGCGCCGTCGGGCAGCGTGCGCGCCGAGCGCGACCGGTGCGTCGACGACGCGGGCGGGACGGACGGGGCGGGATGTGCGGTGGTCATGGTGCCCTCCCTGAGGGTGTGCTCGCCCACCGGGCGGCGCACCGGTGGACCGGGCGCCGTCCGTCGGACGGGATGAGCGTTGTGGTGGGTGCGCCGGTCCCCGCTGTGGGTCACGCCGCGCAGAAGGCGTCGGGGACGCCAGGGCCGTCAGGTCGTGACGGGGGCGATCGCCACGGACCGCGTGACGAGATGGAACGCGAAAGCCGCGGCGGCGAGGGCCGCGAGGCCACCCACGACCGCGGTGAGGACCTGCGCGTCGGCCAGGCCGACGGCCTGGGCGAACGGCCTGCCGAAGTAGCCGCTCTGGAACGCGAGCTCGACGAGGACCACGGGGATCAGCAAGAGCGGGATCGCGAACGTCCCGCGCCACACCCCGAACCCGTAGTACCCCATGCCGATGGCCGCGCCCGAGAGCCAGTACACGCTGCAGAAGAACGCCTGCACCAGGAACGCGGTACCGACCTGGCCACCGTCGACGTAGAGCTGGGCCCGGTCGAGCTCGGGCGACCAGCCCTGCGCCCGGAAGACGAGCCACTCCACGTAGCCCAGGACCGCCGCCACGAGGGCGAACGTGAGCCCCAGGATCACGGCCGTGCACCAGGTCGAACGGATGAACGACCGGCGCGTGCCACCCGCCGCGACGTGCACCGCGATGCTCGCGATAGGCGCGATGATGCCCATGACGAACAGGAAGAACTTCGCCGACCCGCTCACGACGCCGTCGATCACGCTGCCGTCGAGGATGTCGGTGCGCACCTCGACGTAGCCGATGATGCCCGCGATGATCAGCACGATCACCCAGAACCACGCACCGATCTGCCAGGTCCCCGCGGACATCGACCACGTCGCGGTGCGCAGCGACCGTCTCTCGGCCGTACGGCGCACCGCAGCACGCTGCGCCTCCCGGCTGGTGAGGGCCGTGGGGCCCGTCAGGTTCTCGGTCATGATCGCTCCTCCCGGGTCAGGTGCACGAACAGGTCCTGCAAGGGCACCGCGCCGAGCTCGAGGCCCGCCTCGGTCGCAGCGGCCCGCTCGGCGTCGTCGAGCGTGCCGAAGAGCGTGACCTGGGCCGTGCCGCCCAGGCGTTGCCGGGCCAGCACGCGGCGGCCGTCCACGAACGACTCGACCGCGGCCGCCGAGCCCGTGAGGCTCACTCCCCTGCTCCGGACGGACTCGACGCTCTCCGCGAGGAGCACGCGCCCCCGGTCGACGATGACGACGTCCTCGAAGATCCGCTCGACCTCGTCGATCAGGTGGCTCGACAGGACGATCGTGCGCGGGTGCTCGGTGTAGTCCTCGACGAGCGCGTCGTAGAACGCGTACCGGCTGGGCGCGTCCATGCCGAGGTACACCTCGTCGAAGATCGTCAGCGGCGCGCGGGACGCGAGCCCGATGACCGCCCCGAGCGCCGACCGCTTGCCGCGCGAGAGGTCCTCGGGGTTCTTGCGCAGGTCGACCTCGAACAGGTCGACCAGACGGGCCGCGAGGTCCGCGTCCCAGTGCTCGCGCATCTCGGCGTAGTACCCCAGGCTGTCGGCGACCTTGGTCGCCGAGATCGTGTCGCCGCTCTCGCGGACGAGCTGCGTGCCGGCCATGGCCCAGGCGTTCTCGAACGGGTCCTCGCCGTCGACCAGCACGGTCCCGGCGTCGGGGCGGCGCATGGCGGCGATCAGCGACAGGGCTGTCGTCTTGCCCGCGCCGTTGCGGCCGAGAAGTCCCGTGATGGTGCCGGGACGGATCTGGAGGCTCAGGCCGTCGAGCGCCGGGTGCTTCTCGCCCTTGCCGAAGCTCAGCGTCACGTCCCGGAGCTCGACGCCGAACGGGTCGGGGCTGGTGGGGGCGGTCATGGGGTCTCTCCCGTCGGGGTGGGGCGGTCCTGGGGACCGCGGCCGAGGACGTGGTCCACGATCTCGGCGGGCGTGATGCCCAGCAGGTCGGCCTGGACCAGAGCGGGGCGCAGGACCTCGGCGAAGTAGCGGTCGCGATGCTCGGCGAGCAGCTTCTCGCGGGCTCCCGAGGCGACGAACATGCCGACGCCGCGCCGCTTGTAGAGCACTCCCTCGTCGACCAGCCCTGCGAACGCCTTGGCGGCGGTCGCGGGGTTGATGCGGAAGGTCGTCGCGTACTGGGTGGTCGACATGACCTGCTCCTCCTCGGCGAGGTCTCCGCTCAGGATCTGGGCGCGGATCTGCTGGGCGATCTGCAGGTAGATGGGTTCAGGTCCGTCGAACATGGGGCCCATCCTCTCGCCGATCGCACGTTCTATGGTTCGTTACATGAGTAATGAACCATAGAACCCTGGGTGTGCGCAAGAGGCAACGCCGCCGAGAAGTGAGCTGTGGCCCCTGATCCGGTGGGATCAAGGGCCACAGCTCACTTCTCGGCGGCGCTCCACGCACGTGCGCACAGCCCGACGGCGCCCGCCCACCGGAAGGTGAGGGGCGCCGTCGGGCACCGCGGTGCCTGGCCCGTCGCCGGACCAGCGGGACCGACGGGAGACCTCAGCCTCCCGCCCGTCCCGGCAGCACGAGTCAGGCCGAGGCAGCGGCCTTGCTCGTGAGGTCTGCCGCGACCAGCTCCGCGACCTGCACCGCGTTGAGCGCGGCACCCTTGCGAAGGTTGTCGTTCGAGACGAACAGCACCAGGCCACGTCCTCCCGGCACGCTCTGGTCGGTGCGGATGCGGCCCACGAACGACGGGTCCGCACCAGCGGCCTCGAGCGGGTTCGGGACGTCCGAGAGCTCGACGCCCGGGGCCGCCGCGAGCAGCTCGCGCGCACGGTCCGGAGTGATGGCCTGGCCGAACTCGGCGTGGATCGCGAGCGAGTGGCCCGTGAAGACCGGGACGCGCACGCACGTGCCCGCGACCAGGAGGTCGGGAAGACCCAGGATCTTGCGCGACTCGTTGCGGAGCTTCTTCTCCTCGTCGGTCTCCTCCTCGCCGTCGTCGACGATCGACCCGGCGAGCGGCACCACGTTGAACGCGATGTTGCGCGGGAACTTGTCCGGCGCGGGGAACGAGACAGCGCTGCCCGAGTGCACCAGGCCCGTGAGGTCCTGCTCGGCCCCGGCGACCGCCTGGTCGCGCAGCTCGGCCGCACCGGCCAGCCCCGCGCCAGAGACCGCCTGGTACGTCGCCACGATCAGGCGCTCGAGACCGGCCTCGTCCGCGAGCGGCTTGAGGACCGGCATCGCGGCCATCGTGGTGCAGTTCGGGTTCGCGATGATGCCCTTGCGCGCCTCGTGGATCGCTTCCGGGTTGACCTCGGACACGACGAGCGGGACGTCCGGGTCCATGCGCCACGCCGAGGAGTTGTCGATCACGACGACGCCCGCCGCGGCATAGCGCTCGGCCTGCGCCTTGGACGTCGCGCCGCCCGCGGAGAACAGGGCGATGTCGAGGCCCGAGACGTCGGCCGTGGCTGCGTCCTCGACGACGACGTCCTCACCCTTCCAGGGCAGGGTGCTGCCCGCGGAGCGCGCCGAGGCGAAGTAGCGGATCTGCGCGACGGGGAAGTCGCGCTCCTCGAGCAGGCGGCGCATGACGGCGCCCACCTGACCGGTCGCCCCGACGACGCCGACGACGAGGCCTGCAGAGTTCTGGTTGCTCATGGTGGTCTCCTCGCTCAACGGCCGGTGCCGGCGTAGACGACTGCTTCGCTCTCGCCGTCCAGCTCGAACGCGGTGTGGATGGCCCGCACCGCGTCGTCGAGGCTGTCGGCCCGCGTGACGACCGAGATACGGATCTCGGACGTCGTGATCATCTCGATGTTGATGCCCGCGTCACGCAGCGCACCGAACAGTCGCGCCGAGACGCCCGGGCTCGACTTCATGCCCGCGCCGATGAGCGAGACCTTGCCGATCTGGTCGTCGTACTGGAGCGACGCGAACCCGATCTCCTCGCGCACGGCGTCCAGGGCCGTGGTCGCGAGCGCGCCGTCGTCCATGGGCAGGGTGAACGAGATGTCGGTCAGGCCCGTGGCCGCGACCGAGACGTTCTGGACGATCATGTCGATGTTCGCGCCGGCACCGGCCACGACCTCGAAGATGCGGGCGGCCGTGCCCGGGACGTCCGGGACGCCCACGACGGTGATCTTGGCCTCGCTGCGGTCGTGCGCGACGCCGGAGATGATCGGATCTTCCATGATGACCTCTGCCTCGTTGTCGGCCGGGTGGCCGGGAGCCTGCTGGGGGACGTTGGGCACGGGGCGCGCGTCGTTCGACACGATGGTCCCCGGCTTCGTCGAGAACGACGAACGGACGTGGATGGGCACGTCGTAGCGGCGCGCGTACTCGACGCAGCGCAGCACCAGGACCTTGGCCCCGCTCGCCGCCATGTCGAGCATCTCCTCGTAGGAGATGCGGTCGATCTTGCGGGCCGTCGGCACGATGCGCGGGTCCGCGGTGAACACGCCGTCGACGTCGGTGTAGATCTCGCACACGTCGGCGCCCAGGCCGGCCGCGAGCGCGACCGCCGTGGTGTCCGAGCCGCCACGACCGAGGGTCGTCACGTCGTTGGTGCTCTGCGTGACGCCCTGGAACCCGGCGACGATCGCGACCGAGCCCTTCTCGACCGTCTCGCGGATGCGGTGCGGCACGACGTCGACGATGTGCGCCTTGCCGTGCACGGCGTCCGTGATCACGCCGGCCTGCTGGCCCGTGAACGACTTGGCCTTGACGCCGAGGTTGTTGATCGCCATCGCCAGCAACGACATCGAGATGCGCTCGCCTGCCGTGAGCAGGATGTCCATCTCGCGCTGGGGGGGAAGGGGGGTGACCTGCTGGGCGAGATCGATGAGCTCGTCCGTCGTGTCACCCATGGCCGAGACCACGACGACCACGTCATGTCCGGCCCGCTTGGTCTCTGCGATGCGCTTCGCCACCCGCTTGATGCTCTCCGCATCAGCTACCGACGAGCCACCATATTTCTGCACGACAAGTGCCACTAGCCTGCTCCGTTACGTCGCCGGCCTCCGTCTCTCTCAACGGCCCGCCGGGTGTTTTACGAGTCGGTCGATGATAGCCCGGCGCCCGTGGACGGCGGGAGGGGGCTCAGGATGCGAACGGTCCGGGCCGGTGCCGGTCGCTGACCTGCGGGGATGCTGGCTACCGGGTGCCGAGCACGAGGTTGCGGTCGTTCTGAGCCTGAGAACGAACGCAACCTCGTTCTCGGCAGCCGTCGGCAAGCACCCGGCCCGACCCGGCGTCGGGCGAGGTCACCCCCCGAGGCTCGTGACGACGTCGTACCCGAGCTTGCAGATGAGCGCCCCCACCACGACCACGAACACGACCCGCACGAACCCGCTGCCCTTGGCCACGGCCATGCGCGCCCCGATGTACGCGCCCAGCAGGTTCGCGGCCCCGATCGCGAGCCCCAGCCCCCACAGCACCGCGCCGTACGGGACGAAGAAGATGAGCGCGCCCGCGTTGGTCGCGAAGTTGGCGATCTTCGCGAGCGCGGAGGCCGGCAGGAACGCGTACCCCAGGATGCTGACGAGCGAGATGACGAAGAACGTCCCCGTCCCGGGCCCGAGCAGCCCGTCGTAGAACCCGATCACGAGCCCGATCCCGGCCGCGGCCCACCGGTGCCCGTTGCCCTCCCAGCGCAGGTTCGTCGTGTGCCCGAGCCTGGGCTTGGCGATCGTGTAGACCGCCACCGCGATCAGGACCACGAGGATGATCGGCTTGAACAGCTCGGCGGGGATCTTCGACGCGAGCGCCGCGCCGCCGATCGCCCCGAACAGAGCCGCGATCGCCATGGGACCGGCGGTCCGCAGGTCGGGACCCACCCGCCGGTAGTACGTCGTCGCACTCACGGAGGTGCCCATGATGCTCGCGAGCTTGTTCGTCGCGAGGGCCTGGACCGGGCTGATGCCCGGCACGAGCAGCAGCGCAGGGAGCTGGACGAGCCCTCCCCCGCCCACGACCGCGTCGATCCAGCCCGCGGTCAGGCCCGCGAGGACCAGGAGGGCGATCGTCAGGAGGTCGAGCTCGAGCCCGCCCGAGCCCGGCAGCACGATCCCCTCGCCCGCGGCGAGAGGCGCGTGCGCCACGAGAGGAAGCGTCGCGGCGAGGTCCCAGGTCACACGGAAGTCTTGCACGACGGCGGAGGGGGCACCGAAGCGACGACACCCCGGGCGAGAGGGGCGTCAGGACTGCAGCGCGTCGTACTCCGCCTCGGCCGCGACGTCGTCCTCGACGTCGAGGCGCAGGTGAGCGAGCACCATCTGCAGGACGCGCAGCGCGCTCGCGGCACGCTCTCCCCACAGGGACAGGTAGGAGAACTGCCACCACCACAGCGCCTCGAGCTCCTGGCCCGAGTCGTAGTGCTGGAGACCCTTGGCGAGCGCCTCGGCGATGCACGCGATGTCTCCGGACACGTACGCCTGGCTGACGACGGCACCCAGCACGGGGTCGACGATCTCCGGGTACTCGTCGAGACCGTCGAGGAGCTGAGCGAGGGCCTCGCGCAGCGGGTCGAGGTCGGTCTCGGGGCCCGCGTCGGGCTCGAACCGCTGGTCCGGGACGACGTCCATCATGGCGCCGAGCCGCGCACCGGCGGCCAGCATGTCCGACGTGGCGAGCAGCAGGAGGGGGATCGCGGCCTCGGGAGCGGCACCCGAGGCGACCTCTGCCGTGGTGGTGAGGAACGTGCGGGCCTGCGCGGACACGGAGGCTGCGACCGACCGGAGGTCGGACCCCAGGGCCTCGCTGATCTCAACCACTGACGACTCTCCGTCCCTCGAAGGCCCGCCCCAGCGTGACCTCGTCCGCGTACTCCAAGTCTCCACCCACGGGCAGGCCGGACGCGAGGCGGGTGACCCGCAGCCCCATCGGGGACAGCATGCGTGTCAGGTAGGTGGCCGTGGCCTCGCCCTCGACGTTGGGGTCGGTCGCGAGGATGACCTCCTGCACCTCGCCGTCGGCCAGGCGTGTGAGCAGCTCGCGGATGCGCAGGTCGTCAGGGCCCACGTTGTCCATGGGGTTGATGGCCCCGCCGAGCACGTGGTACTTGCCCCGGAACTCGCGCGTGCGCTCGATCGCGACCACGTCCTTGGGCTCCTCCACGACGCAGATGACCGCGGCCGAGCGTCGGGGGTCGAGGCAGATGCGGCACCGTTCGCCCTCCGCGACGTTGCCGCAGACCTCGCAGAAGCGCACGCGCAGCTTGACCTCGGTCAGCGCGTCGGCGAGCCGTCGCACGTCCGCGGCGTCTGCCGCGAGGAGGTGGAACGCGATGCGTTGGGCACTCTTGGGACCGACCCCGGGGAGTCGGCCGAGCTCGTCGATCAGGTCCTGGACCGCGCCTTCATACACATCCCCAGCCTACGGGTCGCCGCCCACGGTCCGGGCCGCCGCGACCGCTACCCTTGCCCGATGGTCACCGCCGACGACAGCATTCCGCTCACCCTCCCCACCGTGGACTGGCTCCTCATCGACGGCATGCTCGACAACGTGGCGGCCTGCGAGCGCGTCGGCGGAGATCCTCGTGTCGAACATGCCGCGACCTCGATCCGTCAAGCAGGCTGGGACCAGCTGCCCGACTGGCCGTCGACCGTCGAGGGCTTCTCTCGATGGCCTGCCGTCGGCCAGCGGTCCACGCTGCGCCTCACCCTCGACGAGTGGCAGCTGATCGTCGACCAGCTCGAGCGCGACGCACCGGTCGAGGACTCGATCGCGAACGACCCACGGCTGCCCGCCGAGGTCCGGCAGATGCACACCGACAGTGCGCTCAGGAGTCGAGCGATCGCCTCGTCCGTGCGCAGCGCGCTGGCCTCCCCGGCGGCGGAGGAGTAGTCCCGACCGATCAGTTCTCGTCCGCGACGATCTCCACCTCGAAGCCGTCCTCGTTCTCGAGGTAGGCCGCGTAGTGGTCGGGCCCGCCCGCGTACGGGTGGGCGTCGGCGAACATGAGGCTCCACCCGTGCTCGGCGGCACGGGCCACGAGGTCGTCGACCTCGCTGCGCCGACCACCCGTGAACGCCAGGTGGTTGACCCCGGGGCGCATGCGGTCGTGATCCTTGCCACGGACCGCGGGGCTCGCCTCGAGGACGATGTACGTCGCCCCGCGCAGCCAGCTCTGCCCCGTGGCCCACGTCTGGAACCGCGTGTACCCGAGCTCGTCGAGCAGCCACGCCCACGAGCTCTCCGCGGTGTCGAGGTCCTTGACCCAGAGCTCGACGTGGTGGAGCTCGCCGCGCGGACTCACGGTCAGAGCCCGGTGTCGATGGTCTCGTCGATCACGACGCCGCCCAGGAGCTGCGCCACGAGCGGGGCACCGACCAGGCCCGACGACGCCAGGTCCGGGTCGTCGTCCGAGGGCGAGTCGTCCTCGATCGAGATCGCGACGCGGGCCGAGGACTGCCGCGCCTTCTGCTCGGCGGCCTGGCGTTCGAGCGTCTGGCGGCGGGACTCCCGCACGCCGGGCGGGGGTCCCGCGGGCGCGGGGGTCGGGGCGCTGGGCGCGGCGGGCGCGCGCAGCGTCTGCCGGTTGCCCGACGGCGCAGCTCGCCTCACGTCCGCGGGCGGCGGTTCCGGGCCCTCGTCGAAGTCTGCCGGCGGCTCGGTCATGGAGGCTCCCGCGAGCCAGGCCTCGTCGGCCGCGTTGACGACCGGCGGCTCGTCGTGGCGCGGAGCCGGGGGCGCGGCGGGCGCGGTGGCCGGAGCTGGGCGTTCCTGGACCGCGACGCTGCTCCGCTGCTCGTGCTGCGGGGCTGCCTCGCCCGGGTGCTGCGGAGCAGCAGGGGCACTCGTGGCTGTCGGCGCTGCGACGATGCCGACGCGATCAGAGGCCGGAGCAGGAGCCGACGACCCCGAGGGCCCGTCCCCGCCGGACCCCGACGAGCCCTGCCCGCCGGGGGCCTCGTGCCCGGACACGTCGGCCGGGCCCGACGGCCCTGCGACGGACAGGTCGTCGTGGCGTGGAGCCGGGGGCGCGGCAGGCGCCGAACCGCTGGGCACCGAACCTCCGCCCTCGTCGAGGCGGGCCTCGACCCGGACCTGGAACCCGAGCGTCTGGTAGACGGCCTCCTGGACCGCGCCCGTGTGCCGGGAGGTGGAGAAGGTCCGCGCGAGGGCGGGCGTCTGGAACGCGAGGTACAGCGTGTCCGACGTGAGCTCGCCGACCTGCGCGTTGGCGCTCACGAGGGACCAGGTGACGCGGCTCGAGCTGAGGGTCTGGAGGACCTCGGGCCAGCGACGGCGCAACGCGTCGGTGCTGAGCGCGTCGCCGTCGCTCGAAGCCTGTCCGGCACCGGCACCGGCACCGGCACCGGCCGAAGGTGCCGTGACCTCGGGCTGGGCGGGAGCCTCCACGGCGGGCGAGACGGGCTGGGCGACCGGGGCGAGAGGAGCGGCTGCGCGAGGCACGCCCTGCTCCGTCCCGTCCTCGACGGCATCGAGCGGAGCGGCGGGCGTCGCATCACCTGCGGGCTCGGCGACGCCGGAAGCGTCGGCGACCGGGGACACGTCATCCGCAGGCCTCTCCGCATGGGCGTCGCCGACGGGCACCACGACCGGTCGGTCGTCGGTCGCCGGGGCGACCGCCTCGCTCGCGCCGACGGGTTCCTCGGCCTGGGGGGCGGCCTCGGCCGGCACCGAGACCGCAGGAGCGACCGGCGCAGCAGCAGGGACAGCGGCCGGCGCCACCACAGCGGGCGCGGCAGGAGCGACCGGCGCAGCAGCAGGCGCCCCAGCCGCCGCGGCCACCTCCCCGCTCTTGCGCGCCTGGAGCGCGGCTCGCGCGGCCGCGGCACCGCTCAACCCGTTGACGGGGGCGACCGGGGCGTCCTCCTCGACCCGCGGGCCTCGCGGCGCTGCGGCGACGAGTCCCTCGGGGCCGCCGGACCGCGGCGCGGACGCGACCGGGGCCAGGCCGGCGGTTCCCAGCCCGCCACGCTCCAACCGGTCGATGCGTGCTGCGAGCCCCGCTGCGCCGTCGTCCACCCCGGGGAGCAGGAGGCGCGCGCACAGGAGCTCGAGGTGCAGGCGCGGGGACGTGGCGCCGCTCATCTCGGTGAGCGCTGCGTTGACCAGGTCCGCCGCCCGCGAGAGCTCGGCCGCACCGAGGTGCTGCGCCTGGGCCTTCATGCGCTCGAGCTGGTCCGAGGGGACGTCGCGCAGCACCGCGTCCGCAGCACCGCCCGAGACCGAGATGACGATCAGGTCGCGCAGGCGCTCGAGCAGGTCCTCGACGAAGCGTCGCGGCTCGTGCCCCGTGGTGATGATCTGCTCGACGACCCGGAAGATGCTCGCGCCGTCGCGGGCCGCGAGGGCCTCCACCACGTCGTCGAGCAGCGAGGCGTGCGTGAAGCCCAGGAGGTCCACGGCGCGCTCGTAGTCGACGTTCCCTGCCTCCGCGCCCGCGATGAGCTGGTCCATGACGGACAGCGAGTCACGCACCGAGCCGCCGCCCGAGCGGACCACGAGGGGCACGACGCCCGTGCCGATCGTCACGCCCTCCGCGGCACAGAGCTGCTCGAGGTACGGACCCAGGACGTCCGGCGGGACCAGCCGGAAAGGGTAGTGGTGCGTGCGCGACCGGATGGTCCCGATGACCTTGTCCGGCTCGGTGGTCGCGAAGATGAACTTCACGTGGGGCGGCGGCTCCTCGACCAGCTTGAGGAGCGCGTTGAAGCCCTGCGGCGTGACCATGTGGGCCTCGTCGAGGATGAAGATCTTGTACCGGTCCCGAGCGGGCGCGAAGGTGGCGCGCTCGCGGAGCTCTCGTGCGTCGTCGACACCGTTGTGCGAGGCCGCGTCGATCTCGATGACGTCGAGGCTGCCCGACCCTCCGCGCGCGAGCTCGATGCACGACGAGCACTCCCCGCAGGGGGTGTCGATGGGCGTCTCCTCGGTGTTGCGCGCACAGTTCAGGGTGCGGGCGAGGATGCGCGCCGAGGTCGTCTTGCCGCAGCCACGAGGGCCCGAGAAGAGGTAGGCGTGGTTCACGCGTCCGCTGCGCAGTGCCTGCCGCAGGGGTCCGGTGACGTGGTCCTGCCCGATGACCTCGGCGAAGGTCTCTGGCCGGTAGCGGCGGTACAGGGCGGTGCTCACCCCGGCAACTCTAGACGGCGTGGCTGACAGCCCGCACAGCGGGTCCCCAGGTGTGCTGCCCGGGGCCCCGCCGTCGGTCCGTCGACGGAGCGTCGGCCCGCCGACGGCGGCGCCTCAGCGCCGCAGGACCTTGCGCGCGAGCCAGTTGCCGAAGAACTGCACGACCTGCACGATCACGATGATGACGACGACCGTCACGGCCGTCACGGCCCAGTTGTAGCGCTGGTAGCCGTACCGGATCGCGAAGTCGCCCAGGCCGCCACCGCCGATGTAGCCGGCCATCGCCGACATGTCGATCACGGCCACGAAGATGAACGTGTAGCCCAGGATGAGCGGCGCGAGAGCCTCGGGGATGAGCACCGTCCGGATGATCCGCCACGGCGAGGCGCCCATGGCGCGCGCGGCCTCGACCACGCCCGGGTCGATGCTCACGAGGTTCTGCTCGACGATGCGCGAGGTCCCGAACGCCGTCATGACGGACAGCGGCAGGATGAACGCCTCGGTGCCGATGGTCGTCCCGACGACCGCGAGCGTCACGGGGTAGATCATCGTCAGGAAGATGATGAACGGGATGGGTCGGACGATGTTGACGAGCACGTTGAGGACGTTGAACACCACGCTGTTCGCCAGCAGGTTGCCCTTGCGCGTGCAGTAGAGCGCGAGCCCCAGGACCAGGCCGCCGATCCCGCCCGCGAGGAGCGCGATCGAGACCATGTAGAGCGTCTCGCCCAGGGAGGACAGCAGGATCGGCCACAGGGTGGACCAGTCGCGGTTCATCGCTTGCCTCCGAACGTGCCGGGCTCGTTGCCGAAGTCACCGGGCTGGGTTCCCTGGGTGCCGGGGCGGCCGAGCCCTGAGATCCCGGTGCTGCCCGTCCCGGGCCACCTCTCGCTCTGCCACGCGTCGCGCGGGTCGGGTTCGTCGGCACGGCCCGACGGCGGAGCCCCGGTCACGTCGTCGGCCTCGCCCGACTCGTCGCTCGCCCCGGCCACGACGCGCGGGTCGTCGCGCGGGTCCGCGGCGGTCCCGAGGTCCACGACGTCGGTGGTCGCCGCGAGCTCGGTGAGGAAGGCCGCGATCGTGGCGTCGTCCCCCGCGAGCTCGAGCGTGAGCGAGCCGAAGGGCCGCTCCCCGATCTCGGAGATCCCGCCGAACACCACGGAGCCGTCCAGCCCGTGCTCTCGCAGGAGCCGCGTCAGGCTCGCGCCCGAGGTCCCGTCCTCGTGGACCCCGACGGTCACGAGGCGCCCGGGGTGCCGGCGACGCAGGCGCTCGAGCGCCTCGGGGCCGGGCCGGTCGCGCAGCGCCGTCCCGACGAACTTCTTGGTCGCGGTGGCCTGCGGCGAGGAGAACACGTCGTAGACCTCGCCGACCTCGACGACCTTGCCGTGCTCCATGACCGCGACGCGGTGGCACGTCGAGCGCACGACGTCCATCTCGTGCGTGATGACCACGATCGTCACGCCGAGCTCGGCGTTGACGCGGCGGAGCAGCGCGAGCACGTCACGCGTCGTCTCGGGGTCCAGGGCGCTCGTCGCCTCGTCCGCGAGCAGGAGCTTGGGCGACGTGGCGAGCGCGCGGGCGATCCCGACGCGCTGCTTCTGCCCGCCCGAGAGCTGCGACGGGTAGGCCTTGGCCTTGTCGGAGAGCCCTACGAACTCGAGGAGCTCGGCGACGCGGGCCTCGCGCCGGGGCTTGTCCCAGCCCGCGACCTTGAGCGCGTAGGCCACGTTCCCGGCGACGGTCCGTGAGGACAAGAGGTTGAACTGCTGGAAGATCATGCCGATGCTCGCGCGCACGGGACGCAGCTCGCGCTCGGAGAGCGCGCTCACCTCGTCCCCGTCCACGACGACGCTGCCCGACGTGACGGGCTCGAGCGCGTTGATGAGCCGGACGAGCGTGCTCTTGCCCGCGCCCGAGTAGCCGATGACGCCGAAGATCTCACCCGCCTCGATGTCCAGGGTGACGCCGTCGACGGCCGCCACGGCGGACGGACCGGTCCCGAAGACCTTCGTCACGTCGCGGAAACGGACCATCGTGTCCGAGGTGGTGCTCACGGAGGAACCTCTCGTGCGGGGGTGGGGCGACCGGGCTCCTCGTGAGAGCCGTGGGCCGACGGGGTGCGGAGGGGCTGCGGCCTGGTGGCCGTGCGGCCAGCGCGTGCGGACAGCTCTCATCCAACAGGCTCCGGGGCCCGCGGGCGAGAGCAGCGCGTGCATCGCCCGGGGCGGGCGGGAGCACGCCGGTGCCCGACGACGTCAGGTGAGTGACGCCGTCGGGCACCGGTGGCTCACGCCGAGGGCTCAGCCCTGGGCGCGGTAGTTCTCCTCGATCCCCGCGAGGATCTCCTGGAGGTCGGCGGGCGAGTTGTCCTTGATGACCGCGGTGCCGCCCGAGGCCTTCTTCTCTGCGGCGATGACCTCTTCGTTCTGCGAGAGGGCGGCGATCTTCAGGAGCGTCTCGTCGTCCTTGTCCGCGGCACGGGCGACCCACACGTTGATGTAGGGCTCGGAGGCCGACGAGTCGGGGTCGTCCTGGAACAGGGCGTCCTCGGGCTTGAGGCCGGCGTCCTCGAGGAAGTCGTTGTTGATGATCGCGCCGTCGACGGACTGGAGCGAGATCGCGGTCTGCGCGGCGTCGACCGGTGTGACCTTGACCTTGGAGGACGGGAGCACGTCGGCCTCGGTCGACAGCGAGCTGCCGCCGTCCTTGAGCTCGATGAGCTTGGCCTCCTGGAGGACGAGGAGCGCGCGGGCGAGGTTGGTCGCGTCGTTGGGGACCGCGATCTCGCCGCCCGCGGGGATGTCCTCGAGCGCCGTGTGCTTGGACGAGTAGAGCGCGAGCGGGTAGACCGCGGTGGCGCCGATCGGCTGGAGGTCGTCCCCGGCCTCGACGTTGTACCCAGCGAGGAACTGCAGGTGCTGGAACTGGTTGAGGTCGATCTGGTCCTGCGCGAGCGCCGGGTTGGCCTGCTGGTAGTCGCCGAAGTCGACGATCTCGATGTTCAGGCCCTCTTCCTTGGCGACCTTCTCGAACACGGCCCACTTGTCGTCGGCTGCGCCGACCACGCCGATCTTGACGACGTCGTCGGCGCTGCTCGCCGAGGCACCGCTGTCGGTGGGGGTCGTGGCGCACGCTCCGAGCGTGAGGGCTGCGGTGGCCGCGATCGCAGCGAGGGTGAGGTTCTTGCGGAGCATGGTCTGTCCTTCCGGTGACGGGCGCCGGCGGTTGTCGCGGGGCGTCCGTGGGGGCGTCGTGGTGGTGACGGGGGTGACGGGTGGAACGTCCTCCTGCCCGACGGCGGGTCACGGGTCGCGAGGACACGTCACCGGTGGTCGGTGGTCAGGAAGGGATGAGCAGGGCGCTCCGGCGCGGGCTCCGGTCGTCTCCGGGCTGCACTCGTGGCGGGTGGTGCGGTGCTGGGGTCAGGTCAGAGCTGACAGCACATTCGACCGGCGCCACGCAGGACGGAGCGACACGACATTCGGCAGCAGGGGGCTGCGCGGTGCGTCGTGAGCTCGGTGCTCGTGGGGCGGGTCATGGCTCCATGATGCGCACGCTCGGCGTCCCAAAACCACTGCATCGGTCGATATTCCAGATGCTGGACGGAAATTCGTCCGCATCCTGGTCCATCGACGGAAGTTTGTACCGTTTTGCGGCTCTTCCACCCATGCGGTGTGGCGCAGGCCACACCTGGCCGTCCGAGGCGAGCGCCGTCGTCGGGCATGGCTCGAGGCCGAGGTCCGGAACAGGCTGCGGCGGTGTCCGGACATGCAAGGACCCCCCGTGCACCCACCAGAGCCCACCTGCCCTTGCTGCCTTCCGGCCCTGGGGGAGTTCAGTGAGATAGTGCCGCACGAGGGGTCTGGACCCAGCCTAGCCCAGGACGGGCGGTCGTCAGAAACCGGCCCCCGGCACATCCCTCCTCGCCACCTGCCGCGAGGCCCCAGAACCGCGCCAGCCCGGGGGCCAGCGGCCCGATTCGGCCGCTGGGCGTCCGTCCGGTATTCTCGACACGCTGCCTGACGCCCCGCGTGGGTCGACGCTGCAGCACGGAGGATTCGCCTAGTGGCCTATGGCGCACGCTTGGAAAGCGTGTTGGGTTAAAAGCCCTCGGGGGTTCGAATCCCCCATCCTCCGCAGAACGAAGGGCCCGCAGCGTGCGCTGCGGGCCCTTCGTCGAGCACGGACTCCGGTGGACAGGGCGCGGGAAGCCAGGCCCTAGAGTCACCCCATGACCGTGGAACGGACCCTGGCACGGGTCGAGGAGGACCTGCGCGTCGGCGACGTCACGATGGCGCGCACGAGGCTGAGCAGCCTGGTCCGGAGCCTGCCGCACCGGCTCGACGCGCGGGAACGCCTCGCCGACGTCTGCCGCCTGGACGGCGACCTCGTCGAGGCCGGACGGTGGTCGTACCTGAGCGAGCATCGCGACGAGGGCGAGGTGGCCGCGTTCGAGCGCGCCTGTGGCAATGACCCGGTCCGGATCATGCGCGCGCTGCGCTGGCGCTCCTCCGAGGAGGCCGCCACCACCGAGGTGGCACGGCTGCGGCTCCTCGACGTCCGTGGCCGCGCCGAGGCCAAGGCCGGCAGGACGCTCGACTGGTCGGATCGCGGTCGCGAGGCGGGTGACCCCTGGTGGCGGGACCTCTTCGCCGTCGGCTGCCTGATCCTGGGCGTCGCCCTCGTCGCTCTCGTGATCATCGGCGCGGGGACGGTCGTCGGCTGGATCTTCTAGAGGGCGTCGCTGCGCCACCGCCGCGCCCGGGGTGCGGTCGAGTCGTCAGCCCTCGTCGCCGAGGCTGTCGAGCAGCCTCCCCGCCATCCCGATCAGCTCGTCACGGGCCACACCGTCACCGATGAGCCGCACCGTCCCGGCAGGGGGCGCCTCGATCGACACGACCGACCGTTCCTCCCCCTCCGGGTCGGACACCACGGTCACGGCCAGGTCGACCGAGAGCTCGGGGACCGGCTCGGGTGCCCAGTCGTCGCCGAGGTACTCGACGTCGACGCCCTCGGGGACCGCGTGGACGTACAGACCGGGACCCTGCTCCTCGGGCTGACCCTGGACGTAGATCGAGCTCGTGGACCCCGAGAGGTCGATGTCGACGGTCTCGACGTAGCGGAAGCCCGCGGGCAGGATCGCCTCGTCGAGCTCCGATGCCGCGGTCAGCAGCAGCGCTCCCTCGGTCGTCGCGCTGTCGAACGTCGGAGCGGGACCCGCGGCCGGAGCCGCTGGGGTCTCGTCCGCGGTGGCGACGGGCGACGCCGACGAGGCACATCCCGCGAGCGCCGCGACGACGAGGCCGAGGGCAAGGGGCAGCAGGGCGGTTCGAGTCGGGTGGGAGCGCACCCTCGGATGGTGCCACGATGCTGCGGCACTGGACAAAACCCTCAGAGCGAGGTCACGACGGACCTCTTCTCGTCAGGGTCGGTTCACTCCGGGTCCCGCGGGAGGACGATCCACAGCACGATGTACAGGAGGATCTGCGGTCCCGGCAGGATGCAGGACGCGACCGCGAGCACGCGGACCAGCGTCGGGCTGATGTCGAAGCGGCGGGCGAGGCCCGCGCAGACGCCGGCGATCACGGCACCGCGGCGCGGTCTGGCGAGGATGTGGCTCATGTTTCGACGGTACGCCGGGCCTCGTCGCGCGCACATCGGGGACTCCCCTGGTCCGTCCCTGATTCGCACCCCTCGCGCAAGGGCTCGGTCGTCATCCCTGCGGCGGACCCGCATCCCTGTCGACCTTGACGACTCCTTGACGCCTGCCCCTCTTGTACCGGGCTGAACAAGTGTTTAGCGTGTTGAACATGCGTTCAGCACCATCGCGCACCCCCGCGGTCGACGCGGCAGAGCCCGCGGCCGACCCCTCGGACCTCACGGCTCGCGCTCGCATCCGCGACGCGGCCCTGGCCCGCTTCGCGAGCGAGGGCTTCCGCGTCCCGCTGCGCACGCTCGCCGCCGACGCCGGGGTCAGCGCGGGCCTCGTCATCCATCACTTCGGATCGAAGGACGGCCTGCGGCGAGCGTGCGACGAGCACGTCCTCGCCCTGATCCGGGAGAACAAGCGCAACGTCCTGGGCGACGAGACGGGCTCCCGAGGCAGCCCCATGGACGTCCTCGCACAGCTCTCGTCGGTCGAGGAGTACGGCCCGGTCCTCGGCTACGTGCTGCGCAGCCTCCAGGAGGGCGGCGACCTCGCCCGCTCGTTCGTCGAGAGCATGGTCGAGGACGCCGCCGCGTACATCGCCGACGGCGTCGCCGCCGGCACCATCAGGCCCTCGCTCGACGAGACCGCGCGTGCGCGGTACCTCGTCACGCAGTCGCTCGGCACGATCCTCCTCGACCTCACGCTCCACCCGCCGACGGACCCCACCGACACGGGCGCGATCGTCCGTGGCTACGTCGACCGCATGGGCCTGCCGTCGATCGAGCTCTTCACCCATGGCTTCCTGACCGACCGCACGCTCCTCGACGCGTACCTCCGGTACGCCGAGCCGCCGCCCGGTGAGCCCGCCCCCTCGGCGCCGGACCCGTAGCCCTCTCCGACCTGTGCGGACCGCCACCCGCTCGCCCCGGCGAGCTGCGCCGTCGGGCACGGACGTCCCCCGCCCGCCGGCGGCCCGGACCCGCCTCTCCCCTCCCCAGCCCACGCCTCCTCGACGAGGAACCATGACCACGACCGCACGGACGACCCCCGCCTCCTCCACGACCCGCGGACCGGCCGTCGAGATCCACGACCTGCACAAGTCCTTCGGCACGACCCGGGCCCTCGACGGCCTGGACCTGACCGTCCGCGCCGGAGAGGTCGCAGGCTTCCTGGGACCCAACGGCGCCGGGAAGTCCACCACCATCCGGGTCCTGCTGGGCCTCCTGCGCCCCGACTCGGGCACCGCGACCCTGCTGGGCGGCGACCCGTTCCGCGACGCCGTGTCCCTCCACCGGCGCCTCGCCTACGTCCCGGGCGACGTCACGCTGTGGCCCCAGCTCTCGGGCGGCGAGACGATCGACCTGCTGCTGCGACTGCGCGGCGCGGCCGTCGACGAGCGCCGCAAGGCCCGCATGCTCGAGCGGTTCGAGCTCGACCCGACCAAGAAGACCGGGACCTACTCCAAGGGCAACCGGCAGAAGGTCGCGCTGGTCGCGGCGCTGAGCGCCGACGCCGAGCTGTTCGTGCTCGACGAGCCGACGTCGGGCCTCGACCCGATCATGGAGTCCGTCTTCCAGGACTGCGTGCGCGAGGCGACCGCACGCGGCACGTCGGTCCTGCTCTCGAGCCACATCCTGGCCGAGGTCGAGGCGCTGTGCGACACCGTGACGATCATCCGAGGCGGCCGGGCCGTGCAGTCCGGGACCCTGCGCGAGCTGCGGCACCTCACGCGCTCCAAGGTCGTCGTGACCGTCGGTCCAGGAGCCCCCTCGACCGCTGCGCTCGCCGCGCTCGACGGCGTGCACGACCTGACCGTCGACGGGACGCACCTGACCTTCCACGTCGACGACGACGCACTCCCCCACATCACGCACGCCCTCGCGGACCTCGAGCCGCACGGCCTGACGATCGAGCCCCCCTCGCTCGAGGAGCTCTTCCTGCGGCAGTACGGCGACGAGCTCGCCCTGCTCGAGGGCGAGGACGGGCGATGACCGCGCTCGCTCCCGCCGGCCCGGAGGCCACCACCCTCCGCGTGGGCGCCCCGCCCCTGTCGCTGCGCCGCGCGCTCGCCGGGACGGGGTCGCTCGTGCGGCTCGCGCTGCGGCGCGACCGGGTCGTCCTGCCCGTGTACGTCGTCGTCGTGCTGCTCATGGTCGCGGTGACGTACTCGTCGGTCGCGACCGTCTACGGGACGCAGGCCGAGCGCGACGAGCTCGCCGCGAGCATGGGTACCAACAGTGCGTTCCTGGCGCTGCTGGGCCCGCTCGAGCACACCGGGTCGGTCGCCTCGACCACGGCGTGGCGCGTGGGGCTCTTCATGATCCTCGTCCTGGGCGTGCTCGCGGTGCTCACCGTGGTGCGCCACACACGCAAGGAGGAGGAGACCGGACGGCTCGAGCTCGTGCGCGCAGCCCGGGTGGGACCGCTCGCGCCGCTCGCGACGGGCGTCCTCGTCGCGGCCGGGATGTCGGTGCTCACGGGCGCTCTCATGGCCGCGATGTTCGTGGCCCAAGGAGCCGACGGCGTCTCGTCCGTCGCGTTCGGCCTCCAGTTCGCTGCGCTCGGCCTGGCAGGGACGGGGATCGGGGCGGTCTGTGCGCAGGTCGCCACGTCCTCGCGGACCGCGAACACGATCGGCGTGCTGCTGCTCGTCGCGGGGTACGCGCTGCGCGGCGTGGCCGACATCGAGGCGTCGGCCGACTGGCTGCACTGGGTCTCGCCCGTGGGCTGGGTCCAGGAGATCGACCCGTTCGGGGCGAACGCCGTGGGGCCCGCGCTGCTGTGCCTCGCGCTGTTCGTCGTGTGCGTCGCGGTCTCGGCGCGCACGTCGCTCGGTCGCGACCTCGGGGCAGGGCTCGTGCAACCGCGCCCGGGGCCCGCCGGGTCGGCCTCGTTGACGAGCCCCCTCGCGATCACGCGCCGGCTCCAGCTCCCGGGCGTCGCATCGTGGGCGCTGGGCGTGGGCGCCTACTGCCTGCTGGTCGGGTTTCTCCTGGACTCGGTCGACGACATCGCCGGGTCGTCGCCGCAGATGCAGCAGATCATCGAGCAGCTCGGCGGGGCGGGCGCTCTCGCGCAGGTCTTCCAGGTCGCGATCATGGGGTTCGTCGGGATCGCGGCCGCGGCGTTCGCGGTGACGTCGGTCTCACGGCTGCACGCCGAGGAGACGTCCGGGCGAGCCGAGCTGGTGCTCGCGACCGGGGTCTCGCGGACCCGCTACCTGTCGGCCTCGGTGGTCATGACGGTCGCGGGGGTGGTCGCGGTCCCGCTGTGGTCGGGGCTCATGACGGGCCTGGGGCACGCGCTGGTGTCGGGCGGGTGGAGCAGCGCGTTCGCGGACGCCGTCGGAGCCGGGCTCGTGCAGGTCCCGGCGGCGCTCGTCGTCGCGGGCCTCGTGCTGGTCCTCTACGGGTGGTGGCCGCGGCTCGTCGCACTGGGCTGGGGGATCGTGACGCTCGTGCTCGTCGTCGGGCAGCTGGGCGATCTCCTCGGCCTGCCGCAGTGGGTCCGCGACCTGTCGCCCTTCACGCACGTGCCCCAGGTCCCCCTCGACCCGTTCGCGCTCGGCCCGGTGCTCGCACTGACGGCAGTGGCCGCGGCGCTCTTCGCGGTCGCCTACGTCGGGTTCGGGCGCCGGGACGTGAGCGGTGCGTGAGCGCGACGGGAGACCCGGCCCGTACCTGGACCGGATGTGCGGGGCCTGTGGAGTTGTGGGCCACCGCGGGACATCCAGCGCCGGGCGCTCGGCCCCCGCCCTAGACTGGCCCGCATGATCTTCAAGGCCGTCGGCGAGGGGCGCCCGTACCCCGATCACGGGTTGGTGACGCCCAAGGACTGGTCGAGCGTCCCACCCCGCCAGGTGCGGCTCGACGAGCTCGTCACGACCAAGGGCACCTTGAACCTGGAGACTCTCCTCTCGGAGGACTCGACGTTCTACGGGGACCTCTTCGCGCACGTCGTCGAGTACCAGGGTGTCCTCTACCTCGAGGACGGTCTCCACCGTGCCGTCCGGGCGGCTCTGCAGCAACGCGCGATCCTGCACGCCCGTGTGCTCATGCTCAACGCCCCTGCGGTCGGGTAGGTTGCTGGCGTGACCACGCAGCCCGGCCCCGACACCTCCCGTACCGTCCGACGACGGCGCATGCACGAACGCCAGGCCGTGATCTTCGGGTTGCTCGTCGCCTTCCTGGTGATCATCGGCATCGGCGCGCTGGCCGTGTACACGGGCGCCGTCGACGCCCCCTTCAACAAGGGCTTCACCACCATCCAGGTCGACGACGAGCTCACCGACGTCAAGTCCCCCTGCCTGCCCGAGGGCACGCTGCCCGTCGCGTACGCCGACGTCCAGGTCCGCGTCTTCAACGGCACCGGGAAGGGCGGCCTCGGCGCGGCCAACAAGGAGATCCTCGCCAACCGCGGCTTCACGGTCGTCCTGCTGGGAGACCTCGAGAACCCGGACGGCACCAACACCACGCAGAACGTCACACAGATCTCGTACGGCCTGGCCGGGGTGGCGCAGGCATACACGCTCGCGGCCCACTACCCGTCCCCTGTGCTCGTCCTCGACGACCGGGCGGACGCCTCGGTCGACGTGGTGCTCGGCAAGGACTTCGAGAACCTCGTCGACGAGGAGCTCGTCGGCCTCGACGGCACCATCCCGCTCGAGAGCCGCAAGGACTGCGTCGCGGTCGAGACCCTCACGCCGCGGGCCACCTACGTCCCGCCGGTGCCCGCAGCCGACGTGCCCGCCGAAGAGGTTCCTGCCGAGGATGCCCCTGCCGAAGGCTGACGCCCGGGCGCCTCGCGTCCCTGCCGGGAATGCGTTGGCCCCGTACAGGGTTCGGCGCTACTGTCTGGCCCGGTCTTTGATTCGTCCCTGCTCCTGAACGGTCGCTGCAACGATGGCCTCGCTCCCCCTCCGCCCCGCTCGCGTCACCGACCCCGCCGAGGTCGAGCGCCTGTACGACATCTGCCTGCGGACAGGAGCCGACGGTGGTGACGCGACCGCGAGGTACCGCGACCCCCGCCTGCTCGGCGAGGTCTACCTCGGTGCCTACCTGGCGCTCGAGCCGGACCTGGCGTTCGTGGTCGACGACGGCACGGGAGCTGTCGGCTACGTGATCGGCACCGCGGACACCCGGGAGTTCGAGGCGCGCTGCGAGCGTGAGTGGTGGCCGGAGCTGCGCGAACGCTACCCTCTGGACTCGTTCCCTGCGGGCTCGGAGGACCACGGGCTCGTCGCGCAGATCCACTCACGCGGACCCGCGGAGCAGGACGTGGTGGACCTGTACCCGGCCCACCTCCACGTGGACCTGCTCCCGCCGGCCCAGGGCGGGGGGAACGGCCGCCGACTCCTCGAGACCTTCTTCGACGCGCTGCGTGAGCGCGGTGTCCCGGGCGTGCACCTGGGCGTCTCGGAGACCAACGCGTCGGCGATCGGGTTCTACGAGCACCTCGGCTTCGAGCGCCTGCCGGTGCCGCAGGGCTACGTGCTGGGGCTGAAGCTCTAGTCCTCTCACGCTCCGACCCGCGGGGGCACCGACCCCCCTGGCCGCTGGTGCACCGAACCCGCGGCGCGCCAGGCAACCTCCCCGACCTCGGGGGCACCGAACCCGCGGCTCGTCGAGCACCTCCCTCCACCCGCCACGCACGAGATGCGGCCAACGGGGGTCAGGATTTCTCCCAGACCCCCGTTGGCCGCATCTCGCGGACGGCGGGGTACCCGCGTGCGCACCGGGTCCACCGCGAACGCCGGCGGCCAGCGACCCGGCTGGCGGTCAACGGCGGTCGGTCGACGGCCAGCGACCCGGCGCCCGGCGACCCGGCTGGCCGTCAACGGCAGGCCGTCAGCGGTCCGCCATCTCCTCGCCTCCCGGCACCGACGCCGGGCTCGCGGGCTCCTGCGACGTCCCGCGCCACCGGGCGATGTTGCGCATCACGTGGTAGATCACGAGCGCCGACGCCGTACCGAGCGCGATGCCCTCGAACGTCACGTCCCCGATGACCCAGGTGAAGTTCGCGATGCCGACGACGAGCGGCACGGCCGCGGTCGTGAGGTTGACCGGGTCGGAGAAGTCGACCTTGTTCTGCACCCAGATGCGCGCCCCCAAGATGCCGATCATGCCGTAGAGCATGGTCGTCGCCCCGCCCAGGACCCCCGCAGGGATCGTCGCGATGAGCGCCCCGAACTTCGGGGACATGCTCAGGACCAGCGCCGTCACGCCCGCGACCCAGTAGGCCGCGGTCGAGTAGACGCGCGTCGCGGCCATGACCCCGATGTTCTCCGCGTACGTCGTGGTGCCGGACCCACCGCCGATGCCCGCGAACGTCGTGGCGAGACCGTCGGCGAAGAGCGCACGGCCCGTGAGGTCGTCGAGATTCTTGCCCGTCATGGCCGCGACCGACTTCACGTGGCCGACGTTCTCTGCGACGAGCACCAGGACGACCGGGACGAACAGGCCCAGGACGGCGACGTCGAACGTCGGGGTCACGAACTCGGGCAGGCCGAGCCACGAGGCGTCCGACACCGGGGCGAAGTCGACCTCGCCGCGGATCGTCGCGACGACATAGCCGATGATCACGCCCAGCAGGATCGCGAGGCGACCGATGATGCCCTTGAAGAGCACCGTGATGAGGATGATCGAGGCGAGGGTGACGAACGCCGTCACGGGGAACACCTTGAAGTTGTTCCACGCGGCGGGCGCCAGGTTGAGGCCGATGAGCGCGACGATCGTGCCGGTCACGATGGGCGGCATGGTCACGTCGATCCACCGGGGCCCGGCGAAGTGCACCACGACGCCGATGAGCGCGAGCACCAGGCCCGTGACCAGGATCCCGCCGACCGCGACGGACTGGCCCCCGGAGGCGCTCGCCGCGGTGATGGGGGCGATGAACGCGAAGCTCGACCCGAGGTAGCTGGGGAGCCGGTTGCGCGTGATCAGCAGGAACCCGATGGTCCCGATCGCCGAGAAGAACAGCGTCGTCGCGGGCGAGAAGCCCGTCAGGAGCGGGACCAGGAACGTCGCGCCGAACATCGCGACGACGTGCTGCATGCCGATCCCGATCGTGCGAGGCCAGCTCAGGCGCTCGTCGGTGCTGACCACGGCGCCGGGTTCGACGCGCTTCCCGTCTCCGTGGATCTTCCAGCCGAGTGCTGCCATGAGGGGGCTCCGATCGTGAAGTTTTGGTGAAGTGCCGAAGGGAAGGGTACTGCCCGGTACGCCCGCTCCGTGACCGACCGGTACGCCGTGGACAGCCCCGTCCCACAGCCCTCTCGCACGCGCGCACCACCGGCCGCCCCCGGACGCCCGACGGCGGAGCGCACCTTCTCCACGAAGGTGCGCTCCGCCGTCGGGCCGGAGTGGGCGCTCAGCTCAGCTGCGGCCTGACCTCACGCGCGACGAGCTCCAGGTGGTCGAGGTCCGCGAGGTCCAGGACCTGCAGGTAGAAGCGGGTCGCCCCGTCCTCGCTCATGGCCGCGAGCTTGTCCGCCGCCTCGGCCACGGTGCCCGCGATGCCGTTCGTCCGCAGCTCCTCGGGGTCACGACCGATCGCTGCGGCGCGACGACGGAACTCCGCCTCGTCCTTGCCCACGCACACCACGAAGGCCGCGGAGTAGATCAGGTCGTCGGGGTCGCGGCCCGCGTCCTGGCAGACCACGCGGACGTTCTCGATGCGGTCGCCCAGCACGCCCGGGTCGGGGAACGCGACATTGAACTCGGTCGCGTAGCGCGCCGCGAGCGCCGGGGTGCGGCGCGGGCCGTGCCCACCGATGATCACCGGGATGCGGCTCTGCACGGGCTTGGGCAGCGCCGGCGAGTCCGTGAGCGTGTAGTGCTCGCCCGCGAAGCTGAACTTCTCCCCCACGGGGGTCTCCCACAGGCCTGTGACGACCGCGAGCTGCTCCTCGAGGATCCCGAACCGCTTGGCCGGGAAAGGGATGCCGTACGCGGTGTGCTCCTGCGGGAACCAGCCCGCCCCCAGTCCCAGCTCGATGCGACCGCCCGACATCTGGTCGACCTGCGCGACCTGGATCGCGAGCACCCCGGGGTGCCGGAAGGTCGCCGAGGTCACGAGGGTCCCGAGGCGGATGCGGCTGGTCTCGCGCGCCAGCCCCGCGAGCGTGGTCCACGCGTCGGTCGGGCCCGGGAGCCCGTCGCCGTCGCCCATGACGAGGTAGTGGTCGGAACGGAAGAACGCGTCGAAGTCGAGCTCCTCCGAGGCGCGTGCGACCGCGAGGATGTCGTCGTAGGTGGCGCCCTGCTGAGGCTCGGTGAAGATGCGGAGGTCGATCGTCATGTCCTCCACCTTGCCACGTCGCCGGGGGTGCCGAGAGCGGGCCCGGGGCCCGCGGCGCCTCAGCCGACCTGCGCGGCGACCACGGTCACCGAGCGCCCCGGCGGCGCGACGACCACGAGGTCGCCGTCGTCGGTCAGCGAGAGACGGAAGCCGCCGAGCTCGCGCGTGGCGTCGGCCCCCGGTGCGCCCGCCGCATGGGGCGCGTCGGACGCACGGCCGGCCTCCGACGCCTCGTGCTCGTCGGTCGAGGCCTGCGCCTCGGACACCGCCCCGCCGACCGGTGCCGCGAGGTCGAGGTACTCCATGAGGTCGCGCGACGCCTCGACGAGCTTGACGGGCCAGCTCTCGCCCGGCTCCCAGGCCGCCCCGACGCGCAGGCGCCGCCCCACGAGCCCGGCGAGCGCGGGCTCGTCGGCGGTCTCGAACCGGACGTGCCCGCCCTCGTCGACCTGGAGCCCCGTGATGCGCTGGACGTCGACGATCTCGTTGCTCGCCGCGGCGACCAGGACGTCGGCGGCGTCGAGGAGCTCCTGCGCGTCGTCGGAGTCCGCGAAGGCCTCGGCGGTGTCGACCTCAGGGACGGGCCAGTCACCGCGGACCACCGCGAGCTGCTCGTCGCGCGACCCGGTGCGCGGGTAGCGGTGGGAGACGTTGACGACGACGGCCATGGGAACCTCCGGTGATGCGTGGATCGGACTCAGGACAGCAGATCACACGTCGGCGCTCTTCCCCGCACCGCACGTTCCGCACGTGGCACCGTAGGGTCGAGGCATGCGACTGAGCACCGTGATCCTGCCGATCTACCGCTGGTCCGAGGGCCGCGACGTCTGGCGTCGCGCGGAGGACCTGGGGTTCCACGCGGCCTACACGTACGACCACCTGTCGTGGCGGAGCTTCCGCGACGGCCCCTGGTTCGGCGCGCTGCCGACGCTCGCGGCCGCGGCCGCCGTCACCGAGCGGATCCGGCTCGGGACCCTCGTGACCTCGCCGAACTTCCGCGAGCCCGTGACGCTCGCCAAGGACCTCATGACCCTCGACGACGTGTCGGGCGGGCGCATCACGCTCGGCCTCGGCGCGGGGACCACGGGGTTCGACGCCACGGTCCTGGGCGGCGAGGGCTGGTCGGCTCGCGAGCGCGCGGACCGGCTGCGGGACTTCACCGCGCTGCTCGACCGTCTGCTGACCGAGCCCGCGGTCACGCACGACGAGGGTCACTACCGCGCGCACGAGGCCCGGACGATCCCCGGACCGGTCCAGGAGCCGCGCGTCCCGTTCGCGATCGCCGCGACCGGCCCGCGAGGCCTGCGTCTCGCGGCGCGCTACGGCCAGGCGTGGGTCACGACGGGTGACGACCACGTCGGGACGGACGGCACCCCGGCCGCGTCGCGCGCGGCGGTCGGCGCCCAGGTGGCCCGGCTCGAGGCGACGTGCGCCGAGGCCGGGCGCGACCCGAGCACCACCGAGCGCATCCTCCTGACGGGCTTCACGCCTGACCGGCCGCTCGACTCGGTCGACGCGTTCGTCGAGACCGCGGCCGCCTACCGTGACCGGGGGATCACCGAGATCGTGCTGCACTGGCCCATCGCGGACTCGCAGTTCGCGGCCGACCGGGCGACGTTCGAACGGATCGCGACCGAGGGCCTCGCGCAGCTCGGCTGACGCAACCGGGGACGGTAGGCGGGGCCGACCGGCCCCTGCGGCAGCCCGGCCCCGCCTGCCCGCCTGCAGCGGCCACGCTCAGCCCTCGACCGCCCCGCCGGCCCCGGTCACGACCCCGGGCGTCTCGCGCTCGGCGCTCCGCGTCTCGGTCGAGATGCGGAGCGCGGCCACGAGGTCGCGGTACAGCTCGTCGGACGCGAGCAGCTCGTGGTGCGTGCCTCGTGCCCGCACGCGGCCGTCCTCCATGACGAGGATCTGGTCGGCGTCGATCACGGTCGAGAGCCGGTGCGCGATCGTCACGACGGCCCGCTCGCGCGACAGGTCCTCGATCACGGCGTGGACCGCGGCCTCGGTGAGCCCGTCGACCTGCGCGGTCGCCTCGTCGAGCAGCAGGACCTCGGGGGCGTGCAGCACGGCACGCGCGAGCGCCACGCGCTGGCGCTCGCCGCCCGAGACCGTGGTGCCGACGAGCGAGGTGTCGAGCCCGTCCTCGAGCGAGCGGACCTTGGCGTCGAGGCGCACCTTGGCGAGCGCGTCCCACATGGCGTCCTCGGTCGCGTCGGGGTCGGACAGGCGCAGGTTCTCGCGGATCGTGCCGGGCACGACGGGCGTCTCCTGCTCGACGTAGGCGATGCGCGAGCGCACCTCGTCGAACGTGTAGCCGTCGTAGGGCCGCCCGTCGAGCAGCAGCGTGCCGGACTCGGGCTGGAGGAAGCGCAGGAGCAGCGAGAACGTCGTGGTCTTGCCCGCCCCCGAAGGGCCGACGATCGCGACCTGACCGCGCCGGGGGACGTCGAACGTGAGGTCTCGGACCACGGGCTCGCCGCCGGGCAGGTAGCGCGCGGTCACGTCCTGGAACGCGAGCACGGGCGTCTCCCCCGCCTGGTCCGGGGCGGGGTGCGCGGGGTGCGCGGCGCCGTCGGGCAGGGCGCTCCCCCGGCCCGACGACGGCACGCGGCCTCCCGCCGCGCCTCGCCCGGGTGCGTCCCCGGACGGGGTGGAGGCCCGCTCGGGCTCCTCGATCTCGATGGCTTCGACCTCGCGGATGCGGCCCGCGGCCGCGATGCCGGCCTGGAGCTGGCTGACGTTCTGCGTGAGGCTCGTGACGGGGTCGACGATCTGGAACGCGTACAGCAGGAACGCGACCAGGCTCGAGACGGCGAGCAGGCCCTGGTCGACGCGCCATGCGCCGAGCGCCAGGATCACGATGATCGCGAGCTGGATGCCGCCGCCCGCGATGGTCCAGGCGACGGCCTCGGTGCGCACCGACCGGACGCTGTGCCGGGCCGCGTCGCGCGCGTCGTCGACCACGCGGTCGATCTGGCGCTGCTCGGCGCGGCTCGCCTTGATGGTCCGCAGCGCGCGCAGCCCGCCCTCGAGCACGCCGCCGAGCCGGCCGAGAGACTCCTGCGCCTGCTCCTGTGCCTTGGCGATGCGCGGCATGAGCGACCCCACGAGCACGCCGATGATCACGATCGCGAGGAGCGTGGTGCCGAGCAGGACCGTGTCGAGCACGGCCATCAGGACGATCGTCCCGACCAGCCCGACGACCGCGTTGACCAGGTTGACGATGCTCGACGACGCGGCCTCGCGCAGCAGCACCGTGTCCGACGTGACGCGCGTGACGAGCTCTCCCGTGGGGCGCGACCCGAGCGCCCCGACCTTGGCGCGGAAGAAGCGGCGCACCATCGAGGTGCGGGCGTCGAGCACCACGCGCTCGGCGAGCGTGCCGAGCAGGATCCACTGCCACAGCCCCAGGACGAGCCCCACGAGCAGGAGCCCGATCAGCAGCCCGACGGCCGGCGCGAGCGAGACCCCCGTGCCGAGCGTGTCGAGGACGCGCTTGGTGACCATGGGGGTCGCGAGGCTCGCGGCCGTGGTCCCGAGCCCGAGGACCAGGCCGAGCGCGAGCGTGCGTCGGTGGGGCCGGACGAAGGTCCACAGGACCTTGAGGCGTGGAAGGAGCGGCCCCTTCGGAGCAGGGGCCTGCGGGGTCTCGGTGGTCGGGTCGGTCGACGCGGGGGCGGTGGCGGCCATGCGACCAGTGGAACATGCGTGTCTCATTTCAGACAAGAGACGTCTCACCCGTTCGCGGATACGCTGAGCACGTGACAGCCAGCGACACCGCCGCCGCGCCGCGCGAGGCGAGCACGTACGCTCCCGCCGCCGCGACGCCGGCGACCCCCGAGGCCCCCGCGACGGGCGCCCGCGCCCGGACCCGGCGCGCGATCCTCGACGCGGCCGTCGAGGTGTTCAGCACCAACGCCTCGGCCTCGCTCGGCGAGGTCGCCCAGGCCGCGCAGGTCGGCCGGAGCACGCTGCACCGCTACTTCCCCGAGCGCGCGGACCTCATCCGGGCCGTCGGCACCGAGGCTCTCGACCGCACGCGGGCCGCGATCCGTGCCGCGCGCCTCGACGACGGCGACCCCGCGGCCGCGCTGCGACGGCTCGTGATCGAGTACTTCGACCTGGGCCCCTGGTACATGCTCCTGTTCCACGAGGCCTCGCTCGCCGAGGACGAGGCGTTCTGGGAGGAGAGCGAGGCGGCCGAGGCCCCCGTCCGTGCCCTGTTCGCACGAGGCCAGGAGGACGGCGCGTTCGACCCCACCCTGACCGTCTCCTGGAACCAGCGCACGGTGTGGTGGACACTGTTCAACGCCTGGTCGGTCATGACCGAGGACGGTGCGTCGCGCAGCGACGCGCTGCGCATGGCGGTCCGCAGCGTCGAGGGCGTGGTCCTCGCGGCGCGGAGCGCTCCTCCGTCCTGAGCACCCGCACCGACGACCCGCACGAGCGAACCGAGGACGACCGCATGAAGAACATCCGCTGGGCGAGCGTCCTGACCGTGCTCGGGTGCGCCGTGGTGGGGCTCGTGAGCCTGTTCTCGCTGCTCCGGGGCCGCACGTGGGCGTGGTTCCCGCTGCTCGTCGCGGTCGCCGTGGGCTTCCGCGAGATCCGCTACCTCCAGCGGATCGACCACCAGCGCAACGCCCCGCGGTAGTCTCGGCACCTGCCTCGCGCGACCCGCCGCGCGACCCGGGCCTGCCCCTCAGGGGCGTCCCGGAGGGGATGTCCCCCATCCGACGGGCGCCCGTCATCCTCCGGGAGGACGAGGCCCTCGCCGAGGATGGTTCGGAGGGCCGATGTGCCGGTACCCCTCCCCCGCAGAGACTGGTGGCACGCCCCGCGACAGCGAGGGCGGCCAACTTTCCCTGGGGAGGAACCATGACCACGCAGGTCACGACCTCGGCGCCGATCCGCGTCGCACTCCGCGGCCACGACTCGACCGCGCGCCGTGCGCGCTCGTCGCAGCGCCCGGACGACTCGCGTCCCGCCTCCCTGCCCGACGACGGAGCGCCCGCCCCGCAGTCGCGTCGCCCGGGTGCGACGAGCGACCCGTCCGACCGTGCGAACGGCTGGCTCGTGGCCGGCTCGGTCCTCGTGGCCATCGCGCTGTTCTCCGCGCTCGCGCTCAGCTCGTTCGCGACCCTGGGCTGACCGGCTGACCAGCTGACACGTCAGGACCCGCGTGACCCCGAGGTCACGCGGGTCCTGGCGCGTCACGGCCCGTCCCGCGCGGCTCAGAGCCGCGGGTCGACCGGCTCCGACTCGAGCGCCAGGACGGCGAACACTGCCTCGTGGACGCGCCACAGCGGCTCGCCCGCCACGACGCGCTCGACGGCCTCGAGACCCAGCGCGTACTCGCGCAGCGCGAGCGACTGCTTGCGCCCCAGCGACCGGTCGCGGAGCCGTTCGAGGTGGTGCTCCTGGGTGTACTCGGGCCCGTAGATGATCCGCAGGTACTCGCGGCCCCGGACCTTGAGCCCCGGCTGGACGATCCCCCGGCGCCCGCGCACGAGGTTCGCGAGCGGCTTGACGACCATCCCCTCGCCGCCCGCCTCGGTCATCTCCTCCCACCAGCGGACCCCCTCGGCGCGCGAGGCCTCGTCGGCGAGGTCGACCACGAGACGACGCGTGGGCCGGAAGAGCACCGGGTCGGCCTCGACCAGGCGGTCCGCGATCCCCAGGTGCCACAGGTGGTCACGGGTCGCGTACGTGGCGCCGGTCGCAGTGCCGGGGGCGGGCGCGACGTCCGCCCCCGGGCCGTCGAGCGGGGCGGGAACGCCGTCGAGCGGAGCGGGAACGCCGTCGACCGTCGGGGCGGCGGAACCGTCCGCACCGCTCGCGAGCACCTGGAACGGGGCGAGCTGGACGCCGTCGAGCCCGTCGACGGGCCACCGGTAGCGGCGATACGCCTCGGTGTACCTCTCGGCGTCCTCGGCCCGCGACGCCGTCCGCGCCCGCAGCCCCTCGACGTCGACGCCGCGCGCGGCGGCTGCGTCCAGCGCAGCGAGCGCGGGCGGCATGACGGCCCGGGCCGCGGCCCCGACGCTCGCGTACTGGTCACGGATGAGCTGGTCCGCCTTGGCCGACCACGGCAGGATCTCGGCGTCGAGCAGGGCCCAGTCGGCGCCCAGCTCGTCCCACACCCCGGCCCCGTCGAGGGCCTTCGCGACGCGCTCGAGGAGAGCCTCCGCCGTCGGGCCGGAGAAGAGCGGGCGACCCGTGCGCGTGTGCGCGACGCCGCGCCCGCCCGGCTGGACGTCGACCCCGAAGCGCCACGCCGAGGCCCCGTACGCCTCGCGGCACACCAGCACCACGGCGCGCGAACCCATGTGCTTCTCCTCGCACACGACCTGCCCGACGCCGTCGCTCGCGTAGGCCGCGAACGCACCGTCGGGGTGCTCGAGGTAGCCGGGCAGACGCGACGTCGCGACCGGGCTCATGGTCGGCGGCAGGTACAGCAGCGCGCGCGGGTCCACCGCGAACCGGCTCATGACCTCGAGCGCGCCCGCGGCGTTCTCCTCGGGGACCGTGATCCTGCCCCGCGTGCCCGTCACGACCGAGCGCCGGCCGAGCACGTCGGTCACGTCGAGGACGTCGGGGTCGCGCTGCCGGAGAGCCCCTTCGGCACCTGCCGCGTCGCTCCCGGCGTCGGGCAGGAACGGGCGCGCGGGCTCGTAGTAGACCTGGGCCGCGGGCACCGAGACGAGCTCCTTCTCCGGGTACCGCAGCGCGGAGAGCTTGCCGCCGAACACGCAGCCCGTGTCGAGGCACATCGTGTTGTTGACCCACTCGGCGTCGGGCGTGGGGGTATGCCCGTAGAGCACAACGGCCTGACCGCGGTACTCGTTCGCCCACGGGTAGCGCACGGGCAGCCCGAACTCGTCGGTCTCCCCCGTCGTGTCGCCGTAGAGCGCAAAGCTGCGCACCCGACCCGAGGCCCGCCCGTGGTACGACTCCTTGAGCCCCGCGTGCGCGACCACGAGCCGCCCGCCGTCGAGCACCAGGTGGGAGACCAGGTCACGGCAGAACGTCTCGACGTCCCGGCGGAACTCCTCGGGCTCGTCAGCGAGCTGCGCGAGCGTCGTCTCCAGCCCGTGGCTGACCGTCACGTTGCGCCCCGAGAGCGCGCGCACGAGCTTGTGCTCGTGGTTGCCGGGTACGGCGAGCGCGTGGCCCGCACGGACCATGCCCATGGCGAGGCGCAGGACGCCCGGCGAGTCCGGTCCGCGGTCGACGAGGTCGCCCAGGAACACCGCGCGCCGGCCCTCGGGGTGGGCGGCGTCGACCGGGCGACCGGCCTCGTCGCGCTCGATCACGTAGCCCAGCTCGGTGAGCAGGGTCTCGAGCTCGGCGCGGCAGCCGTGCACGTCGCCGATCGCGTCGAACGGCCCGGTCTGGTCGCGGAGGTCGTTCAGCAGGGGCTCGCGGGAGATCGTGGCGTGGGCGATCTCGTCGACGCCGCGCAGCACGTGGACCTTGCGGAAGCCCTCGCGGCTCAAGGACTTGAGCGACGAGCGCAGCGCCTGGCGCTGACGCTTGACGACGTGGTCGCCGAAGTCGCGGTCGGGGCGGGAGCGGTTGCGCTCGATCGCGACGGACTCGGGCACGTCGAGCACGATCGCGACGGGCAGGACGTCGTGCGCCCGCGCGAGCGCGACGAGGCTCTTGCGCGCTGCGGACTGCACGTTGGTCGCGTCGACGACCGTCAGGTGCCCCGCCTCGAGCCGCTTGCTCACGATCGTGTCGAGCACCTCGAACGCCGCGGCGGTGGCCGACTGGTCGTTGACGTCCCCCGAGACGAGGCCTCGGCAGAAGTCCGAGGACACGGCCTCGAAGGGGGCGAAGCGCTCGCGCGCGAACGTCGACTTCCCGGACCCGGACACACCGACGAGCACCACGAGCGAGAGCTCGGGCACGGTCAGGACGCGGGGTTCCCCGCTGGTCACGTGCTGCTCGGTGGTCATGCCCCTACCTCCGTCGATCGGGTGAACAGCGCCATCTGCGTCGGCGAGCCCAGCCCGCGCGGCCCCACGTCCTCGGGCCCGACGTCGCGGAACGTGACCGCGTAGCCGTGGCGGTGCGCGACGCCACCGGCCCAGGCCTGGAGCTCGGCCCGCGTCCACTCGAACCGGTGGTCCGTGTGACGGTGGCCGTGCTCCTCGAGCGTGGGGTACAGCGCGTTGTACTCGACGTTCGGCGTCGTCACCACGACCGTCCCCGGCCGTGCCTCGGCGAACACGACGCGTTCGAGCGCGCCCAGACGCGGCGGGTCGACGTGCTCGATCACCTCCATGAGCACCGCGGCGTCGAAGCCCGCGATCCGCTCGTCGCGATACGTGAGCGAGGACTGCACGAGCTGCACGCGCTCGCGCTCCGCGTCGCTCGCGTCCTCGAGACGCAGGCGGGTCGCGGCCCGCTCGAGCTCGCGCGCGGCCACGTCGGTGCCGAGCAGCCGCGTGAAGCGGCGGTCGGCGACGAGGAGGCGCAGCAGAGCGCCCTCGCCGCACCCGAGGTCGACGACGCTGCGCGCCCCGACCTCGTGCAGGGCCGCGACCACGGCCTCGGCGCGCTGCCGAGCGAGCGTGGGCGCCCTGGTCCCGACGGCGTCGCTCCCCGCGGCGGTGACGTCGCCCTCGGCCGGGGCTTCCTCGGACTCGGCCCCGGCGTCGGCATCGGCGGGCAGCGGGCCGCCGTCGAGCGTCACGAGGCGGTCGGTCGCGTCCTCGACGTACCGGCGCTGGTGCGCGAGGTAGCGGTGCATGATCTGGTCGCGCTCGGGGTGCTCGGCGAGCCATCCTTCGCCCGCGCGCAGCAGCTTGTCGACCTCGTCGCCCGTGACCCAGTAGTGCTTGGCGTCGTCGAGCACGGGCAGCAGGACGTACAGGTGGTGCAGGGCGTCGGCGAGGCGCACGGTCCCGGTCAGGCGCAGGTCGACGTAGCGCGAGTCGCCCCACTCGGGCACTGTCGGGTCGAGCGGCTCGGGCGTGGCGTCGACGGTCCAACCCAGGGGCCCGAACAGGCGCTCGGCGAGCCCCGCGCCACCGCGGCAGGGCAGCGCGGGGACGTGGATCTCGAGCGGGATCGAGGAGTCCGCGAGCGCCTGCCGGGAGTCGCAGCGGCCTGTCATCGCCGTCCGGAACACCGCGCCGAGCGCGACCGCGAGCATCGAGGAGGCGGCGTAGGGGCGGTCGTTGACGTACTGGGCGAGCGAGAACGCGTCGCGTCCGCCGAACCGCTTGTTGCGCACGATCCCCACGGGGTCGACCTCGAGGAGCAGCGCGACCGTGCAGCGCGCGGTGTCGGCCTCGGGGTAGAAGACGTGCGCCGTGCCGACGGGGAGGTCGAACGACTGGGCCCGGGCGGGGTGCTTGTGCAGCAGGTACCCGAGGTCGGTCGCGTCCGTCATCGGTGGTGCGGGCGTCCCTTCTACGGGCATCGCTGGCGCAGCGTCTCCGGGCGGGGCGATCCTGGGCAGGGCGGACCCGGCCGGCGCGCCGGCGGTCGTCGTGAGGGTGACCAGCATGCTGTGCATGCTCCCACGGGGGCGCAACGGATTTAGGCTGGAGGTGGTCCGTGCGTCCGCGCGTCGCCGACGACCGCGAGCGCCGTGTCCTCGACGGACGGAGCACTCATGTCCACGACACCCCAGGTCCCGCTCGGCACCTCCGGCGAGCCGACCGGAGAGAGTCCGGGAGCCGACGAGTTCGCCGAGCGGCTGTTCGCGTCGGCGCTCGGCGCTCTCGACGTCTTCTCGGTGTACCTCGGCGACCGGCTGGGCTGGTACCGGTCCCTCGCGACGGACGGGCCCGCGACCTCGGCCGAGCTCGCGACCCGGACGGGGACGCAGGAGCGTTACGCGCGCGAGTGGCTCGAGGGGCAGGCGGTCGCGGGCGTCCTCACCGTCGCTCCCGGGCGCGAGCCCTCGGCCGAGCCCACGACCCAGCCGGACCGCTCCTCGCAGGGCGTGCCTCCGTCGTCGGGCCCTCTCGTCACGGAGGCGGCGGCCCGCCGCTACGCCCTGCCGCCCGGCCCGGCCGAGGTGCTGACGGACGAGCACAGCCTCGCGTACCTGGCGCCGCTGCCCCGGCTGTTCGCGGCCGTGGGGCGCACGTTCGACGAGCTGCTCGGCGCGTACCGCGACGGCGGCGGGGTCTCGTGGGGGCGGCTCGGGCCGGACGCGCGCGAGGCGCAGGCCGACCTCAACCGGCCGTGGTTCGAGCACGAGCTCGCGGGCGCGCTCGGCCGGGTCCCTGACCTGCACGCGATCCTGTCGCGGCCCACCGCGCGGGTCGCGGACGTGGGCTGCGGCGCCGGGTGGTCGACGGTCGCGCTCGCGCGCGCCTACCCGCAGGCCCGGTTCGACGGGTACGACATCGACGGCCCCTCGGTCGAGATGGCGCGCGCGAACGCTGAGGCGGCGGGCGTCGCGGACCGCGTGGCGTTCCACGCCGCCGACGCCGCGGCCCTGCCCGCGGACGCCCCGCTCGACGCGGCCTTCGCGTTCGAGTGCACGCACGACATGCCGCGCCCGGTCGAGGTCCTGTCGGCGGTCCGTCGGGCCGTCCTGCCCGACGGCGCCGTGGTCGTCATGGACGAGGCCGTCGCCCAGGAGTTCACTGCGCCGGGGGACGAGGTGGAGCGGCTCATGTACGGGTTCAGCCAGTTCGTGTGCCTGCCGGACGGCCTGTCGTCGTCGCCGTCGGTCGGCACGGGCACGGTCATGCGGCCCGCGACGCTCGAGCGGTACGCGCTCGACGCCGGGTTCGAGCGCGTCGAGGTCCTGCCGATCGAGGGGTTCAGCTTCTTCCGGTTCTACCGGCTGCACCACTGAGCACCCCTGCCGGTGTGGCAGCCGCTCGACGTCGTCGAGGCCGTCCGGCACCGTGCGGGGGCGTGGGGAGTGCTGTGGGCCGGGGTGAGCTCGCCGTTCCGGTTCACGTTCGGGTGGCTGAGACTCCTGCCGGTCTTCTAGGCCGGGGCGACCGGGGGCGACGGCGTGCCGGTCCCTGCGCGGCCTGGCACCCTGGCCAGATGATCACCGAGCTGCACGTCGTCGACTGGCGCCGCCGCGTCCAGCACCTGTACGCGCGCGTCCGCGACCTGGCGGTCGAGGACCCCGCCGCCGCGCACGAGTACTGGGTCGCGTCGCGCGACGACCTCCTGGCCGAGCACCCGGCCTCGCCGCTCCTGCCCGAGGACCGTGCCGCTTTCACGGGTCTCCCGGTCGGTCCGTACGACGCCGCGATGCGGTTCGAGGTGCCGCTCGTGCCCGACCCAGCGCGGGGCACGCCGGACGCCGCACGGCTCGACGTCCCCACGGGCACCGACGGCGTGGTGCCGTTCGAGCGTGTCGGGCGCCTCGACCTCCCGGGCCTGGGGTCGCTCGACGTGTGGGCGCTGCGGTCGTACGGGGGCGGTCTGTTCGTGCCGGTCAAGGACCGCTCGCCCGCGACGTACGGCGGCGGGCGGTACCTGCTGGACACGATCAAGGGCGCGGACCTGGGTTCCGCGTCGTCCCGTCCCGTGCCCGACGGCGACGCACCCCTGGTCGTCGACCTCAACTTCGCGTACAACCCGTCGTGCGCCTACGACCCGGCGTGGGCGTGCCCGCTCGCCCCACCGGGGAACACGCTCGCGGTCGAGCTGGCGTGCGGAGAGCTGGTGCGGGCCGCGGCGTAGCGTCCGCCCGGGCGCTGGTGACGGGTGCGCCGGGCAGGTGCGCCGGGTACGTCAGGCGCTACCCCCGGGTGTGTTTTCTCTGCCGCCACAACAATTGTGGTGGCTGCGCAGACGACGACCTCGGGAGCACCGAGGCCCGGGCGTCGCTCGGACCGGCGAGACCTCCAGGCACACGACCGGCCTCGCCGGCAGCACCTCAGTGCAGCAGCGTCTTCAACCCGATGATGAGCAGGCCGAACGCACCAGCGACCACGGTCTCGACCGTCAGCGCCCACCCCCGGACGCCGGCCCGGTGCGCCGCGAGGTGGCCGACGACCGCGAGCATCAGCACCGTGAACCACAGCGCGATCAGCGCAGCGTCCACCACGTCCAGCCCGAACACCCTCCCCACGAGGAAGACCCCGAGCGCGGGCACCCCGCCGATCAGCACCCACACCTCGTCCGACGACGCGAGCCTCAGGCGCTCGGTGATGGTGTGGTCGGTGTCGCGGAACCGCCCGCCGATCGCCGACACGTACACGTGCGCTGCCCAGTACCCCACGAGCACACCGGCCACCGCGAGCATCACGAAGTCGCTCGACGCGTCGTGCGTGCTCGAGACCGCGAGCATGAACCCCGAGACCACGGCCCCGTACAGGAAGTCGGCGGGACCACCACGCGCGAACCGGTCGCCCAGGTTGTCGCGCTGGGCGTGGTGGTCGACGCTCTTCCACGACCGCGCGGCCTGCTCGCCCGCGCCGCCCTCGGCTCCGTCGTCGGAGCCGGCTGCCCGCGTCTCGTCACCGTCAGTCATCCGCGTCGCCTCCGGGTCGCGTCGGCCTGTCGCCGCCTCTCTCGTCACTGTAGCGACGCCGTCGGGCCCGGCGCGCGGCGACAGCCGCCAACCCGCCAGCACCGCGCGCGGCGACCGACCGCCGATCCTCGGGCGACGTGCCCCACCGACCGACTGACGAGCAGCGCTCTCCCACGGCCCCGCCGCAGCATGCCCCGCCCGCTGCGCGCGGTGTACCGTCCCGTTCATGAGTGCCGCACGAAGCAACACCCACGCGCAGGCGGTCGACGCGGCGATCGAGCTGTTCACCCGGAAGGGCTACGAGCAGACGACCGTCGAGGACATCGCCGACGCCGCGCAGATCAGCCGGGCCACGTTCTTCCGCCGTTTCCGCTCCAAGGAGGACGTGGTCTTCGCGGACCACGAGCTGCTCCTGGACGCCGTCGTGGTCCTCCTCGGGGAGACCCGGCCCGCCGCCCGCGGCGTCACCCCCGAGGAGCTCGAGAACGTCGACCCGTACGTCGAGGTGTGCAAGGCGGCACGGCTCGTGTTCGACCACCACGTGGGCCAGCGCGAGACGTCGGTCGCACGGCACCGCCTCCTGCAGGACGTGCCGGCGCTGCGCGACCGCGAGCTCGTGACCACGCACCGCTACGAGCGCGCGTTCACGTCCTACCTGCGCGACACCCTGCCCGCCGACACCCGGCACTCGACCGCGTCGGTCGCGTTCGCGGCGTCGGTCGTCGCGGTGCACAACGCGATCCTGCGCCGCTGGCTGCGCGACCCCGACCAGGACCTGCGCCCCGAGCTCGAGGAGGCGTTCGCGGACCTGCGCCGCGCGGCGCGCAACCCCGCGGGCCCGACGGCGGAGCCCACCACCGCGTCCACGTCGCCTGCACCGGCGCGCACGGCAGGTGCCGAGAGCAGGGTGGGCACGGTAGGCACCGAGATCACGGCGGGCGAGGCCGACCGGGCTGCCCCCGCTGCTGCCGGCACCGCACCGACCCGCCGCGTCGTGGTGACCGTGCTCGACGGCGACGCCGACCCCGACGAGGTGGCCCAGGCCGTGCGCGACGCGTTGGGTGCTTGATTCGGCTGCGACTCGCCGGGCGTGTCGCAGCCGAACCACGCACTCGGCTCAGCACCGATGAGCCCGGGAATGCACGGGTAGCATCTGCGGTTGCAGCACACAGCAAGCAGTACGCACGAACGTGCTCCGGGGTCGGTGCAATTCCGAGCCGGCGGTGACAGTCCGCGACCCGCGCCCACGCGCGGTTGACCTGGTGGAACTCCAGGACCGACGGTGAAAGTCCGGATGGGAGGAAGCACGTGCGGCGCGGCCGTCCCCGGCCGGGCTGAGCGCGACGTGATCGTCGTGCCCACCCCCGACCGTCCGGACCGGTCTCGCCGTGGTGAGCGCCGCCGTCGGGCAGCCCGGACAGGGCTCCCCCGACCCGACGCCCGCCCTCACCCCGGAGCCGACGTGCCCGGGACGAGGGAACATCGATGGACCTGCTCCACGCGCTCTTCGACGCGCAGCTGACGATCGGCGGCCAGCACCTGCTGTGGCGCGAGATCGTGGGCAACGGGTTCGGCCTGGCCTCCGCGCTCGGCGGCATGCGGCGCAAGATCTGGGCATGGCCCGTGGGGATCGTCGGGAACCTGCTGCTCCTCACGGTGTTCCTCGGAGCGGTGTTCGCGACGCCCAACCCTGTCAACCTCCTCGGCCAGGCCGGGCGCCAGGTCATGTTCGTCGTCGTGTCGGTGTACGGGTGGGTCCAGTGGCGGCGCACCCGTGCGCGCCTCGACCAGGACGCGGCCGGTCTCGACGCGGACAGCCACGGGGTGTCGGTCGAACCACGATGGGCCACGTGGCGGCAACGAACGTTCCTCGTCGTGGCGCTCGTGGGCGGGACGCTCGTCCTGACCCCGATCTTCCGGATGCTCGAGTCCTACGAGCCCGTGTGGGCCGACGCCTGGATCTTCATGGGTTCGCTGCTCGCGACGTACGGCATGGCCAAGGGATGGGTCGAGTTCTGGCTGATCTGGGTGGCCGTCGACGTGGTGGGCGTGCCCCTGCTGGTCGACGCCGGCTTCTACGCGTCCGCGTTCATGTACGTGTTCTACGGGGCGTTCACGCTCGTCGGGTTCTTCGTGTGGTGGCGCATCGACCGGCGCTCCAAGGCCCTGGAGGTCACGGCGAGCGCCCCCGCCACCCCCCCCTGAAGCCACCCCTTGCGTCCGGGTGGGCCGGGCGGATACTCGAAGGTGCGCCCTGCTCGCGCCGGGCGCACCACTTCCGGCCCGATGACGCGAGGACGCGACGGGAAAGGCGACACCATCATGGTCACGCGACTCAACCCCTACCTGAACTTCCGCGACGAGGCACGGCAGGCGATCGAGTTCTACCGCGACGTGTTCGGCGGCGAGGTGACGATCAGCACGTTCGCCGACTTCCAGGCCTCCGAGGACCCTGCCGACGCCGACAAGGTCATGCACTCCCAGCTCGAGTCCCCCACCGGCCTGGTCCTCATGGCCGCGGACACCCCGAGCTCGATGGAGGTCCCGACCGGCGCCGGCTTCTCGATCTCGCTGAGCGGCGAGCAGTCCGACGACGCCGAGCTGCGCGGCTACTGGGACAAGCTCTCGTCGAGCGGGAGCGTGACCGTGCCGCTCGAGGTCGCGCCGTGGGGAGACGCGTTCGGCATGTGCGTCGACGGGTTCGGCGTGAGCTGGCTCGTGAACATCGCCGGGGCTGCGCGGGCCTGAGCGCTCCCCCTGGTCAGGCCGGGCACCGGGCCCGCCCGTGATACCCCGTCTCTTGACCTGAGACGGGATATCACGCACCATGGGGGGAATCGCCCGACACCGACGTCCGGCCCGACACCGGGAGCATCCCCCATGACGATCGAGAACCCCGTCCGCCAGAACGTGACCGAGCCGGACTACGACCTCTCGCAGCCGCTCGGCATCGACTACGCCGGCGCGTTCTCGGACGCGACCGATGCCGACCGCGACCTGCAGCAGCGGGTCCGCACGTTCGTCCAGGACGAGGTCCTGCCCGTGATCGACGGGTACTGGGAGCGCGCCGAGGTGCCGTTCGGTCTGGCCAAGCGCATGGGCGAGCTCGACTTCCTGCGCGACGGCGTCGACGTCCCCGGTGCGCCGCGGATCAGCCTCATGGGCGCCGGTCTCGCCGAGATGGAGATGTCGCGCGGCGACGGCTCGGTCGCGACCATCTGCGGTGTCCAGGGCGGCCTCGCGCTGCGCTCGATCCAGCTCCTCGGCTCGGACGAGCAGAAGGCCGAGTGGCTCGGCCCGCTCGCGCGCGGCGAGAAGCTCGGCGCGTTCGCCCTGACCGAGCCCACGCACGGCTCGGACTCGGTCTCGCTCGAGACCACGGCCCGCCGCGAGACCCGCGACGGCGTCGAGGGCTTCGTGATCGACGGCGAGAAGAAGTGGATCGGCTTCGGGTCGTGCGGTGACATCACCGTGCTCTGGGCGCGACTTGTCGGCGACGAGGGCGACAACCAGGTGCACGGGTTCCTCGTGCCCCAGGACACCCCGGGCTACGCGGCCACGACCATCGAGGGCAAGGTCTCGCTCCGCGCGATCTGGCAGGCCCACATCGTCCTGACCGACGTGTTCGTCCCGGCCTCGGCCATGCTCCCGGGCGGGCGGTCGTTCAAGGACACCGGCCGCGTGCTCCAGGCGACCCGTCTCGGGGTGGCCTGGTCCGCCGTCGGGCACGCGACCGCCTGCTACGAGACGGCCGTCGCCTACGCCACGCAGCGCGTCCAGTTCGGCCGCCCGCTCGCGGCCAACCAGATGGTCCAGGAGCGGCTGACCCGCATGCTCTCGACCCTCACCCAGATGCAGCTCCTGGTCGCGCAGATGACCCGCCTCGACGAGGCCGGGCAGCTCTCCGGCCCGCAGGCGTCGATCGCCAAGTACACGAGCACGCGCGGCGCGCGCGAGATCGCCGCGAGCGCGCGCGACATGCTGGGCGGCAACGGCATCCTCCTCGCGAACCGCGTCGCGCGGCACTTCGCGGACATCGAGGCCCTGCACACCTACGAGGGCACCGAGAGCGTCCAGGCCCTCATCGTGGGTCGCGACATCACGGGCGTCTCGGCGTTCGTGTAGCCCCTCACCGGCGGCGCTCCCCGTACCGGGAGCGCCGCACCCTCTCCTGCCACACCTGGCCCGCAGCGGCCACCCGTCGACACCACAAGACCACCCGGCGCCGTACCGGACCTCCTCGTTCACCTGACACGCACGGCGCCGGGTCCCCTTCCCCCACGGAGCACCTCATGAGCAACGACGCCCACGTCCCCGTCCTCCTGCACGGTGCGCGCACGCCGTTCACGCGCTTCCAGGGTGCGCTCGCGTCCCTGTCGGCGAACGAGCTGGGCGCGCACGCGATCCGCGGCGCGCTCGACGCCGCGGGCGTCGCGGCCTCCGACGTCGACGCCGTGATCATGGGCCAGGTCATCCAGGCGGGCGGCGGCCAGGGTCCGGCCCGTCAGGCCGCGATCGCGGCCGGGATCGGCTGGGACGTCCCCACGGTCACGATCAACAAGCTGTGCCTGTCGGGCCTGACCGCGATCATCGACGCGGCGCGCCTGGTCCGCACCGGCGAGGCGTCGGTCGTCGTCGCGGGCGGCCAGGAGTCCATGACGAACGCGCCGCACCTCGTGCTCGGCTCGCGCAAGGGCTTCGCGTTCGGAGACGTGACCATGGCGGACTCGCTCACGCACGACGGCCTGCGCGACCCGTTCGACGGTCAGATCATGGGCGAGGCCACCGACCGCGGCTGCACCACGCGCGGCATCGGCCGCGCCGAGCAGGACGAGTACGCTGCCCGCTCGCACGCCCTCGCGGCCGCGGCCCGCACGGAAGGGCGCCTGGCCGAGGAGATCGCCCCGGTCACGGTCCCGCAGCGCAAGGGCGAGCCCGTGGTCGTCGCCGACGACGAGGGCATCCGTCCCGGCACCACGGTCGAGGCGCTCGCCCGCCTGCGTCCCGCGTTCGTCGCGGACGGCACCATCACCGCCGGCTCGTCGTCCCCGCTGTCCGACGGCGCCGCGGCGGTCGTGGTCGTCAGCAAGGCCTTCGCGGTCTCGCGCGGCCTCACGTGGCTGGCCGAGATCCGGTCGGCCGGCCAGGTCGCGGGCCCCGACAGCTCGCTGCACTCCCAGCCCGCCCGCGCGATCGAGCATGCGCTCGAGCGCGAGGGCATGAAGGCCGACGAGCTCGACCTGGTCGAGATCAACGAGGCCTTCGCGGCCGTCGCGCTCCAGTCGGTCGAGGACCTCGGGATCGATCACGCGGTCGTCAACGCCGACGGCGGCGCGATCGCCCTGGGTCACCCGGTCGGCGCGTCGGGCGCGCGCCTGGCCCTGCACCTGGCCCTCGCCCTCCAGCGCCGCGGGGGTGGCGTGGGCGCCGCCGCGCTGTGCGGCGGCGGCGGCCAGGGGGACGCGCTGATCCTGCGCGCCTGAGTCCTTCCCCTCGCGTCGCGCGGTGCTGCCTCATCGCGCGACCGGCGGCCCGCCCGGAGGTCCCCTTCGCCTCCGGCCGGGCCGCTTCTTCGTGCCCGACGGCGTGCGGCGTCCAGGGCGTGTCGCGCCCCCCGGGTGAGTGGCGCCGTCGTGCGACGATGAGCCCGTGCCCGAGACCTCCGCCGCCCGGCCCGCCTCGACCGGACGCCGGTTCCTCGCCTGGGCCCTGCGCTCGCCGTGGGCCCTGGTCGCGGGCTTCGTGCTCGTGCACGCCTGGCTCGTCGTCGATGCCCTGAGCTGGGGGTACCGGATCTCCGGCGACGTGCAGCTCTACCGGGTCTGGGCGCGCGCAGGCTGGGACCGCGGGATCTGGCCCGTGCTCGACTACGACTGGGTCTACCCGGTCGGGGCGCTCGTGCCGGTCTCTGCCCCCGCTCTCGTGGGGACGTCGTTCGAGGCGTACTACGCGCAGTTCCTCGTGCTGATCGTCGCGCTGGACGCGCTCGCGCTGTGGTTCCTCGCGCGGCTGCCGGGGCGTGGCCGTGTCGCGGCCTGGTGGTGGCTCGCGTTCCTCGTCGCGCTCGGCCCCATCTTCCTGGGCAGGCTCGACGGCGTCGCCGCGGCCCTCCTCGTGATCACGCTCGCGCTCGCGGTACGCCGCCCGGCCGTGGCGACCGCGATCGCGACGTTCGGCGCCTGGGTCAAGATCGCCCCCGGGGCCGTGGTCGTGGCGCTCCTGACGACCGCGAAGCGCCCGTTGCGCACGGTCGTGCTCCCGGGCGCGGCGGTCAGCGCGGTCGTCGTCGCGCTCGCCCTCGCGGGCGGAGCGGGCAAACGGGTGCTCGGGGTGTTCGGGACCCAGGACGCGCGGGGCCTCCAGTCGGAGTCGGTGTTCGCGACCCCGTTCAGCGTCCTGCGGCTGTTAGACCCCCGGTTCCGGGTCTGGATGAACCAGGACATCCGCACGCTCGAGATCTACGGCCCCGGCACCGCGGTGACGGGACGGCTGCTCGACGTGCTGCTGCCCGTCGCGGTGCTCACGATCGCGGCCCTGTCCTGGTGGGCCGTGCGGCGGCGCCCCGAGGTCCGCACCGACGTGTTCCTCCTGTCCGTGACGGCGCTGCTGCTGAGCCTCATCGTCTTCAACAAGGTGGGATCGCCGCAGTTCGTCGCGTGGATCGGGCCTCCCGTAGCCGTCGCGATCGCGCTCGCCGGGCCGGGGGCCCGCTCCGTCTGGTCGGCGCCCGCGCTGGCAGTCCTGGGCACCGCTGGTCTGACGCAGCTCCTCTACCCGGTCGCGTACGACGAGTTCATGGTCGGGGAGCCCTGGGTCGTCCTGGTCGCGGCCGTGCGCAACCTCGCGCTCGTGGTCCTGCTCGTCGGGGCCGTGGTCCAGCTCGTGCGGCTGGGGCGAGGGGCAGCGGGAACCGTCGCGTCGACCGTCGTGGCCGAGCCGCACGCGCCACAGCCAGACCCCGGGCCCGTGGCGAACGCCTGACCGCTGATGGCCGACCGCCCCTTCACGCGGGACCGGGGCCTCTCCCAGGCGCAGGGCGCTCGGCGGTCACGAGGCCGTGGTCGAACGCCGCGATGACGAGCTGGGCACGGTCGCGGGCGACGAGCTTGGCGAGCAGGTTGCCGATGTGCGTCTTGACGGTGCCCATGGAGATCGTCAGCCTCCGCCCGATCTCCTGGTTGGACAGCCCACGGCCCACGAGCGCGAGCACCTCGACCTCCCGGCTGGTGAGGAGCTCCGGCGCCACGGCCCCGCGCTGCGGCCCACCGTCGAGGTAGTGCCCGACGATCCGCGCCAGGACGGCCGGGGCGAACAGCGACTCGCCGGCATGCGTACGCCGGACGGCGTCGACGAGGCTCGTGGGCTCGGCGTCCTTGAGCAGGAACCCGCTCGCGCCTGCGCGCAGGGCCCCGTGGACGTACTCGTCGAGCTCGAACATGCTGAGCACGAGGACGCGGGTCGACGTGAGGTCGGGGTCGGCCGCGATCCGGCGCGTCGCATCGATCCCGTCACCGCCGGGCATGCGGACGTCCATGAGGACGACGTCGGGGCGGGTCCGGCGCGCGGCCTCCACCGCGGCCTCGCCCGAGCCCGCCTCGCCCACGACCGTGAGCCCGTCGGCACCGTCGAGCACGAGCCGCAGGCTGTGACGTATCAGGGGCTGGTCATCCACGACGAGCACCCGTACCGGCACCGTCACGACTGCGCTCGTCCCAGCAGGCCGGCGGCCGGCGGGGCCGGGTCCGGCAGCACGACCGTCACGCGGAAACCTCGGGAGGAGGGCCCCGCGACGAGAGAGCCGCCGAGCGACTCGACCCGCTCGCGCAGGCCTGCGAGCCCCATCCCCGCCCCCGGGTGGGGCTCCCACCCGACGACGGGCCCGTCGTCCTCGACGACCAGCCGCAAGCCCTCGGCGTCGCGGCCGAGGACGACCGAGGCACGCGTCTGCCCCGCGTGACGCAGGACGTTGGCGAGGGCCTCACGGACCACCGTGCACACGCAGAGGCCCGCCCCTGCCGAGGCCACGACCTCCTCGGCGTCGAGCGCGACGTCGAGGCCCGCGCCCCGCGCGGTCGCGACGACGCGCGGGAGGTCGGCGAGCGTCTCCGCCGGACACAGCGGGACCTCGTCGCCCGGTCCGCGCAGGACCGTGAGCATCCTGCGCAGCTCGGTGGTCGCGTCCCGGCCCGCGCGCTCGATGTCGGCCAGGGCGCGGGCCCGCTCGGCATCGCCGCCCGGCCCTGGCACCGTGCGCGCCGACGCCGCACGCACCGTGATGAGCCCCAGCCCGTGCGAGGCGAGGTCGTGCAGGTCTCGTGCGATGCGCAGCCTCTCGGCCTGAGCGGCCCGTTCCGCCGCCCAGCCCGTCAGGTCGTCCTCGAAGGCACGTCGCTCGCGCCGGGAACGGACGAGGGCCCAGGCCAGCACGCCCGCCGCGACCGCGGTCGCACCCAGCAGGACGGCGAGGGTCTCGACAGGGCGACCGACGCCGAGCGTCGCCAGGCCGAGCACGAGGGCCGCGACGAGACCGCCCGCGATCGGCCAGACGCGGGATCGCAGCACGGGTCGGGCGGTCGTCTCCATCCACCGGAGTCTAGGGACGCGCCGCCGGACGCACATCGGCCCACGGTCCGAGAGACCGCGGGCCGAGGCCCGGACCCCAGGTCCGGCCTCCGGTCCGATGCCCCGCGCGCTCCTGGCGGCTGGACTGTGGGCATGTTGAAGATCGAGCACCTCGTCAAACGCCACGGTCCCCGCACCGTCCTCGACCGCGTCGCCTTCGAGGCCCGGCCGGGCCGCGTGACCGCCTTCCTCGGGCCCAACGGAGCCGGCAAGTCGTCGACCCTGCGCATCCTCCTCGGCCTGGACCGGGCCGACGAGGGTCGTGCCCTCGTCGGGGGGCAGCCGTACAGGTCGCTGCGCGACCCGCTGCGCACCCTCGGCTCGATGCTCGACGGCTCCGGAGCGCACCGCTCCCGCACGGCCCGCAACCACCTCTCCTGGGTCGCGCGCAGCAACGGGATCTCGCAGAGGCGCGTCGACCAGGTGCTCGAGCAGGTAGGGCTCACGGCCTCCGCCCGGACACGGGTGGGGCGCTACTCCCTCGGCATGGGACAACGCCTGGGGCTCGCGTGCGCGCTCCTGGGCGAACCCGAGGCGCTCGTCCTCGACGAGCCCGTCAACGGGCTCGACCCGGAGGGCATCCGGTGGATCCGTGGCCTGCTCCGTGCGCACGCGGACCACGGCGGCACGGTCCTGCTGTCGAGCCACTTCATGGGCGAGGTGGCCGACATCGCCGACGACCTCGTGGTCATCTCGGGCGGTCGGGTCGTCGCGGACGGGACGCTCGCCGACGTGACCCACCGCTACGACACGCTCGAGGACGCCTTCTTCGCGCTCACGAGCGACGGACAGGGGACGGTCCGGTGAGGGGGTGGAACGTGTTCGTCGCCGAGCTGCAGAAGATGCTGGCGCTGCCCGGGGTGTGGACCGGGGCTGCGGTCGCCGTCCTCGGGACGGCCGCGCTGACCCTGCTCAACGCGGTCGGCGTCCGCGACGCGCTCGTCGCCGGACGTCCCGAGGACACGGGCTACGGCTCCGCGTTCGACACGGCGTTCGCCGCGATGCCGATCGGGACCGTGGGCGCGGTCGTGATCGGCGTGATCGCGGTGAGCAGCGAGTACACCGCGAACAGCCCCGACGCCGGAGGCGGTCGGCAGATCGGCACGACGCTCGTGGCCGTCCCGCGGCGCGCGAGCGTCCTCGTCGCGAAGGTGACCGCGGTCGTCCTGCTCGTGATCGCCACGGCGGTCGTGGCGGTCCCGGCGAGCGTCGCACTCGCCGAGGCGATCATCGCCGACGCCGCGACCGCGACCGTCCCGCTCGCCGAGGCCGTCCGGCGCTGCCTCGGCGCGGCCCTCTACTGGACCCTCACGGCGCTCCTGGCCCTGGCGGTCACGGTCTTCACGCGCAGCGGGGTCGTCCCTCTCCTGGTGCTCGTGGTCAACAGCTCGTTGGTGTCGGTGTCGCTCCTGCTCACGATGCTCACGCCGCTCGCGCACTGGCTCCCCGACATGGCCGGCCGCAGGCTCTTCGGGGACGTCGACACCGTCGCGGGCGGCCTGTCGCCCGGTCCCGGTGCGCTCGTGATGGCCGCGTGGGCCCTGGCGCTCCTCGCGGTCGCGGGCACCGTGTTCTCACGGCGGGACGCGTGAGCGCCAGGGGGTTGGCGTCCGTGGTCGCCGCGGAGCTCGACAAGCTCCGCACGCTGCCCGGCGCGGTCCTCGCGGTCGTCGGGACCACCGTGGTCGGAGCCCTGATCGCCGCCGCGCAGGCGGGTGCGGCCGCCGACCAGGGCCTGCCCGTCACGGCCCTCGATCCCACGCTCCGCACGGTGCCCTTCGCCGTGGCGGGCCTCGTGCTCGTCGGCGTGCTGCCGGTCTCCCAGGAGCACGCCGGTCGCCAGGTCGCCACGACCCTGACCGCAGTCCCGCGGCGCGGGCTCCTCGTCGCGGGCAAGAGCGTCGCGGCGATCTGCGCCGTCGGGCTCACCGCGGTCTCGGTGCTCGGCGCCTGCCTGGCCGCGTCCGCAGTCACGCAGCACCTCCTCGACGCACCCGCCGCGACGGGCGGCGCCGGAGCGGGCCCGCTCCTGGGGGCCGCGGCGTTCCTGGTCGTCATCGGGGTGTTCTCGCACGCCGTGGCGCTGGTCGTGCGTCACCTCGTGCCCGCGCTCGTCGGCGTCCTCGCGCTGGTGCTCGTCGTGTCCCCGCTGCTCGCGGGCGCGACCGAGCACGCGCGCTGGTTGCCGGACCGCGCCGCGTCGGCCTGGTACGACGCGGGCCCGAGCACGCTCGACGGGCCGACGGCGACGCTCGTCGCGCTCGCCTGGGTGGCGGTCGTCGGCGTCCTGGGTTCGTGGCGGTTCCTCACGCGGGACGCATGACGAGGTCGAGGCGCGGGCGGGTCGGGCCCCAGCGCCCCACCCCGGTAGCACCCACTCTAGTTGATAATGAGAGCGGTTCTCATTCTCTGCTACGGTGTGCGAGTTCGGCGCGCTCCCTGCGCCGCAGCCCACACCTACCGGAAGGACGGTGGGACCCGCCGGGGTCCCGTGACGCCATGACCAGCACCAGACACCGCCACCTCGCCCTGGGGATCGCCCTCGCCCTGCCCGCCGCCGTGCTCGCCGGCTGCGCCACGGACGAGGCCTCCCCCGCCGCGTCGTCCGACGCGTCCGAGCACGGCCACGACCACGACGAGCACGAGGAGGGCGGCCACGGCACCGAGGCCGCGACCGACACCCCGCGCATCGCCCTGACCTACGACGGCGGGATCGTCGTCCTCGACGGCACGAGCCTCGAGCAGGTCGCCGACCTCCCGGTCGACGGCTTCACGCGCATCAACCCCGCGGGGGACGAGCGCCACGTGATCGTCTCCGCAGGTGACGCTTTCCGGGTCCTCGACCTCGGCACGTGGGGCGAGCCGCACGGCAACCACTCGCACTTCTACACCTCCGAGCCGGCCTTCACGCAGACCGAGTTCGCCGCGAACCACCCCGGCCACGTGGTCCGCCACGCGGGCCGCACGGTCCTGTTCAACGACGGCTCGGGGCTCGTCGAGTCGTTCGACCCGCACGACCTCGCGGACGGCGACCCCGAGACCACGACGTACACGACCCCGTCCCCGCACCACGGCGTCGCGGTCGAGCTCGAGAGCGGCGACCTGCTCGTCACCGACGGCACCGAGGACTCGCGGTCGAGCGTCGTGGTCCTCGACAGCGGTCGCCACGAGGTCGCGCGCACCGACGCCTGCCCGGGCGTGCACGGCGAGGCCGTCGCGTCCGACGAGGCCGTGGTCGTGGGCTGCGAGGACGGCGTGGTCGTCTACGCGGGCGGGGAGCTGACCAAGATCGCGTCGCCCGACGCCTACGGCCGGATCGGCAACCAGGCGGGCTCGGACGAGTCGCCCGTGGTCCTGGGCGACTACAAGTCCGACCCGGACGCCGAGCTCGAGCGCCCCACCCGCGTCTCGCTCGTCGACACCGTGAGCCGGCAGATCACCCTGGTCGACACGGGCGCGAGCTACACGTTCCGCTCGCTCGGCCGCGGCCCGCACGGCGAGGCGCTCGTCCTGGGGACCGACGGCGCGCTGCGCGTCATCGACCCCGCCTCGGGGGCGGTCACCAGCACCATCGCGGTGATCGACGCGTGGACCGAGCCCGACGACTGGCAGGCCCCGCGCCCCACGCTGTTCGTGCTCGACCACACGGCCTACGTGACGGACCCCGCCACGAAGGCCGTGCACGCGGTCGACGTCGAGTCGGGCAAGGTCTACGCGAGCACCACGCTCGACGTGGTCCCCAACGAGCTGACGGGGGTCTCGGGCCTCCCCGAGTGACCTCCTGCCCGACGGCGCAGCGCGCCCCGGGCGACCACCTCGCGCGGTGAGGTGGTCGCCCGGGGCGCGCTGCGTCGTCGGGCCCCTCAGAGGCGGGCGAGCGCCTCTTCCGCCCAGGCAGCCCTTGCACTTCCGCCGTACCGTCGAGGGGAGAACCGCCCGACCGACCTTCCAGGAGGGCCCGTGAAGGGTTCGAACAAGGCCGAGGCGCCCAAGCGTCCCCCGGGCAGCCCGATGCTGATCGTGCTGATGATCATCGTGGTCCTCCCTTCCGTGCTGCTCGCCGACGCGTGGGGAGCCGGCCCGGTGGGGATCATCGGCGGCCTGACGGGCATGTTCGCGCTGGTGGCCTTCATGGGCGGTCCGCTCCGGGCCGACCTCCGCATCGCTGCGGTGATGGGCCCGCTGCTGATCTTCGCAGCAGCCGTCCCGCGCCTGGTGGCCGAGACCTCGCGCCCCGCGGCGATCGCGCTCGTCGTGGTGCTCGTGTTCGTGGCCGCGCTCCTCCCCCTGCTCGGCCCACGCTTCGGCAACGCGGGGATGGGGCTCGGGATGACCACGGTGTTCGGCTACGGCTACGCACCGATGGGTGGGGCCGATCATCGGCAGGTGATCGCGGCGGCCGTCGCGGGGGTCGCCGTGGCGCTCGTCCTGCGCATCCTGATGGGGATCTCGGACCCGTCCAAGCAGACCCGCGAACAGGTCGCCGCGGTGCTCGTCGCCGACGATCCGAGCAGCGCCACCGCCACCGCGTTCAGCACCTGGCTCAGCGACGGCAGGCAGCGCTGGCTCGCGGACGCGCTCGAGGGTGCCTCGCGCTACCGCCTCGCCCTGCACACGGCACACCTCACCGCGGCGGGCGATCCCGACGACACCGTGCTCCGCGAGCGGGCTCACGAGCTGGCCGAGGAGATGAAGGCCAAGCCCCGGCGGGGCGAGCCCGTCAAGGCACCGTCGCCCTCGCAGGCATCAGCCGTCACCGAGCCCCCCTTCACCGACGCAGCGCGCGCCCTGGACTCCGTCGGGCAGGCGATCCAGGAGCGTGACACCGCCACGGTCACGCTCGATCGGGACCGGCGCCACCAGCTCCAGGACGCGGTGCTGCACCCCGCGGCCAGGCTGCAGTCCATCCAGTTCCGGCACGCGTTCCGCACTGCGCTCGCAGTGCTGCTGATGCTGCTGATCACGTCCGGCCTGGAGCGGGGCGACCCCCTGGTCTCGACCGCGCTGCTGACCACCTTCAGCATCCTTCAGACCAGCTGGAGCGGCACCGTGGCCAAGACGAGGAACAAGATCGTCGGTCTGGTCTCCGGCTCGCTCACGGTCGCGGTGGTCCTGCTGGTCGTCCCGTCGCGCTACCTCACCCTGGTCGCGGTCGTCGCCCTGTGCCTGGGGCTGTGGTACATCGTCACCCGCCCGGCGCTGGGCGGCGCGTTCATGGTCGTCGTCAGCGTCGGCTTCAACTCCGTGACCCGTGACCTGAACGCGGTCGACCTCCTGACGCAGTACGTGGTGCTCACCCTGAGCGCGGTGCTGGTCGGAGTGGTCCTCGGCTTCGCCGTGATCCCGGGCTTCCGGCCCCCACCTCTGCGACGACGTATCGAGACCGCTACCGAGGCCACCGCGACCGCGCTCCGTGCCTCGTCGGAGAGGTCCGGTCCACAGCAGCCTGAGGAGATCGCCCTGCTCCGGGACGCCGTCCGCCTGCAGGACGAGCTGGTGCCCGACCGCGACCGGCTCGACGACAGGCAGCTCGCCGAGCTCGACACGCTGCGCAACGGGTTGCGCGACCTGACCGTCCTGGCCGACGCAGCGCAGCTGAACCGCGGCGAGCTCGACCAGGTCCTCCAGGCGTTGAGCCCCGACGACCCGACGGGCGGGAACGGGGCCGACGGCACGGCCCCCGAGACCTCGGGCGCAGCGTCCTCGACCTTGTGGGACCTGGCCCAGCACGCCGGCTCGGCCGAGCGGTACCTGCTGCGGACGCTGCCGGACCACGCCTGAGCCGGCTCGCACGGTCTCGCCTCAGGACCGGGCGAGCGCCTCCGCGAGGCGGTCGAGCAGCTCGACCTGCCCCGCGACCACGAGCTCGCGCGCCCGCGCGAGCGGCACCCACGCGACCCGGTCGAGCTCCGGGAACGACGCCGTCCGGCCCGACCGCGGCGGCCACTCCATCTCGAACGTGTTGCTCGTCGCGGTGCTCGCGTCGAAGTCGGCGCGGCGCGCCCAGGCGCGCACGGTCTTGCCCGCGCGCTGCCTGATCTGCCCCAGGTCGATCTCCGGCCCCTCGGGCGGAGCGGACCCGAGCTCCTCGGTGAACTCGCGGACCGCCGCGGCGTGCGGGTCCTCGTCGGGGTCGTGCTCGCCCTTGGGGATGGTCCAGGCGCGTTCTTCCTTGCGCGCCCACAGCGGACCGCCCATGTGCCCGACGAGCACCTCGACCTCTCCCCCGTCACCGACCCGGTGCAGGAGGAGCCCCGCGCTGCTCGCCACGACCCGCGCCCTACGAGACCGGGGGACGCGCCTGGAGCTCGGCCAGCACCGCCGGGTCCTGGACGTTCATCCACGCGATGACGTCCTGGTACGTGGCACAGATGGTCTCGGGCTTGCCGCACGCCTCGAGCATGAAGTCCTTGGCCGCCGGGTTGAACGCGTTGCCGCTCCACTGGTTGAAGTGGTTGGCCACGAGCACGGGCGCGCGGTTGCCGTTGAAGGCGACGTCGTACATGTGCCGGTACGTCTCGAGGACCGCGGCGCGGATCTCGGGGGCACGCTCGGGCTGGTTCTGCGCCTTGTTGAACTTGTACCAGAAGTTGTAGTCCATGGCCATGACGTTGCCGAGCGTCGGAGAGCTCGTCGTCTGCATCCGGAACTCCCACACGCCGTACTCCTGCTTGGGCCACGCGATGCCGCTGCCGGGGATCGAGGAGTCGTACGTCTGCCCGTGCGCGGCCCACGCCGGGGCGATCTGGTCCCAGTTGCCCTCGAGGCACGGTGTCCGGCCGCCCGTGACCTCGGAGGCCGGGATCTCGAGCGGTGGCGTGTCCTGGAGGCCGTTGATCTCCTGCCAGTCGTTCCAGAAGCCGAAGAACTGGTCGAGCTCGCTGTTCCAGTCGGCCGTGGTCCAGTCCCCGCCACCGGGCGGGTTGTCGGCGCAGAAGTGCCCGTTGTAGTGCGTGCCGATCTCGTGGCCCTCCAGGTAGGCAGCGTTGAGGTCGCCCACGAGGGTCGTGACCGTGGCCGCGTCCCCGCCGAACCCCACCGACGCCTTGCCCGGCGCGTGCCCCGGTCCGGTGTAGGCGTCGCGGTGCTCGTCGGTCAGGAGGTAGATGCCCGTGAGGAATCCCGTGAACCGGGCGTCGACCTGGGCCGCTGCCTCACGGAACTCGGTCCACCGGTCGTGCCACCCGGCGCCGTCGAACGAGAAGATGATGAACTGCGGCGGGTTCTCGCCGGGCGCGAGCTTCGTGAGCGGGACGTTCGACGCCGCCCGCGTGGGGGTCGGCGTGGGCGTGGGGGTCGGCTCCTCGGGCGTGGGCTCCTCCGAGGGTGAGACGTCCCCGGTGGGGCGCTCCGCCGTCGGGCCCGGTTCCGTGGGCCCCGGTGATCCCGTGCACCCGGCGACCAGCGCCAGTGCCGCGACCACCGCCCCCGCGCCGAGCGCCGCCCGGCGCACCGTTCCGACAGGACGAGCAGAACGCAGTGACACGAAGAGTCCTTCCGAGCGTGGGCCGTCCCACCACGCTAGGGGAGGACGTGCCGCGGCGCTCGGCCTGAGCGGGTGAGTCTGCTCAGGGTTCCGGGACGTCCTCGAAGACGCTCCCCGGGTTGCGCATGAGCGACGCCCGGTCGAGCGGCCACACCTTGGCGACCGCGGTGCCCACGACGTTGTCGATCGGCACGAACCCGTTCCCGGGCTTGTCCGTGTTGTAGCGCGAGTCGCCCGAGTTCTGCCGGTTGTCGCCCAGGACGAACAGCGAGCCCTCGGGCACGACCACGTCGAACTCGATCTCGCTGGGGATCGAGCCGGGCTTGATGTACGTCTCGTCGATCGCGACGCCGTTGACCGAGACGCGGCCCTGCGCGTCGCAGCACGTCACGTGGTCCCCGGGCAGCCCGATGACCCTCTTGATGAGGTGCTCGCCCGCGTCCACCGGACGGATGCCGATGAAGGTCAGGAACGTCTCGCCCGCCTTGACCAGGCCCGTCGACTCCTGCTGCGGCTGGCTCGCGAGCCAGCCGCCCGGGTCCTTGAAGACCACGACGTCGCCACGGTTGATGTCGAGGAAGCGCGGGACGAACCGCGAGGCCAGGACCCTGTCGTCCTTGATGAGGGTGTTCTCCATCGACTCGCTCGGGATGACGAACGGCTGGACCACGAAGGTCTTGATGAGGAACGAGATGACCAGGGCCGCGACGACGATCACGCCGACCTCGCGCGCGAACGACCAGCGGCGGCGAGTCCTCACGGCTGCGCCCGGAGCCGGGGCCCCCGCGGAGCCGTCGCCGGGCTCGCCGCTGGGCGCCTGGCCCTCGGGGAAGACCGACTCGACGTCGGGCGCGCCAGGGAAGGCGCCCGACGGTCTCGGCTGGTCGTCTGGGCGCTCGGCGTCATTCGAAGTCACGGGGACACTCTTCCACCAATGGGCCCGTGGGGCCGGTCGGTCTCGGCGGGGCTGGCGCCGCGGACGGTGACGGGCCTCGACCCGATGGCGTGGTGCGCACGACTCGCCAGGTCCGGACGGGCTCCGACGGGGTGAGTCCGGGCGATGGCCGGGGAGGTGGGGTGTGTTGTTCGCGCAGCCACCACAATTGTGGTGACTGCACGAACAACACACCCTCCCCCGGGAGACGGACAGGGCACGAGCGTCCCGCACGCGCCGCCACGACACGCAGCAGGTGGCGCGAGATCGCGGGCCAGGCAAGCACCAACGACGAAGGGCCCCGACCACTGGTCGGGGCCCTTCGTCACTGCGGTAGCGGTGAGATTCGAACTCACGGTGGACTTTCACCCACACACGCTTTCGAGGCGTGCTCCTTAGGCCACTCGGACACGCTACCCAGCCGGGAAGTCCCGGCTGCAGAAGGATACCCGCTCGCGGCGCCTGGACCGAATCGGGCACCCCGCGCGCCTGCCGGCACCCGAGGGAGGCGCCGTCGCACGCCCGACGCCGGGCCCGCCGTCGGGCACCGACGCCGCGTCCCGAACTCATATCCCCGGCTACCCCGGGTCATAGGGACCTCACAGGTTCGGACGGCTCACTGGAGGAGCTCACTTCCCCGTCAACTGGAGGTCACCCGTGACCCAGCCCCCACAGCTCGCGCTGTACCTCGTCGACCTGGTCGCCGTGCTCGTCCTGACGTTCGGCCTCTACTTCCCGCGCCACCGGCGCCGCGACCTGGTCGTCGCCTACCTGGGCGTCAACGTGGGTGTCCTCGCGGTCGCCGCGACGCTCGCGAGCAGCACGGTCGGCGCGGGCCTGGGACTCGGCCTCTTCGGTGTCCTGTCGATCATCCGCCTGCGGTCGACCGAACTGTCCCAGCACGAGGTCGCCTACTACTTCGCCGCCCTCGCCCTGGGTCTCCTGGGCGGGCTCGGCACCAGCGCGGGCTGGCTCGGCGTCGCGGGCAGCGCCCTGATCCTCGTGGTCATGGCGGTCGCGGACCACCCGCGACTCCTGCGCCGCCACCGCAGCCAGGTCATCCTGCTCGACCGCGCCTTTCCCGACGAGGTCGGCCTCGTCGCCTACCTCGAGCAGCTCCTCGGGGCGCACGTCCACTCGGCCTCGGTCCAGCGCCTCGACCTGGTCAACGACACGACCCTGGTCGACGTCCGCTACGAGGTCGCCCCGGGCGGCGGCGTCATCGCGAGCAGCGACGCCACACCGTCTGCGGCCTCCCTCCCGGGCGCCGCGAGCGCAGGGCAGGTGCCGGCATGACCACGCTCCTGCCCGACGGCGCCACGCCCGACACCCTCGCCGCACCTCACGCCGGGTTCGCCCCCATCTCGCTCGACGAGCTCGTCGAGTCGGCCTCGCTCCAGACCCGGATCGACCGCAAGTACGTCCTGCACCGGGCCGAGGCGCGCGCGGTGCTCGCCGACCTGGTCGAGCGGGAGCCGGGCGTGCGGGTCCTCGACATCGACGGCCGCCGCGACTTCGCGTACGAGTCGGTGTACTTCGACACCCCCGATCTCACGAGCTACCACCTGGCGGCCCACCGGCGCCGCCGCCGGTTCAAGGTCCGCACCCGGACCTACCTGGACTCGGGCGAGGCGTGGCTCGAGGTCAAGACGCGTGCAGCCCGCGGGTCGACCGTCAAGGAGCGCGTCGAGCACGAGCCCGACGCCAGGTGCGCGCTCGGCGACGGCCGCCGCTTCGTGTCCGCGACGCTCGACGACGCCGCGATCCCCGCGGCCGCCGACCTGCCGCTCGCGGCCGGGCTCGTGACCCGCTACCGGCGCACCACGCTCTTCCTCCCCGGCGGCGCGCAGGGAGCACCAGCCGCCCGCGCGACGCTCGACAGCGACCTCACGTGGCTGCTCGACGAGGGCACGCCCTCGGGTCGCACCGCGGCGGTCCCCGACCTCGTCGTCGTCGAGACCAAGACCGGGTCGACGCCGTCGTGCCTCGACCACCTCCTCTGGCGCAGCGGCCACCGGCCGCAGCGCATCTCCAAGTACGGCACGGGTCTGGCGGTCCTCCGCCCCGACCTGCCGGGCACGCCGTGGCGGCGCGTCATCCGCCGCTACGTCGAGCCCTCCCTGACCACCTCTCACGACAGGAGCACCTGATGCGACTTCGCAGACCGACCACCGTCACCACCGCGGTCCTGACCGCCACGCTCACCGCCGCCGCGCTCGTCGGCTGCTCGGCCGACGCCGGCGAGAGCACGAGCGCCACCACGAGCGACGCCGCGTCCGCCACCACCGCGTCGTCCGCCGTCGCGGGCCTGACTCCCGAGGAGGCCATGGCCGCGAACGCCGAGCCGCACTCCTCGGGAGCCGACGACGAGGACCTCGCGTGGGACGAGTCCGAGGAGGTCGCGATCTCGCTCGACGGCGACTCGGCCCAGGCGGACGGCGACGGCGTGAGCGTGGACGGCTCGACCGTCACGATCACCCAGGCCGGCACCTACCGCGTCACGGGGGACCTGACCGACGGGCAGCTCGTCGTGGCCTCGTCGGGCGACGGCGTGGTGCGCCTCGTGCTCGACGGCGCGAGCGTCACGAGCTCGACGACCTCGGCCCTGGTCGTGGACGACGCGGCGAGCGCCGTCGTCGTCCTGGCCGACGGCTCGACGAACCACCTCGAGGCGACGGGGGCGGCTGTCGATGCCGATGGCGACGGCAGCACCGACGAGCCCGACGGCGCCCTGTTCTCCTCCGCCGACCTGACGATCGGCGGCACCGGGTCGCTCGACGTGGTCAGCGCCTCGACCGACGGGATCGTGAGCAAGGACGGCCTGGTGATCGCGGGCGGCGTCCTTACGGTCGACGCGGCCGACGACGGCGTCCGCGGCAAGGACTACCTGGTCGTGACGGGCGACGCGTCGGTCTCCGTCACTGCGGTCGCCGACGGTCTCAAGTCGACCAACGCCGACGACGAGACCATGGGCTACGTCGCGGTCCTCGGCGGCACGGTCGACCTCACGGCGGGCGACGACGGCATCCAGGCCGAGACCGACGCGATCGTCTCCGACGCGACCGTGACGATCGCCGCCGCCGGGGGCGCGGGCGCCGAGGTGGCCGAGGACGCGTCCGCCAAGGGCATCAAGGGCGACGTGGGGGTCGTGGTCGGCGGCGGCGCCGACGTGCGCGTCGACGCCGCGGACGACGGCCTGCACTCGAACGGCGCGGTGTCCGTCTCCGGTGGGGACATCACGCTCGCCTCGGGCGACGACGGCGTCCACGCCGACGGCGACGTCACCGTCGCGGACGGCAACCTCACGGTCACCGAGTCGGTCGAGGGCCTCGAGGGGGCGACCATCACGCTCGCGGGCGGCGACGTCGACATCACGTCGTCCGACGACGGCGTGAACGCCGCAGGCGGGACGAGCAGCACGTCGGACACCGCGGCGGGCACCACCCAGGACGGCACCGCACCCCAGGGCGCTCCCGCGGGCGACGGCGAGATGCCCGACGACTTCACTCCCCCGGCCGACGGCGAGATGCCGGCCATGCCCGACGGCGCCGCCCCGGGCGACGGTACGGCGGGCGAGCCTCCCGCGATGCCCGACGGCGAGATGCCCGACGGCGCAGCCCCGGGTGGTCAGGCCGGCGGCCAGGGCGGTGCACCCGGAGGCGAGAGCGCCGACACGGGCGACTACTGGCTCAAGATCACGGGCGGCACGCTCGTGGTCGACGCGGGCGGAGACGGCCTCGACAGCAACGGGACGATCGAGATCACGGGCGGCACGACCGTCGTCCAGGGCCCGACGAACGCGGGCAACGGCGCGCTCGACACCGCCGGGGCGTTCACGGTCTCGGGCGGCACGCTGCTCGCCGCGGGCAGCTCGGGCATGGCGGTCGCCCCGGACACCGACTCGTCGCAGGGCTGGGTCGCGGCGAACCTCGACCAGACGGCCGCGGCCGGGACCGTGGTCCACGTCCTGTCCGACGACGGCACGACCCTCGTGTCCTACGAGGTCACCAAGGACACGGAGAACATCGTCTACTCGTCGCCCGAGATCACGACGGGGGCGGCGTACGTCGTCCAGGCGGGCGGCACGCTCGGCTCGCCCGACACGACGGGCCTCTCGTCGGACGGCAGCACCGACGGCGCCACGCAGGTCGCGACGGCCACCGCGGGTGAGTTCGCGGGCGGCGGCACGGGAGGCATGGGTGGCGGAGGACGCCGACCCGGTGCCGGCGACTCGACCGACGCCACGGGCGAGGCGACGACGAGCGGCACGTGACGCCGTCGGGCACGCGCGTCCGCAGGCCGTAGGCACGGGACACCCGACAGGACGACACGAGAGGGGTGCCGCACCCGACGGTGCGGCACCCCTCTCCCCCTGTCATGGAACGGCCCACGACACGGTGCTGCGGTGCAGCGCGGCGGTCAGACCGCCGTCACGCAGGTCATGCCGAGCAGGGCTGACCCGCGTCCCACGCACCCCAGACGTTGCTCCCGGGCACCTCGCCACGGGTCCACCACTGGGCGGTGTGGTTGACGCCCGCACGGGAGACGACGGCGCCGCCCGTGTAGGTCGCCTCGAGCGAGAACGCCGGGGCGCACTTGACGACCTCGACCACGGGGGCCGTGCCGCACGGGCCGATCTTCTGCCACGGGCTGCCCGAGGTCGCTGCCGGAGCCGTACCGCGGGTCCACCACTTGGCCTTGTACTCGGCGCCGTCGTGCGAGACGACGTCACCCGAGCTGTAGACGCCCGAGCCGAACCACGGCGCGGCGCACTGCGCGTCGACCCCGGGTCCGGGCGTCGAGGCGCGCAGGGTCGAGCCGAGCGTCCCGCCGAGCTCGTTCTTGTAGTCACCGCTCAGGTCCCACCACATGGCCCCGCCGTACCCCTGGACCGCGAGCCACTCTGCCTTGGCGTTGACCGACGCCGGGTCGTCGAAGCTCCACCACTGGTCGCCGTCGTAGCGCCACGACGCGCCGACCGTCGGGTCGAAGAACGCCTTGCCGAACGTGCGCAGCTCGGCGTAGGTCTTGGTGCCGACGTAGCCCTCAGCAGGCTTCCAGGCCGCGCTGCCGTCCTCGACGCCGTACCAGCCGTGGCCGTACGCCGCGAGACCCGCGTTGAGCTGCTGGGGGTCCGCCCCGGCGTTCACGTACATGCCCATGGCGCCGTCGAGGCCCAGGCCCCAGTTCTCGGTGCCGTCCGGGTGCAGGTTGCCCTGGTGCCCGGTCTTGTCGGGGACCCAGCCGCCGTGGAAGTCGTAGCCCTGGACGTTGAGGAAGTCGACCGACGCGAAGAAGCGCTTGTCGAGCCAGCCGCCCTGACCCGCGTTCCAGCCGCCGGCCGGCGCGAACGCCGTGAGCAGGTAGTCCTCACCGTCCTGGTCGCCCAGCGCGTCGAGCGAGGAGCGGAACTCCTCCATGAGGAGCAGGAAGTTCTCCTTGTCCTCGGGACGTGCGTTGGCGGTCTCGCCGCCCGTGACAGGCCACTCCCAGTCGATGTCGATGCCGTCGAAGATGCCGGCCGCAGCACCCGGGCCGCCCTTGTCACCGATCTGGGGCAGGTTGCCCTTGATGTAGATGTCGAGGCACGAGTCGACGAGCCGGGTGCGCCCCTCGGCCGTCGAGGCGGCCTCGGAGAAGTTGTCCGACCAGGTCCAACCACCCAGCGACACGAGGATCTTGGTGTCCGGGCTGACCTCCTTGAGCTTGCGGAGCTGGTTGAAGTTGCCCGCGAGCGCCTGGCCGGGCTTGTCGGCCTTGCCGTCCACGGAGCTCTTGGCGGGGACGAGGCGCAGGAAGTCGTTCTGCGCGTCACCCTCGCCGGGCTCCTCGGTGATGTCGCACACCAGGTCGGTCGTGACGTTGCCGAACGCGTAGTTGAGGTGGGTCAGGTCCTTGATCGCGCCCGAGGACACGAGGTTCGCGACGTGGAAGTCGCGCGTGACGGGGCTGTCGGCCATGAGGTAGCCGACGCTGCGGTAGCCGTTGATGTCGTCGGGGCCCGCGGTCGTCGCAGCGGGCTTGGCAGAAGCGACGGACTGGGTCGCGACGGCCTGGGCAGCGGGGGCCACCGGGACGGATGCCGCGAGCACCGCTGCTGCGGCGATCGCCACCGGCGCGAGCCGGCGCGTGGGTGTGTCTTGCATGAAGGGCCTCGTTGCTCTCCTCCGGGCACGCCCGGAACTTTGTTCGGACGCCTCGCACATTAGCCGTGCTGAGAACCTTTGCCAAGACCCTTAACCAATAAGTTTCCTACCGGTCCCCGAGGCGTCCCTTTTGCCCCGTCAACAGGTGTTTTACACCTCGCCCCACCGAGGCCCGTTCGGGAGATTCACCCGATCTTCAGGCACGCGTCGTACGCTCGAACGGTGCTACCGGAGACCCCTGCCACGACCCCGACGACCGACGACGTCCTGCACCTCCTGCGCGGCAAGCGGCTGACCGCCCTGACCGGCGCGGGCATCTCGACGGACTCGGGCATCCCCGACTACCGCGGCCCCGACTCTCCCCCGCGCAACCCCATGACGTACCAGCAGTTCGTCGGCGACGAGGCCTTCCGCCGTCACTACTGGGCGCGGAACCACGTCGGCTGGCAGCGCGTGCACCGCACGCACCCCAACGGCGGGCACAAGGCTCTCGTGCGGCTCGAGGAACGCGGCATCCTCGAGGGGATCATCACGCAGAACGTGGACCTGCTCCACGAGGACGCGGGCTCGCGCAACGTGATCGACCTGCACGGGCGCTACGACCGCGTGATCTGCCTGTCGTGCGCGCGCGTCGTCTCGCGCGAGCACCTGGCCGACCGCCTCACCGAGCTCAACCCGCACTTCCTCGAGAGCATCGGCGACCTCGAGGACGTCGAGACCGCTCCCGACGCCGACGCGGTCATCGAGTCGACCGCGCACTTCGTACCCGCCGCGTGCGAGTTCTGCGGCGGCATGCTCAAGCCGGAGATCGTGTACTTCGGCGAGAACGTGCCGCGCGAGCGGGTCGAGCGGGCCTACGCCATGGTCGACGCCGCGGACGCGCTGCTCGTCGCGGGCTCGTCGCTGACCGTCATGAGCGGGCTGCGGTTCGTCAAGCACGCCGTGAAGACCGACAAGCCCGTCGTGATCGTCAACCGCGGCGCGACCCGGGGCGACCCGCTCGCGACGATCAAGCTCGAGGCCGGCGTCTCCGAGACGCTCGAGGAGTTCGCGGACAGGCTCTGACGGGCCGTCTCGCGCCGGGGGCTTCGCGTGGAGCCCGCGCCGAGAAGTGAGCAGATGCCCCTGGATCGCTCGATCCAGGGGCATCTGCTCACTTCTCGGCCGGAGGTCCCCTCAGGCACCGAGCCGGATCGCCACGATGCCCACGACGGCGCAGACCGTCGCCGTGACGCGCCGTGCGCTCAGCGGTTCACGGAACACGAGGAAGCCGATCGCTCCGGCCGCGAGCACGCCCGTCTCGCGCAGCGCCGAGACGACCGCGAGCGGTGCGATCGACTGCGCCCAGACCACGATCGTGTAGGCCGCGAGCGAGAGGACGCCGCCCAGCACCCCCATCGGTGCGTGCGTGCGCAGCCCTCGCACGAACTCGCCCTTGTCCCGCGCCAGCAGCAGGCACGTGAGCGGGATCGAGACCCCCTGGAGCAGGAACAGCCATGCTGCGTAGCCGAGCGGCTCGCCCGAGAGGCGCACCCCGACGCCGTCGAGCACCGAGTACGCCGTGATGGTGAGGCCGACGACGACCGAGATGAGCGTGCCGGTCGCGCTCGCGCGGCCCTTGGGCGCCCACGCGAGCGTGAGCAGCGCCAGCGCGACGACCGCGACGCCCCCGAGCTGCGCCGCGGTCATCACCTCCCCGAGGAAGACCGTCGAGACGAGGGTGATGCCGAGCACCGCGATGCCGCGGGTGAGGGGGTAGGCGCTCCCGAACTCCGACTTCGCGTACGCCGCGGTGAGCAGCAGGAGGTAGAGCGTCTGCACGGCGGCCGAGACCAGGAGGTACGGCCACGCCTCCCGGTCGGGGAGCGGCAGCACCAGGCAGGCCGCTCCTCCGACCACGAGGTACACGAGCGCGATGAGCGTCGAGCAGACGAGCCGGGCGGGGATGGCCTTGGCGATCGCGTTCCAGGTGCCGTGCAGGACCGCAGCACCGAGGACGACGGCGACGACCGACCCGGTCACTCCGCTTCCGCCGGCACGTCCCCGCCCTCGGAGCCGGCACCGACCGGGCCGGCGCCGTGGGCCACGCGCACCGCGTGGAGCAGGACGGCCTGCTCGGGCCGGAGCGCGGGCATCACCACGCCCACGGTGGCCAGGACCGGACCGCTCAGGGTGAGCGGCCCGCCGTCCCACCAGGGTGCCGGGTCGGCGCCGTGCGGGACCCCGCCGACGAGGACCGGTTCGACGCGGTAGGTCCCGGTAGCGTCGAGCCCCGGGAGCCGGATCCGCCCCGGGCTCGCCACGGCGGCCCGCGTGAGCGAGACGTACGAGTACAGCCCCTCCGAGCCGTCGGCCGCCACGACGCCGTGCAGTGCGAGAGAGGCGTCAGGATGGTCGAGGCGCACGACCTCTCCTCCGTGCAGCAGCGCGCGGTGCTCCTTGTGGAACGCGATCCACCCGGCCAGCTCGGCGAGCTCGGCCGCGCTCGCCGCCCGCAGGTCCCACTCGACCCCGAGGTGCCCGAACAGCGCGGTGATCGCCCGGAAGGACAGCGCCTGGACCCTGCCCGTGGTGTGCGAGGCGCCCGACGCGACGTGGGCCCCGACGAGCTCGGGGGGCACGAGCTGGCCCGTCCACCGGTTGATCTGCTGACGTTCGAGGGGGTCGTTGTCGTCGGAGGCCCAGACGCGGTCGGTGCGCTCCAGCACACCGAGGTCGACCCGGCCGCCGCCCGAGGAGCACGACTCGATCTCCAGGCCCGGGTAGCGGGACCTCAGCTCGTCCACGAGCCGGTAGAAGGCGAGGGTCTGCTCGTGCACCCCCGGACGCCCGTCGGGCCCGGAGCCCGCGTCGACCAGGTCGCGGTTGTGGTCCCACTTGATGTACGCGATGTCGTACTCGTCGAGGATCGCGCACATCGCGTCGCGGACGTGGGCGTAGCACGCGGGGATCCCAAGGTTCAGGACCTGCTGGTGGCGCGCCTCGACCGGCAACCGGCCTCCGGTCGCCATGATCCACTCGGGGTGCGCGCGTGCGAGCTCGGAGTCGACGCTGATCATCTCGGGCTCGAACCACAGCCCGAACTGCAGGCCGAGGCCACGCACGTGGTCGACGAGCGGGTGCAGCCCGTCGGGCCACACGTCGGGCGAGACGTACCAGTCCCCCAGGCCCGCGCGGTCGTCGCGCCGCCCGCCGAACCACCCGTCGTCGAGCACGAAGCGCTCGACGCCGAGCTCGGCCGCACGGTCGGCGAGCTCCCGCAGGGTGTCGAGGTCGTGGTCGAAGTAGACGGCCTCCCACACGTTGAGCGTGACGGGGCGGGGCGAGGTCGGGTGCTGCGGGCGCGAGCGCAGGTACCGGTGCGTGCGCCGTGCCGCGTCGTCCAGGCCTGCCCCGTAGAAGCCGTGGACCCAGGGGCTCGTGTACCGCTCGCCGCGGGCGAGGCGCACCTCGCCCGGCAGCAGCAGCTCCCCTCCGCCGATCAGCTGTTCGCCGCTCAGGACCCGCTCGACCTGGTGGACGTGGTTGCCGGACCACCCGGTGTGCACCCCCCAGACCTCGCCGTGACCGAAGCCGAACCCCGGCGTGCCGACCGAGAGCACGGTCGCCGCGTCGAGCCCGGTCCGGCCGCGCCTGCCCTCTCTGCGGTGCGCACCGACCGTCACCGTGCTGCGCTGGGGCGCCCGTTCGCCGCCCCACCGTCCGGCCAGGTCGAGGATCTCGCTCGCCTCGGTCGGGGTGGGCAGGCAGAGCAGCAGCTCGTCGAGCTGGTAGTGCCCCTCACCCGTGTTCTCGACCTCCGCGCGCAGGCGCACGGTCCCTGCGACCGACAGCTCGACGGTGAGCTCGAGGCTCAGCTCGGCGTCGTCGTCGACGGCCGTGACGACGAGCGTCCCGCTGCCGTGGTCGACGACCGCGTGGGCCGCGGGCCCGAGCAGCTCGCGCCCGTCGAGCAGCGCCGACGTCGTGCGCCAGCGTGGCGACCAGGCCGTGCCCGCGCGCGACCCACTGAGGCCCGGGCGGCCCATCCAGCCGCGCGTGTGCTCCGGCAGGACCGCGACCCGCACGGGGACGTCGACTTCGCTCGCACCCACGGGCAGGACCGCGGACCTGCGCACGGAGTCGAAGCCGCGCTCGTCGAGGGGGCCACAGTCGGCCCCCCAGTGCACGACGGAGGGAAGGGCGCCGTCGGCGAGATCGAGCGCGAGGGCGACTCCGCCGGAGCGCAGGAGCAGGCCATGGACGGGTCGGTCGGTGGTCATCGGGGACCTCTCTTCGGGTGGTCGTACAGGTTGTTGGCAGTTTCAGGACGAGGGAGGACGGAACGGCAGAATTCCGCTAGTGTTTGCGCCACCATGACGTCCTCATCGAACACATCGCCGAGTGCCGAGCCCTCGTCCAGACCGCGTGCGTCGATCAACGACGTCGCCAAGCACGCGGGGGTCTCCGCACAGACCGTCTCGCGCGTCGCGAACGGGCAGACGAACGTCCGGGCCTCGACGCGAGAGCGCGTACGCGTCTCGATGCAGGCGCTCGGCTACCGGCCCAACAGCGCTGCTCGCATCCTCAAGTCGGGCCGGTTCCGCAGCATCGGGTTCGTCACCTTCAACCTCGCCACGCTCGGCACCGAGCGCACGCTCAACGCCATCGCCGAGGCCTGCGAGGCCGCCGGCTACACGACCACGCTGCTGCCCGTCGAGGACCCGACGCAGCTCGAGGTCGCGGGCGCCTTCAGCCGGCTCGAGGAGCAGGCCGTCGACGGCATCATCCTCGTGATGTCGGCCGAGCTCGACTCGCTCGACGAGCTGAAGCTCACGGCGGACCTCCCCCTCGTCATCGTCGACTCCGACGCCGAGCTGCCGTACACGATCGTCGACACCGACCAGGAGCAGGGTGCTCGGATCGCGCTCGAGCACCTGCTCGGCCTCGGGCACCGCGACATCGCGCACATCTCCGGACCGGCGACGTCCTTCTCGGCCAAGCGCCGAGCTGCCGCCTACCGCCAGATCATGTCCGACGCCGGGCTCGAGCCGCGCCCGGTGGTCGTCGGCGACTGGACGGCGACCTCGGGGATGGAGCGCATGCGCGACCTCCTCGGCTCCGCCCAGCCACCGACAGCCGTGTTCGCGGGCAACGACCAGATGGCGCTCGGAGCCATGCACGCCATCCATGCGCACGGCTGGAAGGTGCCCGACGACGTCAGCGTGGTCGGCTTCGACGACACCGACGACGCGGCCGCATACTGGCCGGCGCTGACCACCGTGCACCAGAACTTCGACGCCGTGGGTCGGCAGGCGACGGAGCTGCTGCTCTCGATCATCGACGGCGACCCGAACGGTACGCAGAAGGTCCTGGTACCGACGCGGCTCGTGGTCCGCGCGAGCACGGGGCCGGCTCGCAGCTAGCCCCACGGGGATCCTCACGCCTCGGTCGGTCCGAGCTCGGGGCGGGCGACGAGCTGCGCGGTCGCCGGGGCGGCGCCGATCGTCTCGAAGACCAGCACCTCGTTCTCCCCGGCCCGGGTCACAGGCAGCGGGACGTACGAGGTGCGCTGCGGCCCACGGCTCCAGTAGCGGCCGAGGTTCACGCCGTTGACCCACAGGACGCCCTTGCCCCACCCGCGCAGGTCGAGGTGAAGGTCTGCCGGCTCGTCGAGCACGAACGAACCACGCACGAACGCCGGTCCGCAGACCGCCGGGCTCCCGTCCCCGCGCCGACGGGCGTCCGTTCCTGTCCCGTCACCCGCGCGGGAGAGCGCCTCCCGGATCGGCCCGAGGTCGTCGAGACGGACCCGCCCGGCGACCCACTCCGCGATCTCGACGCCGTCGAGCGTCACCGGGCCCATGAGCCCCTTGGGCTCGCCCAGCCGCGGGCCGTAGTTCACGCCGCCGAGGTTCTCGACGAGGACGGCGATCCGGCCGCCGTCCTCGCGGGGCAAGGGGGTCATCTTCTCGTGGAGCTCACGGTCGAGCGTCCCGACCGGCACGCCGTCGAGGAAGACCTGGGCGCGGTCCCGCACCTCGGTGAACGTGAGGAGCCCTCCGTGCTCGACCGTGGTCGAGTAGCAGGTGAACCCCCGCGTCGAGCCGAGCTCGGTCGCATCAGGCAGGTGGTCGAAGGTCTGCGCGTCGATGACCGGGACGGACCAGAGCGGCACGGAACGGTCGAAGCGCACCTCGAGCACCGGGGCGTCGACCCGCTCCTCGGGGACCTCGTCGGGCACGGGCGCGTACTTCGCGATCACCTTGCGGAAGCGCCAGTACTTCTCGGTCGGGGTGCCGTCCTCGGCGAGCGGTGCATCGTAGTCGTACGACGTCACGATGGGCCGGTAGGTGCCCTTGTCGTTCGCGCCATTCGTGAACCCGAAGTTCGTGCCGCCGTGGAACATGTAGATGTTGACCGAGGCTCCCGTCGCGAGCAGCTCGTCGAGCTCGCGCGCCGACTCCTCGGCCGAGGTCGTGTGGTGGATCTCGCCCCAGCTGTCGAACCAGCCGCACCAGAACTCCGAGCACATCAACGGTCCGGTCGACTGATGGCGGCGCAGGTCCGCGAGACGCTCGGTCGCGCGCGAACCGAACGAGGCCGTCCGGTGCAGCTCGTCGAGACCGCCGTTCGCGAGCATCTCGTCGGTCGGCTGGTCGACCGTGGTCAACGGCACGTCGATCCCCAGGGCGCGGGTCATCGACGTCAGACGCCGCAGGTACTCGTGGTCGGCACCGTAGGCCCCGTACTCGTTCTCGATCTGCACGAGGACGACAGGCCCGCCGTGCTGGACCTGGCGCGGCCCGACGATCGCGTAGACCTTCTCGAGGTACTCACCGATCGCCTCGAGGTACGCGGGATCGCTCGAGCGCAGCGTGATCGCCGGGTCGGCGACGAGCCATCCGGGGAGTCCCCCGTCGTGCCACTCGGCGCAGATGTACGGGCCCGGACGCACGACGGCGCGCATTCCCTCGGCGTGCACGAGGTCGAGGAAGCGGCCGAGGTCGAGCTGTCCGCCGGTGCGAAACTCGCCTCGGACCGGCGCGTGCTCGTTCCACGGCACGTACGTCTCGATCGTGTTCAGCCCCATGAGGCGTGCCTTGCGGATCCGGTCGCCCCACTGGTCGGGGTGCACGCGGAAGTAGTGCAGCGCGCCCGAGAGGACGCGGAAGGGGACGGCGTCGAGAAGGAAGTCCGTCTCGCCGATGGCGAAGCTGGGCATGCATCATCCTGTAGGTCGTGGAATGGCCCGCGGGGCGGCCGCCGTGACGGCGACAGCCCCGCGGGATGGTGCGGTCGGTGCGCTACTCGTTGACGTTGAAGCCCTGCTCGTTGCCGAACGCGACGAGCGTCTCCTGCCACTCGAGGAGGGCCGCGTTGAGGTCGCCGTTCGAGCCCAGGGCCTTGCCGACCGAGTCGCCGAACACGTTGTTGGCGTAGCCCTGGTACGGCAGGTACTGCCAGTCGGTGACGACCGACGCCGCCGAGGCCGCGCCGACCTGGTTGGCGGGCTGGCCCGCGTAGTTCTCGAACGGGAAGTCGAGGAACTCGGGGTTCGCGAGGTCCGCGACCGTCGACGGGAAGCCCGTCGTGTTGAGCAGCGCGCGACCCTCACCGTCGGCGAGGTACTTGAGGACGCCCGCCGCGGCGGCCTTGTTCGCGCTCTGCTCGGTCACGGCCAGTCCGCTGCCGCCGTTCTCGGCCGAGGCCGGCTGACCGTCCCACGACGGGACCGGGGCGACGCGCCACTTGCCCGCAGGACCGTAGTCGTCCATCCCGCTGATCATCCAGGAGCCCATGAGGAGCGTCGCCAGCTTGTCCTGGGTCAGCGCCTTGGACCACTCGTCCGACCAGGTCGAGAGGCCGGAGAGCTCGCCGGCGGTGAGCCGCTCGCCCCAGAAGTCGGCGAACTTCTTGGTGCCCTCGTCCTGCAGATCGATCGTGACGTTCTCGCCGTCGGTCCGGAACGGCTGACCGCCCGAGGCCCAGATCATGCTGGTGAAGAAGCCCGCGTCACCGCTGTTCGCGATGTAGGCCTCGGGGTCCGCCGCGTGGATCGCCTGCGACGCCGCAGCGAACTCGTCCCACGTCGTGGGTGCGGCCGTCACGCCGGCCTTGTCGTACATGTCCTTGTTGTAGATCATGACCATCGGGCCCGAGTCCATGGGGAGCGCGACGAGCTTGTCCTGCACGTTGACGGCGTTCCACGTCGAGGCCGTAAACCCGTCCTCGTACGTGTCGAGACCGTAGCCGTTCAGGTCGGCGAGCGCCTTGCCGAGGGTCAGCTGCGGGAGGGTCTGGTACTCGACCGGCACGAGGTCGGGGGCACCCTTCCCCGCCTTGATCGCGTTCTGCAGCTTCGTGACCACCGCATCCGGGTTCTCGAGCTTGACGACGTCGAACGTGACGTTCGGGTAGGCCTTCGAGATGCCGTCCGCGATCACCTGGGTGTCGTCCGACCAGGTCCACCAGGTGAGCGTGACATCGCCCTCGAGCGCCTTGTCGGTGTCGGTCGAGCCGCTGTCGGTCCCGGCCGTGCCGGTGCTGCAGCCGGCCAGCACTCCGACGAGCAGTGCACCGGTGCCGACGACGGCTCCGAGGCGCTCCCACCGGCGAGTGGAGATTCTCTTCATTGAGGTGATTCCTTTGCGGTTGGTTGTTCGATTTCTGGTACCGGATGAACCGGACTACTTGACGCTCCCGGCAGTCAGCCCCGACTGCCAGTAGCGCTGGAGGTAGAGGAAGGCCGCCGAGATGGGGATGACGGTGAGCAGCGATCCCGTGATGACGAGGTGGGGGATGGCCTGGCCACCGATCGAGCTCGACTGCGCGGACCACTGCGCCAGCCCGACGGGGAGCGGGTACCACTGGGCGTCGCTCAGCATGATGAGCGGCAGGAAGTAGTTGTTCCAGGTCGCGACGACCGTGAACATCAGCACCGTGATCAGCGCCGGCGCGAGCTGTCGCAGCGCGATCACGAAGAAGATGCGGATCTCCCCGGCACCGTCGAGGCGTGCCGCCTCGAGCAGCTCGTCGGGGATCGCGTCGCGGGCGTACACCCACACGAGGTAGAGGCCGAACGCGCTCACCATCGCCGGGATGATCACCGACCACGGCGTGTTCGTCAGCCCGAGGCCGCTGAAGAGCAGGAACTGCGGGACCGCGAGCGCCGTGCCGGGGATGGCCATCGCGCCGAGGATGATCGCGAACACCCATTTGCGACCGGGGAACCTGTACTTCGCCAGGCCGTAGCCGGCGAGCGTCGCGAGCAGCGTAGCGCCCCCGGCGCCGACGACCACGTAGAACAGCGTGTTCGTGAGCCAGCGAAGGAAGATGCCGTCCTGGTAGGTGAAGGTGTCGGCGATGTTCTGGAACAGGGAGAACTCACCGCTGAACCAGAACGCGAACGATCCGTAGAGGGAGTCCATCGTCTTGGTCGAGTTCACGACGAGCCACCACAGCGGCACGAGGCAGTACAGGAGCATGAGCGTCATGAGGACGCCGAGAAGCAGCGAGGGACGCTTGTGCCGAGGCTTCGGCCTCGCACGGCGCGACTCGTCCCCCGGGATCCGACCGCTGGCGAGACGGCTCGGCGTGCGGCCCTGCCTGCGCCCGGTACTGACGGCGCTCATGCCCCCGCCCCCTTCTTCTCGCCGCCGAGCTGGACGAGGTAGGCCACTACCATGGTGATGACTCCCGAGATGATCGCGATCGCTGCCGCGTAGTTGAACTGCGAACCGGCGAACGACAGGTTGAAGGCGTAGAGGTTCGGCGTGTAGTAGGACGGGATCGAGTTCGGCGCGAGGGTCTGCAGGATCGACGGCTCGTTGAAGAGCTGGAAGCTACCGATCACCGAGAAGACGGTGGCGATGACGAGGGCTCCTCGGATCGACGGGAGCTTGATCGAGAAGATCGTGCGGAACGTCCCGGCGCCGTCGATCTCCGCGGCCTCGTAGAGCTCCTGCGGCACGGACTTGAGCGCGGAGAAGAAGATGAGCATGTTGTAGCCCACGAACTCCCACGTGACGATGTTGCCGATCGAGACCAGGATCAGGTTCGTCGCGAGCGGCGACGGGAGCTCGACCCCGAAGAAGTGGTTCAGGTCGGCGACGAGGCCGAACTGCGAGCCGTACATGTAGCCCCAGATCATCACCGCAACCACCCCGGGCACGGCGTAGGGCAGGAAGATCGACAGCCGGTAGAACGGCACCCAGCGCAGTCGGGCGCTGTCGAGGGCGAGGGCTGCGAACAGCGCCAGCAGGAGCATGATCGGCACCTGCACGAGCAGGAAGATCGCGACCCTGCCCATGGCTTCCCAGAACTTCGGGTCGGTCAGGGCCTGTGCGTAGTTCTCCACCCCCACGAACGAGTTGCCACCCATGAGCGTCTCGCGGAAGAGGCTGAGATAGATCGCGTAGAACAACGGCGCGAGGAAGACGAGCGCGAAGACCAGCATGAACGGCCCGACGAACCACCAGCCGGCCCAGTCCCGGCGGACGCGCCGCCGTGGAGGTGCTGTGGTTCTTGCCGTCGGCACGTGCACGGAGGTCACGGTCGACGGCTCGACCGGTCCCTGCGCCAGAGCGATGTGCGCTCTGGCGCCCACCTCTTGAACGGATGACTTCTTCGACATGCGCGGCCGCACTCCTTCGTGGGTGTTTGCGTTACCAGGAAGATAGTGGGACCTAGTATGTTTACGCAAACAGCATGGAGCCACCGCACGTCACGAAGGAGTAACGAATGCTGGCGACCCCCCTCGCCCAACCGGGCACCAGACCCCCGACCGACGGACCGATCACCACCGTCCACGTCGTCTTCAAGACCCACCTCGACCTGGGGTTCACCGACACCGCCGCGAACGTCACCGATCGGTACGTCCACGAGTACCTTCCGCGCGCCATCGCGCTGGCCGAGGAGCTCGCGCGCAGGGGCGGGGCGGCCCGCTTCGTCTGGACCACCGGTTCCTGGCTGATCCACGAGGCGCTCCGGCTCGGCGACGCCGACGGACGAGCAGCCCTGGAACGAGCGGTCCGGGCCGGTCACGTGACCTGGCACGGGCTCCCGATGACGACCCACACCGAGCTCATGGACGCCGGCCTCGTCGAGCACGGCATCGCGATCGGCCGGTCGCTCGACGCGCGCTTCGGCCACCGCACCCGAGCAGCGAAGATGACCGACGTCCCCGGCCACACGATCGGCCTCGTCCCCTTCCTCGCCCGCGGCGGGCTCGACTTCCTGCACCTGGGCGTCAACGGGGCCTCCGCGGTGCCCGAGGTGCCGGAGTTCTTCGTCTGGCGCGCTCCCGACGGCAGCGAGGTGGTCGTCAACTACGCGCAGAGCTACGGGGCGACCGAGCTGGGTGTGGCCGTCGTGCCCGGCGGCACCGAGGCCCTCCACCTCGCGCACACGGGCGACAACTTCGGACCGCCGCCCGTCGACGAGGTCGAGGCGCTGTTCGCCGAGCTCCAGGCCGCGTACCCGGGCGCCCGGGTGATCGCCTCGACGCTCGACGCGTTCAGCCGGGAGGCGGTCGCGGCCCGCGCGACCCTGCCGGTGCTCGAGCAGGAGATCGGCGACTCCTGGATCCACGGCGTCGCGAGCGATCCCGTGCAGACCGCACGGCTGCGGGCGCTGCTGCGGCTGCGCACCGAGTGGGTCGCCTCGGGCGCGCTCGTACCGGGCACCCAGGAGTGCGACGCGTTCAGCGACGGACTGCTGCTCGTGCCCGAGCACACCTGGGGCGAGGACCTCAAGACCTACCTGCCCGACTACGTGAGCTACGAGAAGGCCGACTTCGAGCGCGCCCGCGCGGCAGACGTCGTCGACCCGTCCGGGAACCCGGCCGCGTTCGACGAGTACGCCTGGGCGTACACCGAGCACCCGAGCCCGCAGGGCCTCGCCTACTCGGCGTTCGAACGCTCGTGGGCCGAGCAACGGGCCCACGTCGACCGCGCGCTCGCCGCCCTCTCGCCCGAGCGCCGGGCCGAGGCCGAGGCCGCGATCGCCGAGACCCGCCCGGCCCTCGGCACGGGTACGGGGTCGAGCGGGACGCACGTCGACCTCGACGCCACGCTCGACGTCGGCGCCTACCGGGTCCGCTTCGGCCCCGACGGCTCGCTCGTCTCCCTCGTCGACCCCGCGGGGACGGACTGGGCGGGACCCGAGCACCCGCTCGCGGCCTACCGCTACGAGACGTTCGACGAGCGCGACGAGGCCCGGTGGATGCGCGAGTACTGCCGCGACATGGACGAGAACGCCCTGTGGGCGGTGCCCGACCAGTCGAAGCCCGGCCTCGCGATCGCCGAGAGGCTGCCGGCCACGACCTTCGCCCCGCGCGTCGTGGCGGGCGAACGCTCGGCCGACGGCACGGGCACGGTCGTGACGCTGCAGCTCGCCCTGCCCGACGCGGCGTGCGACACGTGGGGAGGGCCACGCGACATCCGGTTGACGTACCGCTTCCCGGGCGATCCCGGACCGGTCGGCATCACGCTCGACCTGCGCGGCAAGGATGCCTCCCGTCTCCCCGAGGCAGGGTGGTTGGGCTTCCGCCCGCGCACCGAGCCCGGCGACTGGCGGCTGACCAAGATCGACACGCCGGTCGACCCGCGGTCGGTCGTGCGCAACGGCAACCGCAGCCTGCACGCCGTGGCCGAGGTCACCCACACCGCGGCGCGGACCTTCTCGCTGCGCCCGCTCGACGCGGCGCTCGTCGCGGTCGGGCGCCCCGCGCTCCTCCGTTTCGACAACTCACTGCCCGATCCCGACGAAGGACTTCACGTGAACCTGCACAACAACGTCTGGGGGACGAACTTCACCATGTGGTTCGACGACGACCTACGCTTCCGCTTCGTGCTCACCCTCGGGGACGCACGATGACCGGCGCGCTCGTGACCAGCCCTCCCGTCGTGATGGCCCCACGCTCCGACGGCTTCGAGGTCGTCTGGGGCGTGAGCCGGCTGTGCCGCGGCTGGGTCGAGTGGGAGTCCGACGACGGCTCGCGCGGCACCGCGTCGGGGGACGCGTTCGGCATGGTGCCCCAGGGGGCCCGGGTGCTGCGCGTGCGGGTCGAGGGCCTGCCGCACGGCTCGTGCCTGCGCGTCAGGACCGTCACCGAGGCCGTCGACGCCTCGTCCCCTCGGCACGAGAGCGCGTGGAAGTCGGTGCGCACGCTCGACGGTTCGTCCGAGGACGCGCGCTTCGCGGTGTGGAACGACACCCACCAGCGCGACGACACCCTGAGGGCACTGCACGAGGCGACGCCCGAGGTCGACGTGCTCGTCTGGAACGGCGACCTCTGCAACGACTGGACGGACCCCGCGGAGTTCACCACGACCGTCCTGAACCCTGCGGGCCTGGACGTGAGCGACGGCCGCCCCCTCGCGGTCGTCGTGGGCAACCACGACGTGCGCGGCACGTGGGCGTACCAGCTCGAGGACTTCGTCGCCACGCCGGAGGGGCGGCCGTTCACGGCCTTCCGCATCGGTCCGGTCGCATGCGTCGTGCTGCACACGGGCGAGGACAAGCCCGACGCCCACCCGACCTTCGAGGGACGTGTCGCGTTCGAGCCGCTGCGCGCCGAGCAGGCCAGGTGGCTGCGCGAGGTCACGGCTCGTCCCGAGATCGCGGACGCTCCCTACCGCGTGGTGTTCTGCCACATCCCGCTGCGGTGGATCGACGAGACCGTCGTCGACTACGACGCCGACGGCTACGACTGGTTCAGCCGCATGAGCCGCGACGCGTGGCACGACGCGCTCGTCGGGTGGGGCGCCCAGATCGTCGTGTCAGGGCACACGCACTACCAGACCTCGCTCCCCGCGACCGAGGAGTTCCCGTACGCGCAGCTCATCAGCGGCGGGCCCGACGCCGACACGGCCTCCGACGAGGCGGCCGCGTGGATCGACGGCGAGGCGAGCGCCGACGAGCTCGTGCTCACGATGCGCGACCTCGCAGGCGAGGTCCTGCACGAGGTCCGTCTGCCACCGCTCGCCTGACGCCCCCACGTCGTCCCCGTGCTGCTCAGCCGTCGATCAGCCGAGCGGCTTGCAGAGCAGCGCGTCGGGCGTGCCCCCGTGGTTCCAGCGCCACGTGAACGCGACGCCCGCGATGTACTCGCCGTCGCGGCACTGGCCCTTGTAGCTGCCGGGTGCCCAGTCGCTCGCGGTCGAGCCGCCGCCTGCCGGCCGGTTGTCGCCCTGGTCGAACCAGACGTTGCGGCCCTGGTTCGACGGCAGCGCGGTCTCGGGCTGCGCGCACAGCAGCTTCGACGTCGACCACTTGTTGACCGTGCCGATCGTCAGGCTGTAGCCGACGGCCATCTGCCCGGCGGGGCACTGCAGCTTGTCGTAGCCGCTCGCCCAGTCGTCCTGCACGTACGCCTCGTTGCTCACGACCGTGCGGGTCGTGGTCAGCGCAGGCTGCAGGTTGTCGGTGCAGAGCGCACGGTTGGTGCTCCGTGCGACGCCCACGAGGCGCTGCGTGTCGGGGCAGCTGCCCTTCCACCGGCCCGGGTCCCAGTCGGGCCGGTCGTTCATGAGGGCCGAGGCGTTCGTGTCGGGCGAGTGGCTCCCGCTGCCGAGCATGTTCCAGCGCACCTCGGGAGCGACGGGACCGGTCTTGCCGTCCGAGGTCACGAGCTTCTTCCACTGCGGGTAGCGCCAGTCGTCGGCGATGCTCAGCCGGGTGCCGTCGGCCTTGTAGGCGAGGAGCGAGAAGGTGTCGACGAAGCTGCCGTCGTCCGTGGCGTGGGCCACGAGGGGCCAGGCCGCGAAGTCGCTGTCGTTCTCGACGAGGATGTCGGTGAAGTTGACCCACCACGCCTTCTCCTTCTCGTTCGTCTGTCCGGCACCGGTGGTGCCGAACTCGCTGAACCAGACGGGGGCCGTGTAGTGCTGACCGGTCGTGTTGACGAAGAGCGCTGCTTCCGTGACGGAGGCCTTGAGCTGTGCCGCCGTCATGTCGCGGTACCGCAGGTCCGTGGTCTCACCGAGCCCGGTCGCGCCCGTGTGCTGGGGTCCGGTGAACCCGTAGATGTGCGCGGCGTAGACGATCTTGTCGGGGTAGAGCAGCGTGTTGGACAGGTTGCGCACGGGCTTCAGGTGCGGCCGGTCGTGGAAGGTGACGTCGGTCGGGATGCCCTGGAAGTTGATGCCCTCCATGATGACGAGCACGTCAGGGTCCGCGCGTTGGATGGCGATGCCGGCCTGCTGGTAGGACTTGTACAGGTCGTTCTTGTCGCCCATGCCCCAGTTGGGGTCGTCGAGGATGTCGCGACGCACCTCGTTGCGCAGGTCCATGCCGACGACGCGGGGGTTGTCGGCGTAGCGCTCGGTGAGCATGACCCAGTCACCGATCCACTTCTCGATCGTCTGGCTGCTGTAGGGCTTGGAGTTGCCGTCGTCGGCGCCGCAGCACCAGCGTGACGTCGTCGTGTGGTTGTTGAGGATGACGGCGAACCCGTCGGCCGTGAGCGCTTCGACGACCTCGTCGAAGACCTGCAGCGGTGTCATGCCCCTCAGCTGGGGGTTGGCTGTCACGGCGACGTCAGGCACAGGGGCCGTCATGCCGAGCATCTCGTTCGAGAAGGACAGCCGGATGCTGTTCAGCCCGAGCCCGTGGAAGTCGCTCATGAGGGTGGCCATCGGCACCCGGTCGAGGCCCATGGGGATGTCGTAGCTGATACCGCTGTTGTGGTTGGCGGGATCGTTCTTGTCGCCGCTGCCGTTCCAGTGCCCTTGAGCGCCGTCCCAGTTGGCGGACTTGAGCTTGAACCGGTCCCCGTCGGCGTCGACGACGTACCGACCGCGGGTGCTGAGCGGCGCGTCCCACGACGCCGACAGCTCCGGGCCGGTCAGCACGGGGATGGGCTCCTCGGTGGACGTGGCGGTCGCCGGGGTCACGACGGTGGTCGTGAGCCCGATCGTTGCCGTGACCGTGACGAGTGCCACGGCGAGCCGCGTGATGCGACGTTGCATGCTGCGAACCTCTCTGTTCGTCTTCTGCGTGTTCGTGAGGCTCGGCCGACCGTTGGAGGGACGCGCCCCGCGACCTGATCCGGTCAGGCTAGGGTGACGAATTACCGATGTCAACGTAAACATCCGCATTCGTGGCAACGTAAACATCACCGGCTCCGGACGAGCCGGCCCCGCTTCGCCTCTCAGCGCTGCGTCTCGAAGAACTCCCGGATGAGGTCGCCGCACTCGACGTCGCGGATGCCTCCCACGACCTCGACACGGTGAGGGTTGCGCCGGTCGCGCACGATGTCCCACACCGAGCCGCACGCGCCCGCCTTGGGATCCCAGGCGCCGAGCACGAGGCGCTCGACCCGCGCGAGCGTCGTCGCCCCGGCGCACATGGCGCACGGCTCGAGCGTCACGACGAGCGTGCACCCTTCGAGGCGCCACGAGCCGAGCGTCGCCGCGGCCTGACGCAGCGCGAGCACCTCGGCGTGGGCCGTGGGGTCGCCGATCTCCTCGCGCCGGTTGCGCCCGAGGCCGAGCAGACGCCCGTCGGGCCCGACGACGAGCGCCCCGATGGGCACGTCGCCCGTCGCCAGCGCGTGGGTCGCCTCGTGCAGCGCGAGCCCCATGAGCTCGTCCCAGACCGCGCGGCGGGCCGCGACCGTGTCGGGCGGGAAGGTCCCGCTCGCCCAGGGGAGGTCGAGCCCCGCAGGGCCGGGCGTTCCTGGGCCGGGCTCTGCGGTGGGGGCGACGTCGTCGGGGACCATGCTCCCGAGGCTACCGGGCGGTACCCTCGAACCATGCGCCTGCACGTCGCCGACCACCCGCTGGTCGCCCACAAGCTCACCGTCCTTCGCAACAAGGACACCGCCTCCCCGACCTTCCGCCTCCTGGTGGACGAGCTCGTGACCCTGCTGGCCTACGAGGCGACGCGGGACGTCCGGGTCGAGCCCCACGAGGTCGAGACCCCGGTCACCACGACCGTCGGGGTCCGCATCGCCGAGCCCCGCCCGCTCGTCGTCCCCATCCTGCGTGCCGGCCTGGGGATGCTCGAGGGCATGACCCGCCTGCTGCCCACCGCCGAGGTGGGCTTCCTGGGGATGCAGCGCGACGAGGAGACGCTCGAGGCCGTCACGTACGCCAACCGCCTCCCGGACGACCTGACGGGTCGCCACGTGTTCCTGCTCGACCCCATGCTCGCGACCGGCGGGACGCTCGTCGCGGCGATCGACTACGTGTTCGAGCGTGGCGCCCGTGACGTGACGGCGGTGTGCCTGCTCGCGGCCCCGGAGGGCATCGAGGTCCTCGAGAAGGCGATCGGCGACCGGGTCGACGTCCAGCTCGTCGTGGCCGCGGTCGACGAGCGGCTCGACGAGAAGGCCTACATCGTGCCCGGCCTGGGTGACGCGGGCGACCGCCTGTACGGCGTCGTCTGACCAGTTCGTCGTCCGAGCGCACGAAGCGGGGCCGCCGGGAGGACCTGGCGGCCCCGTCCTGCGTGACGATGCCCGACGGCGCCACATCCGTCCCATTTTCGTGTCTCACCGAGTGAGATTCTCGGTTCTTCCCCTTGGCGCCCCTCGGTGCCGCTGCCATGCTCACCTGGTGACCCCCTCGCTGAGCTTCCGCGGTGCCACCCGGCGCCCGAGCGTCAGCATGTCCTCCTGCGTCTGTTGTCCGGCCTGACTCGCTCAGTCCCCTGACAACCCTGCCGACCCTCGTCGGCGCCGCTCCGGCTCCTCGCCGTCGAGCGGGAAGACCCACGGAGCCTCGCATGACCACGCTGACCCAGAAGACCGCCCAGCCCCACGCCGCGCACCGCCGCAACCACCCCGGGTTCGTCCTGTACGTCGGGGTCGACGCGGCGTCGGGCGAGCACCCGCAGGCCGAGCTCGTCGAGCTCGCCGAGGCCCTCGGAGAGCTCGCCCGGGAATGGCTGCCGGCCGCCGAGACCTACACGGCCCTGACGCTCTCCGAACCGGCGACCGACTCGCACGAGCCGCTCGTCGACCACGGTCGACGCAAGGTGCGCGGGCGCAGCGCGGCCCGCCGCGCCGAGGTGCCCACCCCGGCACCGGACCTGGCCCCGCTCGGAGACGTCAACGCGTTCCGCGACCGCCTCGCGGCCCTGTCGCCGTTCCCGCGCGTCGTGATCGACCCGGTCGGTCGGCGGGTCACCGTCGACGGCTCGGTCCAGCGCCTCACGTACAAGGAGTTCGAGCTCCTGTCGCACCTCTACCGCTCGGCGCACCGCGTCGTGACCCGCGAGGAGCTCCTGTCGACCGTCTGGGGAGCCGACGCAGTGCGCGACGGCAGCCGGACGATCGACGTCCACGTGCGGCGGCTGCGCGAGAAGCTCGGCCTCCAGCACGTCATCACGACCGTCCGCGGGCTCGGCTACCGGTTCGACCCGCAGACCCACGTCGTCCTCAGCGGCTCGGGGGACGCCGCCTGAGGACAGGTGCTGCCGGGTCGGGCGCTCGTGATTCCGTGGGGGGATCGGCGCGGCCCGGCAGCACGGCTCCGGTGCGAGAGACCACCCCGGAGCTCGTCCGGGCCTCGACGACCGGTTTGGCCGGGACGTCCGGCCGGGGTTGGATGGACCGGTTCATCCGTTCCGTCCCCGCGAGGTCCTCTCCGCCGTGCCCGTCCTCCCACCGCCCGCCCGACCGTCCGTCGCCCTCCTCGGTGCAGGCGTCGCGCTCGTGCTCCTGACGGGGTGCACCGGGACCGGAGCCACCGCGGTACCGGCTGTGCCCTCTGTCGCCGTGCGTGAACCCGTCACGACCCGCGCCGAGGCCGACACGCTCTTCGCGGGACTCACCTCGGCACGGAACACCGCGAACGCGGCCCGGGACGCGGCTGCTCTCTCGCTCGTCGAGACGGGGCCGAGCCTGCGCGCCTCGACCTTCGCCTACGCCGCGCAGGCCGCGCAGGGGGCCGCGCCCGTCGCGCCCTACACCTCGACCGCGGGCACGCTCGCCGCCCCGGAGCGTGGCACCGCGGACTGGTTCTACTCGCTGAGCGCACCGGGCGACGCGGCGGTCGGCGACACCACGGGCGCGTACGTCGAGTCGACGTTCTTCATGCGCGCGGGCGAGGGCGACCCTTGGCTGCTGACCTACCGGCTGGCGACCGACCCGGCCGTCGCCCTGCCGCAGCCCGCGCTCTCGGGCGGCTCCGCCGTCGTGCCCGACGACGACGCGCGTGCCCGCGGGGGCCTCGCCCTCCAGGACGTGGTCGCGTACGCGAGCACCGGGCAGCCCGCCCCCACGCTCGACGTGACGGATGCCGACCAGCTCGCGACCGCGCACACCCAGGGCTTCCCCCTGCCCGACCTCTCGCCCGACGCCGGGACCGAGCAGCGCGCCTGCACGCTCGAGGAGCCCGCCCCGGCCTGGGCCTCGTCCACCCAGGGGATCTTCGCGATGGCGTCGGTCGAGTGCACGCAGAGCGTCGCGCTCACGGGAGGCTGGACGGCGCCGACGCCCACGACCGGGACGATCGGCACGGTCCCCGTCGGGGCCCGCTTGTCGGGGTGGACGGTCTCGCAGTCGGTCACGGTCCTCGTCGAGGTGCACGACGACGGCACGTCCCGGGTGGTCGGGTCCGGTCTGCGCCCGGTCCGGACGGACGTCACACCCGCCCCGTGACCCGGATCGCTGCACGTCCCCGGCCACCGACGTAGGTTCGGAGCATGAGCGACTCGACCGGATCGAACCCCGTACCGCGCGGCTGGAAGCGCCGCGGCCCGCACTTCACCGACCGGATCGCGGCGAGCAGCACCTCGCAGCCCGGCGGTCAGGGCGACGACCGAGGGCGCTGGCCCGTCGAGCCGGGCCGCTACCGGCTCGTCGCGAGCCTCGCGTGCCCGTGGGCGCACCGGTCGATCATCGTGCGCCGGCTGCTGGGGCTCGAGGGCGCGATCTCGCTGGGGATCGTCGACCCGATCCAGGACTCCCGGTCGTGGCGCTTCACGCTCGACCGTGACGGGATCGACCCCGAGCTCGGCTCGCACTTCCTCGCCGAGCACTACCTCGCGCGCGACCCCGAGGACGACGGCGGGGTGAGCGTGCCGGCGGTCGTCGACGTCCCGTCCCGGCTGCTCGTCACGAACGACTACCCGCAGATCACGCTCGACCTGTCGACCGAGTGGACCGCGTACCACCGCCCCGGCGCGCCCGACCTGTACCCCGAGGCGTGGCGCGACGAGATCGACGACGTCGCCGAGAAGGTCTACCTCGACGTCAACAACGGGGTCTACCGGGCGGGGTTCGCGGACTCGCAGGAGAAGTACGACACGGCGTTCGGGATCCTCTTCGAACGGCTCGACTGGTTGTCGGACCGGTTGTCGGAGCGCCGCTACCTGGTGGGCGACCACATCACCGAGGCCGACGTGCGGCTCTTCACGACGCTCGTGCGCTTCGACGCGGTCTACCACGGGCACTTCAAGACCAACCGCAACAAGATCACCGAGGACCGCGTCCTGTGGGCCTACGTGCGGGACCTGTTCCAGACGCCGGGGTTCGGCGACACGGTGAACTTCGACCACATCAAGCATCACTACTACCGCGTGCACACGCAGCTCAACCCGAGCGGGATCGTGCCTGACGGCCCCGACCTGTCGGGATGGCTGACCCCGCACGGGCGCGAGGCGCTCGGTGGGTCACCGTTCGGCGACGGACGCGCACCGACGGCCGCGACCGACCTGGCCTCCTACCACCTGGCGCCGCTCGCAGTGCCTGTGGACGGCGAGCCCCAGGCCGCGAGGCCGCGCGGCTGAGGGCCTACTCCGCGTCCCACGTCGCACTCCCCAGGAGGGTGTGCGGGGTGAAGAGGGAGAGATGGGAGACCGTCGCGACGTAGTTCGTGCCGTGGCTCACGACGCGGTCGCCCTTGACGTAGAACTGCCCGTACTGCCAGGCGGGCAGGCACGACTTCCCGGCGACCTGGAAGGTCCACGACGTCCCCGCGTCGGTCACGACGCGGTAGGTCGCGCCGCCCTCACCCGCGCTGGGCGCCTTGACCTGGATGCTCGTCCCGGGCTGCACCGTGCGGGTCGAGTCGCGGACGACCGCGGCCGAACCCTCGATGTGGAACGTCACGGCCTGGGTCGACGCGGTGTTGTCGTACACGAACGTGACGGGCTGGTACGAGCGCTGCTCGTTGTCCTCGAACCAGCACGCACCGACCGTGGGCGCACCGACGACGGGGGCAATGACGACCGGCACGTAGCGAGCCGCTTCGTAGCCTGCGGTCGCGGTGCTCGTGTACGCCTTGCCGTCGACCGTGCGCGACTGCCGGAGCTCGACCTTCCCCGCGGGGACCTCGGTCTTGCCCGTGTCCTGGGTGAACGTGGCCGTGGCCCCTGGCTCGACCGTGACAGGCGCACCGGCAGCGCCGTACGGGGTGACCATCGATACCTGCATCGACTCGTTCGAGGAGTTGGTCAGTCGGCCCGTCAGGCGGACCGTGCGGTCGACGACGCCGGAGGTCGCGGAGGCCTTGACCGTCCAGTCGGGCACGTAGCAGCTCACGCCCGCGACGGCGTGGCTCGCGAGCTGGACGCCGTCGGCCAGGACCGTGAACGTCGCGCCCGCAGGACCGACGCTCGTCCTGACCGTCTCGGTCCGTCCGGCGGCGACCGTCCGGGCGAGGTCGTCGCGGCCCGTCACCGTGAACGGTACGGGGAGCGTCGAGGCCGAGTTGTCGAACGTGAGCGTCACAGGGGCCGACGACGAGTGCGCCTTCGGGTCGAACACGCACTGGCCGACGGCGGGCGCCGGGTGCGTGGGCGCGATGGCGGCCCTGCCGAACTCCACGACGAGCGGGACGGGGTTCTCGTACCCCTTGCCGTCGCCGGGGTCGCTGTCCTCGACCCAACGGTACTGCCGGAAGCTGACCTTGCCGGCGTCGATCGCGGCGCGCCCGGTGTCGATCGTGAACGTGCCCGTAGCGCCCGGCGCGAGCGTCACCTTCTCCGAGTCCTCGACGTCCCCCAGCCCCGCCGGAGCGAGCATCCACACGTCCATCGGGGTCGTCGACGTGTTGGTCGCAGAGCCCGTGAGGCGGACCGTGCCCCCGACGTTCTCCGTGGAGACCGTCGCAGTGGCCAACCAGTCACCGTCCGGGACCCGGTAGCAGTCGAGGGCCTTGAACTCACCCGCCGGGACCGTGCGGGTGTACTCGGCCCCCGCGACGGTGGTCGTGAGTGTCAGGGTCGCCGTGCCCGCGGGGAACCGGTACCCGTCCTCCAGCGCCAGGTCGGCCCTCGTGCCGCGGGCCAGCGCGACCACGGGCGACGCGGAACCGACAGCGTCGAGACGCACCCGGAGGTCGTCGTACGCGGTCGTGTTGGTGACGCCCGCCAGGACGACCGAGGCCGTGCTCGCGCCCTCGCCGACGCACTGGGGTGCCGCGCCGCCCCCCGCGGGGATCGCGTCGCTCGCGCCGGCCCACGGAGAGCCGACCCGCAGCTGTGCGCTCGCGGCGTCCTGGGGGGACTTCCCGTCGGAGCTCGCCGAGGCCGTGAACGTCAGGCTGCTCGTCGAGGCCACGGCCTTCCCGTCGGCGACGAGCTGGACGTCGAGCACGACGGCCGGTCCGGCGCTCGCGCTCGCGTCAGGAGCCGGGAGCGGAGCGCCCTCGCCCGCCGCGCAGGTCGTCGACGACCCGGTCGGTGCGCAGGACCAGCCAGGTGTCAGGGCGCGGGCCGAGCTCCCGGACGGGAGGTTGCCCACCGAGAACGTCAGACCGTGGGCGTCGACGTCACCGGTGTTCCGGGCCGAGAGCCGCACCGCGGAAGCACCAGGGTTGAGCAGCTCTCCCACGACGGGCGCCGCAAGGTCCACCTCGGCACCGTAGGACTGGACCGGCGCCGGCGCGTAGGTCTTCGTCACCGGAGCCAGGCCCTTGCCCCGGACCGACCCGCCGAAGCTGTACGTGCCTCCGCGGGAGGCCTGCACCGTGACCACGAGCTCCTTCTTCTCCCCCGGTGCCAGCACGCCGACCGAGCAGATCACGAGCGAGGTCCCGTCGCCCTGAGGCACGGCCGTGCCGCACGGGAGCGCCGCGGCCTTCAGGACGGGCACCACGCCCCGCCCGGCAACGACCGTGGAGCTCACGACCGAGACGTTGGCCGGGAGCGTGACGTCGACGACGACCTCCTGGGCGGATGTCCCCCCGGTGTTCGAGGCCGTGAGCGTCAGGTCCTCCGGGTCGCGGGGCGCGAGCTGGAGAGGCGCGAAGGCCAGGTCGAGCGAGGCCGGTGCCGGGGCGACCGGGTCCGCCGGGTCCACCGGGGTGAGGGGGGTCGCCGGGATGGTCGTCCCCGGGCCGGCCAGGTCGCCACCGGTACCTGTGCCGCCACCTGCCTCGCCGCCGGTCCCGCCTGCTGCGCCTCCGCCGGTGTTCCCACCCGCGGCCAGCGGCGTCGAGCCGGTGTCGCCCTCCTCGAGGGGGGCCAGGTTGGCGGGGGACGTGGGGTCCGCGCTCGGGGGCGTGGGTGCGGTCGTCGGAGATCCGGACGGCGTGTCGGTCGGCGACGAGGACGGGTCGGGGCTCGCTCCCGCGCTGGGCGGCGTGTCGGGCGAGAATCCGCCGTTCAACGCGACGACGCCTGCGCCCACGGCCGCGATGGCCACGACGCCGACGGCCGCTGCGATCAGCGGTGACGCTGCGATGAAGGCGGCGATCCCTGTCGCGCCGGCCACGGCCGCCCCCGATCCGGCAGCGACGGCTCCGGTCGCACCGGCGGCGGCTGCCACGGCCCCGCCCGCTCCGGCACCTGCAGCAGTGGTTCCACCGGCGGCCCCGGCCGTCGCCGCTGCGCCTCCCCCAGCCCCGACGGCGCCGCTCCCCCCTGCCGCGGCTCCCCCGGACGTCCCTGCTGTCGTCCCGGAGGCGCTCGCCGAGGCCCCGGTACCCGCGCCGGCTCCGCCCGCACCGCCGGCGACGGCACCGCCCCCGACGACCGGGAGCGCGTGCCCCACCAGCCCGAGTCCCGCGACCCCGAACACCAGGGGCGCGATCACCGCACGCATGCCGTGCGAGACGTCTCCGAGCTCGAGCACGAGGCCTCGGCACTCGCCACAGCCCTCGAGGTGCGCGTCGACCTTGGCGTTCTCCCGCTTCGCGAGCCCTCCCCGGACGTAGGAGCCGAGCAGAGGGTTGACGACCTCGCACCCTTCGCTCGCCGCTCCCGTCAGGTGCTGCTGGAGGTAGGCCTGACGCAGGCCCTCACGCGCACGGTAGGCGAGGGCCGAGACTCCGTTGGCCGACAGCCCGAGCAGGGGCGCGATCTGAGCCGGGTTCATCTCCTCGACCTCGGTGTACCAGAGGACGGCCTGCCACCGCTCGGGCAGGCCCCGGTAGGCCTTGGTCACGATCGACCGCTCGAAGCCCTGCAGCGTCGGGTCCTCGGTCGAGGCCATGGGGCCGAACGCGGTCTCGAAGGTCTCGACGTCGTCGGTCGGCTGGGTGCGCCTGACTCCGTTGACCAGGTCGTACGAGAGGCGCCGGACGACCGTGAAGAGGTAGGCACGGAAGGTGACGTCGGGTCCCCCGCCGGTCTGCAGGATGCCGAGGACCTTGGCGAACGCCTCGGAGACCACGTCGTCCGCGTCCGAGGACGAGTGGACGTACTGGCGCGCCACGGTACGGGCGGCAGCAGCGTGCCGCTCGTAGAGCGCACCGAACGCGGAGTGGTCACCACCGCGCACGGCGGTGATCAGCTCGGCGTCGCTCGTCGAAGCGCCGTCCGCGTACGTCTCGACCTGGGTCATTCCCTCGCCCCTGACTGCGCCTCGTGCAGTTGAGGCTCCTCTCGCTCATAGTAGACGTCACGAACCCCAGTGTTTTCAACGTCTCACGGGCGATATGCGTTGCTTGTCCTATCCTCGGAGGGGCGATCCTCGCGAACCGCCCGGACCTCCGAGCGGATGAAACCAAAGTGCTCGGTCGGTATCGCGTCATGAGTGTCGGCCTGAGGGGTCTCATGGGTATGGACCTACGACCTGGCTACCCCCAGCCAGCCGTCGACTCGCTGCTCGCCGAGTGGCAGGCGGCGAGCATGGGCTCCGTCTGGCTGCGCCCCGGCGACTGGTACCACCCTGCGGTGGAGGCACTGGCCGAGGCACTGACAGACGGACGCCCCACGGCCCCTGCCGCCGACCGGCTCGGTGAGGCGCGGGGGCACGTCGGCATCAGCATGGGCGAGACGATCGACGACCTCGCGTGCCTGTTCGGCGCCTGGGGCACCCAGCCCGAGCTCGACACCCTGCGCGCTCTGAGCACCGGCTGGGTCCGAGGCAACGAGCCGAGCCTCCTGGTCCCGCTCACGACCGACCCGCGTTCTGGCCTGGCCACCCCCGAGTACCTCGTGCAACGACTGCGCGAGACGTACGGCGCGGGCGAGCGCAGCGGGCGCCCCGCGTCCCGCACCCACTGCCTGCTGCTCGTGGACGTCGCGGTCGACCGGATCGACGGTTGGCAGAAGGTCGCGCGCGCGGCAGCGATGGGCAAGATCTTCACCGAGGTGTTCGGCACGGGCCATCCCGTCGCGACGCTCGGCGGGGGCGTCTACGCCGCGCTGTGCGAGCGCGGCGCGGACCTCGAGCCGCTGCGCTCCGAGCTGCGGCACCGGATCGAGCGCACCGCGCTCTCCTACGGCGTCACCGCGGTGCTCCGGCGCCCTCCGCGCGTCTGGGTCGAGCCGCTCCCGACCGCTCACGCGGGAGCCGCGTCCTTGCTCCAGGCGCTCGGGCGCTGAGAGACGTTCCCCCGCGAGGTGCCGCGTCCCCGGACACACCTCGACGCCCCGTCGTCCGGCGAGGGACGAGGAGGGCGTCGAGGGGGGATCGCGCGATGGGGGGACGTCGCGCGAGGGGTTGGGACTCGCTCAGCGAGGAGCGTAGGTGAGGCAGTCCGCGTGGTCGGCGCCCAGGGGGCCGGCTCCGACGCGGATCGAGGAGGCGTTGCACTCGAGCGACTCGTTGTGGGCGCACTCCCCGCGCTGGCAGGCGCCGACGTGGGCGATGACCTTCTCGAGGCCGCCCTTGGCCGTGAGCGGGATGAACGTGGCGCACTCGGCCTCGCCGCCGTGGGCGGCGATCGTCACGGCACCGGCGTGGCAGCCGTGCTCGTGGTTGTATCCGCAGCCGTCGATCGAACACTCGACGACCTGGGGCAACTCCATCAGGCTGCTCATGGGACTTCTCCTTGCTCGAGGGACAGGGGCAGATCAACCGTGCATTTCCTTCACGGTATTCCTTGATGCAGCCCTTGTATAGGAAGCAAGGCCTCACTCGCTTCGGCGGAATTCCGCCATTTTTACGTCACACGAACCGCGCGTAAATGCGAAGGGAATCGCGTTCGGCTCGGCATCTCTCGCGTCGCGACGCGGGTCTCGGCGCGGTCAGTCCCCGCGCCCGGGCCGCCAGAGGACGAGTGCCCGGGTCTCCGTGCCCTGCCCTGCGACGGTTCGCCCGGCGTCCTCCGGGCTGCCTCGCCGGACCCGTCGTCCGCGAGGGACCATGACCACGTCGCCGCTGACCCCCGCGGCGAAGACTCGCCCGCCCTCGAGCCGCGCCGAGAGCGCGTCGAGCCGGGACTCGAGCCGGTCGACCTGCTCCTCGAGCGCGAGGATGCGGCGGATCCCGGCGAGGTTGACGCCCTCCTCCTGGGAGAGCCGCTGCACCTCGAGGAGCTTCGCGACGTCGCGCTGGGAGTACCGGCGCCCGCGCCCCATGGTGCGGCGCGGGGTCACGAGCCCCAGCCGGTCGTACTGGCGCAAGGTCTGCGGGTGCATCCCTGCGAGCGCCGCCGCCTGCGAGATGGCGAGCACGGGGGCGTCGTCGTACGCGTTGAACGGCACCTGTGCCGCTGCCGCTCCGGACTCTTTCCTGACCATGCGTCCTCCTCTCACCATTCTGCTCCTGGGGGTGGCGCTCGACGAGGCCTGCGGGGCCTCGTCGAGCGCGGGTCCTGCTATTCCGCGGCGCGTCCGAACAGGTCCGAACGCACGTCGCTCTCGCCGTCGGTCGCTGCCGCGAGCTGCTCGACCGCTTCCTTGGCGGCCTTCGAGAGCTTCTGCGGCACGACGACCTGGATCGTGACGAGCAGGTCTCCGGTGGCCTTGGCGGTCTTGACACCCTTGCCCTTGACGCGCAGCGTGCGCCCGGAGGGCGTGCCCGCGGGGACCTTGACCTTGACGGGCTTGCCGTCGAGCTGCGGGACCTCGATGGTCGCGCCGAGCGCGGCCTCGGCGAACGTCACGGGGACCGTGAGCCGCAGGTTGTGCTTGTCGTCGACCGAGAACACGGGGTGCGGCGTGACGTGCACCGTGATGACCAGGTCGCCCGGCGCTCCGCCCGCGACGCCCGGACGGCCCTTGCCGCGCAGGCGGATCTTCTGGCCGTCACGCACACCGGCAGGGATGCGGGCCGTGACGGTGCGACCTTCGGTCGAGACCGTGACGGTCGCACCCTCGACGGCGGGCCGGAACCCGAGCGTCGCGGACGAGTGCACGTCGGCACCGGCCTGCGGCCTTGCCGCGTTGGGGCGGAAGCCCGTCTGGGCTCCTCCGCCGCCGAACATCGACCCGAGGATGTCCTCGAAGCCTCCGCCTCCGCCGGTCTGCGTGGAGTACCGCACGCGGCCTCCCCCGCTACCGCCGCCGCCGCCGAACATGCCGCCGAAGATGTCCTCGAACCCTCCGGCCCCACCGGCCGGTCCACCGGCTCCTGCGGAGAAGCGGGCGCCCCCGCCGGCCATGGCACGGATCGCGTCGTACTGCTGGCGCTGCTCGGCGTCGGACAGGACCGCGTAGGCCTCGCCGATCTCCTTGAACTTCGCCTCGGCCTTCGCGTCACCCTGGTTCTGGTCGGGGTGGTAGGTACGGGCCAGCTTGCGGTACGCCTTCTTGATCGCGGCGTCGTCGGCATCCTTGGGGACGCCGAGCGCGGCGTAGAAGTCCTTCTCGATCCAGTCCTGACCGGTCAAGGCGCCTCCTCTCGTGGTGTCACCGGCCGGGGGCCGGTGGTCGTCTCGTCTCTGAAGTCTTGGTGTTCGTTCAGTCGTTCGCTCGTTCTGTCGTTCTGTCGTGCGTCAGGCCCCGGGGGACCTGCTCTCCCGGCCTGCCCGACGGCGGAGCGTCACCTTCGCGTGGAAGGTGCGCTCCGTCGTCGGGCATCCGGGAACGTGGGCGCCCGGCCCCGGAGGACCGGGCACCCACGACCGTCCTACTCCGGCCCGACGACCGAGACGCGCGCGGCGCGCACGACCTTCTCGCCGATCCGGTAGCCCGGCTCGATGACCATGTTGACCGTGGCCGACGTGGCCTGCGGGTCCACCTGGTGCATGAGCGCCTCGTGGACGTTCGGGTCGAACTCCTCGCCCACGACGCCGTACCGCTCGATGCCGAACTTCGCGAGGCTCGCGTCGAGCTTCTCGGAGATCGCGACGAACGGCCCGTCGAGCTCGCCGTGCTGGCGGGCCCGGTCGATGTCGTCGAGGACCGGCAGGAGCGCGGCCAGGACGTCCTCGACGCCCTTGACGCGCGCGGCCTCCTGGTCACGCAGCGACCGGTTGCGGTAGTTGGTGAAGCTGGCCCGCTCGCGCTGGAGCGCGTCGAGGTGGGCCGCCGCCTCGGACTGCGCAGCCAGCAGGGCTGCGTCGTCCCCGGCCTCGCCGGTGGGCTCGAAGTCGAGCCCCGCCAGCGGGTCCTGCTCGGCTTCGTTCCCTGCCGAGCCGGCGTCGGCCCCCTCGGGGGCAGCCTCCTTGGGCTGCCCCTCCGGGGTCACCTTGCGCTTGTCCGTGAAGTGGAAGGGCTGGTCCTCGGAGCCGAGCTCCTCGGGGCCCTGGGCGTCGCTCGTCACTTCTTGTCGTCCTCGTCCACGATCTCCGCGTCGACGATGTCCTCGTCGGGCGCGAACGGGGCTCCGGCGGCCGCAGCGGCGTCGGCGTCAGCCGCGCCCTGGTTGCCCGCGGCCTGCTCCTGCTCCGCCGCGGCGTAGAGCGCCTCGCCGATCTTCTGGCTCGAGGCCAGGAGCTTCTCGTGGGCCGACTTCACGGCCTCCGCGTCGGTGCCCTCGAGCGCCGTCTTGACCGACGCGATGTCGGCCTCGACCTCGGTGACGACCTCAGCGGGGAGCTTCTCCTTGTTCTCCGCGACGAGCTTCTCGGTCGAGTACACGAACGCCTCGGCCTGGTTGCGGTTCTCCGCCTCCTCGCGACGCTTCTTGTCCTCGGCCGCGTGCTCCTCGGCCTCCTTGACCATGCGGTCGATGTCCTCCTTCGGCAGCGCGGAGCCACCGGTGATGGTCATCTTCTGCTCCTTGCCGGTGCCGCGGTCCTTGGCGCCGACGTGGACGATGCCGTTCGCGTCGATGTCGAAGGTGACCTCGATCTGCGGCAGGCCGCGCGGGGCCGGGGCGATGCCCGTGAGCTCGAACGTGCCCAGCGGCTTGTTGTCGCGGGCGAACTCGCGCTCACCCTGGAAGACCTGGATCAGCACCGACGGCTGGTTGTCCTCGGCGGTCGAGAAGACCTCGCTGCGCTTGGTCGGGATGGCCGTGTTGCGCTCGATGAGCTTGGTCATCACGCCACCCTTGGTCTCGATGCCCAGGGACAGCGGGGTGACGTCGATCAGGAGGACGTCCTTGCGCTCGCCCTTGATGACACCTGCCTGCAGCGCGGCACCGACGGCCACGACCTCGTCCGGGTTGACGCTCTTGTTGGGCTCCTTGCCGCCCGTGAGCTCCTTGACGACCTCGGTCACGGCGGGCATGCGGGTGGAACCACCCACGAGCACGATGTGGTCGATGTCGTTGACCGAGATGCCTGCGTCACGGATGACGGCGTGGAACGGCGCCTTGGTCCGGTCGATGAGGTCCTGCGTCATCTGCTGGAACTGAGCGCGCGTGAGCTTCTCGTCCAGGTGGATGGGGCCGTTCTCGCTCATCGAGAGGTACTGCATGGAGATGTTGGTGCTCGTCGCGGACGAGAGCTCCTTCTTCGCCTGCTCGGCAGCCTCACGCAGACGCTGGAGCGCGATCTTGTCCTTGGACAGGTCGACGCCCGAGCTGTTCTTCACCTGCGCGATGAGGTGCTCGACGATGCGGTTGTCCCAGTCGTCACCACCGAGGCGGTTGTCGCCCGAGGTCGCGCGGACCTGGATGGTCGAGAAGTCGTCCTCGTCCTTGCCCACCTCGAGGAGGGAGACGTCGAACGTTCCACCACCGAGGTCGAAGACGAGGATGAGCTCGTCCTCCTTGCCCTTCTCCAGGCCGTAGGCCAGAGCGGCGGCGGTGGGCTCGTTGACGATGCGCAGGACGTTGAGGCCCGCGATCTGCCCGGCGTCCTTGGTCGCCTGGCGCTCGGCGTCGTTGAAGTACGCCGGGACCGTGATGACCGCGTCCGTGACGGGCTCGCCCAGGTACTCCTCGGCGTCGCGCTTCAGCTTGCCGAGCACACGCGCGGAGATCTCCTGCGCGCTGTACTTCTTGTCGTCGATCTCGACCGACCAGTCGGTGCCCATGTGGCGCTTGACCGACGTGATGGTGCGGTCGACGTTGGTGACCGCCTGACGCTTGGCGATCTCGCCGACGAGGACCTCGCCGGTCTTCGAGAACGCGACGACCGACGGGGTCGTGCGAGCGCCCTCGGCGTTCGCGATGACGGTGGGCTCCCCACCCTCGAGGACGGCAACCACCGAGTTGGTGGTGCCCAGGTCGATTCCGACCGCTCGTGCCATGTTCGTGCCTCCGTTGTGTTGCTGTGTGCTGCTACGTGTGTGTCGTTCGATCGGCAGCCCGTGGCGGTTCACTGCCCGACGGCGCGTCGTGGCGCGCTCGCCCGGACCTTCCCCTGCCCGGTGATGGGTGTCGCCACCCGGCTGCCGGTTGAGTCGTCCTCACTCAAGTTATGCCGGTCCGTGCCGCTACGCAAGCGGCGGGGGCGTGAACTTGAGTCCACTAGGCTCAACCTTGGCCTGGAGGGGAGTATTCCCAGGGTCGAACGGCTCGTCCAGGAGGCGACGCAGGTCGTGTCGCACGCGAACGACCACGGCGAGGGGTGGTCGCCGTGGTCGTTCGAGGGGGCCGGTCGCCTGGAGCCGCTCATCCCCCCGCTCGCGGCGCCCTCACCCGGCTCACACCAGCTCGACGGCGTCCGCCTGCGGTCCCCGGTCACTCTGACGCACCTTGTACCGGACCCGGTCGCCCTCCTCCAGGACCTCGTCACCCCGCACGACCGACACGTGCACGAACAGGTCCAGGCCCCCGTCATCGGGGGTGATGAAGCCGAAGCCGCGCTCCTCGTCGTAGCGAGCGACCGTGCCCTCGCCGCCGCGCACGGGCCCGCCGGACGACCCGGGGCCGTTCGACCGGCCGCGGTCTGCGCCGCGCGCGCCGCCGCGCGCGAGCTGCACGTTGCGGGCGTTGGGGCCCTTGTCACCGTCGACGACGTCGTACGTAACACGATCGCCCTCGGAGAGCTCGGTCAGTCCCGAGCCGAGCGCGCTGACGTGGACGAAGACGTCGCCGCCACCCGAGTCGGGCGCGACGAACCCGAAGCCCTTGACCTCGTCGTACCAGGACACGGTGCCGTCGGCGCCGTCCGACGCGGGCCGCGCGGCCTCGGCCGCGAGCGGCAGCAGGTGGTCCGCCTGCGGCCCCTTCTCCCCGTCGACGATGAGGAACGCCACCCGCTGCCCCTCCGAGACCACACCGCCACCGACGATGGCCGAGCTGTGCACGAAGATCTCGGCGCCGCCGCCGTCGGGCGTGACGAAGCCGTAGCCCTTGGTCGGCTCGTACCAGGTGACGGTGCCCAGCACGCCCAGGGGCGCGTCTGCCGCCCGGTCGCCTGTGACACGGACACGACGCGCCTGCGGGCCGCGGTCGCCCTCGCCCATCTCGAACTCGACGATCTGCCCCTCCCGGAGCAGCCTCGTTCCGTCGTCTCCGACGATCTCCGACGCGTGCACGAACAGGTCCTCGGCGTCGTTCCCGAGGTCGATGAATCCGAACCCTCGGTCGGCGTCGAACCATCGGACAGTTCCCTGGGGCACTGGGGACTCCTCTATCTCGGTAGACATTGCTGTCTCCTATTGTCCCCCCGGTCGGAACCGCCGACCGTTGGGTCCCTCGACCCTCGACCCGGTCGAGGCCCGAACGTGCGGCCATGGCCACGACCGACGCACCACCGCGCCCTTCCCCCGATCCCCTGCACCACCGACTGGCTCGTGGACCGGTCGCGCCTCGGTGGCCCGGCGGCTCACCCTCGGCCTGCCACCTCCGCGACAACCCGCGTGAGCTCGGGCCAGAGCGGGGCGAAGCTCCCGACCCAGGGCGCAGGCATCCCTCCTGCGGCGCGTTGCGCCTCGACCTCGGCCCAGCTGACCCACGCTGCGTCGTCGACCTCGGCCGGGTCGAGGACCAGCCGCGGGCGACCGGGCACGGCCGCGACGTAGACGTCGAGGAACGCTGTGGGCAGCGGCCCCCTGCCCACCCGCGTGAGGGCCTCCCCGTCGATCACGAGCCCCGTCTCCTCGCGCACCTCGCGCACGGCCGCCTGAACGCCGGTCTCGCCCGCGAGCACGCTGCCGCCGGGGATCTCCCACGCGAACGGAAAGGTCTTGGTCGCGGCGCGACGTGTGAGCAGGACCAGGCCGTCGGACCGGACGACGCACGTCGCCACCATGAGGTGGAAGCGGCCCAGGGGCCATCCCGGGTCGCTTCGGCGGTGCACCTCCCCGGTGGGACTGCCCTGCTCGTCGAGCAGGTCCCACGTCTCCGCGTCAGCCATCCACGCATCCTCGCAGCGGCGCGGGCCGCACTCCAGACCTGCCCGACGGTCGGCGCCCCTGCGACGCCAGGTCGAGCACCCGCTCCACGGTCGCCGCGTACACGTCGTGCGCATCGAGCGGGAGCGTGTTGAACCAGTCCGTCGCGATCCGGAACAGCAGCGCGCGCACGAGGTGCTGGGCGAAGCCCTCCCCCGGGTCGATCGTCTCGAGGAGAGACAGCGGCGCTCCCTCGAAGCAGACGGCGTCGACGGCGACGATCGCCACCGAGTACCGCGCGGGCCGCCAGTAGAGCGTGAGGTCGATGACCGCAGGCGGCAGGCCGGCGGCGAACAGCACGTTGCCCGTGAGGTCGCCATGAACGATCGTCGACGGTTCGGCGACGACCCGCCGGGCCGCGAGCAGCGCCGGGAGGTGCGGGACGTCGTCGGGCACCTCCACCGCGTCCTCGCCCCAGGCGAGGCGGTCCGCACGAGCCCAGGCGTGCGTCCGCTCGTCGAGGAACGGCGGCCGCTCAGCGCCGTCGAACGCCTCCGCGAACCGCCACGCCACGTCGGCGATCTGCGCCCACCGTCCCGCGACGTGCTCGCCCTGGAGCACCAGGAACGCGGTCCAGCCGTCGACGACGAGCTCGCCCGTCCGGCTCCGCGCGGGCAGGCTCAGCCGGAGGTCGTCGCTGCCCGCCGGCGCGTGGCGCCGCAGCCAGTCGAGCTCGGCCGGGAGCACGTCGAGCGGCTTGAGCACCAGGTCGCCTGCGCGCCACGCGGCGCCCCGCCCGCCGTCGAGCCTCACCGCGGGGCCGACGGCGCCGAACTCCTCCAGGACCTCGCTCGGTGGCTGCACCGGACGACCCTACCCAGGAGCCGGCTGCGCGACGAGCATGCGGTTGTCGTGGGTCGAGCATGCGGTTGCCGTCCAGAACCCGCCGGATCACGACGACAACCGCATGCTCGGCACCGAACGCCGCCCACCGCCCACCGCCACGTCGGCCGTCGTGATCGCTCCCGACGCGCGAGTCGCCCGGTCTGCACGTAATGTCCGGTGACGCTCGCGCGCCGATCCTCAGTCGTCGCGTGCCGACCACCGCTGGAGGCCCTGTGCACCCGTTCGTCCACCGTTACGAGCTCGACACCTCTCGGCCGACCGGCCGTGAGGTCGCCCGCGACCTGGCCCTCCGGGCGTTCCTTCCCGGCGCCGCGCTGTGGCTCGCCGTCGTGGGTCTGGGGTTCCTCATCAAGGGCCCGCTCGAGAACCTGCCGGGAGAGGCCAGGGTCAACCAGGCCCTCGTCTCGGCGCGGACCCCCTTCCTCGACACGGTCACGGAGATGCTGTCCGCGATCGGGACGACCGAGTTCATCATCGGCGCCTGCGTGCTCGCGGTCGCCCTGATCTGGTGGCGCACACGGCAGTGGTGGTTCGCCCTGGTCCCCGCGCTCGCGGTGTCGCTGCAGGCCCTGGTCTTCCTGACGTCCTCGCTCGTCGTGGGCCGCTCGCGCCCCGAGGTCGAGATGCTCGACCACGCCCCGCCCACCTCGAGCTTCCCGAGCGGCCACACGGGGGCCTCCACGGCCTTCTACCTCACGCTCGCGCTCCTCGCGCAGCGCGTGCAGAACCCGGCGCTCCGGGTCGTGCTGACGGTCCTCGCGGTGCTCGTCCCGTTCGCGGTCGGCTTCGCCCGGTTGTACCGCGGCATGCACTCGCTGACCGACGTCCTCGCCGGGTTCGTCAACGGCGTCGTGTGCGCGGTCCTGGCATGGGGCTACCTGCGCCGCGACACGTCGCAGGTCCGGGCCTGACGACAGCGAGCCGTCGCCGTCGGCTCCCGGCCGTCAGCCGACGACCTGCTCGACCCGCACGATCTCGGTCCGTGCGACCGACCGGTCCCGCAGGTCCGCGAGCGCCACGCGGTCCGGGTCCGCCATGTACGCGGCGAGCGCTGCGTCGTCGGGCATCTCGATGACCTGCACCTCGGTGGGCCGGGCCGCGTCCTCGCCCGGCATGCTCCGGACCCGCGACAGCACGCGCCCGCCGTGGCGCGGGACGAGCGCGAGGACCTCGTCCTCGTAGCGTGCGAGGGAGCGGACCTGACCGTCGACGGCCCAGAGGAGGACGCAGAGCGTGAGTGGCACGAGGTCACGCTAGCGCCCGGGGCGTCGGCTCGTCAGTCCTGGCGGCCGGGCTCCTCCGAGGCGTCCTGCGCGACGCCCGCCCCTTCCGTGGGACGTCGTGACCGGAACAACCGCGTCAGCGGCCCGGAGAGGAAGAGCAGGAACAGCCAGTACAGCCCGACGACCGGCGCGACGATGCTCAGCACGAGCGCGACGAGCAGCAGCGCGATCGCGACGAGCGCGCCGCGGGCGTCGAGCTGCCCGCGGATCTCGGCGCGCTGGAGGGAGGGGTCCCGGACCGCCAGGGCCTCGATCAGGGCCAGGCTCCCGGTCGTGACGATCATGGTCCCGATGTACAGCGCGTTCACGGGCGCGGTGTCGGTGCCCTGGTCGGCGAGCAGCTGGGTCGTGAACGGGATGAACACGATGCTCGCGAGCCACAGGAAGTTGGCCCAGAGCATGGCCGGGGAGTAGTCCTGCAGGTGCTCGAACACCCGGTGGTGCCCGGTCCAGAAGCTCGCGATCACGACGAAGCTGATCGCGAACGCGAGGAACGTCCCCCGCTCGTCCTCCAGGAGAGTGCGGAGCGGGTGCTCCTTGCCGTCGGTCACCAGATCGACGAGGGGCAGGACGAGGAGCGTGATGGCGATGGCCACCGCGGCGTCCGTGAAGTTGACGAGCCGGTCGAGGCCTCGGGGCGTGCGGGACGTGAGCATGTCGTCTCCCGGGTCGACCTCCAGGTTAGGGCGACGAGTCGTCCGCTGCCTGGGGAGGATCGGGCCGGGTGCGGCCCGACGATTCAGCACCGCCCATGTCACGCCCAGGTCACGACCGTGATGTCGCCGAGCCGTGGCGCACCGCCGGACGTACAGTCGGCAGATGGGCCAGTCCACACGACCCCGCCAGCAGCCGCACGCCGTCAAGGCGCTCGCGCTCCTCCTGGCCTTCCTGCTCGTGTCGGCTGTGGGGGGAGTCCTCGCGGCCGGCCTGCTGCTGCCGCTGGCTGCCGGCGCGAGCGCGGTGAGCAAGGACGTCACGCAGCTGTTCGACGACCTCCCCGACGACCTGCAGCCCGGCCCGCTCTCCGAGAAGTCACGCGTCTTCGCGAACGACGGGACCACGCTCCTCGCGACGTTCTACACGGAGAACCGCATCGTGGTGCCGCTCGACCAGGTCTCGCAGCACATGCAGCACGCCGTGGTCGCGATCGAGGACAAGCGCTTCTACGAGCACGGCGGGCTCGACCCCGAAGGCGTGAGCCGCGCCGCGATCAACAACTTCACCGGTGGTGACACGCAGGGCGGGTCGAGCCTGACGCAGCAGTACGTGAAGAACGTCCTGATCGAGCAGGCCGTGCGCGACGAGGACCCTATCGCCGTCCGCGCTGCCCGCGACGACACGCTGGGCCGCAAGGCCCGCGAGGCCAAGCTCGCGATCTCGCTCGAGACGGTCATGACCAAGGACGAGATCCTCCAGGGCTACCTGAACATCGCGCAGTTCGGCATCCGGGTCTACGGCGTCGAGACGGCCTCGCTCCACTACTTCGGCAAGCACGCCTCCGAGCTCGGCATCGCCGAGGCCGCGACCATCGCCGGGGTGACCAACGCGCCGACCAGGTACGACCCCGTGGCGAACCCGGCAAACTCCGAGGCGCGTCGCAACCGGGTCCTCGACAGGATGCTCGAGCAGGAGTACATCACCCAGCAGGAGCACGACGAGGCGGTCGCGACCCCGCTGCCCGCGACGCTCAACGTCCAGCCCATCTCGGCCGGGTGCCAGACAGCGGCCGGTGCGGCGTTCTTCTGCGACTACGTCACCAAGGTCATCACGTCGGATCCCACGTTCGGCGAGACCAAGAAGGACCGTCAGGCACTGCTCTACCGCGGCGGCCTGGACATCACCACGACCCTCGACCCCCGCCTGCAGGCCGCCGCGGAGGCCAACATCACGGCAGCGGTCCCCGCCCTGGACCCGAGCGGCCTCGAGGACGCGCTCGTGACGGTGGAGCCCGGCACCGGGAAGATCCTCGCGATGGCCCAGAACCGGCCCTACGACGTCGCCCGCGAACCCGCCCCCGGGACCACGGCCATCAACTACTCCGCGGACCAGCTCCACGGCTCGTCGCGGGGCTTCTCCCCCGGGTCGACCTGGAAGGTGTTCACGCTCGCCGAGTGGCTGCGCTCGGGCCACACGCTCAACGACACGGTCAACGCGAACAAGCGCACGTTCGTGCCCAACCGGGACTTCAGCGCCTCGTGCGCCCGCCTGGACCGCATCCCGTGGTCCCCCGGGAACTCGGACGGGTCGACCGACCAGGGGTCGATCCCGGTCCTGCGTGCGACCTTCAACTCGGTCAACACCGCGTACGCGTCGATGGAGTCGCAGCTGGACCTGTGCGGAGTCCGGGACATGGCATGGAACGCCGGGCTGCGCCCCTCGATCACGTCCGAGCTCAAGGGCGACGCGTCCTCGATCCACGTCATGCCCACCATGACGATCGGTACCCAGAACTCGTCCCCGCTCCAGATGGCCGCGGCCTACGCGACGTTCGCGAGCGGCGGCACCTACTGCGCACCGATCGCGATCACGCGCGTCGTCGGCGCCGACGGCACAGACCTCCCGGTCCCCTCGGCGAACTGCACCCCGAACGCGGTCGACCCGCGGATCGCGAACACCGTGACGTTCGCGCTGGAGAACGTCATGACGCAGGGGACGGCCAAGAAGTCCCAGCTCTCCCGCCCGAGCGCAGGCAAGTCGGGGACCGCGAACAACAACCACCACACCTGGTTCATCGGGTACACGCCCCAGCTCGTCACGGCAGTGTGGATCGGCAACGCCGAGAACGACGTCTCGATGAGCTACATGCGCATCAACGGCCGCTACGAGAAGCGGTGGTACGGCTCGACGCTCGCGGCACCGACGTGGCGGTCCTACATGGAGACCGCGCTCGAGGGCACGCCGGTCGTCGGCTTCCCGGGCCCCGACCCCGCGATGCTGGGACAGGCGCCCGCTCCCAAGCCGCCCAAGAAGACGCCCAAGAACGACGCCCCGGCCGACCCGGCCCCGCCTGCCGACCCGGCCCCGCCCGCGGACCCCGCCCCGCCTGCCGACCCGGTGGTCCCGCCGACGCCGTAGGCCGCGGGTCTGAGCCGAGCCTCGCCGCACGTCCGGCCCAGGCCCATCCCCAGGAAACTCTCAGGGTTCGTCTCAGGGGCATCCCCGATGCCCCGCACGGGCCGTGCGCGCCAGCATGGTGCCAGCGGCTCGGAGGGGTGACCGCGGACAGGGCTCATCGCCCCGTCGGCTCGCTCCGTCAGGGGCGCTGCACAGCCCAGCGCACCCTCCAGAGACGAGCCCGCCATGCCTTCCCCGTCCCGCACCACGACGTCCCCCACCGCCGTCTCGGGCGATCCCGCGCCGAGCGGGGCCGCGCCGAGCGGGGCCGCGCCGAGCGCGGCAGCGCCGACCATCGCGTCCGCCCGTGGCCTGGTCAAGACCTACGGCAAGGGCCCGACGGCCGTCCACGCGCTCGCGGGCGTCGACGTCGACTTCGGGCGAGGCCGCTTCACCGCGATCATGGGCCCCTCGGGCTCGGGCAAGTCGACCCTCATGCACTGCATGGCGGGGCTCGACTCCCCGACGGCCGGCACGGTCGTGGTCGACGACCTGGTGGTCTCGGGCATGAACCAGCGACAGCTCACGAAGCTGCGGCGCACCCAGCTCGGCTTCGTCTTCCAGTCGTTCAACCTCGTCCCGACGCTCACGGCCGAGGAGAACATCACGCTGCCCCTCGACATCGCCCGCAAGCCCGTGGACCGGGCGTACCTCGCCAAGGTGGTCGACGCCGTCGGGCTCACGGACCGCCTCACGCACCGCCCGAGCGAGCTGTCCGGCGGCCAGCAGCAGCGCGTCGCGTGCGCGCGCGCCCTGGTCTCCCGTCCCGCGGTCGTGTTCGCGGACGAGCCCACGGGCAACCTGGACTCGACGTCCTCGCGCGAGGTCCTGACGTTCCTGCGCGAGTCGGTCGACGACCTGGGCCAGTCGGTCGTCATGGTCACGCACGACCCCGTCGCGGCGAGCTACGCGCACCGCGTCCTGTTCCTGGCCGACGGCCGGATCGTCGACGAGGTCACCGACCCGACGCCCGACTCGGTGCTCGCCGTCCTGGGTTCGCTCACGCGCAAGAAGGCGGCCGCCTGATGCTGCGCGTCGCCCTGCGCAACGTCCGTGCGCACCTCGTGCGCCTCGGGCTGTCCATCCTCGCGGTCGTGCTCGGCGTCTCGTTCGTCGCGGGCACGTTCTCGCTGCGCGAGATGCTCTCCTCGACGTTCGACGGGATCGTCGACGCCGGGTCCTCGTTCGACGTCTACCTGCGCGGTGGCGAGGACTCCGCGGCGCTCACGCAGGAGAACGCGAGCGCGGGCGAGGTCCGCACCACGATCCCGGCGGACCTGACGGACACGGTCCAGGGGGTCGACGGCGTCGCGCACGCCTTCGCCGACTACACCGGTCCGTTGGTGCTCGTCGGGGCGGACGGCACCCCGCCGCCCACCACGGGCGCGCCGACGTTCGGCCTCGCGTGGCGGGCCACCGACCCCTCGACGCCGATCGCGGAGGGCGCGGCGCCGTCGGGCCCCGGGGAGTTCCTGCTCGAGGCCGGCACGGCCGAGGCCAGCGGCCTCACGGTAGGGGACTCGACCACGCTCGTCGTCGCAGGACAGGTCGCCGAGGCGACCCTGACCGGGATCGTGGACATGGGTGCCTCGATGGCGGGCGCGAGCATCGTGTTCTTCGACGAGCCGACGGCCGCGGCGGCCTTCGCGCCCGACGGCATGGTCTCGACGATCTCGGTCCTGGCCGAGGACGGCGTGGGCGAGCAGGAGCTCGCCGACCGGATCACGGTCGCGCTCGACAGCTCTGCGTCCGCCGTCACCGGCACCTCCCCCGTCGAGGCCGTCACGGGCGATACGGCTCGCGACGAGGCCCGCGAGGACATCGCGTCGCAGCTCGGGTTCATCGAGACGTTCCTGCTGGTCTTCGCGGGCATCTCGCTGTTCGTCGGCGGGTTCATCATCGCCAACACGTTCGCGATGACGGTGCGGCAGCGGCAGCGCGAGCTCGCCCTGCTGCGCGCCGTGGGGGCGTCCCCGCTCCAGGTGTTCGCCTCGATCCTGGTCCAGGCCGCGGTCATCGGGGCGCTCGGCGGCACGCTCGGGGTGCTCGGCGGGCTGGGGCTCGTCACCGCGCTCAAGGCGATGTTCGGGTCGATGGGCATGGAGCTCGCGGGCGACATCCCGCTCGACGCGACGACCGTCGTGGTCTCTCTCGTGCTGGGCGTGGTCGTCTCGGTCGCGTCGGCGGCCCTCCCGGCCCGACGCGCAGCGCTCGTCGCCCCGGTCGAGGCCATGCGCGACGACTCCCCCGCCCAGGCCGGGTCGCTCCGCGCTCGTGGCATCGCGGGCGCGGTCGTCGCCGGTGCGGGCGTGGGCGCCGTGGTCGTCGCGGTCGTCCAGGCGGCGGCCGACGAGACCGCGGGCACCGGGGCGCTCCTCGGTCTCGGGGCCGTCGGGGTGATCGTGGGGACGCTCCTGCTGGCGCCCGTCGTCGCGCGCGGCGTCCTGCACGTCATGTCGGCGCCGTTCGTCGCGTGGGCCAAGCCCCTCGGGACGCTGGCGCGCGGCAACGTGACGCGCAACCCACGCCGCACCGCGAGCACCGCGAGCGCCCTCATGATCGGCATGTCCCTCGTCGGTGCTGCCTCGGTCCTGGCCGTGTCGATGCAGGCGTCGATGAAGTCCATCGTGGCCGACGAGTCGCTGGCCGACCTGGTCGTGGAGTCCGCGACGGGCACGGTCCCCTCGGGGGCCGTGAGCGACATCTCGACGCTGCCCGAGGTCGGTGCGGCTGACTCGCTCACGGCCGACCAGTACTTCGTCGGGTCGTCCTCTGGGGACGCTGCCGACGCGTCTCCTCTGTTCGTGCTCGGGGTGGACCCGGGGGTGTTCGGCCGCACGTGGCAGACCGAGACGGTCGAGGGCAGCCTCGACTCGCTCGCCGACGGGCAGGTCAGCGTCCTCCAGGCGACCGCGGCCGACGAGGGCTGGGGTCTGGGTGACGAGCTGACGCTCCGCTCCCAGCAGGGCAGCGTGGACGTCACGATCGGGTCGATCTTCGACTCGCCCGCGCTGGGCGTCCCGGTCGTCGTGCCCGACGCGGTGTTCGCGCAGCTCTCGGTCGCCCCCGCGGAGATGTCGACCATGCTCCTGGTCAAGGCGGCCGACGGCGTGTCCCAGGCCGAGCTCGACGCCGCGGTCACAGCGGCCGCCGAGCCGTACATGATCGTGTCGGTCATGGACGACGAGGAGTACGTCTCGGCGCTCGCGAGCCAGATCGACCAGATGCTCACGATCCTCTACGCCCTGCTGGGGCTGTCGATCGTCATCGCGGTCCTCGGCATCGTCAACACCCTGGCGCTGTCGGTGATCGAACGGACGCGTGAGATCGGGCTGCTGCGGGCCGTCGGGCTCGGACGGTCGCAGCTCGCCGGGACGATCGTCATCGAGTCGGTGCTCACGGCCGTGTTCGGGACACTCCTCGGGCTCGCGGTGGGCGTGGGGCTCGCCGCTGCGATGCCGACCGTGTTCGCGAGCACGGGCTTCACCGCCCTCGCGATCCCGTGGGCCGGGCTCGGGACCATGGTGGGCATCGCGGTGCTCGTCGGCGTCCTGGCCGCGGGCTGGCCCGCGCTGCGCGCGGCGCGGCTCCCGGTGCTCGACGCCGTGACGGTCGACTGACGGTCGACCGACGACCGGGGTCGCCGGGGTCGCCGGGGTCGCCCGGGCCGCCCGGGCCGCCCGGGCCGCCCGGCTTGCGTCAGAGCTTCGCACCGACGACCGGCGTCGGAGTCCGCGACCCTGCGGGGGCGGGTTGTGTTTCTGCGGAGCCACCACAATGGTGGTGGCTCCGCACAAACAGGTCCGAACCCCGCAGCCTGCAGCCGTCGCGGCGGTTCGACCATGCCGGGCCGCGCGGACCGGTGGGTGGTCGAGCCGTCGTCAGAGCACCGGGATGCGACAGACTGCGACGGACATCATCCAGCGACGAGGGGGCCGCAGTGCACGACGATCTCGAGAACCGTGTGGGGACGATCCTCACCGGCACGGCGTCGGGGCTCGTCCCGATGGCGATCTTCACCCCCGTCTATGCGATCTGGCCTGTGGTCGCGTGGGGCGTGCCCGGCCTCGTCTTCTTCCTCGCGGCCGTCGCGTGGTCGGTCCATCTCGCGCGGAGCGCGGCCCGCCTCGTCCGGCTCGGTCGCGAGCTCCCGCACGCGACCGGTGCCGTCGACACGCGCATCACCCGGGGCATGACGATCGTCGGGAGCATCCAGGGTGGCCTCATCCTCACGTCGGTGGTCGTCCTGGGGCTGCTGGGACGGTGGGAGTGGGTTCTTCCGGCCGTCGTCCTGGTCGTCGCGCTGCACTTCTACCCCATGCCCGCGATCTTCGGCCGCACGATCGACTACTACCTCGGGACCGTGATGCTCGTGGTCGCCGGGATCGGTCTCTACCTCACAAGCCTTGGAGCGCCGTGGCAGACGACGTGGGGCGTCGTCGGGTTCGGTGCGGCACTCGTCACGAGCGCCTACGGGCTGTGGATGCAGCTCACCGCACGTCGGGTCCTTGCCGAGTACCAGGAGATCGGCAGTCGCCCCGGGCTCGGCGCCCCGCCTCGCCGGTAGCCCGCGGCGCCCCGTCGACCCCTTCCCGGTGACGTAGCCCGCTTCACCCGATAGTGTCCCGCTGAGGGGCGTCCCGACCCCCGCCGTGCCGTGGACGGAGCCCTCCGGCGGGGCTCGAGGGATGTGGTGCCATGTCCGCGCGTCCGGGCGACGTGACCCTGATCGGCCGCGAGCGCGAGAAGCAGGTCCTCGACGACCTGCTGGTCTCCGTGCGTCAGGGATCGAGCCGGGTGCTGGTCCTGAGGGGGGAGCCCGGATCGGGCCGCACCGCCCTGCTCGACCGGCTGTCCGCCACGGCGGGCGACCTCGACGTCCTACGCCTCACGGGGACCGAGACCGAGACGGACCTGCCCTTCGCGGCCGTCCAGCGCGCGCTCCTCCCCCGGGCGTCGCGCATCGCGGGCCTCCCCGCTCCCCAGGCGGACGCGCTCCGCACGGCCCTCGGGACGTCGTCGGGCCCCGCACCGGACCGGTTCCTCGTGAGCCTCGCCGTGCTGTCCCTCCTGGCCGCGCTGTCCGACGACGCCCCCGTCCTCGTGCTCGCCGACGACGCGCAGTGGCTCGACCGCGAGTCCCTCGACCTTCTCGCGTTCGTGGGCCGCAGGCTGCGCGCCGAGCGGGTGGCCCTGGTCCTCTCGGTCCGGGCCGGGACGCCGGGCGCGGCCGCGGTGTCGGACCTGCCCACGGTGGACCTCGCAGGGCTCCCGCGGGACGCGGCGCTCTCGCTCCTGCGCTCCCGGGTGGGCACGGCCCTCGACCCGCAGGTCGCCGACTCGATCGTCGCCGCGACGGGCGGCAACCCGCTCGCGCTGCTCGACCTGAGCGGCGAGCTGAGCGCCGCTCAGCTCGCGGGCGGCGCGGTGCTCTCCGCGCCCCTCCCTGTCGGCAGCCACCTCGAGGACCACTACCAGCGGCACACTCGCGCGTACGCTCGCCCGACCCAGCGCTGGCTCCTGCTCGCCGCGACCGAGCCCGGGGGCGACACGGCATACGTCAGGGCCGCCGCCGAGGCCCTCGGCCTGCCCGACGACGCCTCCGACGCGCCCGAGCGCGACCGCCTCGTGACGGTCGAGAGCCACGTCGCGTTCCGCCACCCGCTCGTGCGGTCGGCCGTCTACCGCGGCGCGACCGGCAGCGAGCGCCGGGCCGCCCACGCCGCGCTCGCCGCCGTGACGAACAGGCCGGCCGACGTCGACCAGCGTGCCTGGCACCTCTCGGCAGCAGCCCTCGGCCCTGACGAGGGCGTGGCGGCAGCGCTCGAGCAGGGCGCCGAGCGTGCCCGCGCCCGAGGCGGCTACGCGGCCCGCGCGGCCTTCCTCGCCCGCGCGGTCGAGCTCACCGCACCAGGTCCGCGGCGGGACGGACGCGCGGTCTCGGCCGCCGAGGCCGCGTCGCTCGCCGGGTCGCCGGTCCGTGCGCTGGCCCTCCTGGACGGGGTGGACGAGAACTTCATCGCCCCGGCGGTCCTCGCACGGTGCCTCACCGCTCGGGCCGTCGCCCGCAAGTACTCCGGGGCTCCGCACGCCGCGGCCGAGAGCCCGGGCCTCTTCCTGCGCGCCGCGCGCACGCTGCGCGCGACGGACCCGGCGGCTGCCCAGGACGCGCTGCTCACGGCGTTCGGCGAGATCCTCGGCGCCGAGCGCGCGGCGGGTGACGACACCCTCGCGGACCTCGCGCGCGAGGCACGCGCCCAGGAGGTCGACAGCACCGACGACACGACTCTCGACCGGCCGAGCGACATGGCCTCGACCCTGCTGGGCGCGCTCGCAGCGCTCGCGACGACGCCCGACGCCCGGTGCGTCCCCGCGCTGCGGGCCGCCGTCGAGTCGATGCGTGCGCCCGGCGCGGCGTCCTCCGAGACGTTCCAGCGGCACGGCCTCCTGGCCGTCGCCGTGACCACGGCACTGTGGGACGACGCTGCTCGCGACGAGCTCGTGCGCCAGGCCGCCGCTCAGACCCGGGCCGCCGGCGCGATCCCTGCCCTGGACTCGGCCCTGTGGGTGCTCGCGCTGTGCGAGACCGTGATGGGTCAGCTCGGTGCGGCCGACCGCCTCCTGGCCGAGGTCCACGAGCTCCGCGAGGCCGTGGGGCTCAGCCCGGAGCAAGCCCGGATCTTCGCCAACGTCGAGCTGCTCGCGTGGCACGGTCCCGACTCCCCCGCGCTGCGCGAGCGGATCGACCAGGCGCAGGGGGCCGCGGACCACCTGGGCCTGGGTGGGGCCGCGAGCCTGGCGCGGACCGCCCGTATGCTGCTCGACCTCGCGGCCGGCGACCACGCCGCCGCGTTCGACGCTGCGTCGGCGATCGCCCGCGAGGGGTTCCTGCAGGTCGGGATCCGCGTCCTGCCGGACCTCGTGGAGTCCGCACGACGCAGCGGTCACGACGACACGGCCCGCGCCGCGCTCGCCCGGCTCGCCGACGTGACCCTGGCGAGCGGGGCGCTGTGGGGCCTGGGCGTGCTCGCCCGCTCGCGAGCCCTCCTCGCGGAGGACGGTGAGGCGGACGCCCACTTCCGTGACGCCGTCGGGCACCTGTCGCGGACACGCGCGGTCGCCGACCTCGCACGGACCCACCTCCTGCACGGCGAGTGGCTGCGGCGACGGCGTCGCCGGCGCGAGGCGACCGTCGCCCTGGGCGCCGCGCTCGACCTGTTCGAGCGCATGGGCGCCGAGCCGTTCGCGGCGCGCGCCCGCCGCGAGCTGGCTGCGGTCACGGGGCGGGCCCAGGTCCCGCTCGACCGCCCCACGACGGGTCTGACCGCGCAGGAGCAGAGCGTGGCCGAGCTCGCCGCCACGGGCGCGACCAACGCGGAGATCGCCGCGCACCTGTTCATCAGCCCGCACACCGTGCACTACCACCTGCGCAAGGCGTTCCGGAAGCTCGGGGTCTCCTCGCGCCGTCAGCTCGCGCGCGCGCTGCGCCCGCCCGACTTCGGAGCGACGGTCCGGCGGTAGCCGTCGCCCGTGCCGGGCGGGGGCCTCGCGCAGGTGGTCGGTCGTCTCAGGCCGGCTCCCCCGCGGCCTGGGGCGCCCGGGCGTGCGCGACGGCCCAGTCGAGGGCGGCGTCCGCGACGGCCTCCCAGCCGGGCTCGGCGCACGTCCAGTGCGAACGGCCCTCGAGGTCCAGGACCTCGGTCACCGCGGGCGAGCGGTGGTACTTGTGGGCGTTCGACCGGTTCACGGACGCGGGCATGATGTGGTCCTCGCTGCCCGTGATGAACAGGAGCGGTGCACGGTCGGCGTCGTAGTCGACCCAGGTCTCCTGCTTGCCCGGCTTGAAGTTGGCGATGAGCCCGTAGGCCCACACCCAGCTCCCGGGAGCAGGGATGTGGTAGCGGTCGTAGACCTCGCGGGACTCCTCGGCCGTGAGCGTGTTGGTGAACGCGTAGTGGAACTGCTCGGGCGTGAACCCCGCGGCGCGGTGCGCCTTGGCGGGGTTGTTGAGGATGGGGAAGAGCGACTTGATCTGCGACGGCGGGTTGACCCGCACGCCCTCGGTCGGCGCCGCGTCGATCACGACGGCCGACGCGCCCAGGCCGCGGGCCAGCAGGAGCTGGGTCAGGGTGCCGCCGAACGAGTGGCCCATGATGATGGGCGGCCTGTCGAGGCCCTCGACGATCCCGGCGAGGTGGTCGACGGTCTCGGGGACCGTGAGCCTCGCGATGACCTCGGGGTTCTCGCGCAGCGCCTCGACCTCGATCTCGAACCCCGGGTAGCCGGGCGTGAGCACGCGGAACCCCTTGGCCTCGTAGTACGGGACCCAGTGCTCCCAGCTGCGAGGCGTCATCCACAGGCCGTGGACGAGGACCACGGTGTCGGGGGCGGTCGGCGGGGTGGTGTCGCTCATGGTGGTCTCCTGTGGCCGAGGGATCGTGCTCCCCACCTTCCCCGGCACCTGGTGGTCGGGGCATCACCCGTCGCGGGTAGTCACCACCGCATCGACGCAAGAAATCGACAGAAGCACGAAAACTTCTCGCAGAACCCTTGCGCGGGTGAGCGCTCGGCCATAGATTCGGGCTCACCGTCAGGGCGAGGACGCCCTGCACCGCGAAGGCAGCGCCTTCCCGAGAGAAGTCGAGTCGACGATGACACGAACACACCTCAGCCCCACTCTCCCCCTCGGGGGACGAGCGCGGACCCGATCCCCCCTGACCTCGCTCACCGCGCTCACCGTCGCACTCGGCCTCGTGGTCGGCACCGCGGCCGGCGCGTCCGCCCATGGCCGCGACCCGCGCCCCCCGAGCCCCGCCGCGACCCGTGCGGCACTGGCCCCGGACCTCGTCGCTGGCCGCGGCGCGGACCTCGGGATCGTCGAGCAGGAGGCCGAGTCGGCCGTCACGAACGGCACCGTCCTCACCCCCGACCGGACCGCCTACACGCTCGCGTCCGAGGCCTCGGGACGCTCGGGCGTCCGGCTCACACCGGGCCAGCACGTCGAGTTCACGCTGCCGAAGGCCGCCAACGCTCTGACCGTTCGGTACTCGATCCCGGACGCGCCGGGCGGCGGCGGGATCACCGCGCCGCTCGCGGTGTCGGTCGACCGGGGCCCGAGCCGGACCATGACGCTCACCTCGCAGTACTCGTGGCTCTACAACCAGTACCCGTTCACGAACGACCCGGACGCGGACCTCCTGCACCCCGACTGGTGGATCACCGAGTGCGCGTGCGTCCCGGCCGCCACGACCCCCGCCCCCGAGATCACCAAGCCGTTCCGGCCCACGCACTTCTACGACGAGCAGCGCCTGCTCCTGACGAGGACCTACCCGGCCGGCTCGACCGTCCGGCTCACCGTCCCCGCCGGGAGCCAGGCCGCCTGGACCGTGATCGACCTGCTCGACTCGCAGGTCGTGGCCCCTCCGAAGCTCACGCTGCGCGCCGCGAACGTGCTCGCGTTCGGCGCCGACCCGTTCGGTCGCCGCGACTCGGCCGCCGCGTTCGACAAGGCGATCGCGTTCGCGAAGAAGGCCAGGCTCCCCGTCTACGTCCCGCCGGGCACCTTCCAGGTGAACCGCCACATCATGGTCGACGACGTGACGATCCAGGGCGCGGGCAGCTGGTACACGATCGTCAAGGGCCGCGAGACGGCGCTCGCGACGCCCGCGCCCGACGGCTCGGTGCACACGGGGGTGGGCTTCTACGGCAAGGACGCGGCGGATGGCGGGAGCCGCAACGTCCACCTGTCCGGGTTCACGATCGAGGGAGACGTCCGCGAGCGCATCGACACCGACCAGGTGAACGGCGTGGGCGGGGCCATGAGCGACTCGACGATCGACGGGCTCTACATCCACCGGACCAAGGTGGGGCTGTGGTTCGACGGCCCCATGGACAACCTGCGCGTCACGAACAACGTCATCACCGACCAGATCGCCGACGGTCTCAACTTCCACGGCGGCGTGACCGGCTCGGTCGTCTCGAACAACCTGGTCCGCAACACGGGCGACGACGGCCTGGCCATGTGGTCGGAGAAGCTCGCCAACGCGAACAACACGTTCGACCGGAACACGATCCAGTCCCCGACGCTCGCGAACGGGATCGCGGTCTACGGCGGCACCGACAACACCGTGTCGAGGAACCTGGTCGCCGACCCCGTCCGCGAGGGCAGCGCGCTCCACGTCGGGTCACGGTTCGGCGCCGAGCCCTTCACGGGCAGCCTCCGGATCACGGACAACACGACCGTGCGGTCCGGGACGTACGAGCTCAACTGGAACATCGGGCTCGGTGCGATCTGGTTCTACGCGCTCGACCGCGACATCGACGCCGACGTCCAGGTCGTCGGCAACCACTTCCTCGACAGCACCTACAACGCGATCATGCTGGTCTCCGACTGGCCCGTGAAGGACCAGGTCGCGATCCGTGGCGTCCACTTCAAGGACACGCGGATCGACGGGACCGGCACCTCGGTCCTGAGCGCGCGGGTCGCAGGCTCGGCGACGTTCGAGAACGTCGACGCCCGGAACGTCGGGGCGGTCGGCATCAACAACTGCGGCTCGTTCAACTTCCCGGCGACGGGCTCCGAGTTCACGGTGACCGACCTCGGCGGGAACGACGGGGGCGGGACCACCGGCCCGTGGCTCGCGCCGTGGGAGCTGCCGAACACCATCACGTGCGACGACCGGCCCCCGGTCGTCGCGCCCCCGGCGCCCTCGACCTGGTGACGCCCGCGGGGTGCGCCGAGCCACGCGGCGAGGCGCACCCCGCGGTCGGGACCACGACGGGCGGGGTGGACACCTGGGCGTCAATGAGTCAATACTATGATTCATTGATCCAGTCGGAGGAGTGCCCATGTTCGGTCCGCCCGTCGCCGCCCTGGCCGCGCTCTGCGCCGTCTCGGCCGCTGTGCTGATCCTGGCCGGCTCCGTCCGCGTCCGTCGGCACCCGACCCGCAAGGTGCTCGACGCCGCCCTGACCCACGAACGGACGACCTCGGCCGTCGCGGGCCTGCTCGCGCTGCTCGTGATCGCCTACGCCCTCTCCCCCGTGGGCGCCGCGGACCTCACGAGCAGCACGCACACCCCCGGCCTGCTGCTCGCCGTCGCACCGCCCGCCACGGCCGTGCTCCTGCTCGCCGTCCGCGCCGTGGGCGAGCTGACCTGGCCCCGCACCCAGGGCGCGGTGCGGACCGCGGCCCTCTCTCGTCGCAGCGTCCGCTCCCTGGGCGAGTGGCGCCTGACGCTCTTCCTCGTGACCGTGGCGGTCTCCGCCGTCGGGCTCGTGGTGTTCGGTCTGACCGCGGGCGAGGGCGGGCGCGCCGTCGACGCCCCCATCCAGGTCTCGCCCGACGGCTGGTCCACGGGGAGCTCGGGCCCGTACCCGGGCTGGCCCTACGGGGTGCCGCTGCTCGTCGCGCTGGCCGTCGTGACCCTCGCGACGCTGGGCGTCCTCAAGCTGGTCTCGCGCCGCTCGGTCGTGAGCGGAGCGACCGCCGCCGAGGACGACGCGCTGCGCCGCCTCAGCGCCGCGCACGTGCTCGCGGGCGTGCAGCTCCTCGTCGGGCTGGGCACGGCCGCGGTCATGCTCCTCGCGTCCCTCGCCCTGTTCTCGGCGGACCGCAGCCCCGCCGCGTTCGTCGCCTTCGCGGTCGCCACGGCGATCGGGATCACCTCGGTCGTCGCGGGTCTCTCGGTGCTCGCGCGCCACCCCGCACCGGCCGCTCCCGCGGCGCCCCAGCCGTCCCCCGCATGAAGACCCTCACGGTCGACCTCGAAGGACCCGTCCCCGTCTACGAGCAGATCCGCAGCCAGATCACCGCGCTCGTCTCGCTCGGGGCCCTGACCCCGGGCGACCGCCTGCCCTCGTCGCGCGACCTCGCGCGCGACCTGGGGATCTCGGTCGGGACGGTCCAGCGCGCCTACCGCGAGCTCGAGGCGACCGGGGCCGTCGTCTCGCGGCGACGCACGGGGACCGTGGTCGCCGTGCCCGAGCACGGCACCTCGGAGGCCGACCAGCGCTCGTTCGCCGCGCACGCGACCGAGCTCGTGGCCCACGGACGGGCGCTCGGCATGGAGGACTCCGTGATCCTCGACGTCGTCACGGGCCTGCTCCAGCAGCACGACGGCCCCACCGGCGGCTGAGCCCGTCTTCCCCGGCCGGGCTCGGCTGCTGGTGGGGCCGTCCTGCACGCACGGTCTCAGACCGTGAGCGGCGCCTTCGCGCGCAGCGCCGCGGCGATCGACTCGCCCCACACGTACGCCTGCTCCATGTGCCCGTCGACCAGCGGCCCCGCCGCGTCCTCGACGAGGAACGACTTGAGCGGGACGAGCATCTCGTAGCCCTTGCGGGTGATGATCCTGGCCGCGGCGCGCGACGCCGAGCTCGGGATCGCGCGACCCAGGGCGGTGCGCGTGTCGAACGTCGTGACCCAGCGCGGGCCGGTCCCCTCGGCGTGGTCGGGGAGCGCGACGCACCACTCGCGGAGCCCGACGTTGCGGGCCGGCACCGTGCCGCCCGAGCGCTGGACGGCCTCGGCCCGGGTCCCCGGGCGGCTCATCGACATGGAGTGCGTCGGACCGCCCGCGACCACCAGGTCGACGTCGTCGAGGAGCGAGGGGTCCGCCACGGCGTCCGCGACGTCGACGACCTTGACGGGAACGCCCGTCGCCATGCCCGCGGCGATCTGGCGGGCGACCTTCTCACAGTTCCCGAACATCGACTCGTAGACGACGGCAGCAGTCAGGTTCTCTCCACGGTTCGTCATGCTCCCAGCCTCGCGTCCGCGGCCCGCCCCGGGCCACGGACGACGGTCCCGGGGGTCAGGGACTTTCGTCCCCCGCCCGACGGCGCCGCTCGCCCAGGGCGGGCCGCGCCGCTCTCCCAGGGCACCGCCGGGCACGACGACGGGCGGGGCCCCCTCTCGGGAGCACCCCGCCCGCCCGCACCGCACCCGCTACCGGGCGGACCCGATCACTCGGGCGAGCGGCGCCGTCGGGCCCTGACGAGCACCAGGCCCAGGAGCGTCATGAGCAACGCCGCCGCGAGCACCGGACCCACCGTGGATCCCGTGGTCGCGAGCCACTCCCCGGGAGTCGTAGGGGGTGCGACCGGCGCCGGGGGCGGCGGCGTCCGGTGCTCGGTCGTCGCCGGCGGCGGCGTGAGCGGCGGCCCCACGGGGGGCGTCGCGGTACCCGTCACGACGTTCTTCAGGACCGTCGCCGCCCCGACGCCTGCGTCGACCTTCACCTGGTAGGTGACCGTCACGGCCTGCCCCGGCCGCAGCGCCCCCGACCACGTGAGCGCCGTCCCCTGGAGCGTCGCCCCGTCGACCGGAGCACCCGCGACCGTGGCCTCGATCGACCCCTCGACGAACGTCGCGCCCGACAGGACCTTCGCGAGGTCGTCGGACAGGACCACCGGGTCCAGGACCGTCGCACCCGTGTTGGTACCCGTGACCGTGTAGGTGATGGTCTGCCCGGCCTGGACCGTCGAGCCCGACGCCGGGTCGGAGGTCTTGGCGACCTCGAACCCGGGGACCGGGTTCTCGGTCGTGACCTCGGGCGGCGTGACGGGCGGACCCGTGGGCGGTGTCGCCTGACCGCGCACGGTGTTCTCGACGAGAGCACCCGCGGCGCCCTCGGCGACCGTCACCTGATAGATGAGCGTCACGGCCTGGCGAGGCTGCAACGTCCCCGACCAGGTCAGCTCGGTCCCCGCCAGGGACGGCGCCGTGGCCGGCTGGCCGTCGACCGTCGCCGCGAGCGAACCCTCGACGAAGGTCGCGCTGTCCAGGACCTTGGACAGGTCGTCCGAGATCTCGACCGGCGCCAGGACCGTCGCCCCGGTGTTGGCCCCCGTCACGGTGTAGGTGATGGTCTGCCCGGGCCGGACGTCGGCCCCCGACCCCGGGTCGGACACCTTGGTCAGCGCGAAACCGGGGGTCGGGTGCTGGACCAGGATCGGCGGGGGCGTGATCGGCGGACCCGTCGGAGGCGTGCCCTGACCGCTCGCACGGTTCCGGAGCGTCGTCCCCGCGGGGGCGTCCTGGTCGACCACCACCTGGTAGGTGAGCGTGACCGCGGCCCCCACGGGCAGCGCGCCCGTCCAGGTGAGGGTCGTGCCGTCGAGCGAAGGAGCCTCGACCGGCACCCCGCCGACCGTCGCGGCCGCCGAGCCGTCCACGTACGCGGCGTGGTCCAGGACCGCGGACATGTCGTCCGTGACGACGACCGGGTCCAGGACCGTGGCCCCCGTGTTGGTGCCCGTGACCGTGTACGTGATGGTCTGCCCGGGCTGGACCGTCGACCCGTCGGCCGGGTCGGCCGTCTTGGCCACGACGAACCCCGGGACGGGGTGCTCGGTGGTGACCTCGGGCGGTGCGATCGGCGGCCCGACCGGGGGCGTGGCCGTCCCCGTGACCCGGTTCTGCACGAGCGCCCCTTCAGGGACGTCCGCGTTCACGAGCACCTGGTAGGTCAGGGTCGCCGTCTGCCCGACGCCGAGCTCGCCCTGCCAGGAGAGCGCGGCGCCCACGAGCGTCGGGGTCGTGGGCTGCGTGCCCTGGCTCCCGTCGCCCGTGATCGCGACCGTGGGCGAGCCCGCGACGAGCGTGGCCTTGTCGAGCGCCTTCGACAGGTCGTCGAGGAGCGTGACAGGACTCAGCGGCGTCGCACCCGTGTTGGTGCCCGTGACCGTGTAGGTGATGACGGTTCCCGCGCGGACGGCGGTCCCGCTCGCCGGGTCGGAGGTCTTGGCGACCTCGAACCCGGGCACCGGGTGCTGCGTCGTGACCTCGGGCGGGGTGATGGGCGGACCCGTGGGCGGGGTCGCCGTTCCCGAGGCGGCGTTCTTCACGAGCGCCCCCGGGGGGACGTCCGCGTCGACCGTCACCCGGTAGGTGACGACCACGACCTGCTGCGGCTGGAGCACGCCGGTCCACAGGAGCTCGGTCCCCGTCAGGGACGGCGCCGTGGCCGGCTGCCCGTCGATCGTCGCGGCGAGCGAACCCTCGACGAGCGCTGCGTCGTCCAGGACGTCCGAGAGGTCGTCCGAGATCGCGACGGGATCCAGGACCGTGGCGCCCGTGTTGGTGCCCGTCACGGTGTAGGTGATGGAGTCCCCGCCCTGGACGGACCGGCCGGAGACCGGGTCGGAGGCCTTGGCCAGCGAGAACCCGGGCACCGGGTGCTGCGTCGTGACCTCGGGCGGCGTGACCGGCGGCCCCGTCGGGGGCTGCGCTCCGGCGTCGACCGTGTTGAGGACCGTCGCACCGGCGGCGTCCTCGTCGACCGTGACCTGATAGGTGATCACGACGTCCTGCCCGACACCGAGCGCGCCCGACCAGGTGAGAGAGCTCCCCTGCAGGGTCGGCGCGGCTCCTCGGCTCGAGGTGATCGACCCGTCGACGAGCGTCGTGCTGTCGAGGACCTTCGAGAGGTCGTCGACGATCACGACCGGGTCGAGCGTGGTCGCTCCCGTGTTCGTCCCCGTGATCGTGTAGGAGAGCGTGTCACCGGGCCGGACGTCGGAGCCCGAGGCCGGGTCGGCCGACTTGGCGACCGTGAACCCCGGGGTCGGGTGCTCGGTGACGACGTCCGGAGGCGTGAGCGGCGGCTCCCCCGGAGGGGTCGCGCTCCCGGAGACGACGTTGCGGACGATCGCGCCGTCGTCGTGCGTCTCGTCGACGACGACCTGGTAGGTGATGACGACCGACTCGTCGACCTGGAGCTGTCCCGTCCAGGTGAACCCGTCCGCGGTCAGGGCCGGTGAGCCGATGGACGCCTCGAGGCTGCCCTCGACGAGCGCGCCGTCGTCGAGCGCACCCGAGAGGTCGTCGGAGATGACGACCGGGTCGAGGAGCGTCTCGCCCGTGTTGGTGCCCGTCACGGTGTAGGTGATCGTGTCACCGCCGCGGACGGTGGTCCCCGACGCCGGGTCCGACGTCTTGGTCAGGGCGAACCCGGGGGTCGGGTGCTGGGTCTCGACCGGGGGCGGGACGATCGGCGGCCCCGTGGGCGGCGTGGCGGTGCCTGTCGCGACGTTGTGCAGGACCGATCCTGCCGGGGCGTCGGTGTCGACCGTGACGGTGTACTGGATGACGACCTGCTGGCCGAGGTTCAGCACGCCCTCCCACCGGAGCGTCGTCCCGGTGAGCTCCGGCACGACGCCGATGTTCGAGGTGATCGACCCGGGGACCAGGTCGGCATGATCGAGCACGGCCGCCAGGTCGTCCGTGACGACGACGGGGTCCAGGACCGTGGCACCGGTGTTCGTGCCGCGCAGCGTGTAGGTGACGGTGTCACCGGGAGACACCGTGGTCCCGGACACCGGGTCCGAGCTCTTCTCGAGCGTGAAGCCGGGCACCCTGTGCTCGGTCACGACCGGCGGAGGGACGATCGGCGGTCCTGTGGGCGGCTGGCCGGAGCCCGTCACGGTGTTCTGCACGATCGTTCCCGCGGCGACGTCGAGGTCGACGATCACCTGGTAGCCGACCGTGACCTTCTGGCCCGGGGCGAGCGCGCCGGTCCACGTGAGCGTGGTCCCGTCCAGCACGGGAAGGTCGCCGGCCGTGGACGTGATCGAGGCGGGGACGAGGGTCGCGTGCCCGAGCACGGCCGAGAGGTCGTCGGTGAGGGTCGCGGGGTCGAGCGTCGTCGCCCCCGTGTTCTCCCCGGTGAGGGTGTAGGTGATGGACTCGCCGCCCCGGATCGTCGACCCGGCGGTCGGCTCCGAGGACTTGGAGATCACGAAGCCGGGGATCGGGTGCTCGGTCTCGACCGCCGGAGGGGTCAGCGGCGGACCGGTCGGCGGGGTCGCGGAGCCGTCGGCCACGTTGTGCAGGAGAGTCCCGGCCGGCGCGTCGGCATCGACCCGCACCGCGTACGTGAGGACGACCGACTCGCCGGGCTGCAGCGTCCCGGTCCAGGTCAGGGTCGTCCCCGAGACCTCGGGTGCCGTACCCAGCGAGGCGCTGGGGGTTCCCTCGACCGCAGCGCGGTCCAGGACCGCGGACAGGTCGTCGGTGATCTCGACGGGATCCAGGACGGTGTCGCCGGTGTTGGTGCCGGTCACGGTGTACGTGACGAGGTCACCGGCCGCGACCCTGCTGCCCGACGCGGGGTCGGAGCTCTTCGTCAGAGCGAACCCCGGGACGGGGTGCTGGGTCTCGACGGCCGGCGGGGTGATCGGGGGCCCGGTCGGAGGCTGGGCGGTGCCGGTCACGACGTTGTGGAGCAGACCGCCCGTGAGGCCGTCGGCGACCGTGACGGCGTAGGTCAGGACGACCTCCTGGCCGACGTCGAGCGCACCGGTCCAGGTGAGCGTGGTGCCGCTGAGGACCGGGGCTGCGACGGCCGCGCCGTCGACCTCGGCCGTGACGGCGCCGAGGCTCCCGAGCGGGAGGACCCGGCCGAGGTCGTCCGAGAGGACGACCGGGTCCAGACGGGTCGCCCCCGTGTTGGTGCCCGTGACCGTGTAGGTGATGGTGTCGCCCGGTCGGACGTCGGTCCCGGACGCGGGGTCCGCGGTCTTGGAGACCTCGAAGCCCGGGATCGGGTGGGTCGTCACGACGGGCGGCGGCGTGATCGCCGGCCCCGTCGGGGGCTGGGCGGTCGAGGTCGCGCTGTTGTCGAGGGTCTCGCCCTGGGTGCCGGCATCGACTGTGACCCGGTAGCTGACGACGACCGTCTGTCCTTCGGCCAGGTCGCCGGTCCAGCTGAACGAAGAGCCGACCAGCGCCAGCGGCACGGGGGCTCCCCCGTCGATCGACGCCGCGAGCGAGCCGGCGACGTAGGTCGCGTCGTCGAGCACGTCGGCGAGGTCGTCGGCGATCGTCACGGTCAGCGGGGTGTCGCCGCTGTTGCGACCCGTGAGGGAGTACGTGACGGTGTCGCCGGGCTGCACCGAGGATCCCGAGACCGGGTCGGCGGTCTTGGTGAACTGGTAGCCGGGGACGTCGTGCACCGTGGTGCCGCAGGTGCCCGGCTCGCACGTCGTCGGAGGGTTCGGCGGCTCGGGGGGCGTGTGCGTGAACGCCACGTTGCGCAGCTCGCCGTCGCCGCTCCCGACGGCCTTGACCGTCGCCGTGTAGGTGGTCGCGACCGACGTCGTCGACAGCGGGATGTCGGTGCCCGTCCAGGTCCAGGCGTCCCCCGTGACCGTCGTCGAGCTGCCCGAGGCAGGCGCGGACACGAGGTCGTCGAGCGGCACGTCGGCGTCGTCACGGACCGAGCTCACCGAGTCGGAGTAGCGCCCCGACCACGTCGTCGCCTCGAGGGCGTCGGTGACCTCCTCCGGGTGGGCGTAGTCGACCGGGCTGGTCGTGACGGTGTAGCGGATCTCGTCCCCGGGGTTGACGATCGAGCCCGTCGCGGGGTCCGAGGACTTGGCGAGCAGGAAGCCGGGGTGGTCGGAGGTCGTGGTGATCGCGGTGTCGGCGTAGGCCCAGTTGTCGATCGCGCGGTTGTTGCCCCAGGTGCCGCCGTTCGTGGTGTCCGTGGGAGGCGGGTTGATCCCGAAGATGGTGTTGGTCGGGCAGGTGCCGACGCCCCAGGCGTGGACGCCCGCGCTGCTCGGGAGACCGCCGAGCGCCTGGACGACGGGCGTCGTCGAGCACCGGACGTTCGCGCGCGGGTCGTTCTGCACGTCGGTGACGGGCGTGTCGTTCCAGAAGAGCCGGACGTCGTTCTGCGGGGGGCCGTTGATGCGGTTGACCGCGATGCCCCCGTTGAAGATCTCGATGTCCTCGTCGACGAAGTGGATCTCTCCCACGCGGTCGATCTCCACCCGGAACGCCAGGGGTCTGCTCGTGGGGATCACGGCACCCGAGGCGTCGAGGCCGTCGAAGGCGACGGACTGCGGCGCGTCGAGCGCCGCGACGGGGAACACCCGGTCGAGCGGGCCGTCGAACACACCGTCGTCGTCCACGTCGACCCGGACCGTCGCGTTGCCCTCGAAGTCGTCGATCCTGAAGTCGATCGTGCCCGACCGCGCGCCCGGCCCGGCGGGGACGAACGTCGGCCCGTCGATGCTGGGCGCCACGGGTGCGGCCAGCCGCAGCCAGGTGGTCTGGCCTCCCGGCAGCGTCACGCTCGCCGGCAGGTCGGTCGCGGGCGCCTCGAAGAACAGCTTGTAGGCCGAGAAGTCGCACCCCATGGCGCGCGCCGCGGACGACGTCCGGTAGGGCAGGCCCTGGTCTGCCGGGATCAGGCTCGAGCTCGTGAAGATGCTGCGGTAGGCCGAGGCGCACGTGGTCGTGTCGATGTTGCCGAACGCGTTGGCCGAGTACTCGGAGTCGATGCCCATGATCCCTCGACGGTCCACCTTGTAGGTGTACCCGTGCTCGGTCTGGTACCAGAGGGTCAGGTCGGCCGTGCGGATCGGCAGGTTGAGGTTGTCGGTCATCCGGAAGGACTCGGTCCAGGTGCGCCCGGGGATCACCGCGCCGCCCGCCGTGGAGGCCGTGATCGACCACGACATCTGCACCTGTCCGGCCGGGTCGGTCTGGGCCGGGGCCGACTTGGCGATCTCGACCTTCCAGACGCCGGCCGTCGCCGAGGTCGCGACCTGGCTCACGTTGCACGTCGTGCCCACGGCGGCGGCGAGCGTGATCGCGGTGCATCGGGAGACCTCGCCCTGCGGGCTGGTGACCACGATGACGGGGTTCCAGGTCCTGGTCTCGGCCGAGAGCTTCGCGAAGCTGGCCGTGAAGCGTTCTCCGGCCCGGACGTACGTGTAGAAGGTCTGCGCGCCGCGCACGGACGTCCCGGTCGGGCCCGTCGCGGCCTGTGCTGCCGGGGTCACGACGACGAGCGCCGACGCCAGTCCCAGCACGAGCGCGAGCAGGGTCGCGAGACTCTTGCGCAGCCGGCTCCCTGCCCTGGGCTTCCTCGCCCGTGTGTGTGCACCCGACATGATCGTCCCCTCGTCGTCCGAGCACGCGCCGTGGGACACGTGCACTGGCTAAGACCGCCGGGCCGCATTCTCATGACGGGAACGGTGCGGGTGAAAGGTCGGGGCACGCGATATCGGGCGTTCCTTCCATATAGGTGTTCTCCACACGATTCGGGGCCATTTCCTTCTCATGCGCCTCTCATCTGCCCGACGGCGCCGCTCACCAGCCGCGCCAGGTCGCCGTTCCGCGCGGCACGGGGGTTCAGGTACGTGGTTTCCCGTACGCCTGCCGACCGTTTGAAGACGCGACGACCGCTGACCTAACGTCGCACCGTTCTGGTCGAGGTGGACCGAGGCTCTGCGTCTCGCCGTCCGCCACAAAGAAAGCGAGATGCACATGAGACGACTTCGCGCGGCAATGATCACCGCCGTTCTCGGCGCGACCGCCATCGTCGCCCCCGTGGTGCTGGCGCCCGCCGCCTCTGCACACGGCTGGGTCACCTCCCCGCCGAGCCGTCAGGACAACTGCGCGACCGGCGCCGTGTCCTTCGACTGCGGCACCCTGAAGTACGAGCCGCAGAGCGTCGAGGCCCCGCACGGCGGCACGACCTGCAGCGGCGGCAGCGCCTACGCGATCCTCGACGACAACAGCAAGCCCTGGCCCCGCACCACGGTCGGCTCGTCGGTCAAGATCCAGTGGAAGCTCACCGCGAACCACGCGACGAGCACCTGGGAGTACTTCGTCGACGGCAAGCTGCACCAGACCTACGACCAGGGTGGCGCCCAGCCGCCGAAGGACATCTCGCACACGCTGACGAACCTGCCGGCGGGCAACCACACCATCCTCGCGCGCTGGAACGTGGCCGACACGGTCAACTCGTTCTACAACTGCATCGACATCACGGTCGAGGGTGGCGGCACCACGGGTGGCACGACCGGTGGCACCACGGGCGGCGAGACCGGCACGACCGGCGGCACCACGGGCGGCGAGACCGGCACGACCGGTGGAACCACCGGCGGCACCACGGGCGGCACGCCCGGCACGTGCACCGACGCGGCCTGGGACACCAACGCCGTCTACACGGGCGGCACCAAGGTGTCGCTCGACGGCCAGGTCTACGAGGCCAAGTGGTGGACCAAGGGTGAGGCTCCCAGCGCCGGCGCGCAGTGGGGCCCCTGGAAGAGCCTCGGCGCCTGCTGAGACCCGATGCCCGTGAGGGCGTGAGGTACCGCGCACGAAGCGCACAGAAGTGGCGCCGTGCCAGGAATTCTCCTGGCACGGCGCCACTTCTTTGCATGCCCGATACGTAGGACCCCCTACGTGCTTTACCGGATTGTGCCTGCCTGTTTCTTTCCTTAGCGTCGAAGATGTCCGATTCGACATGAGTAGGTCGCCCGGCAATGGGGCCTACCGACTTCCATGGAGAGCGAGAAGAGAAACATGAGACGACTACGCGCGGCGATGATCGCCGCCGTCCTCGGAGTGGCAGCGATCGCAGCCCCGATCATCGTGGCACCCAGCGCCTCGGCGCACGGGTGGATCACGTCCCCGCCCAGCCGGCAGGACAACTGTGCGACCGGCGCGGTGTCCTTCAGCTGTGGCGGGGTGCAGTACGAGCCCCAGAGCGTCGAGGCCCCCAAGGGGTCCATGCAGTGCTCGGGCGGCAGCGGGTTCACCGTCCTGGACGACAACAGCAAGGCCTGGCCTCGCAAGAGCGTCGGCTCGACGGTGACGTTCCAGTGGAAGCTCACGGCAGCCCACAACACGAGCACGTGGGAGTACTTCGTCGACGGCAAGCTGCACCAGACGTTCAGCCAGGGTGGCGCACAGCCGCCGAGCAACATCTCGCACACCCTGACGAACCTGCCCGCGGGCAACCACACCGTGCTCGCCCGGTGGAACGTGTCCAACACCGTCAACGCGTTCTACAACTGCGTCGACATCTCGGTCGGCGGCGACCCCACGGGCAACCCGACGGGTGGCGACCCGACCGGTGGCAACCCCACGGGCGGCGACCCGACGGGCACCACCGGCGGCACGACCGGCAACGGCACGTGCACGGACCCGGCCTGGTCGGCGGGCTCGGTCTACACGGGCGGCGCCCGCGTCTCCTACAACAACACGAAGTACGAGGCCAAGTGGTGGACCACGGGCGAGAACCCGGGCACGAGCGGCCAGTGGGGCGTGTGGAAGAACCTCGGCGCCTGCTGAGGTGACGACCGTCCCGTCGACGCGCTGGAGAACGTGGCGGCGGGAGCATCGCCAGGGCCCGTCCGGAGCCCGCCTGGATCAGCAGGCGGCCCCGGGCGGGCCCTCTCCCCGTTCCAATTGCATGAATATGCAATCGTCTGCATATACTTGAGTCGTGTCCAAGGTACTCACTTCACTTCCGGCCGGCGAGCGCGTCGGCATCGCCTTCTCCGGGGGTCTCGACACCTCCGTCGCCGTCGCGTGGATGCGCGACAAGGGTGCGGTGCCCTGCACCTACACCGCCGACATCGGGCAGTACGACGAGCCGGACATCGACTCCGTGCCGGGCCGCGCCATGGCCTACGGTGCCGAGCTGGCCCGTCTCGTCGACTGCCGCGCAGCGCTCGTGGAGGAGGGGCTGGCCGCGATCACGTGCGGCGCGTTCCACATCCGCTCGGGCGGGCGCTCCTACTTCAACACGACCCCGCTCGGTCGCGCCGTGACCGGCACCATGCTCGTGCGGGCCATGCTCGAGGACGACGTCCAGATCTGGGGCGACGGCTCCACGTTCAAGGGCAACGACATCGAGCGGTTCTACCGCTACGGCCTGCTCGCCAACCCGAACCTGCGCATCTACAAGCCGTGGCTCGACGCCGACTTCGTCACCGAGCTCGGTGGGCGCAAGGAGATGTCGGAGTGGCTGCTGGCGCACGACCTGCCGTACCGCGACAGCACCGAGAAGGCCTACTCGACCGACGCCAACATCTGGGGTGCGACGCACGAGGCCAAGACCCTCGAGCACCTCGACACGGGCCTCGAGGACGTCGAGCCCATCATGGGCGTGCGCTTCTGGGACCCCTCGGTCGAGATCGCGACCGAGGACGTCACGATCCGCTTCGAGAAGGGTCGCCCGGTCGCGATCAACGGTCAGGAGTTCGACGACGCCGTCGCCCTGGTCATGGAGGCCAACGCGATCGGTGGCCGCCACGGGCTCGGCATGTCCGACCAGATCGAGAACCGGATCATCGAGGCCAAGAGCCGCGGCATCTACGAGGCCCCGGGCATGGCGCTGCTGTTCATCGCCTACGAGCGTCTCGTCAACGCGATCCACAACGAGGACACGGTCGCGAGCTACCACAACGACGGCCGTCGCCTGGGCCGCCTCATGTACGAGGGCCGCTGGCTCGACCCGCAGGCCCTCATGATCCGCGAGTCCCTGCAGCGCTGGGTCGGTGCCGCGATCACGGGCGAGGTGAAGCTGCGCCTGCGTCGCGGCGAGGACTACTCGATCCTCGACACGACGGGCCCCAACTTCTCCTACCACCCCGACAAGCTGTCGATGGAGCGCACGACGGACTCGGCGTTCGGTCCCACGGACCGGATCGGCCAGCTCACCATGCGCAACCTCGACATCGCCGACTCGCGCGCCAAGCTCGAGCAGTACGCGGGTCTCGGCATGGTCGGCGCGCAGCACGCGGCCCTGATCGGGACGGGGCAGACCGAGCTCATCGGCCAGATGCCCGAGGGCGGCGCCGAGGCCATCGCGTCGCGCGGCACGTCCTCGTCCGAGCTCGACGAGGCGCTGGACCGCGCCGCGATGGAGTTCGGGGTCGACTAGTCGTCCTCGTCGACCCAGCCCACCGGGGGCAGGTCGCGCCCGCGCAGCTTGTCGATCTCGCGTCGTTCACGCTTCGTCGGGCGCCCTGCCCCGCGGTCGCGCACCGGCACGAACGGCACCGCCTCGCGCGGCAGCACCGGTGGGCTGTGGTCGACGTACGCCTTCGCGGCCTCGGGCGCACCGACGCGCTTGGTGAGGAGCTGGACGACCTCGACGATCCGTTCGCGCTCACCGCGGTAGGTCACGGTGTCGCCGACCTTGAGGTTCGCGGCGGGCTTGACCCGCGTCCCGTTCACCTTGACGTGCCCGGCGCGGCACGCGGCCGTGGACACCGATCGGCTCTTGGTCAGGCGGACCGCCCAGAGCCAGCTGTCGACCCGCATGGTCACTTCCCTTCCCGACGTCGGACCACCCCAGCGTAGGCGGCTCCCGTCCCGCGCGGGACCGGTCGTCACGCCCGACGGCGCCGAGCGCCACTGCGGCGAATGTCGCCTTTGGGCGTGCGAACCCCGCGCAACCGTGCCACGGTGAACGGGAACCGACGCCACCCGGCCGCACTCGCACCGTCCGGGTCGTCGCCCGGAGAACGGAGTGGCTATGTGGATTCTGTCCTGGATCGTCATCGGCCTCATCATGGGAGCCATCGCTCGCGCCATCATGCCTGGTAGGGCAAGTGGAGGCTGGGTCGTGACGCTGATCGTCGGCGTCGTCGGGGCGTTCGTCGGTGGATTCATCGGCAGGGCCTTCGGTTCCGACCCCAACCAGGAGTTCTGGTCCTTCTCGACGTGGTTCTGGGCCTTCATCGGTTCGCTCGTCGTGCTGCTCATCTGGGGCCTGATCTCGGGCCGCAGGTCGAAGGCCTGACACTCGCTCCGCCGTCGGGCACCTGGCGGCTCCCCGCGGCGCACCGCACCACCCCGGACGGCCCGGCCCCTCGACGGGCCGGGCCGTCCGGTGACGCGGACGCACCCCTCGAAATACCGTGGACCGCTCCCACCCCGCGGAGGACGCTGGGACCATGAGCTCCCCCACCGAGTCGACGGCGACCTGGCGCGTCCTCGAGGCCCCGCACCCCACGAGCCTCGACGCCCCCGACGCCTGGGGCTACCTCGGCATCGCCCAGGTCGAGGCCGAGGTCACGACCGAGGCCCACGGCTACGACGACCTCGCCGACGAGGCGCGCGACGTCCTCGCCGGGATGAACAGCCAGCGGTACACGACCAAGCAGCGCGTCGTCGCCGTCCGCGCCGACGCACCCGAGACCCCGCGACCGCAGGACGTGCTCGGCCACCTGGCCGTCGCGCTGCCGGCCAGCAGCAACACGCACCTGGGCGAGCTGTCCGTGCAGGTCCGACCCGCGCACCGACGCCACGGGATCGGGAGCGCGCTGTGGGAGACGGGCGAGAAGATCCTCGTCGACGCGGGCCGCACCACCCTGTTCACGGACACCCAGCACGGCACCGAGCCGCCGCCCGGACCGGGCGCCCTCGAGGCGCGCACGGGCGCCGGGCGCGTCCCTGCGGACGCCCCCGGGCCGCGCTTCGTCGCCGGCAAGGGCTACGCCCTCGAGCAGGTCGAGCGGCACTCGATCCTGGCGCTGCCGGTCGACACCACCCTGCTGGACGGCCTGCGTGCGGGAGCTGTCGAGGCAGCCGGACCCGACTACCGCACGCTCGTGTGGGAGGACGACGTCCCCCCGGACCGGCGCGAGCAGGTCGGGACGCTGTTCACGCGCATGAGCACCGACGCCCCGGTGGGCGACATCGACTTCCGCGAGGACCCGTGGGACGCGCAGCGCGTGGGCATCTGGGTCGACGAGCTGCTCGGCAAGGAGCACGGCCTGCTCATGACGGTCGCCGAGCACGTCCCGACCGGCACGCTCGCCGCGTTCTCGGTCCTCGCCTACCCCAAGGACCGCCCCGCGTTCGCGTTCCAGGAGGACACCCTTGTGCTGCGCGAGCACCGAGGCCACCGCCTCGGGATGCTCGTCAAGGTCGTGAACCTCGACGAGCTCGCCGTGCGCCGACCCGCGACCGAACGTATCCACACCTGGAACGCCGAGGAGAACGACCACATGCTCGCGATCAACATCGACCTGGGCTTCACGCCTGCCGGCGGCTACGCGGGCTGGCAGAAGCGGGTGGGCGCGTGAGCGGCCCGTCGCAGACCGCGGCCCCTGCGGAGGACCAGGTCTCCGGCCCGACGGCGTGGCGCGTCCTGCGCGTGCCCGTCCCGGACTCGCTCGACGCACCCGAGGCGTGGGGCGTGCACGGCACCGTCCGTGTGGGAGAGGCCGTCGACCGGGAGATCCACGGGCACACCGACCTCGCGCTCGACGCCGCGACCACGCTCGTCAGCATGACGGCCCAGCAGGAGTACAAGAAGACCGTCCGGCTCGTCGCGGTAGCCCGCGGCCCCCGTGGCGGCGGACCGGACCGGACCCCGGCGGCGAGCGACGTCGTCGGGCGCGGCATGGTGGGCCTTCCCCAGAAGGGGAACACGCACGTCGCGATCGTGTACGCGGGGGTCGACCCCGACCACCGTGGCCAAGGCGTGGGTACAGCGCTCTGGGAGGAGGGCCTGCGCATCGCGCGAGAGGCCGGACGCACCGTGATCCTGTCGGACTCGTCGCACTCGCCCGAACCCCCTGCGGGGCCCGGCGCGCTCGAGTCGCCGACCGGGAGCGGACGCGTCCCGCTCGACGATCCGGGCACCCGCTTCGCGCTCTCTCGCGGGTTCTCGCTCGAGCAGGTCATGCGGCACTCGGCGATCTCGCTGCCTCCTCGCCAGGACGTCGTGGCCCGGTTGCGCGAGGCTGCCCGTGCTGCCGCCGCCGACCGGTACCGGGTCCACCTCTGGCAGGACACGGTCCCCGAGGACTGGATCGACGAGTTCGCCGTGCTCGAGACCCGCATGAGCACCGACGCCCCCTCGGGCGGGCTCGACCTCGAGGAGGACCCGTGGGACGCGGACCGCGTCCGCGCGGCCTCCCGGTCGTTCGCCGACCGAGGGCAGGGGTATCTCATCGCGGTCGCCGAGCACGTCGCGACCGGACGGCTCGCCGGGTTCTCGATGGTCTCCTACCCGCACGACCGGCCCGAGGTCGTCGTCCAGGAGGACACCCTGGTGCTGCGGGAGCACCGGGGCCACCAGCTCGGGATGCTCGTCAAGATCGCGGTGCTCGACGAGCTCGCGCGCGTGCGGCCCTCGTCGCGGCGCATCCACACCTGGAACGCGCAGGAGAACCGGCACATGCTCGCGATCAACGAGGCGCTCGGGTTCGAGGTCGCGAGCGTCGACGCGGAGTGGCAGCTGCGGCTCGCCTGACCGACGGGGCGATGTGTCGTTATTGTCTGGCCCGAGCGGACCCCGGGGCGCAAGAGTGGGCGCATGACGAGCACCGAGACCTCTCCCGGGGCCGCGGCCCCCGCAGGCACGACCTGGCGCGCGGTCGACGCCCCTCCCGTCCCGCCCACGCTCGAGCACCCCGACATCTGGGCGTACCAGGCGTACAGCGAGATCGAGCACGACGTGCAGCTCGCGACCTGGGGCTGGACCGACTGGTGGGCTCCCCTGCCCGTGATCCACGGGGCGCTCCAGCAGCAGGAGTACCACCGCAAGATCCTGGTCGTCGCGCTCCCCGGAGAGGCTCCGGGAGAGGCTCCGGGGACGGCCGACGACGACGGCGGCGGCGACGGCCCCGGCGACGGCGGGCCGCTCACCGACGGCACCGCCCCGGCCCCCCGCGACGTGGGCGGGGCCGCGATCGTCAACCTCGCGACCGTGAGCAACACGCACCTCGCGTACGTCACGCTCATGGTGCGCCCCGGGCTCGAGGGCCAGGGCATCGGCGACACCCTCCTGGCACGGGTCGAGGAGATCGCGCGCGCCGCGGACCGGACCACGGTCATCACCTTCAGCAACCACTCTCCCGAGCCCTCCCCCGGTCCCGACGCCCTCGACGCACCGACGGGCGCGGGCCGCGTGCCCGTCGCGTCACGCCCGGCACGTTTCGCGCTCGGGCGGGGCTTCACGCTCGAGCAGGTCGAGCGCGCCTCGGTGCTGAGGCTCCCGGTCGACCCCACCCTGCTCGACGCGCTCCACGCGCGGTCCACCGAGGCGGCCGACGACGACTACCGGCTGCACACCTGGTGGGACGAGGTGCCCACCGTGTGGGAGGACCAGGTCGCGATCCTGTGGACACGCATGAGCACCGACATCCCCAACGCGGGCCTCGACGTCGCGGAGAGCCCCTGGGACGCCGCACGCGTCCGCAGCCACCTGCGCGACCTCGCCGGCCGGCACCAGCACGTGCTGATCACGGTCGCCGAGCACGCACACACGGGCACGCTCGCAGCCTTCTCGGTGGTGCAGATGCCCGTCCCCGACGTGCCCTTCGCGTTCCAGGAGGACACGCTCGTGCTCCGCGAGCACCGCGGCCACCGGCTCGGGATGCTCGTCAAGATCGCCAACCTGCGCGCCTACTCCGAACGCCGCCCCGGCGAGCGCCGCATCAACACGTGGAACGCCCAGGAGAACGAGCACATGCTCGCGATCAACGTCGCGCTCGGCTTCGAGCCCGTCGGCGTCGCGGCCGTCTGGCAGAAGCGCCTCGGCTGACGCTCGCGGCGGGGTCTCGGACCCTGCCACCTGCGTGAGGCGACGGGCGCGCCCGGCGGACGCTCCGCCGTCGGGCGCGCCCGACTGTCCGGCACCGCACCTCACAACCGCTCGCACCGTGAGCCACCAGGACAACCCCGCAGGTCGCAGCCTACGGTTGTCGGGTCCGGCCAAGACCCCGGGCGACCCCCGAAGACCCCCACCGACCAGGGAGCAGCGAGACCATCGTGAGCACTGCGAGCACACCGCCGATCGACGCCACCACCACTCCCTCCTGGGCCGACCTCACGGCCCACCAGGCCACCCTGACCCCGGACCTGCGCGCATGGTTCGCCCAGGACCCGGGCCGCGCCGCGCGCCTCACGTTCGACGCCGCGGACCTCCACGTCGACCTGTCGAAGAACCTCGTGACCGACGAGACGATCGCGCTCCTCGTGCGCCTCGCACAGGACGTCGACCTCGCCGGACGCCGCGACGCCATGTTCCGCGGCGACCACATCAACGTGACCGAGGACCGCGCCGTGCTGCACACCGCGCTCCGGCGGCCGTCCGGAGCCTCGCCGGCGCTGACGGTCGACGGCCAGGACGTGGACGCCGACGTGCACGGCGAGCTCGCCAAGGTCTACGCGTTCGCGGAGAAGGTCCGCTCGGGCGAGTGGACGGGCGTCACGGGCGAGCGCGTGCGCACGGTCGTGAACATCGGTATCGGCGGCTCGGACCTGGGCCCCGTCATGGCCTACGAGGCCCTCCTGCCCTACAAGGCCGAGGACCTCGACGTCCGGTTCGTGTCCAACATCGACCCGACCGACGTCGCCGAGAAGACCGCGGGCCTCGACCCGCGCACCACGCTGTTCATCGTCGCGTCCAAGACGTTCGGGACGCTCGAGACCCTGACCAACGCACGCCTCGCGCGCGACTGGCTCTGGACCGAGCTCGCGGCGGTCGACGCTCTCGACGACTCGGACGAGGCGCGGACGGCCGCGGTCGGCAAGCACTTCGTCGCGGTCTCCACGGCCCTCGACAAGGTCGCCGCGTTCGGGATCGACCCCGCCAACGCGTTCGGCTTCTGGGACTGGGTCGGCGGGCGCTACTCGGTCGACTCGGCGATCGGGACGTCGCTCGCGATCGCGATCGGCCCGGCGCGCTTCGAGGAGTTCCTCGCCGGATTCCACGCGATCGACGAGCACTTCCGCACCACCCCGATCGAGCAGAACGTGCCCGCGCTCATGGGCCTGCTCAACGTGTGGAACGTCAACTTCCTCGGGGCGCACACGCACGCGGTGCTCCCCTACGCGCAGTACCTGCACCGCTTCCCGGCGTACCTGCAGCAGCTGACCATGGAGTCCAACGGCAAGTCGGTGCGCTGGGACGGGTCGCCCGTCACGACCGAGACCGGCGAGGTCTTCTGGGGCGAGCCGGGCACCAACGGCCAGCACGCGTTCTACCAGCTCATCCACCAGGGCACGCGCCTGGTCCCCGCGGACTTCATCGCCGTCGCGAACCCCGCGCACCCGCTCGTCGACACCGCGGCGGGCGACGAGCCCGTCGACGTGCACTCGCTGTTCCTCGCGAACTTCTTCGCGCAGACCAAGGCCCTCGCGTTCGGCAAGACCGCCGACGAGGTCCGGGCCGAGGGGACCGCGGAGGACCTCGTGAGCGCCCGCGTGTTCTCGGGCAACCGCCCCACGACGTCGATCCTCGCCCCCGCGCTCACGCCCTCGGTGCTGGGCCAGCTCATCGCGCTCTACGAGCACATCACGTTCGTCCAGGGCGTCGTGTGGGGCATCGACTCGTTCGACCAGTGGGGCGTCGAGCTCGGCAAGAAGCTCGCGAACGAGATCGCCCCGGCCGTCACGGGCGACGCCGCCGCGCTGGCCGCGCAGGACCCGTCGACGCAGGCGCTCATCGGGTGGTACCTCGAGCAGCGGAGCTGACGCTCGGACTGCTGGTGCCGAGCACGAGGTTGATCGTCGTGCTCAGCCCGGCCTCGGTCCCCGAGATCTCGAGCATCGTCGAGAACATGGCGCACGCCTGCCCCGCGTCGAGCCTGCCACCTGCGCTGATGAGCTCGGACGCCTCACGGATCTTGCGGGTGTTCTCGGCGTCGTCGAGCATCCCGGATGCCTCGGCCTGTTCGAGCGCGGCGGGCAGCTGCTGGGCCCAGTCCTCGGCTGGGACGCGCGCGACCTGGACGGCCGTCGCTTCGAAGTCGCCCCACAAGCAAGCCGGCATCCCGTCGGCTCCTGCGACCGTCACGCTGCGTGGACCGTCCAACGCCCGCCCTGCCAGTGCCGTGACCTGCTCCGCCCCGAGCAGGTCGCAGTCCTCGGGTGCGGCAGCGACGTCTGCCGCCGAGGTCACGGGGGATTCCGCGGCCGGCGCCTCGCTCGGGGTGACGGTCTGGGTGTCATCGTCGGTCGGTGACGCGCAGCCACCGAGGATCATCACACTGAGCAGTCCGGGCAGGGCGACGGTGAGGAGGGACCTCCACTGTGAGTTCACGTGACGAATCAAACCATGGGGTCGGCGTCGTCCGGCGATCCAGCCCGACGAGGCACACGGCCGAGCACGAGGTTGCGGTCGTTCCGACGCCCAGAACGACCGCAACCTCGTGCTCGGCACCCCTCCAGCAGGCTCAGGCCTCGCCCGGCACGTGCTCCTTGGCCTCGTCGTACCCCTCGCTCCCGGGCAGCTCGGCCGGCCCGTAGACCAGGTGGACCACGCCCGTGGGGAAGACCTCGGAGCGCAGCAGCCGCAGGGGGTAGATCGTGTCGCCCTCGTCGAAGAGCCGTTCGCCCTTGCGAGCCGCGACCGGGTGGACCAGGAGGCTCAGCTCGTCCACGAGCCCGGCCGCGAGGAGCTGGCGGACCACCGAGATCGACCCCGCGACCAGGACCTTGGCGATGCCCGGAGTCTCCTTGAGCGTGGTCACGGCCTCGACCAGGTCACCGTCGATCCTCTCCACGTTGCGCCAGCCGAGGTCCGCGTCGCCCCGGGTCGCGACGACCTTGCGCAGGTCGCCGAGCCGCTTGGCGAACACCGCGTCCTCCTCGCCGGCCTCCTCGCGACCGGGCCAGGCACCCGCGAAGCTGTCGTACGTGACGCGGCCCAGCAGCAGGGTGTCGACGCCCGTGTAGTCCTCGTCGACCGCGGCGCCCATGTGCTCGTCGAAGTACGGGAAGTGCCACGTCGGGTCGATCTCGACGACGCCGTCGAGCGAGCTGAACAAGGTGGAGACGAGCTTCGCCATGATGAGGTCCCTTCGGGGGTCTGCGGGTACGTCTGCTGAGACCGGGCGACGCTGCCGAACTCATCGGTCCCTGCCTCCCCACCGTGGCACGCACCCCGGCGCGTCGCGCGCGCGGGGGGCGTGCCGTCGTCGGGCCGCGTGGGCTCAGCGCCGCAGGCCGCGTGGGCTCAGCGCCGCAGGCCACGTGGACTCAGCGCCGCAGGCCACGTGGGCTCAGCGCCGCAGGCCACGTGGGCTCAGCGCCGCAGGCCCGTCGCGACCACGGCCCCGACCGTGAGGTGGAGCGCGGCCAGGAGCACGGTCGCGGACACGCTCGCCGCGCCCAGCGGACCGAGCAGGGACACCAGGAGCACGACGCCGCAGGTCACCATCCAGGTCCGCTCACCTGCGGTCCTCCCGGCCCGCGGCGTGCCGAACCGTCGGAGCACCGCACGGACGCCCCAGCCCGCGAGGCCGACGAGCAGTGCGGTCACGACCACGGAGACCGGTCCGATGACCGTGTCACCGGCTCCGCCCCGCACGACGGCCTCGACGCCGAGCGCCGTCCCGGCACCCCACACGACCACCCCTGCCGCCGCGGCGAGCAGCGGCACGCTCCATCCGGGCACCTTCCTCGTGCGCCCCTGGCCCGTGCGCTCGGCCGCCCCGCTCGTTGCTGTCCGGTACGCATCCATGACGTCTCCCTCCGATCGATCGGGCCCCGTCCGGGCCCGCGCCGACCCCTCGGCCGACGTCCTCACCGTGTCTCCCGGGCCTCCCTCGCCGGACCCTCCCGACGGCTCGCCCCCTCACGACCGACGGCCCGCTCCCCCCTCCGAAAGTCGGTGGTGACAGCAGCGCGCCCGTTCCTAGGGTGGCGGCATGAACAGCTACCCGACCGAAAAATGCTCTCCGCCGCGGGCCCCTTCCCGGGGCGTGCTGACCGGGGCCGTGCTCGCCGTCGGCGCCCTCACCGCCCTGATGCTGTGGGGAGCCCTGCCGGGCGAGCCCGGGCCGCGCGTCGTGCTGGACGTCGTCGTCGGTCTGGTCGCTGTGGCCCTCAGCCCGCTCCTGTGGTGGACACCGCGCGGGCGTCGGGGCGGCGCGGGGGCGGCGCTCGGCGACCCCGTGGTGCCGGCCCTCGTGCTGGCGGCACTTGCAGCCCTGTCCCCCGCGGCGACGCCCGCATCCACCGTCGCGACGCTCGAGGTCGCCCGCCGTCGGCCCCTGCGTGTCGCGGTGCTCGTCGCTGCGGCGGGCTTCGCGGGCCACGCGGTCCAGGCGCTGTGGCGCCCGACGGGCCTCCCGCTCGGCTGGTGGCTGCTGTGCGACGCCGCGGTGCACGCCGCACTCGTCGGCTGGGGGGCGTTCGCCCAGGCCAGGGCTCAGGTCGTCGCCGATCTGCGCGAGCGGGCACGGCGGGCCGAGCGTGAGCAGGAGCTGCGCGTGCGGGAGGCCCGCGCCGCCGAGCGCACGCGGATCGCCCGGGAGATGCACGACACGCTCGCGCACCGGCTGTCGCTGCTCGCGACCGTCGCGGGGGCGCTCGAGTTCCGGCCCGACTCCCCGCCCGAGGAGGTCGCCCGTGCCGCCGGCCTGGTCCGGGAGGGCGTGAGCGCCGCTCTCGAGGAGCTGCGGGACGTGGTGGGCGTGCTGCGCGCAGAGCCCGACGCCCTGCGCCCGGCTCCCGGGCCGGCCGACGTGGCACGGCTCGTCGACGAGTCCCGGCTCGCGGGCGTCGCGGTCGACTGGGAGCTGGACGGCGACCTCACCGCGGTCCCGGCCACCGTGCAGGCAGCGACCTTCCGCGCGGTCCAGGAAGGGTTGACCAACGCCCGACGGCACGCTCCCGGCAGCGCGGTCCGCGTCGCGGTCGTGGTCGTGCCGGGCGAGGTCCGGGTCGACGTGTCCGACGACGGTCCCGCCCCCGGGCACCTGCCCTCGCTCCAGGGGACGGGGACCGGGCTCGTCGGGCTCCGCGAGCGGGCCGGGCTGCTGCGCGGCGAGGTGCTCGCCGGGCCGCTCCCGGAGGGTGCCGGGTTCCGGCTCACGGTGTCGCTACCGTGGGGCTCATGACCGGACCCGTACGGATCGCCATCGTCGACGACGACGCCCTGGTGCGGTCCGGCCTGCGCATGATGCTGCACGGCACGCTGGGCATCGAGGTCGTCGGCGAGGCCGCCGACGGCGCGGAGGTCTCCGGCCTCCTCGACGCCCACCCCCTCGACGTGGTCCTCATGGACCTGCGGATGCCACGGGTCGACGGGATCACCGCGACCGCCAGGGTGCGCGCCCGGACGAACCCGCCCGCCGTCGTCGTGCTCACGACGTTCGACACCGAGGACGAGGTGCTCGGAGCGCTCCGCGCCGGCGCCGCCGGCTACCTCCTCAAGGACATGCCTCCGGCCCGGATCGCCGCAGCGGTCCTCGCGGCCGCGGCCGGCGAACCGGTGCTGTCCCCCGACGTCGCGCGGCGGCTCATGGCCTCGGCCGCCTCGGTCGGCGAGGCGCGGGCGCGGGCCCGGGCGTCGCTCGACCGGCTGACCGGGAGAGAGCGCGACGTCGCGCTCGCCGTCGGGCGCGGCGCGAGCAACGCCGAGGTCGGGCGCGAGCTCTACCTCAGCGTGCCGACCGTCAAGGCGCACGTGTCGAGCGTCCTGGACAAGCTGGGGCTCGATAACCGGACGCAGCTCGCCGTGCTGGTGCGGGACGCCGGGGGCGCGTGAGCCGTCGTCCAGGCGTGCTCCGGGCCGACGCGCCGGGGTGGCTCAGTCCCCCGGCCACTCCCCCGTCCACTTCTGGAAGGCACGCGCCCCGCCACGGTCGATCAGGGCCTTGACCCCGGAGAACACCGCGCCCTGGATCAGTGCGGCGATCAGGATCTCGCGCAGCGGGTACTCCGACTGCAGCGGCGTAGGTGCGTCCTTGCGGTGGCCAGGAGACACCCGCTTGTAGACCTGCTTGAAGACCTGGCCCGCGACCAGGCCGCCGATGATCGAGCTGATCAGCCCGAACGGCCTGTACAGGATCTTCGCGGCCTTGCCGCCGTGCTCCTCGGTACGGTCGGGCACGTGGTCGATCGTGGCATCGCTCATGCTTCGACGCTAACGCGGGGGACGGGTGGTCGCAGGGTGGGTGGTGCTGATGCCGGGTTCATGGCGACAGACCACGTCCGCCGGGCTACGAGTCCGTCGGCACCACCGCACAGCCCGCGAGGTCGAGCGCGACCCGGACCCACTCCCCCGGTGCGGGGGCGAACGAGTGGTGCGTGGCGCCGTCGGGCACGGGTGTCGCCGACGGCATGCCGAGCGCGACCACGCGCTGCGGGCCGGCCCCCAGGTCGACGTCGACCGTGACCTCGGTGCGCCCACGCCGGAAGGCGCTGCGGACGACCGTGCCGGACCACGCCCTGGATGAGTTGTCAGAACCACCCCGGTCCGTACCCCGGCCACGTTCTGACAACTCATCCGTGGCGTGGGCACCGGGTGCGGCCGTGGCGTGGGCACCGGGCACGAGCACGAGCCCCGTCGGGCCGATCGCGAGCAGCTCGCCGCCCGCCGCCGAGAAGTTGTCAGAACCACGCCGCTCCATACCCCGGCCACGTTCTGACAACGGATCAGCCGCTTCGAAGTCCGCCGCAGAGTCTCCCAGCGACCGCGACGACCCCAGCGCCACGAACGCCTGGTACCCCAGGAACTCCGCGACCCGCCGCGACGCGGGAGCGCGCCACAGGTCCTCGGGAGCCGCGACCTGGAGCAGGCGGCCGGCGTCCATGACGGCCACGCGATCGGCCACGGTGAAGGCCTCGTCGTGGTCGTGCGTCACGAACAGCGCGGTGGTCCCGGTCGCGACGAGCGCTGCGCGCAGGTCGCCTGCGAGCCGGTCGCGCAGCCCCCGGTCGAGCGCCGACAACGGCTCGTCGAGCAGGAGGAGCTGCGGCTCGGGCGCCAGCGCGCGAGCGAGCGCGACCCGCTGCCGCTCTCCACCGCTCAGGGTCGCGACGGGCCGCTGCGCGTACCCGGCGAGCCCGACGACGTCGAGCAGCTCGGTCACCCTGCCCGCCGCCGCGGACCGCTTGACGCCCGCCATCTGGAGCCCGAACGCGACGTTCCCCGCGACGTCCCGGTGCGGGAAGAGCTGCCCCTCCTGGAACATGAGCCCGAACCCGCGCCGGTGCACGGGCACGCCCGCGAGGTCACGCCCGTCCCACGCGATGCTCCCGCCCGCGACGGGCTCCAGCCCCGCGACGGCGCGCAGGAGGCTCGACTTGCCGCAGCCGCTCGGCCCCAGCAGGGCGAGCACCTCGCCCGGTGCGAGGTCGAGGCTCACGCCGCGCACGGCCGTCGTCCCGGGGCCCTTCGAGGAGGCCGGGTCGGGGTAGTGCACGACGACGTCGCGCACCGTGAGTCCTCGGCCCGCCGTGCTCCCGCTCGGGTCGTGCGGCACGTGCGGCTCAGCCGAGCCGTCCGTCGTTCGCTCCACCACCGTGGCTCCGTCCATCAGAACTCTCCTGCCGAGCGGTCGCCGCGCAGGCGTTCCGCCACCATCATCACCGTTGCCGTGAGGACCGCGAGCACGACGCTCGCAGCCAGTGCCATGCCGTAGTTCTCCGCCCCGGGCCGCCCGATGAGCCGGAAGATGACCACGGGGAGCGTGGCCGCGTCGGGCCGGGCCAGGAACGACGTCGCCCCGAACTCGCCGAGCGACACCGCGAACGCGAACCCGATCGCGAGGCCCAGCGACCGGGCCGCGATGGGTCCGTCGACCGCGGCGAACACGCGAGCGGGCGACGCCCCGAGCGTCGCTGCGGCCTCGCGCAGCCGCGGGTCGATCGCGCGCAGCACGGGCAGCACGGTCCGGACCACGAGCGGGATCGCGACGACCGCCTGCGCGATGGGCACGAGCAGCCCCGAGGTCCGCAGGTCCACGTCGATGCCGAGCGGCTTGTCGAGCGTGATGAGGAACCCGAACCCGACCGTCACCGCCGAGACGCCGAGCGGGAGCATGAAGACCGAGTCGAGCGCGCTGATCGCCCGCCGACCCGTTCGTGACCGGGGACGCCGCGAGACGACGAGCGCGACGAGCCCGCCGATCACGACCGCGAGCACCGTCGCGATCGCGGCGGTCCGAAGCGAGTTGGCCGTGGCCTCCCACACGGTCACGCTCAGGGCGTTGCGGCCGCCGGTCGTGCCGAGGTTCGCGTAGTTCGCGAGGCTCCAGCCGTCGGGGGTCTGGAACGAGCGCACGAGGAGGTTGACGAGCGGCAGGGCGATCAGGCCCAGCACGACGACGGCGGTCACCGCGAGCGGGGCCGCGTCGGCCCGCAGGCGCAGCGGCCGGGCGGCGGACGTCGCCGCGGACAGGTGGAGCGCGCGCTCGCGGCGGGTGCGGGTCCGGTTGGCGACGCTCAGCGCGACCACGACCACGACGAGCTGCACGACCGAGAGCACCGCGGCCGCGCGCAGGTCGAGGAACTGCGTGGTCTGGATCCAGATCTCGGTCTCGATGGTCCCGTACTGGACCCCGCCCAGGACGAGCACGACCCCGAACGCCGTGGCGCAGAACAGGAACACGATCGACGCGGCCGACGCGATGGCCGGGGCCAGGGACGGCAGCGTCACGGACCGGAACGCACGCCAGGGCGAGGCGCCCAGGGCGCGAGCCGCTTCCTCGGCGCGCGGGTCGAGGTGCTCCCAGAGCCCGCCGACGGTCCGCACCACGACCGAGTAGTTGAAGAACACGAGGGCCAGGACGATCGCCCCGAACGTCCCGTCGAGCCGCAGGAACCCGAGCAGCCCGCCCTCGACCAGCAGGGAGCGGAAAGCCACCCCGACCACGACGGTCGGCAGCACGAACGGCACGGTCACGAACGCGCGCAGGAACGTGCACCCCCGGAACCGGCACCGGTACAGCACGTACGCGCCGGGCACGCCGAGCAGCACCGAGATCACGGTGCCGAGCACGCCCTGCCACAGCGTCAGCCCGATGATCCGCCAGGTCCGCGGCTCGGAGAACACCTCGGCGAAGCCGGAGAGGTCGAGGGAGCCGTTGCTGACGAACCCGCGCGCGATCAGCGTCGCGACGGGCCACGCGAAGAACACCCCGAGGAACAGCAGCGGCAGCCCGGCGGCGAGCCCCCACAGGAGGACCCGCCCGCCGCGCTGCACGGCCGCGGGCAGGCCGCGGCTCACGGGCATCGTGCTCAGCCGATCACCGTCGACGTCCACGCCTTGATCCACTCGTCACGGTGGGCCGTGATGTCGGCGGGGGCGACCTCGAAGGGCGACGGGGACAGGGGCGCGAACTCGGCCCAGCCCTCGGGCAGCTCGGTGTCCGCGTCCGCCGGGTACATGTACATGTTGTCGGCGATGTCGGCCTGGAACGCGTCGCTCACGAGGAAGTCGACGAGCTTCTTGGCGCCCTCGGGGTTCTTGGCCCCGGCCAGCACGCCCGTGTACTCGACCTGGCGGAAGCAGGTGTCGAGCAGCGCGCCCGTGGTGGTCTCGGTGCCGTCCTCGGTGACCGTGAACGCGGGCGACGTCGAGTAGGACAGCACGAGGGGGCGCGGGCCCTTGCCCTCGGAGCCGGAGAAGTCGACGTAGTAGGCGTCGGACCATCCGTCGGCGACCTTGACGCCGTTGTCCTTGAGCTTGCTCCAGTAGCCCTCCCAGCCGTCCTCTCCGTAGGCGCCGACGGTCGCGAGCAGGAACGACAGCCCGGGCGACGACGTCGCGGGGTTGGTCACGACGAGCAGGTCCTTGTACTCGGGCTCGGTCAGGTCGTCGAGCGTCACGGGCTCGGGGATCCCCGCTGCCGTGAACCAGGCGTGGTCGACGTTGACGCAGACGTCGCCGAGGTCCACGGGGGTGAGCTCGCCGTCGCCCACGGCGTACTGGGTCGCCGAGTCGGCGAGGCCCGAGGGCGTGTAGGGCTCGAGCACGCCCTCGTCGATCGCGCGGGTCGCGAACGAGTTGTCGATGCCGAACACGACGTCGCCGAGCGGCGCGTCCTTGGTCAGGATCAGCTGGTTGACGAGCGCTCCGCCGTCGCCGGGAGCGACCTGCTTGACGGTCAGCCCGGACTCCTTCTCGAACGCGGCGAGGACGTCCTCGCTCACGTTGAAGGAGTCGTGCGTGACGAGCGTGACGGTGCTCGCCTCGGCGCTCGACGAGGTGTCGCCCGCGCCCGTGTCGGTCGTGCCGGCACAGGCCGTGAGGGCAAGCGCGCTGAGCCCGCCGACGAGGCCGAGGCCGATCGTGCGGGCGGTGCCGCGGCGGGTACTGATGGTGTTCATGTGTCCTCCTTGGACGTCACAGGAGGGGGACCTCGCGCACGGGAGGTCCCGTGAGCGAGGCTGGAGAAGCCCGACTTCCTCCACCGGTGCTAACCGGATCAGGTTCGAGGGTCTGCGGTGGTCCGCACTCTCAGCGCCTGTTGCCCGTTGTCTCCGGGCGGTCGGCGCTCCCCTGTCGTTCACCTGCGACTTTACACCGCGGTCCGACGGCGCAGGCAGGGGTCCGGCGTGTGGTCTCGCCCGGGGCGCGCCCCGCCCCGGGCGACGGCTACGGTGGGACCTGAGCTCCGCCGTCGGGCACCTTCACGACGCGCGGCGCGCCCCGCCCGCCTCACCCTCACCTGGAGGTCCACATGGCCGAGAACGAGCAGACCCTCACCGAGAAGGTCGCGACCGTCGCCCTGACGCTGGCCGCGGGCTGGGTCGCGCAGAAGGTCGTGAGCTTCGCGTGGGCCAAGGCCACGGGGCACGACGCCCCCAAGGACCTGGACGACCCCGAGGTCGGCATCATCAGCGCCGTCACCTTCGCCGCGGCCGCTGCGGCCGCGAGCGTGTTCGCCCGCCGTTTCGCGGGGCGCGAGGCCAAGCGCGTCGTGACGCGGCTCGCGGCCCGCGCGTCCTGAGGCCGGGGTCGGGCGGCTCCGGCGGGTCAGCGCCCGCCGCGTGACGGATGTTCCGTAGGGTGTCTCGATGCCCTCCTCTCCTGCCGCCCGACGCCGTCGCTCACCCCTCGTAGGAGGCCTCCTCGTCGTGGGGCTCGCACTGACCGGGTGCTCGTCGTCCGGGAACGGCTCCGAGGTGTCGCCCACGCCGAGCGTGGCCCCGACCGCGGTCGCGCTGCCGGGCGGCACGGTCGGCAAGGCGGCCACCTGGGTGCTCGAGGTGCTCAACGCGGACGCGTCCCCCGACGCCGCGGCGCTCGATCGGCGGTTCGCCCGGTCGTTCCTGGACCAGGTGCCCGCCGCCCAGCTCGTGCCCGTGCTGGACCAGCTCCGCGCGGACCGGGAGTGGGTGCCGGTCTCGGTCGACGTGGTCGACGCGGGCGAGAAGCAGGCCGCGCTGACGATCGTCGGGGCGAGCGGGCAGTTCTTCACGATGCAGATCGGTGTCGACGCGGACAGCCGCATCGAGACCCTGTTCTTCGGCCCGGGCGACGACCCGCACCGCGACCCCGCGGCGAGCTGGGACGAGCTGGGCGAACGCCTCGACGCCGTGGACGCGCAGAGCTCGCTGCTCGTGGCCCAGGTCCTGGACAACGGGACGTGCCAGGCGGTCGACGGGGTCCCTGGCGGCTCGGACCCTGACGAGGTGCTGCCGCTGGGCTCGATCTTCAAGCTCTACGTGCTGGGCGCGGTGTCGCAGGCCGTCGAGGCCGGGACGCTGACCTGGGACGACGAGCTGACCGTGACCGACGACGTGCGGTCCCTGCCCTCGGGGCAGCTCCAGGACGCGCCCACGGGCACCGCGGTCACGGTGCGCGAGGCGGCCGAGCTCATGATCTCGATCAGCGACAACACCGCGACCGACCTGCTGGTCCAGGCCGTGGGGCGTGACGCCGTCGAACGCGCGCAGGCCACGCTGGGGCACGCCGACCCGTCGCTCAACACCCCGTTCCTCACGACCCGCGACGCGTTCGCGATCGCCTGGGGCTCGCCGTCGCAGGCCACCGGGTGGGCGGCGGCCGACACCGCGGGACGGCGCGCGATGCTCGACGCGCTGCCCGGCGGGCCCCTCGCCGTCGACCCCGCGGGAGTGACCACGCCCGTGTGGCAGGACGACGTCGACTGGTTCGCGACGTCGTCGGACCTGTGCGCCGCGCACGTCTGGTTGCACGACCGCGGCGAGCAGGACCCCGTGGTGCGCGAGGTGCTCTCGGCCAACCCCGGCATCGAGGTCGACACGACGGCGTGGCCCTACGTCGCGTTCAAGGGTGGCAGCGCGCCCGGCGTCCTGGCGGGCTCGTGGCTCGCGGAGGACGCCGAGGGCGACACGTACGTCGTGACCGTGCAGCTCGCGGCCACGGACCCGGCCGTGCTCGCGAACCCGATGGTGCTGGTCGACACCGCGGAGAGCGCGTTCGCGCTGCTGGGTGGCGGGGCGGGCTCGAAGTAGGGCGTGCTGCGCGGGGCCCCCGGGCCGAGATAGAACGTGCTGTGCGAGGTAGAACGCACCGCGCACTACCTCGCGCAGCACGTTCTACCTCGCGGTCACCCGGGGACCGGGGCTGACCGTCGTCCTGCCCCGGCCCCGGCCCTGCCCGGGATCTCCGTCGTGGGGCCTACGCGCCGGGAGCCAGCTCCGCGACGGCCTTGTCGATCCGCCGCTGCCGGGTCTCGGGGGTCTTCGCGGCCTCGATCGGCTCGACGAGCGCGCGCCGGCGGCTGAACGACAGCCCGTCGAACGCCGCACGCGCCTCGGCGGTGAGCGCTGCCGCGAGGTCGTCGGGCACGGTGACCTCGCGCGGTGCGTCGTCGACCTCGATCTCGACGTCCACCTCGTCGCCGCCCGACACCCCGGCGGCCTCCCTGTTCTCCGCGCTGAGCGCGATCATGAACCGCCCCTGGTACGGCGCGACCGAGCTGCGGTAGGTGTGCCCGCCGAGCGTGACGCGCACCGGGACGCGCTTGCCCGCGTCGAGCGCGGCAACCACGTCGTCGGGCACGGGGATGCCGGTGGCCGTCTTGCCGCTCTGGAGGATCGTCGTCCGGAATCGCATGGGCCGAGTTTTCCAACGGCCCGACGACGTCGCGCGCCGACCGCTCGACGCTCGCCCCGCCGTCGGGCCGGGTTGGAAGCCTGGGACGGGGAACGGGGGCGGGGACGCCTGGGCCGAGGTAGAACGTGCTGCGCGAGGTAGAACGCACCGCGCACTACCTCGCGCAGCACGTTCTACCTCGCGGTCACCTGGTCACACCGTCGCCCCCGGTCACGCCGTCAGCATCGCCGCCGGGTTGTCGTGCGTCAGCCGACGCAGCACCTCGCGCTCGACGCCGCGCCGGGCGAGCATCTCGGTGAAGACGGTCGGCACGTACGCGAAGCCGTTGCCGCCGTTCTGCACCCACATCTGCTTGAGGAACACGTCGTGGCTCAGGAGCACCTGCCCCGCGAACCCCAGGTCGACGAGCCGGTGGACCGCGCCCGCGGTCGTGTGCGGGTCGGGCGAGACACCCTCCTTGGGGTAGGTGATGTCCATGCCGACCATGTCGAACTCGAGCCACACGCCCCGCTCCGCGACGGCCCGCTGGTACTCGGGGTCCTCGGCCGAGGGGTCCATGTGGCACAGCACGACCTTCTCCGGCCGCACTCCCACCTCGTCGAGCACGAGGTCGAGGATCTCGTGCGCGCGACGCTGCCACCCGGGCAGGTGGATCTGCATCGCGACCTGCGGGTGCTCGAGCTGCGCCAGGGCCGAGGCCCGCAGCGACGCCCGCTCCCCCGCGGTGAAGTCCGGCGAGACGCCGATCTCGCCGATCACGCCCGGGCGGATGCCCGTGTCCCGCACGCCGTCGGAGAGCTCGCGCGAGATCGCTGCGGCCTGCGCGTCCACGGCCTGTACCGTGATGCGCTCGCCCTCGAACTTCTCGAGGTAGGCGCCCGCCCCCATGACGACGTTGAGGCCCGTGCGGCTCGCGACGTCCGCCAGGCGCTCGGGGTTGCGCCCGATCGACTCGCTCGACGTCGCGTCCACGACGGTCCGGCCGCCGAGGGCCGCGAAGCTGCGGATCTCGGCCTCGACGGCCGCGACCGGCTTGTCGGCGATGTTGTCGGCGCAGCAGTACGGGTCCTGGCGCAGCGCCCAGGCGACCGATGCGGACACCGGCTCGCGGACCACGGCCTGGGAGAACTCGTAGCTCGGCGCGTCGAGCACACCGGAGAGGTCGTTGAACAGGTGCTCGTGGGGCAGGGTCAGCCCCAGGTCCTGCGCGGCGACGGGTCCGGTGACCGTCTGGACGAACCCGACCGGCGTGACGTTCATCGCGGGCTCACCTCTCCTGCTTCACCACCGCCGACGGCGGCGGCCACTGCGGTGTCCGCGGTCGTCTCCGGCGACTTCCCCGACGGGATCATGCCGATCACCGCGGCGATCAGCGCGATCACGGTGCCGATGATCGTGGCGGCGTAGATCGTGTGACCGAGCGAGGGGATGGCCGCGTCGATGAGGAGCGAGCCCACGAGCTGACCTGCGGTGGACGCGAGGCCCAGGAGCAGCAGGCCCAGCCCGCGGACCAGGAGCGCCATGAGCGCGATCGAGAGCAGGCCGAGCGGTCCGCCCAGGTACATCCACCACGAGCCGGGGAGCTGGAAGTCGACACCCGAGGTCATGGCGCGGATCGCGTAGGCGATGCCCAGGGCCGTGAAGCCGACCAGGAAGTTCCAGCCGATCGAGACCAGCATCGAGCCCGTGGCGTCGGCCACGGCCGCGTTGCCCGCAGGCTGCCACCCGGCGAGGAGGCCACCGACGAACGGCATGATCGCGAGGGCGATCGTGTGCGGGGCCGAGAAGTTCGGCGAGATGACGATGACGGTCGCGACGATCGCGAGGACCGCGCCCGCGAGGCGGAAGAACGTGAGCGGCTGCTTGACCGAGGCGGTGACGCCCAGGCGGTCACAGATCACGCCCGAGATGACGAGACCCGAGATGAGCGAGATCTGGAACGTCGCGACACCCAGGACGCCGACCGTCACGCCCTCGGACAGGACGATGACCGCACCGCACAGGCCCGCGAGGAAGTTCCACCACGGGATCGTGCGGCCCTTGATGAGGCGCGGGATCGCGAGCGCCTCGCGACGCGTCACGGGACGCGCGAACACGATGACGAACATCAGGACCAGTCCCGTGCCGAACGAGATGAGGGCGGCCGCGTGGCCGTCGCCGATCGTCTTGCCGAGCTGACCGTTGACCGCCGCCTGCATGGGGCCCAGGGCCCCGGCCAGGACGGTCGCGAGGACGAGGAGCGCGGTCGCGGTGCTCTTGACCTTGCTGCGCTGGGACGACGGGGCGACCGTCTGGGCGCCTCCCGAGCGGGAGGCGGTCTCCGGCGTGGTGTGCTTCATTGCTTGGCCGTGCCTTTCATCTTTCGACGGTACGTCGGATCGGTGGACCGATCGAACGGCCAGCCCTGGGTCGACGCTGAGTGGTCGGGCTGGGTGGGGGTCGTGCGGTCGTGCGGGTCGTGCTGGGCCGAGCGGGTCACTGCCCCGGTGCGACGTCCTCCGGGAGGGCTGCAGGGACCTCGTCGGCGAGCGGCAGGGACTCGATCGCCCCGTCGCGAGTGGTCGTGACGGCCGCGACGCGGGCAGCCCAGCGGGCTGCCCCGACGAGGTCCTCACCACGCAGCAGCCCGTCGGCGAGTGCTGCGCAGAAGCTGTCGCCCGCGGCCGTGGTGTCGATCGCGTCGACGCGTACCGCAGGCACGGGCGTCGGGAGCCCGTCGCGGGGGACGACGACCGAGCCGTCGGCCCCGAGGGTCACGACGACGTCGCCCGGGAAGGCGAGCCCGCGCACCATGGCCACGACGTCCGCGAGGGACTCGGGGGCCTCGTCCGCTCCCGCGAGGGTCGCGAGCTCGAACCGGTTGGGGACCAGGACGTCGAACCGGTCGCGGATCTCGGCGGGGACCGGGATCGCGGGGGCCGGGTTGAGGATGGTGGTCCCGGTCGCGAGACGCGTGACCGCGGCGAGCGAGCCGAGCGGCGTCTCGCACTGGCACAGCACGACCTGCGCGTCGGCGACGGCTCGCACCGCGGGGTCCCGCGAGTCGACGAACGACTCGTCCACGTCGGCGTTGGCGCCCGCCTCGATGACGATGGTCGACTCGGGCTGCTCCCAGAGGATCACGGCCGTGCCGGTGGGCTCCTCGGACGTCCCGACCGACGTGACGTCGAGCCCCTCGGCCACGAGCCGGGCCGTGATCTCGCGGCCCGCGTCGTCGTCCCCGACGGCCCCGACCATCGCGACGCGGCGGCCGAGCCGCGCGGCGGCGACGGCCTGGTTGGCCCCCTTGCCGCCCGGCGAGCGCTTGAGCCCGGTCGCGCTGATCGTCTCGCCCGAGCGCGGGATCCGGTCGACGGTCAGCCGGACGTCCATGTTGAGGCTGCCGACGACCGTGATCTCGGGGGCATGAGCGGGGGCGCCCCCGGGGACGGCGCTCATCAGCCCGCGAGCCAGGTCACGGCCTGGCCGAAGAGCTTCGGGTAGCCGGACCACTCCATGAACTCGCGGGGGGCCCAGTGCGGGGAGATGTCGGACGCGAAGGCCAGCGTGCGCCCCTCGCCCTCGGTCCGCACGGCGACGAGCGGGCGTCCCTCGATCGTGGCGAGGACGGTCGCGTCGGCCTTGGCCGTGAGCTTCTGGTAGCCGAGCAGGATGGGCCACTCGGCGTCGAGGCCCGCGGTCACGGGGTGCTCGACCTCGGTCAGGACGCCGCCGATGCCCTCGGGGGTCTCCTCGCGGTCGTCGTACGGGAGGATCTCGACGGGCAGCACGGCCTCGACCGCGGTGCCGTGGTAGTTGGCCTTGGCCTGGAAGCCCTGGAAGCTGAGGTAGCCGCCGGCCATCATGAGGCCGCCGCCGCGACGCACCCACTCGGCGAGGAGCTTGATGCGGTTCGGGAAGGGGCGCCCCTCGGAGAACACGACGGGCGGCAGGAGCAGGGTGTTGGCGCCGATGTCCGAGAGCAGGACGACGTCGTACGCGTCGAGCTCCTCGAGCGTCGACGGGAAGTCGGTCGCGACGAGGTGCGAGGGCAGGTGGGTGACCTCGTGGCCCTCGGCGGCGAGCGCCTCGAGCAGCTTGGCGCAGCCGATCTCCAGCTGGGCGTGCGGGAAGGCGTCGTAGCCCTTGTAGTCCGTCGCGGCATTGATCCACGACTCTCCGGCAAGCAGCACGCGGCTCATGCGGTTCTCCTCAAGACGGTTCGGGCTCGGCCGCACATCGGCGACGTTGCGCAATGTTGTGTTGCTGTTGCGCAACAACCTAGGTGTGCGTCAGGCTCGTGTCAACCGACGACCCGTCGGACGAGCCCCTCCACCCCGCGGGCCCCGCGAGACGCCGCACGATCACAGGGCTCCCTGGACAGCGGACGCGCCCACGACCAGCGCAGCGATAGGCTCTGGGAGCATCCGACGGCCGGGCGCACGAGCAGAGGGGTGGACACCATGACGTTGACGCAAGTTGCGCAACACGCGGGAGTCTCGACCTCGACGGCCTCGCGCTACCTGCGCGGCCAGCTCAACGTCCAGCCGGAGACCGCCGCGCGCATCGACGCCGCGGTGGCCGCGCTCGACTACCGCGGCGCCACACCGGGACGGGCCGCGCGCGGCTCCCGGTCGGTCACGCCCCCGCAGGGATCGCCCGCGCGCGGGACGGGCGTGGTCGCCCTGGTCGTCCCCGACTTCACCAACCCGTTCTTCACGACGCTCGCCGAGGAGTGTGCCGACCTCGCGGCCTCACGCCAGATCCCCCTCGTCGTCGCCGTCTCCGGCAAGCACGGCGAGCGCAACGGCGGCCTCAGCCCGCTCATCGGCGGGACCGACGTCCTGGGCGGCCTCATCTACCTCGGGATGAGCCGCACCGACGAGCGCCTGGCCCGCGCGGTCGCGGACGGCCTGCCGGTCGTGGTGATCGACGAGGAGATCGACCTGGACCTCGCGGTGGACACCGTCACGGTCGACAACTACGGCGGCGCGTACCAGGCCACGAGCTACCTCATCCAGCAGGGGCACCGCCGCATCGCGCACGTCGCGGGCCCGTCCGAGCTCTCGACGACCCAGGAGCGCAAGCGTGGCTATCTCGACGCGCTGGCCGACGCCGGGCTGACGGCCGACCCCGACCTGATCCGCCACGGCCCGTACACCGAGCAGTTCGGCGCCTCGACCTTCCCGTACCTCACCCGACCGGGCAGCGCGCCCACCGCGGTGTTCGTCGGCAGCGACATCGTGGCCGTCGGCATGCTCGGCGCGGCCGAGCTCCACGGCATCCGCATCCCCGAGGACCTGTCGGTCGTGGGCTGCGACGGCATCCGCATCGGCCAGTGGCTGCGCCCGCAGCTCACGACCCTCGAGCAGCCGGTCGCGGCGCTCGCGCTCTCCGCGGTCGACGCGCTCGAACGGGCCATGGCCCGCCGGGAGGCGCAGGAGTCGGCCGGCACAGGAGGGGCTGCCACCGGCTTCGAGCCCGCACGCACGGTCCTCCCGCTCCACCTGGTCATCCGCGGCTCGGTCGCGCCGCCGTCGGCCTGACGTCCTGCCCTCGACGCGCGGCGCGCCCCTGTGCAGCACCCCGTCCGATAGTGTCCACGCACCGGTGATACCCACCTCGGCGTCGAGGCGGAGCCGGCCCCGTCCTGGCGACGCCGCCGGGCCCGCCCGTCGAGAGGACCGCCCATGCCCCCCAGGCTCAGCGCCACCGCACTCCTCTGGTGGGGCGTGGGACTGATCGTCGCCGGAGTCGTGGGCAACCTCGTGCTCCCGCAGCTCGTCGCCGAGCTCGTCTACTCGTCAGGGAGCGCCGTCTTCCAGACGATCCTCCAACCGGTCTCGTCCCTCGTGTCGGTGGCCCACTACCTGGGCGCAGGGTTCGTCGCGGCGGCCTTCACCGTGCGCGCGCTGACCCGGAACCCTGGCGAGCGCTACACGGGTCCGGCACCGTACTCACCGCCCAAGCCCGGCAACGAGCCTCCCCGCTGAGCTGCCGTGGCTCACCCCGCCACAGCGGTGAGGGTCTCCAGGAGAGAGCCGATCACGACCAGGTAGATGAGTGCGAAGAACACCGTGTGCAGACCGCTGAAGAGCAGCGCGTCGCGCACCTTGCCCGGGGCGCGGAAGTAGCCGAGGAACTTCCGGAGGAAGCCGACCGGGTGCGCCAGGTCCCAGCTGTTGAACCGGATGTACCGACCCAGGTAGATGCCGAACGAGACGAGCACGAGGACCACCGCGACCACCAACCAGGATGCCGGTCGCTCGAACGGCTTGGGGTCGTCGGGGTAGCGCAGCACGGCGTAGAACATCTGCACCAGGAAGATGTTGACCACGGTGTTGAGGACCCCGGACATCGCGAGGGACAGGACCGCGACGATGTCGTACCAGAGCGGCACGTCCTCGCCGTCCTTGCGGTGGCTGAAGTTGAGCTCGGTCACGAGGTACCCGGCGTTGGGCAGGAGCAGCAGCCAGACCACGAGCCCGGCGGCCGCGACGGTCACGACGAGCCACGTCGACGCACCGGCCGCGCTGAGCGCCAGGTCGCCGACGATCCAGAACGTCAGCACGAACACCGGCAGCACCGACAGCCCGATGTTGAGCAGCATGGGCCGGTAGACCTCGGTGCGGAACAGCGGGGCGCGCAGGAGGACGAGCGCGAACGCGAAGACGTTCAGGAGGATCACGCCGAGGAACAGCAGGTTCATGGTGGGCTCTCGTGGTGCGGTGCGGGCAGGTGAGGCGCGGGTGCCGCTCGGGCCGCGCGGGCGGGGACCGAGCGGCCGGGCCGCGGTCAGGTAGACCACGGTAGGGCCCGACGGCGCCTCCGCCAGCCCGCGCGACACGTCCCCCTCGCGGCTAGCGTGGGTCGCGCGGGAATCTCGAGCTCCACCGATTCGTCCAAGGACGGGCGACCGAACCCCGGGAGTCACAGTGACGCACCACGACGAAGCAGCGACGCCGCCGGCGGCTCCCGGCCCCGGGAAGGACGCGACGCCCGCGGCAGGGGGTGCCGGGACCCCGACGCCCACGGGCGCCGCACCCGGCGGCTCAGCGACCCTGATGCTCACGCTCGCGACGATCGGCTTCGCGGTGAACTTCTGGGCATGGGCTCTCATCAGCCCGCTCGGTGGCGCGTACAGCAAGGCGCTCGGACTGTCGGCCGTGCAGCAGTCGGTGCTCGTGGCGGTGCCGGTCATCGTGGGCTCGCTCGGCCGTATCCCGGTCGGTGCGCTCACGGACCGGTACGGGGCCAGGATCATGTTCCCGCTGGTCAGCGCAGCGACGATCCTGCCGGTGCTGTTCATCGGCTTCGTCGCGGACAGCTACCCGATGCTCATCCTGGGTGGCTTCTTCCTGGGCCTGGGCGGTACGGCGTTCGCGGTCGGCGTCCCGTTCGTCAACGCCTGGTACCCGCCGGCGAGGCGAGGGACGGCGATCGGGATCTTCGGGATCGGCATGGGCGGCACCGCGATCTCGGCGTTCACGACCGTGCGGATCTCCGACACGTACGGCGAGACCGCACCGTTCGTGCTCGTGGCGTGCGTCCTGGCCGTCTACGCGGTGGTCTCGTGGCTCCTGGTGCGCGACGCCCCGGGCCGCGTCCCTGCCGCGCACGGGAACTTCCTCGCGCGGACCTGGGCCACGTTCAAGCTGCCCGCGACGCTCCAGCTCTCGTGGCTCTACGCCGTGGGCTTCGGCGGTTTCGTGGCGTTCAGCGTCTACCTGCCGACCTTCCTGGTGAACGCCTACGACCTGACGGCCGCCGACGCCGCCGCGCGGACCGCGGGGTTCGTGGTCCTCGCCGTCGCGATGCGGCCCGTGGGAGGCACGCTCTCGGACAGGTTCGGCGGCATCCCCGTGTCGGTCGTGTGCTTCGCGGTCGTGACGGTCCTCGCGGCGGTCGTCGCGTTCCAGCCCGACCTGGTGCCGCTCGGGACCGTCGCGTTCCTCGGGCTCGCCGCGGGTCTCGGCGCGTCGTCGGGTGCGACGTTCGAGCTCGTGGCCAAGGTGGCCCCGCAGGACAAGGTCGGCGCGGTCACGGGCCTCGTGGGCGCGGCGGGCGGCCTCGGCGGGTTCATCCCTCCGCTCATCATGGGCGCGGTGTACCAGCTCAACGGGGACTACGGCCTGGGCTTCGCGGCCCTCGCGGTGACGGCACTCGTCACGCTGCTCTTCACGCTGGGACCGGTGCGGCGCGGCACGCGCGGCTGACGAGCGGCACGGCCCGCTCCTCGGACGGTCCTCGTCCGCCGTGCCGCCAGGCGTGGCCCCTCACCCGGCGCGTCGGCCTACGGTGTCCCCATGGACCCCTCCGATGAGTTGTCAGAAGCCCACCGGGCTCCAGACCGGCCACGTTCTGACAACACGTCCACGCCGGGCGGTGACCCGCCGACGGGCTCGACGAGCCGTCCCGAGGGCCGCTCGCCCACCGACCACACGGCTGCCGGGCGAGTGCACTCGGTCGAGGAGTACCGCGACCACGTCCTGACGCTGGTCGCGCCGCTGGCCGCCGAGCAGGTCGCCCTCGACGCGCTCGCGACCGGGACCCCCGCGCGGCGCGTGCTCGCGCACGACGTCCGCTCGCTCCTCGACGTGCCCCGCTTCGACGCCTCGGCCATGGACGGGTACGCGGTCCGCAGCGCGGACCTTGCGACCGCGAGCGCCGCGTCACCCGTGACGCTCCGGGTCGTGGGCGACATCGCGGCGGCTCCGACGGCGACCGTGCCCACGCCCGGGCCGGCCGCCGGACAGTCCACCACGCCCCCGACAGGTTCCCCTCTCACCGAGGCCGGCTCGCCCGCCACCCCCGCCGACGCCCCACCCACGACCCGCCCCGCCCACGCACCCGGCGAGGCGACCCGCATCATGACGGGCGCGCCCGTGCCCGACTGGTGCGACGCCGTCGTGCCCGTGGAGCGGACCTCGACGCGTCGCTTCACACCCGGTGCGCCCCTCGACCCGACCATCCAGGTCGACGCCCCCTCGCGCGCCAACATCCGCCGCCGTGCGGAGGACGTCGCGATCGGGGACCTCGTCGCCGCGGCGGGCGCACCGACGACCGCGCGCCTCGTCTCCGCGGCGGCCTCGGCGGGCCATGCGAGTCTCGCCGTGCACCGCGTCCCGCGCGTCGCGGTGCTGTCGACGGGCAGCGAGCTGGTCCCGGTGGGGACCGCGCCCGGCCCGGGCCAGATCCCCGACTCCAACTCGCTCCTGCTCGCGGCGTGCGTGCGCGACGCGGGAGGCGTCCCGGTGCGGGTGGGGGCGGTCCCGGACACGGCCGAGGCGCTGCGCGCGGTGCTCGACGACGTCGCTCCCCACGTGGACCTGATCGTCACGTCGGGCGGGGTCAGCGCGGGCGCGTTCGACGTGGTCAAGGAGGTCCTGAGCGGTACCCAGGACGCGGCGCTCACCCCGGCGCAGGGCCCTTCCGACGTCCTGCTGGTCGCGGTCGGCATGCAGCCCGGCAAGCCTCAGGCCGCGGCGCGCTGGCGCGGGACCCCGATGCTCGGGCTGCCGGGCAACCCCGTGAGCGCGTACGTGTCGTTCCGGGCGTTCGTGCGTCCCGCGGTTCGCCGGCTCGCGGGTCACCCCGACCCGGCCGAGCCCCTCGTCGAACGCGTCGCCGCGGAGGGGTGGCGATCGCCCGCGGGGCGCCAGCAGTTCCTCCCGGTGCGTTTCGTCGGGGACGACGGCGTGGCCCCGGTCGGGCCCGGCGCCCACCACGTCTCGGCCCTGACCCGGGCCGACGCGATCGCGGTCGTGCCGCCCGAGGTCGAGGCGGTTGGGCCGGGCGACACCGTGCGTGTCATGGTGATCGCATGAGCGAGTTCACGCACCTCGACGAGCGCGGCCACGCCCGCATGGTCGACGTCACCCTCAAGCAGCCCACCGTCCGCTCGGCGACCGCGACGGCCGTCGTCCGCTGCGGCCCTCACATCGTCGCGGCGCTGCGCTCGGGCGAGGTCCCCAAGGGCGACGTGCTCGCGGTCGCGCGCATCGCGGGCATCCAGGGGGCCAAGAAGACGGCCGAGCTGCTGCCGCTCGCGCACATCATCGGGGTGCACGGCGCGACCGTGGACCTCGACGTCCAGGACCACGGGGTGGAGATCAGCGCGACCGTGCGCACCGCGGACCGCACGGGGGTCGAGATGGAGGCGCTCACGGCCGTCGCGGTGGCCGGCCTCGCGGTCGTGGACATGGTCAAGGGGCTCGACAAGTCGGTCGAGCTGAGCGACGTCCGCCTCCAGGCCAAGACGGGCGGCAAGTCGGGCGACTGGGTGCGCTCGGTGTGAGCACCCCCCTACCGCCGGAGGTCCTCGCGTTCGACGCCGTCGTGCTCGCGGGGGGTCGCGCCCGGCGCCTGGGCACGTCCAAGCCGCAGCTCGTCGTCGACGGCGCCCGCCTGCTCGACCACGTGCTCGCGGCGACCCGCGACGCGCGGGCGACGGTCGTCGTCGGGCCTGCCGACCTGGCCTCCGACGCGTACGTCCTCACGCGCGAGGACCCGCCGTTCGGCGGTCCGGTCGCGGGCACCGCGGCGGGCCTCGCCGCCCTGCCCGACGGCGCCGCCCCCTGGGTCCTCCTCCTCGCCTGCGACGTCCCGCGCGCCGCGGAGGCCGTGCCGCTGCTCGTGGCGAGCGTGGCCGGCGCGCCCCGGGCGGGCACGAGCGGCGACGTGGTCGACGGCGTGCACCTCGCGGCAGGCGGGAAGGCCCAGTGGCTCGTGGGCCTGTACCGGCGCGAGGCGCTCGACGCCGCGGTGGCCCGCGTCGCGCACGACGTGCCGGTCGGCGACCCGTCCGATGGGGACCCGTCCGGTGGGGACCCGTCCGGTGGCCCTCGCACGGGGACGGCGAGCGGTCCCTCTTCGTCTGGCCTGCACGGCGCTCCCGTCCGCCGCCTCGTCTCAGGGCTGAGACTCCTGGAGGTCGAGGACGTGGACGGCCTGAGCACCGACGTCGACACGTGGCAGGATGCGGAGTCATACGCGCACCGTCGCGCGCAGAGCAGTACTCCGAGTCACGACCTGCACGGATCATCGGGAGGCATGGCATGAGCAACCTCGAGCGTTGGGTGGACGCCCTCGTCGACGAGTTCGACCTGGACCGCGAGGCGGTGGACATCGGAGCGATCCTCGACCTGGCCCGGGACGCCGCGCACCGCGTAGAACGGCCCGCTGCACCCTTGACGACGTTCATCGCGGGGTACGTCGCCGGGCTCTCGGCGGGCGAGGGGGCAGACCACCCCGGCCTGGACGCCATGGAACGGGCGACCGAGCTCGCGCTCGCGTGGGACGTCGAGGCGACGCTCGACGAGGTCGTCGAGGAGACCGCCGACCCCGCCGGGACCACTGGAGCCGAAGGCGCAGCGAGCCCGGCAGATCCCTCGCTCGAGAGGGCGTGACGTGCCGCAGGTCCGCTACTTCGCGGGGGCCGCTGAGGCGGCCGGGATCGAGGCGGAGTCGCTCCCGGGCGCCTCGGTCGGCGAGCTCTTCGCCGCGATGACCACGCGCCACCCCGCGCTCGCCGAGGTGCTGCCGCGCTGCTCGGTGCTCGTGGGCGGCGTGCGGACGGCGGACCACGGCGTCGCGCTGGCCGACGACCAGCAGGTCGACGTGCTACCGCCCTTCGCGGGCGGCTGACGGCCACCCGCCTTCGGCCACGCGCTGAGTGCGGAGTAGTTGTCGTCGATCACGCCTCCGGACGACAAGTTCTCCGCACTCACGGGCGGGGGCAGCGCTCGAGGCCAGGATCGGTCGCGGGAAGCTAGTGGTCCCCGCCAGCGAGCTGCGAGAACACGTGCGGCAGCAGCGGCTCGAGCACGGTCCACCCGTCCCGCACCCCGCCCGGCGACCCGGGCAGGTTCACGACGAGCGCGCGCGTCCCGTGCGCGGCGGGCGCGGTCCCGACGATCCCGCGCGAGAGCACCGCGCTGGGCACCACGGTCGCGCCCCGACGCCGGATCGCCTCGGCGACGCCCGGCAGCTCCTGGTCGACGACCTCGGCCGTGCCCTCGGGCGTGTGGTCACGTGGGCCGATGCCCGTCCCGCCCGTGGTGACCACGAGGCGCGCCCCCTCGACCAGCGCCGAGGTGAGGGCGTCGCGGACGGAGTCGACGCCGTCGGGCACCAGACGCAGCGTGACGCGCTCGAAACCTCCCGTCTCCAGGAGCGAGACCAGGAGCGGGCCCGACCGGTCGGTCGACTCGCCGCGCGAGCCGCGGTCGGAGACCGTGACGACGGTGACCGGCAGGTGGGCGAGGGGGAAGCCCGCGGAGGGCCCGTCGAACGAGGTCATGAGAGCACCGTAGACAATCGCGCGGCGCGGGGCGACGGAACCGTGCTCGTCGGGCGGAAGCGACCGGACCTGGGCATACTGCGAGGCAGACGAACGTACACGCACGGTCCTGCTCGCCCCAGGAGGTCGCATGTCGCAGTCCACCGTCCCCGGCCCGGGCACCGCCGCCCGCGCTGCGGGCGCCGCACGCCCTGAGTCCCCCGGAGGTGGTGGTGAGGACGCGCTGCTCCGGCTCGGCAAGCACCTGCGCCGCGGGGAGGTCTCGCCCGACCTGCGGCAGCTGTTCCTCCAGGGGGGCCGCGAGGGCGACGTCTTCTACCGGGACCGGTGGTCGCACGACAAGGTCGTGCGCTCGACGCACGGCGTGAACTGCACGGGCTCGTGCTCGTGGAAGGTGTACGTCAAGGACGGCATCATCACGTGGGAGACGCAGCAGACGGACTACCCGTCGGTCGGCCCGGACTCGCCCGAGTACGAGCCGCGCGGCTGTCCGCGCGGAGCGGCCTTCAGCTGGTACACCTACTCGCCGACGCGGGTCCGGTACCCGTACGTGCGCGGCGTGCTGCTGCGCGCGTTCCGGGACGCCAAGGCCCGCACGGGCGACCCCGTGAGGGCGTGGGCCGAGGTCACGGGCGACCCGGAGACCGCGCGCGCGTACAAGCAGGCGCGCGGCAAGGGCGGCCTGGTCCGGGCGTCGTGGGACGAGGCCGCGGAGATCGTCGCGGCGGCCCACGTCCACACGATCAAGACCTACGGCCCGGACCGCATCGCGGGCTTCTCCCCCATCCCGGCGATGTCGATGGTCTCGCACGGGGTGGGGTCCCGGTTCATCTCGATGCTCGGTGGCGCGATGCTGTCGTTCTACGACTGGTACGCGGACCTCCCGGTCGCCTCGCCGCAGGTGTTCGGCGACCAGACCGACGTGCCCGAGTCGGCCGACTGGTGGAACTCCTCGTACTGCATCATGTGGGGCTCGAACATCCCCGTGACCCGCACGCCGGACGCGCACTTCATGGCCGAGGCGCGCTACCGCGGCCAGAAGGTGATCGTGGTCTCGCCCGACTACGCGGACAACACCAAGTTCGCGGACGAGTGGCTCGCGGTGCACCCCGGCACCGACGGCGCGCTGGCTCTCGCGATGGGTCACGTCATCCTGCGGGAGTTCCACGTGGAACGTCGTACGGCGCCGTTCGTGGACTACCTGACGAGGTTCACGGACTCGCCGTTCCTCGTGACGCTCACGCCGAGCCCGGCGTCGTCGGCGCCCGACGGCGCCGCTCGCCCTGCGGGGGACGTCACCTACGTGCCGGGCAAGTTCCTCACCGCGGCCGACCTGGCCGACGACGTCCTGCCGGGCGCCGCGAGCGCCGCGAACGCGGCCTTCAAGCCAGTGCTGCTCGACGCCGACGGCTCGCCCGTGATCCCGAACGGCACGCTGGGCCACCGGTTCGGCGAGGCCGACGAGGGGAAGTGGAACCTCGACCTGGAGGGCGTCGAACCGCTGCTGTCGGTCGCGGACGGCCACACGTCCGCCGGGCCCGACCCGCTGACGGGAGCGGCGCCGTCGGGCCCGGGTGGCACTCGGGTCGAGACCGTGCGCGTGGACCTGCCGCGCTTCGACCTCTCGCCCGACCCCGACCAGGGCGACGAGGGCATGCACACGGGGGGCGCGGGCTCGGTCACGCGCGGCGTGCCGGTCCGGCGCGTGGGCGGGCACCTGGTGACCACGGTGTTCGACCTGCTGCTCGCCCGGTACGGCGTGAACCGCGAGGACCTGGACCTGCCCGGCGAGTGGCCCTCGGGCTACGACGACGCGGACTCCCCCGGCACCCCGGCGTGGCAGGAGCAGTTCACGGGGGTACCGGCGGCGGCGGCCGCACGGATCGGCCGCGAGTTCGCGGACAACGCCGAGAGGTCGGGCGGGCGCTCGATGATCATCATGGGCGCCGGCGCCAACCACTGGTTCCACGCCGACACGATCTACCGGGCCATGCTCGCGCTGACGACCATGACGGGCTGCCAGGGCGTCAACGGCGGCGGGTGGGCGCACTACGTCGGGCAGGAGAAGTGCCGGCCCGTCACGGGATGGGCCCAGTATGCGGGCGGCCTGGACTGGTCGCGGCCCCCGCGCCAGATGATCGGCACGGCGTTCTGGTACGTCGCGACCGACCAGTGGCGCTACGACGGGCTGCCCGCCGACGCGCTCGCGACACCGCTGGGCTCGGGCATGTTCGCGGGCCGGACCACGGCCGACTGCCTGGTCGAGTCCGCGCAGCGCGGCTGGATGCCGAGCTACCCGACGTTCGACCGCAACCCGCTCGACCTCGTGGACCAGGCCGAGGCGGCCGGGGCCGAGCCTGCGGACTACGTGGTCTCCGAGCTGCGCAGCGGCGCGCTCAGGTTCGCGGTCGAGGCCCCCGACGCCCCCGAGAACTTCCCGCGCTGCGTCACGGTGTGGCGGGCCAACATCCTGGGGTCCTCGGGCAAGGGCAACGAGTACTTCCTCAAGCACCTGCTCGGGACGGACTCCGCGGTGCTCGCGGACGAGTCCGCGCCGGGGCGGCGCCCGCAGTCGATCGAGTGGGCCGAGGAGGCGCCGCGCGGCAAGCTCGACCTGCTCACGACGCTCGACTTCCGCATGACGAGCACCACGCTGTTCTCCGACGTCGTGCTGCCCGCGGCCACCTGGTACGAGAAGCACGACCTGTCCACGACCGACATGCACCCGTTCGTGCACTCGTTCAACCCCGCGATCAGCCCGCCGTGGCAGACCCGCACCGACTTCGACATCTTCCACACGATCGCGAGGAAGATCAGCGAGTACTCGGTCGAGCACCTGGGCGTGCGCAGGGACCTCGTGGCCGCGCCCCTGCTGCACGACACCCCGGACGCGATGTCCGTGCCGCACGGCACGATCGTCGACTCGGGCGCGGGGTCGGCGTCCCGTCCCTTGGTCCCGGGCGTGACCATGCCCAAGCTGATCGTGGTCGAGCGCGACTACCCGGCGTTCGCCGACCGTATGGCCTCGCTCGGTCCGCTCACCGAGAAGCTCGGCATGGTCACCAAGGGCGTCCAGTTCTCGCCCGGCGAGGAGGTACGGGTCCTGGGGCAGAAGAACGGTCTCGTGCCCTCGGGCCCCGCGGCGGGACGCCCGCGGCTCGACAAGGACACGCACGCGTGCGAGATGATCCTGGCGCTGTCGGGCACGACCAACGGTCGCCTCGCGGTCCAGGGGTTCGAGCACGTCGAGAAGCGCACGGGCGTCGAGCTCGCGGACCTCGCGCGCGACGAGCAGGGCAAGCGCGTCACGTTCCCCGACGTCCAGTCCCGCCCGACGACGGTCATCACCTCTCCCGAGTGGTCCGGCTCGGAGCACGGGGGTCGCCGGTACACCGCGTTCGCGATCAACGTCGAGCGGCTCAAGCCGTGGCACACCCTCACGGGGCGCCAGCACTTCTTCCTCGACCACGACTGGATGACCGAGCTCGGGGAGCAGCTGCCCGTGTTCCGGCCGCCGCTCGACATGCACCGCCTGTTCCCCGACTCCCCGCCCCTGGGCGACCGTTCCCCGAGCGGGTACCCCGGCTCGGAGGGCCAGGCCGAGGTCGCGGTGCGGTACCTGACCCCGCACTCCAAGTGGTCCATCCACTCGGAGTACCAGGACAACCTGTTCATGCTCTCGCTCTCGCGCGGCGGGCCGAACGTCTGGATGTCGCCGCGCGACGCCGACAAGATCGGGGTCCGCGACAACGAGTGGATCGAGGCGTACAACCGCAACGGCGTGGTCGTGGCCCGGGCCGTGGTCTCGCACCGCATGCCCGAGGGCACGGTCTACATGCACCACGCGACCGACCGCACGATCGACGTCCCGCTCGCCGAGACCTCGGGGCTGCGCGGCGGCATCCATAACTCGCTGACACGTGTGCTGCTCAAGCCCAGCCACCTCGTCGGGGGCTACGCGCAGCTGGCCTTCGCGTTCAACTACCTGGGCCCCACGGGCAACCAGCGCGACGAGGTCACGACGATCCGTCGCCGCTCGCAGGACGTGACGTACTGATGGGCGCCCCGCAGAGGCGTCCCGGCCCTCGTCGCCGTCCGCTGACGTACCGATCCGACCAGGAGGTGGCACCGTGCGCGTGATGGCTCAGATGTCGATGGTCATGAACCTCGACAAGTGCATCGGGTGCCACACGTGCTCGGTCACGTGCAAGCAGGCGTGGACGAACCGTACGGGCGTCGAGTACGTGTGGTTCAACAACGTCGAGACGCGGCCCGGCCTCGGCTATCCCCGGACCTACCAGGACCAGGAGAAGTGGCAGGGCGGCTGGGTCCGGACCAGGCGCGGGAAGCTCAAGCTCCGCGCGGGCGGGCGGGCCAAGAAGCTCGCGACGATCTTCTCCAACCCCAAGCTCCCCTCGATCCACGAGTACTACGAGCCGTGGACGTACGAGTACGACATGCTGCTCTCGGCCCCGCAGGGCCCGCACACCCCCGTCGCGAAGCCCAAGTCGCTGCTCACGGGCGAGGACATGAAGATCGAGTGGTCGGCCAACTGGGACGACGACCTGGGCGGGTCCAAGGAGACCATGCAGGACGACCCCATCCTGCAGCACATGAGCGAGCACGTGGCCTCGGAGTTCGAGCAGACGTTCATGTTCTACCTGCCCCGCATCTGCGAGCACTGCCTCAACCCGGCGTGCGTCGCGTCGTGCCCGTCGGGGGCCATGTACAAGCGGGCCGAGGACGGGATCGTCCTGGTGGACCAGGACCAGTGCCGCGGGTGGCGCATGTGCGTCACGGGCTGCCCGTACAAGAAGGTGTACTTCAACCACAAGACCGGCAAGGCCGAGAAGTGCACGCTGTGCTACCCACGCCTCGAGGTCGGCCTGCCCACGGTCTGCTCCGAGACGTGCGTGGGGCGCCTGCGCTACCTGGGCCTGGTCCTGTACGACGCCGACCGCGTGACCGAGGCCGCGTCGGTCGAGGACGAGCACGAGCTCCTCGAGTCCCAGCGCTCGGTGTTCCTGGACCCGCACGACCCCGAGGTCGTCGCCGCAGCCCGGGCCGAGGGCATCCCCGAGGACTGGATCGCGGCCGCCCAGGCCTCCCCGATCTGGGCCCTCATCCAGAAGTACCGCGTGGCGCTGCCGCTGCACCCCGAGTACCGGACCATGCCCATGGTCTGGTACATCCCGCCGCTGTCGCCCGTGGTCGACGTGGTCGGCTCGTCGGGCAACGACGGCGAGGACCCGCGCACCCTGTTCGCGGCGATCTCCAAGCTCCGCATCCCGCTCGAGTACCTCGCGGGGCTCTTCACCGCGGGCGACACCGTGCCGGTCGAGCGCACGCTGCGCCGACTCGCCGCGATGCGCTCCTACATGCGCGACATCAACCTGGGCGAGGAGCCCAACGAGGCCATCGCCCGCGCGGTCGGCATGACGGGCACCGAGATCCAGGAGATGTACCGCCTGCTCGCGATCGCCAAGTACGAGGACCGCTACGTCATCCCCACGGCGCACCAGGAGATCGCGCGCGAGCTCGAGGAGATCAGCTGCTCGCTCGACTTCGACGGCGGTCCCGGGATGGGCGGCATGGGCGGCGCCGGGCCGTTCGGCTCGTCGAGCGGGACACCGGTGCCCGTCGCGGTCGAGAACTTCCACGTCCTGCAGGCACGCCAGACGGCCGACTCCCCCAACGGTCCGTCGACCTCGGGGCGCGTCAACCTCCTCAACTGGGACGGCAACGGCCGGCCCGCGGGCCTGTTCCCGCCGGGCACTCCCGACGGGGCCGAGGGCCCCGGGCGGGACACGTCCGACGACGGAACGGCGGCCCGATGATGGGACTGTTCACGAAGTCGCCCTCGACCACGTTCCTGCCCCGCCCGACGGCGCGCACCCCGCTCCTGGAGCCCCTCGCCCCGGTCCGGGCCACGCCCGCGCAGCGGCGCACCACCCACATGGCCGCCTCGCTCCTGCTCGACTACCCCGACGCCGGGACGCTCGCCGCCGCGCGCGAGGTGCGCGACGTCGTCGGGCAGCTTCCTCCCGAGGTCCGGGCGCGGCTCGGCGCGTTCCTCGACGACCTCGAAGCCGGCGACCCCGCGGCGCTCGAGGCGCGCTACGTCGCGACGTTCGACCTCAAGCGCAAGTGCTCGATGTACCTCTCGTACTACGCCGCCGGGGACACCCGGAAGCGCGGCATGGCGCTCGTGCGGTTCGTGCAGGCCTACCGCGCGGCCGGGTGGGAGGTCGACGGCGAGGAGCTGCCCGACTACCTCCCCATGGCCCTCGAGTTCTCCGCGCGAGCCCGGTCCCGCGAGGAGGAGCGCATCGCCGCGGGCCTGCTCGGCTCGCACCGCCAGGGCATCGAGGTGCTGCGCTCCGCGCTCGCCGCGATGGAGAGCCCGTACGCGCTCGTGGTCGAGGCCGTGTGCCTGACCCTGCCCCCGCTCGACGCCGAGACCGAGCGGCGGTACCTCGAGCTCGTGACCTCCGGGCCGCCGACCGAGATGGTCGGGCTGTCGGCCATGGGACCGCTCGAACCCTTCGCCCCCGCGGGGGCGCCCTCCGAGGAGGTACGACGATGAACGGTGCGAGCACGGGGAGCATCCTGCTGTGGGTGGTCTTCCCCTACGTGACCTTCGCGGTGTTCGTCGTCGGGTCCGTGTGGCGGTACCGCTACGACAAGTTCGGCTGGACCACGCGGTCGAGCGAGCTCTACGAGAAGAAGCTTCTGCGGCTCGGGTCGCCCATGTTCCACTTCGGGCTGCTGTTCGTGATCCTCGGGCACCTCATGGGCCTCGTGATCCCCAAGACGTGGACCGAGGCCGTAGGGATTAGCGAGGGCGCCTACCACTTCGTCGCGACGTACATGGGGGCGCTCGCCGCGCTCGTGCTCGTCGCGGGGCTGCTCATCCTGATCTACCGCCGGCGGACCACGGGCCCGGTGTTCCTCGCCACGACGCGCATGGACAAGGTCATGTACGTGTTCCTCGCGGCGTCGATCGTGCTCGGGACGTGGGCGACCGTCCAGACCCAGCTCCTCGCCGCGAACCACGGGTACGACTACCGCGAGACCATCTCGCCGTGGTTCCGCTCGCTCTGGTACTTCCAGCCGCAGCCAGAGCTCATGGCAGGCGTGCCCGCCGCGTTCCAGCTCCACATCGTCGCGGCCAACCTGCTGTTCATCCTGTGGCCCTTCACCCGGCTCGTGCACGCGTTCTCGGCGCCCGTGCCGTACATGTTCCGGCCCTACATCGTGTACCGCTCGCGCGACGCCGCCGTGGCGTCCCGTGAGCCGCGGCCCGGCTGGGACCCGTCGGAGCGGCCAGGAGCGAAGCGGTAGGTCTGCGGCGTCGGCCCTGCTGTCACCGAGGAGATCTTGGCCCGGACATGATGAGCTCCGACTCTTTCTCAGGAACTATCTGACTGTATAAGGAGTTCGTTGATAGTTAGGGAAGCGCTGAGCACCATCGAGTCCTTCTCCATCAAGGCAGGTGTCGGGCCGGTCAGCGGTGACCTCACCGTCAAGACCTCCGGACGCGCTGACTCCGGGAACATCGAGATGGATCTCGAAGACCTGGTGGCCGACGTCGTGCCGGCTCTACGCGACGAGAGCATCGGGATGGCGCTGTTCGTCGACGAGATTCAGGACCTCGACTCCTCGACGCTCACTGCACTCCTGGCGGCCCAGCACCGGGCTGCTCAGAACGACTGGCCGTTCTATGTCTTCGGGCAGGCCTTCCTGTCGTACCCGCGGTCCTGGCCGAGGCGCGTTCGTATGCAGAGAGACAGTTCGACTACCGCAACATCGACCGCTTGAGCCCGGCAGAGGCGCAGGAAGCGCTGGCTGGTCCAGCCGCCGCAGCAAGTGTGGACTTCCTGCCAGTGGCGCTCGCCCGGATACTCGAATCGGCTCGCGGTTATCCCTACTTCCTCCAGGTCTACGGCGACCAGGTCTGGCAGTGCGCGGCCGAATCCCCCATCCAGATGATCGATGCTGAGGTCGCGATCACGCTGGGCACCGACGAACTCGACCGGAGCCTCTTCGCGTCACGCTGGGAGCGGGCCACGCCTAAGCAGAAGCAACTCATGGCCGCGATGGCCGAAGATCCGGGCCCCAGCGCACTGCCGGACATTGTGTCCCGCATGGGCAAGAAGAAGCCCTCAGACCTGAGCGTCTTCCGTGATGAGCTCATCAAGAAGGGGCTGATCTACTCGCCCGACCGAGGCATCCTCGATTTCACGGTCCCACTCATGGCCGACTTCATCCGACGCCACGCCAACGAGGTCTGACCTCTCAGCCCTGATCGCGGCGTCCGCCGTCTTCGTCGACGACCTCAGACTGGCCGCCTGCGCGGCACGAGCCGGATGTCCGGCAGCACGGGGGCGGGCAGCGGACCGCCGTCGTACCCCACGACCTCTCCGAACCGGCGGCCCGACGCCCCCGCGGCGTACCGCGTGCCGCCCTCCCCGGGCACGGGCACGTCCGCCCCGTCGTCCTGGACGACCTCGACCTGCGCCATCCAGTCCGCGCGGGCGGCCGCGACGTCGTCGTGCGAGCGCCCCACGAAGTTCCACCACATGACGATCTCCTCGGCGAACGGCTCGCCGCCGATCAGCACGGCGCGCACGGGGCGCTCGCCCGCCGAGACGGTCAGCACCGAGCGCCCCGGCTCGACGTATCCGAGCGAGGCCACAGGCACCAGCACGCCCTCGAACGACGCGTCGCCCGCATCGACGAGCAGCGCGTGCTCGAACCGCGGATCCACCTCGACCTGGACCGAGGCCCCCGCGGGCAGGTCGACCTGTGCCCCGACCAGGGGCGTGAAGACCGTCGCGGTCGACCGCAGCTCGACGCCGCCCACGCTCAGCGAACCCACGAGCACCTGGACCCGCTCACCCCCCGGCCCGCTCCACAGGGGCAGGTCGCCATGGTGCTCGAAGAACGGCTCGTCGCCGAGCCGGTCCCCCGGCAGCGCGACCCACAGCTGCACCCCGTGCAGCAGAGGCGGCCGGAGGCCCGCGGGCGACTCCTCCGAGTGCGAGATGCCCCGCCCAGCCGTCATGAGGTTGAGCTCGCCCGGCCGTACGGTCTGCAGCGAGCCGACCGAGTCGCGGTGCAGGATCTCGCCCTCGAAGAGCCAGCTCACGGTCTGCAGGCCCGTGTGCGGGTGCGGGGGCACCTGCATGCCGTCTGAGGTCGAGACGTCGTCGGGGCCGTAGTGGTCCAGGAAGCACCACGCACCCACGAGCGAGCGAGCGCGCTGCGGCAGGGTGCGGCGCACGTCCATGGCGCGGGTCCCGCCGAGCGGGACCTGGCGGTGGTCGAGGATCTCCACGCGCGGCGAGGTTCCGGGGGTGCCCGACGACGGAGCGTGGCTCCCCGCGGCGCACAACTCTTCGCGGGGCCGGGTCTCGAGGTTGCTCATGGGTCGAGCGTAGGCGCGCGCCCGGACCGGGGCCCACCCGGCGGGAGGGGGCCAGGACTCAGCGAGGCCCCCGGCAGCTGCCGGGGGCCTCGCTGATGACCGTGTGCCCTGTGCGGTCGGCCGCAGGGGTAGGCCGGCCGGGCTCCGCGTCGACGTCGCGGCTCGACGCCTCCCCCGCGACGTACCGAAGTCCGTCCCGGTCTCCTTGGGAGGTGTCTCTCACGATCGGTCTTCCGGTCCGCTGGAGACCTGCGTCGTCACCCGCAGCTCGGGGCCTTGCGGCCACGAGACGTCCCACCGTTTTCCGGTCGACCAGGGTCCCTCGGGGTTGTGGTTCCAGCGTCCTTGCCGGTCCGTCCTCCCGTGCGGGAGAGCGTCGTCGGGGCTGCCTCGTCCGTACCCGTCGGAGCCAACACTGTCGTTTCTAGTCCTGTGCCGGGGCCCGCGGCAAGACCTCCGCACGAGGTATTTCTGCCCGGGCCGAGACCACAGGTTCGTCCACAACCGGAGGCCCGGTCTCACGGAGTTACCCACAGGCTTGTGCACAGAATCTGTGGACAACTCTGGGGACGGGTCACACCCAGAAGCGGGCCGTGCTCACCGCCGCGATGCGTTCGTCCACCTCCGCGGACGTCACCTCGAAGCCGCCGTCGTCCACGAGCACGCCGGCCGCCCGCCCCTGCAGGACCGACGCGAGCCGGGCCACCGAGGCCCGCATCCGCGAGCGCGCGATGAGGTGCAGGCCCGACGGCTCCTCGACCTCGAGCTCGTACGGGTCCGCCGGGACCCAGCTCATGCGGTACGCGAACGGACCGTACTCGCGCCAGTCCAGGGCACCGAGCACCGCCGGGACCACGTCCACCTTGCGCACCACGACCCGCAGCGCGCCGTCGTAGGCCGTCTCCCCGTCGAGCGCGTAGTCGACCAGACGGTCCGGGCGCTCCACGACCTCCACGACGCGCGCGCCCGGGACCACGGTCTGGAACGAGCCGAGCGCGGCATCAGGGGTCAGGGCCTGCGCGCTGTAGAGCGTCAGGTCGACCGCGGCCGCGGGCTCGGGCGCGAGCGGCACCGCGCCGTCGACGAACAGCGTGCCCCCGACCTTGCGCGCAGCGGCCACCATCCACCGCAGCACCCGCAGCTCCACGTCGTCCGGGAGCCCCGCGGCGAAGACCCGGGCAAGGCCGTCGCGGTCGTCGACCTCGGCCGGGAGCCGGTCGCGCGACCTGCGCGCGACGCGCACGGCCCACAGCTCGGCGACCGACGAGGCCAGGTCCAGCGCGAGCGACTGCGGCGCCGGGACCACGAACGGCCCCACGACCTCCACGCCCTCGGTGAGCCGCAGCACCCCGGGGCGACGGACGTCGTCGGGCACCACGCCGCGGAAGCGGGCGCCCGCCATGGGACGCTCCGCCGGACCGCTCGACGGCTCGCTGACCCACCCCGCCTCCGGGAACCAGGCCGTGGCGAGCGCCTCGATCCCCGGACGCGCCACGCCACGCGAGCGCGGCAGCGCGAGCAGATGGTCACTGCTGTACATCTCGGGGACCGACCCCGTCAGAGGAAGCGTCATGACGTGACGCTAGACGGGGCGACGACCGCCAAGAATGCCGGGAGGTTACGGGCGTGGGTCGTGCGCGGGACGCCGGGTGGGCCGACGGGGCTCGTCCTGGCCTGGGCGGGCCGGGTGGCCTGACGGTCGCGCGGGCGGACGTCAGGTGGTCGGCGCGCCCACGTCGTGCAGGTGGTGGACCACGTCGTGCAGGAAGTACTGCCCGAGCGTGCGGACCGTGAAGACCGAGTCGTTCGAGCGACGTCCCGGGCGCTCCCAGTCGTCGGGTCCGACGGCGTCGAACCGGCCCGCGACCCGGTCGCCCGCGAACGCGAGCTCGCGCGACAGCACCTGCGGGTCCTGGCTCGCGTAGTCGCCAGCGATCGCGGCGGCGTCCTGGTCCCAGTTGGCGAACTGCGGGTCGTCGCCCTCGACCATCGACGCGAGCCGCACGTCGAAGATGCCGAACACGTCGCGCACGTGCGCCGCGTACTCGAGCGGGGACCACGTGTGCTCGTCCGGGCGCAGCGTCGCGTCGGGACGCTCCAGGACCTCCTGCCAGCGCGGGACGGCTGCGCGTACCGCGGGGCCCACCTGGTCCGGGTCCACGCTCGACGACACGAATCCGCACTCGGGGCACGGGCGCTCGAGCACCCACGTCCAGTCCTTGGTGTCCGGGGTGATCCCCGTGGGGTCCTGCGGGGCGGGCGGGGCGGGCGACGTCGTCATGCACGGAATGGTAGGCCCGCGCCCGGCGGGCGCGAACCCCTGCCCGGTGCTCAGGCCGCGGGTGGCGGGATCTCGTCGAGGAGCAGGACGTCGAGAGGCTCCTGCATCCACTCCGTGAACGGGACGCCATGGATCAGGTCGAACAACGCGTCCTCGCCCGCTGCGAAGGCCGCGGGGGACTCCCACGTGGTGGTGACCACGATCCGCTCGCCGTCGCCCTCGGACCACACCACGGCCTCGACGATGCCCGAGAGCTCCCGCGCGGCCCCGGTCACGCGCTGGAGGTACGCCACGGTCGCCCCCCGGAACTCGTCCTTGGGGCGGTGCACGATGACCTGCGTGAACATCGGCGGCCCTCCCCAGGTATCCGATCCAACGCTACGGTTCCCGCCGGGGCCCCGGGAAGCGCCCGACAGGGTGAGATCCTGGACGTCACCCCGCCCGGGCACCGTCCCCCATCTGCTCGAGGGTCCGGCCCTTGGTCTCGGGGAGGAACCGCAGCACGAAGAACACCGCGAACGCCGAGATCGCCGCGAACGTCCCGTACGTCGCGGGCAGCCCCCACGACTCGCTCACGACGGGGAACGAGCGCGTCACGCCGTAGTTCACGAACCACTGCACGGCCGTCGCGACCGCGAGCGCCGTCGCGCGGATCGAGTGGGGGAACATCTCGCCGAGCAGGACCCAGCCGAGCGGCCCCCACGTCAGGCCGAACGAGACGACCATGAGGTTCACGGCCACGAGCGCGGTCATGGCCCACACCTGCGGGAAGACCAGCTCGCCCGAGGCCGACGTCGTCGCGTGCCCGAACGCGAAGGCCGTGACCGCGAGCGAGACCGCCATCCCGACCGATCCGGCCGCGAGCATGGGGCGGCGCCCGAACCGGTCCGCGAGCCCGATCGCGACGACCGTCACGGCGATGTTGACCGCCGCGGTCACGAGCGACATGGTCAGGGCCCGCGACTCGGTGAAGCCCACCGACTCCCACAGCGACGTCGAGTAGACGAACACCGCGTTGATGCCGCTGAGCTGGATGAGTGCGGCCACGCCCAGCCCGATCCACACGATGGGCTTGAGACCCAGCGCCGAGCCGCGCAGGTCGCGCAGCGACGTCGTCGCGTGCTCACCGATCGAGGCCCGGATCTGGTGCACCGTGTCGTCGACCTCGCGGTCACCGACACCCGTGAGGCGCTGCAGGACCGCCTTGGCCTCGTCCTCGCGACCCTGGGACACCAGGTAGCGAGGCGACTCGGGCAGGCGGAACGCGGCGAGCGCGTAGAGCGCAGCAGGGACGAGCTCGGCGAGGAACATCCAGCGCCAGGCCGGGAGGCCGCCCCACAGCTCGTGCGCCGCACCGCCGGCCGCGCGGGCCATGGCGAGCCCGGCCGCGAGCGCCACGAAGATCCCGATCGTGATGAAGAGCTGCTGGAGCCCGCCGAGCCGCCCGCGGGCCCGCGCCGGGGCGACCTCCGCGATGTAGGCCGGGGCCATGACCGAGGCCGCGCCGATCCCGACCCCCGCGAGCAGGCGCACGGGCAGCAGCAGAGCGACCGACGGGGCGAAGGCCGCGAGCACCGCGCAGACCCCGAACAGGAGTGCCGAGAGGACCATGACCTTGACGCGCCCGAGGCGCTCCGAGACCGACCCTGCGAACCACGCCCCCACCGCGCAGCCCAGCAGCGACAGCGAGGCCACCATGCCCCGCATGCTCGCGGTCAGCTCGAAGTGCTCGCTCAGCGCACCGACGGCCGAGTTGACGACCGAGGTGTCGAACCCGAACAGGAGCCCGCCGAGGGCCGCCGCGAGGCACGCGAGCACGACCCGGCCGGGGACGCGGGCGGGGACGGGCGAGGCCACGGGTGGTTCGGGGGTCATGGTCGGAACCCTGCCATGCGACGGGTGGAGGGGCACGGTGGCGAGGTGTGATGCGCGGCGGGTGCGAGCGGCGTGCGCGGGGGACGTACGGTCCGGGGCGCCGGGCGGTGGGTTCGGGCGCCGTCCGCGGGGGACGTACGGCCCTGGGCGCCGGGCGCGTCGCGAGGGCCGCGGGCCTGATGAGCCACGAGGAGCACGGGCGCCGATGAGTTGTCAGAACTGAGCCGGGGTATGCCCCGGCTCAGTTCTGACAACGAATCCTCGGTCGTGCTACCTGTCAGAACCTGCCAAGTGCATGGCCCGGATCAGTTCTGACAACTCGTCGGAGCACTCGGGCCCGCCAACCCGTCAGAGAACCTGGCCCTCGAGCGCCGCCGACTCCTCGTCCGAGAACAGCCTCGAGCGGATCATGAACCGCACGCCCTCGGGCGCCTCGACGCTGAACCCCGACCCCCGCCCCGGGACAACGTCGACCGTCAGGTGCGTGTGCTTCCAGTACTCGAACTGGTTGCGGCTCATCCAGAACGGCACGGTGAACGTGGGTCCCCCGGCCCGCGTCTCGTCGCCCGCGAGACCCGGTGCCCCCGCAGGCTCCGACAGCACGTGCCCCGAGACGGCGGCCGACAGCACCGTCGTCGCCCTTCGGGGTGCCGTCGGCCCGGGGTCCGGCGCCGCGGGACCCGGCGGCACCACGAGCGCAGGGTCGTCCGACAGTCCTCCGAGCGGCAGGGCGTCGGGCACGTCGGCCAGGGCCGAGTACGAGTCCGTGACCACCAGGTCCCCCAGGTGCACGTCGGCGTCCGACGTGAGGAACTCCCCCTGCGGGTAGCACATGGGCGACGAGCCGTCGCAGCACCCGCCGGACTGGTGGAACATGAGCTCGCCGTACTGCACGCGCAGCCGTGCCAGGAGCTCGGCAGCGCCCTCGGTGAGGGTCACCCGCTCGGGCGGCTCGCCGGCCGGGACGCCCACCGCCCCGCCCGGCACGATCCCCACCGCCCCCGGTGTGGCGAAATGCGGGGCGGGCGTGACGTCGTCGGGCATGGTTCCTTCTTCCCTCGTGGCGGACGGTCCGGACGGTGCGCACCACCGCGTGCGGGCCAGGGACTCCCCGGGACCCGCACGCGGTGGCCTGCGCCAGGCCTAGAAGAAGCCGAGCTTCGAGGCCGAGTAGCTGACCAGGAGGTTCTTGGTCTGCTGGTAGTGGTCGAGCATCATCTTGTGGTTCTCGCGGCCCACGCCCGAGCCCTTGTACCCGCCGAACGCCGCCGCTGCGGGGTACGCGTGGTAGCAGTTCGTCCACACGCGGCCCGCCTGGATCTCGCGGCCCGCCCGGTAGGCGATGTTGGCCTCGCGCGACCACACGCCCGCGCCCAGGCCGTACAGGGTGTCGTTCGCGACCGTGATCGCGTCGTCGAAGTCCGCGAAGTCCGTGACCGCGACGACGGGCCCGAAGATCTCCTCCTGGAAGATGCGCATCGAGTTCTTGCCCTCGAAGATCGTCGGCGTCACGTAGTAGCCGCCCGCGAGGTCGCCGCTCATCTCCGCCCGCGTGCCGCCCGTGAGGACCTTGGCGCCCTCGGCCTTGCCGATGTCGATGTAGCTGAGGATCTTCTCGAGCTGGTCGTTCGACGCCTGCGCGCCGATCATGGTCTCGGTGTCCAGGGGGTTGCCCTGCTTGACCGCCTTGGTCCGCTCGATCGCGTCGCCCAGGAACGAGTCGTAGATCGACGACTGGATGAGCGCGCGCGACGGGCACGTGCACACCTCGCCCTGGTTGAGGGCGAACATGGTGAACCCCTCGAGGGCCTTGTCGTAGAAGTCGTCCTTCTCGCGCGCCACGTCCTCGAAGAACAGGTTGGGCGACTTGCCGCCCAGCTCGAGCGTGACCGGGATGATGTTCTGGCTCGCGTACTGCATGATGAGCCGGCCCGTCGTGGTCTCGCCCGTGAACGCGATCTTGCGGATGCGCGGGCTCGACGCGAGCGGCTTGCCCGCCTCGACCCCGAACCCGTTGACCACGTTGAGGACGCCCGGGGGCAGCAGGTCCCCGATGATGTCGATCAGGAACAGGATCGACGCGGGCGTCTGCTCGGCGGGCTTGAGGACCACGCAGTTGCCCGCCGCGAGCGCGGGGGCCAGCTTCCACACCGCCATGAGGATGGGGAAGTTCCACGGGATGATCTGCCCCACCACGCCCAGCGGCTCGTGGAAGTGGTAGGCGATGGTGTCCTCGTCGATCTCGGAGATCGAGCCCTCCTGCGCCCGGATCGCGCCCGCGAAGTAGCGGAAGTGGTCGATCGCGAGCGGGATGTCCGCGGCGAGCGTCTCGCGCACGGGCTTGCCGTTCTCCCACGTCTCGGCGACCGCGATCTCCTCGAGGTTGGCCTCCATGCGGTCGGCGATCTTGTTGAGGATCACGGCGCGCTCGGTCGCCGTGGTCTTCCCCCAGGTGCGGGCGGCGCCGTGCGCGGCGTCCAGCGCGCGGTCGATGTCCTCGGCCGTGCCGCGCGCGACCTCGGTGAAGGTGCGGCCCGTGACGGGGCTCGGGTTCTCGAAGTAGCGGCCGCTCGCCGGGGCGACGTACTCGCCACCGATCCAGTGGTCGTAGCGAGACCTGTACTCGGCGATCGCCCCGGGGGTACCGGGTGCTGCGTAGACGGTCATGTGCGTCTGCCTCCTTGCAGTGCTCCGTGCCGTGCGCGGCCCGCGTGGTGTCGGCTGCCTGCCGGCCGACGCGGTCCGCAGCCCGTGGCGCACCGTTGCGCCGGGCTGGTCAGGACGCTACGGGCGCCAGGGTTGCAGGAGGGTTGCAGTCACGGTGTCAGCTCGAGCGCGGGTCGCCGGTCCTGCGTGTCGACGCCACGGGTGGCGGGTCCGGCGAGCTGTCAGAAGCGCACCGGGGTATCGACCGGCCCGGTTCTGACAACCGATCGACGATGCGACACTCGTCGCTGCGCGTCGGGTCAGCGCCTCACGGCACACGCGCACGAGCGCGCGCCTCAGCCCAGCGCGCGGTCCAGCAGTGCGAGACGCGCCCTCGCGCGCGCCGCTGCGGGGCTGCCCGGTACGGCCAGCCCCGCGAGCCGCCGCCACGCCGCGTGGTCGTCGGCGCCCTCGTCGCTCGCGAGCCAGCGCCCCACGGCCCCCGGGTCGCCCGATGCGAGGACCGCCCCTCGCACCTCGGCGGAGAGCTCGTCGCGCAGCTGCTCGACGCCCGGCGCGACCGACCGCGGCAGCACGGGCCCCGGGTACGCGGTCAGCGCGCCGTGCACGTCGCCCACCGCGAGCAGGTCGCGGACCGTGTCGAGGTCCGTGCGCAGCGGCCCGCCCAGCCGGTAGGGCCGCGATCCGCCCAGCAGCGGCCCCACGGCCCGCCGCAGGCGCGATACCTCGGCCCGCACCGTGACGTCCGACAGCTCGCCCGGGTGCAGCAGCACGGCCAGCTCGTCCGCACCGAGCCCCCGCGGGTGCGCGGCGAGCAGCAGGAGGATCTCGCTGTGGCGAAGGCTCAGGCGGCCCGACGGCGCAGCGTGCGTGCCGCCGTCGGGCACCGTCGCGTACGTGGCCGGGCCGGGCCACCCCGCGGCTGCCCCCGGTGCCGCGCGCAGGATGCCGCTCGCGCGGCCCAGGACGTCGAGCTGCGGGGCGCTCGCGGCCCCCGCGAGCCGACCGCCGGGCGGGACGTGCTCGGCGAGCTCGCGCTCGACCGCCGCGACCGACGCCCGCACGAGCGAGAGCACGAGCCCCGACCCCGCGACCCGGCCTCCCGTGACGTCCAGGACGCCCAGGACACGGCCCGTGTGCAGGTCGCGCACGGGCGCGGCCGCGCAGTTGAACGACTGGACGGGGCGCGTGAAGTGCTCGGCGCCCAGGACCTGGACCGGGCGACCCGTGGCGAGCGCGGTGCCGGGAGCGTTGGTCCCGACGCGCTCCTCGCGCCACACCGCCCCCTCGACGAACCCGATGCGTCCTACCTGGTCGCGCACGCTCGAGCTGCCCTCGACCCAGAGGAGGCGGCCGGCGTCGTCGGTCATCGCGACGACCGCGCTCTCGCCCGCGAGACCCGCGACCAGGAGGTCGCGCACGATCGGCATGGCCCGTGCGAGCGGGTGCTGCGACCGGTAGGCGCCGAGGTCGAGGTCGGTGATCGACGTGTCCGGCTGGGGCGAGTCGGGGTCCACGCCGCTGCGTGCGCTGCGGCGCCACGACTCGGCCACGAGGGGACGGACGCCGGGCGGGAGCGCCCCCGTGCTGAGGAAGGCCTCGCGGGCCGCGCGGACGGATGCGGGCCGGGGCGTGGCGCCCGGGCCGGGGCGTGCGGCGGGACCGTCGGAGCGGGCGGGTGCACGATGGTCGGTCATGGTCGCCTTCCTCCGACGTCCTTGTCGGGTCGATCCGGGGCTGCTGCCAGTGTAGGCAGCCGCGCCGCCGGGAGGGCTCAGGAGCCGCAGGATCTCGCGAATTAGCATTCTGACAGCAAGTGCCTATGATGTCAGCATGCCGAAGATCATCGGCGGTTCGCTCCACGAGCACCGCGCACAGACCCGTCAGAAGCTCTTCGCGGCGCTCTCGAACCTCATGATGGACCGCGGTTTCGACGCGATCTCGCTCGCGGACATCGCCGCCGCGGCGGGCGTGGGACGCACCGCGGTGTACAACCACTTCCCCGACAAGGAGTCGCTGCTCCTGGGGTTCATCACGCACGAGACCGAGCAGTACGTCGGCACCCTGGAGCGCGCGCTCGAGGGGGTCGACGACCCGGTCGAGCAGCTCCGCACCTACATCCGCCAGCAGGCACAGCTCAAGCGCGTCTTCCACCTGGCCCCCGGGCCGGACCTGCGCACCGTGCTCTCGCGCGGCACGCAGCAGCGCCTGCGCGAGCACGCCGTGATCGTCGAGGACACGCTGCGCCGCATCCTGACCGCGGGCATCGCGTGCGGCGAGTTCCCCGAGCAGGACCTCGGCACCACGGTCCAGCTCGTCAACGCGTGCCTCTCGGGCCGCCTCATCCCCGAGGACCCCGCCCAGCGCGAGCGCGCGATCGAGGCCACCGAGGCGTTCGTCCTGCGGGCCGTCGGGACCCAGGAGCTCGTGGCCGGTTGAGGTTGACACCCCGCACGACCGGCTGCGAGCCTGCGGCGTGACCCCGACCGCCCCGGCCCCCGCGGCCCGCGCCTTCCTCGCCCCGACCCTCACGTTCGTCCTCGCGACGTTCGTCGCGTCGGGCGCGATGCTCCTCGTCCAACCGGTCTCAGGGATCGACCCGTCGGTGCTCGCCCTCGTCCAGCTCGGCCCCGCGATCGGGGCCGGTCTCACGTTCGCGATCTTCCGGGGGCGCCTCGCGCCGCTGCTGCCGAGCGCAGTCCCTCGCCGTCAGGTCGTCGCCCACCTGGTCCTGGCGCTCGCCGCGTGCCTGCTCAACTGGGGCGTGCTCGTCGTGACGCTCCTGGTCCAGGGCGAACCCCTCGAAGGGGTGCACGCGACCGCGGGCGTGCCGTTCGCGCTCCTCCTGCTCACCTACCTGGTGGGCGCGGCCGGCGAGGAGATCGGGTGGCGCGGCATGCTCCAGCCGCTGCTCGAGAACCGGTTCTCGCTCCTGGTCGCGAGCATCGTGACAGGCCTCGTGTGGGGCGTGTGGCACGTGCAGATCTTCACCGAGGGGCCGGTCGTGATCGTGGGCTTCCTGCTCGCGACCGTGGCCCTGTCGGTGCTCATGGGGCACTTCGGACGAGGCACCGTGCGGCAGCGCGTCGCGCTCGCGACCCTCGTGCACTGGCTCGTGAACGTCGCCCTGCTGCTCACTCTCGGAGACCGGCACTCGACGCCCGGCGGCACCGTCGCGAACGCGATCGCCGCGCTCGTGACCACGGCCGTGTTCATGGCCATGTTCGCTGCGGCCCAGCGCAAGCGCGGCAAGAGCGCGCTCGTGGCGCGGCGGACGCAGGACGTCGCGGCGTAGGACGTCGCGGCGACGGAGCGCGCGCGACGGCCCGGGCCGGCCTCCGCCGTCGGGCCCGCCGCATGGGGCCGCACCCGACACCGTGGCCGGAGCGCCGCCGTCGGGCCGTCACCACAGCGGCCGACGGGCTCCGCGCACGGCCCCTCGCAGCAGGGCGCCTAGAGTTCTCCGGTGCCCCCCGCAGAACCCCCACCCCCCGCTGACGCTGCCCGGACACCGCCCGGGCGCCCCGACGAACCCGCCCGCCGCGGGCTCGGCCGGTCCTTCACCAACGTCTTCACGGCCAACATCAGCTCGAGCCTGGCCGACGGGATCGCGCGCGTCGCCGCCCCTCTCCTCGCGGCCCGCCTCACGGACGACCCGCTGCTCATCGCGGGCATCGCGGCCGTCGCGATGCTGCCGTGGCTGTTCTTCGCCATCCCGTCCGGGGTGCTGCTCGACCGGATCGACCGTCGCCACGCCATGTCGATCGCGAACGGCACCCGGACGCTCCTCGCAGTCACGCTCCTCACGCTCTTCGCGACGGGCACGCTGACCATCTGGTGGCTGTACGCGGTGATCTTCGCGTACGGCGCGCTCGAGACGCTGTACGACGGCGCGATCCGGGCCGTCGTCCCCGCGATCGTGCGCCGCGCGGACCTGCCGCGTGCCAACTCCCGCATCGAGGCGGGCGAGCTCGTCGTGCAGAACTTCCTCGCCGTCCCGGTGACGTCGGCGCTGTTCGCGGTCGCGGTCGTGATCCCGCTGGGCATCGGCGCCCTGTCCTACGCGGTCGCGGGGGTGCTCGCGTTCTTCCTGCCCGCCGCCGCGGCCGGCGCGCACCGCTCCCACCGTGCGCGCCGGCGCAGGTCCGACGACGCGCCCACCGCCGCCGCAGACCTCACGTCGTCCGACGACGCCGGGACGCCCGTGCTCCCGTCCGTCCGCGCGACGTTCGCCCACCAGCTCACGGACGGCTTCCGCTTCATCATGAGCCACCCGATGCTGCGGCCCCTGTGGTTCCTCAGCATCCTGATCGCACTGTTCTTCTCGGCGGCGATCGCGACCGACGTCCTGTTCGTGCTCGACCGCCTCGACGTGCCCGAGCAGTGGTTCGGGGTGTTCATGCTGTCGGGCGCCGTCGGGGGCATCGTCGGCGCCGTGGTCGTGAGCCCGCTCAAGGTCAGGTTCGGCGCAGGTCCTGTCATGGCCGCGGCGAACTTCGTCGGGCCCGTCGCGCTCGTCGTCATGGGGTTCTTCCCGACGATCCCGGTCGCGGTCGTGTGCTTCGCGGTGTCGTTCGGGTCCACGTCGGTGTGGAACGTCCTGGTCATGTCGCTGCGTCAGGCCGCGATCCCGGGCCACCTGCTGGGCCGTGTCCACGGGACGTGGCGCACGCTGCTCTGGGGCACCATGCCGCTGGGCTCGCTGCTGGGCGGCCTGCTCGCACGCATCGACCTCACGACGCCGCTGCTCGTCGCGGGCGGGCTCACGGTCGTGGTCGCCGCGGCGGGCTACCGGTTCCTGCACGGGCTGCCCAACCCCGAGGACGTCGCGGAGCACGCGCTGCCGACGAGGTGAGGGCGCACCTCGCGCCCAGTCCGTGAGATCTCTCCCACAGAGCATAGGTAAACCTCACCTCACTGTTGTATCGTTCCTGACGCGACGTCATGACGATGTGTCACCACACCGTGGACCCTGCGCTGGACCCCGGCGCGCGTGCCGACGTCGTGCACGTGACACGACGAACCGCAGGAGCCCCTCGTGACCGCTGAGACCCTTCCCGCCACCGACGCCGCACCCGCGTCCCTCTCGCTGCGCCTGCGCGAGGGCACGCGCCCCGAGCACGAGCAGGCCGAGACCACGGGCTTCGTCGAGAAGCTCATGGGGGGCGAGCTCGACGTCGCCGCCTACACGGACCTCGCCGCGCAGCAGTACGCGATCTACGGGGCGCTCGAGCAGGCCAGCGCCCAGATCCGCGACGACGCCCAGGGTGCGACCCTCGTGTTCGACGAGCTGACCCGCACGCCCTCGATCGAGAAGGACCTCGCATTCCTGGTCGGGTCCGACTGGGCCACCGAGATCCGCATCCTGCCCGCGACCGAGGCCTACGTGGCCCGCCTGCTCGAGGTCGGCACCTCGCTCTCGGCCTACGCCGCGCACGCCTACACGCGCTACCTGGGCGACCTGTCGGGCGGCCAGATCATCAAGCGCATGATGGAGCGCCACTACGGGCTCGGCCCCGACGGCCTCGCGTTCTACACGTTCGACGAGATCCCCAAGGCCAAGCCCTTCAAGGACGTCTACCGCGAGCGCCTCGACTCCCTGGACCTCACGGACGAGCAGATCGCCGAGACGGTCGAGGAGGCCAAGCTCGCGTTCCGCCTCAACAGCGCGCTGTTCGCGGAGCTCGGCGCGATCCACTGCTGAGCGTGCGGTGAGCGTGCGGTGAGCCCACCGGCTCGCCGCACCCTCTGAGCGCCGCTCCCGCTCCGCCCAGCCCCTTCGCCCCGCCTCCGGGGCCGAGCATGCGGTGGGCGTTCGTCGAGCAGGTGGTGGGCGTCGAGATCCCCCGGATTCTCGACGCTCACCGCATGCTCGGCACCGGGAGCCGACCGCACCCGACCGCTGCGCCAGTGCCCGAGACCGCCGTCAGCGTCTCCAAGATCACAGAAGATCCCGTGGACCGGCCGCCCTGCCACGGTCCTGCGTAGGTTAGCCTCAACTTACCCGGAGCCGCCTTCTCGCGTGGGCGGCCGACCCCCGCTGGAGCCTTTGTGATGTCGCACCCTGCCCGCGTCCCGTCCGCCGAGCGTCCGCGCGGCCCGCTGTCGCGCGGCCTGCGCCGCTCGTCCGTCGTGGGCGTCGCCACGCTCGCCGCGGTGCTGCTCGCGGCAGGCTGTGCCCCCCTCCCCTACGAGCCCGAGGGCCCGACGACGGCGCCCCCCTCGGCCTCGGACTCGTCGCCCGCACCCACCGAGGCCGTCGCCCTGGACGCGTGCACGGCCCTCGAGACGGGCGAGCGCCCCACCGTGGACCCCGCGACGTTCCCCACCGGCCCGACGACCGCGACGTTCGCCGACAACGTGATCGACCCGATCGTCTCGGCGCCGACCCCGACGCTGCCCGTGACCGTGCAGTCGTTCGACGGCCGCGAGGTCACGGTCGCCGACGCCTCGCGCATCATCGCGGTCGACCTGTACGGCACGCTCGGCGAGATCGTCTACAGCCTGGGGCTGGGCGCGAACGTCGTGGGTCGCGACCTGCCGACGGGCTTCCCCGAGGCCGCCGACGTCCCCGTCGTGACCGGCGCCGGCCACGCCCTGAACATCGAGACCATCCTCGGCCTGAACCCGAGCGTCATCCTGACCGACGCCACGCTCCTCACGGACACCGCACGCTCGCAGCTCGAGTCCTCGGGCATCCCGGTCGTGTACTTCGACGAGGCCCGCACGCTCGACGGGATCGACGACCGCATCACCGCGGTCGCGACCACGCTCGGCGTCCCCGAGGCCGGGGCGGCGCTCGTCGAGCGCACCGACCAGCAGATCTGCGCGGCCCTCGCCGGGGTCCCCGCGGACACGGGCAACCCGCTCGTCGCGTTCCTCTACCTGCGCGGGTCGAACATCAAGATGCTGTTCGGGCCCGGCTCGGGCGCCGACGACCTGATCCGCGAGATCGGCGGCCAGGACGCGGGCACCGCGATCGGCCTCACGCAGCAGTACGCACCCGTCACGAGCGAGGCCATCATCTCGGCGGCGCCGGCGGCGTACCTCGTCATGACCGACGGCCTCGAGTCGAGCGGCGGCCTCGACGCCATGATGGCCATCCCGGGCCTGGCGCAGACCCCGGCGGGCCAGAACCAGCGGGTGATCGACATGGACGGCAGCCGCCTGCTGACGTTCGGCCCGCGCACGGGCGAGACCATCGCGTCGCTCGTCGAGGCGTTCTACGGCGTCCCGGCCCCCGACCTGACCGCGGTCGCCTCGGCCGACGCCGGGACGGCCACGCCGTGACGCCGGGTTCCCACCCCGCCGGCCCGACGACGGCACGCCCCATCTCCGACGCCCTCACCACGGCGCAGCGCACCGCGGACGGGACGACCACCGACCGACGCGAGCCGAGCGCACCGGTGAGCGACGCCGTCGGGCACGGGGCTGCTCCCCGGGGCTCCGGGCGCGACGAGAAGGACGCCGCGGCGCTCACCGCTGTCGGGCGCGGGCGGCGACGCGCCGCGACCTGGCTCATGGTCGGGCTCGGCGTCGCGCTGCTCGTGCTCACCGTCCTGTCCGGCATGACCGGGCAGGTGCCCGTGTCGCCCGCCGAGGTCCTCGGCTCGCTCATGCACCACATGGGCCTCGACATCGGGCCCATGCCCTCGCACCCGCAGGGCGAGAACACGCTGTGGGTCGTGCGCTTCCCGCGCGTCGTGCTCGCGATCCTCGTCGGGGCCGCGCTCGCCTGCTCGGGCGCGCTCATGCAGGGCGTGTTCGGCAACCCGCTCGCCGAGCCCGGCGTGATCGGCGTCTCCGCGGGCGCGGCCGTGGGCGCGTGCGCGGTCATCGTCACGGCCGGCTCGCTCGTCTCGGGGACCTGGGTCGCCGCGGCCGCGTTCCTCGGCGGGCTGATCACGACGTTCGTCGTCTACGCGCTCTCGCGCTCGGGCGGGCGCACCGAGGTCGTGACGCTCGTGCTCACCGGCATCGCGGTCAACGCGTTCGCGGGCGGGCTGCTCGCGTTCTTCACGTTCGTGGCCGACCCGGCCGCGCGCGAGCAGATCGTGTTCTGGCAGCTCGGATCGCTCGGCGGGGCCACGTGGGGATCGGTCGCGGTCGTGGCTCCGATCGCGATCGTCGGCGTGGCCGGCGCCATGCTGCTGCGCCGCCAGCTGGACCTGTTGTCCCTGGGCGAGCGCGCCGCGCAGCACCTGGGCGTCGACGTCGAGCGGCTGCGGCAGATCGTGATCGTCCTCGTCGCGCTCCTGGTCTCCGCGGGCGTGGCCTTCACGGGGATCATCGCGTTCGTGGGGCTCGTCGTGCCGCACCTGGTCCGCATGGTGTGCGGCCCGAGCCACCGCTGGCTCATCCCCGCGTCGGCCCTCGGCGGGGCCGTGGTCCTGCTGCTCGCGGACCTCGTCTCGCGCACTGCGGTCGCGAACGTCGAGCTGCCGCTCGGCATGATCACCTCGCTCGTGGGCGGGCCGTTCTTCTTCTACCTGCTGCGCCGCACGCGCTCTCGCCAGGGAGGTTGGGCATGAGCCGCACACTGGTCGAGCTCGACTCGCGCCACGAGGGCAGCAGCTTCTGGTCGTCGTTGCGGACTGCGGTCACGGGGCGGCGACGCTCCTCGCGGTTGCCTTCTGCCGCGGCGGCGGGCGACGTCGTGACCGAGGCGCGCGGTGCGACGCTCTCGCTCGACGGGACCCCCGTGCTGCGGGACGTGTCGGTCACGGTACGGGCCGGCGAGGTCCGGGCCCTGCTCGGCCCCAACGGCGCGGGCAAGTCCTCGCTGCTCGGGGCGCTCACGGGCGACCTGCCGCTCGACGGCGGCTCGGTCCTGGTCGACGGCTCGCCCCTGCGGTCGTGGACGCCCACCGAGCTCGCGATGCGCCGGGCCGTGCTCATGCAGCAGATCCACCTCAGCTTCCCGTTCACGTCGCTCGACGTCGTGCAGATGGGCCGCGCGCCCTGGCGCGGGACGCCCCTCGAGGAGACCGACGAGGAGATCGTCGCAGCCTCGCTCGCCGCGACCGACGTGTCCCACCTCGCCGACCGGCACTTCCCGTCGCTGTCCGGGGGCGAGAAGGCGCGCGTCGCGCTCGCGCGTGTCCTGGCCCAGCGGACCGGGCTGCTCATGCTCGACGAGCCGACCGCGGCGCTCGACCTCAAGCACCAGGAGCTCGTGCTGCAGATCGCCCGCCGCCACGCGGCGTCCGGGGGTGCGGTGGTCGTCGTCGTGCACGACCTGGGGCTCGCGTCGGCCTACGCCGACCAGGTCACGCTCATGGCTAGAGGTCGCGTGGTCGCCGACGGGGCGCCCGCCGAGGTGCTGACGGCCGAGCGGCTGAGCGAGGTCTACGACTACCCGGTCGAGGTCGTCGAGCATCCGGGTGGCGGGGCGCCGATCATCCTGCCGGCACGGTCTGCTGCTGCGGTTCCGCCGAGGTAGAGGCCTGCCGTCGACGTAGAGGGCTGTACCCCCCTTTCTCGACACCAGGCCTCTACCTCGCGGCCAGTGCGGCCGGTGACCTACAGGTTCCGCCCCGCGTACACCACGAGCGCGTCGCGCACGAACGTCGCGCCCTCGACGCCGCCGTAGCTCGCAGCGAACCGCTCGTCGGCCACGTACATCTCCCCGAGACCGACGACGTACTCCTTGACCGGCGCCCCGCCGTGGCCCGGGGTGCCCGGGATGCTGCTCAGCCACTCGACGTGCCGGCGAGCGAGCACCTGCGCCTCGTCGCTGTCGGGCGCGATCCCGGACTCGGCCGCAGCGGTCCAGTCCGCCCCGAGCTGCCGGGTCCGTTCCTGGTAGGCCGCCTTGTCCTGCGCGGAGAGCCCGCGCCACCAGGTGTCGCCCGTCCGGTACGCGTCGGCACCCCACCGCTCGGTGACCTCCGCCTCGTGCTGGGTGTGGTCGAACCCGTCGAACATCTCGTCCGCCATGAGTCGCCCACCTCCTTCCATGGTCGTGATCGTGTGCTCGACCGACGCGATCTGTCGCGCCAGCCGCTGCCGCTCGGCCCGGAGGGCGTCCAGGTGGGTCCGCAGGGCCCGCGCCTGCACGGCAGGACTGGCCTCGCCGTCACGCTCCAGGATCTCGGCGACGGCCGGGAGGCCCACGCCGAGGTCCCGCAGGAGGAGGATCCGCTGGAGGCGGACGAGCGCGGGCCCGTCGTAGTACCGGTAGCCGTTGTGCCCGACCCTGCTGGGCGCGAGCAGCCCGATCGCGTCGTAGTGACGCAGCGTGCGGCTCGTGGTCCCGGCGAGGCGGGCGATCTCCTGGATCGACCAGTCGGTCGGGGCCTGCGGTGCGTGCGCGGTCATGCGCTCCTCCTTCCTGGGCCTCGCGACGACACGATGTCGTCGCGGCTGTCCGGTCCTCTCGCGGACGGCCCGGATCTGGACGCCTCGGGTGAGGCAGCACGATCGACCCTAGAAGTTGACGCTACGTCAAGGTCAACCCTCGTCGCCGCAGATGAGTTGTCAGAAGTGCACCGGGGTACGCCCCGGTGCACTTCTGACAACTAGTCCTTGCGCTCTCAGCGGCGTCTGCTCGTCGCGCCCAGCGCTGTGGCTCTCGCGTCTCCCGTGGTTCTCGCGGCCTCGCTGCACGACGGCCTCGTGGCCTCGCGTCTTCACCGCCCGACGGCGTCACTCGCCTCGCAGCATCCGCGCCAGCTCGTCGGTGCTCTCCACGACCGCGAGGGCCCCTGCGTCCTCGAGCTCCCCCGGCACCGCGTACCCCCACGAGACCCCGAGGCAACGGATGCCGTGCGCCGCCGCGCCGAGCACGTCGTGCTCCCGGTCGCCGACCATGATGATCTCCTCGCGCGGCGGCAGGCCGTCAAGGACGGCCCTGCCGGCCCCACCGGCCCCTGCGCCCGGGACCTCGTCGTCCTCCGAGCCCACCGTCGCCGTCGTGCCCGCCGCACCCTCTGACGCGCCCAACGACGCGAGCGCGTGCTCGATCACGTCCGCCTTGGAGCCGCGCGATCCGTCGAGGGTCGCGCCGTAGACCCCCTCGACCAGGGCGTCGATCCCGAAGTGCGCGGTGATGCGCCGCGCGTAGACCTCGGGCTTGGAGGTCGCGACCGCGAGCCGGACGCCCGCCGCACGTGCCGCCGTCAGGCACTCGAGGATCCCCGGGTAGAGCGAGTTGTCGAGCATCCCTCCGGCCGCGTAGACCTCGCGGTACGCCGCGACGGCCTCCGCGACCCGGTCCACCGGGACGCCGTGCCGCGCGAACGTCTCGGTGAGCGGTGGGCCCACGAAACGCCGCAGGGTCTCGTCGGTCGGGGTCTCGATCCCCAGGGTCGTGTAGGCGTACCGGACCGAGGAGAGGATGCCGGGAGCCGAGTCGGTCAGCGTCCCGTCGAGGTCGAGGAGGGCAAGTCGGTAGGGAGGGTTCGCGGTGGTCACGGCATCGATTCTGCCGTGCGCCGAGAGCGCACGGTCGCCGAGACAGCGGCTTCCCGTCGAGACAGAGGGCCCGGGCCTTCTACCTCGACGCCGGCCCTCTATCTCGGCGTCGGGGTGCGGGCCGCCAGCGCCGCCACGGCCGCGGTCAGCTCGCGCGCCCGGCCGCTCGCGACCAGGTACTCGCGTCGTCCGCCGCGCACCACGATCCGCACGGCCTCTCCTTGACGGACCATGAGCGCGACCCGACCGCCACCGAGGAACCGGAGACCGAGCCCGCCCGCAGACAGTGCGTCGACCGTCGGCCCGCCGGCCGTCCCTCCCTGGACCTGATCGATCTCGTGGCCAGGGATCCGACGACGCCAGACCGGCACCCCGCCCAGGCGCAGCGAGAGCGTCATGGCCTCAGGCCCGACCGCCACGACCGACGACATGCGCGCGGCCGCGGCACAGATCGCGAGCGCCAGGGCTCCGGGCAGCACGTCGACCCATCCGAGCCCTCCCGTGGGTGACACCGCAAGGCCCACCGTCAGCCCGGTGACCGCGATACCGAGCGTCATGACCAGCGCCTGGGTGACGACCGACGCGTGGCGCACCTCGGTGAACACAGCGCCTCCGCGCCCCGTCGTCGGTCCCTCCCCGGCGGAAGGGGCGGGCCCAGATCCTGGATCGCGACCCCGACCGGCCCGTCCTGGACCCCCGCGCCCGTCGGTCCGTGCGGCAGGCACCCCGGTGCCTCCTGGGGCGCTCATGTCACGCATCCGGTCGCTCCGCAGGTCGGTCGGCCCCGGTGCTGCCGTCCCCACCCCGCCGCCGCGCGATCGCCCACCCTGCGACGAAGCCGAGCACCAGCAGCCCGGCCCCCGCCGCGACGAGCCCCAGGACCTGGGACCACGGGCGGGACGGCTCGTACACCGCGCCGGACAAGGGCGCGTACGCGAACCACCCGAACGACGCGGCACCGTAGGAGCGCGACGCGAGCCATCCCCCCACACCGACCAGCAGCACCCCGGCCACGAGTCCGAGCACCTCACCTCGACCCAGTCCGCGGGGGCGAGGGCTTGTCGGTCCAGGGACAGAGGAAGCGGTCATGCCGGACATCCTGGCGTGGTCGCCGCGGGGCCGCAACGCCCCGCGCCGGGCACCGACGTAGAGGTGTCCCGTCGAGGTAGAGGCCCCCGACCCTCTACCTCGACGGGACTCCTCTATCTCGGCGAAGGCCGCCCTCTCGGCGTGGGCCCTCCCACCGAGAGCCCGTCTCACCGAGTCGCCACTCACCGAGGGCACCCGGCCTCACCCCCGGCCCACCTCGGCCTGCACGTCCACCTCGCCCCCGACCTCCCCCTCCCACACGAGCCACTTCTCCCGCACGGCCCGCTCGACGTCGATCCCCTGCGACCGCGCGAGCAGGAGCAGGTGCGCGAGGACGTCGGCGACCTCGGCCGCGAGCGCCGCCCGTCCGCCGTCGGGCACCTCGCCCTCCGACGCGACGCGCGGCCTCGTGCGTCCCGAGGCCGCGAGGTACGCCTGCGTGAGCTCGCCCGTCTCCTCAGCGAGCTTGAGCACGAACCAGTCGGGGTCGCGGGCGATCCCGAACTTGCGTGCGTAGAGCGCGGACACCGCCTCGACGCGCTCGGCGAGCGCGGGCAGCGTGAGGCCCGACGGCGCAGGCTCGGGCGGGGTGCTCGGCGTCGCGATGGTCATCGCGTCAGTCAAGCACGCGTCACTCCCCGACGAGCCCTCGCACGACGCGGTACGACAGGTGCGTCACGAGGTGGTTGCTGGTCACCGGCCCGGGCTCGACGCGCAGGTCGCCCAGACCCTCGAACAACCTCTCGCCCGCCCCGAGCAGCACGGGCGCGACGTGCAGCCCGAACTCGTCGACGAGCCCCGCGGCCAGGTACGCCCGCATGGTCGAGGCGCCGCCCGCGATCCCGACGTGCCCGTCCCGTGAGGCGGCGAGCGCCTGCGCGAGCGCGGACGCGATCCCGTCGGTCACGAAGAAGAACGTCGTGCCGCCCTGCATGACGAGGGGTTCGCGCGGGTGGTGCGTGAGCACGAACACGGGCGCGTGGTACGGCGGCTCCTCGCCCCACCACCCCCGCCAGGCCTCGTCCCACGGCCCGCGACCGGGCGCGAACATGTTGCGCCCCATGACGAACGCGGTGGGCGCGGCGACGGACTCGAGCGCGGCCGTGTTGACCTCGGGCTCCTCGAACATCCACCGGTGCAGCTCCTCGCCGCCCTCGCCGAGGGGGTTCTCGAGGGACTGGTGCGGTCCCCCGACGTACCCGTCGAGGGACAGCCCGACGTCGAACGTCACCCTGCTCACGGCGCTCACACCGACTTCCGGGTCCGGCGGATGCCCACGAACAGCCCCACGGCGCACGTGACCGCGGCCGCGACCACGCCCCACAGGACCTCGGTGCTCGCGAACGTCCCGCCGAACAGCGCGCGCTCGGCGTCGACCATGTAGGTCAGGGGGTTGAACTTCGACGCGGTCTGCATCCACGAGGGGCCGGCCTCGAGCGGGAGCATCATGCCGGACAGGATGAGCAGCGGGAAGAGCAGCGACTGCTGCACGCCCCAGAACAGCCACTCGCGGTTCTTCGCGGCGAGCGCGAGCGCGCACGACAGGGCACCGACGCCCACGCCGAACAGCCCGAGGAGCGCGAGACCGGCGAGCGCGTGCAACGGGTAGAACGTGAAGCCGAACGGGATGCACACGACCGCGATGAGGAGCCCCTGGACGACGAGCGGCGCGAACTCCTTGAGTGCCCGGCCCACGAGGATCGCCGACCGGTCGAGCGGCGTCGCGAGGACCCGCTCGTAGGAGCCGGTCATCATCTCGTAGAGCAGGTTCGAGCCCGTCATGGAGGTCCCGAACAGCGAGATCATGACGATCACGCCGGGCACGAACCACTGGAGCGTCGCGGCGGTCGACCCGCCGGGCCCACCCATGCCGCCGCCCACGGCGCCGGTCAGGAGCGGCCCGAACAGGCCCAGGAAGATCAGCGGCTGGAGCAGCGAGAAGATGAGGGTGAAGGGGTCGCGCAGGACCAGGAGGATCTCGCGCGTGAAGACGGCCCAGGTGTCGCCGAAGAACTTCCCGGCCCGCGAGCGCCCGACGTCGGAGCGCCGGTCGGTCTGCTCCCTCACCCCGGTCCGTGGTGCGGTCTGCGTCGCGGTCCCGGCCGTGCCGGGCCCGTGGTTCGTCGGTCCCGTCGGTGCGGGCGCTCGTCCGGCCTCCGGTCCGGCTCCTGCGCCGGTGCCCGTCGTCGGCTCCGTCTGCTCGTCCATCACGCCGCCTCCTCGCGCAGGCTCCGACCGGTCAGGTTGAGGAACACGTCGTCGAGGCTCGCCTGCTTGAGCCCGGCCGACCGGACCGCGAACCCTGCCACGCGCAGGGACTCGATCGCCTCGGGCAGCCGGTCGGCGCCGTGCGTCGTGGACAGGGTCACGGTGACGTCTCCCCCCGCGCCGACGGTCGCCTGCACCGTCGCGTCGTCGGCTCCGCCGGTCGCACCGGCACCGCCGGCTGCACGAGCCCCGCGGCCTGCACCCGCTCCGTCACGCTCGCCGCTTCCCACGTCGCCCACGACCGGGGCGAGGGCCGCGCGGACGCGCGTGACGTCGTCGGGCACCTGGCCCTGGGAACCGGGCGTACCCGCGACGACGAGCGTCACGACGTCGTCCGCGTGGTCGCGCTTGAGCGCGGCGGGCGGGGCGTCGGCGACGATCGTGCCGTGGTCGATCACGACGACGCGCTCGGCCATCGAGTCGGCCTCGTCGAGGTAGTGCGTGGTGAGGACGATCGTCATCCCGTACCGCTCGCGCAGCGCACCGATGTGCTCCCAGAGGTTCGCGCGGCTGTGCGGGTCGAGGCCCGTGGTGGGCTCGTCGAGGAACAGCAGCGGCGGGTGGTTCATGAGGCCGAGCGCCACGTCGAGGCGGCGGCGCTGGCCACCCGACAGGCTCTGGACCGTGCGCTTGCCGAGGCCGTCGAGCTCGAGCGCGGCGAGGAGGTCTGCGGCGCGGCGCTGGTACTCGGCGGCAGGCAGCCCGTAGAAGCGCCCCTGGTTGTGGAGCTCGTCGGCGACCCGGTAGGAGAACCCGCCCCCGTTGCCCTGGCCGATGTAGCCGATCCGCGACCGGACCTCGGCGGGCTGGGTGCGGATGTCGAAGCCCGCGACCTGGGCGCGGCCCGCGGTGGGTTCGAGGAGGCTCGTGAGCATGCGCAGCGTCGTGGACTTGCCGGCGCCGTTGGGGCCGAGGAACGCGACGAGCTCGCCCTCGCGGACGTCGACGTCGATGCCCTTGACCGCCTCGACCACTTCCTTCTTGCGATGGAACGTCTTGGTCAGTCCTTCGGTATGGATCATGACTCACGCCTCTCGCGTACGGTGTACTGGAAAGAGATTTCACGTTAGCATACGGCGTACGGGAACTAAAGGGTCCCCGGAACTGCGCGGAAGTGGGAGGATCAGGCACCATGGCCAGCAACACCGTCGCCCCCGTCCCCTCCGACGGGGTGGACTCCGCCCGGACCCCGGACTCATCGGTCGACGCGCCGCTCGACGACACCTCCCGTGACGCCGGCAGCGACGACCCGCAGGACGTCGCGGAGGACCCGACCGACCAGATCCCCCGGCCGGACGACGTGACCCGGCGCCTCGCGCTCCTGTGGGACCCGCCCGCCCCGCCCACGCGCGGGCGCAAGGCCCGCCTGACCCTCGCCGAGGTCGTCGAGGCCGGGACCGCCGTCGCGCAGGAGGTCGGGCTCGAGGCGCTCTCGATGCGCCGCGTCGCCGCACGTCTGGGCGTGGGCGCCATGTCGCTCTACACCTACGTGCCCGGGCGCACCGAGCTCGTCGACCTCATGATCGACCGGGCGTTCGGCGAGCTCGACCTGCCCACGGCCGACGCCCCCTGGCGCGAGGGGCTGTCGCGGTACGCGCGCGAGGTCTGGCACCTCTACCAGCGCCACCCCTGGATCCTGCAGACCAACATGTGGCGCCTCCCGCTGTCCCCGCACGTGCTCGACGCCCAGGAGGCCGGGCTGCGCACCCTGGTCGACACCGGGCTGTCCGCGGAGCGGGTCGTCGAGATCCTGGGCCTGGTCGACGCTTTTGTGCGTGGCCTCGCCCGCGCGGCCGTCGCCGAGACGGTCGAGAACGACGCGAGCGGCATGAGCAGCGACGAGTACTGGACGTCGATGAGCAGCTTCTGGGCCGACTGGTTCGACGTCGAGCGCTACCCCGTCATGACCCGGATCTGGGAGGCCGGCGGGTTCGACACGCCCACCGACCCGTTCGACGCGTCGCTCGACCGGTTGCTCGACGGCGTCGAGATGACGATCGACCGGGCACGCGAGCAGGGCTGACGGCCGCTCCTCCGGGTGCCGAGAACGAGGTTGCGGCCGTTCTGCCGCCCAGAACGACCGCAACCTCGTGCTCGACCGCGCGGAACCTCGTGCTCGGCGTACCGGCCGGGTGAATCGCCCCCGACCGTGCAGGCCCGCGCGGGTCCGTCGCGCGCCACGCGCCCCCGCGCGCTACCTTCCGAGGAACGAGGCCCAGCGACGCCCACGGACCCGCCGGGGCAGGCCCCGTGAGGACGGTGGACCCCATGACCGAGCAGGACGAGTCCCTCACCGGACGCACCACCAAGATCGCCCGCCGCCTGTGGGGCCTCGCCTACCTGCGCGGCATCCTGTTCCTGGTGATCGGCGTGGTGCTGTTCGTCGAGCCCGACCGCGGCATCCAGTGGCTCACGTGGCTCGTGGCCGCGATGGCCGCCATCCAGGGGGTCCTCTTCCTGATCGAGGCCGGGCGCCAGCGCAAGGACGGCGAGGGCGGGGTGTGGCGCTGGGTCGTGGGCGGCCTGGGGATCGCGGTCGGCATCACGCTCGCGGTGTGGCCCTCGGCGAGCGTCACGCTCGTGCTGCGGCTCGTGGGCATCTGGGCGCTCGTCGCAGGGCTCGTGGGGCTGATCGGCGCGCTGCGTGCCCGCAGGACCCGCGAGCCCGGCTGGGACTGGGAGCTCGCGACGGCCGCGCTCTGGGTCGTGTTCGGGATCCTCGTCCTCGTGAGCCCCGTGACCGGGCTGCAGACCATCACCGTCCTGCTGGGCCTCTACCTCGTCGTGACGGGCGTCGTGATCCTCGTCGCGGCGTTCGCGCAGAGCACGGCCGCGAAGGACGCCAAGGCGGCGCTCGCGGGGCCGGCGGCCTAGGCGGCACCCGGCCGACCGAGCACGAGGTTCCGTGCGGTCGAGAACGGGGTTGTGTTCGTTCTGCCCCTCAGAACGAACACAACCCCGTTCTCGGCACCTGGCTCACCCCGCTCAACCCCTACCAGGCGTCCAGGTGCCGGTGCTCGTGCCCCGGCGGCGGCGCGTACTCGGCGTGCGGCCCGGGCTGGAGGTAGGTGCGCGCGAACGCGAGCGAGGCCGCGAGGTCCTCGAAGCGCTCGGCCGCGGTCCGCGCCCGCCGGGTCGCGATCTCGACCACGACGTCGCCCTCCCACCCGCGGCGCACGAGCTCACCCAGCACCTTGTCGCACGGCTGGCCCCCGCGCCCCGGGACGAGGTGCTCGTCCGACATGGAGTCGGTCCCGTCGGCCAGGTGCACGTGCGCGAGGCGGTCGCCGAACACGTCGAGCAGGGCCAGGCTGTCCTGTCTGGCCACCGCCGCGTGCGAGAGGTCGAGCGTCACCTTGTCGTACGGGTGGTCCGTGGGGTCCCAGCCGGGCAGGTAGGCCTGCACCTCGCGCTTGCGGCCGCGCCACGGGTACATGTTCTCGACCGCGATCGTCACGCCCGTCGCGGCGTTGAGCTCGCGCACGTGGTCGGCGAACCCGCGCGCGTACAAGCCCTGCCAGCGGAACGGCGGGTGGACGACGACGGTCCCCGCCCCCAGCTCGAGCGCCAGGTCCACGGTCCGCTCGAGCTTGGGTCCCGGCAGCCGTCCCCACACGCGCTGGCTGACCAGGAGCGTCGGGGCGTGCACGCTGCGGATCGGGACGCCGACGTCGGCCGAGAGCTTGGCGAGCGCCTTGGCGTCCTGGGTCGTCGAGTCCGACCAGACCATGACCTCCATGCCGTCGTACCCGAGGTGGGCCGCGGCCTCGAACGCGAACGGCGCCTTGCGCGGGTACACGCTCGCGCTGGACAGCGTGACCTTGATCCGGGGCTCGTCGCCCGTGCTGGGCTCGCCCTCGCCGGGTTCGCCCGTGACGGGCGGCTGGGCGTCGGGCGTCGTCGCTTCGCGCATGTCCGCCACCCTAGCCCCGACGGATGTGCGTCGTTCACAAGTCGTCCGTCGAGGCCCCCGAACTCTGGCAGGATGCTGCTCGACCGAACCGCATGGAGCGCAGGAGTGAGCATGGATCGTCCCGACGCCGCCGCGGCCTCACCTGCCGTCGCGCCGCACCCGGGCTTCGGCCCCGGCGACGGGGCCGTCCTGTCGACCGACACGGACGACGTGCGCGCCCTCGCAGCGCTCGAGTCGCTCGTCGCCTACCTGGAGCAGGACTCCGCCTGACCCGGCAGTGCGCCAAGCCCGCCCGCCGCTCGGCTCCCCGTTCCCCGCCCGACGCCGGAACGCACCCCTCGCGACCATCTCCCGCCCCCACAGCCCGACGCCAGAACGCACCTCCCGCGGCCACTCACCGTGGGCCGCGACGCGCCCGGGCGGCCCGTGCCGTCGGGCTTGCCGACCTCCGCTACAGTTGACTGGTCTATACCACTTCCAGCCAGGAGCACGTCATGGAACGAACTGTCACCGTCGCCATCGCCGAGGGACTCCACGCGCGCCCCGCAGCGCTGTTCGTGGCCGAGGCGGGCAAGCAGCCCGTCGCGGTGACCCTGACCAAGGAAGGCGCCGAGGCCGTGGACGCGGCGAGCATCCTCGGCGTCATGACGCTCGGCGCGGCGGCAGGCGACCAGGTCGTGCTCGCGACCGAGACCGACGGCGCGGAGGCCGAGGCGGCCCTCGACGCGCTCGCCGCGTTCCTCGCGCAGGAGACGGTCTGACGTCTCGTCTCGACCTCGCCAGGGAGAGTGACGTCCGGGCTTCCCGCTGACGGAGCCCACGACCCGGACGTCACGCTCGACCGTCGACGCGAGGCCCTCGCGACAGCACACAGCCCGTGACCCCTCGTGCGAGGGATCACGGGCTGTGTCGTGGGGCGGACGGTGAGGCAGCACCGCCGCGGGGCTACAACCCCAGCTCCTCCAGCACGGGCAGCTGCGCACGGACCGCATCGCGCGCGGCCGTCGCAGTCGGCGAGGCCAGCGCGATCTTCGCGAGCTCCGCGCACCGCTCCGACGTGGTGGCCGCGAGGACGGCCGCGACGTCTCCCAGGGCGCGCGGCGTCATCGAGAGCGACGTGACGCCGAGCCCGACGAGCACCGGCGCCAGGGCCGGGTCGGCCGCGGCCTCCCCGCACACCCCGACGGGACGCCCGTGCTCGGCACCGCCGTCGCACGCGGCTCCGACGAGCGCCAGCACCGCGGGCTGCCACGGCGTCGAGAGCGCGGCGAGGTCCGCCGTCTCGCGGTCCGCGGCCATCGTGTACTGGGTCAGGTCGTTCGTGCCGATGCTCGCGAAGTCGACCTGCTCCAGGATCCACCGCGACTGGAGCGCCGCAGCGGGGACCTCGATCATGACGCCGGTCGTCGAGAGGCCTCGTTCGCGGCAGGCAGCCGCGAACCCCTGCGCCTCGTCCGGGGTGGCCACCATGGGGGCCATGACCCACACGTCCGCCTCCTCGGCAGCCGCGGCCCGAGCGATCGCGTCGAGCTGGCGCGCCAGGACCTCGGGGTGCCGGACGGCGGTGCGCAGGCCCCGGACGCCGAGCGCCGGGTTCGGCTCGTCGTCGGCCGTGACGAACGGCAGCGGCTTGTCCGCACCCGCGTCGAGCGTGCGGACGACGACCTTGCGACCTCCGAACGCACCGAGCACGGCCCGGTAGGCCGCGACCTGCTCGTCGACGCCCGGCTCCTCGGTACGCCCGAGGAAGCAGAACTCGGTCCGGAACAGGCCGACCCCCTCGGCTCCGGCGGCGACCGCGGCGGAGGCTCCAGCCGGGTCCGCGACGTTGGCGAGGAGCTGGACCCGCACGCCGTCGGCCGTCCTGCCCTGGCCGTCGAAGGCACGCGGACCACGCGGGCGGTCGAGCACCCGCGCGACGTCCTCGGCCGACGGGTCGCGCTCGATCGTGCCCTGCGCCCCGTCGACGAGCACGGTCTCGCCGTCGACGAGCTCGACGGCCCCGGGGGCCGCCACGACCGCCGGGATCCCGAGCGACCGGGCCAGGATCGCGGTGTGCGACGTCGGGCCTCCCCCGCTCGTGACGATCGCGAGGACGCGCTCGGGATCGAGCGTCGCCGTGTCGGCGGGCGCGAGGTCTGCCGCGACGAGCACGAACGGGTGGTCGAGGTCCGGGACGCCCGGCGCCCGACGGCCCGTGAGGGCCGCGACGATGCGCTCGCGCACGTCGCGGACGTCGTGAGCACGCTCGGCCATCATGCCGCCGAGCGACTCGAGGCGTGCCGCGAGGTCCCCCGCCGCCTCCCACACGGCCCGCTCGGGCGCGGTCCGCTCGTCACGGACCTTGCGCGCGGACTCCTTGGACAACGTGGTGTCCGCAGCCATCGCGGCCGTGACCGTGAGGACCTCGACGGCCGTGCCGGTCGCCCTCGCGGCGCGTGCCGCGAGGTCCGCCTGGACGCTGCGGACCGCGTCGTCGATCGCGGCGACCGCCGCCTCGACGTCCGCGTCCGGTCCGAGCGTCGAGGCGGCGGGCTCGGGCACGGGGGACGGCATCGTCACGACGACGCCGGCCCCCCGCCCCGGGCTCACGCCCACACCGTCGAGGACGGAGGTCACCTGCCGCCTCCGCCGTCGGCCGTGGTCCCGGAGCCTCGGGCATCGAGCTCCGCGGGAGACAGGTCGGCGTCGGCCGCCTTCTTCTCCTCGGCGACCAGGACCGGGTCGGCGGTCGGGTCGGCGCCCACGGCCGAGTCGTCGTCCTCGCGCCCCGGCGTGCGCAGGTTCCACTTGGTGATGACCCACCGGAACAGGAAGTAGTAGATCGCCGCGTACCCGAGGCCGATCACGATGATCCACAGCGGCATCGTCGCGATCCGGAAGTTCAGGACGTAGTCGATCGCGCCGGCCGAGAAGCCGAAGCCGGACTTGATCCCCAGAGCGTTGACGAGGGCGAGCGAGGTGCCCGTGAGGACCGCGTGGATCGCGTACAGCGGGTAGGCGACGTACACGAACGCGAACTCGAGGGGCTCGGTCACACCGGTCACGAACGCGACGAGCGCGGCCGAGCCCATGATGCCGCCGATGAGCTTGCGGTTCTTGGGCTTCGACGTGTGGATGATCGCGAGCGCGGCAGCCGGGAGGGCGAACATGAAGATCGGGAAGAAGCCGGTCATGAAGGTGCCGGCCGTGGGGTCGCCGTGCAGGAAGCGCGCGATGTCGCCGTGCCAGACCGCGCCGCTCGCGTCGGTGTACTCGCCGAACTGGAACCAGGGCAGCGAGTTCAGCAGGTGGTGCAGCCCGATCGGGACGAGCAGGCGGTTGGCCGTGCCGTAGACGAACGCGCCGAGGACCGTGGAGCCCGTGACCCAGTCACCGATGGCCGTGAACCCCGCGTCGAACCAGGGGTAGATGAGGGCGCCGACCACGGCGATGAGCACTGCCGCACCGGCGGTGACGATCGGCACGAAGCGACGTCCGCCGAAGAACGCGAGGTACGGCGGCAGCTTGATGCGGCTGTACTTCTGGAACATGATCGCGGCGGTCAGACCGATCACGATGCCGCCGAGGACGCCGTAGTTGATGAGCTTCTGCGCCGGCGGGCCCGTGATGGCCGCCGTCACCAGGTCGAGGAAGTTCCCGTCACCCGCCGCGGCGACGGCGTCGGGGTCGGCACCGGCCAGCCACTCGGCCGGGGTGGCCGGCTTGCCGAGCACGTACGGCGAGAGGGCGTCGCTCACACCCTTGAAGACCAGGTAGCCGATCACGGCAGCCAGGCCGGTCGAGCCGTCGGCCTTCTTGGCGTAGCCGACCGCGACACCGACTGCGAAGAGCAGCGCGAGGTTCGCGAACAGGGCGTTGCCGGCGGACGCGAACACGTCGGCGACGGGCTGCAGCCAGGGGAAGGTGCCCGAGGCGCCGTCCGCACCGAGCATGTCGGCCTGCCCGAGGCGCAGCAGCAGCGCGGCGGCGGGCAGGGAGGCGATGGGCAGCATGAGGGATCGACCGACCCTCTGAAGCTGGGCGAACCCGGGGATGCCCCGCTTCACCTTGGGTGCTTCGGCCACGGACGTCATGTTCACTCCTTGTTGTCGGGTGCCACCGAGGCCGTCGGATCGCACCGCTGAACGGTAGTTCTGCCTTGAACCACGACGCCGGCCCGGACACTGGAGCGCGTCGTTGCTGTAACCCGAACCATCTCCACCGTCTGTGGTGGGATAGTTGTCTGGACCACTTGCGGACAGAGTGGTCTAGACATCATGATGTGTCAAGCCCCGGCACCACCGGAGCGACCGAGAGCGAGGAACACGTGGCAGCGACGACGCAGGCCAGAGCACCTAAAGGCGGGCACAAGCACCAGATCGTGCGCGCCTACCTGAGCGACCTGATCGCGAACGAGCTGTCCGTCGGGGACGCCGTCCCCTCCGAGCGGGTGCTCACCGAGAAGTTCGGCGTCTCCCGGATGACGGTCCGCCAAGCCCTCGACGCGCTCGTCGCGGACGGGGTCCTCCAGCGCGAGCAAGGACGCGGGACGTTCGTCGCGCCGCAGCACACCGACTTCGAGATGCGCCTGACGACGTTCGGCGAGGAGGCGCGCCGGCTCGGCATGTCCCCGAGCACCCAGGTCATCGACAGCGACACCCTCCCCGCGGGCCGGGTCGTCGCCGAGGCGCTCGGCATCGCCCCCGAGGACCTGGTCCACTACGTCGAGCGGCTGCGCTGCGCGGACGGCACGCCCATGGCCGTCGAGCGCGCCTGGGTCCCCGTGGCGCTCGCCCCGGACCTGCTCGACGACGGTGTCCCCGACAGCCTGTACGGCGCGCTGCGCGAGCGCGGCCACTCCCCGACCTGGGGCGAGGACACCATCATGGCTGCCGAGGCCAGCGCCACCGAGCAGTCGATCCTGGCCATGACGAGCATGCGCGCCGTGCTCCGTGCTCACCGCAAGACCTACGCCGACGACGGCGCCTGCATGTACTCCCAGATGTGCTACCGCGGCGACCGGTACTCGGTCGTGGTCCCGCTCCGCGAGGCCCGTCCCACGATCGTCCCCCGACCCGCCCCCGTCCCGGAAGCGGTCGAGACCGCATGACCCACGCACCAGACACGTCCACGACCCACGCACCAGAGAGGATGCAACGATGACTGCAGCCGATGCAGCACGGGCCGCCGCGATACTCGCCGGGCTCGGCGGGGTGAGCAACATCGAGGAGATCGACCCCTGCACCACCCGACTGCGGTCGCTCGTCAAGGACCCCAGCCTCGTCGACGTCGCCGCCCTGCGCGCCGCGGGAGCCTTCGGCGTCATGACGACCGGACGAGTCGTCCAGGTCGTCGTCGGCCCCCAGGTCGACACGATCGCCTCGGACCTCGCAGACCTGATGTGACCCCGTGCCCGCGGCTCGCGGGCACCCCGACGTACGTCCGCACCAGCACACGAAGGAGCACGACATGAGCAAGGCAGAGCAGATCCTCCAGGGGCTCGGCGGGGATGCCAACATCCTCGACCTCGAACCCTGCATCACCCGGCTGCGTGTGGAGGTCGAGGACCCCGCGCTGGTCGACGACAAGGTCCTCACCGGTGCCGGAGCCATCGCGGTCGTCCGGACCGGCAACGCGATCCAGGTGATCGTCGGTCCCGACGCGGACAACATCGCGTCCGACATCGAGGACCTCCGTTGACGACAGCGCCCCTGACGGTCCTCTCCCCCGTGACCGGGACCGTCGTCGCCCTGGCCGAGGTCGACGACCCGGTGTTCTCCGCCGGGCTCGTCGGGCCGGGGATCGCGATCGCACCGGACGCGGCCGAGGGCGGCCTCGTCTCGGCACCGGTCAGCGGGACGGTCGTCAAGGTCCATCCGCACGCGTTCGTCATCAAGCACGACGACGGTCAGGCCGTGCTCGTGCACCTGGGCATCAACACGGTCCAGCTGGGTGGCGAGGGCTTCACGCTGCACGTCGCGCAGGGGGACGTCGTCCACCAGGGCACGACCCTCGTGACCTGGGATCCCGCCGCGATCGAGGAGGGTGGCCGGTCGGCCGTCTGCCCCGTGGTCGCGCTCGAGGGATCGGTCGAGGCCGTGACGCCGCTCGCCCCGGTCGGGACGTGGGTCGCGCGCGGCGAAGAGCTGCTGATCTGGGAGTGATGCGGCTGTCAGGACGAGCGCGACCTCGAGGTCTCGCTCGTCCTGCCATGTCCGGACCCAGCTCGGGCGTCAGGTCGGGGCGGGGCAGCCCGGACGTCGGGTCAGCCCCGCAGCGGCAGTGTCAGCACGTGCCCCGACGGTCCCTCCGTGGATCCGTCGTCAGAAGTGGCCCGGGGCATACTCCGGCCCACTTCTGACAACTCGTCCGGCGCCTGCACGACCCGCACCGGCACGCCCCAGTCCTGCTGCGCCAGGTGGCACGCGGGGAACACGTCGGGGTCGGGCGTCCCGTCGGCCAGCAGCGGCACGACGTCGCACGACGCGGCCTGCGCGGTCACGTGCAGCACGCCCTCCGTCACCTCGGGGTTGACGACCAGTGCGCGGACGAGGTCGGTCCCCGTCCCCGCTCCGTCGAGCAGCAGCTCGGGCGGCGTCGCGCTCACGGTCAGGCGCGTCGAGGGACCGTACCGGTCGTCTAGCTTCTGCCCGGGCGCGGGCGAGAACGGCACGTCGAGGCGCAGCTCCCCGGCCACGACGTCGGTCACCGGACGCTGGGTGCGGTGCGCCCCGCCGTCGAGCAGCTCGCCTGCCAGCGTCGCCGGGAGCGCGACGCGCGTGATGCGGTGCGCCGCCGACTCCACGACGAGCAGGTCGATGCGCGCACCCGGGGCGGCGGGCGTACCCGGCGTCCACGGCTCGCCGTCCACGAGCACGACGACGTCGCTCGGCTCCGCGAGGCCCGTCGCCAGGGTCGTCACCTGGCCCGCGTCCGTGCCGGGACCTGCGCCCGTGCCGGATCCCGAGGCGGCCGGTGGGACGTAGCGGCGGATCGCCCCGTTGTAGGTGTCGGCGACGGCGACGCTCCCGTCGGGCAGCACGGCGACCCCGAGCGGGTGCTGGAGCAGGGCCTGGTCGGCCGCGCCGTCGCGGTGACCGAAGTCGAACAGCCCCTGCCCGAGCGCCGTGTGCACCTCGAGACCGTCGCCGAGCGCCGAGAGGCCGGGCGACTCCCCGAACCCGTCGACCCACCGCAGCGCTGACGTCTCGGAGTCCGCGACCCAGAGCCGACCGTCGAGACCGAGCGCGAGCCCGGAGGGCTGTGCGAACCACGCCCCGGCGGCCGGGCCGTCCTCCAGGCCTTCGTTCATGGTCCCGGCCAGCAGCCCCAGCTTCCAGTCGTCGACCGCCCACAAGGTGTGGTTCCCGGCCATCGCGACGACGAACCCGAGATCCGGGACCCAAGCGACGTCCCACGGCGACGACAACCTCACGCCCAGCGGGTCGTAGGTGAGCTCGGGGTCGAATGGGCCCAGGCGACGCTCACCGGGGAGGTCGGGGGCGGTGGTGGCGACGTTCTCGACCCCACCGACCATGTACTGCTGCCCGTTCCCCGCGACCGTCGTCACGTGGCCGTCCGCGAGCCGCACCCCGCGCAGCGCGTGGTTCACGGTGTCGGCGACCAGGACGTCGTAGTCGAGGTGGGCACGCAGCTCGGCCGGGACCAGGCACAGCCCGTTGGGCTCGCTGAACCGCGCCACGTCCGGCCCTCCGTCGACGAGCCCGCGCTCGCCGGACCCGATGCGTCGGACGAGCGTCTCGCCGTCGGGCAGGAGCTCGGCGAGCGAGTGGTGACCCGCGTCCGCGACCAGGAGGTTGCCTCCCGGGAGCGCGATCGCCTTGGCGGGGAAGCGCAGCGTGCCCGACGTCGGGGCGGGCGGCACGTAGACGTCGTCGCTCCCCGCGGTGAGGGACCGCAGCGTGCCCTTGGCGCGGTGCTCCTCCACGAGCTCGTCGACGAGCGCGGCGAGCGCCGACGCGTGCCCCTCGCCCGCCATCTGCGCGACGACGTAGCCCTCGGGGTCGATCACGACGAGCGTCGGCCAGGCGCGCGCGGTGTACGCGGACCATGTGACGAGCTCGGGGTCGTCGAGGACGGGGTGACGCACCTCGTAGCGCTCGACCGCGGCAGCGAGCGCGACCGGGTCTGCCTCGTGCTCGAACTTCGGGGAGTGGACGCCGATGATGACGAGGTCGTCGCGGCGCGCCTCCTCGAGCTCGCGCAGCTCGTCGAGGACGTGCAGGCAGTTGACGCAGCAGAACGTCCAGAAGTCGAGGACGACGACCCGGCCGCGCAGGTCCGCGAGCGTGACGTCGCGGCCGCCGGTGTTGAGCCAGCCGCGCCCGACGAGCTCGGAGGCGCGGACGCGGGGCAGGCGGGCGTGGGGGGTCGTGGAGCTCACCCGAGAATTCTGCCCCAGTCCGCGCGCTTGCCCGGCCCGCGGGTGCTAGCCTCGCGGTCCCCGATCCCCCGTGGAGGCGTGATGGCCGACGACCCGGCACGCAAGGTCTCGCTCCGGACGCTGCGGGAGGACGACCTCCCGACGCTGTTCGAGATCCAGCTCGACGCCCGCGCTCAGCACCTGGCGGCCTTCACGGACGCGACCGCCGGTGACCGCGACGCCTACCTGGCGAAGTTTCGCAGGATCCTCGCCGACGCCGCGATCGTCAGCAGGGTCGTGGAGGTCGACGGCGTGGTCGTGGGCAGTGCGGCCGTCTTCCCGATCGAGGGTGACACCGAGGTCACCTACTGGATCCAGCGGGACTGGTGGGGCCGCGGGGTGGCCTCCGCGGCGCTGGCAGCCCTTCTCGCGGAGGTGCCCGCACGCCCGCTCCAGGCGCGGGTCGCCGAGGACAACCTCGGCTCGCTCCGGGTCCTGGAGCGCAACGGGTTCGTGCGCGTGGGCAGCGAGGACTCGTTCGCGCCGGCGCGCGACGCCACGATCACGGAGCTGATCCTCGAGCTTCCCGCCTGACGGGTCGCCGTCAGCCCGCGCCGACCTGACCCGTCACGCGCACCACCACCGCGACCCCGTCGATCTCCGCGGGCAGCCGGTCCTGCGCCTCGGTGTCGACGACGTTGACCTGGAGGCACCAGGTGTCGTCGGGCTGCTCCAGGTCCTGCGCGGGCTCGACGTCCTCGGCTTGCGCGGCCGCGCCGCCGTCCCTCACGCCAGCCGCGTCGGCAGCAACCCCCGGGTCGGCGGGCCCGCGCGTCAGGCCGATGCCCGTGACGCCGTCGTGGCCCGCGAGGGCGTGCTTGAGCGCGGTCTTCGCTTCACGGGCCTGCTCGAGGCTCGCCACGGTGCACCGCCCTCCCACCGTCCGGCGCGGGACGCGGGCCCGCGTCAGACGGCGAGCCGGGCGTCGAGCGCGGCGAGGACGGTGTCGATCGGGTTGACGTACGTCAGCCCGGTCCCATTCTCTCCCCCGGTCTCCGAGCCGGCAAAGAGCAGGCCCAGGGCGACGCCGTCCTCGCGGTACACGAGCGACCCCGAGTCGCCGCCGCGAGAGAACGGCCCGGAGCCCGTGCCCTCGACCTCGATCTGGTCGTCGAAGCGGAGCGCGCCGAGCCCTTCGCCGTAGCCGACCACGACGTCGTCGAGCTCGATCGCCGTGACGCGACCCGCGGTGACCGCGGTCGTCCGGCCGATCTTGCCGACCACCTCTCCGCCCAGCGCGACGGCCGTCGTCGTGATGCGCCCCACGGGGTAGTCGAGGTCCACGTCCGGGTCGTCGAGCAGCGCGATCGCGGCGTCGACGGTCGCGGTCCGCCCGGGCGCGAGCGGCACGGTCGCGGCGAGCGTCCCGACCTGGTCGGCGGGCGCGCGTCCGCCGTCGGCGGGCCCCGGCTGCACGACGGCGTCGCCCACCTTCGCGCGCGGCGAGCCTGCGAGCACGTGGAAGTTGGACAGGGCGTGCAGCACGTCCCCGACCAGGACGAACGCGCCGAGCGTGCCCGCGGTGACGTCGACGTGCGCGATCGAGACGCCGGGACGCAGGGGGCGCACGCGCCCCGTCTCCCCTGCTGCCTGCGCGGTCACGACGGGCGGGCGCGGCCCCGTGCCGCCCGTCCGCACGAGTGGCCGGATCCGTCCCGTCCGGCGCACGTCCACGACCGGCCCGGCCTCGGACGCGACGCGGCGCGCGATGCTCCGGGCCGCCGGGATCCCGAGCCGGTAGCGCACCGCGATGCCGTACCCGCCGCCCTCACGGGGGGCGAGGCCGAGCGCGAGCGTGGGGGCCCGCACGGCCCGCGCGGCCACCGACTCCTCCCCGGGCGCGCCCGCAGCGCTGGCCGTCGCGTCCGTGCCCGCGCGCTCCGCGAGATCTCGCGCGAAGTCCGCCAGCTGCAGCTTGATCTCCCGTGCCTCGTCCCTGTCCATGCGACGAGGCTGGCACAGCCCACCGACACGCGCGCGTCGCCTTCCGGCGGCGCGGACGAGGGATCTGCCGCGCCGCGCGCAGATGCTCGCAAAACTCGCGGCAGATCTCGCGTCATGAAGTCACGGTTCACCCCTCTTGAGAGGTGTACACACTTTTCGCCGCCGCGCACCCGCGGCCTCACCACGTGAACGGGACCATGCACCTCGACCACGCCTTCCGGCCCACGACCGACGAGATCCGTTGCGCCATCCTCTGGGCCCTCGACCACGACCGCGCGGCCCTGGTCGAGCACCGGGCCTCGGCCCACCTGAGCCTGCGAAGCCCGCTGCGACGGGCCGCGGACGCCCGCCTGGTCCGGCGCTGGCTCGACGCCTCGGCGATCTCCTCGGTGCTGACCTGCGCCATGGCGGCCTGAGCGCCGCACGACTCCCGCAGGCCGTCGGCGACGATCGACATGGGCCAAGGGGTCACCGGCTGACGTCGACCCACTCCGCGCCGGCCAGCTCCGCGAGCCGGTCGGGCGTGATCGCGAACGCGCTCGTCGGGCTCCCCGCCGCCGGGTAGACCGTCTCGAAGCCCTGCAACGACACGTCGCAGTACACCGTCACGGGCTCCAGGTGGCCGAACGGCCCGACTCCCCCGATCGGCTGTCCCGTCAGAGCCGTGGTGCTCTCGGCGTCGAGCATGCGCGGCTTGGCCCCGAACGCGGCCTTGAACTTCACGTTGTCGACCCGGGCGTCGCCGCGCGTCACGAGCAGGAAGCTGCGCTCGCCGTCGCGCAGCGCGAGCGTCTTGGCGATCTGCCCCGGCTCGACGCCCAGCGTGTCGGCCGCCATCTGGACCGTCGCGGTGTTCCGTCCCGTGTCGAGGACCGTGAGGTCGGGGGCCTGGGCGTCGAAGAAGGCGCGGGTGCGGTCGATGCTCACGGACGGGGCTCCTCTGGTCGGACGTGCGGCGTCGGTGCGGCGCGTGGTGGACAGGGCCATCATCGCCCCTTCGGTGCCGAGAACGAGGTTGCGGTCGTTCTGAGCCTCGGAACGGCCGCAACCCCGTTCTCGATACGGCGCAAGGTCGTTCTCGGCGTGGCCCCGCGAGTCGCGGACCGCTCAGGCGACAGGCACGGCGCCCGACGGCGGGGTCCCCACCTCCGCGACAGGCCGCGGCACGTACGTCTCGCCCGTGAGGTCTGCGCGCTCGACGCGGTCGAGCCGGAACCAGCGGATGGCGTCCCTGGAGCGGCACCACGCGACGAGGTACCAGGCGTCCTCGGTATGGGCCAGGATCACGGGCTCGACCCTCCGGGCCGACTCGTTGCCGCGCCCGTCGCGGTAGCGGAGGGCGAGCACGACCGACCGGGCGAGGGACTGCTCGACCGCCCGCAGGACCTGCAGGTGGGCGTGGGCGCGCGGGACGAGGCCACCTGCGGCGACGTCCGCACCCGGGCGAGCGGCGCCGTCGGGCAGACCGGGACTGCGCGAGGCGACGTCCGCGCCCGGGCGAGCCGCGCCGTCGGGCACCGACTGCGGGGCGTCCCGGGGCTGGCCGGCCGTGTCTCCGCGGTCGATCCACACCCTTGCCGCGAGCGCCGACGCGCGCTCGCGCGCCTCGGGCCCCAGCGCGTCCCAGACCTTGCCCTGCGCCGCGGCGGCGTCGACCGCGAACGGGCTCCCGGGCGGGAGCGCGGCGAGCGCGACCGCGACCGCGACGGCCTGCTGGGGCGAGAAGTTCACGGGAGGCAGCGACGCGGACGGGTCGAGCACGTAGCCGCCGCCCGGGCCAGCCTGTGCCCACACGGGCAGCCCGGCCTGCTGGAGTGCCGAGACGTCACGCTTGACCGTGCGCTCGCTGACCTCGAAGAGGCGGGCCAGCCGGGCGCCCGTGGTCCCAGTGCGTCCCGCGCGACGCAGCTCCTCGGCCATCGCGTACAGCCGCTCGGTCTTGTTCATGTCGCCTCCCTCGTCGGTCCGGGCGGTTCGCCGAACCGGTCGCAGAACCCCTCGAACAATGGTGACAGACAGGTGTCACCAGGGCCGGGCGAGGGTGGGTTCATGACCACTTCAGCGCAGCACAGCAGCAGCGACCAGCAGGTCCACGTCGTCCTCGTCCCGGGCTTCTGGCTCGGGGCGTGGGCGTGGGACGACGTCGTCCCCCACCTGGAGGCCGCGGGCCTCGCACCGCACGCCGTCACCCTCCCCGGGCTCGACGACGTCACGACCGACCGCAGCGGCCTCACCCGGGAGGACCACGTCCAGGCCGTGCGCGACGTGGTCGCGCCGCTCGAGGGCGACGTCGTGCTCGTGGGGCACAGCGGCGGCGGGCCCGTGATCCACGAGGTCGTCGACCGGGACCCCGCACGCATCCGCCGGACGGTCCACGTCGACACGGGCCCGCTCGTCGACGGGGCCTCGCTGGCCCCCGACCTCCCCGCCGGGACGGTCGAGCTCCCGCTGCCCTCGTGGGAGGACCTCGAGGCCGCCGGATCGAGCCTCGACGGGATCGACGAGGCCGGGCTCGCCCGGTTCCGCGCCCGGGCGGTCCCCCACCCCGCGGGCGTGGCCGGGGGCAGGGTGCGGGTGAGCGACCCGGCGAGGCTCGACGTCCCGGCGACCGTCATCTGCACGAGCCTGCCGTCAGAGGTCCTGCGGCAGATGGCGCACCCGGGGCCTCCCCTGCACACCGAGCTCGGCGAGCTCGACGTCACGTACGTCGACCTGCCGACCGGGCACTGGCCCATGTTCTCTCGCCCGGCCGACCTCGCGGCGGAGATCGTCCGGGCGGCGCGGGCGTAGCGTCGGGTCGCCCGGGTCCCGGGCTGGGCCGCCGAGCCGCCGAGCCGCCGAGAACGAGGTCGGGGTCGTCCTGGAACCCAGGACGACCCCGACCCGTGCTTCGTCGCGGGCACCGACGCGGCCCGGTGCGGCTACGACCCGGCGGGCACCTCGACCTCGACGTACGTCGCGTCGCCCAGTCCCCCGGGCGCGACGACGACGCCGCGGACCCGGTAGTCGCCGGCGCGCGGCGCAACGGGCACGACCTCGAGGTCGTCGGGCCCCGACCCCGCACGGACCGCCACCTGGACGACCGTCTGCCGGACCCGGAAGACGACGCGACGCGACCTGCCTCCGACCTCGAGGTCGACGGTCAGCCCGTCGGCCGTCGTCGGCAGGACGGGGTCGACGACGAGCGCACCCGACTGCTCGGTGAGGCCGAGCACGCCCTGGACGAGCTGGCGCAGGTAGATCCCCGGACCGCTCGAGTAGACCCGCCACCCGCCGCGCACGCCCACGGACCCGTCGCGCAGCTTCTCGAAGTCGCGGGCGAAGCTCGCCCGGTCGGGGAAGTCCGCGTCGCTCGACGAGAAGTACGCGTTGCGCTGCCGGGGCACGGCATGGGCGATGCGGGCGCCGAGGTCGAACGGGCTGATGCGGAGCAGCTCGTCGAGAGCCCGTCCACGGCCCAGCGCGGCGAGCGCCTCGACGTAGCGGATGTGCGCGTGCACGTACATGAGCCCGACCTCGCGCCCGACGTTCGCGGCCTGCTCGGCCCGCAGGAACGTGTGAGGGATCCCCTCGTCGAACGCCGCAGGATGGTCCATGAGCCGCACGCCGTCGGGGAAGAGCAGGTGCTCGACGACGAGGCGCTCGTGCTCCTCGGCCTCCTCCGGCGTGAGGATGCCCGCGAGGATCGACTGGGTCATCGGGATGAGGCGGTACCGCATCCCCGTGCTCGTGTCCCGGGGGTGGATGACGAGCTCGTCGCCGAGCTCGTCGTGCCGCACGTACCCGGCCATGACGCCGTCGACGAGCGCGCGCTCGCGCAGGTCACCGCGCACCGAGGCGGCGAGCGTCGCGGCACGTGCGGACAGGACGTCGTCCCGCCCCGCCGTGGTGCGGGCCAGGAGGAGCGAGGCCTGCACGAGCAGCGCGGACGTCCAGGTGGACGCGAGGTTGGTGCGCATCCGCGAGTCCGCCGGCTGCAGGGTGTCGTCCCAGTCGCCCTCGCCGTAGGCGGGCAGCGAGGTGCCGGGGAGCAGGTCCGTCTCGAGGTGGTCGAGGATCCGCGCGACGTGGTCGGCGACCGTGGCGCGGGCGTCCGGACCCTCCGAGGCAGGGCGCCGGTGGGCGTGGTCCCAGAAGGGGACGACCTCGTCGAGGATCTCGAGGTCACCGCTCGCCTCCAGGTACTGGGCGAGGGCGAAGAGCGGCCACACGACGACGTCGCCGTGCGAGGAGTCGTTGTACCGCTCGGCGTAGGCGTCGAACATGAACCACTGCGGGAACCCGCCCCACGTGTGCTGGTGCGCGAGGACCCGCAGGACGATCTGCCGGGCGATGTCGGTGCGGCCACCGGCGAGCGCCAGCTCGAACGGTCCCTGGCACACGTCCCTGGTCCCCCAGGCTGCGCCCGAATACTGCTCGAGCCCGTGCGGCACGAGGAAGTGGATCAGGGCGTCGTGCGCGTACCACGGCACGAGGAGGTCGAGCTCCTGCGTCGCGAGGTCCGGGTGCGGCTGGAAGCGCAGCCCGCGCACGAGCCCGCGCACGGTCTCGAGATGACCCGCGAGCGTCGCGTCGAGGTCGGCGAGCGGGTCGTGCTCGGGCGCGACCAGGGCGAGCGCCTCCGCGTCGCCGTGCAGCGAACCCGCGATCGCGAGGGCCAGTGCGCCGGAGCCGGACGAGCTGTTGACCCGGTGCGCCGTGGCCCCCTCGAGCACGACGGGGGCGCTCGACGAGACGGCGTAGCGCAGATCGGGGTAGTGCGTCGCGACGTCGGCGCCCGGGACGGGACGGACGACGAGCGAGGTCTCGGACGTGTGCTCGGCCACCCAGCCGCCGGCCTCGTCGTCGAGCTCGAGGGTCGCTGACACGCCCAGGGCGCGCTCGCAACGCACGCTCACGTCGACGCGGTCCTGTCGATGATGGGCGACGGTCCGCACGTCGACGCGGCCGAGCGGGGTCTCGTACAGCCAGCGGACGCCGCCGACGTCGAGCACCAGAGCCGAGGGCACGCCAAGCATCCGAGGGCCTCGGCCGTCGTCGACGAGGACCCGCAGCCCGCTGCTGCGCAGCAGGTTGAGATGGTGGCGGTGGACCGTGGCGAGCCTGTTGGCGGTCGTGTTGCCGAGGACGACGTGCGAGGCGAAGACACCGGGCGCGAACGCGGTGACCGACAGCACCTCGTCGGTGGGCAGGACGGCGTCACCGGCCTTGAGGACGTGGCCGTGCGACCGCTCGGTGACGACCTCCTTGCGTCCGTCGACGACGTGGGACCCGTCCGGGGTGAAGAAGGAGAGCAGCGCGCCGTCGGCGTCGCGCTCGGGCAGCAGGACCTCGTCGGACGTCAGCCCGAGCGCGGCGACCAGCCCGGCCTCGTCGAGCTCGTCCCCGGCCAGGAGCGGAGCGTCGCGCAGCACCGAGCCCGTCGTGGGCAGAGGTTCCGCGGTGCGCTCGTCCGCGGCGACGGCGACGGCCGCGGCGGACCAGCCCGCCACCTGGTCGACGTGCGCGTCGAGCGGTCCGCGCGCGTCGACGTCGACCACGGTCACGGCGTGCACCTGGGCCGCTCCCGCCGAGAGGTCGAGGGGTCGCGAGACGAGCGTCTGCATCGCGTACTCGTACTGCAGCACGCCCGAGGTGACGGGCCCGAGCAGCCCGTTCGGCACGCCGTCGCGCCGCGCCCGCGGGGTGAAGACCTGCAACGAGTCGGTGAGGTGGGCCGCTGCCCCCTCGACGAGGAACGTGACGGCAAGCGGCAGCCTCGGCTGCGCGGACATGGTCTGCCGGCTCACGAGCACGGTCCCGGCGGTGGGGTGCTCGAGCGCACGGTGCAGCAGGTACTGGCAGACGTACGCCTCGCTCGAGAGCGCGGCAGCGGGCGGCGCGAGGGCGAGGTCCTGGACGTGCACGACGTCGTAGACCGCGTCCACGCGGGCGCCGCCCCCGGCCACGAGGTCGACGCGCCACACGAGGGTCCGGTGGTCCACCGTGAGCGAGACCCGCGACGTCAGCCCGAGCGCCTCGCCGGACCACACGACGCGGTCGGCGGCGGTCTCGACGCCTGTCACGGCGGGCGCGGAACCGGTGAGCTGCGCGACCTCGACCGTCCCGTCCGCGTGGGTCGCACGCAGGACCACGCCGCCCGGCATGCGGTCGTGCTCGCCCGGGAGGTACTGGTTGACGAGCAGCCCGCCGGTCCGGACGGCGCGCACGTCCCCGCCGGCCGTGAGCTCGACGGTCATCTCGCCCGAGGTGAGGGTCGCGCCCGCGGGGGCGGCGGTCATGGCGGTGCTGGTCACGTGGACTCCTGCTCTGTGGTGTGTTCGTCGGTGGTGGTCTCGGCGTCCCGGACCGGCTGCAGCAGCGCGACGAAGTGGTCGAACAGCGCGACCATGTCGACGTTCTCCGGGTCCAGCAGCCACTGGAGCTGCAGCCCGTCCATGACCGCGGAGAAGAGCTGACCGATCGCCTGCGGATCGACCTCGGGGCGCAGCTCGCCGCGGTCGATCGCGTCCCGGAAGCGGGTGTCGTCCTGGTGGCGCAGCGCCCGGTAGCGGTCCCGGACGACGTCGTGCGCGGGGTGGTTCGGTTCCGTGGCCTCGGCGGCGACAACGACGTGCAGCCCCACGAGCCCCGGCGTCTCGGCGTTCCGACGGACCTGGTCCCGGATGGTGGCCAGCAGCGAGGCCCCGTCGGTCTCCGCCTCGGTGCGACGCTCGAGGTCACGCCGGTCGCGCTCCTCGATGGTCGCTGTCAGGAGCGCCGCCTTGCTCCCGAAGTGGTGCAGGAGGCCTGCCTCGGAGATCCCCACCCGCGCGGCGATCTCCCGCAGCGAGCTGCCGCGGAAGCCCTGCTCACCGAAGACCTCGACCGCGGTCCGCAGGATCTCGCGTCGGCGCTGCTCGCCGCGCACGAGTCGCCCGTCAGGCCTCTTGCCCTCGTTCGGGGTCGTGGGGTTCTTCGGGGTCGTCGCTGTGTCGGCAGCTCGCGTGCCGGGCCCGCTCTGGGTCATCACCGTCTCCTTCGTCAGGATTTGTCGGTATCCACGGTACGGCTCCGGACACCCCTGGTGAAAAGACTAACCGAGCGCACGCTATGGTAGTTTCGCATCGGCTCAGAGATCGAGCCGAACACTCGATGAGGAGGATTGCTCATGAAGCTCGGACGCAAGGCGGTCGCCGTCGGCATCGTCGGACTCCTGGCACTGACCGCCTGTGGGCGCGCGGACGAAGGGTCGGCCGATCGCCAGACCGGCGGCGCGACCACGACGACCGTGGACGACTCGCCCGCCACCGGCGACATCACCGTCTGGGCCATGGGCGAAGAGGGCGAGAAGCTCCCTGACTTCGTCAAGGGCTTCACGGAGGAGAACCCCGACGCGAAGGTCCAGGTCACCACGATCCCGTGGGCCGACGTCATGACCAAGTTCCAGACGGCGGTCGCCGCCGGCACGGTGCCCGACGCGATCATGATCGGCACGTCGTTCATGCCGACCATGGTCTCCACCGGGGGCCTCGCCCCCGTCCCCGACGGGCTCGTCGACAGCGACGACTTCGTCGAGGGAGCCGCGGCCTCGACCGTGGCGGACGGCGTCGAGTACGGCGTGCCGTGGTACGTCGAGACCCGCGTCATGTACTACCGCTCGGACCTCGCCGAGGCCGCCGGTGTGGCCGCCCCCACGACCTGGGAAGAGCTCACCGCCTTCGCGCAGGCCATGAAGGCGAACGGTTCCACCTACGGCCTCCAGCTCCCGATGGGCGATGCGGAGGACTCCACGCAGGTCATCCTCCCCTTCTACTCACAGGCCGGCGGATCGATCTTCAACGAGGCCGGCGACGCCTACGACCTCGACAACCAGGCGATGATCGACGCGCTGAACTACTACGCCTCGTTCTTCACCGAGGGCCTGTCCCCGCTCGCCGGCTACGGCGACACGCAGAACAGCGCGTTCGTCGACGGCTCCGACCCGGCCTTCATCTCCGGACCCTGGATGGTCAACGTCCTCGCCGACATGCAGGGCGAGGACTGGGTCGAGCAGAACGTCGCGACCGTGCCCGTCCCCGCGGGGACCGCGAACAACGACTCCTACATCGGCGGCGCGCACCTCGGCGTCTTCAACGAGGCCAAGAACGCCGACGGCGCCTGGAAGCTCGTCCGCTGGCTCGCGGAGCCCGAGACGCAGCAGGAGTGGTACGCCGCGACCAACGACCTCCCGGCCGTCAACAGCGCCTGGGACGACGAGGCCCTGACGGCCAACCCCCGCACCCAGGTCCTCCAGGAGCAGCTCAAGAACACGATCGCCCCGCCGACCGTGCCCAGCTGGGACGAGCTCTCCGCCACGATCGAGACCGAGGCCGAGAAGGTCGCCAACGGTCAGGTCACGGCCGAGGACGCTACCAAGACGATCCAGGCCAAGGCCGACGCGCTCGGGCTCGGCTGGTAACGAACCGTCATGACAACGACCACCGAGGGACGGCGTCGGCGCTCAGTCGGCGCCGTCCACCGGCGACGCCAAGCCGTCGTCGCCTGGCTGTTCGCGCTGCCGTTCGTCGCGGTCTTCTCGGTCTTCATGCTGGGACCGCTGCTCGCATCGTTCGGCATGTCGTTCTCGGATCTCACGATCCGTGACATCAAGACCCCCTTCGCGGTGAACTTCGTCGGCCTCGACAACTTCGCGCAGGTCTTCCAGGACGAGCTGTTCCGCAAGGCGCTCGTCAACACCTTCTTCTTCGTCGTCGTCGGGATCCCCCTGACGATGGCGCTGGGGCTCGCGCTCGCCGTCGCCCTCAACTCGGGCATCGAGAAGTTCCGCAGCGTCTTCCGGGTCGGGTTCTACACCCCCGTCGTGACGTCGATCGTCGCCGTGGCGGTCGTCTGGCGGTTCATCCTCCAGGACTCCGGCCTCGTCAACACCGTGCTGGGCTGGGTCGGCATCAACGGTCCCGACTGGCTGAACGACAGCACCTGGGCCATGCCCTCGATCATCGTCATGGCCGCGTGGCGCAACATGGGCACGCTCATGATCATCTTCCTCGCCGGTCTGCAGGCGATCCCGACCGACGTGTACGAGGCGGCAGAGGTCGACGGCGCCGGCGCATGGCGCCGGTTCCGCTCCATGACGGTGCCGCTCATGCGCCCGACGCTGCTGCTCGGAGCGGTCCTGCTGTCCGTCGGCTTCCTCCAGGTGTTCGAGGAGCCGTTCGTCATGACCAAGGGCGGACCGGTCAACTCCACGCTGACGATCAGCTACTACGTCTACAACCAGTTCGGCTACGGCAACTACGCGTTCGCGTCCGCGGCGGCCTACGTGCTCTTCGCGCTGATCGCCGCCCTCGCCGCGGTCCAGTTCCGCCTGCTGCGGTCGAAGGAGGATTGACATGCCCCCCACGTCCTCGCGGGCGACCCCCGCGCCGTCGGGCACGAGCACCATGGTGCGTCGCCCCCGCCGCCCGATCCGCTGGTCGCGCGGCGCCACGTACACCGCGCTCGTCGTCGGGCTCCTGCTGACGCTCATGCCGTTCATCTGGATGCTGCTCGGCAGCTTCAAGACGCAGGGCGAGCTCCTGCAGCGCCCCATCACCTGGTGGCCGGAGAGCCCGACCCTCGAGAACTACGAGAAGTGGCTGTCCCAGCTCAACTACGGCCAGTTCTTCATGAACTCGATCGTCGTCGCCGTCGCCGTCGTGCTCGGCAACATCATCTTCTGCTCGATGGTCGGGTACGCACTGGCCAAGATGCGGTTCCCGGGCAAGAAGGTGCTCTTCGCCCTCGTGATGCTGACCCTCATGGTCCCGGGCGTCGTCACGCTCGTGCCGATGTTCGTCCTCGTCTCGAACATGGGGCTCGTCAACACCTACCCGGCGCTCATCCTGCCCTTCCTCGCAGGTCCGCTCGGGGTCTTCCTCATGCGGCAGTTCATCCTCGGGATCCCCGACGCGCTCATCGAGGCCGCGCGGATCGACGGCGCGGGCGAGTTCCGCATCTTCTTCCGGATCGTCCTCCCCCAGTGCGGGCCGCCGCTCGCGACGCTGAGCATCCTCACGTTCCTCGGTTCGTGGAACAACTTCCTGTGGCCGCTCGTCGTCGCGCAGACCGAGAACATGTACACGCTCCCGGTGGCGCTCTCGCTCTACTCGGTCGGCTCCAACGGCACCTACTACGGCCTGCTCATGGCCGGCTCGGTGCTCGTCGTGACCCCGATCCTGATCCTCTTCCTCTTCCTGCAGCGCTACTTCGTGCAGGGCATCGCCATGACCGGCATCAAGTAGGAGATACCCCATGCCTCTCACCTTCCCCGACCCCTTCGTCTGGGGCGCCGCGACGGCAGCCCACCAGATCGAGGGCAACAACGTGAACAGCGACTGGTGGGCGCGCGAGGTCGCGCCCGGCTCGACGCTCGCCGAGCCGTCGCGCGACGCCGCGGACAGCTACCACCGCTACGCCGACGACATCCGGTTGCTGGCCGAGTCCGGCCTCACGTCCTACCGGTTCTCGATCGAGTGGGCACGCATCGAGCCCGCCGAGGGCATGTTCTCGCTCGCAGAGCTCGACCACTACCGCCGCGTCGTGCAGTGCTGCCTCGACCACGGGGTGACGCCGCTGATCACGCTGCACCACTTCACCTCGCCCCGGTGGTTCGCCGAGGACGGCGGGTGGACCGACCCGCGGTCGGTCGAGCGCTTCTCCCGCTACGTGGAGCGCGTGCTGCCGCTGCTCGACGCCGCCTCGCACGTCTTCACCATCAACGAGCCCAACATCCTCGCCATGATGATCACGGCCGCCAAGGGCGAGGAGCAGCTCCAGGCGGGCACCATGCACGCGCCCGACCCCGTCGCGACGCAGCACCTCATCGCGGCCCACCGCCGCGCGGTCGAGCTCGTGCGCACGGTCGGGGTCCCCGTGGGCTGGCCCGTGGCCCCGCAGCAGTTCTTCGCGGACCCCGGTGCCGAGGAGGTCCTGCGGGAGTACGCGTACCCGCGCGAGACCGTCTTCCTCGAGGCCGCCCGCGGCGACGACTTCATCGGCGTCCAGGCCTACACCCGCACCCGTATCACGGTCGACGGGCCGCTCCCCGCGCCCGACGACGCCGAGAAGACGCTCACGGGCTGGGAGTACTACCCGCCCGCCATCGCCGAGGCGGCCCGCCTGGGCCACGAGATCACCGGGCTCCCCGTCCTCGTGTCGGAGAACGGCATCGCGACCGCCGACGACGCCCGTCGGATCGACTACACGCGCGGCGCGCTGCGTGCCCTGCGTGCCGAGGTCGAGGCAGGCCTGCCCCTGATCGGCTACCTCCACTGGTCGCTGCTCGACAACTACGAGTGGGGCTCGTTCGCGCCGACCTTCGGGCTCGTCGCCTGGGACCCGGAGACCTTCGAGCGCACGCCCAAGCCCAGCCTCGGCTGGCTCGGTGCGGTCGCCCGCGGCGAGATCTCGCTCGACGACTGACCCGAGGGGCGTGCTCTCGGCGCCGACCGGTAGCCGGGCGGTCGCCGCGAGCCGCCGGCCGCGAGCACGCCAACTGCCAGCCGCCGGCCGCCGGCCGCCAGCCGCCAGCCGAGAACGAGGTTGTGTTCGTGATGGAGCCCATCACGACCACAACCTCGTTCTCGGCAGAGCCCCGCGCGTGGACCATCCCGTCAGGGCAGTGACCCACCGGATCTCGATCTCGCCGGGTGCGACCCCTGCGTCCGGGTGCATCCTGGAAGGAAGGGGTTCCGCCCCGGAGCTCCCGGTCAGGGAGGAGTCGACATGTCCGGTCTCATGCTCGCCAGCAGCGTCGATGCTGCGGTCTACGTCCCCACGGGGTCGGGGCCCGCGAACTGGTTCCTGCTGTTCGGGATCGTGCTGGTCGCCGCGATCATCGTCTACATGATCGTCGAGCTGGTCCGCGCCGCGCACGACCGGCATCTTCCGCCGCACCGGCGCATGTCGCACTAGCGGCCGGGCAGCCCACGTCCCGCACGTGCCGCCGTCGAACGATCGTCCGTCGGCGCGTTCTGCCCGGGCGAGCGCCCGCCGAGGTAGAACGCAATGCGCGAGGTAGAACGCGGTACGCACTACCTCGCGCACCACGTTCTACCTCGCGTCTCGCCGCACGGGCACCGCACCTCTCAATTCACGGGCGCAGCCGAGCCCTCCCCGCGCGGAGTCGGACCTCGGTCAGCCCAGGGTCGTCGGGAGCTCCGCGGCTCCCTCGCCCGGGGCCTCGCCCAGCACGCGCTCCGCGAGGAACGCCTGCACCACCTGGTACCAGACGATCGAGTGCTGCGGCTGGAGCACCCAGTGGTTCTCGTCGGGGAAGTACAGGAAGCGGTGGTCGGTGGTCCCGTCCGCCGCCGCGGGCAGGCCCGACGCCGACAGCAGCTCGTACCAGAGGCGCAGCCCCTCGCCGATCGGGACGCGGTAGTCCTTGTCACCGTGGATCACGAGCATGGGTGTCACGATGTCCGCCACGAACCGGTGCGGGGAGTGCTCGGCCGCCATCTCGGGCGTCATCTCGCGCTGCCAGTAGTAGCCCGCGTCCGTCGTCGGGCCGAACTGGTCCAGCGCCCACAGGCTCGCGTGCGTGACGATCGCCTTGAACCGGTCCGTGTGGCCCGCGACCCAGTTCGCCATGTACCCGCCGAACGACCCGCCCATCGCGGCCGTGCGGGTCTCGTCGACCTCGGGCAGCGCCTCGGCCGCGTCGGTGATCGCGAGCAGGTCGGTGTACGGGGCCGCGCCCCACGACCCCCAGCCGCGCTGCACGAAGTCCTGGCCGTAGCCCGTGGACAGCGCCGGGTCCGGGAGGAGGACCGCGTACCCCTGGGCCACGAGGATCCACGGGTTCCAGCGCCAGCTCCACGCGTTCCACGAGCCGAGCGGTCCGCCGTGGATCCACAGCAGCAGCGGCGCGGGGTTCTCGGCGCTCGCACCGTGCGGCAGCGCGAGCCAGCCGCGCACGCGGACGTCGTCCGACGCGGCGGTCTCGATCTCGGTCAGCGTCCCGGGCAGGTCGGGGCTCGCGACCGGGCCGCGCAGCGGGGTCGCCGCGACGGGCGTGCGCTCGTGCACGGGGGCCGCGAGGAAGTCCGCGAGCTCGATCCGCACGGGGTGCGAGGGCTCGAGGTAGCTCACGCGCTGGGCGTAGGCGGCCGAGGCGTCGGGCGCGATGCGGACGTCGGTGAACATCGCGTCGTCCGCGGTCAGACGGGACACCGTGCCGTCGTCGCCCGTCCCGTCGGGCGTGAAGGCGACGTGGAAGACCGGGCCGCGGCCGTCGTCGTCGGCCGTGACGAGCAGGCCCGAGCCGTCGGGCAGCCACGCGGCCGAGGTGGGCCAGCGGTCCCAGCTCGCGGCGAGCGAGCGCAGGCCGTGGTTGGCTCCGTCGCTCGGGTCGCCGTCGGACCCGTCGCCCGCACGCAGCGGGACGACCGCGAGGCTGTGCTCGGGCGCGGCCTGCGGGGTCGTGATGGTCTCGCGGACGAACACGACCCAGGCACCGTCGGGCGAGATGACGGGCGAGGACGCCTCGGCCCCGGGCTCGTCGACGAGCGTGCGACGCTCGCCGGTCGCGGTGTCGATCGCGACGAGGATCGAGCGCGCGGACGCCCCCGGTCCGGGGACGGACCAGGAGGTGACGAGCGTGGTGCCGTCGGCGGACAGGTCCGCCGAGTGCTCGCGCAGCGCGGGCCCGACGGCGGAGGTCACGTCGCGCAGCTCGACGCGCCCTGCGGGGAGCTCGGGGACGTCCGCCGTGCCCTCGGTGTCGGCAGGCGCCGGGAGCGGACGGGCCGGCTCGTCGGTCAGGTGCGAGAGGTCGGCGACGAACCGGTGCGGCTCGGACGGCCCCAGGTCGTGGTCCCAGTACCGCACGGGGTACCCCGTGTGGAGGATCGCGGCGACCTTCTTGTCCTTGCGGGCCTTGCGCAGCTCGGCGTCGTGGGCCAGGTCGCGCGCACTGGGCAGGACGTCGACGGCGAGCGAGAGGACGGGCGCGCTGCGCGCGACGAGCGGGGCCGAGACACCGGCCGGGGCCGAGGCGACGATGCGCGCCTCCCCACCGGCGGCGGGCAGGAGCCACAGGGCAGAGGTCGGGTCGCCCTCGGTCGACGCCGAGGCGTCGCTGTCGGGGCGGGCCGACGTGAAGAGCAGGTCGCCCTCGGCCGTGAAGGCGGCGCCGGACTCGCCCTTGGTGCTCCGGGTCAGGCGGCGGGCCGGGGCCTCGCCGGTCGGGTCGACCTCCCACAGCGCCGAGACGTACGCCGTGCGCTTCGCGTCGAGCGTCGACACGCTCGTCACGAGCCGGCGGCCGTCCGGAGACATCACGAGGCCGCCCGTGCGGGGGATCGCGACGTACTGGTCGAGGTCGTGGAAGGGGGTGGTGCCCTGCTGGTGCGGGGCGTTCGCGGAGTCGGTGGTCACTGCACCGTCCTATCACGACAGCCCGCCCGCGGGTGCTCTCGGTGTGAGCGCATACTGGACACGTGCCCAAGGTTCCCCTCCCCGCCCTGACCGTGTGCGCCGCCGTCGGGCTGCTCCTGACAGGCTGCGGGTCCGAGCCCGCGCAGGACCTCGACGACACCGTGCTCACGGGCGTGCAGGCCGCAGGCCGCGCCGACGGCGAGCTCGACCTCATCAGCACGACGCACTTCGACTGGCAGAAGGCCGTGATCGTCTGCCCCGGCGACGACGTGACCGAGGTCGCCGAGGCCGCGGGGAGCGACGCCGGGCCGGTCACCGGGGACTTCCCCACCACGGTCGACGTCGGCACGGGCTACCTCGTCTTCGTCAACAACAACGAGGTCGCGCACACCGCGACGCTGCGCCTGGCCCAGGCCGACGTGTGCAGCGAGGACCTCTCGATCTCGAACCGGGTCCTGACCCCCGGGGCCGCGACGCTGCACGTCGCGCGCGGCACGGGGGACGGGTGGGTCGTGACGCGCAGCTGACGGTTGGGCCGGTCCGGCGGCTGCCAGCGGGTCCAGCGGGTGCCGAGCACGAGGTTGCGATCGTTCCCAGCGTGAGAACGACCGCAACCTCGTGCTCGGCGCGACCCGGGACCCCCCGACGCAGGACCCCGGACCCGGAACCCCGCCGGCGTCAGGCGTTGAGGCGCGCCACCAGACCGGGGAGCTCGGCGACCGAGTCGAGCAGGAAGTCGTGCCGCTCGCGCCCCAGGTCCGCGGCGCCGAGCTTGCCCGTGAGCACCCCGACGACCGCCCCGACCCGTGCGTTGACCCCCGCGCGCAGGTCGAGCACGGTGTCCCCCGCGGCGAGCACGCGCGCGACGTCGAGCACCCCCGTGCGCTCCATGTCGCGGTGGATCATGTACGGCGCGGGGCGCCCGAGCGGCACCTCGTCGGCGCAGGTCACGGCGTCGAGCGTGACCTCGGGCGAGAGCCACTGCTCGGGCCCCGCGGCGACCGTCCAGCCGAGCACGTCGAGGATCCCCCGGGTCACCTCGCGCGTGAAGCCCGTGGTCAGCGCGACCTTGACGCCCGCGGCACGCAGGGCCACGAAGGCCTCGGGTGCGCCGGGGATCGGGGTCGGCGGGTTCAGGAGGTACGCCTCGCGGAGGAGCGCGGTGAAGCGCGCGAACGCGGCGTCGACCGTCGCCTCGTCGGGGGCGTCCACCGGGGTGCGGGGAGAGTCGGCACCGATCGCGAGCAGGGCGGTGATCGCCGCGCGCTTCTCGGCTCCCATCCAGTGCTGGATGTCCGACGACGTCGCACCGCTCCCGTGCTCGAGGACCGCCGCGTGCAGCGCCTCGTAGACCGCGCCGCCCTCCTCGACGGTCGTGCCCGCGATGTCGAGCGCGACGAGCTCGATCGCGAGGGGCGGGCGGGCGGTGGTCGTGGAGGTGCTGGTCGTGCTGGTCATGCGGAGGGCTCCTGGTTCGGTTCGGTAGCTGCGGTGCCGGCGGCGCCGGCGGTGTTGTCGGCCAAGGGAGCCGTGTCGGCCCGACCGGCCGCGGGCGACACGAGCGACGCCGCGGCGGCCGACGCCGTCGGGAAGCGGACCATCGAGAGCGACGTGTCCTGGGTGTTGTCGATCGTGAAGGCCGCGAGCTCGGGCAGGTAGCGGTCGTCGGCGTACTCGACCGGGACGCCCGCGGCGTTGCGCGTGGTGCGGCGCTCGCGCAGCAGCGGGGCGCCCACGGCGACCTCGAGCAGGTCGGCGTCGGTCTCGTCGGCCGCGACCGCGTCGATCACGTGGCGGGCGGCGTGCAGGTCCGCGCCGCGCGAGATGAGGTGGTCGTAGATCGACCCCGTGTCCGGGTCGAACTCGAAGATGAGGCGTCCGACGGGCTCGATGAACGTGTCGCGCTCGACCATCGCGGGGACGCCGTCGAGCAGGCGCAGGCGCAGGACCTCGACCACGGGCGTGCCCTCCTCGAGGCCCAGGGCGTCGGCGGCGACGCCGTGCACACCGCGCCGCGCGACCTCGACGGTCCGCTGGCCGGGCACGCGCCCCACTCCCGCGGCCCAGCGGCTGAACGACAGGAACGTCTCGAAGGGCTGCGGGACCGCGCGCGAGCGCACGACCGGTGGGCGCCCCTGCCCCCCACCGATGAGCCCTTCGCTGCGCAGGGTCCCGAGCGCCTGCCGGACCGTGCCGCGCGAGATCGAGAACTCGGCGCACAGCGCGGACTCCGACGGCAGGGAGTCGCCGATCGCGTACGTGCCGGACACGATCCGACGGCGCAGCTCACCCAGCACGTGCTGGTGCAGCGGGCCGTGGGGCGGGTGGGCGGCCTGGGCCGACCGGGCCGCGTGCGGCGGGCGGGACGGGACGCCCGCCCCGGGCGGCGGGGCGGCGTGCGGGGACGACGAGGACGGTGCCATGACTTGACCATACAGGCGCCCGTTCCGCGCGGGAGCGCGCAACGGGTGACGGTCGCATGAACCCGGCACACAGCCCGCCAACCGCAGGTGAACACTTCGGAAACTTGTCTGGACAAGTCCCGGAATCGCTTGATCGTGGCTCCACGATCACGGCAGTGTCCGTGTCGTGAGCACCACACCATCGCCGTCCCCGGCCACCTCGACCGGCGCCGCCGGCCCCCGTACCGCCGGCCCCGGCGCCGCATCCCGCACCGGGGGCACCCCGTCCGTCACGCCGTCCGGCCGGCCGACGAGACTCCCCGGCACGACCGGCCGCACCGGGCCGGACCTTCCCGCCCGCGTCGACCTCGTGGTCGTGGGTGCCGGCATCGTCGGCCTCGCGCACGCCGTCGAGGCCGTCGGCCGCGGCCTGTCCGTCCTCGTGGTCGAGCGTGACGACCGTGCGGTCGGCGCCTCGGTCCGCAACTTCGGGCACGGGTGCTTCACCGCGCAGGACGGCGAGGCGCTCACCTACGCCTTCACGGCCCGCGAACGCTGGATCCAGCTCGCCAAGGAGGCCGACTTCTGGCTCCGTGAGTCGGGCACGGTCGTCGTGGCCCGCGCCGAGGACGAGCAGCAGGTCCTCGAGGACTTCGCCCAGGTCCGCGACGGTCACGCCCGTCTGCTCGACCGGGACGCCGTCCTCGCCCGCGTCCCCGCCAACCCCGACGAGGTCCTCGGCGGGGCGTTCCTGCCCCAGGACATCCGGGTCGACCCCCGGGAGGCCGTCCCCGCGATCGCCCGCTGGTACGCCGAGCAGCGCGGCGCCCACGTCGCCTGGTCCACCACGGTCCAGGGCTTCGAGGCCGGCAGCGGCGTGACCCTCGTGCGCACCACCCGGGGCGACGTCGTGGCGACCAAGGTGATCCTCGCCGTCGGGCACGACGTGGACCGGTTCTTCCCCGAGACCGCCCGCACCGCGGGCGTCCAGCGCTGCACGCTCCAGATGCTGCGCGTCGACGCCCCCGCAGGCGCAGCCGGCGGACCGCGCGAGATCGACCCCGCGATCTTCACGGGCACCTCGATGCTCCGCTACAACGGCTTCCGCCTCTCCCCCGCGCTCACCGCCGTCCGCGAGCGCCTCACGGCCCAGCACCCCGCCCTGATCGACGCCGCGGTGAACCTCATGGTCACCCAGCGCCCCGACGGGACGCTCACGCTCGGCGACACGCACGCCTACGCGACCACGCCCGGACCGTTCCACCCCGAGGCCCTCGACGAGCTCCTGCTCACCGAGGCGGCGCGGCTCTTCGCCACCGGCCCCCTCACGGTCCGCGAGCGCTGGCAGGGCGTCTACGCCTCCGCGCCCGCGCCGTTCCTCAACGCCACGCCCATGCCCGGCGTGCGCGCCGTGTCGGTCACGTCCGGCATCGGCATGACCACCGCGTTCGGGCTCGCCCCGCGCGTGCTCGACAGCTTCCTCTGACAGACCAGCCTCTCTCGCGAACCCCCACACCAGGAGAAGACATGCACCGCAGCCGCACCGGCCAGGCCACCTCCGTCCTCGCCGCCGCACTGCTCCTCTGCACGCTCGGCGCGTGCTCGACCGGCACCGCCGACGCAGGGACCGGCGCCGACGGCCCCGCCTCGGCGACGTGCCCGAACGGCGCGATCCGCTTCGGCATCGAGCCCTACGAGGACCCCGCCAAGCTCGAGCCCGCCTACCAGCACCTCGCCGACGCGCTGTCCGAGAAGCTCGACTGCCCCGTCGAGCTCACGATCGTCGAGGACTACTCGGCCGAGGTCCTCGCCATGGAGAACGGCAAGCTCGAGCTCGCCCAGTTCGGCCCGCTCGGCTTCGTGTTCGCGAGCGAGCGCGCCGACGCCGAGCCCCTCGCGTCGTTCGGCCTCGCCGACGGGTCGCTCTCGAGCTACACCGCAGGCATCTGGGTGCCGGTCGACTCGCCCGTCCAGAGCATCGACGACCTGCCGGGCCACTCGCTCGCGCTCGGGTCGACGGGCTCGACCTCGGGCGACGCACTGCCCCGCTTCGCGATCCTCGACGCCGGTCTCACCGAGTCCGACGTCGAGATCACCTACGCGGGCGGCCACCCCGAGGCGCTGCTCGCCCTGACCAACGGCCAGGTCGACGCCGCGCAGATCAACTCCCAGACGCTCGCGACCGCCGAGCGCGAGGGCACGTTCGACGCGTCGAAGTTCCGCCAGGTCTGGGAGTCCGACCCCATCCCGAACGACCCCATCACGGTCGCCGGCTCGCAGAGCCAGGAGTTCAAGGACGCCGTGCGCGACGCCCTCCTCACGCTCGACACGGCCGACGTCGAGGCCATCGGCGCGTTCCTCGACGTCGACCCGGCGGGCCCGCTCGTCGAGGTCGACGTCGACACGTACAAGCCGCTGTTCGACCTCGCCACGACACTCGGGCTCACGTCCGACGACGTCTGACCCTCACGGACGTGCGCGGGGTGGTCGCCGGGTCGCCCAGGCCCGGCGACCGCCCTGTACGTCCCGTCCGGTCGACCGCGATCCCGGTCGACCGCCCTCTCTCCCCCGCGGGCTCGCGTCCCGCACCAGCAAGGAGTTGTTCCAGATGGCTTCACACCACGGCGCGGTCGGGCTGGGCTCGCCGCGCGCGCCCGGTCCGGTCGGGGGCGTCCTGCACCTGCCCGACGGCGTCCGCTCGCCCGGTCTGCACGTCCGGGACCTGCGGGTCCAGTTCAGCACCCGCTCCGAAGCGGGCGAGAACGTGCTGCGCAGCGCGGTCGACGGCATGGACCTCGACGTCGCGGCGGGCGAGCTCGTGGCGATCCTCGGCGCGAACGGGTGCGGCAAGTCGACCACGCTCAAGTCGGTGATCGGGCTCGCGCCCGTGACGTCGGGCGAGGTGTGGGTCGACGGCGAGCAGGTGCACCCCCACCACAGGTCGTCGGCCGCGGACCAGCACGAGGCCCGACGCCGGGTCGCGATGATCTTCCAGCAGGTCAACCTCGTGCGGCGGCGCACGGTGCTCGACAACGTGTGCGCCGGCGCGCTCGGGCGGCTGCCCCTGCGGCAGTCGCTCGTCGCGTCCCTGTTCCCCCACGACCTGCGGGCCGAGGCCATGCTGTGCCTCGACCGGGTCGGCCTGGCCGACCGTGCGCTCGACCGGGTCGGCCAGCTCTCGGGCGGTCAGCAGCAGCGCGTGGCCGTCGCCCGGGCCCTGTGCCAGCGGGCGAGCGTGCTGCTCGCCGACGAGCCGACGTCGGCGCTCGACCCCGCGGCCTCGACCCAGGTCATGGAGCTCCTCGCGATGCTCGCGCACGACGAGGGCCTGGCCGTCGTCGCCGTGCTCCACGACCCGGAGCTCGCGCGCGAGCACGCCGACCGCCTCGTCGGGATGGTCGCCGGACGCGAGCAGCTCAACGGTGCGCCGGACGCCGTGGCGCGCGACGCCGTCGAGCACCTGTACGCGGCGGCCGCGGCCGTCCCTGCTGCCGCCCCGACCAGTGACCGCCCGATCACCGGAACGAGGATCCCCGCATGACCGCCACGGCCCCCGCCCGCTCGCCCCGGCCCCCGCGCGGCGCGGCCCGCGACCGCACCGACGGCCCGTCGCGCGAACGGCTCTCGCACGTCGTCGTGCCCACGGCCCACCGCTCGGGCCGGCAGGTCACGACCTGGGTCACCGCCGGTGCCGTGCTGCTGGGGCTGCACGTCCTTGCCTGGCAGGGCACGGGCTTCTCGATCAGCGCGCTCGTGGGCGGCTGGGAGGGCATGGCCCGGTTCGTCGGCGAGGCGTTCCCGCCCGACCTCGACTGGTCGACCGTCGTGGCCCCCGGTCTCCAGGCCACGCTCGTGACCCTGTGGATCGGGCTCCTCGGGACCACGCTGTCCATCCCGCTCTCGCTGCTGCTCGCGGTGCTCGCCGCGCGGGGCAGCACCCCCGGGTCGTTCTGGTACCAGGGCTCGCGCGCGATCCTGTCGTTCTTCCGCGCGGTGCCCGACGTCGTGTTCGCCCTGATCTTCGTGACCGCCGTGGGGCTCGGACCGTTCGCGGGGGTGCTCGCGCTCGTCGTCCACAACACGGGCGTCATGGGCAAGCTGTGGGCCGAGGCCATGGAGGAGATCGACCCCGGGCCCGCCGACGCGCTGCGCACCAACGGCGCGGGCCGGACCCAGGTCGTCACGCACGCCGTGCTGCCCGCGGTCGTGCCCCAGTTCCTGGGCCTGCTGCTCTACCGGTTCGACGTCAACGTGCGGTCCTCGCTCGTGCTCGGGCTCGTGGGCGCGGGCGGGATCGGGTTCCTCATCAACAAGTCGATCAAGCTGTTCCGGTTCGACGAGATGCTCACGTACATCCTCATGGTGCTCGTGCTCGTGTGGGTCGTGGACCGGTTCTCGTCGTGGGCCAGGGCGCGGATCGCGGTGTGATCCCGTCGGGGTTGCGAGGCGGGCCGCGGTGGTGCTCTGCCCCTGGTGCCCGCCGGTGCCGCTCGGTGCTGCGAGGTGCCGAGCACGAGGTTGCGGTCGTTGTCCGATGGATAACGACCGCAACCTCGTGCTCGACCGCACGGAACCTCGTGCTCGCGACCGACGCCAGCCGCTCCTCCTTTCACGGGCAGTTCTCCCCATGGGAGAGATGCCTCCTCGCCACCGATTCTCTGAGAAGGTGTGAGCGATCCTCACCCTCGATCGGAGCTCCTCCATGCGCACTTCCGTGCACCGCACGATCACGGCGACCGTGCTCGCCGTCACCCTGGTCTCACTGACCGGCTGCTCGCTCCTCCCGGGAGGCGAGCCTGCGCCGTCGGGCACGGCGAGCCAGGCCGGTGACGAGCCGGGCACGAACGCCGAGCCCGTCGCGGCGCCCAGCGTCTCGCCGGTCGACCCGGACGCCGTGGTCCTCGACGAGACGCTCGACGTCCCCGGTCGCCCCGGCGACACCCTCCGCGTCGGCATCGAGTCGCTCACCGTGCGGGGCGACCTCACCGAGCTGCGCGTGATCTTCACACCGACCGCCTCGGGCGACGACGGCGGCGAGCGCAGCGTCTACGAGCTCACCGGGGCCACCTCGGTCGATGCCGCGCTCGTCGACCGCGAGAACCTCAAGAAGTACGTCCAGCTCGTCGACGAGAACTACGACGCGATGGGCTCGAGCATCTTCACGACGGCGGCGGTCGGGGGCGAGTCGATCCGCTGGACCGCGGTCTTCGCAGGTCTCGAGGACGACGTCGCGACGCTCGACGTGCGCATCGTCGACTCGTGGCCCACGTTCGAGAACGTCCCGGTGACGCGATGAGGACCGCACGCGCCGTGCTCGGCCTCACGGTCGCCGCGCTGCTGCTCGGCACGCTCCCCGCGTCCGCGACCATCGATGCGCCCGCCGAGTTCGACATCACGACCATGCCCGAGCCCACCGCAGAGCAGATCGCCGAGTCCGTCTCCCACTTCACGACCGAGGGCAGCGTCCAGACGATCGACACGGTCGAGACCGAGGGCGAGGAGACCGTCATCACGCTGACCTCGGACATCCTCTTCGAGGTCGACGGCGCCGAGGTGTCCCCTGCGGCCGCAGCGGCCATCGCCGGACTCGTCGCGAACGTGCCCGACGGCGCGACCCTCTCGGTCCACGGCCACACCGACTCCGTGGGCGACGACGCGCACAACCTCGACCTCTCGCTGCGGCGGGCACAGGCCGTCGGTGCCGCGGTCAGCGCGTCGAGGCCCGACCTGGTGCTCGACGTCCAGGGCTTCGGCGAGACGCAGCTCAAGACGCCCGAGGAGGGCGACGACCCGGGGCCGGCGCGCGCCGAGAACCGTCGCGTGGAGCTGCGGTTCAAGGGCTGACGTGGTTCGGGTGCCGAGCACGAGGTTGCGGTCGCTATCCGGCGGATAGCGACCGGAACCTCGTGCTCGACCGCACGGAACCCCGTGCTCGCGCGAGGAACGCTCGAACTTCAGCCCCCACGTGACCAGCGCTCCTCAGGTCCCGCGCCGTGAACCGGAGCACGTCGACCCCACGCGAGGCGACGAGGCGGTTCTGACGCCGCCGGTCGTGGAACAACGCCTCCGGCGCCGCGTGCACCTCCGCGCCGTCGATCTCGGCGATCAACCAGCGACCGCCGGGCAGACGCCAGCCCAGGTCGCCCCGGGCCAGGAACTCTCTCGCGTCGTCGGTGATCACGACCTGCAGGTCGTCGGGCGCGACCCCTGCGTCCTGGCAGTCGAGGCGCGCGAACGTCTCGAGCGGTGACTCGGCGCGACGGTCGCTGAGCTCCCACCACGAGTGCGTCCGCGCCACGCCCCGTCGACCGCGGGCCTGGTCGTGCGCACGCGCGAGCCCCCGACCGTCGAGCAGTCCTCGTTGCTGCGCGCTGTCCATCAGCGCCACCGCGTGGGGCCGGTCGAGCTCGGGGACCGCCTGAGCCAGCGCCCAGTCCGGCGTCGCCACGTACCTGCCGTCGATGCGCTGCACCGTCATCCCGTCGTCGAACTGCCGCAGCAGGACACCGTCTCGCGACCTGGTCTCGCGTGCTCCGGGCAGCGCCGCCTGAGGCGTGATCCGCCACGGGAGGCCCTGGACCCCGAGAAGGGCCAGCGCGCACGGCCCGACGGCGATGGCGTCCGGCCCGAAGGTCAGCAGACCGGCCCACGCGGCACGCCGACGCAGGTGGTCCGGCACGCCTGGGTCCTCACGATGAGAGGACGGGACCGGGTTGGTGTCATAGACCCCACGCGTCACCCGAGCCCAGGACCGTTGCTCGACGAGCCGCGACCGTCGAGGCGACCGGACCCCGTGCTCGTCGCACTGCGCTGCCGACACCAGTCCCTCCTGGCGCCGAGCGACGTGCAGGAGTGCTTCCGGGAGCGGCGACGGGGTGCGCATCGCCGCATCCCAGCAGAGGACGCGCGCGGCATGCCGCCGGATCACGGCCGGCTGTGGACAGCCCGCCTGGGGGTCCGGCTGTGGACGGCTGTGGACGGCCGCCGAGCACGAGGTTCCGTGCGGTCCAGCACGAGGTTGCGGTCGCAGACCGCCGGATATCGACCGCAACCTCGTGCTCGGCACCACAGGGGCCCCGAAGGCACCCCCAGGAAGGCGTCAGTCCTTCGCGTCCCGCTCCGCCATCTTCGCGAGCATCTCGTTGTACTCGTCCATCTCGACGTCGCCGACCTGGTCGACGCGCCGGTCGCGCCGCCTGGCCTCGCGGTCGTCGGACCTCGACCACATGATCGCCACGATGATCGCGAGCGAGAGGGTCGGCAGCTCGCCGATCCCCCACGCCACGCCACCGCCGCGCTGCTGGTCGGCGATCGCCGTGATCCCCCAGTCGTGGCCGAGCAGCCCGAACCACTCGGGCACCAGGAGCGCCGTCCCGGTCGTGAGCGCGACCCCGAAGAACGCGTGGAACGCCATGGTCGCGAACAGCAGGAGCAGCCGCTGGGGCCAGCCGGGCCGGTGCGGCCCAGGGTCGATCCCGATGAGCGCGTTCGCGAACAGGTACCCGGCGAGCGTGAAGTGCAGCAGCATCGCGAGGTGCCCGACGTACGTCGTGAGCGCGAGCTCGAACGCGGGCGTGTAGTAGAAGACGATCATCGAGCCCGCGAAGTTCACGGCCGCGACGACGGGGTTCGCGAAGAACTGCCCCCACTTCGAGGTCACGAGCGCGAGCACCCACTCGCGGGGCCCGCGCGAGCCGTCCTTGCGCACGGGCACGGCGCGCACGAGCAGCGTCACGGGCGCGGCGAGCACCAGGAAGATCGGCACGACCATCGCGAGCACCATGTGCTGGACCATGTGCGCGCTGAACAGCACGTGCCCGTACATCGCGGGGCCGCCGTTGGTGACCCAGAACAGGATGACGATCCCGAGGCACCACGAGATCGTGCGGCCCACGGGCCACTTGTCGCCGCGCCGGGCGAGGCGTCGGACCCAGCGCAGGTAGACGACGAGCGCCGCGACGCACGCGAACGCGGGCAGCAGGTCCCAGCGCCACTCGGTGAACCATCGGCCCAGGTCCGGCTCGGGGGGCAGCGGGTGTCCCGTGACGAGCTCGGCAGGGGTCGGGAGCGCGATGGGCTCGTCCGGGATGGGCGGGGCGGTCGAGCCGAGCGCGACGGCCACGCCGGACACGGCTCCCATGACGAGCAGCTCGACCGCGACGAGCCGCCAGAACAGCCAGGTCGCGGCCTTCTCGGCCGCGGGTGCTACGGCCGTCCGCGCAGAGGCCGTCCCCTTCTTCTGCCCGACGGCGGAGCCGCCCGCCGTCGTCGTCCCGCCCGAGGCGGTGGTCGCCCGGGCAGAGGCGGCGGCCGGGGAGTCCTCGTCGGCGGCCGCGACGCCGTCGGCCGTGCGCTTCGTCCTCCCCGCCGGGCGAGCCTCGTCGGACGCGCCGGCACGGGTCCCGCCGCGGGCGGCGGCCGGGCCGGCCCCCTGGAGCCGTCGCACGACGAGCTCGCGGTGCGCGAAACCGAGCGCCCCGAGCACGACCATGAGCCCGACCTTGGCGAGGATCAGGACGCCGTAGTCGGTGCTGAGCCCGTCGAGGCCGCCGACCCGGATCCAGGCGTTCGCGACGCCCGAGACCGCGACCGCGACGAACGACCAGCCCGCGATCGAGGAGTAGCGCGAGACCGAGGACGCGAAGGACGTCCGGTCGAGCCCTCCGCGCAGCCGCACGATCGCCAGGACCCCGAGCCCGCCGATCCACAGGGCCGCGCCGCCGAGGTGCAGGAACATCGAGGAGATCGCCAGCTCGTGGCTCGCAGCGCCGGCCGTGTGGCCCGTGTTGGCCTGGAACGCGAGGGCCGAGATCGCGAGGAGAGCGGTCCAGAGCGCACCCGTCGGGGTGCGGACCGCGAGCGCGCACGCCGAGGTGAGCGCCGCGATGATGACGACGCCGAGCAGGCTGCGCCCGAGCGAGATCTGGGTCACGAACGCGGCGATCTGGTCGCCGAACCCGATGCTCGAGACGGGCATGCTCGACAGGACCGAGTAGCGCAGCACGGTCTGCACGACGGTCAGCACGGCCCACGTGGCCGACGCCGCCCCGGCGACCCCGAGCGCCCGGCGCAGGGGCACGCCCGCGGGCAGCACGCAGGCCGCGAGCACGAGCGAGCCGATCGTGAGCGAGATCGCGAGCTCGGTGAGGACCGTGGAGACGGGCAGGCCCCAGCGCGAGATCGCCCCGGGATCGGCGAACCCCGTGAGCGCCTCGAAGGCTCCGGAGAACGCTCCGGCGGCCAGGACCGCGAGGATCGCGACGACGACCGCAGCCGGCCCCGCCGCCACCAGCCACCAGGGGTTGCGCGGGGAGTCGACGACGTCCCGGCCGGGGGTGCGCGCGGCCCGGTCGGGCGCGGTTCCTGGGGTGCTGCGGGGGGCGGTAGCGGTCACCGGTCCAGGGTAGGCGGCGTGCGGCGGATCGTGGTATTCCCGCCGGCGCCCCGGTGGGGACCTCGCACCATGCTCTTCCTGTGAAGAACCCCGTCGCCCGTCAGGGTCCGCTGGCATACTGGGCCGGGTTCGCACGGCGTCCCCCTCCGGGGCCGGGCCCGTGACCACGTCCCCCAGCACGACCCGAGCACACGCGAAGGACCTCACCATGGCCACAGGTCACGGCAGCATCTCCACGACCGACCTGGACCGTGCGGGTCACCTGCTCAAGCGCGTCGAGCAGGTCTTCGACCAGCGCGTCGTCGGGCAGGAAGCCCTGCGCACGGCGCTGATCAGCTCGCTCCTCGCGGGCGGCCACATCCTGCTGGAGTCCGTCCCCGGCCTCGCCAAGACCACGGCCGCGCAGACCCTCGCGTCGGCGATCAACGGCTCGTTCCGGCGCATCCAGTGCACGCCGGACCTCATGCCCAACGACATCGTGGGCACCCAGATCTACAACTACGCGACCGGGTCGTTCACCACCCAGCTCGGGCCTGTGCACGCGAACCTGGTCCTGCTCGACGAGATCAACAGGTCGAGCGCCAAGACGCAGTCGGCGATGCTCGAGGCCATGCAGGAGAAGCAGACGTCGATCGGCGGCGAGAACTTCCCGCTGCCCTCGCCGTTCATGGTCCTCGCGACGCAGAACCCCATCGAGGAGGAGGGCACCTACGTGCTGCCCGAGGCCCAGATGGACCGCTTCCTCATGAAGGAGGTGCTGACGTACCCGGCCCCGCAGCAGGAGCTGGAGATCCTCGACCGCATCTCGACGGGCCGCATGACGGCGCCCATCACGGCCGAGCCCATCAGCATCGACGACGTGGTGTTCCTCCAGCGCCTGGTCGACGACGTGTACGTCGACGAGTCGATCAAGCGCTACATCGTCGACCTCATCAACACGACGCGGCTGTCGGGTCCGCGCCCCGTCCCGGGCCTCGACCAGCACGTGCGCGTGGGCGCGAGCCCCCGTGGCGGCATCGCGCTCATGCGCGTGGGTCAGGCCCTCGCGATCCAGGCGGGTCGCGCGTTCGTCATCCCGGACGACATCAAGGCCGTGCGCTACTCGGTGCTGCGCCACCGCCTGGTCCGCACGTTCGACGCGCTCGCGACCAACGTCCAGCCCGAGCAGCTCATCGACGCCGTGTTCGACGCGGTCCCCACCCCGTAGGGCGCGGTCCATGGCAGACGTGTCGCGACTGGCCCAGGTGCGGGCCAGGCTCGAGCTCCCGCTGGCCCGGCGGGCCTCGGGGCTGCTCGAGGGTCGGCACCGCTCCGTCCTCAAGGGGCACGGGCAGGACTTCGACGACCTCCACCTCTACGCGCCCGGCGAGGACGTGGGCGACATCGACTGGAAGTCGAGCGCCCGCGCGGGCATCCCCGTGGTGCGCCGGTTCGTGCGCGAGTCCAACGTCAACCTGGTCCTCGTCGTGGACACGGGCCGCAACATGGGCGCGACCGCGGCGAGCGGCGAGCCCAAGGCCGACGCGGTGAGCTTCTGCTGCGCGCTCGTGGCCTACCTCGCGCGCGACCGCGGTGACCGGGTCGCGCTCGTCGCGGCGGACGCCGGGCGCATCGTCCAGCTCCCGCCCCGCGCCAGCACGCAGGACCTCGAGCTCATGCTCCGCACGGTCGAGAAGCAGCTGAGCGTCGACGCGCCAGCGAGCGACCTGAACCGCGCGCTCGACCGGGCGCTCAACGCGTTCCAGCGGCGCTCGATCATGGTCGTCGTGACCGACGAGGCCCGCCCCGGTCCCGAGCACGAGCGCCTGCTGCGACGCCTGCGCGTGCGCCACGAGGTCATGGTCGTCGCGGTCGCGGACCTGTCGCCCGTCGGGGTCCCCCTCGCGGGGGACGGCCTCGCCCCCGGGCCCAGCACGCTGAGACCGGTCGCGGACGTCGACGGCACGCTCGACCTGCCACCGTTCCTGCGGGGCCGCGTGGACGTCGCGGAGGGCGCGGCGCAGGCCGTGCGTGCTCGGCGCGAGTCGGTCGTGGCCCTGCTGCGCACCCTCCAGGTGGAGGCCGTGAGCGTGACCGGGACCGACGACGTCGTGCCCCGTTTCGTCGAGCTGCTGGGGAGGGCGAAGCGTGCCCGACGATGAGCTCTACGCCCCGGTCCTCTACAGCGGCTGGTGGGGGGCGCTCGGTGTCCTCCTGCTGCTGCTCGTGGTGGGCTGGATCGTGTTCGCCTTCCTCTCGACGCGTGCGTCGGCCGAGGAGAAGGCCCAGCCCCCGGCGCCGCGCCTGCCGACGGGACCGTACGACCCGTACGCGGGCCTGCGCGCCGAGTTCGAGGCGCACCTCGACGCGGTCGAGCAGCGCTACCTCGCGGGCGAGCTCGACGAGCGCGGGCTCCACCTGGCGCTGTCCAAGGAGGTCCGCGGCTTCGCGTCGGGTCGCCTGGGCGTGGACGCCTCGGTGCTGACGCTGTCCGAGATCGAGCGCATGACAGGCACCCAGCACCTGACGCGCCTCATCGCGCGCTACTACCGTCCGTCGTTCGCGGAGTACGACGTCGACCCGTTGACCCTCCTCGACGAGCACGGCGTCACGCCCACGGGCAGGGACTCGATCGACCGCGCCCGCACGGTGGTGAGGACGTGGTGACGCCTGCCGCCCTCGTGCCCGGGCCGCAGGGCGCCTCGATCCTGTGGCCGTGGCTGCTCGCCGGGGTCGTGGTCCTGACCCTGGGCGCAGGGGCGACGGCCTGGTGGCTCGCGCGCCGCCGTCGGGCACGGGCCGAGGCCTCGCAGGACGCCGACGGCGTCACGTGGGTCGCGAACTCGTCCTACCTCGCGCAGGTCCCCGCCTTCGCGGCGTGGGTGCGCCGCTACCGGACGCTGCAGGTCGTGGGGCTCGTCGGGCTGCTCGTGGCGCTCGTCGGGGTCGGTGCGGTCGCGGCGCGGCCGGTCGAGACCGACGTGGTCGTGGACCGCCTGGGGACGCGGGACATCGTGCTGTGCCTCGATGTGTCGGGCTCCATGACCGCGTACGACGGCGAGATCCTCAAGGTGTACTCGGAGCTGGTGGACAACTTCGAGGGCGAGCGGATCGCGCTGTCGATCTTCAACTCGACGTCGCGCACGGTGTTCCCGCTGACGGACGACTACACCCTGGTCAAGGAGCAGCTCGCGGCGGGCGTCGCGGCGTTCGACAAGGACCCGAGCACGCTCGACTTCACGCGCGAGGGCGACGAGAAGGACATCCTGGAGTACCTCACGTACACCGCGGGCACGCTCGCGAACGAGTCCGCGGCGAGCCTCATCGGGGACGGCCTGGCCAACTGCGCGCTGCAGTTCGACGAGGAGGCCACGGAGCGCTCGCGCTCGATCATCCTCGCGACCGACAACTACGTCGCGGGCGAGCCCATCTACACGCTCGAGCAGGCCGCGGCCCTGGTGGCCTCGCGCGACATCACGCTGCACGGGATCTACGGGGGCTCGGACCTGTACGCGGGCACGCCCGAGGAGGTCGAGTACCGCGACGTGGTCGAGGCCGGCGGCGGCCTCTACTTCCTCGCGGGCGACCCGCAGGCCGTCGAGGGCATGGTCGAGGACGTCGTGGCGCAGCAGGCGGTCGAGCTCGACGCGAGCCCCGAGGTGATCGTCACGGACCTGCCGACGCTCTGGTTCCTCGTGGGGACCGCGGGCGCCGCGCTCCTGCTCGTCGTGGCCTGGAGGTTGCGCGAATGACCCTCCACCCGTTGATCCCCCTGTGGGCGTGGGCCGTGGTGTTCGTGCCGCTGCTCGGGCTCGCCGTGTGGCAGCTCGTGGTCGCGCTGCGAGGCGCGTCGCGAGGCGCTGCCGGCCGGCAGGGCGTGCCCGCAGGTCCGCGGGGTGCGTGGGCCCGCCGGACCGCGCTCGTCGCGGTGCTCGCCGTGATCGGGCTCGGGCCCTCGGTCCCCGTGACGGACCGCGACACGTCGGTCGCGAACGTCGACATGTTCTTCGTGGTCGACCGCACGGGCTCCATGGCGGCCGAGGACTTCGACGGCACGAACGAGCGCCTCGTGGGCGTGCGCCACGACATCGCGAGCCTCACGGGCGACATCCCGGGCGCCCGCTACTCGATCATCTCGTTCGACTCCCAGGCCAGCCGCCAGCTCCCGCTCACGACCGACGCGCGCGCCATCACGTCCTGGGCCGACACGTTCAAGCGCGAGATCACGCTCTACTCCAAGGGTTCGCTCACCGACCGGCCGCTCGACGAGCTGCGCGAGGCCCTGCAGGGGGCCGCGGCCGAGCGCCCGTCGAACGTGCGGCTCGTGTTCTTCCTGTCGGACGGCGAGCAGACCGCGGACGGCGAGCCCCGCTCGTACGAGGAGCTCGCACCGCTCGTCGACGGCGGCGCGGTGCTGGGCTACGGCACCGCGGAGGGCGGGCGCATGAAGGAGTACATGCCGGGCGAGGACCCGGCCGCGGCCGAGTACATCGAGGACCCGTCGAAGGCGACGATCGACGAGTCGGGCGTGCCGGACGCCCTGTCGATCATCGACGAGGAGAACCTGCGCGCCATCGCCGAGCAGCTGGGGGTCCCGTACGTGCACCGTGAGACCACGAGCCCGACGGCCGAGCTCGTCGCGGGCGTCGACCCGCAGCAGGTCGCGGCGGACGGCAGGCGCCTCGTCACGGCCTACCGCCCGATCGTGTGGCCGTTCGCGCTCCTCGCGGCCGGCCTCCTCGGGATCGAGGCATGGTGCGCGGGCCGGTCCGCGGCCCGCCGGGTGGGGGTGCGCGCATGAGCGGCGACGGAGCGCCCCCGCAGCAGCCCCCGTGGGGCGGCGCGAACGGGACGGGTGGATCCCAGCAGCCCGCGCAGCCCGGAGGGCCCGTCGTGCCCTCGCAGCCGGGTCCGCCGTGGGGAGGCCCGTCGACGGTCCGCCCCGGCGCGCCCTACCCGCAGCCGCCCCGCGCGCAGCTGCCCGGCTCGCGCTCCCCTCAGGCTGCGGCACTGCGCTCGAGGCGGCTGCGCCGTCGGGCGCTCCTGCTCCTCCTGCCGATCCCGCTGCTGATCGCCGCGCTCGTGCTCGGCACCAAGCTCGCGTTCCTGCCCGTGATCGCCTCGATGGGCTCCGACCGCTACGACGCGGGCGACCACTCGGGCGCCGCCGACCTGTTCGACCTCCAGAAGACCATGAACGTCGTCGACCCGTGGAAGGCCTGGTTCAACACCGGGACAGCGCGACACCGGACCGGCGACGACTACACCGCGATCAGCGACCTCCACCGTGCCTACGACCTCGCCGAGGGCGAGGAACCCATGGTCCGCTGCCGGATCCAGATCAACCTGTCGATCGCCTACGAGACCTCCGGTGACTACGAGAAGACCACCGCGGACGACTACATGGCGCAGAAGAAGGCCCTCGAGGAGGCCCTCGCTGCTCGCGCCGCGGGCGAGGACTACGAGGCCAGCGTGATCGACCCCTACGGCGACGGCAACGAGCTCACGCCCGAGCAGGTCCAGGACGACGCCACGACCTGGTACTCGTTCGCCGAGCGCTCGTTCGCGACCGCCGAGCAGGTGCGCGGCTGGCCCGGGTGCGAGGACCAGTCGGAGCAGGAGAAGGAGCAGAACGAGCAGTCGGTCCAGCGCCTGCAGGACAAGCAGCAGCAGGCCAAGGACGCGCAGCCGCAGGAGCCCCAGGACCCGCAGGAGGGCGAGGAGCAGGAGCAGGAGCAGGAGCAGGACCAGACCGAGGAGGAGCGGGCCGAGGCCGAGCGCCAGGAGAAGCTCCAGGAGCAGAACTCCGAGGCCCGGGACGACGAGGACCAGAGCCAGCAGGAGTACCGGAACTACTACGGGGGCGACGAGCCCGCGGGGGGCACGGGCGAGGAGCAGGGCGGCGGAGGCTCGGCCAAGAACTGGTGAGCTGCGGCGACCGCCGGTCGCGCCCGAGGCCTGACCTCGAGGTCGCACCTCGGGGGCGGACGCACGCGGCGTGCGCTCCCACCCCTCAGTCGTCGAGCCCGTCGACCAGCAGGGTGCGGGGACCGGGGCCCTCCTCGGCCAGCACGTCGTGCGGGTTGGCCAGGACGCACTTGCGCAGCGACAGGCACCCGCACCCGATGCAGTCGGTGAGGTGGTCGCGCAGGCGCACGAGCTGTTCGATCCGGGCGTCGAGGTCCGCGTGCCACATGCGCGAGAGTCGGCGCCAGTCCTTGGCGGTGGGCGTCCTGTTCTGCGGGAGCGTCCCCAGCGCCTCGCGGACCAGCGCGAGCGGGATCCCCACGCGCTGGGAGACCTTGATGAACGAGACGCGGCGCAGCGTCTCGCGCGGGTAGCGGCGCTGGTTGCCCGGGGTGCGGCGCGCGGTGAGCAGTCCCTCGCGCTCGTAGAAGTGCAGCGCCGACACCGTGACGCCGCTGCGGCGGGCGAGCTCGCCGACCGTGAGCTCGTCGTCGGGGTGGGGCCCCTCGTCAGGCATGATTGCTCCAGGCATTCGTCACTCCGTCCATCGACGGGCCGGATGCACTTGACCTCGACAATGGTTGAGGTTCGAGACTAGTCGAAGCGCTCGACCGAGCGCACCTGTCGCGCGACGCCCCACCCGGCCGGCGCCCACCCCTGCGAGGAATCATGGAACCACCACGCCCCCTGGCGCCCGAGGCCGACGTCGCCGAGGCGATCGCCGACTCCCCAGCCTTCGGTTCCCCCGCGGCGGCCGCGCCTCCGGACGAAGCGGGCCCCGACGCCCACGGCCCCTCGGGCAGTGGCCCGACCAGCGGCGGCCTGTCCCCCGCGACCCAGCGCACGGTCATGATCGGCATGGTCGCTCTCGTGCTGCTCGGCGCGTTCGAGGCCCTGGCCGTCGCGACCGCGATGCCGACCGTCGCGCAGGCCCTCGACGGCCTGACGCTCTACGCGGTCGCGTTCGCGGGGTCGATCGCCGCGAGCGTCGTCGGGATGGTCGCCGCGGGCCGCTGGTGCGACCGGTTCGGCCCGAGCCCGTCGCTGTGGGCCGGCGTCGGCCTCTTCCTCGCCGGCCTGGTCGTCGCAGGGCTCGCCCCGACCATGGAGGTCTTCGTCGCGGGGCGGGTGGTGCAGGGGCTCGGCACCGGGATGTACATCGTCGCGCTGTACGTGCTCGTCGCCCGGGTGTTCCCCGAGGACCGGCGCCCGTCGGTGTTCGCGGCCTTCGCCGCCGCGTGGGTCGTGCCCTCGATCGTCGGCCCCGCGATCGCAGGGCTCGTCGTCGAGCACGTCGGGTGGCGCTGGGTCTTCCTCGCCGTGCCGTTCCTCGCGGTCCCGGCCGTGCTCATGATGCGCCCCGGCCTGCGCGCCGTCGTGCAGGACCGCCGCGCGACGGACGCGGCGGACGCCGCCGACCGCGGCGGGAACGCAGCCCTGTGGTGGGCCGTGGCCGCGGCCGTGGGCATCGGCCTGCTGCACTTCGCGGGCCAGCAGGAGGGCGTGCTGCTGTACGCCGCGCTCGTGGTCGCGCTCGGTCTGGTCGTGGTGAGCGTGCCGCACCTGCTCCCGCGCGGCACGGTGCGCGCGGCGCGCGGGCTGCCCTCGGTGATCGCGATCCGCGGCCTCGTCGCGGCAGCCTTCACGGGCACCGAGGTCCTGCTGCCGCTGCTCCTCTCGCACGAGCGCGGCCTCTCCCCCGCGCAGGCAGGCGGGGTCCTGACGTTCGGCGCGATCGGCTGGTCGGTCGGCGCGTGGCTGCGCGGGAAGGCTCACTGGGGATGGCCGCACTCGCGCTTCGTCCTCGTCGGGTCGTTCCTCATCGCGGGCGGGATCGCGGGCACCGCGCTCCTCGCGTGGCCCTCCGTGCCCCCGATCCTCGGCATGCTCTCGTGGACCGTCGCGGGCCTGGGGATGGGCATGGTCCACCCGACGCTCTCGGTGCTCACGCTCGCCCTGTCGCCCGAGGACCAGCAGGGCGCCAACAGCTCGGCGCTCCAGGTCTCGGACGCGCTGTCCGCGGCGATCGCGCTCGCGGTGACCGGGTCGATGCTCTGGGCCCTGCACGACGCGTTCGGCCTCCTGGCCTACGTCATCTGCTTCGGCGTGACGGTCGTGATCGCGCTGCTCGCGGCGTTCGTCGCGCCGAGGACCCGGGTCCCGGCCTGAGCCGCGGCGCCGCCCGGGCTGCGGCCCGGGCGGTGCGGTCCGCCTAGCGACCCGGCAGCGCCGCGACGCCCTCGGCGTAGCGGTCGAGCACGATCGCGGTCAGACGAGCGTCGGGGGCGAGCGGGGCCGTGACGACGTCCGCGCCGGCCTCGAGCAGGCGGTCGTGGAAGAAACCGGGGGCCAGCAGGTAGGCGGCGATGACCACGCGGGGAGGCTCGTCCTCACCGCCCGACGGCGCCGCGCCGGCCACGTCGGCGCCTCCGCCCGAGGCGGTGGTCGCCTCGCCCGGGACCGCGGCCCCGCCGAGCGCCTCGCGCGCCGCCGCGACCGCGTCACGGACCGACGGGGTCGCCATGGCGCCGAACCCGACCGTGACCGGTCCGTCGTGGTGCGCCCGCAGGTGCTCGGCGACGGCCTCGACGTCGCGCGCGGCCCCCGACCTGCTCGACCCGGCGGCCGCGAGCACGACCGCGTCGTGCGGACGCGTCCCGGCCGCGGCGAGGCGGTCCGCGAGGATCTGCGCGAGGCGCGGGTCGGGGCCGAGCGCGCGGGCCGCGGTCGCCGCACCGTGCTCGGGACCTCGCCCCTCGTGCTCGGGCGAGACGGCCTCGGTGATGTCGACGTTCACGTGGAAGCCCGTGGAGAGCAGCAGAGGGACGACCACGGCCTGACCTGCCTGACCGGCCTGACCGCCCGGCCCCTCGCCCGGGGCGCGCGGTGCGACCGCGTGCGTGACGACGTCGGCCACCTCGGGCTGCTGGACGTCGACGAACGCCTCCCGGACGTCCAGGTCGGGGCGCGTCGCACGGACGTCGTCGAGCAGCGCACGGATCGCGGCCTGGCCTGCGACGTCGTTGGTCCCGTGCGAGCAGCCGACGAGCACGGGTGCGGCTGCTGGGTCGCCCGCTGCACCTGCTGTACCCGACGACGGGCTCCCCTCGGTCTCGCCGGAAGGGAACCCCAGGATCTCCGTGCTCATGCCAGCTCCAGTCGATAGCCACGTTTGACGACGGTCTTGACGAGGGCGCGCTCGCCCACTGCCTCGCGCAGCCGGGCCACGGCGACCTCCGCGGCGTGCGGGTCGCGCGAGTCGCCGGGCAGCGCCGCGAGGACCTGGTCGCGGGTCACGATCTCCCCGGCCCGCGACGCGAGCAGGCGCAGGACCTCGAGCCCGCTGGGCGAGAGCGGGAGCACGCGACCGTCGAGCACCGCGACGCGCGAGCGGATCTGCAGGATGCCCGCGACGGTCACGAGCGCGAGGGTCTCGGCGTGCTCGTAGTGACCGACGAGCGTGCGGACCAGCGCGCCGAGGCGCCCGCGGTCCGGCTGGAGGGTCGCGATCCCGCGGTGCGCAAGGGGGCGGGCCGTGATGGGTCCGACGGCCGCGGCGATCATGCTGCCGCTCGCGAACCGTGCGACGACCGCGTCGCCGACGCCCTCCGACTCCGCGGCCGCGAGCCACGCCTCGGCGCCCGGGGCCGAGGTGAAGACGACGGCGTCGATCTCGCCGCCCGCCGCGGCGTGGACCGAGGCCCGGAGCGCCGCCTCGTCGGGCGGCGGGCCCCAGCGGTAGACGATGAGGCTCGCGACGTCCGCGCCCGCCTGCGCGAAGACCGTGTCCAGGCCGTCGGCCCCCGCACCGTGGTGCTGGACGGCGATGCGCAGCCCGTCGACGCCCTCGCCGAGCAGGACGTCGGCGATCTCTCCCGACGTCTCCGACTCCGCGACCCAGTCCGCCTGGAGGCCGGCGGCCTGGATCGCGCCGCGCGCCTTGGGTCCGCGGGCGACCAGGCGTGCCCCGCCCATGACGGCCAGGAGCTCGTCGGCCAGCCCGTGGGCGTCGGCCGCCTCGATCCAGCCACGGAACCCGATGCCCGTGGTGACGACCACGACGTCCGGCGGGCGGGCGATCAGGTCGCGCGTGCCCGCGAGGAGCGCCTCGTCGTCCTCGTTGGGCACCATGCTCAGGGCGGGCGCGTGGCGCACCTCGGCCCCCCGGCGGACCAGGGCCGCGGCGAGCTCGGCCGAGCGCCGGTCGGCCGTGACGAGAACCGTGCAGCCGGCCATGACCTGGCCGAGCGCGGGGCGCTGCGCTGCGGTGGCGGGGACCGCCGACCCCTGGACCGCTCCCGTCACAGGGCCATCTCCGGGACGAGCGCGGGGACCAGCAGGTCCGCGGCGGCCACGTCCCCCACGACCACGACCGCCGGGGCGCACACCCCGACCTGGGCCGCGCGCTCGACGAGCGTCCCGAGCGTGGCGCGCGTGACCCGCTGGTGCTCCGTGGAACCCGACTCGACGACGGCGACGGGCGTGCCGACGTCGGCCCCGGCGGCAACCGCCTGGTCCGTGATCTCGCTCAGCATCGACACTCCCATGAGGATCACCAGGGTAGCCGTGCGATCGCGGACCGCGGCCAGCGCGCCCACGTCCAGACCGCCGTGGCCGTTGACCACGAGGAACGCACCGACCGTCCCGCGGTGCGTGAGGGGGATGCCCGCGAGCGCCGGGACGGACAGGGCGCTGCTCACGCCCGGCACGACCTCGACCGGGACCCCCGCGGCGCGGCAGGCCAGGACTTCCTCCCCGCCGCGGCCGTAGACGAACGGGTCGCCGCCCTTGAGCCGCACGACCGTGCGGCCGCACTGCGCCTGCTCGACGAGGATCGCGTTGATCTCGTGCTGGGGCACGGGGTGGTGGCCCGGGGTCTTGCCGACGTCGATGACCTCGACGCTCGCGGGGAGGTCGTCGAGGACCTGGAGGGGGCCCAGGCGGTCGACCACGACGACGTCGGCGGTCATGAGCGCACGGTAGCCACGGAGGGTGAGCAGGTCGGTCGCTCCGGGGCCGCCGCCCACGAGGGTCACCGATCCGGTGTCAGAACGTGGCCGGGGTATGGCCCGGTGTGCTTCTGACACCTTGTCCGGCACCGCGGGGCAGGGAGCCGGTGACCGGGCGGTCAGCACGCGGTCCCGTCCGCAGCGGGCACGCCCACGTGCACGACGCCGGCACGCACCTCGACGGGCCACGTCACCAGGTCCGGTCCCGCCGCGAGCACCGGGAGGAACCCCACGGGGTCGAGGCACACCCCGGTCTCGAGCGCGAAGACCTGCTTGTACATCGGCGACGCGACGGTCGGGACGCCCCCGCGCGTGCCCACGATCCCGCGCGACATGACGTTGGCCCCGCTGAACGGGTCGAGCTGCTGGACCGCGAGCACCCGACCGTCGGTCAGCCGGAAGAGCGCGACCTGCTGCCCGCCGACGAGCGCCGCGGCGCCGCGCTCGACCGCGAGGTCCGAGGCCCGGCAGACGGCCTCCCAGCCCGTCCCGCCCGCGCCTCGTGCCCCCGGCTCCGCCACCACGGCCTCGGAACCCCACGTGCTCGTGCTCATCTGCGTACCTCCAGAGTCGTCCCGGCGATCAGAACCCCACCCGTCGCAGCGCCCTCGCGCTCGGCGGTCGTGGCCGGTCGCGGCTGACCGCGCTCGGCGACGTACGCGAGGTCGGGGTCGGCCGTCGCGGGCGCGTTGACGAAGGAACCGAACCGCCGGAGCTTCTCGGGGTCCTCCAGGACGGCGCGCCACTCGTCCTCGTACGCGTCGACGTGACCCGCCATCGCGGCGTCGAGGTCCGCGGCGATCCCCAGGGAGTCCTCGAGGATCACCGCGCGGATCCCGTCGAGGCCGCCCTCGACCTCGTCGACCCACACCGACGTGCGCTGCAGGCGGTCCGCGGTGCGGATGTAGTACATGAGGAAGCGGTCGATCGTGCGGATCATCGTCGCGTCGTCGAGATCCTCCGCGAGGAGCCTCGCGTGCTTGGGCGTGAAGCCGCCGTTGCCACCCACGTACACGTTCCAGCCCTTGTCGGTCGCGATCACGCCGACGTCCTTGCCGCGGGCCTCGGCGCACTCGCGCGCGCACCCCGAGACCCCGAGCTTGATCTTGTGCGGCGAGCGCAGCCCGCGGTACCGCAGCTCGAGCTCGACCGCCATGCCCACCGAGTCCTGCACGCCGAACCGGCACCACGTCGACCCGACGCACGACTTCACGGTCCGCAGCGACTTGCCGTACGCCTGGCCCGACTCGAAGCCGTGCTCGACGAGCCGGCGCCAGATCAGCGGGAGCTGCTCGATCCGCGCACCGAACATGTCGATCCGCTGGCCGCCCGTGATCTTGGTGTAGAGCCCGAAGTCCTTTGCGACCTGCCCGATCACGAGCAGCCCCTCGGGCGTGATCTCCCCGCCGGGGATGCGCGGGACCACCGAGTAGGTGCCGTCCTTCTGCATGTTCGCCATGACGTGGTCGTTGGTGTCCTGGAGCGCGGCCTGCTCTCCCGACAGGATGTGACCGTTGCCCAGCGACGCCAGGATCGACGCGATGACCGGCTTGCAGATGTCGCAACCACGGCCGGGGCCCGCGGCCGGGAGCCCCGCCTGGGCGACGCCGTCGGGCGTCTCCGGCACGCCGGCAGGAACGCGACCGAACCGCGCGATGATCTCGCTGAACGTGTGCAGGTCCGCGACGCGGACCGCGTCGAAGAGCTGCGCCCGCGAGAGCTCGAAGTGCTCGCACAGCGCGTTCGAGACCTCGATGCCGGCCTTCTCGAGCTCGGTCGTCGTGATCTTCTTGACGAGCGGGAGGCACGAGCCGCAGCTCGTGCCGGCCTTGGTGCACGACTTGACCGCGGCGACGTCGGTGCACGCGTGCTCGGTCACGGCCGAGCGGATCGTGCCCGCCGTGACGTTGTTGCACGAGCAGACGGTCGCGTCGTCGGGCAGCTCGAGCCCCGCCGCGCCGCCCCCCGACGAGCCCTCGGGCAGCAGGAACGCCCCGGGGTCGCCCGGCAGCTCGCGCCCGACCATGGGACGCAGCGACGCGTACGGCGTCGCGTCGCCCACGAACACGCCGCCCAGGAGGGTCCGTGCGTCGTCGGACAGGACGAGCTTCTTGTAGACGCCCGCGACCGGGTCCGCGTAGACGAGCTCCATGGCGCCCTCGGTGCGCGCGAACGCGTCGCCGAAGCTCGCGACGTCCACGCCGCGCAGCTTGAGCTTGGTCGCGGTGTCCGCACCGGGGAACGTCGCCTCGCCGCCCAGCAGCCGGTCCACGACGACCTCGGCCATCGCGTACCCCGGGGCGACGAGCCCCAGGCACCTGCCCTCGATGCACGCGACCTCGCCGACCGCCCACACGTGCGGGTCCGGCGTCCGGCACGACAGGTCGACGACCGCGCCACCGCGCTCACCGACCGGCAGGCCCGCGTCCCGGGCCAGGTTGTCGCGCGGCCGGACGCCCGTCGCCATGACGACCACGTCGACGTCGAGCCGCCCGCCGTCCACGAAGTCGAGGCGGCCCACGTGACCCGTGGTGCGCGCGGGCCGCATCTCCTTGGTCGCGGTGCTCACGCGCACCGCGATGCCCATGTCGTTGATGAGGCGACCGAGCGCCTGCCCGCCGCCCAGGTCGATCTGGGCGTCCATGAGGTGCGTCCCGAACTGGATGACGGTCGCCTGGGCGCCGAGCGCCTTGAGCGCTCCCGCGGCCTCGAGCCCCAGGAGCCCGCCGCCGATGACGGCGCCGCGCACCGGGCGGTCGTACGACGTCCCGGCCCGCTCCTCGCGCTTGGCCTCGACCCACCCGCGCAGGGCCGCGACGTCGTCGATCGTGCGGTACACGAACACGCCCGGCAGCTCGTTGCCCGGGATCGGCGGCCGCGCCGCGTCCGAGCCCGTCGCGAGCACGAGCTCGTCGTAGTCGTGGACCCGGCCCAGGCGGTCGGTGACCTGACGCGCCTCGCGGTCGACCGAGTCGACGCGGCAGTCGCGGACCAGTCGCACGAGCGGGTCGTCCCACAGCGCGGGGTCCCCGAGGTTGAGCTCCTCGGGGTCGCGCGCCGAGAAGTAGGAGGTGAGCGCGACGCGGTCGTAGGGGTAGCGGGGTTCCTCGGCGAAGACGGTGACCCGCCACTCGCCGGCGGTGTCACGCGCACGCAGCGCCTCGACGAGGCGCTGGGCGACCATGCCGCCGCCGACGATCACGAGATGGCGGGAAGAGCTCGATGGTGTGGTCACGGGGGCTCCTGGGGGGTGCGGTCCGGGTGTCCGGGAAGCAGCTGCTGCTCCGGACACTAGAGACGCGCGGTTTCCGCGCCGCACCCTCCCCTTTGCCCCTCCGTAACGTTCTTCTCACGCGCACGGCGGGGTGCGCGTGAGAAGAGGGATCGTCGATCCGGAGGGGCGCCGGCACGGCGCTGAACCGTCGCCCGCCCAGGTCAGCCGTGGACCGGCACGGGCTCGGGGGCCCGTCCGCCCGCACGCGGCGTGGCGGACGCCGTCCCCGGCTGCTCGGGGTCGGCCTTGCGCAGCCAGTCCGCGAGCCCGCACACGACGTCCTTGCAGCCGCCGCACCCGGTCGTCGCGCGCGTCGCGCGCGCGATGTCCGTGGTGCTGCGGGCTCCCTCGCGCCAGCTCGCGACGATGTCGCCCTTGGTCACGCCGTTGCAGCTGCAGACCGTGGTCCGGTCGGGCATGTGCGTGGGGTCCGACGCCGGAGCGGCGGCCTGCGCGACGGGTTGCAGCAGGAGGTGGGCCGGGTCCGCGGGCACGGGGACCCGGCGCGTGTAGGTCGCGGTGAGGTCGGCACCGATCTGCGGGGCGCCGACCACGGTCGCCCCGACGAGGAACCCGCCCGCGACGACGACCTCGACGTGCCGCCCCGCGTCGGGGTCGGTCAGGCGGAGCGTCCGGTGGCTCGGGTCGTGGGCACGCCGCGCGCCGCACACGCCCATCGCGACGACGTCGAGCCCCGCGGCCTTGAGGCGCACCACGTCGGTCGGGGCGGTGGGGGGCGTCCTCGCCGGTGCGACCGCCGAGCCCACCGGTGTGTCGACCGACAGGGCGGCCGGCGAGTCGGCCGGGAGAGCGGATGAGGCCCCGGTCATCACCCCCTCGCCACGAGATGCGGCCAACGGGGGTGCTGGGAGGCTGCTGACCCCCGTTGGCAGCATCTCGAGCCGCTCGTCCCCGGGGCTCCTCCCACCCTGCTCGACGCCTAGCGCGATCCGCAGTGCCATGCTGGGCCGCTCGTCGTCGGTGAAGCGGACGTGGAGTCGTGCTGCGGCCCCCGAGGTGTCAGAACCTGGCCGGGGTAGAGCCCGGCCAGGTTCTGACAGCACGCGGAGGGCGAGCAGCGCCGCGAGCCGCCGCGACTGCTCCCACCCCTGCGCGATGAGCCCCGTCCCGCCCTCGGGCGGCTGCGCGCAGTCCCCGATCGCGTACACGTCGGGGTCGTCGGGGCTCGCCAGCCCGTGCCCGACGACGACGCCCCGGTCCACCGTCAGGCCCGCGGTCCGGGCGAGGGTCGCCTCGGGCACGGTCCCGCAGGCCAGCACGAGCAGGTCGGTCGGGACCTCGTCGGCGTCGTCGCCGGCGTCGGGCACGAGCACGACGCCCGCGACCGCCGCACCCCGGCCGCCCGCGCCACGCACCACGACCTCGCGCGTCCGCACCCCGGTGCGCACCGCGATCCCGAGCTCGGCGAGCGTGCGCGAGGCCGCGAGGCCCGCGTCGGGGCCGAGCTGGCGGTCCATGGGGCTCGCCCCGCCGTGGACCACGGTCACCGCGAGCCCACGTCGGGCCAGGCCGCACGCGACCTCGAGACCCAGGACGCCCGCACCGATCACGACGGCGCGGCGCGCGTTGGAGGTCGCGGCGACGATCTCGCGCGCGTCGTCGAGCGTGCGCAGCGCGTGGACCCCGGCGGGGAGCGTCCCGCCGGGCCCCGACCCGAGCCCCGGCACGTCCGGGATGCGCGCGGACGAGCCGGTCGCGAGCACCACGGCGTCGTACGGGAACGCTCCGTCGCTCGTGAGCACGGTGCGCGAGGAGCGGTCGATCGCGATCGCGGGCGCGCCGCGGTGGACCTCGGCGCGCTCGTCGCCCGTCGAGGGCAGGGTCAGCGCGCCGATGTCGGCCCGGCCCGCGACGACCTCGCTCAGCAGGACGCGGTTGTACGGGTCGTACTCCTCGTCGCCGAGCACCGTGACGCGCAAGGGCCGGGCGCGGTGCTCCTGGTCCGGGCCGGCCGTGGCCAGGAGGTCGGCGGCGAACCGCGACCCGACCATGCCGTTGCCCACCACGACGACCCGGAACGGCGCCGCGGCGGCAGGGCCTCCGCCACCGAGGGGCTCGCCGCCGCGGGCCCCTCCCCCGGGCAGGTCGTCAGAACCGGGCCGGGCCATGGCCCGGCCTGGTTCTGACAGCTCAGCAGTTCCGTCGGTCATACGACCACCTCCTCGGAGAGCTCGTGGCCCCGGCCGCGGGCCGGCGCCGCAGCCGCGCCGGGCGCCGGTCCTGAGGCCGCGCCGGGCGCCCTGCCCGGCGCAGGGTCCGACGGCAGGTCCCCGGCCGGGTCCGGCGCGACCGCGACAGCGCAGACCTTGAACTCGGGCATCCCGGAGATCGGGTCGGTCGCGTCGGTCGTGATCCGGTTGACGCTCCCGGCCCCGCTCCAGTGGAAGGGCATGAAGACCGTGTCGGGACGGATCTTGTCGCTCCAGCGCGCGGGCGCCCGGACCTCGCCCCGGCTCGACGTGAGCCGCACCGGGTCCCCGTCCTGGATGCCGAGGCGGAAGCCGAGGATCGGGTGCATCTCGACGAACGGGCCGGGCACGATCCGGTCGAGCTCGGCCACGCGGCGCGTCTGCGCGCCCGACTGGTAGTGCTGCAGCACGCGGCCCGTCACCAGGTAGACGGGAGCGTCGGGGCGGACGTCGTCGCTGGGCCCGACGTGGTCGACCGCGACCATGCGCGCCCGGCCGTCGGGGGTGTGGAAGCGGTCGAGGAACAGTCGCGGGGTGCCGGGGTGCGCCCCTCGCCCGGCCGGGTTGTCAGAAGCTCCCCGGTCCCCAGCCCGGCCTGGTTCTGACAACCGAGCAGGCACGGCCGGCACGGGCCAGAACAGTCCCGGCCCGCCCGCGGCCTCGTCGGCGTCGAGCCGCGCGTGGCTGAGCCCCGAGTAGTCCGCGACGCCGCCCGCCGAGGCCCGGGCCAGCTCGTCGAACACCTCGGCCGGGTCGAGCGGGAACGGCACGGTCGAGCCCAGGCGGCGCGCGAGCTCGGCGAAGACCCACAGCTCGGACCGCACGCCGATCGGTGGCGTCACGGCCTGCCTGCGGCGGATCACGCGCCCCTCGAGCGAGGTCATGGTCCCCTCCTCCTCGGCCCACTGCGTCACGGGCAGCACGACGTCGGCGCGCAGCGCGGTCTCGGACGGCACCAGGTCGCACACCACGAGCAGGTCCAGGGCGTCGAGGCGCTCGGCGACCCGCGTCGCGTCCGGGGCGCTGACCAGCACGTTCGACCCGTGCACGAGCAGCGCGCGCGGCCCTCCCGGCGTCCCGAGCGAGCGCAGCAGCTCGACCGCAGGCTTGCCCGGCCCGGGCAACGACGCCGGGTCCACGCCCCACACCGCGGCGACGTGAGCGCGCGCGGCCGGGTCGTCGATCTTGCGGTAGCCCGGGAGCTGGTCGGCCTTCTGGCCGTGCTCCCGGCCGCCCTGCCCGTTGCCCTGCCCCGTGATCGCGCCGTACCCGGAGCCGGTCCGGCCGGGCAGCCCGAGCGCGAGCGCCAGGTCGATCGCGGCCGTGACGGTCGCGGTCCCCTGGGTCGACTGCTCGACGCCGCGCCCCGTCAGGACGTACGCGCCGCGCCCGCCGCGCGCGGGCGAGGCCGCGGCGAGCAGCCGCGCGACCCGGCGGAGCTCGTCGGCCGCGATCCCGCACACGGTCTCGGCGCGCTCGGGCCACCAGGCCGCGACCGCGCGGCGCACGTCGTCGACCCCGGAGACGCGCGCGGCGAGGTACTCCTCGTCCGCGAGCTCCTCGGCCCACACGACGTGCAGGAGCGCGAGCAGCACCACGAGGTCGGTGCCGGGGACGGGCTGCAGGTGGACGCCCTGGGGTGGCGCGTCCGCCGCACCGCCGGGCGCCCCCGCGCCCGTGAGCGCGGCCGTGGCCGACCGTCGCGGGTCCACGACCACGAGCCCGCCGCGCGATCGCACGCCCGCGAGGTGCTGGACCGAGGGCGGCATGGTCTCGGCCAGGTTCGAGCCGAGCAGCAGCACCGCGTCGGCCCCCGCGAGGTCCGCGAGCGGGAACGGCAGGCCACGGTCGGCACCGAACGCGCGGTTGGCGCCGGCCGCGGCGCTCGCCATGCAGAAGCGCCCGTTGTAGTCGATGTTCGCGGTCCGCAGGACCGTCCGTGCGAGCTTGCCCAGCGCGTATGCCTTCTCGTTGGTGAGTCCTCCGCCGCCGAAGACCGCGACCGCGTCGCGCCCCGACGCGGCCTGGATCTCCGTGAGGCCGCGGGCGACCCGCCCGAGCGCCTCGTCCCACGTCGCGGGCCGCAGCCCGCCGCGGGTCACGGCCCCCGCCGCGTCGACCGTGCGGTCGCGCACGAGCGGGACCGTGAGCCGGTCGTGCGCGGTGAGCAGGCTCGCGCTGGTCCAGCCCTTCTGGCACAGCCCGCCCTTGTTGGTGGGGAACTCTCGCGGTGCGACGACCACGCGGGGCGAGGCTCCGCCGTCGGGTCCACGGTCCTGCGCGGGCGTGAGCGACATGCCGCACTGCAGCGCGCAGTAGGGGCAGTGCGTGTCCGCCGCGATGCCCGACGGCGCCGCGCGCCCGGGTCGGGCGGCGGCGGCCGGGGCGCCGGCCGGGCCTGCGACGGGGACCGCGGCGGGGTGGACGACCATGCTCAGATCCCGGCCGCGGCCATGCGCGCACCCCGGCGCTGGTACACGGCCCACGTGACCACGGCCATGACCGCGTACACGCCGATGAAGATCCACAGGGCCGGGACGAGCGACCCGGCCAGGTCGTTCGAGATCGCGAAGCCGCGCGGGATGAGGAACCCGCCGAACGCCCCGATGGCTCCCGCGATGCCGATGCAGCCCGCGGCCGCCTTGCGGATCCGGGTGCGGTGGGCCGCGCGCTCGTCGTCGGGCAGGGTCCGTGCGGCGAGGTCCCCCGAGGCCGCGAAGACCGCGGGGATCATGCGGTAGGTCGCCCCGTTGCCGATGCCGGTCGCGACGAACAGCAGCAGGAAGGACCCGAAGAACAGCCCGAAGCTGTGCGACTCGAGGGCCTGGATCGCTCCGAAGGCCCCGAGCGCCATGACGCCGAACGCCACGATCGTCACGCGCGCCCCGCCGACCTTGTCGGCGATCGTCCCGCCCAGCGGCCGGGACACCGAGCCCACGAGCGCGCCGAGGAACGCGATCGAGAGCGTGACCTCGGGGAACTGGTTCTTGAGCAGCGTGGGGAACGCACCCGAGTAGCCGATGAACGACCCGAACGTCCCGATGTAGAGGAACGAGATGATCCACGTGTGCCGGTTGCGGGTCGCGGCGGCGAACGAGCGGAAGTCGGCCTTGGCGTGCGTCAGGTTGTCCATGTACCGCCACGCGAGGAACGCCGCGAGCAGGATGAACGGGATCATCATGAGCCCTGCCCGTTCGAGCGCGATGCCCGCGCCGGCGACGATCACGAGGGGCACCGCGAACTGGACCGCGGCCGTCCCGAGGTTGCCGCCCGCGGCGTTGAGCCCGAGCGCCCTGCCCTTCTCCTTCTCCGGGTAGAAGAAGGAGATGTTGGCCATCGAGGAGGCGAAGTTGCCGCCGCCGACGCCCGCGAGCGCCGCGACGAGCAGCATCACGCCGAACGGCGTCTCGGGGTTCTGCACGACGACCGCGAGCGAGACCGTGGGCACCAGGAGCAGGAGCGCGGACACGACGGTCCAGGTGCGCCCGCCGAACAGCGGGACCGCGAACGTGTACGGGATGCGCAGGGTCGCGCCCACGAGGCTGGGGACGGCGATGAGCCAGAACTGCTGGTCCACGGTGAAGGTGAAGCCGGCCGCGCCGAGCTGCGGCACGACGATCGACCACAGGGCCCACACCGCGAACCCGAGGAACTCGGCGAAGACCGAGATCCACAGGTTGCGGGTGGCGACCTTGCGGCCGCCGTCGCGCCAGAACGTGGGGTCCTCGGGGTCCCAGTGGTCGATCCAGCGCCCACGACGGTGCGGGGCGCTCTGCGGTGCGGCGCCCGGTGCGGTCTCGGTCCGCACGCCCGTGCCCGACGGCGCCGCGCTCGTCGGGAGCGCGGGCGCGGGCTGGTCGGTGGCGGGGTGGTCGATCGTGGTCGTGGTCTGCGAGGGGGGACCTGCGGGGACGGACATGGCGCCTCCTGGAGCGGGGACCTGGCGCGTCGAGCGGCGCTCGACCAGTACCCGTGACGGTAGGAAGCGCGTGTTTCCCGGGGGCGAGCCGCCCGTTTCCCGTCCGTAAGGCTTTGCGCACAGCCGTCCCCGGGGGGTTGTGAGAGGCCGCGCCGACCGATGGTCGGCACCGTGACGGGTCTGGTCGCAAGGGGTTCTGCGGCACGAACCCGGGTGTCCGGAGGGCGCCTCCGAGACACGAGCAGGAGTCCGGCGTTTCATCCTGTCCCGTCCACGGCTCCGCGGTCTAGACTCACGCCAGCCCGCGCGTCGGCCACCCCTGGAGAGGGCGCACTCCGGGGCCTCGGACGGCGTGGGCCCGCCGTCGGACCGACGTCCGACGGCCGAGACCGAGCAGAAGGATCCGCGCATGCCGCGTCAGACAATCGCAGCACTCGGAGCAGCCCACCCCCTCCGCGCCCTCTCGGCACTCGTCCGCCTCGCACGGGCCGACGGCCCCGGGGACGTCGCGAACCGCGCGACGCTGTGCCGCGTGTGCGCGTGGGACCTGGAGGAGCCGGGCTGGACCCTCGACGGGCCCACGCACGCGATCTGCGACTGCTGCGGGGCCGAGAGCGGGGTCGAGGACACCACGCCCGAGCGGATCATCGCGTACCGGCGTCGCTGGACCCGGGGTGGCCACGTCTGGTTCGACCCGTCGCGCATGCCCGCGGGCTGGTACTACGACGACGAGCTCCCGTACGACACGCAGGACCGGTGGCACGCGTCGACCCACCAGGGGTAGCCGCCGGGCAGGAACATGCAGACGCCGCCCTCCCGCCCGGTGGTGCCGGTACGGAGGGACGGCGCCTCGACCCGGGACCTACTCGCCCCCTGCGAGGTGCCTGCGGCGGGCCGCGACGATCGCGAGGCCGAGCACGACGAACAGGACCGAGACCCCCGCGAGCAGCGCGACGTCGGCACCGGTCGAGGCCAGGTCGCCGTCGGGCGTGGTCGGGACGGTGGGCGTGGGCGTCGGGGTCGGTGCGGTGTCGGCCGTGTTCGTGACCACCACCTCGGCGGTGGCGCCGCCCGCGACCACGAGCCGGTTGGTCCCCTGTCCGTCGACCGTGATCGTGGGCGTGCCCCACGTGACGCCCGGGACCCCCGGCAGCGAGATCTCCTCGAACGTGACGACCGTGCCCACCGGCAGGTCCTGGGGCCCGAGGACGAGCGTCCCGTCGGCGGGTACCTGGACGTCCTGGCTGACCGTCGTCCCGTTCACCGCGTAGGTGTAACGCACCGTGAACACGGTGTCGTCGGGCACTCGCGCGTCGCCCGCGCCCGTCAGGGCCTTGGCGATCGTGAAGCCTCCGACGGTGCTGACGTAGGTGTTGGTCACCGTGACCACGGCGGTGCCCGCCTCGCCCGTGCCGACCACGACCTGCGCCGGGTCCACGGTGGAACCCGACCACTCGAACGTTGTGCCGGAGAAGTCCCCGGGTTCGGCCACGAGCGCCGCCTCGGTGAAGCTGCACGTGCTCCCGACCGGGAACCAGGCCTCCGCTCCCCCCACGGTGGGGCGAGCCGTGGCCCCCGCGGCGACGCTCACGGTCCCCGAGGACACCGCGGGCTCGACGGCTTCTCCGTCGACGTAGGCCCCGGCCGAGCACTGCCAGTCGACGTCGAAGGTCCGGTCGCCCACGTAGCCGGCCGCAGGGCCGCTCACGACCTTGGTCACGTCGACCGTGCCGAGCAGCACGTTGGTGATGCCGATCGCGATGTCCTGACCGTCCTCGGTGATGGTGAACTCGTCGGTGACCCGCCCGTCGACCGTGAAGACGGGATCGGCCCACTGCCGGTCCTCGACGTCGACCGGCACGAGCTCGCCGTCCACGTCCTCGTAGACCTCGTCCAGGTTCTCGAGGATCACGCACGTGACGTCGAGCGGGAGGTTGTCGAAGACCGTGACCTCGTCGGCCTTGACGGACCACCGGGCGATGAAGATCGAGTCGTCGGCCAGCGTGCAGCGGGCCGAGCCCGTGAAGACGAGGTTCGTGAGGCCCGAGCCCGGGGCCACGTCCTTGGTCACCGTGATCGAGCCGGTCTCGGTGGGGAGCGGCGGGACGTCGTCCTCGCACGGGAACGCGTAGTTCCACGGGTAGTTGTGGTGCTCGGTGCCCGCACCCCCCATCGTGTGGTCACCGCCGACGAGGATGCGCCCGTTGGTGCTGGTGGTCGCCGTGAGGTCGATGTCCGGGCCCATGATCGACCCCATGAACTGACCGTCCTGACCGATCGACACCTGGGTGTCGCCCGTGAAGTTCCACATCAGGCTCGACGCGAAGGCCCCGAACCCGGGGAAGCCGAACGCGTCGACCCGCACGCCGTCCGTGGTGAAGTCCTGCGGCGAGAAGTCCACGGGCCCCCCGGTCACGTTGACCACGACCGAGTCGCCGTCCGGGATGCCGTTGAACTGGAGCGCGGTCGCCCCGTCGAGCGTCGCCGCGTCGATCTCGAAGACCTGGAGCCCCGGGTGGGCGGGGTCGTCGGCTCCCGCCGTGAAGACCACGGTGCCGTCCGAGCGGGCCACCGTGCCGTTCGCCGCGAGTGCGGCCAGCTCGCCCGAGACGTCGATCATCTCCTGAGGGAAGACGTCCGGGTCGTACGGGGACAGTGCAGGGCCCTGCCCCATGTTCTCGATGGCTCCCGCGCCGTTCGTCAGGAGCCGGGAGTCGTCGTCGATCACGCCGCCGACGTGCACCGCGCCTCCCCCGGCGGTCCCGGCACCGACGTCGACCGCCGAGGTCGGGCCGATGGTCAGGTCGCCGCCCACGGCCAGCATGGTCGATCCGGGCGTGGGTACCGAGCCCGAGCCCGCACCCACGACGCCGACGTTGAAGATCCCCTCCCGCTCGAAGCTCGCGTCCCCGTGGACGACCATCAGGCCCTCCGACTCGGCCGCGTCCTCGTTCGCCGTGAAGTCCCCGCCGACATAGACCGCGACCGCGTTGTCCGTGAACAGCGGCGGCCCGACGGTCCCGTCCGAGTCCCCGGTCGGGCACGTCGGCAGCTGGTCGGCCGCAGCGGGGGCGACGAACGGCCCCAGGGCCGCGGCCCCGAAGGTCATGACCACCCCGAGCACGAGCACCGACGTCGAGGCGACCAGCCTCCGGCGCGTGGGCGCCACCGCTCGTCCGAACCGGGAGGTCTCAACGGTCATGGCACGCCCTTCCTCGTCGCGTGGTGACAGTCTCGGGTGGAGAGGTGGACCGGGCAACCGGTAGGTGTTCGCCGGGCGGGCCGGGCCCGGCGAGGAGGCCGGGTACGACCGGCGTCTCTCCGCGCCCGACGGCGGCCCGCACCTTCACAGCGAAGGTGCGGGCCGCCGTCGGGCGCGGTCCTCTCGTCAGGCGCCCGTGCGCGTGAGCTCGAACGCCTCGAAGGTCCACCCCAGCGAGGTGTGCCGGACCAGGTCCCAGCCGGAGTCCCCGGCCAGCGCGACGATGCGCTCGGGCGTGCGGGACGGCGAGCCCGTGCCCGACAGCCGGAGCAGCAGGTGCTCGGCCTCGTGGTCCGTCGGGACCACGGTCGGGTCGGTGAGCTCCTCGACGACGAGCAGACGATCGGCGCTCGCCGCCGCCTGCGCGAGGAGCGCACGCACCTCGTCGTCGGTCCGGTAGCGCAGAGCGAGCGCGGCCACGACGAGGTCGCTGCGCTCGAAGCCGTGCTCGACCCGGACCTCGGCGCTCGCGATCTCCTCGCGCAGCACCGCGGCGGGGACGGGCGGCTCGACGACCGTGAACCGGACGTCTGCCAGCCCCTCGGTCGCGACCAGCGTCGGGGCACCGATCCCCGTCACCGTCACGGCCCGGGCCCCCTGCCAGGAAGCGAGCGCCGGGAGCCCTCGGACCACGAACGGGAATCCGCGAGCCTCGCCGAGCTGGTCGGCGAACAGCTCCCGGTCGTCCTGGAGGTCGGCCCAGAGCGAGCGACCATGATGACGCGCATAGGCGCTCTGGCCGGCACCCACCGCGGGACCGAGCTCCGCGAGCGCGGCGAGCGCGCGGCCCTCGAGGCCGTCGTCGTGCTCCCCGCGAAGCTCGTCCTCGTCGAGCACGAGCTCCCCCACGGGTCCGAGCCGGACTGCCTCTCCGTCACGCAGGAGGACCTCGATCACGACCAGGTAGTCGACGAGGGCCTCGATGGCCTGGTCGGCGATCCCCAGGGCGTCGGCGAGCGCCCCGACGGGGCGCGGCGCGTCGGCCACCGCGTCGAGCAGGCCGAGCGACAGCGCGGCGCGGCTCGCGAACCACGGCACGGGCGAGAGCAGCACGTGCGGGTCCGTGGGCGCGGGACCCGAGACCTCGGCCGTGCTCACGGCCGCCGGCTGCTCGGTCCAGTAGCCCGTGACGTTCTGGTGCGACTTGGGGACCCCGCGGTCCCGCGCGAGCCAGCGGCGCAGCGGCAGCAGCGACCGGCCCTCACCCGCCGCCCAGGCGTACACGCTCCCGGGCCACCAGTCGACCGCGGTCACCGCAGTGCTCAGCGCGGAAGGTGCGTGCTCACCGATCACCGACCAGCGGACGGTGTCCCGCTCGCGCAGGTCGAGCTCCTGGACGGCCTCCGGGTGACGGACCTCGAGCACGACCTGGACCGGGGACTCGGTCGGTCGCTCCGCGAGGAAGCGGACGACGGACGGGATCGCGGTCTCGTCGCCCGCGAGCAGCACCCAGTCGATGCCCTCGGGCAGGACGACCGAGGCCTTGGGCCCCGCGATGTGCAGTGCGTCCCCGACCTGCGCCTTCTCGGCCCAGGTCGCAGCGGGGCCGTCGCCGTGGCGGACGAAGTCGAGGTCGAGCTCGCGCGCGACCGGGTCCCAGCGGCTCGGCGTGTAGTCGCGCATGCGGCGGTGCGGGGCCTCGGGCCAGTCGATGCTCTGCGCGCGCTGCACGGGCAGCGCGGACTCGATGTCCCCGCCCTCGGCGAGCACGAGCTTGACGTGGTCGTCGAAGCCCGTGCTCACCAGGGCCGGCAGGTCCAGCCCGTCGCGCTCGAAGCCCGCGAGCTCGTGGCCCGTGAGGGTAACGCGCCGCATCCGCGGGTTGAGGTCGACGACCTCCTTGACCTCGAGACGTCGCAGGACGATGGGGTGGGTGACGTGCTGGTGCTGGGCCATCGGGAGTCCTTACCCGGCGTCCGGGGTGAACATGTCCTCGACGACGTCGAGGAGCTCCATGGTGCGTACGTAGTCCGCGCGGTACGCCCAGTGCGGCAGGTCGTAGGCGTTACCCGAGGCGAAGGCGGGCAACGCCGCGTAGACGGGGTTCTGCGCGAGCGTCGCGACGTCGCCCGACGGCGCGTTGAACGTGAACGTGAAGACCGTGGGCGCCGTGAAGACCTGGCTGACCTGCTCGGTCGAGATCTCGAACGAGTCGCCCGTGCCGAAGGCCTCGAACCCGGGGTTGTCAGCGATCACGGGGGACGGCTCGAGCCCCACGGCCGCGAGCGTCTGCGGCAGCGCAGAGGTCTCCGGCAGGGAGTACGGGGTCCCGTCCGAGGTGAGGACGACGTAGGCGACCGGGGTCGGCGGCAGCTCGATCGCGGCCGCGACCTCCGCGACGCGGGACTCGTAGGCGGCGACGAGGTCCTTCTCCTTGTCGGCGGCGTCGAACACGTCCTCCGCGAGGAACGAGAGCTGGTCCTGCCAGGTGAGGAGCGTGTTGCTGACGATCACGGTCGGGGCGATCTCGGTGAGCTGCTCGTAGGCCTGGGTCGCCTGGAAGGCCGGGAAGCCCTGCCCACCACCCACGATCAGGTCCGGCTCCTCGGCGAGGATCGCCTCGTAGTCGAACCCGTCCTCCCCCCAGGGCAGGATGACGGTGCCGTCGGCCTCGGCGTCCTTCGCCCAGCTCTCGGGGTAGTCACCGCCTCCCGGACCGGGGACCTCGGGGATCGTCGCGTGCACGGGCACGTCGAGCGCGAAGAGCGAGCCGGCGAGCGCCGAGTTGAGGACGACGACCCGCTGCGGGTCGCCCGGGATCGTGACGTCGCCCTGGTCGGTCGTGACGACCCGGTCGGGTGCGTCGCTCGGGGCGGCGGTGCCGGCGGAGCCCACGGGCTCGTCGACCGTCGTCGAGCAGCCGGCCAGCGCGACGAGCGCGGCGGAGGTCGCCAGGGCAAGGAAAGGAGTTCTGAGGCGCAGCATGGGTCCTCGTGCTGTGTGGGGCTCCGCTGTGACGCAGCCGATTGGCAAGGTGGGGTCAGGCTCAGCTAGCGTAGCCTTACCTAAGTCAGTCTAGGCGCGACCAGAATGACATCCGACGCGCCAGCGCGACCAATCCAGGCAAGGAAGACCATGACCTTCGTCGAGCTCGGCCGAGCCGTCGCACGGACCAACGCCCTGCGCTTCCTGGGGCACCCGCCGCACGTCCACGACGAGCCCCACCTGGTCTACGTGATCGCCGGCAGGGGCACGCTCGCGGTCGAAGGGCACGACATCCTGCTCCAGGTCGGGCAGAGCGCGTGGATCCCCGCGGGGGTCGAGCACGGGCTCACGCTCGCGGAGGACAGCATGGTGATCGGGCCCATCCTGTCGCCCGACGCGGATCCTCCCGGCGGGCGGATCCGCGTCCTCGGGGCGAGCCCCGCGCTCGCCGAGCTCGTCATGGTCGTGCTGTGCGCTGCCCCCGAGACCGACGAGGAGCGACTCCCGTTCCGCGCGGCGTTCGAGGACGTGCTGCGCTCGATCACCCAGGAGTACTTCCCGCTGACGTTCCCCGAGCACCCGGCGGCCCACGCGATCGCGGTCGAGGCAGCGAGCTTCGACGGCACCCTGGAGGCGCTCGCCGAGCGACAGTTCCTCAGCGTGCGCCACGTCCAGCGCCTCTTCGTCGAGGAGACGGGCCTGACCTTCGCCCGGTGGCGCACCAAGGCGCGCCTCAACCGGGCCATCGTCAGCCTCCGCAACGGCGAGAGCGTGCACCAGGCCGTGCACGCGGCCGGTTTCACGACACGGCACGGACTGCTCAAGGCCCTGAGCCGCGAGTGCGGCATCCCGCTCGAGCGGCTCATGACCGACCCCCACGGCGAGCTCGCCGTCCGCGAGCCCGCCGCGTGAGCGCCCTCTCCCCCGCACCCGCCGGCACGCTCGGCGACCACCTCACGGCGGACGGCACCGCGGACCCCACGGGGACCAGCACTGTCCGCGACCGTGACCCTCTGGGGCCTCGGGCGCGGTCGACGCGGACCTGGCGCTCCAGAACCCTGGGGCTGGCGCTCTCGATCGTCCTTCTCGGCGCCGTCTGCCTCGTGAGCCTGGTGGTCGGGGCACGCGCCGTGCCCTTCGACGTGGTCCTCGACGCGCTGCGCGCCCCGGACGGCTCCGACGCCCACCTGGTCGTGACCGAGCTGCGCGTGCCACGGACCGTCCTCGGTGTCCTGGTCGGCGCCGCGCTCGGCGTGTCGGGAGCGCTGATCCAGGCGCTCACGCGCAACCCGCTCGCGGACCCCGGCATCCTCGGCGTCAACGCGGGGGCGAGCTTCGGCGTCGTGCTGGGTATCGCGGTCTTCGGCGTCACGACCATCGGGCAGTACCTGCCCTTCGCGTTCGCGGGCGCGGTCCTCGCGACCGTGGCCGTGTACGGCCTGGCCTCCCGTGGAGCGGCCGCGACCCCGCTCCGGCTCACGCTGGTCGGCATCGCGTTCGGCGCGGTGCTCACCGGGATCTCCTCGACCCTGACCCTGCTCTCGCCCGAGACGTTCGACCGCATGCGCTTCTGGGGCACGGGCAGCATCACCGACCGCCCGCCGGGGACGGTCGCGGCGATCCTGCCGTTCGTCGCGGCGGGCCTGCTGCTCGCGCTGCTGGCCGGGCGATCGCTCGACGCGGTCGCGCTGGGCGACGACCTGGCACGGTCGCTCGGCGCACGGATCGGCACGACCCGCGTCGTGACGATCGTCGCCGTGACCCTGCTCTGCGGGGCCGCGACGGCCGCCGCGGGACCGATCGGCTTCGTCGGTCTCATGGTGCCGCACACCGTGCGGTGGTTCACGGGCCCCAACCAACGATGGATCCTTGCGTTCAGCACGGTCCTCGCCCCGGTCCTCCTGCTGGGGTCGGACGTCCTCGGGCGCCTGATCGTCCGTCCCGCCGAGCTCGAGGTCGGGATCGTCACCGCACTGGTCGGAGCGCCCGTGCTCGTCGCACTCGTCCGCCGCAAGAACGTGAGGGGCCTGTGACCGCCGTCGAGCAGGAGAGCCACCGCGCTCCCGTCGCCGCGCATCCCGCTCGACGCGCTCTCGTCGTGCGCACCCCGCGCGACCTGCTCTCGTTCCGCGTCGACCGACGGACGGTCGTGGTCTGCGCGGCGCTCGTGCTCGCCCTCGTGGCGACCCTGATCGCCGCGCTGAGCCTCGGGTCGACGACCCTGCGCCCGGCAGCGGTCCTCGAGGCGCTCTTCGGTGAGACCACCCGGGCGACCCGTACCGTCGTCGTCGACTGGCGGCTGCCCCGGGCCGTGCTCGCGATCGCGTTCGGCGCCGCCCTGGGGCTGAGCGGGGCGATGTTCCAGTCGCTGACCCGCAACGCGCTGGGCAGCCCCGACGTGATCGGACTCAACATGGGCGCGTACACGGGCGTCCTGGTCGTGATGCTCCTGGGCGGAGCGGGCTGGGCGGCCGTCGCGACGGGCTCGCTCGTCGGCGGGCTCGCGACCGCGCTCCTCGTCTACGTGTTCGCGTTCCAGCGAGGGGTGCAGGGTTTCCGACTCATCATCGTGGGGATCGCTTTCAGCGCGATGCTCACCTCGGTCAACACGTGGATCCTCGTGAAGGTCGACGTCGACCTCGCGCTGAGGGCAGCGGTCTGGGGTGCCGGGACCCTCAACGGGGTCCGGTGGCCGCAGGCCTGGCCGCCGATCGCCGTCATGCTCGTGCTGTGCCTGGTCGCGGTCGTCGTCGCACCGAGGATGCGCCAGCTCGAGCTCGGCGACGACGCCGCCGCGACCCACGGCCTGGGGCTCGAGCGGTCCAAGGTCCTGCTCATCGTGGTCGGGATCGCCTTCACGGCCCTCGTGACCGCGACGGCCGGCCCCATCGCGTTCGTCGCCCTCGCCGCCCCGCAGGTAGCGCGGCGCCTCACGCGCGCCGACGGCACCGTGGGGCTCGTCTCGACCGCGCTCGTGGGTGCGCTCCTGCTCAGTCTCGCCGACGTCGTGGCGCAGCACGCGATCCCCGGGCTGCCCCTGCCCGTCGGTGCCGTGACCGTGAGCATCGGCGGGCTGTACCTGCTGTGGCTGCTCGCCGCCGAGACCGGGCGGTCATGACCTCTCCCACGCCCTCGCCGACACCCACCGGACCGGCTCTCGCCCCTCCTCGACCAAGGACCCCCAGATGACCCGACTGCACGGCACCGCCCTCGACGTCGGGTACGACGACCGTCGCGTCCTGGAGGGCGTCGACGTCGCGATCCCGGACGGCTCGTTCACGGTGATCGTCGGGCCGAACGCGTGCGGCAAGTCGACGCTGCTGCGCGCCCTCGCGCGCCTGCTCCGCCCGACCGACGGGTCAGCGACGCTCGACGACCGCGACGTCCACGCGTGGCACGCGCGGGAGTTCGCGCGCGTCGTCGGGCTGCTCCCCCAGACGGCGCTCGCCCCTGACGGGATCACGGTCGCGGACCTGGTCTCGCGCGGGCGCTACCCGCACCAGTCGCTCCTGTCACGCTGGTCCCGCGCCGACGAGCGGGCCGTGGCCGACGCCATGGCCGCGACCGGAGTCACGGACCTGCGCGACCGGGCCCTCGACGAGCTCTCGGGCGGGCAGCGGCAGCGCGTGTGGATCGCGATGGTCCTGGCCCAGGAGACGCAGGTCCTGCTGCTCGACGAGCCGACCACCTACCTCGACATCGCGCACCAGGTCGAGCTCCTCGACCTGGTCGCCGAGCTCCGCGCCCACGGACGCACGGTCGTGGCGGTCCTGCACGAGCTCAACCACGCGGCTCGCTACGCGACGCACCTCATCGCGATGAAGGGCGGGCGGATCGTCGCCGAGGGGGCTCCGGAGGAGATCGTCACCGAGGAGCTGGTCGAGGAGGTGTTCGGGATGCCCTGCCGCGTCATCCCGGACCCGGACACGGGCAGTCCCGTGGTCCTCCCCCGGTCCAGACCGGCTCTGCGCCCGGGAGCGATGCCCGCGCGGGCCCCGGCCTGAGCCGGCCTGCTGGAGCCCGACGCCCCGGGCACCGACTCCGCAGGAGAGCCGACCCGATGCCTGCGCGAGCGGCCGTCCGGATCACGGCCCCGTGACCCGCCGGTGCACGGCGTCGAGGTCGGCGCGCCGCACGAGCACCCCGTGCGCATCGCGCTCCCAGCACCGACCGGCCGCGTCGGAGAACGTCATCAGGACCACCTCGGCCTCGGAGGTGGCGATGCCGGTCGCGGGGATCTCGATCTCGGTGGCCTTGTCCGCGGGCACGAGCACCTCGAGGTAGCGACCGACGTACGCGGGCGACCCGGCGCCGGCCAGGGTGCGCAGCGTGACGTCGTAGACGGGGGCGTCGGAGGTGTTGATGACCCGCAGGACGCGCAGCCCGTCGTTCTGGTCGCCGTCCAGCTCGTCGTCGTCCGCGAGGACCAGGACCTCGGGCGCCTCCCTGACCCACGCGGTCACACGCTCCGCCTGGTGCCGCTCCTCCTGGTCGAGGTGCTCGCGTCGGTACGTCTCACCTCGCCTGACCTCACGCTGTGTGGACCACACGGCCCACACCACCGCAGCGAGCGTCCCGATCGCGATGAGCGAGTTCAGGACGAACGTCAGGACCAGCTCGTTCTCGACGATCCAGGCTTCCACGAACTGATCTTGGCGCGCCGTGGTCCGGAGCGCACGGGCACGGCGGCGACGGGGGGACCGGAGGACGCCCGGTCTTCCCTCCCCCGTTCGCCGCGCCCTCGTCAGCCGACCGTGGTCAGCCCCAGACGAGCGCCTGGGCCGGGTCCTCGAGGATCTTCGCGACGTCGCTCAGGACGTAGGCGCCGAGCGCGCCGTCGACCAGACGGTGGTCGAAGCTCAGCGCGAGCTGCGTGACCCAGCGCTTCTTGATCTTGCCCTTGTGGACCCACGGCTGCTCGCGGATGGCACCGAACGCGAGGATCGCGGCCTCGCCCGGGTTGAGGATCGGGGTGCCGGTGTCGATCCCGAACACGCCCACGTTGGTGATGGTGATGGTCCCGTCGGACATGTCGGCGGGCGTGGTGCGCCCGGCGCGGGCCGTGGCCGTGAGGTCGGACAGGCCCTGCGCGAGCCCCTTGAGGTCGAGGCGGTGCGCGTCCTTGATGTTGGGCACGACGAGCCCGCGCGGCGTGGCGGCCGCGATCCCCAGGTTCACGTAGTGCTTGTAGACGATCTCCTGAGCGGCCTCGTCCCAGCTCGCGTTGATGTCGGGGTGGCGGCGCACCGCGAGCAGCAGCGCGCGGGCCGTGATGAGCAGGGGCGTGACGCGCACGTCCTTGAACTCGCGGTCCTCGCGGAGCTTCGCGACGAGCTTCATGGTCTTGGTGACGTCGACCGTGTGGAACTCGGTCACGTGCGGGGCCGTGAAGGCGCTCTGGACCATGGCCTCGGCCGTGCGCTTGCGCACCGACTTCACGGGCACGCGCGTCTGGCGACCGTCGGGCGTCACCGAGGAGCCGGTACCGGCGTCGCTGAGCCAGGGCGAGTCGTCGCCCGCGTAGGTCGCGAGCGTGCGCGGCTCGGAGCGCGCGCTGTAGGCGAGCACGTCCTCGCGCGTGATGATCCCGCCGGGCCCGGTCGCGGGCACCGACGCGAGCTCGACGCCCAGGTCGCGCGCGAGCTTGCGCACGGGAGGCTTGGCGAGGACGGTGCGTCCGGCGGTCGCGGCCGAGACCAGGGCGCGGATGGGGCCCGACGGCGCGGGTCGCGCGGGTGCGGCGGCCGCCGGTCCCTCGATGGGCGACGCGACGGGAGCGGCAGGCGCGGCGGCGGGAGAGGTGGGCTCCGCCGTCGGGCCTGCGGGGGACGCCGCAGCCACCGAGGCGCCACGGCGCGGGCGGCGCGCGCTCGCCTGCTCGGCGACGCCGTAGCCGACCAGCACCGCGCCGCTGCCCGACGACTCCACCGCCGCGGGCTCCGCGGCCGGGGCCCCGGCCGACGGGGCGCCCGACGGGTCGGTGTCGACCACGATGATCGGCACGCCGACCTCGACCGTGTCTCCCTCGGCGACGAGCAGCTCGGCGACGACACCCGTGTACGGGGACGGGAGCTCGACGAGCGACTTAGCCGTCTCGATCTCCACGATCGTCTGGTTCACCGTGACCTCGTCACCCACGGCGACGTGCCACTGCACGATCTCCGCCTCGGTGAGTCCTTCGCCGGCGTCAGGGAGCTTGAACTGCTCGAAGGTGGGCACTGCCTGCTCCTCGGGTGATCGTGGTGCTGTGGTCAGGGGGTGGTGCGACGGGCCGGGCAGGCCGAGAGGTCCGGGCCTAGAACGACATGGCGCGGTCGACCGCGTCGAGGACACGGTCGAGGCTCGGCAGGTACTCGTGCTCGAGCTTGGCGACGGGGTACGGCGTGTGGAACCCGCCCACGCGCAGCACGGGCGACTGGAGCGAATAGAAGCACTCCTCGGTCACGCGGGCGGCGATCTCCGCACCCGAGCCGAGGTAGGTCGCGGCCTCGTGCACCACGACGCAGCGCCCGGTCTTGCGGACCGACGCGACGACGGTCGCGGTGTCGAGCGGCGAGATGTTGCGCAGGTCGACGACCTCGATGCTCGTGCCCTCGGCAGCGGCGGCCGCCGCGACCTTGAGCGCGGTCGGGACGGTCGGGCCGTACGCGACGAGCGTGAGGTCCGTGCCCTCGCGCACCACGACGGCCGAGTTGAGCGTCGAGTCGCCCACCGGGCCGTCGAGCACGACGTCGCCCTTGTCCCAGTAGCGGCCCTTGGGCTCGAAGAACAGCACGGGGTCCGGGGACGCGATGGCCTCGCGGATCATCGAGTAGGCGTCCTGCGGGGTCGAGGGCGACACGACGCGCAGCCCGGGGGTGTGCGCGAACAGGGCCTCGGGGCTCTCGCTGTGGTGCTCGACCGCGCCGATCCCGCCGCCGAACGGCACCCGGATGACCACGGGGAGCTGGAGACGACCGCGCGAGCGGTAGTGCATCTTGGCGAGCTGGGTCGTGATCTGGTCGTAGGCCGGGAAGATGAAGCCGTCAAACTGGATCTCGCACACGGGCCGGTAGCCGCGCAGCGCGAGCCCGATCGCCGTGCCGACGATGCCCGACTCCGCGAGCGGCGTGTCGACCACGCGGTCCTCGCCGAAGCTCGCCTGGAGGCCGTCGGTCACGCGGAAGACGCCGCCGAGGGGGCCGATGTCCTCGCCCATGAGCAGGACCTTGGGGTCGCTCGCGAGCGACGCGCGCAGGCCCTCGTTGATGGCCTTGCCCAGCGTGAGGCGGGACGTGGTGGTTGCCGTGGTGGTCGGCGCGCTCATCGTGCTCCTCCGTGCTGGTCGTGCGTGCGGGACGCGCCGTCGTCCGCGAAGGACGCCTCGTACTCCTCGAACCACTGGCGCTCGGCCGTGACGACCGAGTGCTCGGTCGCGTAGACGTGCTCGAACATGGACTCGGTCGAGGGGCGGCCCAGGCCGCGGACGAACGTCCGCAGGCGCTCGCCGAGCGCGTCGCCCTCGGCCGCGAGGTCCGCGGCCCACTGCTCGTCCCAGGCGCCCTCGGCCTCCAGGAGGAGGCGCAGGCGGTCGATGGGGTCCCGACGGCGCCACACCGCCTCCTGCTCGGAGGTCCGGTAGCGCGTGGGGTCGTCCGAGGTGGTGTGGGCGCCCATGCGGTAGGTGTACGCCTCGATGAACGTGGGGCCGCCACCCGAGTGGGCCCGCTCGATCGCCTCGGCCGTCGCGGCGTAGCACGCGAGGACGTCGTTGCCGTCGACGCGGACGCTCGGGACGCCGAAGCCGTGCGCGCGCTGGTAGATGGGCACGCGCGACTGCTTGGTCGTGGGCTCGGAGATGGCCCACTGGTTGTTCTGGCAGAACAGCACGAGCGGCGCGTTGTTGACCGCGGCGAAGACGAGGGCCTCGCTCACGTCGCCCTGGGACGTGGCGCCGTCGCCGAAGTAGGTGACGACCGCGGTGTCCTTGGCCGGGTCCCCCGTGCCGACCAGCCCGTCGCGCTGGACGCCCATGGCGTACCCCGTCGCGTGCAGCGTGTGCGAGCCGATCACGAGCGTGTACAGGTGGAAGTTGTGCTCCTCCGGGTCCCAGCCGCCGTGGTCGACGCCGCGGAACTGGCGCAGGATGTCGGCGAGGTCGAGACCGCGCGTGTGGGCGACCCCGTGCTCGCGGTAAGACGGGAAGACGTAGTCCTGCGGGGACAGTGCGCGACCCGACCCGATCTGCGCGGCCTCCTGGCCGAGCGACTGCGGGAAGAGGCCCAGCTCGCCCTGGCGCTGGAGCGACGTGGACTCGTCGTCGAACCGGCGGGTCAGGACCATGTCGCGGTACAGGCCGCGCAGCGCGTCAGCGTCCAGGTGGGCGACGCGCTCGCGGTAGGCCGCGTTCTCCGGGGTCTCGACCCGGACGCCGGCCGGGGTCAGGAGCTGCAGGAGCTCCGCGTCGACCGGGAGACCTGCCCCGGTGTCGACCTGCGGTTCAGCGGAGGACCCGACCTCGGGATCTGCTGCAACGGCGGTGTTCTGCTGGTTCACACGCTCTCCTTGGGTGCGGCCGGAGGCAGGGGGCCCGGGTCGCTCGGGGGGTCGGTCCTCGGTCGTCTCCGACCGAACCTACGTTACCGTAGCTTACGCAAGCGTAGGCTACGAGTGCGTAGCTTCCTCCGCCATTGGAGGACAAACCTGGCCCGCCCGTCTTTGGAGGTTCCCTCCAACGACCTGTGACCCTTTCCCAGGTCTCACGGGGAGCGGCGGGGCGCATCGTTGGCACAATCCGTCAGGTCCGGCGCCCGTCCGGCCGGACGCGCGCTCGCGCGTCGGCCGGACGGTCGGGGGTCTGCCCCCGCGACGTCCGGGGGCCAGGGGGTCAGCCCGGCGGGTACGTGCTGGAGTACCCGGCCTGCGCCCGCAGTGCGTCTCGCTCGCGCGTGACGGGCCACGTCGAGAACGCGAACACCAGGAACATCACGATGTTCAGCAGGGGCACGATCCCGACGAGCACCCACCATCCCGAGTAGCCGGCCTTGCGGATGATCTGGATGTAGGCGATCAGGAAGATGATCGCGACAGCGGCCCAGATGATCAGGGCAGCAGTGCCGAAGAGCCAGCTGTACTCGTCCGGGATCTGGTCGACCGTGGGAGTGTCCATGCCGCGAGTCTTCTCTCGGTGGACCCCTCCGGCAACAGGTACCGGCTACCGCCAGCCCGCCGCGACCCGTAGGAACGCCTCGGTCGCCTCCTCCTCGCCCACGCTCACCCGGATGCCCTCGCCCGCGAACGGGCGCACCAGCAGACCGGCGGCCGACGCGCCCACGGCGAGCTCCGCCGTCGGGCCGCCGAGGGGGAACCACACGAAGTTCGCCTGCGTCTCCGGCAGGTCCCACCCCTGGTCACGCAGACCCTCGACCAGACGCTCGCGCCGCGCGACCAGGTGCTCGACGCGCTCGAGCAGCTCGTCCTTGACCGACAGCGCCGCGAGCGCCGCGCGCTGCGCGACGTGCGAGACGCCGAACGGCGTCGAGACCGCGCGGATGCCCGCCGCGAGCGCCGGCTCGGCGACCGCGTAGCCGACGCGCAGCCCCGCCAGCCCGTAGGCCTTGGACAGCGTGCGCAGCAGCACCACGTTGGGGTGCGCCGCGAGGACCGTGAGGCCGTCGGGAGCCTCGGGGTCGCGCACGAACTCGAGGTAGGCCTCGTCGAGGACCACCAGGACGTCGCCCGGCACGGACGCGAGGAACGCGTCGAGCTCGCCCGCGTGCACCACGGGGCCCGTCGGGTTGTTGGGCGTGCAGACCAGGACCACCCGCGTGCGGTCGCTGATCGCCGCGGCCATCGCTGGCAGGTCGAGGCGACCGTCCCGGGTCACCGGGACGCGCACCGACGTGCCGCCCGCGACCGCGACCGCGATCGGATACGCCTCGAACGAGCGCCACGGGTAGACGACCTCGTCGCCCGCGTCCACGACGGCCGACAGGATGTGCGCGAGCACGGCCACCGATCCGTTGCCCACGACGACCTGCGCCGCGTCGACGCCCAGGTCGGTCGCGAGGGCCTCGGTCAGGTCGGTCGCGTACATGTCCGGATAGCGGTTGGTGTCCGCGGCCGCGTCGACGATGGCCGCGACGACCGCGGCGGGCGGGGGGTAGGGGTTCTCGTTGGACGACAGCTTGAACGCGCTCGACCCGGGCGCGAGGCGCGCGCCCGGCACGTAGGCCGGCAGGGCGGCGACCGCGGCACGCAGGGGCACGCGGGGGGCCTGGGGCGCTGACGCTGGTGCGGACGTGGGCACGGAGGGCGTGGGGCTGGTCACGCCCTCCAGGATGCCACCCCGCCCAGCAGCCCGACGGCGGCGCTCACCTCGCGGGCCGGGTGCTGCGGGCGACCGGGCGACCGCGTGTGCGGGCGACCGGGCGACCGCGTGTGCGGGCGACCGGGCGACCGCGTGTGCGGGCGACCGGGCGACCGCGTGTGCGGGCGACCTCTCCCAGCGGGCGGTGGCAGGATGACACGCATGAGCTTCGTCATCCGCGTCATCGTCACCGGCATCGCGATCTGGCTCACGAGCCTGTTCATGAGCAGCCACTTCGAGATCGTCGGCTCCGACACCGTCGGCGGCCAGATCGTGATCGTCCTCGCCGTGGCCCTCATCTACTCGTTGGTCAACGCGATCATCAAGCCGATCGTCCAGGTCATCTCGATCCCGCTCTACATCCTCACGCTGGGTCTGTTCACGCTCGTCGTGAACGCCCTCATGCTGATGCTCACGGCGTGGATCACCGAGCAGACGGACTGGGGCATCCGGATCGAGGGCGGGTTCTGGTGGGCGATGCTCGCCGCGCTCATCATCGGTGTCCTGAACTTCGCGATCTCCGCGGTGGTCGCGCCCAAGTCGCGGGTCTGACCGCGCGCCCGGGCCGAGCGCGGGCCGAGCCCGTCGGCAGGACCCGCCCGGACCGGCGCCGACCCTGGAGAGGGACACCCATGGGCCTGTGGAGCGACACGGCGGACGGGCTCGTCGTCCTGCCCGACGGGCGCCGTGTCCGCGGTCGCGGCCTGCACGCGGGACCGCCTGACCTGACCGAGGCTCCGGAGCTCGCCCTCTATCTCACCGCGCGGCCGCACGTCGAGGTCGCCTGGGAGTCGCGGTGGATCAGCTGGCCGGACTTCCGCCTCCCCCGCTCGCCGTCGGACGCGGTCGCAGCGCTCCGGGACACGTTCGAACGCTCGGCCTCGTCGCGGGTGGAGATCGCGTGCGACGGCGGCACGGGCCGCACCGGCACCGCGATGGCGATCCTCGCCCGGCTCGCCGGGATCCCGGGCGACGACGCCGTCGCCTGGGTCCGTGCGCACTACCGCGAGCGCGCGGTCGAGACCCCCTGGCAGCGGCGCTTCGCCGCCGGCGTCGACCTGTCTCGCTGAACCGTCCACGGCGGACCGCCGTCGTGGCCGTGCCTCAGCCACCCCGCGACTCCTCGAGCCCTTCGACGAGAACCCCGACCGCCCCGAGCGGGGTCAGGGCGCGTGCCGCGGCAGCGGGATCGAGCTCGAGCGCCCCACGGAAGTAGCGTGCCTCGACGCGTTGCCCCGACACGGCCTCGTCGATCGCGGCGAGGTTGTCGGTGAGCCCCGGCTGGCCGACCTCGCGCGCCCGGCCCAGGACCGCGACGTGGAACGGGACGCCGTGCGGCACCTTCCCCCCGGTACCAGGTGCCCCCTGGGCCTCCAGGTCCGCGCGGACGGTGACACGGTCCCGGCCGACGGGGTTGTCGGCGCCGTCGAGCTGGGAGACGCCCTCCTGCTCGATCTCGACGTGCGTGCCCCGCACGCCCGCAGGCAGGCTCGCCCCGCCCACGGGCGCACCGGCGGTCAGGACGTGCCGGACGTCGTAGCGGACGGCACCCCCCGGCGCCCCGGTGGTGCCCGCCCCTGCGGCGGCCCCCGTCGCCGCGGTCGCGACGGCCATCGCGACCATGCCTCCCTGCGAGTGCCCCACGATCACGACCTCCTCCCCGGCGGGGATCTCGGCCTGCCGCATGGCTTCGAGGACGAACGCCGTGCTGTCCGCGTCGGCGCCCTGCACCAGGTCGAAGTTCGAGGTCATGCTGAACGGGGTCGTCGAGTTCCCCAGCTGTGTGCCCGGCACCGTCACCACCCAGGTCGCACGGCCGTCCGCCCCGACGTACTTCTCGACCGACACGACCGAGTCGGGCAGGTCGTTGCCCTTGCCGTAGACCACGTCGATCCCCGACAGGAGTGCCTCGGCACTGTGCGCCACAGGCTTGCCGAACCCCGTGGGCAGCGCGTCGCCCGTCAGCTCGGTCGTCGTGACGTCCCGGGCGAACAACCCCCGGTACGACTGCGACACCCCGCGCAGCACCCCCGCGGCCTGGCCCACGCTCGACGTCCCCGCCAGGCCCGCCCAAGGCACCTGCCTGACGATGCCCACGCTCGATCCCCGGACGGCCTCGTCGTGGTAGGCGCCGGAGCCGGTGAGGAGCCGCGAGAGCTGGATCCCGTGACCCGTCGCCACGCCCTTCACGACGTCCACGACCCCCATGCCCATCACGACCCCGATCCCCACCCCGGGCACGCTCGCGAGCCACGAGACCACGCCCTCGGCACCGGACTCACCCTCGTCGTAGATCCCGGCGGCCTTCCGGAGCCGGTCGATCAGCCTCTGGAGAGTCCCCTCGGCCGACACGAGCGCATCGGTCAGAGCCACGATCTCCTCGAGCAGCACCGCGCGGGCCGCGACGACCTCCGCCGGCACCGGCACCCAGGAGCCAGGCACCCCTCCGAGCGAGGGCGCCCCGGGGTAGCAGGCCGCAGCCCCGTCGACCCAGCGGACCGACGACGAGGGCCCGGAGAGCAGCCCGCTGACCAGGCCGTGCGCCCGCCGTGCCTCGACGAGCGCGGCCTCGACGCGCTGCGCGGCCACCCCGACCACGAGCGCGGCCGCCACCAGGTCCGCGGTCTCCACGAACGTGACGCCCCCTGAGACCACGACCCCTGCGGTGGGGTCGGACGTCCCGCTCATCGCAGGCTCGCCTCGGCGTTCGCGGCCTCGACGGTCCGGACGTACCTCGTGGCCGCACCCACGGCTCCGTCCGCGACCCGGTCCACGCGGTGCAGCTCGCGGACGGCCTCCTCGACGAGGGTGCGGTAGCCCTCGGACGCCTCGCCTCGCCAGGCGATCGTGACGCTCTGGTCCACGAGGGGGATCGCTGCGGCCGCCTGAGCGGCCGCCTGGCGCAGCTCGGGTCGTGGATCGACCACGTCGAGCGCGGGAGACCAGGTGGACGTGGCACCGGGCAGAGGAAGAGGGGGCGACATGCGCACGACCGTAGGGTCCTCCCAGGCGCCTCGTCCGGCTGCCGGGACCGGCTGTGGAGAAGCGTCGTCAGCGCCGGGCCTGTGCACGGCCAGGTGGCCCCGCCGCCGGTGTCTGCCCTCCCGCCGCCCGACCGCGAGACACCCGCTCCGCCGTCGGGCACCCGTGGGAGAATGGCGCCATGCCTACGGACTCCGCCGACTCCGCCGCGCCTGTGACCACCCCCCAGCGCGCCACGCTCGCCGACATCACCCCTCCCATCGCCCTGGGCCCGCTCGACGGGCGCTACCGCGGCGCCGTCGCGCCCCTGGTCGACCACCTGAGCGAGGCCGCGCTCAACCGCGAGCGCCTCCACGTCGAGGTCGAGTGGCTCATCGCCCTCACCGAGGGCCCCGTGGTCCCGGGCGCGCCCACGCTGAGCGACGCCGAGAAGGCGTACCTGCGCTCGATCGTCACGGACTTCGACGCCGCGGGCATCGCCGAGCTCGGCGAGATCGAGCGTGTCACGGTGCACGACGTCAAGGCGATCGAGTACTACATCAAGCGTCGCCTCGAGGCCGCCCCGAGCGTCCTGGGCGAGGGCACGGTCCTGCCGTCGGCGGGCGAGCTGGTGCACTTCGCGTGCACGAGCGAGGACATCAACAACCTGTCGTACGCGCTCATGGTGCAGGGCGCGGTGCGCGACGTGTGGCTGCCCGCCGCGACGGCCCTCGCGGACCAGCTCGCGGACATGGCGCGCGAGCACGCGGCCGTCCCGCTGCTGAGCCGCACGCACGGCCAGCCCGCGACGCCGTCGACGCTCGGCAAGGAGCTCGCGGTGCTCGCGCACCGCCTGCGCCGCCAGCTGCGCCGCATCGAGGGCGCCGAGTACCTCGGCAAGCTCAACGGCGCGACGGGCACCTACGGCGCGCACACGGTCGCGGTCCCCGGCGTCGACTGGCCCGCGGTCTCGAGGTCCTTCGTCGAGGGCCTCGGCCTGACGTGGAACCCGCTCACGACGCAGATCGAGTCGCACGACTGGCAGGCCGAGCTCTACAGCGACATGGCCCGCTTCAACCGCATCCTCCACAACCTCAGCACCGACGTGTGGACGTACATCTCGCTCGGCTTCTTCAAGCAGATCCCGGTGCCGGGTGCGACGGGGTCCTCGACCATGCCGCACAAGGTCAACCCGATCCGCTTCGAGAACGCCGAGGCGAACCTCGAGATCTCCTCGGCGCTGCTCGACACGCTCGCCTCGACGCTCGTGACCTCGCGCCTCCAGCGCGACCTCACGGACTCGACGACGCAGCGCAACATCGGCCCGGCGTTCGGCCACTCGCTGCTCGCGGTGGACAACGTCGCGCGCGGGCTGCGCGCCCTCGCGGTCAACGCGGACCTGCTCGCCGCGGACCTCGACGCCAACTGGGAGGTGCTCGGCGAGCCCATCCAGTCGGCCATGCGCGCCGCCTCGGTCGCGGGCGTGCCCGGCATGGAGAACCCGTACGAGCGCCTCAAGGACCTCACGCGCGGGCACCGGCTCACGGGCGAGGAGATGCGGGAGTTCGTCCAGGGCCTCGGCCTGCCCGACGACGTCACGCGCCGCCTCACCGACCTCACCCCGGGCACGTACACGGGCATCGCGGAGCAGCTCGTGGGCGAGTACCTGGACTGAGTCCGGGCCTGTGGGCTGCCGAGAGCTCATCCGCGCCGCCGCCGAGAACGGGGTTGCGGTCGTTATCCGTCGGACAGCGACCGCAACCCCGTTCTCGTCGCGTCGATGGCGCATCGTGGGCGGAGCGGGCACCCTCATGCCGGGTCAGGCCGTCGTCAGGTCTCCGCCGGTCGATCTCTTCCTGCGCTCGGCGGCCTGGTCACCGATCCGGTCGACGACCCACCGGGCCGCGAGCGTGACCGCCACGACCACCAGGGCGAGCACCGCGAACTCCTGCGGCTCGACCCCGTAGAACGGTCGCTCGCGAGAACCGAAGGCTCCGTACCTCCCCACCCACAGCCCCGCTCCGACCCCGAGGAGGAGCGGGAGGGCGTGGCGAGCACCAGCGTGCACGAGCAGAGCGAGCACCACCACGACGCCGAGCACCACCAGGACGCCCGTGCCGGGGTGCCAGCGTCCGATGCTGCCGTGCTGGAACGGACCGACGAGCAGGATGCCCCAGGCCGCCGCGGCGAGCGCGCCCAGTCCGACGAGCCCTCGACGGGGCACCGCGACGTCCCCCGCCCGGGCGCGTTCGCCGAGCACGACCACGAGCAGGACCTGAGCCGGTAGCCACCCCACCGCGTAGGAGAGCACGAGCAGGTCGCCCTGCCAGGCAAGGAGCCCGAGCGAGATCCCGGTCAGGAGCGTGGCGACGATCCCGAGGAGACGCCCGGTCAGGTCCGCCCCGCACAGGAGCACGACCAGCGCGACGAACCACACCCCCCAGGACACGAGCAGGGGGTCGATCGCCAGCAGGTGTCCGCGCACCTCCGGGTAGGTGGTCATCCAGGCGGCCTGCGCGACGGACTTGGTCGCGGGCACCGCGAGCAGCACCGGCAGCACGACCGCGAGCGCCGCGACCGCGTCTCGCCTGAACGCGGGCGTCGCACCGAGGAGAAGATTCAGCCACTCCCTCGCCGCAGCGCCCACCAGGTCGCGACGCTCGGCCGACGACGGACGCGACTGCCCCGGGCGGGCGCCGTCGAGCAGGTCGCCGAGCATCTCGGCCTCGTGCTCGCGGCGGTACGCGAACGGGAAGCAGCGCAAGAGGCGGCGGTAGTCGCGGACGAGCACGGGTGCGACGGGCAGCGGCTCGTCGGGGCCCGCCTGCGCGGGACCGGCGGCGCTCACGCGGGCACCGGCCCGGTGCCCAGGCCCGACGGCGCCGCACCCGTCGAGCGACCGGGCGCGGCGGTCCGTGGGCTGCGCCGGGCGCCCAACCGTTCCAGGGCGCGACGTGCCTGGGCCTCGGCTCGGTGCGCCTCGGCCTCGAGCCGCACCCCGCCCGCGGCCGTGAGCCGGTAGTACCGGCGCAGTCGCGAGTCGACGACCTCCTCGTGGTCGACCTCGACGAGCCCGGCGGCGGCGAGCCGGTCGATCGCGCCGTAGAGCGTCCCGACCCGCAACGTGATGCGCCCCTCCGAGCTGGTCTCGACGTCCTTGGCGATGCCGTAGCCGTGCAGCGGGCCGGCGGCGAGCGCGGACAGGATGAGGAACGCGGGTTCCTGGAGCGGTTTGGATGCCATGCCGAGGAACATACTCTCGTCACGAATCCATAAAGGGGCGACACTCCGACGGTGCGCACCCTCGCGCACCGGCGCACGCGCCGCACCGCCGCGATCGCCGCGATCGCCGCGAGAACGAGGTTGCGGTCGCCTCCCTCCCCCTGGCGACCGCAACCTCGTTCTCGGCCGAGCAGGAGCCGCCACGCGACACCTCGATCGTGGCGCAATCCTTCACAATCAATAAGAACTATGAAATTCTCTTCCATGCATCTGACCCGTACCAACGGAGGCATGGACATGACGCACCACCCGAGCGACCCCACCACGGTCGCCCCCGCTCCCACCACCCCCTCGCCCGAGGTCACCGGCCTCGGCCGGCGGGGCTTCCTCACGCTCGCGACCGCCGGCGTCGCGGCCAGCACGCTGAGCGTGACGATCGGCTCCTTCTCCCCCGCTGCAGCCGCGACCGCACCCGTCCCTGCGACGGGAGCGGCGCCGTCGGGCCCTGTGCCGCGCAAGCGCGAGCTGCGCGCGATGTGGATCTCGAGCGTCGTCAACATCGACTGGCCCTCGGCCGCCGGGCTCAGCGCCGAGCAGCAGAAGGCCGAGTACCTGCACTGGCTCGACGTCGCCGAGCAGTACCGGCTCAACGCCGTGTTCGTGCAGGTCAGGCCCACGGCCGACGCGTTCTGGCCCAGCCCCTACGAGCCGTGGTCGCAGTACCTGACCGGCACCCAGGGCAAGGACCCCGGCTACGACCCGCTCGCGTTCGTCGTCGAGGAGTCGCACAGGCGCAACATCGAGATCCACGCCTGGTACAACCCGTACCGCGTCTCGATGCAGGCGGACCCCGCCCAGCTCGTCCCCGAGCACCCTGCCCGCCAGCACCCCGAGTGGGTGTGGGCCTACGGCGGCAAGCTCTACTTCGACCCGGGCATCCCCGAGGCCCAGGAGCACATCCAGCGCGCGATCCTGCACTCGGTCGAGAACTACGACCTCGACGGCGTGCACTTCGACGACTACTTCTACCCCTACGCGGTCGCGGGGCAGACCATCCCCGACGCGCACACCTACGCGACGCACGGCGCGGGCTTCGCGACCGTCGACGACTGGCGCCGCCACAACGTCGACACGTTCGTGCAGTCCATCTCGCAGCGCATCAAGGCGACCAAGCCATGGGTCAAGTTCGGGATCAGCCCGTTCGGGATCTGGCGCAACGCCTCGACGGACCCGCGCGGCTCGGCCACGAGCGGCTCGCAGTCCTACGACATGCAGTTCGCCGACACGCGCAAGTGGGTCACCGAGGGCTGGCTCGACTACATCAACCCGCAGATCTACTGGCAGATCGGGCTCGCCGTCGCGGACTACGCGCAGCTCGTGCCGTGGTGGGCCGAGGTCGCGGCGCAGTCCGGCACGCAGCTCTTCGTGGGCGAGGCGCTCTACAAGGTCACGTCGGGCGTCTTCACCGACCCCGCCGAGATGTCGAACCACCTGACCTTCACGCAGCAGGTCGACGCCGAGGTCGCGCCCGTGCTGGGCAACGTCTACTTCTCGGCCAAGCACGTCCCCGCCGACCCGCAGGGCTCCATGACCCGGGTGCTCGAGGACCACTACCGGCACCCCGCGCTCGTGCCCGCGATGCCCCGGCTCGGGGTCTCACCGCTGCGCGTCCCGGTCCTCGCCAACGCCCGGCGGGTCCCCGAGGGCGTCCGGCTGCACTGGAACGACACGGGCCCTCGCAGGACCCGGGCCACGGCCTTCGCGATCTACCGGGTCGAGGGCGACGCCCGCCGCATCGACATCGAGGACGCCGCCAACCTCGTCGCGACCGTCCGCACCTCTGGGCACGTCGTGCAGGACTGGGTGGACGAGACCGCGCTCACCGGGCGCCGCTACACCTACGTGGTCACCGCGCTCGACCGGCTGTGGAACGAGTCGCGCCCCAGCGAGGCGCGCCGGTCCGTCTGACCTCTCCCTCCGGGCTCCAGCCCGCCGAGAAGTGAGCAGGTGCCCCTGATCCCGTCGGATCAGGGGCACCTGCTCACTTCTCGGGCCCCCACCCGGGGGGGGGGCGCCCGGGCGGGGGCACCCCGCCCGACCCCCAGGGGGGTGCCCCGGCGCGGG
>NZ_JBIVFZ010000002.1:1053225-1084877 GCF_044748475.1 Oerskovia enterophila
GGCCCGCCCCCCGCCGGGCCCCCCCGCGCCTTCTGGGCGGCGGGTCCCCGGCATCCCGTCGGATCAGGGGCACCTGCTCACTTCTCGGCACGACACCGGTGGCGAGGCAGCGCTGCCGGGGCCACGACGCCCGACCCCTAGGATGATGCCGCTGCGCGGTGCAGCGATCTCGACCAGGGGGAAGATCTTGACGTTCTACGGCGCAGATGTCGCTGCACTCCGTGACCTAGCCACCACGTTCGACGCCGGGGCCGAAGAGCTCGACGGCTCGCGGACGGGCCTCCGCGGCAAGCTGGGATCCGTCCCGTGGCACGGCCCTGGTGCCGAGAAGTACCGGGCCGACTGGCAGCACCAGCTCGAACCCGCGCTCACCAGGACGTCGACCTCGCTCCGCGAGGCGGCACGGCGCCTGCGCGCCAACGCCGACGACCAGGAGCGCACGAGCAGCGCCGACGGGGATGGCACCTCGAGCGGGCGCCCAGGCTCGACCGCGCCGACCACGCCGACGACCGGGTCGGCGCAGGGGTCCGCGCCCGGCCGGCCCGGCTTCTCGTTCTCGCTGGAAGGCGAGAACGCGCAGGACGACGCCGTCCGCAACCCCGACGGGTCGATCAGGACACCCGCCACGATCACCAACACCACGAGCGGCTCGTTCGACGCGTCGTACGACCCCGAGACGGGCACGACGACCGTCGGCGCGGGCGGCGGTCTCTCGTCGGCGCTCGCGGTCAAGGGCGCGACTCTCGAGTTCGGCGCGTCAGCGGCGGCCGAGATCACCCGGACGATGCACTCCGCGGACGGCTTCACGACCTACGCCGGCTCCCAGAAGGGGTCGCTCACGGTCTCCGGCGGGGCCGAGATCGAGCACGTCGGCGCCTCGGTCTCCTACGGGAACGGGTACGAGATGGCCTTCGAGACCACGGTCCCCGACGCCGTCGCCGGCGATCCCGCGTTCGATCCGCGCGGCGTCTCCCCGACCGACCCCCGGAGCATCCCGGTCGGCGGCAGCGTGACGCTCGACAGCAAGAACTTCACGAGCTCCGACTTCGCGGGCTCGTTCGAGATCTTCGCCTACGAGGAGTCGATCGGGACCTCGGAGGGGATGAGCAAGGCGGTCGAGCGGCTGGACGAGAACCACGTCCGCGTCACGACGGGCCCGACGAGCAGCCTCGACCGCTCGGGGGCCGTGGGGCTCGACCTCGACGTCCTCAAGGCCATGGTGGGCAGCACCGGCTCCCACGAGACCGGCGCGATGCAGACCGCGGTGCTCGACGTCTCGACCCCCGAGGGGTCCGCTGCCTACGCGCGCTACCTCGCGGGCGGTGAGCTCCCGTCGCAGGACGGTCCGGGCGTCTCCGAGTCGGCCCTGGTCGCCCGCTGGAACGGGACGAGCGGATCGACCGCGGAGCTCACCCTGTTCGGTCACGAGATGTCGAAGGAGCACGTCGCGTCGGTCGGTGACAGCGTCGCGGTGACCCGACCCGACGGCTCGGTCTCGTGGTCCGGGCAGGTGGCGTTCGACGACGACTCGCGACGCATGGAGTACGAGCGTGCGATGGACGCGAACGGGGTCGAGGACCTGTCCGCCTCACGTCTCACGGTGTCGATCGACCTCGACAAGGACACCGCGGGGATCATCAACAACGGGTACCTCGACGCCGCCGGGGGCCGCGCAGAAGCCGGCCAGACGCTGCAGATCACGCTCGACGGCCACGACGAGCGCGCCCTGGCGGACCAGGCCTTCGGCAAGCTCATGACGGGCTACAACGGCGCCACCCAGGTCGTCGACATGAACGACCCGCTCGCCTCGATCGTCATGGACGGGGCGTACGGCCAGGACCCCACCCGCAAGCCCTACGACGCCGTCGTCGGCGGCCTCCTGGGGCAGACGACCGACAACAGCGCGGTCCTCGACCACCTGTCGAGGATCAGCGACGACGGACGGCTGCCCGGGAGCGTGCGCGTCGTCGGCTGACCTGCGTCGGGGCCCCACCTGGGGACTCCTCCCCATGTCGCGATCCGGCGCGGTCACGTAGCGTGTCCTCGTCCAGGACTCCCTGCCGGTTGAAAGAGGTTCGCCCGTGGTCATGTACGGCGCCGACGTCGCAGCACTGCGCGACCTCGCCACGAGCCTCGACGGCGGGGCCGGCGTCCTCGACCAGGCGCGCTCGAAGGTCCGCGGCTCGTTCCACTCGGTGCCCTGGTACGGACCCGATGCAGACCAGGAGCGCGGCCAGTGGGACGGCCGGCTCGAGCCCCTGCTGACGCAGACCGCCCAGTCCTTGCGCGACGCGGCGACGACCCTTCGGCGCAACGCCGACGACCAGGAGAGCACGAGCGCGGCGGACACCGGGTCGTCAGGCGGCGGCGGGTCGGGCGGCGCCGGCGGCTCGGCCGGCGGTTCCGGGTCGGGTGGGCCCGGCGGTGGCTCCGGAAGCGGCGCCGGCGCAGGCTCCTCCTCAGGGATCGACGACGCCGAGTCCCCCGGCGGCCCGACCGTCACCGTCAAGGGGACCCAGGAGTCGGGGACGGACAACGGCTCGCTCGGTTCGCCCGCGACCGAGGGCAGCGGCGGGTCGGTCTCGGGGGGCGTGACGTACGACCCGACCACCGGGGAGACCACGGTCTCCGGCTCGGGCACGCTCGAGAACTGGTTCCAGACCACGAACGGCTCCAAGGTGACGTTCGGCCTGACCGGTGGTGCCGAGCTCACGTCGGGCGAGAAGAGCGAGGACGGGTTCACGACCTGGACGACCAAGTCCGACGTCTCGGTGGGCGTCGAGGGCGGTTTCGACAAGGGCGGCAACGGCGTCAGCGGCAGCTACACCACGGGCGTGACCTCCGAGTACGCGGTCAAGGTGCCCGACGGCGCCAAGATCACCGACCCGGGTGCGGTCAACCCGTTCGACCCCTCGACCATGCCGAACGGCTCGACCATCACCATGGACAGCGGGAGCTACACGGGCACCGAGCTCGAGGCCTCGTTCCGCCACATCGCCATGAAGTCGGGCATCGAGGAGTCCGCCGGGGTGAGCAGCGTGATCGAGAAGACCGGTGACGACACCGTGCGCATCACGTCCGGTCCCACGGACGCGCTGAGCAACTACGGCGGGCTCGGCGTCGACTTCGAGGCCGTCAAGGTCCTGCTGGGCAACACGACCTCGCTCGACGGCGCGTCGCTGCGCAGCGCCGAGCTCGACCTCTCGACGCCCGAGGGCCGGGCCGCGTACGACACCTACCTCCTGACGGGCGAGATCCCGCAGGACGCGTCGACGGGTATCTCGGGGCTCACGACGATCGAGAAGATCGACTACAAGTCCACGACGTCGCTCGACGTCGAGACGCCCGTGGGCGGCGCGTCGTGGGACCTCGGCGAGAACTCGGGCTCGGCCGTGGTCACGACTTACCCGGACGGGTCGGCGGACCAGCAGACCAAGCTCAGCTACGGGGGGCGCAGCGACACGTTCTTCTCGCAGGCCTTCAACCCGGACGGGACCGAGAACACCGCAGGTCGCACCTACACGTACACGGTCGAGGCCGACCAGATGTCGACCCAGCTCTTCAACCAGAGCGAGTTCTCGGGCCTCGACGCGGGTGGCACGGTCAAGGAGGGTGACGTGCTCCGGCTCACGCTCACCGAGCGCCAGATGGCGACCCTCCACGCCAACGCGGTCGAGTACAGCAAGGACAGCATCGGGGTCAACCAGGTCTCCGCCCTGGCCCTCGACTACGACGGCAAGCCCGTGAGCACGTTCGACTACGCCGCGAGCCTGGCTCGTGGTCCGCGCTCCGACGGTTCGCTCGTCGAGATGCTCTTCTCCATCAACCAGGGCTCGGGCGGCGGCGGGGACCTCAAGCAGTTCCCCGGGACCATCACGCCGGCCAAGTAGGTCGGGGCACCACCGCCGGGCTGCACGGCCCGACGGCGCCGCGCCCCTCCCGTCGTCTCGCCTCGAGCGTCGGGGCGGGACGACGGCGCCGGGCCCTCACGCGGGCATGAGGAACCGGCCGTCAGGGTCCAGGTCGCGACGCACGGTCGCGAGGTGCGCCTGGTCGGCGGGCGACCACAGGTCGATCATGGCGGCCTCGCTCACCGCCCCGGCGAGATTCGCCTGGGTACGACCGAGCGACCACGGCTGCACGGCCTCGAGCAGCCCGCGGATCGCGGCCGGCACGGCCGTCTCGAAGAGCTCGGGGACGGGAACCCCGATCACGAAGAGCGAGAACGCGGCGTCGCGGCCGGTCACGCTGTCGGGACCGTGCGCGCCGTCGCCGAGCGCCCCGCCCAGGTGGCGGATCTCGGCCATCATCAGCGGTGCGGTCGACTGCGGCCCGGCGACGGCGAGCAGCGCCTCCGCGGTCTGCGGCTCGAACGTGTGCAGCAGGGTCGAGCCGTCGAGCACGGGCATGGGGTCGGTCGGGTCCTGGTGGACCGCTCCGATCGCGGCGTACGGCATCTCGCCGATCGAGTCCAGGATGATCGGGGCCGCGTCGCGCAACGGGGCGATCGCCTCGGCCACCTCCGCGAGGGGGCGGGTCGAGGCGACCCTGACGTTCGCGACGTACTGACCTCGCAGGGGCTCGGGCAGGAACTCGAGCGGGGGCAGCCGCAGCAGCGCGACCGAGGTCGTGATGTCGGCGGGGGCGGTCGCGACCCAGTCGGCGTAGGCGCGGAACATGGTCGCGGCGTCGTCCCCGACCGCGAAGAAGCTCCCTCCGGTGATGGTCGCGAGGGGCAGGAGCCTGATCGTCACGGACGTGATGATCCCCAGGCCCCACTTGCCGCCGCGCAGGGCGCGCAGGACCTCGGGGTGGTGGTCGGCGTCGACATGGAGGAGGTCGCCGTCCCCCGTCACGACGTCGGCTGCGAGGAGGTAGTTCGAGCCGAAGCCGACCTCCCGGGCGAGCGGGCTCATCCCGCCGCCCAGCAGGAAGCCGACGACTCCCACGTCGGGCGACGACCCGGTGACGGCGGCGAGCCCGAGGGGCGTGACGGCGTCGAGCACGTCCCTCCAGCGGGAGCCGGCGGCGACGCGCGCGGTGCGCGCGGGCTCGTCGACCTCGACGCCCGTCAGGCCCGCGGTCGTGAGCGCGATGCCACCGTCGATCCCGCGCACGAACCCGTGGCCCGTGCTGAAGACCGCGACGGGCAGCCCGAACGTCTTGGCGACGCGCACGGTCGCCTGGACGTCGGCGGTGGACGTGGCGTGGACGACGTAGTCGGGACGGTGCTCGACGGCGACGTTCATGCCCGAGAGCCGGGCCTCGGCGGCGTTGCCGGGCAGGACGCGGCCGGTCACGGCCTGCGTGAGGGCGTCGAGGACGACGTCCTGCGTGATCTCGTGGGTGGTCATGGGCGTTTCCCTCTCGGACAAGGTGGGGAGCGCGGAGCAGCGCTACCCCAGAAAGAGAGCTGGGAGCGCTTCCGGTGACAGGTCAGCCGAAGGTGCCGGGAATGTCCGCCGAGGCTGATGCTCCACCGCGCCCTGGGTGACCGCGCGCGCCATGATGAGCGAGGGCGCCGTCACGCCCACGGACCCGAGGAGCGACGATGCCCCAGACCACGGACCAGCCCCCCGACCGCGCGCCGTTGCGCGGGACGCCCTCGCCCGAGCACCGCAAGGAGCAGGGACGCGCGGCCCGCACGCTCCTCCCCCGTCGCTCGACCGCCGCGTGGACGCCGGCGACCGACCGTCGCGACCCCGTCGCGATCCTCCAGGCCCAGAACGCGAGCCGGGTCGCGTCGCTCGTCCCGCTCCGCATGGGACGCATGGCCGCCACCCCCTTCTCGTTCTACCGGGGGGCGGCCGCAGTCATGGCGGCCGACCTCGGCACCGGGCCGCGCACGGACCTGACCGTCCAGCTCTGCGGCGACGCGCACCTCGCGAACTTCGGCGGGTTCGCGTCCCCCGAGCGCTCGCTGGTCTTCGACATCAACGACTTCGACGAGACGCACCGCGGCCCCTTCGAGTGGGACCTCCAGCGGCTCGTCGCGAGCCTCGAGATCGCGGGACGCCACCGCGGCATGTCCCACCAGGAGCGCGAGCGGATCACGCTCGCCGCGGCGCGCGGGTACCGCCAGACTCTCCGCACGTTCGCCGACCTGGGCCACCTCGACCTGTGGCACGTGCAGCTCCGCGGCGACGAGATCGTCGAACGGTGGAACGGGTCGGTCCCTCCTGGCGTCATGGACAACCTCCGCAAGGCGCTGCGCAAGGCGCGGACCAAGGACCGGCAGAAGGCCCGGCGTCGGCTCACCACGCTGCACGACGACGGCGAGCTGCGGTTCCTGAGCGACCCGCCCCTGCTCGTCCCGGTGCGCGACCTCTTCGACGACGCCGAGCAGGCTCGCCTCCTCGGTGTCGTGACCACGGCCCTCGCGGCCTACGGCGACTCGCTCACGGGCGCCCGGCGCATCCTGCTCGAGCGCTACCGCCTCGTCGACCTGGCTCGGCGCGTGGTCGGGGTCGGGAGCGTCGGCACGCGCTGCTGGGTCGCGCTGCTCGTCGGCCGGGACAACGACGATCCCCTGTTCCTCCAGGTCAAGGAGGCCGAGCCGTCGGTCCTCGAGCCCTACACGTCGGCCAGCCCGTACCCCGAGAACGGGCGCCGCGTGGTCGAGGGGCAGCGCCTCCTGCAGGCCACGAGCGACGCCCTGCTCGGCTGGAACACCGTGCACGGCGCCGACGACCGCCCCCACGACTACTACTTCCGCCAGCTCTGGGACTGGAAGGTCTCGGCGGACCTCGAGACCATGCTCCCGGTCGCGATGGCCGCCTACGCGCAGATGTGCGCGTGGGTCCTCGCGCGCGGGCACGCCCGTTCGGGCGACGCCCTCGCGATCAGCGCGTACCTCGGCAAGGGCGACGTCGCGGACCACTCGTTCACCGAGTTCGCCCGCCGCTACGCCGACCAGAACGCCCTGGACCACCAGGCTCTCCTCGACGCGATCGCAGCGGGCGACGTGGAGGCGGTCCTGGGCGTCTGACGCCGGGGCTGGCGCGGCGTCGGACGCCCGCGTCGGCCCGGGCCATCTCGTGCCCGACGGCGCCGCCCGCCTCGCGCGGACACGTCCCGTCGGGGCGCGTCCGCGGCGAGGCGGTCGGGGGCGGCTCAGGCGTCGGCGGTCGGACCAGCGGCCGATCGCGCGAGCCCCCGGCGCAGGAGGACCACCTGGTAGACGAGCGCCGCCAGGACGATCGCCCCGAGCAGGACCGTCAGGACCAGCCCGCCGACGTTCGCACCCGCGGCGTCGCACGTGGTCGTGAAGTCCCCGCTCGTCGGCGCGTGGAAACCGCCGTCCGACCCCTCGGCCGTGATCGCGCCCACGGCCGAGGGGCCCGCGGCGGACAGGGAGCCGACCGACGCGCAGCTCGCGGACGGCAGCAGCATCATGCCCGTGAGCCCGAGCCACGCGGCCCCCGCCCCGAAGCCCGAGACGATGCCCCAGATCTTCTCGTTCGTGGTCCAGAGCGGCGAGGCACCGAGCAGGACCGCTGCGACGAGCCACAGGACGCCCGGGAGGAGCAACGGTGCCCCGACGATGCCCACGAGGGCGAGGGCGAACACGACCGGGGCGACCCACGCACCGGTGAGGGCGGGACGAGAGGAGGCTCCGCCGTCGGGCAGGGGATCCCTGAGCGCACCCGACGCCGCTCGCGCCACGTCCTCCGGGGCGCCGAGCGACGCGAGGACCGCCGCGACCTCCTGCTCGCTGGGCTCGTGCCCCAGCTCGGCGAGGCTCGCATCGATGTGCTCGCGCACCCCACCCAGGACGTCGGCCCGCTCGGCGGGATCGACGTGCGCGAGCATCCGCGCGAGGTCGTCCAGGTACGCGCTGATCGCGTCGTTCGTGCGGTTCATCGGTGGCTCCCCAGGGTCGAGTCGACGGCGTCGCGGAAGGGCGCCCAGGTGCGGGCGAAGGTCTCGAGGGCTGCGCGCCCCTCAGGGGTCAGGGCGTAGTAGCGCCGAGGTGGTCCGGCGTCGGACTCGCGCCAGTGCGTCTCCACGAGCCCGCCCCTGCGCAGCCGCGCGAGGAGCGGATAGAGCGTGCCCTCACCGCTCAGGAGCACCCCGTCCGTGGAGAGACGGCGGGCGATGTCCAGGCCGTACCACTCGTCGTCGGCCAGGAGCGCGAGCACGCAGTACTCGATCGCCCCTCGCCGGAGGTTCGTGAGGATCATGTCCTCGCTAGGTACCATGCGAGACAAGATAGCACCATGTGCGGAGGCCCGGTAGACGCTTCACATGGGACCGAACGGGGTGCTGCGAGGCCCGGCGCGGGCCGTCAGATCTGGTCGAGCCGGCGCAGGATCGCGCCTTCGCGCAGCGCCCACGGGCAGATCTCGACCTCCGCGACTCGCAGAGCCTTCATGGTCTCCTCCGCGACCACGCCGCCCGCGACGATCTGGTACGTCCGCTCGGCCGTGATCCCCGGCAGCTCGGTCCGACCCGTGGCGGGGATGCGCGCGAGTCGCGGCACCCAGTCGGACAGCTGCGAGCGCTCCATGCGCCAGCGCTCCTCCGGACCCACGACCGCGACCTTCATGCCCGCGAGCCGCGCGAGCGACCGGAACGTCTTGGAGGTCGCGACCACGTGGTCGGGACGCGGCAGCGCCTTGATCTCGCCGAGGGCCTCGGCGAGCACCCCGCGCACGTGCGTGCGCAGCGCCGCGACCTGGTGGGCCGTGGGCGGGTCGTCCGGGAGGTGCTCGATCGTCATCCGCCCGGCACCCAGGGGGACCGAGACCGCGACGTCGGGCTCCTCGTCGAGGCCCGAGGCGATCTCGAGCGAACCACCACCGATGTCCAGGACCATGAGCCGGCCCGACGCCCACCCGTGCCAGCGCCTCGCCGCGAGGAACGTCAGCCGCGCCTCCTCGGGACCCGAGAGGACCTCGATCGGGACCCCGACACGCTCCTCGATCGCCGCGAGCACCTCGGGGCCGTTGGTCGCCTCGCGCAGCGCGGACGTCGCGAGCGCGAGCGACTCGTCGACCTCGTACTCGCGGGCCAGCGCCGCCGCCCGGTCGGCCGCCTCGAGCAGGGCGTCGACGCCCTCGGCCGAGATCGAGCCGTCGGGCTGGAGGTAGCGCATGAGACGGACGACCGAACGGCCCGACGCCGCCGGGTCCGGCCGGGCGCCACGCACCGCGTCCACGACGAGCATGTGGACGGTGTTGGAACCGATGTCGAGCACTCCGAGTCGCATCCGCCCACGGTAGCGGGGGACGCGAAGGGCGACCGGACGGCCCGCCGGGCGGGAGCCCTCGCGCCCTCTACGACCGGTGGTTCGCGCCCGACATCCTGCTGTTCGTCCGGCCGACGAGCCGGCGCACGTGGACGTCCGACCCGCGCACCGCCCGCACCTCGGAGCGCGTGTCCCTCCGGTGGTCGTGACGCTCGCCCGCGTTGCGGTACCGGCGCCAGGTCAACCAGTAGAAGAGCGGCCCGGCGAGCAGCAGCAGACCCACGACGACGAGCCGAAGGGCCCCCTCCTCGCCGGACGAGGACTCGGCCGCCACGGTGAGCGCGTCCAGGGCGATCAGGTGCATCAGGTCCCGATCATGACGAGGAGGGCCGCCACGGCCGCGACGGCCTCGACGACGAGGGACACCGCGAGCAGGCGGCGGCGGTTGACCGGGACGGAGCCCATGGTCTCGCCCGTCCGCCCGTTGACCGCGACGTAGTGCAGGACCGAGCCCCCGTTCTTGCGGACCTCGTGGTACGAGTACAGCCACACGGGCAGGTAGGCGGCGACCCAGCGCTGGCCCACGACCTCGAGCTGCTGGTGGTCCCACCGGAGACCGCGGTCGTAGGCCTCGATCATGTCGAGCGCCCGGAACCGGGCGATCTCCTTGGCCTGAGCGAACGCGGGCTCGCGCACGTCGTCGATGTCGGTGTCGCGCCGCTCCGCGGTGAACCCCGAGAGGAAGTTGGAGTCGTAGCGGACTGCGTTCTCGACGTCGAACGGCAGGATCGTGTTGATGACGTTGTTCGTCCGCGAGCTCGCGCCGTGGTCCCGTCGGTCCGCGGAGGACTCGAGCGTCAGGTCGTCGACGTGCAGGTCGAACTCGCGCACGACGTCGTAGACGTCGGCGTCGTAGCGCCGCTCGTCGCGCTCCTCGCCGTCGGCCCCCTTCACCTTGACGGTGTAGGACCGCACGAGGCGCTCGCCCTGCCCGGACAACCGGGCCTTGGTGTTGAGGTCCGCGACGAGGTACGGCATGTAGACCCCGACCACGCTCTCCGGGACGAACTCGGCCCGGAACGTCGGGTGGGCGTAGAAGCGACGCTTGCCGACGAACTCCCGGATGCGCGTGATCGCTTCGTCCTTGGCCAGGCGGAACGGCAGCACGACGTCGGGCACCGCGCCGTTGGGGACCTGCTGGTTGACCGACAACGTGTTGCGGCACCAGTGGCAGCGCGCCTGGGTGCCGTGCGCGGTGTCGACGACGACGTCCGCACCGCACGCCGAGCACCGGAACGTGAGGACCTCGTCGGTCCCCGGCACGATCGCGGCGGTGCCGGACCCGACGACGACGCCGCGCAGCGCGCCGATGTCGCCGTCGAGGCCGAGGTCCGCGATCGTCCCGGCAGCAGCCCACTCGTACCGGCAGAACCCGCAGCGCAGGTTCCCGGTCGCGACGTTGAGCGAGATCTCGGTCGCCCCGCACCGTGAGCACTTGACGAGACCGTCGCTGGCCCCGACGTCGGTACGGACGATGGCCGGCCCGCCGTCCCGTGTCCCGACGGGCGGCGGTGACCCCTCCTGCGGGGAGGCAGGCGGGGCCGACGACGGGACGGCCGCCTCCGGCTCGTGGACAGTCATCGTCGGCGCCTCAGAACCCGAGGACCTTGGCCTTGGCGGTGTCGTAGTCCGCCTGAGTGATGAGTCCCTGATCGAGCATGGCCTTGAGGTGCGTGAGCTTCGCGACCGGGTCCTCGGCTGCCGGAGAAGCCGGGGGCGCGGCGGGTGCTACGGGTGCGGCGGCAGCCGGTGCACTCTGCACGGGAACCTGCTGGAGCGGGACGACGGGCTGCTGGAGCCCGGCCATCGCGCCGCCCGCGGCGTTCATCCCCATGCCGAGGATCGCCATGTTCGCGCCGCCCCCGGCTCCTCCTGGGTTCTCTCCCGCAGCCTGGATGCCGCGCGCGGCAGCCTGCTGGAGGAACGAGTTCCCGCGAGCACCTGCGAGCGCGTCAGCCTTCTTGACGTCGCTCAGCAGCGCCCTGGTGTCCTCGTCGTACTCGATCGCCGCGAGCGCGACCTTGACGATCGACAGACCGCGGTAGGACGTCCACTGGTACCCCTCCTCGACCGCGCCCGCCAACGACTGCGCGAACCCGACCGAGTCGCTCTGGATCCGGGTGATCCGGTTCCCCTTGTCCGGGTCGTTGGTGTAGCTCGAGAACGCTGCCGCGAGCGACCCGACGACCTCGGTGAAGAGCTGGCTCGCGGCGTCGTTGTCGAGGTCGGAGAAGTCGAACACCTTCGCGCCCGTACCGAGGTAGGTCAGCGGCACGAACTGCTTGACGAAGAGGATCGGGTCGACGATGCGCAGCGTGTAGGTGCCACGCGTCACGGCACCCACCTGGGCGCCGAGGTACGCGTCGTCCCAGTAGATCTCCGACTGCGTACCGAACCGGTTGTTCGGCAGCTCCTTGAGGTTCACGTAGAACCCGAGCTGCTGCGACCCGGGTTGCCCGCCGAACTTGAAGCGTTCCCACGTGGTCTTGATGAGCGGGCTCAGGAAGCCGTTGTCGGCGAAGATCGACTGGGAGTTCTGGTCGTCGGACGTGAACAGGTAGCCACCCGGCTCGGCCACGAAGCCCGTGAGCGCGCCGTCCTGGAACGTCAGGAGCCCGTAGCCCTCGGGAACGACGAACCGGCTGCCGTTCGTGATGATGTTCGCCGAGCCCTTGGTGTTGGACCCGCGCCCCGCGTTCTGCCCCTGCGCGACCGCCGGGAAGAGCGCCGCGGTCGGCGCCAGGTTCGTGGGCGGGGTCAGGAAGTCCTTCCACTGGTCCGCGAGCGTGCCGCCGAGGGCACCAGCAAAGGCCTTGATGAATCCCATCGAGCTCTCCGTCCGATCGGGCGGACGGAGCCGCGCGTGACCTGTCGTCGTCGCGGCCGACGCCCTGAGGCCCTCGACCGCGATCGGCACAGTATCGACTTTCGTTCTGAAACGGAACTATCGGCGAGTTTCCGGCGCATCCGCTCCCACGGACCGGACCGCCGACGGTGACCGACCCGCCCGCCGACGGTGACGCACCGGATGACAGGATGTTCTCCGTGACCTCCCCCTCTCCCCTCGCACCCCTGAAGACCGTCGGCTGGATCCACGTCGTGGACGGGCGGCTGCTCGTCGTCCGCAGCCGGGACAACGACCTGTTCTTCATGCCGGGCGGCAAGCTCGACCCCGGTGAGAGCGACGAGCAGGCCCTGGTCCGGGAGATCGAGGAGGAGCTCGGCGTGCTGCTCGACCCTGCCACGGTGAGGTCCGGCCTCGTCGCCGAGGCGCCCGGCCACGGGCTCGACGGGCGGCTCGTGCGGATGCACTGCCTCTACGCCGACCTGTTGCCCGGGTCCCCCGAGCCGGCGCCTCGTGCCGAGGTCCGTGAGCTCACGTGGGTCACGGCGAACGACGCGCACCGTGTCCCGCCCGCGGGCCGGATCGTCCTGGAGCGGCTGGCGGCGACAGGAGTGCTCGCGGCCTGACGCGGACCGTCACTCGGTCGAGCACGGGGTTGCGATCGGTCGAACACGAGGTTGCGGTCGAGAACCGCACGAGAACGACCGCAACCTCGTGCTCGGCGCAGAGAGCCGGACCGGGTCAGCGCCCCGCGCACGCCTCGACGTCGAGCCCGTTGGTCCCAGCACTGCGGAGCGCTTCCTCGGCGTCGGCCACCACGGCCGAGGCCTCTGCCTGGGCCGACGCGAGGGCCGACGACCGGGCCGCGACGATCGCGTCGTGCAGGTCGGCGTGCACGCGGCGACGGACCGAGCGCGTGAGCGCCTCGGTCTCGGCGTCGTCGACCTCGGTCCCCGCGGCGCGGCGCTCGGCCACGCGCTCGGCGACCTCGGCCGCGATCCGCCGGTCGGCGTCGTCGAGCAGCTCCATGACGGCCGTGTCGGCCGCGCGCCCCAGGCGCGTCTCCTCGAAGTCCCGCGTGGCACGGTCCACGATCCGCCGTGCCTGCCCGACGACGAGCGACCCGAGCGCGGGTGAGTGCGCCTTGAGGGAGGCCAGGTCGTAGAGCAGGACGCCGTCGACGTCCGCGACGCGCGGGTCGACGTCGCGGTGCAGCGCCAGGTCGAGGACCACCATGGGTCGGTGCGGCGCCTCGTCGCCCGCGGCCTCCGCGGCGCGGGACCGGGCACGGACGAGCGCGGCGGCGTCGAGCACGTGGCCCAGCGCGTCACCCTCGGCGCGCACGGCGTCACCATCGGCGCCCGGCCCGGTCCCCCTCGGCGCACCGGCACCGGCACCCGGACCACCACGCCCAGCCTCACGGCCGCCCGCGTCGGCGACCACTCGTCCCCGCGCCCCGCTGCACGAGACCACGAGGTCGGCGTCCTCGAGAGCCGCCACCAGATCCGTCACCGCGACGGCGCCCCGGTCGGCCGCGAACTGCTCGGCGCGACCCGACCCCGAGTACACGCGCACGTCCTCGCAGCCCCGCGCCCGCAGCGCGGCGAGCGACGCGCCGGCGTACGAGCCCGTCCCGATGAGCACCGTGCGGACCTGGCGCCAGGGCGGGAGCTCGGCGCTCGCGAGGTCGAGCCCCAGGGACACGACCGACCGGCCGTTGCCACCGAGCGTCGTCTCGTTGCTGATCTTCTTGGAGGTCCGGGACGCGGTCTGGAACAGGAGCTCGAGCGTGGACGACGTCGCACCGCCCTCGCGGGCCTCCTCGAGCGCGCGCTTGACCTGCCCGGCGATCTCTCGCTCGCCCACGACCATCGAGTCCAGGCCGGCCGCGACCTCGAAGAGGTGAGCGGCGACGTCGGGCCCGGTGCGGGTCGAGAACGCCCCGACCGCCACGTCCTCCGCGACTCCCGACGCCGCGGCGACGAGCCGCGCGACCTCGTGCGACGCGTGCTGCACGCCCCGCCCGTCCACGGGCGAGTCGACGTCCAGGTACACCTCGAACCGGTTGCACGTCGCGACGACGACGGCACCGGTGATCGCTTCGCAGGTCTCGACGGCCGTCCGCCCGACCGACGCGGCTCCGGTGGAGAGGAGCTCGAGGGTGGACATGTCCAGCTCGTGGTGACTTGCAGTCATCGACAGGAGAACCACAGTGCTCCGATTGAATCATTCCTCCCCGCGCACGGCAGAATCGGTTCTTGTGACGTTCACCGCGCTTTCAGACAACCACCCTCTCGTCGACGGCCGGACGACGAATTCTCCCCTCGTGCGCGCTTTGCGCGGCGACCGCCCGGAAACCACACCCGTGTGGTTCATGCGGCAGGCCGGTCGGTCCCTTCCCGAGTACCGCGAGCTGCGCCAGGGCATCGGCATGCTCGACTCGTGCCTGCGCCCGGACCTGGCGAGCGAGATCACGCTCCAGCCCGTGCGCCGCCACGGCGTGGACGCGGGGATCTTCTTCTCGGACATCGTCATCCCGCTCAAGCTCGCGGGGGTCGACGTGGACATCGTCCCGGGCGTCGGTCCGGTCATGGGGCAGGCCTACCGGACGCCCGACGACGTCGCTCGCCTCGTCGAGCACGAGCTCACCCCGGAGTCGCTCGCGCCCGTGACGGAGGCCGTCGCGCTCACGGTCGCGGCGCTCGGTTCGACGCCCCTCATCGGGTTCGCGGGCGCGCCGTTCACGCTCGCGGCCTACCTGGTCGAGGGGCGCCCCTCGCGCGACCACCTCGCGGCGCGCACGCTCATGCACGCGGACCCCGAGTCGTGGGCCCGCCTGACGGCGTGGACCGCGCAGATCACGGGCGCGTTCCTGCGCGCCCAGGTCCTGGCCGGGGCCAGCGCCGCCCAGCTGTTCGACTCGTGGGCCGGCAGCCTGTCGCGCGAGGACTACCTCACAGGCGCCAAGCCGGGGAGCACGGTCGCGCTGTCGCAGGTCAGCGACCTGGGCGTCCCGGCGATCCACTTCGGGACGGGCACCGGGCACCTGCTCGGGGCCATGCGTGACTCCCTCACCGAGGCCGGTGTGACGCACCCGACCGTGGGCGTGGACTACCGCACGCCGCTCGACGAGGCCGCGGCGACCCTCGGGGGGTACGTGCCGATCCAGGGCAACATCGACCCGGCGCTGCTCGCCGCGCCGTGGCCCGTGCTCGAGGCGCACGTCCGCGACGTCCTGCACCGTGGGAGCGCTGCCCCCGGGCACGTGGTGAACCTCGGCCACGGCGTGCCGCCCGAGACCGACCCGACCGTCCTGACCCGGGTCGTCGAGCTCGTCCATTCCGTCCGGAACGTGTCGGAACCCGCGTGACCCCGGGGTCCCGCACGGTCTGACACACCCTCGCAGCGGGGGCACACTTGACGTGTGCACCCCGTTGCTGATGGATCGTCCGGCCCTTCCTCCTCCACGTTCGACGCCGTGGTCGTCGGCGCGGGCATCGCCGGCCTGACCGCCGCGCGCTCCCTGCGCCGCCGCGGCCTGCGCGTCCTCGTCCTCGAAGCGGCCGACCGCCCGGGCGGCCCTGTGCACGGCGACAAGCTGGGCTCGACGGGCCTGTCGGTCGACGTGGGCGCCGAGTCGTTCGCGGCCCGCGGGTCCGCCGTGGGCGACCTGGTCGCCGACCTGGGCCTGACGGTCGTCGAGCCCGCCCCGATCAGCGCGTGGGGCTACGCCGCGAGCCGCGCGTTCCCGCTGCCGAAGGCCGGGATCATGGGCATCCCGGCGCACCCGTTCGCGGCCGACGTGCGCCGCGCGGTCGGCTGGCCCGGTGCGCTGCGCGCGGGCATGGACCGGATCAAGCCGCGCCGATGGGTCGACGAGGAGAACCTCGAGACGTTCGCGCGCTCGCGCCTGGGACGCCGCGTCGCGGAACGTCTCGTGGCGCCGGTCGCCGCGGGCGTCCACTCGGCGCCGCTCGAACGTCTCGACGTCGATGCCGTGGCCCCGGGCCTGCGCGAGGCCTACGCCCGCGAGGGCTCGTTGACCCGGGCGGTCGCCGCGATGCGCGCCCAGGCCCCGGCGGGCTCTGCGGTGCGCGGCATCGAGGGCGGCATGCACCGCCTCGTCGAGGAGCTAACGCTCGCCGTGACGAGCGACGTGCCCGACGGCGGGGCTCCCGCCGGGAGCGCGGGCCCGGCGGGGGTGCTGCTCGTGCGCCACGAGGTGGTCGCGCTGGACCGTGACGGCGACCTGGGGTGGAGCGTCCAGGCCGAGGGTCCCGGGGGTCCCACGACCTTCCGGGCCCCGCGCCTGCTGGTCACGACGCCCGCGGTCGTCGACCTGGTGTCCCCGCTCGCGGGCCGCACGGCCGACCCGGTGCCGGACCCCGAGCCCGGTGCGGACATCCGTCTCGTGACGCTCCTGCTCGAGGCCCCTGAGCTCGACGCGGCCCCACGGGGCAGCGGGCTGCTGGTCGCGCCGAAGCCCCGCACCTGGTCGACGCGCGACGAGAACCACCGGGCCGGCGCGCACGACCCCGTCCAGGCCAAGGCCCTGACCCACTCGACCGCGAAGTGGCCGTGGCTGGCCGCCCGGGTGGCGGGCGCCGTCGGGCCGGGGAACCACGTGGTGCGCCTGAGCTACGGGCGCATCGGCGAGACGGTCGAGCCGACCCTCGACCAGGTCGTGCGCGACGCCTCGGTGCTGCTCGGGGTCGACCTCGACGGCAAGGTGCGCGAGCACCTGTCGACGCGCTGGAACGGGTCGCTCCCCCCGCCCACGCCCGTCTACCGGCGCGAGGTCGCGGCGTTCGTCGAGCGGGTCTCGCACGTCGACGGGCTCGGGGTCACGGGTGGCTGGATCGCGGGCACGGGGCTCGCGGCGATCGTCGGGCACGCCCAGGACTGCGCCGAGCAGCTCTGATCCTCGGGGGCGATGCGGACGGCACCGCAGCCTTCCGCATTCCTGCGACAAACGTCCTGACAATTCGTCTCTTTGTTCTGACCTCGCGTCAGGTCGATGTCACTCGCGCCTCCTTTCCGCAGAATGCCGCGCCGCACCGGTTCACGCGCATTTCGACAATGCCTCCGGGCAGAGGAGACTAGGAGCGTGAGCATTCGTGTCGGAACCCGTGGCAGCGCCCTCGCGACGACCCAGACGGGACTCGTCGCACGACGCATCGAGCACCTGACCGGGCATCCGGTCGAGATCGTGCGCATCCGCACCGAGGGCGACGTCCGCTCGGGCTCGCTCGCCTCGATGGGCGGCACCGGGGTGTTCGTGACCGCGCTGCGCGAGGCCCTGCTCGACGGCCGCTGCGACGTCGCGGTCCACTCGCTCAAGGACCTGCCGACCGGCGCTGCCGAGGGGCTGACCCTCGTGACGCCCGAGCGCGAGAACCCGCGCGACGTCCTGTGCGCCCGGAACGGCTGGACGCTCGCGACCCTGCCGCGCGGCGCCAAGGTCGGCACCGGGTCCCCGCGCCGCGCGGCCCAGCTCCTCGCGGTCCGCCCCGACCTCGACGTGCTCGACATCCGCGGCAACGTCGACACGCGCCTCGCGCGCGCTCTCGGCCCCGACGCGGACCTCGACGCGGTCGTCCTCGCCTACGCGGGGCTCTCGCGCCTGGGCCGGCTCGACGCGGTCTCCGAGGTCATCGACGTGCGCGTCATGGCCCCCGCGCCCGGGCAGGGGGCCCTGGGTGTCGAGGTCCGGACCGCGGACCTGTCTCCCCTCGCGTCGTTCGACCTCCTGCCCGACGGCGGCACGCGCCAGCCCCTCGACCTCGCCGAGGTCGTCGCGGGCCTCGACCACCTCCCGACCCGCCTCGCGGTCCTCGCCGAGCGCGCGCTGCTCGCCCGGCTCGAGGCCGGGTGCGCGGCACCCGTCGGGGCGCACGCCGTGGTCGAGGACGACCAGCTCCATCTCTCGGCCGTCGTCGCGCGGCTCGACGGCGGGCAGGTCCTCACGCACTCGGCCCGGGTCGCGCTGCCACCGGTCGCCGGTGGAGCCGGACGCTCGGCCGACACGACCGGTGGGGTGCCCCGCGCCGACGACGCGCTGGCCCGTGGCCTGGGCGTCGAGGTCGCCGACGCCCTCCTGGCCGGCGGGGCCGCCGAGCTCGCGCCCCTGCGCGCTACCGGTCCTGGCGGGGGCTCGCTCGCTCGGGCCGAGGCGCCCACGCTCTGGGCCCCGGGTACGGCGCCGACCGGCGGTATCGAGGACGACGAGCTCACGGTCGGCGGCACCGACGCCCCCGTGGGCCCGGAGCAGCGCTGATGCCAGGCCGGCTGCGCGACCCCCAGCGCGGGCGCGACCTGCCGCCCGTGCCGGCACGCCCGGCCACGCCTGCTGCGGACACCTCCTCCGAGACTCCCGCCCGCCCCGCCGCGGTGAGCGACGCCGTCGGGCCGGACGACGCTGCCCCTCCCACGGACACCGACGCTCCCGCGGCGAGTGGCGCCGTCGGGCAGGGGGACGTGCCCGTGGCGCACGACCCGGCCACCTCCGGACCGGCCCGCGCCGTCGGGGCGCTGACCGGTAACACCGTCCTGGTGCCGCGCTCGCCCGAGCGAGCCGAGCCCCTCGCCGCGCGGCTGCGCGCGCAGGGTGCGACCGTGCTCGTGAGCCCGGCGATCGAGCGCGCCCCCATCGAGGACACCGCAGCGATGGACGCCGCCGTCGCGGACCTCGCGCACGGCGCCTTCGCGTGGGTCGTGGTGACGAGCGTCAACGCGATCGACGAGCTGACCGCGAGCGCCGCGCGCCGCGGACTGGACCTCGCCGCGCTGGCCGGACCTGCGGGAACCGGTGGCGCTGCCGACTCCGCGGGTCCTGGCACGCGGTGGGCTGCGGTCGGGCCCGCGACGCGGCGCGCGCTCGAGGCCGTGGGCGTCCACGTGGACCTCGAGGCGACCGTGAACTCGGCGCGCGGTCTGCTCGCGGCGTTCGACGCGCTCACCGATCAGTTGTCAGAAGCACACCGGGCGGAACCCCGGGCCACTTCTGACGACTCGTCGGCGAGCACCTCGTCGCGGCGCGTGCTCGTGCCGCAGGGCGACCTCGCGAAGCCCACCATGGCCGAGGGCCTGCGCGAGCGCGGCTGGGACGTCCACGTCGTGACCGCGTACCGGACCGTGTCGCACGCGCTCTCCCCGGAGGTCGTCGAGGCGTGGCGGGCCGGGGCGGTCGACGTGGTCGTGCTGACGTCGGGCAGCGTGGCGCGCGAGGTCGCGGCCCAGCTCGGCGTGGACCCCCGCGTCGCGGGGGTCGCGATCGGGGAGCCGACGGCGGAGGCCGCGCACGCGGTCGGGCTGCGGATCGACGCCGTGGCCGAGAAGGCGACCGACGAGGCGCTGGCCGGTGCTGTGCTGCGCGTCGGCGCCGAGTTGTCAGAAGCACACCGGGGTATCCCCCGGGTCAGTTCTGACAACGAATCTCTCGGCGCGGGGCCAGGGCCAGCGGGAGCGGCGGGTCCGGTGGGCCCGGTGGGCCCGGGGCGCAGCAGGACCGTCCCGTCCCCCGCGCCAGCTCACACCGGCACCCCCACGTCCCCCGACCCGGCTCCCACCGGCACCACGTCCCCGGCACCCCTCGACCAGTTGTCAGAACTGACCCGGGCCATACCCCGGCCCAGCTCTGACAACCCATCCCCCACAGAAGGCAGGAACCTCCCGTGATCCGTCCCCGCCGCCTGCGCTCGACCCCGCAGATGCGCCGGCTCGTCGCCGAGACCCGGCTGCACGCCGCCGACCTCGTGCTCCCCCTGTTCATCAAGGAGGGCCTGACCGAGCCCAAGCCGCTCGGGTCCATGCCGGGCATCGTGCAGCACACCGAGGCGAGCCTCGCCCAGGCCGTCGCACGGGCCACCGCGGCCGGGGTCGGCGGCGTCATGCTGTTCGGCATCCCCGAGCACCGCGACGCGACCGGCTCGCAGGCCGACGCCCCCGACGGGATCCTCAACCGGGCCGTCCGCATCGCGCGCGACGCCGCCCGGAACGCCGCTGCCGGCACGGGCCGACCGGGACCGGTCGTCATGGCCGACCTGTGCCTCGACGAGTTCACCGACCACGGGCACTGCGGGGTCCTGACGACCGGCCCGGACGGCGACCTGGTCGTGGACAACGACGCGACCCTCGTCCGCTACGCCTCGATGGCCCGCGCGCTCGCCGAGGCGGGCGCGGAGGTCGTGGCGCCGTCGGGCATGATGGACGGCCAGGTCGCCGTGATCCGCGAGGCCCTCGACGACGCCGGGCACGCGGGCGTGAGCATCCTGGCGTACAGCGCCAAGTACGCGAGCGCGTTCTACGGTCCGTTCCGCGAGGCCGTCGACTCGACGCTCCAGGGCGACCGCCGCACCTACCAGATGGACTCCGCGAACTTCCGCGAGGGCCTGCGCGAGGCCGACCTCGACCTGGCCGAGGGCGCCGACATGGTCATGGTCAAGCCCGCAGGCTCGTACCTCGACGTGCTCGCGGCCGTGGCCGAGCGCAGCGACGTCCCCGTCGCCGCCTACCAGGTCTCGGGCGAGTACGCGATGATCGAGGCCGCGGCCGCGAACGGCTGGATCGACCGGCGCGGCGCCGTCCTGGAGTCCGTGCTCGGCATCAAGCGCGCGGGCGCCGACATCATCCTGACCTACTGGGCCCTCGAGATCGCAGAATGGATTCGGTGACACCGATGACGATCCACCCCGCCGGCTCCCCGGCGCACGCGACCACCCTCCACGACAACCACGAGGCGTTCGTGCGCGCCCAGGGCGCGATCCCCGGCGGCGTGAACTCGCCCGTGCGGGCCTTCGGCTCGGTCGGCGGCGACCCGCGGTTCATCGCGAGCGCGCGTGGCGCGTACGTCACCGACGTCACGGGCCGCGAGTACGTGGACCTCGTGTGCTCGTGGGGTCCCGCGCTCCTGGGCCACGCGCACCCAGCAGTCGTCGCGGCCGTGCAGGACGCTGCGGCACGCGGACTGTCGTTCGGCGCCCCGACGCTGGGCGAGGTCGACCTCGCGGAGGAGGTCCGTCGTCGGGTCCCCGCCGCCGAGCGCGTCCGCCTGGTCTCGACGGGCACCGAGGCGACCATGACCGCGGTGCGCCTCGCGCGCGGCTTCACGGGCCGCAACCTGATCATCAAGTTCGCGGGCTGCTACCACGGGCACGTCGACTCGCTGCTCGCCGAGGCGGGATCGGGCGTCGCGACGCTCGCGCTGCCCGGCTCGGCCGGCGTGACCGAGGCCAGTGCGGCCGAGACCCTCGTGCTGCCCTACAACGACCTCGACGCCGTCGAGCGCGCGTTCACCGAGCGGGGCTCGGAGATCGCCGCGGTCATCACCGAGGCAGCCCCGGCGAACATGGGGATCGTCCCGCCGGCCCCCGGCTACAACGAGGGCCTGCGCCGCATCACGTCCGCGCACGGCGCGCTGCTGATCCTCGACGAGGTCCTCACGGGCTTCCGCGTGGGTCCGAGCGGCTGGTGGGGCCTGGAGTCAGGCCTGGCCGCGGGCGCCCTCCCCGAGTACACGCCCGACCTCTTCACGTTCGGCAAGGTCATCGGCGGCGGCATGCCCGTCGCGGCACTGGGCGGACCGGCCTCGATCATGGACCAGCTCGCGCCGCTCGGCCCGGTCTACCAGGCGGGCACGCTCTCGGGGAACCCGGTCGCGGTCGCGGCGGGCCTCGCGACGCTGCGCCTGGCCGACGCCGCCGTGTACGCGCGCGTCGACCACGTCGCGCAGGTCGTGGGGGACGCCGCGAGCGCGGCCCTCGCCGCCGAGGGTGTCGCGCACCGCCTGCAGCGCTCGGGCAACCTGTTCTCGATCATGTTCGGCGACTTCGCCGCCGCGGCCGGGGTCCGCAACTACGCCCAGGCGCAGGCCCAGGACGCGTTCCGCTACAAGGCGTTCTTCCACGCGATGCTCGACGCCGGGGTCAACCTGCCGCCGTCGGTCTTCGAGGCGTGGTTCGTGTCGTCGGCGCACGACGACGCCGCGGTCGAGCGCATCCTCGCAGCGCTCCCGGACGGAGCGAAGGCCGCAGCGCGAGCCACGGCCTGAGCCCTGCACGCCCGGCCCGGGCGCGGGGTGAGGGTGCCTGGTGGGTGAGCGGCGGGGGGGGGGGGGCGGCCCCCCCCCCCCCCCCCGCCCCGCCCCCCCCCCCCCCCCCCCCCCCCGGGGGGGGGGGGGGGGGGGGGGGGGGGGGGCCGGGGGGGGGGCGGGCGCCCCCGCCCCCGGCCCCCCCCCCCGCCGCTCACCTCACGCCCTGCCGCGCCGTGGTGCACGGCGCGGCAGGCGGTCCCGCCGGTCGAGGGGGGCTCGACCGACGGGAGCCGGTCAGTAGGTGACCTGACCGGCCTTCTTGCCGAGGCTGCGGATCTGGAAGCCGAACGCGATGAGCGAGATGCCCCACACGAGGGCCACGATCGCGAGGATCCAGACGATCGACACGACGCCCGCGCCGACGTTGAAGAGCACGAGCAGACCGAACACGAGCGACAGCAGGCCCGCGAAGACTCCCCAGCCCCAGCCGCTGCCGGGGACCTTGCGCAGCTCGATGCTCGCGATCGCCTGGAAGATCCCGAGGACCACGGCCCACAGACCCACGATCCACACGAGGACCTCGGCGGTCTTGCCGGGCCACACGAGCAGCACGATGCCGACCGCGACGCTCACGAGGCCGACCGTGACGAGCGCTGCGGTGCCGCCGGTCCCCCGGCGACGGATGCCCTCGACGATCTCGAACAGGCCGTCGACGAGCGTGAAGATCGCGACGATCCAGATGAAGACGACGGCCGTGATCTCCGGCCACGCGAGCGCGACGATGCCGAAGAGGATCGCGATCACGCCGCGGATCACGGGCCAGTACCAGACTTGCTTGGCGGCGGAGGAGAAGGCTGTGAGGATCGGGTCCTGCGTTGTCATGGTGGGCTCCTGACGTCGGGTCGAGTCCCGCCAGGAACGCTGGAGCACCGTCCGTGCGGGCTGTTCGGTTCTCATCGAACACCCGAAACGGCACTATGTCGTGGCGAACGTCGCATTCGTCGCAGAGGGCGGGCTGCGCGTGCGCGGCCGGGGGCACGGGCTGCCTGCGCGGGACCTTCGGCCCCTTGACAAGGGGATACCCCTCCCGGGTACCTTGGAGGGTGGTACCCAGTAGGGGTATCTGCGAGAGCGAACACGGAGGCCCAGCATGAGCGACACGACCACCCAGCACCCGGTCGAGCCGGGTCTTGCCCCTGCCCACACCGGCCCGCACGGATATGCCTCCGACAAGGAGGCCTACCTCAAGCGCATGCGCCGCATCGAGGGCCAGGTCCGCGGGATCGCCCGCATGATCGACGAGGACGTCTACTGCATCGACATCCTCACCCAGGTCTCCGCGGTGACCAAGGCTCTCCAGGCGGTGTCCATCGGACTCGTCGAGGACCACCTCGGCCACTGCGTCGTCGACGCCGCCCGGTCCTCCGAGGCCGAGGGCGCCGCCAAGGTCCGCGAGGCGTCCGAGGCCATCGCCCGACTCGTCCGCAGCTGACACCCACCCCCTCTCAAGGAGCACCCATGAGCACCGTCACCACCCTCGGCGTCACCGGCATGACCTGCGGCAACTGCGTCTCGCACGTGACCAAGGACGTCGGCGCGGTCGCCGGCGTCGAGAACATCAGCGTGGACCTGAACGTCGGCGGGGCCTCCGAGGTCACCGTGTTCTCGGACGACCCGCTCGACGAGGCCGCGCTGCGCGAGGCCGTGGACGAGGCCGGCTACGAGGTCACGAGCTACGAGGTCCAGCTCGACGCCCAGGCTGCGCAGTCGGCCGAGCAGGCGGCGGACCGCAAGGCGCACAACTGTGGCTGCGGCTGCGGCACGGACTCCGCGGCGGACGCGGCCCCGGCCGTGAAGACGTACGACCTCCAGGTCCCCCAGGCCTGACGCTCCCGTCGCCACGGATCAGTTGTCAGAACCACGCCGGTCCATGCACCGGCCACGTTCTGACAACTGATCCGCGCAGGGTGCTTCAGCGCCCGTGAGGCCCCAGCCCCACGCACGTCCTGACCGCTCGACCCGCCCGACGACGGAGCACCGGCCGGGCGCCCGGCCCACGCTCCGCCGTCGGGCACCGCTCCACCCGCATGCCGCGTGCCGACGCCTCGGCCACGCCGCCCGCTGGACCGACGGTCGCACACCGTGACCCGCGACAGCGCGTGGAGCGCCCCCACCGTCCCCCGCCCGCGAACAGCGGGCCCGCGACGGAGAACCCCACCCGGCGAGACCCGCCGGACGCACCACCGGACCTCCCAGGAGCAACCATGACCACCCCCACCGGCCTGACCGCCGGCCCCACGTTCGTCGAGGTCGACCTCGCGATCGAGGGCATGACGTGCGCGTCGTGCGTCGCGCGCGTCGAGAAGCGGCTCAACCGCGTCGACGGCGCCCAGGCCACCGTGAACCTGCCGCTCGAGAGCGCGCACGTCGTGCTGCCCGACGACGTGACCGACGCCGAGCTCGTCGCAGCGGTCGAGAAGGCGGGCTACCAGGCGCGGGTCACGGGCCGGCGCGTCGCCGCGTCAGCGGTTACGGGCCGGCGCGTCGCCGCGTCAGCGGTTGCCGCGGCGGCGGCTGCTGCGGCGCCCGTCGCTGAGCCTGTCGCGCCCACCGGCGGCGTGGTGTCGGGCGCTCCTGCGGCCGGGGCCGGGGTTGGTGTCGGCGCTGCTGCTCCGGCTGCTCCCGCAGCCGGGACCTCGACGCCCGCCGCGGCCGAGCCCGCACCGGCGAGCCCCTCGGTTCGCCCGATGCCCGACGCGGCCCCGGCCGCGACCGACACCTCGGCCCCCACGCGCGACCGTGGCGCCGACCTCGGCCGCCGCCTCAAGGTCGCCGCGGTCCTCACGCTGCCCGTCGTGCTGCTCTCGATGATCCCGGCGCTCCAGTTCCCGGGGTGGCAGTGGGTCGTCACGGCGCTGGCCCTGCCGGTCGTGACGTGGGGCGCGTGGCCCTTCCACACCGCGGCCTTCCGCGCGGCCCGCCACGGCGCGTCGACCATGGACACGCTCGTGTCGATCGGCGTGATCGCCGCGACCCTGTGGTCGCTGTGGGCGCTCCTGCTCGGCGGTGCCGGCGAGATCGGCATGCGCATGTCGGTCTCGCTGCTGCCCTCGCGCGAGCATGCAGCGATGCCCGAGCTCTACTTCGAGGTCGCCGCCGTCGTCACGACGTTCCTCCTCGCGGGCCGCTGGTCCGAGCACCGCTCGCGCCGCAAGGCCGGCGACGCGCTGCGCTCTCTCCTCGCGATGGGCGCCAAGGACGCCGAGCGCGTCACGACCGGCCCCGACGGCCAGCGTGTGACCGAGCGCGTGCCCGTCTCGACCCTGCGCGAGGGCGACCTGTTCACGGTCCGCCCGGGCGAGAAGGTCGCGACCGACGGCGTCGTGGTCGAGGGCAGCTCCGCCGTCGACACCTCGCTCCTCACGGGCGAGCCCGTGCCCGTCGACGTGACGCCGGGCGACGACGTCACGGGCGCGACCGTCAACACCTCGGGCCACCTGCTCGTCCGCGCGACGCGCGTGGGCGAGGAGACGACGCTCGCCCAGATCGGGCGCCTCGTGAGCCAGGCGCAGACGGGCAAGGCTCCCGTGCAGCGCCTCGCGGACCGCATCTCGGCCGTGTTCGTGCCGATCGTGCTGGTCCTGGCCGTGCTCACGCTCGGCGGGTGGCTGCTCGCGGGGGCGAGCACGCAGTTCGCTTTCACGGCGGCCGTGGCCGTGCTGATCATCGCGTGCCCGTGCGCGCTGGGGCTCGCGACGCCGACCGCCCTGCTCGTCGGGACGGGCCGGGGCGCGCAGCTCGGCATCCTCATCAAGGGACCCGAGGTCCTCGAGTCCACGCGCCGCGTCGACACGATCGTGCTCGACAAGACCGGCACCGTGACGCAGGGCCGCATGGCGCTCGAGCGCGTGGTCACGCGCGAGGGCTCGCTCGACCTGGGGTCGGAGGCGGCGCGGGCTGCTGCCGGCTCACCGAGCGAGGGGCCCGACGGCGCCGCTCACCACGCCCTGCGCCTCGCCGGCGCGGTCGAAGAGTTGAGCGAGCACCCGATCGCGCAGGCCGTCGCGGCTGCCGCGGCGCGGGTCGCGGGGGTCGGACCGGGTTCGGCTGCTCCTGAGGCGCCGGCCGGTGGCGGTACCGTCGCAGAGCAGGTCGGGACAGCGGCTCTCGCGGCCTCCCCCGATCAGGTGTCAGAAGCACACCGGGCCATCCCCCGGCCTAGTTCTGACAACTCGTCCGTGGCGGGGGTCGAGACCGGGGGTCTCGAGACCGGGGCCGACGGCGTCGTGATCGGCTCCGCGCAGGTCTTCGACTTCGTGAGCTCTCCCGGTGGCGGGGTCAGCGGCCTGGTCCGCACCGCGCACTCGGGTCTGTCCCCCACGGGAGCGCTCAACGCGCAGCGGGTCCTGGTCGGACGCCCGTCCTGGCTCGCCGAGCAGGGCATCACGTTCGACGCCTCGGAGCCCCCGAGCCCCGAGGACGACGCTCGCCCCGGCACCGCAGGGACCGACCTGCGCCGCGCGTTCGACGAGGCCGAGTCCACGGGCGCGACCGCCGTCGTCGTCGCCTGGAACGGCACCGCCCAGGGCGTCCTGGTCCTGCGCGACCCGGTCAAGGAGACCTCGGCCCAGGCCGTGGCCGAGCTCCGCGAGCTGGGCCTGCGCCCCCTCCTCCTCACGGGCGACAACGCGGGCGCGGCGCGGGTCGCCGCCCGGCAGGTCGGCATCGCGGAGGAGGACGTGATCGCGCAGGTCCTGCCGCAGGACAAGGTCGACGTCGTCGCACGCCTGCGCGCCGAAGGTCGGGTCGTCGCGATGGTCGGGGACGGCGTGAACGACGCCGCGGCACTAGCCGGCGCCGACCTGGGGCTGGCCATGGGCACGGGCACCGACGTCGCGATCGAGGCGAGCGACATCACGCTGGTCCGCGGCGACCTGCGCTCGGCCGCGACGGCGATCCGGCTCTCGCGCCAGACGTTGCGCATCATCAAGCAGAACCTCTTCTGGGCCTTCGCCTACAACGTGGCGGCGATCCCGCTCGCGGCGGCGGGCCTGCTCAACCCGATGATCGCGGGGGCGGCGATGGCCATGAGCTCGGTGCTCGTCGTCGGGAACTCGCTGCGGCTGCGCTCGGCGGGCTGAGCACGAGGTTCCGCGCAGTCGAGAACGGGGTTGGGGGGGGGTTTGGCCCGCGAACTCCGGCCCCCCCCGTGTGTGGCGCGGGGGTGGGGGGGACGGGGGGGGGGGGGGTGGACCCGGGGGTCCGGCGCTGGCCCCCGGGGGGGGGGGGTGTTCCCCCCCCCCAACCCCCCCCCAACCCCGTTCTCGGCACCTGGAGAGGGCTCGACGGTGCCGGTCAGGACTACGACGCCCAGCCGGCCACGATCGTCGCGACCGCCCCCACCATGAAGACTGCCGTGCAGGAGCCCCCGACGATCCGGGCGACGCGCATCGCCGGAGGCGTCGGGCCCTCCCCCGGGTCCAGGAGCCCCAGGCGCGCAGGACCGGCGAAGGAGGGGCGGACGGGGACGTGGAACTGGCGGACGTCGTCGTCGGTCAGTGTCGGTGGAGGCTCGTGCGCGAGCGCTGCCGCGGTCCGCCGATCGCGCAGCCGGCCGACCTGCAGCGCGTAGAAGGCCAGGACGCCGTACTGGCTCAGGTAGAACAGCCCCAGCGCCAGCACCGTCACGCCGAGGCAGACCGTCACGGCCGACTGCGAGGACCAGAGCACGGCACCCCCGACGACCGTGATCGCCGCCCCGAGCAGCAGCCACAGCGGCACCGTCCCCCAGCTGCGCGAGTGATCGGTCGTGTAGCGCGAAGCCGACCTCGTCGGCCTGCTCGAGTCAGCGAGCTGGTCGGCCAGGCTCGGCTTCTCGTCCTCCCACCACGCCACGGGTTCCACCTCTCGTCGTGGCGGTCCGGCGACCACCGCCTGGGAACAGTAGCGGCCACGGCAGCGCGGCTCAACGGGGAGGACTGCCCATCGGTCGGCACGGACCGCGTGCCCGGCCGAGCACGAGGTTCCGCGCTGTCGAGAACGAGGTTGCGGTCGCTGTCCGGTGGATAGCGACCGCAACCTCGTTCTCGGCACCACGTCAGCACCTCGTCGGCACCCCGTCAGCACCACGTCGGCACCACGTCAGCACCACGTCAGCCCCCAGAGGGCTACCTGAACCGGCGCCCCTCGTCCCGCCGGTACGCCCACACCGCCAGGACCGCGAACACCACGGTCCACCCCGCCAGCACGACCCACGCGAGCGCGTACGCCGGCTCGCCCGTGAGCGCCTGGACCAGCAGGTCTCGACCAGCACGCGTCGGGGTGGTCATCGAGATCGTGTCGAGCCACGGCGGGAACAGGAACGGCGGCAGGAACAGGCCGCCCGCGAACGCGAGCGGGAACAGGATGACCTGCACCACGGGCAGCGCGGCCTTGGCCGAGAGCGAGTACCCGATCGCGATGCCCAGCAGCACGAACGGCACCGACACGAGCAGCACGGTGCCCACGCCCGCGAGCAGCTGCGACCACGTCACGGTGGCCGCGGTCAGCAACCACCCGATGAGGATGAGCGGCACGAGCCCGAACAGCGAGAAGATCCCGCCGTTGAGGATGCGCGCGATCATGCGCGGCGCGGGACCCGCGGGCAGCGAGCGCAGGAACGGGTCGAACGGCAGCGCCCGGTCCTCCGCGACGCCCAGCCCGTACGTGAACAGGCTCGCGGAGCAGATCGCGAACAGCCCGAGCGACGCGACGGCCGTGGTCGCCGCGACGGGGTTGTCCGCGACCTCCTTCTGCGGCACGACGAAGAAGAACATCGCGAGCGCCGGGAACAGCAGGTTCCCGAGGACCGCGATGGGCACGCGCACGGTCTCGAGGAACTGGTACTTGAGGTGGATCCAGGTGAGGGTCGCGGCGCTGGGCGGACGCCCGCTCACGCCGGGGGTCGTGGTGACTGCGTCGAGGGTGCTCATCGCGCGCTCTCCTCCTCGGAGGTCCGGTCCAGGGTGCCCGACGGCGCCACGCCCGTCGGGGTTCCCGCGTCACCGCGGGAGGGGGTCGCGTCGGGCCCGCCGAACTCGGCGCTCGTCGGGCGGGCGGCGCGGGCCGGCCGGCCGGTCCCGGGTGCGCGACCCGGAGGAGCACCACCCGCAGGGCCGCTCGCGACCATCTGCTCGAACGCCTCCTCGAGGCTCGCGCCCCGGATCTCGAGCCCGTGGAACGGCAGGCCCGAGGTCACGAGCGTGCGGACGAGCTCGTCGGCGTCGGCCGTGTACAGCTCGTAGCGCCAGCCGTCGGCGGGGGTTCCGGCGCCCCCGGTTCCCGCGCCCGCGGCTCCCGCGCCCCCGGCCCCGCTCTCCACCGCGACGGCCCCACCGGATCCGCCGGCTCCCCCGGCGCCCCCCGCACCGCCCTCAGCGGTCCGCTCCGAACGCACCACGCCCGGCAGGTCGGTCCCCAGGTCCGCGGTGCTGCGCACGACGACGCGTCGCAGCCCGACGCGGCGCAGGATCGCGTCGAGTGTGTCGTCGGCCTTGACCACGCCCTGGTCGATCACGACGACGCGCTGCGCGAGCGCCTGCACCTCCTCGAGGTAGTGGCTCGTGAGCAGCACGGTCCCGCCGCCCTCGTGGTACTCGCGGATCGCGGCCCACAACGCCTGGCGCGCCCCGACGTCGAGCCCCGTGGTGGGCTCGTCGAGCAGCACGACCCGGGGCCGCCCGACGAGCGAGAGCGCGACCGCGAGCCGCCGCTTCTGCCCGCCGGACATGGCCCCGGTCTGGCGCCCGGCGAGCTCGGACAGCCCGAACTGCTCGAGCAGCTGCCCCGTGGGCACGGGGTTCGCGTAGTGCCTGCCGACGAAGTCGACGACCTCGCGCACCTTGAGCGTCGCGGGCAGCCCGGTCTCCTGCGGCGTCAGGCCGAGCCCTTGCCGGGACGAGGCGTCGCGCGGGTTGCCGCCGAACAGGCGCACGACGCCCGAGTCGGGCTTGCGCTGCCCGCTCACGAGCGAGAGCAGCGTCGACTTCCCGGCGCCGTTGGGGCCCAGGAGGCCCACGAGCTCGCCGGCCCCGACCTCGAGGGTCACGTCGTCGAGAGCGACGACGTCGCCGAAGCGGCGGGTCACGTGCTGCGCAGACACGAGGGACCCGCCAGGTGCCGAACCTCCTCGCACGGCGGGACGAGCGGTGGCCGGCGGGGCCTCCTGTCTGGCGGCTGAGTGCTGGGTGCTCACGATCCGGCTCCTCTCAGGAGCGTGCTCAGGGACTCGGTGTAGACCTCGAAGGCGCGGCGCCCCCGAGGGGTCAGGCTGATGTAGGTGGCCGGCGTGCGGCCCTCGTGGGTCTTGGTGACCGTCACGTACTCGGCGTCCTCGAGCTTGCGCAGGTGCGTCGACAGGTTGCCCGCGGTCATGTCGAGGAGCTTCTGGAGCTTGGGGAACGCGATCTGGTCGCCCGCGCCGAGGGCCGCGAGCGTCGCGACGACGCGCAGGCGCGACTGGGCATGGATGACCGGGTCGAGCTCGACGTCAGGCACGGGCGCCTCCCGCGATCCGGCGCCGGGTCCGCAGACGCAGCACCTGCTCGACGAGCGCCATGAGCAGGAACCCGCCGCCGCCCGCGGCGGCCATGACGAGGTACAGGCCTGGTTGCCCCACGATCGTCGCGGCCCCGGCGACGAGCAGGATCCACACGCCCAGGACGTACAGGCGCGTCTCCTGCCACATGGCCCCGCCGGCGAGGTACATGATCCCGACCACCAGGCACGACAGGGAGTTGCTCGCGAGCGCCATGACCTCGGGATTCGCTCCCGCCCGGGCGAGGCCGCCCAGGACCATGCTCATGGCGGCGAACGAGATGAACCAGGCCCAGCCGTAGAGCGCGCCCGAGCGGGCGCTCGCCCCGCGCACCCCGCTCACGCGGGTCATGATGTGCACGATCGTGATCGCCACGGCGCTCACGATGAGGAAGCTGAAGGCGAGGAAGGCCCAGGGCTCGGGCTGCCCGACGGCGCCGCCCGCCCCGGTCGGTCCGGTCACCGCCCCCGCGGCGTCGGCCGTGCGCTGCGAGCTCACGTAGAGCGTCGTGTAGCCCAGGAGCCAGGCCAGCCCCCAGACCCCGTAGAGGACTCGACCGTCGGGCTCGACGTCCTTGGCCTTCTCCTGCTGGGCCGCGATGAGGCGCAGGCTCTCGGCAGGGTCGAGCGGCAGGTCGTCGTCGGGCTCCTGGACGGGTCCGGCGGTCTGGTCGGGATTCTGGTCGGGCACAGGGGGCTCCTTCGTCACCACGACGGTCGTGGTTTGCGCTACAAACTACTTTGTAGCCTGCCAGGAGGAGCGGTCGAGCGCAAGGGGTCTCGGGCACGGGAAACGCGAGCCGCCTGCGCCGAGAAGTGAGTAGATGCCCCTGATCCGCGTGGATCAGGGGCATCTACACACATATCGGGGGGGCCCGGGACGGCCCGGGGGGGGGTGAGGTCGGCGCCGCGCCCGAGGTCCCCGGCCCCGGGGCCCCCACGGCCCCCGAGGC
>NZ_JBIVFZ010000003.1:0-218794 GCF_044748475.1 Oerskovia enterophila
CGCGCGCGGGGAGCCGGTGGGGGGGGGGCCCGGGGCCGCCCCGGCTTGGTCCCGGCCCCCCCCCCCGGGGAAACCCCCCCTTTTTTCACTGGGGGGCCCGGGGCCCCCCCCGGGCCCACCTCTGACAACACGGCGCACGCCGGACGATGGAACGACGAAGGGCCCGGAACTCCTCGGAGTTCCGGGCCCTTCGAGGCAGTCGATCAGGCGCTGCGACGCAGCTTGCCGGCACGCAGGAGGCCGAGGCGCTCGTCGAGCAGTTCCTCGAGCTCCTTGATGGTGCGACGCTCCAGCAGCATGTCCCAGTGGGTGCGGGCAGGCTTGCCGGCCTTGGGCTCGGGGCGCTCTGCGTCACGCAGGAGGGCCTCCTCGCCACAACGACACTCCCAGACCGCCGGCACCTCGGCCTCGGTCGAGAACGGCAGGATGATCGTGTGCCCGTTGGGGCAGTCGTAGTGAGCCTGGAAGCGGGGGGCGAAGTCGACGCCCGCGTCGGACTCCATGCTCTTCGCGCCGATGCTCATTCCACGTAGGGACCGGTCGGCCATGGTGTCCTCCAAGGGGTAGCGGCAGGGTTGTCTATGGGGGTCAACGTCCGGCCGGCTGCGAGTGTTCCGGTCGGACGTGAAGGTCCGGTGAAGCAGGAGGCGCGCCGAACCCACCCGTCGAGGCTGCCCAGCAGACCGTGCGCATCGGGTGGGACACGCACTCCCGCGAGACCACCGACCAGGTTTCCGGTTTTCGAGGGCGGGCGCAACTTCAAGCGCCGAATCGGGGTGTGACGTTGCTCCGGCGAGGCCACGCCCAGGACGGCTCACAGGTGCGCGACACCTTGCCCTGGCTGAGAGATGGGCGAGGGATCCTCCTCGACGCCAGGCCTTGACCGGTGCGCCGAGGTGATGCGGGCGCGCCACCCGGGGATCACGGCTGGCCTGTCCGGATAGTCGTCAATGCCACGATCGCGGTACGGTTCGTCGTGTGAGGCACCAGGGAGACGGCGAGCGGCGGGCGGTCGATCATGGCGACCGTTGAGGCCTACGAGACGACCGCCGGACGGCGGTACATGGTTCGCTACCGCACCCCCGAACGTAAGCAGACCAAGAAGCGGGGCTTCAAGACCAAGCGGAGCGCCGAGGCCTTCGCGTCCTCGCTCGAGGTCTCGATGCTGCGCGGCGAGTTCATCGACCCCGCGGCGGCCCGGTCGACGGTCCTCGAGCTCGGGGGAGCGTGGCTCCAGCGCCAGACGCACCTCAAGCCGTCGACCGCCCGAGCGATCGAGAGCTCGTGGCGCCTCCACGTCACGCCCCGGTGGGGGAGCGTCCCGGTCGCCGAGATCCGGCGCACCGCTGTCCAGGCGTGGGTCTCCGAGCTGAGCGCTGCCTACAGCCCCACGACGGTCGCGCGCGCCCACGGCGCCCTGGCGTCCTTGCTCGACGACGCGGTCGACGACCGCAGGATCCTGACGAACCCCGCCCGCGGCGTGAACCTGCCGCGCAAGGTCCGGCGCGAGCACACCTACCTCGACCACCAGCAGGTCGCGGCGCTGGCCGCGGCCGCCGGACGGCACGAGACCCTGGTCCTGGTCTTCGCGTACTGCGGGCTGCGCTGGGGCGAGGCCGCGGGCCTGCGCGTCAGGGACCTCGACATGCTCCGGCACCGGCTGCGCGTCAACCAGAACGCGGTCGAGGTCGGCTCGGACATCGTGATCGGCACCCCCAAGACGCACGAGCGACGCTCGGTCCCGTTCCCGGCGTTCCTGTCCATGCGCCTCGCCGCGGCGTGCGAGGGCAAGGGGCGCGACGACGTCGTCTTCCACGGCGACCGCGGCGACTACCTCAAGCGCTCGAAGTCCGGCACCGGATGGTTCTGGCGCGCGGCTCGCGACGCGGGCATCGACGACCACCTGACCCCGCACGACCTGCGCCACACCGCGGCGAGCCTCGCCGTGTCGGCCGGGGCGAACGTCAAGGCGGTCCAGCGCATGCTTGGACACGCCTCCGCGAGCATGACGCTCGACGTCTATGCGGACCTCTTCGACAACGATCTCGACGGCGTCGCGGTCGCCCTGGAGTCCGCGAGACTGCGCGCAGTCTCGCCTGGCTAGTGCCCGTGGTGTGCCCACGGGGCGCGCGACACTCTGCGGGTGGCCCGTAGAAAGGGCGGAATATCAACGATTCTGCCGGGAAGAGCGTCCCGCGCCCCGTGGGTATAGAACTCACGGGGTATGCGCATCCAGGGGCAAAACGGGCATCGCTCTTCGAACGGCGAACTGCGCAGATCACACCGGAGGCAGATCTGGCGCCGACGCTCTCAGGGCTTCCTGACGAAGTCTGTCGACATCAAGATATCTCGGTGGTTCTTCGCTGCAGCAGCACGCGGGTCGGGGCGGCCGGCGTGCAGGCGGTGCAGTCCGCGGCGACCTGCGGCGTGTGCCGAGCAGCCCGTCCTTGCCGCTCGATAGTGTCGAGCATCAGGGCGCTGCTGGAGGAGCGGTGCTGACGATCGACGAAGGAGTCACCCGGTGAGCAGCTCTCCAGGTCCGATGGACGTCTCGTTCTCCGCTCCGATCGGGGTGACCGTGCGGGGCGACGTGTGGTCGTGCGTCGAGGTTCCCGACTCGGTCGAGCTGTTGGCAACCGGCAAGGCCGTGAGAGTGGTCGCGACGGTGGACGGCCACGACCTGACGGCCGGGCTGATGCCGACCGGGTCAGGTGGCCACATGCTCTCGATCAGCGCCAAGCTGCGCAAGAAGCTCGGGAAAGACATCGGAGATACCGTCACCGTTCACCTGACCGAACGATTGACGTGAGCCTCGGAGTGTTTCTCCCTTTTCCCGTCGGTCGCGCGGCGCGGTTGCATGCCACGCGACCGACGGGAAAAGGGCAAGAGCCCTCGGGGATTCAGCGCCAGAAGGCGATCAGCGCGTCGGCCAGAACCATTCCTTGGGCATGTCCGGCTCGAGCGGCCAGGGGGCGCAGAGACACGTCCATCGCGTTCGCGCCGAACAGGTGCTCGGAAGCGCTGTCCGGGAAGATCGTCTCCACCTCGCTGCCCAGCGCCCGGAGCTCGTCCACCTGTGCGGCGAGCTGCAGACCCCAAGCCGGCGGCGTGAACGACCGCCCGCCGAACGGTGAGAGCACCAGCACCCGCGTGTACCCGGCGGCAAGGTCGGCGTTCTCGTTGCGCCGATAGCCGCCGTCGATGTAGCGACGGTCGCCGATCCTGTAGGGCAGACCGCTCGAACAGCTCGCGGCCACGGCGTCCGCCAGGTCGACCCCGCTGAGGTGGTCGAACACGACCGGCTCACCGGACTCGGCGTCGACGGCCGTGAGGAGCACCTTTCGCTGCGGCCAGTACTGACTCGGGAGCCGAGAAGCGACGGTGGCGCGCCACTGAGCGCGCCAGGACCCGTCCGACGCGGCTTCTCGGTCGAGCGCTGCGGTGCCCACCATTCTTCGCAGGTCAGCAGCGTCGCCGGCGGAGGCGATGAGAGCTTTCATCCGCTCAAGGTGTTCCCCGACCGCGCGGTTCGCGGCACGTCCTCGGTCTCCACCGGGGGCGCCGTTCGGACGCGGGGGAGCAGCCGCAATGATCGCGGCGAGCAGCTCGGTCGGGGACGCGCCGGCCAGCTGGGCGGCGGCGGTCGAGCCGGCCGACGTCCCGACGGTGAGGTCCGCTGCGGTCACGTCCAGGCCGGCGTCGGACAGGCCGGCCAGGACGCCGATCAGCCAGGCGTTACCTGTGGACCCGCCGCCGCCGAGGACGAGTGCCCGTTCGCCGACAGGGAACGGCGGCACGCTCTGATCGCTGTTCGAGGAGTCGGGTGCTGGGGAGGAATCAGGTGAGATGTTCATGGGAGTCGCCTTTCGCGAAGTGCCTGGCGAGCGCTCCCGATGGCGACTAGCTCAGTCGCGCGATCGTGGGCTGCGGGGGAGCGCCCGGTACGGATACTGCGTTCACGGGTCTCACCTCCTTCTGACGGATCACGATCACCGTGACGCTAGCACGTCGAACGCGCGGTCGACCACGGCAATGTGCCGAGGAATGCTGCACAACGAAAGGTGCAAAGACCTCCAGTGAATCCCGGCATGGCCCGACAGGGGCGCCGACAAATCCGGTGCGGACCTCAGCCGACATTGTCAGGAGTCTTCGTGCCGCACCCGATGGAATTCTCCGAGCGATCCTCGGCTCGAGGATCGCTCGGAGAATTCCGACGACACGGTGACATTCTCTGGGAGTTGATCAGGCTCGCCGGCTGTCGGGATCGAGCAGTTCTGGAGAAGCGTCTCGCGCACGCCCTCAGTAACGTCGTTCCTGACGACAGGCCCACCGAGAAGGGGAACCATGATGACCGGCACCGCGAAGACCGCCAAGAGCAGCAAGGCCTACGAGGGGTTCTCGGCCGAGGAACGTGCGGCGATGAAGGAGCGCGCCAAGGAGCTCAAGGCGTCCGCGAACCGGGCCGAGGCGGAGAAGGCCCAGCTCGAGAAGATCGCGGAGCTGTCCGAACCGGATCGCTCCATGGCTTCTCGGCTCCACGAGCTCGTCGCGGAGCACGCGCCCTCGCTCGCACCGAAGACCTGGTACGGGATGCCCGGGTGGGCCAAGGACGGCAAGATCCTGTGCTTCTTCCAGCCTGCGGAGAAGTTCGGCGCACGCTACCCGACCTTCGGATTCAACGACGTGGCCCAGCTCGACGACGGCACGCTGTGGCCCGTCGCGTACGCCCTCACGGAGCTGACGAAGGAGAACGAGGCGACGATCGCTGAGCTCGTGAAGCGGGCGGTCGGCTGACCGACGGCAGGAGACGCTACTTGGTCGCCTCGCAGGTCAGAGTCCCATAAATGGCCTCTGACCTGCGAGGATGCTGGTTCCCGGCGTGAAACCCGGGGGAGTGGCGGGGCGGGGATCTCCTGGCCGCGGCGCCCGGAGCCGTCTGGCGGGATGCTCACCATGCCCCTCGACATCCTGCTGGTCGCCGTCTCGCAGCGAGGCACGAGCTCTCGTCGTCGCACACTGAGGACCTTGGCGGCCACCTGCGACACCGAGGGCGAGCTCGTCCGGCGTGCCGCAGCGAGCGGGCGGCCGTTGCTGGCGAAGATCGACCCGTACGGAGATCTCGTGCTGACGTCGTCGGAGGTGGATCAGCTCGTCGCCGAGCTGCGATCCGTCGACGGCGCGGCATCCGGGGCCGCTGCACGCATCGTCGACGAGGTCGTCGGCCTGGCCGAGCAGTGCGCCGTCGACGCGACCACGGAGCTGCACCTGATCGGTGACTAACGATCCGGTCCGCAGATCGTCGGAACGACGCTCCTTCTACCCCTTCTCGACCGCCACCGCGCAACGCCGATAATGTACATTATGTCATTATGGTCGAACGAGACCACCCCTCTCGGGCGCACGGGCGGGCATCGAGGGCCTCTGTGCGCCCCAGAACGCGCGTCCGGTTCGGCCGATCGAGCCCGCCGGCCGCGTCGGGTGCATCAGGAGCGCGCACCACTGGCTCTCTCCTTCGCAGGGGCGTCGAGCAGCGGCGCCAGCAGCCTCTGGAGTCGACGATGAGCTCAGGACCGTTCGTGGCGACGCAACACGATGGGCCGAGCATCACTGAGCTGTCGACCTCGTCCAGAACCCCGCTGGCGCCGATCGGCCGACGGGTCGCGGTCCAGTGCGTGCGCACGTTACTCGTGGCGATGCTCCTGGTGGCGACGCTCGCCGTGGCAGCCCTGACGGCCGCACTCAGCGCGATCGTCGCCGCCCCCTGGTGGATCTATCGGTTGTGGCTCAGCCCCGCACGCCACCGGTCCCCCTCAGGCGCGGGCGTCCTGCTGGGCGCCCGACCCAGGCGAGACGACGACGCGGCCGTCGCTGCGCCGTCGGGCATCTGAGGACGAGACCGCCCGTGCCTCTTTCGCGACGACACCACCTGCGGTAGCCTTCTTCAATTGGGACATACGAGACAAACCATTGTGTTTGTCACAACACCATGCTCTGAGGGTCGAACGTGAGCACCGGTCCCCTCGAGGGTGTCAGTGGCGCCCCCTATGCTCCGGATGTCCGATGTCATCCCGTTCCCAGGAGCCGCACGGTGGTCGCACCTCCCCGCCTACGTCGCGTCACCGTCGCCGAGGCCGTCGCCACGTACCTCTCGTCGGTGTCCGCCGAGACGGTCAGAGGGGTCCTCTCCCCCACGACCCAACGCAACTACGAGCGCGACCTGCGTGAGCTCGCCTCCCTCGCCGGGCCCGAGACGATCCTCGACGACATCACGGGCGACGACATCGACGACTTCCTCCTGCGCTACCAGATCACCCCTGACGGCCGGTACGCAGACCCCCGGACCAAGCCCGACGGGCCCGGGCGGTCGGCCGCGACCGTGAACCGCTTCCGGCAGTCGATCTCCCGCTTCTTCACGCACGCCGCGCGCGACGGGTGGGTCCAGGCCGACCCCATGCAGTGGGCCTCTCCCCCGGCCAGGCTCCGCGGCGGCCTGCGCGTCGCGCGGACGGCGCTCTCGGCGACGGCGGCCCAGGCGCTCCTGGTCACCGCGAGCACCAAGCCCCGCGGGCCGGGTCCCTCGGCGGCTCAGGGCCCGGCGGCCGCATCTCCTCCGCCGCGCGCCGACCACGACCTCGCGTTGCGCGACCGCCTCATCATCGCGCTCCTGCTCATCCTCGGGCCGCGCGTCTCGGAGGTCGCGCGCGCGGACGTCGACGACTTCGTGCGCGAGCCCGACCAGACCCGCTGGCGCATCAAGGGCAAGGGAGGCGCCGTCCGCACCGTCAGCCTGTCAGAACCGTTGTCGCGAGCCCTCGAGGAGTACCTCGTCGGCCTGCGTCCCCAGCTGCTCGCCCGGCGACCCGGCGACCACGACGCGTCCCGGGCCCTCCTGCTCACCTGGCGCGGCCGCCGCATCGACGCCCAGGCGATCCGCGCGCTGCTCAACCGGTGCATCGCCCGCATGCCCGACGAGTACCGGCGCGCCGCGACGCCCCACGCCCTGCGGCACACGACCGCGACTCTCCTCGTCGCCCAGGGATGGGACGTCAAGGTCATCGCCGAGCTGCTGGGCCACGCCTCGATCGCGACCACGGGCGTCTACCTCGACCGGATCGAGGGCGAGCTCGCCGCGGCGATCCGGTCCCACCCGCTCTCGGCCGGCCTGCCCGCGGAGATGGGGAGCGAGCCCTCGCCGGAGCATGACAGAACGGGTGAAATCGACACGGTGCGTCCCTGATATCGCAGCGGTCGCGGTCGGTCCGACCAACGTCACCAGTTTTCTCCGGGTGCTCTCGGCGTCCTGCGGCTACGGTGAGCAGGTGCGCCCCTCGAAGACGTCTCCCGTCCAGCTCGCCCGAACGGTGATGGCCCGCGCAGCGGTTCTCGCGGTCGCCGTCCCCATGACCGTGGCCACGGGTCTCGTGATCGCCGACGCCATCCGCAAGCGGCGCGTCACGGACCCCAGCCGCTTCCCCCGCTCGGCCCCGGCCGAGGGGAGGATCGGCGAGACGGAGACCACGATCTTCACGTACGGCGACGACCTCTACCGCGAGATGCTCGCCGCCATCCGCGGGGCCCGGCGTCGCATAATGCTCGAGACGTACATCTGGAAGGGGGACGAGCTCGGGCAGGAGTTCAAGGACGCCCTGATCGAGGCCAGCGAACGCGGCGTCGAGGTCTTCGTGATCTACGACGGCTTCGCGAACCTCGTGGTGCACCGCGAGTTCCTGACGTTCCCCTCCCCCATCCACGTCATCCGGTACCCCGTCTTCCGCCCCGGCGTCCTGGTGCTCAACGTCCGCAAGTCCGGGCGTGACCACCGCAAGATCCTAGTGGTCGACGACGAGATCGGGTTCGTGGGCGGGTACAACATCGGCTCGATGTACGCGACCCAGTGGCGCGACACCCACATCCGGCTCGAAGGGCCGTCCGCCTGGGAGCTGCGCAACGCCTTCGTGGACTTCTGGAACTCGAACCGGAAGTCGGACCAGCCTCCCCTCGAGGACCCCGGTTCACGTCTGTGGCTCCCTGAGCTCCGCGCGGCACGCAACGCGCCTGCGCACCTCGTCTTCCCGATCCGCGGCATCTACCTCGACGCGATCGACCGGGCCTCGGACCACATCTACATCACGCAGGCCTACTTCATCCCCGACCGCGAGATCCTCGACGCCCTCCTCATGGCGGCACAACGAGGAGTGGACGTCCGGGTCCTCGTGCCCGAGCGTTCCAACCACGTCGTCGCCGACTGGCTCTCCCGCGGCCTCTACACCACGCTCCTGCGGGGCGGCGTCACGATCTGGCTCTACAAGGACGCCATGGTCCACGCCAAGACCGCGACGATCGACGGGCGCTGGACCACGATCGGCACCGCGAACATCGACCGCCTCAGCCTGACCGGCAACTACGAGGTCAACCTCGAGATCGTCGACGCCGGCATCGCCAGCCAGATGGAGAAGGTCTTCGAGGTCGACCTCAGCAACTGCCGCGAGCTCACGCTGACGGAGTGGTCGAGCAGGTCGATCGCCGCCAAGCTCGGCGAGGTCGCGCTGACCCCGCTGCGCCCGCTGCTGTAGGGGCTGCGGAGGGGAATCACTCCCTCACCGCGTCCGCGATCTCCTCCTCCGGGCGCGGCGGGACGGTCTCGTCGATCTCGATGACGGGCACCTCGTCGAACTCCGGGTGCTCGCGCAGGAGCTCCTGCGCGACCGCCTCAGGATCACGGTGCGACTGCTGCTCGGTCATGGTCGGCTCCTCGGGGTGATGTCGAGGCGCTGGCCCACCTCGAGCGGACGGTAGTCGTAGGTCCCGCCGGTGCGGCCCACCCCGAACAAGCGATGGACCAGACCGAGGCCGGCGGTCGAGAGGATCGCGTCGTGGATCGGCACCACGGCCCACGGGTCCAGGTCGCGGACGAAGTCGATGCCCTCCGCGACCTTCATCCACGGCGCCGCCACCGGAGCGAGCAGCACGTCCAGACGCCGGTCCGTCAGGGGCGGGCTGAGCGAGTCGCCCGGGTGATAGACGCTCGCGCCGTCGGCCGAGAACAGGTAGGTGACGTTCGCGACCCGGGGGATGTCGGGATGGATCACCGCGTGCTGACCGCCTCCGACCAGCACGGCGAACGGCCCCAGCGTGAGCACGTCGCCCGGCTCGACGACCCGGTACCTCTCGCCGTCGGGAGCCTCGCCCAGCAGGTCGAACGCCGCCTGCGGGCCGATCATCGCCAGCCCCTGGCGCTCGTCCAGCGCCTTGCGGACCGCCGCGACGTCGAGGTGGTCCGGGTGCGCGTGCGTCACGAGGAGCGTCCCGGGATCCGCCAGCGCGGACGACGTGTCGGCGAAGGTCCCGGGGTCGACCGTGAGCGTGGTCCCGTCGTGATCGAGTGCGACGCAGGAGTGTCCGTGGAACGTGAGGTGCATGAGCCTTCCTTGGGCCGGGGTGTCTTCCTGCTTCCAGTGTGCCGTGAGCGGCCGCGGTCGTCGCGAGGTGGCTTCGACGTGCCCGGCCGCGCCCCCGCACCCGCGGGAGCTCCGTCGTCGGGCATCCGCCTCTTCCCCGACGACGACGCGGGCCGGGTCAGCAGCCTGTCGCTGCCGACCCGGCCCGCGGGCAGTGGATCACGGGTGTCAGACGACGACCAGGACCAGGTCCCCGCCCTCGAGCTGCTGGACCGCGCCGATCGCGACGCGCTGCACCGTGCCCCCGACGGGCGTCGTGATCGCGGCCTCCATCTTCATGGCCTCGACCGTCGCGACGGTCTGGCCTGCCTCGACCACCTCGCCCTCGTGGACCACGGGAGTCACCGCCCCCGCGAACGGCGCCGCGATCTGCCCCGGCGCTCCGGGGTCGGCCTTCTCGGCGAGCGACGAGTCGACCTCGATCGACCGGTCGCGCACCTGGAGCGGACGCAGCTGGCCGTTGAGGGTGAACATGACCGTCCGGCGCCCGCGCTCGTCGGGCTCACCGACGGCCTCGAGCCCCACCAGGAGCTTGACGCCACGGCCGAGAGAGACCTCGACCTCCTCGCCGGGCGTCAGGCCGTACAGGTACGCCTGTGTGCCCAGCACCGACACGTCACCGAACGCGGCACGCGACGCCTCGTACTCCTTGGTCGGGCCGGCGAAGAGCAGGTGGTTGAGCCGGTTGCGGCGCGCGTCCGAGTCGCCGTCGAGGTCCGCCTGGTCCTCGACCGTCAGAGGTGTGACGGCGTTGCGCACGACCCGGCCCGCGAGGGCCTTGGAGCGGAACGGCTCGGGCCACCCACCGGGCGGGTCGCCCAGCTCGCCGCCCAGGAACGCGATGACCGAGTCCGGGATGTCGAAGTCCTGCGGGTTCTCGGCGAAGTCGACCGGGTCGGCGCCGCGCGCCACGAGCTGCAGCGCCAGGTCACCCACGACCTTCGAGGACGGCGTCACCTTGACGAGCCGGCCGAGGATGCGGTCGGCCGCGGCGTAGGTCGCCTCGATCTGCTCGAACCGGTCCCCCAGGCCGAGCGCGATGGCCTGCTGGCGCAGGTTCGAGAGCTGCCCGCCCGGGATCTCGTGCTCGTACACGCGCCCGGTCGGGCTCGACAGCCCCGACTCGAACGGCGCGTAGAGGCGGCGCACGGCCTCCCAGTAGGGCTCGAGGTCGCACACCGCGCGCAGCGAGAGGCCCGTGTCCCGGTCGGTGTGCTCGAGCCCTGCGACCAGGGCGGACATCGAGGGCTGGCTCGTGGTGCCGGCCATCGCGGCGCTCGCGACGTCGACCGCGTCGACCCCCGCGGCGACCGCGGCCATGAGGGTCGCCATCTGCCCGCCCGAGGTGTCGTGCGTGTGCAGGTGCACGGGCAGGTCGAAGCGCTCGCGCAGGGCCGTCACGAGCCGGGCCGCGGCCGCAGGACGCAGCAGGCCGGCCATGTCCTTGATCGCCAGGACGTGCGCCCCGGCGTCGACGATGCGGTCGGCGAGCTCGAGGTAGTAGTCCAGCGTGTACAGGGACTCGGCCGGGTCGAGCAGGTTGCCCGTGTAGCACAGCGCGACCTCGGCGACCGCGGTCCCCGTCGCCCGCACCGCGTCGATAGCGGGCCGCATCTGCTCGACGTCGTTGAGCGCGTCGAAGATGCGGAAGATGTCGACGCCCGTGGCCGCGGCCTCGCGGACGAACGCCTCGGTCACCTCGGTGGGGTACGGCGTGTAGCCCACCGTGTTGCGGCCGCGCAGGAGCATCTGCAGCGCGACGTTGGGCATGGCCTCGCGCAGCGCCGCGAGCCGGGCCCACGGGTCCTCGCCGAGGAAGCGCAGCGCGACGTCGTACGTCGCCCCGCCCCACGCCTCGACCGACAGGAGCTGCGGCGTCATGCGGGCCACGTAGGGGGCCACCGTGACCAGGTCGTGCGTGCGGACGCGCGTCGCGAGCAGCGACTGGTGCGCGTCACGGAACGTCGTGTCGGTGACCTTGACCGCGGTCTCGGCGCGCAGCGCGCGGGCGAAGCCCTCGGGGCCCAGCTCCAGGAGCTGCTGACGGCTTCCCGGCACGGGAGCGATCGACAGGTCGATCTCGGGGAGCTTGGCGGCGGGGTCGATCCCGCCAGGACCCGTCCCGTGCGGACGGTTGACGGTCACGTCACCCAGGTAGCTCAGGAGCTTGGTCCCGCGGTCCGCGCTCTCGCGCGCCGCGAGCAGCTCGGGGCGCTCGTCGATGAACGACGTCGACAGGTTGCCCGCGATGAACTCGGCGTCCGACAGGACGGCCTGCAGGAACGGGATGTTGGTGCGGATGCCGCGGATGCGGAACTCCGCGAGGGCGCGTCGTGCGCGCCGGACGGCCGTCGGGTAGTCGCGCCCGCGGCACGTGAGCTTGACCAGCATCGAGTCGAAGTGGCCCGAGATCTCCGACCCCGCGGTCGCCGTCGCGCCGTCGAGCCGTACGCCGGCGCCGCCCGGCGAGCGGTAGGCCACGATCCGGCCCGTGTCGGGACGGAACCCGTTCGCGGGGTCCTCGGTCGTGATGCGCGACTGGAGGGCCGCGCCGTTGACGTGGACGTCCTCCTGACGGATGCCGAGGTCCTCGAGCGACTCCCCCGCGGCGATGCGCATCTGCGAGGAGACCAGGTCGATGTCCGTGACCTCCTCGGTCACGGTGTGCTCGACCTGGATGCGGGGGTTCATCTCGATGAAGACGTGCTGCCCCGCACGCTCCCCCACGGTGTCGAGCAGGAACTCGACCGTCCCGGCGTTCTGATACCCGATCGACCGCGCGAACTTCACGGCGTCGGCGCAGAGCGCCTCGCGGACCGCGGGGTCCAGGTTGGGTGCGGGCGCGATCTCGATGACCTTCTGGTGGCGCCGCTGGACCGAGCAGTCACGCTCGCACAGGTGCACGACGTTGCCCTGGCCGTCGGCCAGGATCTGCACCTCGATGTGACGCGGGCGCAGGACGGCCTGCTCGAGGAACATCGTCGGGTCGCCGAACGCGCCGTCGGCCTCACGCATCGCGGCGGCCAGCGCCTCGGGCAGATCCTCGCGGCGGTCGACGCGGCGCATGCCGCGCCCGCCGCCACCCGCGACGGCCTTGGCGAAGATGGGGAAGCCGATCTCGTCGGCGGCCGCGATGAGCTCGTCGATGTCCGACGAGGGCTCGCTCGACGCCAGGACCGGGATCCCGGCCTCACGGGCAGCCTTGAGCGCGCGGACCTTGTTGCCCGCGAGCTCGAGGACCTCGGCGGGCGGTCCCACGAACGCGATGCCCGCGTCCTTGCAGGCGCGTGCCAGGTCGGGGTTCTCCGAGAGGAACCCGTATCCGGGGTAGATCGCGTCGGCGCCCGCGTCCTTGGCGACGCGCACGATCTCCTCGATGTCGAGGTAGGCCCGGACAGGGTGGCCCTCCTCACCGATCCGGTACGCCTCGTCGGCCTTCAGCCGGTGCTCGGAGTTCCGGTCCTCGTAGGGGAAGACGGCCACCGTCCGGGAGCCGAGCTCGTACGCTGCGCGAAACGCCCGGACCGCGATCTCCGCGCGGTTGGCGACCAGAACTTTCGAGAACACCAAGTACCCCATCCGTCATCGTGGGTCGGGTCCGGGACCGTCGCGAGAAGAGGTCCACGCACCCGCTCGTCACGGGCGTCGCTCCGGCACGAGCCGGGACGCCCACAGGCGATCTTCGCACGGGTTCTTCACGGTTCGGGCAACAGAACCTCGCGAGCGGCCGCGAATGTGGCCTGCGACACGCGCCGAGCCCCGCCCTGCGGAGGCAGGGCGGGGCTCGGCGGAGGCAGGGCGGGGCTCGGCGGAAGGTGTGCGGGAGCGGGGTTCAGCCCGCGGTCCGTGCCCGACGGCGCAGCGCCAGCTCGTCCTGCGTGGGGCCGCTGGGCGCGTCGTCTGTGTCCGCGAGCGACTCGGTGGGCATCTCGCTGAGCGTGCCCTCGACCTCGCGCCAGACCCGGCCGACAGCGATGCCGAAGACGCCCTGCCCGCCCTGGACGAGGTCGACGACCTCGTCCGGGGACGTGCACTCGTAGACGCTCGCCCCGTCGCTCATGAGCGTGATCTGCGCGAGGTCCTCGACGCCGCGCTCGCGCAGGTGGTCGACGGCCGTGCGGATCTGCTGCAGGGAGACCCCGGTGTCGAGGAGTCGCTTGACGATCTTGAGGACGAGGATGTCGCGGAAGCCGTAGAGGCGGTGCGTCCCCGAACCGCTGGCGGGGCGGACGGTCGGCTCGACAAGTCCCGTGCGCGCCCAGTAGTCGAGCTGTCGATAGGTGATGCCGGCGACCCGGCAGGCCGTGGGCCCGCGGTACCCCGTGTTCGTGTCGTGCTCGGTGATGTCCTCACCGAACAGCAGGCCCTGTGCCGCATGGGGAACGGGAGCACCCGGCTCCGCGCTGGCTCCACCGCTGCTGTTCACTGTGCCTCCAAGGGTGATGTGGACTCCACGCTAGGCCCGTGACCGTGGGCCGTCAACGACTGACCCTCTGAAGCCGGGGCGTGTCGCGGGTGACCTCGAGGCCTCGAGGGCTCCCCCGCGCTGGGGCCACTTCCCCCGACCTCAGGTCACGATTGAGTGTCCAAAATGTATAACTGTGCCGCTATTGTCTCAGGTAGAGCCTGAAAGTTACACGTCCCTTTCAGGGCTTTCAGGGGTTTCTCCCTCCTCGGGAGGGCCGAAGTCCTCGGGCGTCACGTGATCCAGGAAATCTCGGAACCGCTCCATCTCCCGCTGCTGCTCGCCGTCGACGAGCTCGACACCGGCCAGTGCCACGATCTCTGCCGAGCACAGGACGGGACTCCCCGTCCGCACCGCGACGGCGATCGCGTCCGACGCCCGCGCGTCGACGCGCACCCCGGTCCCCAGCACCATCTCGGCGTAGAAGATCCCGTCGTCGAGCGCCACGATCTCGACGCGCGTGAGCTCGACGCGCAGCGCGTCCAGGACGTTCCTCAGGAGGTCGTGGGTCATGGGCCGCGGCGCGGTGAGGTGCGCCTGAGCCATCGCGATCGCGCTCGCCTCTCGCGGCCCGATGATGATCGGCACCACGAGCTCGGCCGCGGGGTCGAGGAGGAGGACGACGATCTCCTGCCCTGCGCCCTGCTGCTGGCGCACGCCGAGGACCTCCACGGGGACCATCGGCACCTTGTCGCTCACGTCTCCACCGTACGACGCGCGGCCCGCTCCGTCAGGAGCAGGACCGCTGAGTCCGTGGACGCACTGCGCCCCCGGTACGTGAGGACGTACCGGGGGCGCAGGTGAACGGTGGATCAGTTCGTGAGGTCGCCCACTCCCTGGCGGACCCAGACGGTGTGCAGCTTGGCGAAGAGCTCGCCGACCTCGCCGGCCAGGGCGCTGGCGTGCGCGCGGGCCGAGGCGCTCTGCTGGCTGCGCCACGGCGCGACGACCTGCTCGACCAGGCCGACGTGCCGATCGGCCGACGTGCGCAGGAGGCGCAGGTGGCGCGGCTCGATCCCGTACTCGGACAACGCGGCCGCGAGCTGGACGACCTCGAGCGACCACGCGTCCAGCTGCCCACCGGGCGCCTGGCGAAGCACTCCCGCGGAGATGAGCCCCTCGACGAGCGAGACGTCGACCTCTGCGGTCGAGGCCAGCGTCGCGACGGTGTACTTCTGCCGCGTCACCGCGCGCTCGGGCTCGCCCCCGCTCGTCGCCAGACGCGGCGCGGGATTCTCCACGACCTCGCCCTCGTCGAGGGCGGCCAGGTTCTCCTTGATGACCTTGAGCGGGAGGTAGCGGTCGCGCTGCTCGAGCAGCACGTACCGCAGACGCTCGACGTCGGCCGGGCTGTACTGCCGGTAGCCGGACGGGGTGCGCTCGGGATCGATCAGTCCTTGCTCCTCGAGGAAGCGCAGCTTGGAGTGGCTGACTCCCGGGAACTCCGCGCGAAGAGCTCGCAGCACGTCGGAGATGCGCATGGTCGCGCGCCGCGAGATCCCGTGAGGCCATCTCGCGGTGGAGTCCTCGACCTCGTGGTCCGCCAGGGCCCGCGCGGCGTGCGCACCGGCCCCGCCGAACCGGTCTTCGTGTCCCCAGGGGGAACGTGCCGGTTGGTTCACGGGTGCTCTGCCGCGCCTTCCGCCGGGCCCGCGGGCTCGTCCAGGACGGGGCTGGCGTAGAAGGTCAGGCGGTACTTGCCGATCTGGACCTCGTCACCGGTCACCAGGCCCACGGCGTCCACCCGGTTGCGGTTCACGTAGGTCCCGTTGAGGGAGCCGATGTCACGCACGACGAACTGTCCACCCTCGCGCACGAACTCGGCGTGCTTGCGCGAGACCGTGACGTCGTCGAGGAAGATGTCAGCGTGCTCGCTGCGGCCCGCGACGACCCGGTCGGCGTCCAGCAGGAAGCGCGAGCCGACGGCAGGTCCCCGCTGCATGACGAGCAACGCAGAATGGCGCGGCAGCGCCGAGATGGCGGTCTGTTCCTCAGCAGTGAGGCTGCCCGGCTGCAGGCCGTCGTCGATCGGAAGCTCGATTCGTCCGAACGTGACGGTCGTATCGCTGCCTCCCCGGCGCGGCTCCGCAGATTCACCTGGAGTGGTCATCTCGCCTCCTCGGGAGTTTTTACGCATTCAGAGCAAAATACCTTGGGGGGAAGTTACTACACCTACCGGTCCCCCGGGTACAGGGAACGCGGTGAGGCGGAGAATGCCCTCCAACGCGACCAACCTACCCCGACGGACGGGTCCGAGAGAAGAATCCGTGCACGTCAGGAGGCATGACGAGGGTCAGCTGCCGTCCTCGGCGGGGACCGGGGTCGCGAACCGCGGAGCCTGCGGCTCACGCGTCGCGTCGACCGTCACGAGCTCCTCCTGGGTGATCGTCGGCACTGCGCCGGCGGTCCGGACCGTGGCCATGGCCCCGCCAGGGATCTCGAGGGCCGTCTCGAGCGTCGACGGGTCACCGATCACGGTCCACCGGTAGGGCGAGGTGATCTTCTGGCCGTCGACCACGATCCCGCCGTCCCTGTCCTCGAAGTAGCTGCTCGTGACGAGGCGGACGCCGTTGACCTCGACCACCTCGGCTCCCGCGTTGCGCAGCTCCTCGAGGATGTTGAACATCTTGGGAGCCGAGAGCGGCTGGCCGGGCTCGACGATCGACAGCTCGATCCCCGGGCCCTCGGCGGGCAGCCGGCCCGAGAGGATCCCCTGGGACTCTGACTGCTTCTGCGCCAGCTCGAGGGCCGCCTGCTGCTGGCCCGATCCCGACTTGAGCTCGTCACGCGTCGACTGGAGCGTCGCGACCCGCTCCTCGAGCTCGTTCGCGCGCTGCGTGACCTCGTCGAGAAGACGCACCAGGTCGCTCTGCCGCAACGACGAGAGCTGCTGCTCCTGCGTCTGGCTCACCTGGACGGCGAGCGCGAAACCGAGCAGCGCGCACAGCAGACCTGCGAGCAGCTTGGAGCGCGTGAGCTGGGGACGCATCGCGTGCCCGAGCTTGGACCACCCTCCCGGAGCGTCCGCAGGGGGCGACGCGGCCGCCTCGTGGCGACCGTGCGCCGTCGGGCGTGGGCGCGGGGCGGGTTGCGGCTCGACCGGGGCGTCCTGCCCGACGGCGTCTCCCCCGCCCGGCGCTGCGGCCTCGGCGGGCGCACTGGTCGTCCCGGGCGGGGCGGGAACCACCTCGGTGGCACCGGTGGCCGCAAGCGCCTCCTCGGTACCGTGGTCCGTGTCGGCAGCCTGCCCTGCGGGGGCCCGTGCGCCGACCTCGGCGACCGTCCCGGGTGCCGGGGTCGTCGGCGCGGGGTCCGGCAGGTGGCCGATCGTGCCCGGGTCGTCGGTCGCGACGTCTTCGCGAGCATCGTCCTGCGGCACGTCGGACGCGCCGACGACCGCCACGGGCGACTCAGGCTCGACCACCTCGACGGGCTCGGGAGCCTCGTCCGGCACCACGACGTCGCTCGCCGGGACGTCGGGCTCGACATCCTCCGCCGCGTTCGCGTCCGCGACCGTGGCCTCGTCCGTGGCGGGCATGGGCTCGGCCGCCTCTGCCACGGTGCCGTCCTGCGGCGTCTCGTCCTGCGGGGTCTCGTCGACCGGGGAGTCCTCGGGCAGAGCTGCGTCGTCGGGCGTCGGGTGCTGAGCCATCGCGGGGCCTACGCCTTGAACAGGTGCCGGCGGATGGCAGCGGCGTTGGAGAAGATGCGGATGCCGAGGACGACGACGACGCCCGTCGAGAGCTGCGTGCCCACGCCGAGCTGGTCGCCGAGGAAGACGATGAGCGCCGCCACGACGACGTTGGACAGGAACGAGACGAGGAAGACCTTGTCGTCGAACAGTCCGTCGAGCATGGCACGCAGGCCGCCGAAGAGAGCGTCGAGCGCGGCGACCACCGCGATGGGCAGGTAGGGCTGGAGCGCTACGGGCACGGTGGGCTGGAGCACGAGCCCCGCCACGACGCCCAGGACCAGTCCGACGACTGCGATCATTCCGTGCTCTCCTGCTCTGCGGGTGAACTGTCGGTGCCCGCGGGCTCGTCGCCCCCGGTTGCGGTGGAGTCTACGGCGTGCGCGTAGTACAGGCGTTGTACCCCGTTCCCCGGGAGCGAGAGCTTGCTCTGCGCGACGCGGCTCTGCTGGATGCCCCAGGCCTGGCTGATGGTCATCAGGTAGTCCTGCGCGGCCGACCGGGCGAACGTGGTCTCGAGGGTGTCGGGATCTCCGATCGCCTCGACGCGGTACGGGCCGATCAAGGGCTGGAGGTCCACGAGGATCGCCTCGCCCGCGCTGCGCACGGCGCTGAGCGGGGTCAGACGCTGCCCGTTGATGGCGATCGCTTCCGCTCCCGAGGCCCAGAGGCCGTTGACGACGTGCTGGAGGTCCATGTCCTGGACCTTCTTCTGGAACGAGTCCTCGTCGGACGCGCCGAGCCCCGCCGGCGCGTCCTTGAGCGTCACGACGATCCCCGGTCCCGTCACGGCGATCGAACCGTTCGTCACTCCGTCGACCTTGAGCGACTCCAGGAGGGCAGGGTCGATGTCGGAGAGCGCCTGGGTCTGGAGGGCCTCGGTCTCCTCGCTGAGGGCCGTGGCGCGCGCAGTGAGATCGTCGACGGCCTCCCGTCGGTCGGTGATCTCGTCCTCGAGGACCTGTCGGGCGGTGATCGCGGACCCCTGGGGAGCCCGGAGGTCGACCGTGGCCGTCGTCGTGACGAAGCCGAGCAGGACGCCCAACGTCACGACCAGGAGCCACGCGCGGGGACCCTTCGACTGCTCCTGGCCGCTCGCGCGGCGCGCGGCGGCCTCCGCGTAGCCGGGGTCGAGCGGGCGGTCCATGACCTCGGTCAGCAAGGTCATCGAGGCGTCGACCCGTGGAGGGCGGCGGGGTGCGGGCGCGTCGTTGCGGGGAGCGTGGGTCATCCTGCGGCCGTGTCCTGGGGGTCGGGGCGGTTGCTGGGGGCGAGGAGCTGCCGGGTCTGGCGGACGTACTGGAACCCGGCGAGCCAGTAGAGACCGACCCCCCACCAGGTGAACGCCCAACCGATGATCGAGGCCGTGGCCCCCAGCGCACCGGGGCTCTCGGCGAGCAGGAGGAGAGGGAAGGCGTAGAGCAGCGCGAACGTCGCCGCCTTGCCGACGAAGCTCACGGGCAGCGGACCGTACCCGTGGCGCGTGAGCGCCGGCAGCAGAGCCAGCAGCGTGAGGTCTCTGGCCACGATGACGAGCACGAGCCACAGCGGCACGACGTCGCGCCAGGCGAGGCCGAGGAGCGTCACGAAGATGAAGAGCCGGTCGGCTGCCGGGTCGAGCACCTGCCCGAGCTTGGTGACCTGGTTCAGGCGTCGCGCGAGGACGCCGTCGAGCCAGTCCGAGGCCCCGGAGATCGCCAGGACCGCGAGCGCCCAGGCGTCGTCGCCGCGGACGATGAGGACGGCGAAGAGGGGGACGAGGGCGAGCCGGAGGAAGCTGATGGCGTTGGGGATGGTGAGGATGCGCGAGCTGACCTCTTGCCCTGCTGCCACGCCCACCGTCCGTTGCTCACTGCGTCTTGCGCATCGCTTGTCCGTCTTCATCCTACGGGTGGTCATCCTAGGGGCGTGGGGGCGGTGTGGTGGGGCATTTACGGTGTTGCTCGGGGTGTTCTTCCGGGTTTGGCATGTTTTGTGTGGGACGTGGTGTGTGTGACAACGGCAATGCGGAACTCGGCGCGGGCGCGGGGCGTTGTGCGTGTGCTGGTTTTGTCTGCGTCCGTTGGCGTTCCGGGGGCTTGTGGTGGAGGTCACCGGTGCTCGGCCCCTGCTGGGGACGGGCGTCGCGTAGACTGGCAGCACAATCTGGAGTTCGTCGCTGTTCCCGCGTGTTCGTGTGAGTGTGGCCCGCCGCTTCTTGGCGCGGGCGAGTCACCGGTGTGTGTTCGGGAGTGCGGCCAGTGGAGAGCCGACTTGGCAACCACGCGTAACTCCCACCCTCAGCGAAACGGTTGAACACATCTCTATGTCTCTTGACACCTCTGCGCCCTCGTACGCCCAGGACCAGGTCGAGGCGGCCCAGACGCCGGCTCCTGCCGAGCAGTCGGGCCCCACGTTCGCGGACCTCGGTCTGCCCACGAACATCCTCCAGGCCGTGACGGACCTGGGCTTCACCATTCCTTCCGCCATCCAGGAGCGGGCGATCCCTGCGCTGCTCTCGGGGCGTGACATCACGGGCGTCGCCCAGACCGGTACGGGCAAGACGGCCGCGTTCGGTCTGCCGATGCTGGCTGCGATCGACCCGAACCTGGGTCGTGTCCAGGGCCTGGTCCTGGCTCCGACGCGTGAGCTCGCGATGCAGGTCGCCGAGGCGATCGAGTCGTTCGCCAAGCACGTGCCGGGCATCGAGGTCGTCGCGGTCTACGGCGGCTCCCCCTACCAGCCTCAGCAGCGTGCGCTGCAGCGTGGCGCCCAGATCGTCGTCGGGACCCCTGGCCGCGTGATGGACCACCTGGAGCGTCGCAGCCTGGTGCTGGACGACATCCGTTACCTGGTGCTGGACGAGGCCGACGAGATGCTGCGCATGGGCTTCGCCGAGGACGTCGAGAAGATCTTCGGTCAGGCTCCGCGCGAGCGTCAGGTCGCCCTGTTCTCCGCGACGATGCCGGCTCCGATCCGTCGCGTGGCCGCCCAGCACCTGAACGACCCGGTCGAGATCGCGGTCACGCGTCAGTCCTCGACGGTCACGTCGGTGCGTCAGACGTACTCGGTGGTGCCGTTCCGTCACAAGACCGGTGCCCTGGTGCGTGTGCTCGCGACCTCGGACGCCGACGCGGCGATCGTGTTCACCCGTACCCGTGGTGCGGCCGAGGAGGTCGGTTCGGCTCTCGTCGAGCGCGGCATCTCGGCGGCCACGATCTCGGGTGACGTGGCGCAGAAGGACCGCGAGAAGATCGTCGAGCGCCTGCGCTCGGGCGCCCTGGACGTGCTGGTCGCGACGGACGTCGCGGCGCGCGGCCTGGACGTGGACCGCATCGGCCTGGTCGTGAACTTCGACCTGCCGGGCGAGCCCGAGGCGTACGTGCACCGCATCGGTCGCACGGGCCGTGCCGGGCGCACGGGCGAGGCCCTGAGCTTCGTGACCCCGGGCGAGCGCAACCGTCTGAAGTTCATCGAGAAGACGATCCGCGCGACGCTCGAGGAGGTCGACGTGCCCTCCCCCGCGGACGTGTCCGCGCACAAGGCGCGCCGCATCCTGGGTCAGGTCGCCGAGCGTCAGGCTGCCGGTCGCCTGTCGATGTACCGCGACCAGGTCGCGGCGTACGTCGCCGAGTCGGACGTGGACCCCATCGACCTGGCGGCCGTGCTGGTCGCCCTGTCGGTCGGCGACGACGGTCCCAAGGCCCGCGAGGAGCAGGAGCTCTTCGAGGCGCAGCGTGCCGAGGCCAAGAACGCCCGCCGTGAGCGCGAGTCGCGTCCCTACGGTGACCGTGACTCCCGCGGTCCGCGTGAGGGTGGGCGTGGCGGCGAGCGTGGCATCCGCCGCGACGCCGTGGGCACCCGGTACCGCCTGGCCGTCGGGCACACGCACGGCGCCCAGCCGTCGGGCATCGTGGGGGCCCTGACGAACGAGGGTGGCCTCAACGGCAAGGACCTCGGCAAGATCGACATCTTCCCGAGCTTCTCGCTGGTGGACATCGCGACGCCGCTCGACTCGGCCACGATCGACCGCATCTCGCGGGCGCGCGTCGCCGGCAAGTCGCTGCGCATCCAGGTCGACCAGGGCGCGCCCCAGGGCAGCCGTGCCCCGCGCGCCGGTGGCTCCGCTCCCCGTTCGGGCGGCTACTCGGGCCACGGCCCGGCCGGTCGCTACGACGAGCGTCCCGAGCGTGGCGGCGAGCGCAAGGCTCCCCGTTACCGCACGGGTGAGCGCTGATCTCTCGCTCGGCCTGACCACGGGCCGCTGAGCACGACGTGAGGGCCCCCGGAACCGTCAGGTTCCGGGGGCCCTCACGCGTTCCCGGGACCCGGGGCGGTGCGCGGGAACGGGAGCGGGGGCCGGGCTGCGGGACGCCCGACGGCGCCGCGTCAGTCCTCGGGCGCCTCGCCCAGGGCCTGGACGAGGGCCGCGAGGCGGGCGGCTTCGTCCTCGCTGCGCCGCGCCCCGTCCGCACGCTGGATGCCCATGACCGCGAGCGCCTTGCCGTCGGAGAGGTCCAGGCGCACCCAGGGGTCGCCGGGGCCGAAGCGCACGGAGAGGACCTCGGCCCATTCCAGGCGGCGGGTGAAGACGATGTTGTGGACCGTGAGATGTTCGGGGGTCACGGTGGCCCGGACCTGTCCCAGGCGCCACAGGATCAGCGCGCAGAACGCCCCGACACCGATCGTGGCGGCCTTGTTCCACCCCGAGTCGGTTCCTGGCCCGGTGGCGACCAGGGCGACGAACGTGCACCCGGCCAGGATCACGACCGCGGCCGTGTAGGCGACCGCGGTGCCCCAACGGGGCCGGAAGGGGGCGTAGGGGTCGCCGGGCAGTTCTCCGGCGGCCGGTGCGACGTGGCTGCTCACCCCTCCATCCTCCCCCGTGCGCGAGGCCGGGTCGACGCCCAGTGTGCGGGCCTGGTCCACCCCGTGACCTCGCCGCGGGACGCGGTCGCCGGGTGAGGGACCATGGGGCGTGCCCACCACCCGTGCCCTGCACCCCGACGACGCCTCGGCCCTGGCCGACCTCCTGCGCACCAACAGGGAGTTTCTCGCCCCGTTCGAGCCCGAGCGACCCGAGGAGTGGTTCACCCTCGCGGGCCAGCACGCGAGCGTCGCCGCGGCGCTCGCGCAGGAACGTGCCGGGAACGTCGCGGCCCGGGTCGTGGTGACCGAGGACGGGCGGGTCGTCGGCTGGATCATCGCCTCGGGGATCGTGCGGGGAGCCCTGCGCTCGTGCGCGCTGGGCTACTGGGTCGACGAGGCGCACAACGGACGGGGCCTGGCGACCGCGGCCGTGGGAGAGATGGTCGACCACGCGTTCGGGCCGCTGGGTCTGCACCGTGTGCAGGCCGAGACCCTCGTGCACAACACCGCCTCGCAGCGGGTGCTCGAACGCAACGGGTTCACCCGGTACGGCCTGGCCCCGGGCTACCTGCAGATCGCGGGCCGCTGGCAGGACCACGCCATGTACCAGGTGCTGGCCGGCGACGAGCGCCCGGGGCGCTGAGCGCCGCGCGGGGTGCGGACCCCGCGCTCGTGCGCAGGGCGCCCCGGGCGCTCACCAGGCCCGGCCGGGGCCGCGGGGGTATCCGGGAACGACGATGCCCGGTGACCCCGCGCGAGGACGACGCGTCGAGGCACCGGGCAACGGTCGCCGGGCAGGGCGGCCCGTGGTCTCAGAGCCGGCAGGCGTGGATCGAGGTCACGAGGATCGCGCGCGCCCCGACCTCGTAGAGGGCGTCCATGAGCTTGTTCGTCTGGTCGCGGCGCACCATGGCGCGCACGGCCGCCCAGTCGCGGTCGTGCAGCGGGGAGACCGTCGGGGACTCCAGGCCGGGCGTGAGGGCCACCGCGGCCTCGACGAGGTGCGCGGGCACGTCGTAGTCCATCAGGACGTACTGACGGGCCGTGAGGACGCCCAGCAGGCGGCGCGTGAGCGTCTCCAGGCCCGCGGAGACCGCGTCGTCGCTCACCGAGGCCGGGCGGATCAGGACGGCCTCGGACTTCAGGATCGGGTCGCCGAAGACCTCCAGGCCCGCCCCGCGCAGGGTCGTGCCCGTGGACACGACGTCCGCGACGACGTCGGCGATGCCGAGCTGGACCGCGGACTCGACCGCGCCGTCCAGGTGCACGACCGAGGCCGTGACGCCGTTGGCGCGCAGGTGGTTCTCCACCAGGACCTCGTAGGAGGTGGCCACACGCAGGCCCTCGACCTGGTCGAGGGACGTGATGGTGCCCACGGGGGCCGCGTACCGGAACGTGGAGCCCGCGAAGCCCAGCTGCATGTGCTCGACGGCCGCGGCCCCCGAGTCGAGCAGCAGGTCGCGGCCCGTGATGCCGGCGTCGACCGTGCCGGTGCCCACGTACACCGCGATGTCGCGCGGGCGCAGGAAGAAGAACTCGACGTCGTTGTCCGGGTCCGCGAGCACGAGCTCACGGGTGTCGCGGCGCTGGCGGTAGCCGGCCTCGCGGAGCATGTCGACGGCGGGCTCGGACAGGGAGCCCTTGTTGGGAACGGCGATGCGGAGCACGAGATCCTCGCGTTTCTTGGGGAGTTCGGGGAACGGGGCGGTCAGGACGACCGATCACCCGGTCGGTGCGCCGGCGACGGCCGGCGCGCAGGGACGGACGGTGGACGACTGCGGACGACGGACATGCGTGAGGGAAGCGACCCGGGTGCCTGAGCCCCCGTGCGCCTCCCCCTGGACCCGGACCTGGCCGGGCTCACAGATGCTTGTACACGTCCTGCAGGGTCAGGCCCTTGGCCAGGAGCAGCACCTGCACGTGGTACAGGAGCTGGGAGACCTCCTCGGCCGTCTTGTCGTCACCCTCGTACTCGGCCGCCATCCACACCTCGGCGGCCTCCTCGACGATCTTCTTCCCGATCGCATGGACACCGGCATCCAGCTCCGCAACCGTGCCGGAACCGGCGGGTCGGGTGGTGGCCTTCTCGGTGAGCTCGGCGAACAGCCCTTCGAACGTCTTCACCCGACCAGGGTAGTCGCCCCGTGACCGGCGGGCCCAACCGTCCCGCCCACCGGTCACCCGTCGGTCCCGCGCCCGGCCGACGGGCCCGTCGACGACAGCGTCGCCGGATGTCGCCAGGGGTCGACGACCCGCCGACGACCCGCCGGAGCAGACCTCAGAGGTCGCGCAGCGCCACGACGGTCGCGATGGCCGCCTCGACGGCCTCGGCCCCCTTGTCCTCGCGCGAGCCGGGCAGCCCCGCACGGTCCAGCGCCTGCTGCTCGTCGTCGCACGTGAGCACCCCGAAGCCCACCGGGACCCCCGTGCGCACCGAGACGTCCGTCAGGCCCGTGGTCGCGGCCGAGCACACGTACTCGAAGTGCGGGGTCCCCCCGCGGATCACGACGCCGAGCGCGATCACCGCGTCCGCGCCGCGCTCGGCCGCCCGCGCCGCGGCCACGGGCAGCTCGAACGAGCCCGGGACCCGGATCTCCTTGACGTGCGTGACGTGCGCGGCCGCGAGCGCCCGGCGGGCCCCCGCGAGGAGGCCGTCCATGACCTCGGTGTGCCAGCTGGCGGCGACCACGGTGACCCGTAGCCCGGTGCCGTCGACGGTGATCTGGGGTGCTCCTGCGCCGCTCATCGGTAGCTCTCCTCGGTGGTGGTGGGTGTGGTGGGGTCGGTCGGCACGAACCCGGGGCCGGTGGCCGGCTCGGGCGTGATCTCGAGGGTGTCCAGGAGGTGGCCCATCGCGACCTTCTTGGTCATGAGGTACCCGTGGTTGTGCTCGCCGTGCCCGACCTCGAGCCGGTGGGCGTCCACGACGTCGATGCCGTGCGCGGCCAGGCCCGTGACCTTGGCCGGGTTGTTCGTCAGCAGCGTGACGTGGTCCAGACCCAGGTCGGTGAGGATCGCGGCCGCGGCCCCGTACTCGCGCCGGTCCACGGGCCAGCCGAGCTCGAGGTTGGCCTGCACGGTGTCGAAGCCCGCGTCCTGGAGCTCGTAGGCGCCGATCTTGGCGAGCAGGCCGATCCCGCGGCCCTCGTGCCCGCGCAGGTACACCACTGCCCCGCCCTGGGCGGCCACGCGCTCCATGGAGGCCTGCAGCTGGGGGCCGCAGTCGCAGCGCAGCGACCCGAACGCGTCCCCGGTCAGGCACTCGGAGTGCACGCGCACGAGCGGTGACGCGCCCGCGGCGCCCGGCCCCGGGTCGACGGCGCCCCCTCCCCCGGCGGGCACCGCCACGGGCACCAGGGCCACGTGCTCGGCCCCCGTGCGAAGGTCACGGTATCCGTGGACGCGGAAGTGCCCGTGCGCGGTGGGCAGGTCGGCGACGCTCGTGGCCTGCACGCGGGGCGTGGCCCTCGGTGCGGCCTCGTGCTCGGGCACGACGGGGTCGTGCTCGCGGCGCCAGGCGATGAGGTCCGCGATGGTGATGAGGACCAGGCCCGCCTCCGCGGCGGCGCGCGCGGCGTCGTCGAGCCGCATCATGGTGCCGTCGTCGTTGACGAGCTCGGCGATCCCCCCGACCTCGCCCGCCCCGGCCAGGCGCACCAGGTCGACCGCGGCCTCGGTGTGCCCGGCACGGTGCAGCACCCCGCCCGGCACGGCCCGCAGGGGCAGGACGTGCCCGGGGCGGATGAGGTCGCCCGAGCCCGAGGCGGGGTCGGCCAGGACGTGCAGGGTCCGGGCCCGGTCGGCCGCGGAGATGCCCGTGGTCACGCCCGTGGCCGCGTCGACCGTGACCGTGTACGCCGTGCGCCGCGGGTCCTGGCTGTGCGGGACCATGAGCGGCAGGTCCAGGGCGTCGGCGCGCGCGGCCGGCATGGGCGCGCACAGGTAGCCCGAGGAGTGACGGATCGTCCACGCGACCCACTCGGGGGTCACGGTGCGGGCCGCGAAGATCACGTCGGCCTCGTTCTCACGGTCCGGGGAGTCGGCGACCAGGACGGGGCGCCCCGCGCGGATCGCGTCCAGGGCCTCCTCGATGGTGCCGGTACGCACGGGGTCCACGTGCGGGGCCGAGGCGGGGACGGCGCGTGCGGCGGGGTCGACGGGGTCTTCACTGCCCGGGAGGGTGCTCATCGCGGTGCCCGTTCCTGTGCTGCGCTCGTGCCGAGCAGGTCGGCGGCGGTCGAGGGGGTCCTCGCGCCCGAGGCGCCGTCCCCGTGGGGCTCGCGGGCGCCGAGCAGGCGCTCGACGTACTTCGCGATCACGTCGACCTCGAGGTTGACCCGGTCGCCCGGCACGAGCGAGCCCAGGATCGTGGCCTCGAGCGTGGTGGGGATCAGCGAGACGCCGAACGTCGTCTCGCCCACGTGCGTCACGGTCAGGGAGACGCCGCTGACCGTGATCGAGCCCTTCTCCGCGACGTAGCGGGTCAGGCCCGCGGGCGCGGACAGGACCAGGTCGTCCCACCGTTCGCCCGGCGTGCGGCTCACGAGCTCGCCGACGCCGTCGACGTGGCCCTGGACGATGTGCCCGCCCAGGCGCGTGTCGGCCCGCACGGCCCGCTCGAGGTTCACCGGCGACCCGGCGGCCAGGTCGCCGAGCGCGGTGCGGCGCAGCGACTCGGGCATCACGTCGGCCGTGAACGTGCCGTCCTGACCCACACCCGTCACTGTCAGGCACACGCCGTTGACCGCGATCGAGTCGCCCAGGTGCGCGTCCGAGGTGGCCAGGGGGCCGTGCACGGTCAGGACCGCGTCGGACTCCTGACCGCCCGGGAACGCGATCTCGCGGACCGTACCGATCTCTTCGACGATTCCGGTGAACATCAGCTCTCCTGTTCGGGGGTGGTGCTGGGGACGGTGCTCGGATGGTGTGCGGGGGCAGCGGGTGAGGCACGGGCCACGACCAGGACGTCCTCGCCCAGGCGGCGCACGTCGTGCGTGACGAAGCGGGGGGCGCCCGCGAGCGTGCTCACGCCCAGGTCGCCCACCGCACCCAAGCCCGCCCCCAGCAGCACGGGGGCGAGGTAGGCGTGGATCTCGTCGACCACCCCGGCCGCGAGGAACGCGGTCGCCAGGCCGGGCCCGCCCTCGACCAGGACGTGACGCACCTCGCGAGCGCCCAGGTCGGCCAGCACGGCCCGCACGTCGCGCGTGCGCAGGTGCAGCACGGGCCCGCCCCCGTCGGCCCTCCAGGCCCCGCCCGGCGCGAGCCGCGCGTGCGCCGGAAGGCCACGGAGCCCGACGACGACCCTCACCGGCTGATGGTCGGCAAGCCCGGGCTCGGGCCCGGCCACCCCACCAGCGACCCTCACCGGCTGATGGTCGGCAAGCCCGGGCTCCAGCCCGACCACCCGCTCGTCACCGTGCGCGGCGCTCGCGGGCGAGGCGACGGGGGTGCGCGCCGTGAGCGACGGGTCGTCGGCCACGACCGTGCCGGTGCCCACGAGGATCGCGTCGACCTGCGCGCGCACCCGGTGGGCGTGCGCGCGCGCGACCGGACCGGTGATCCACTGCGAGGTGCCGTCGGGGGCCGCCACGCGCCCGTCCAGGGTCGAGGCGAGCTTGAGGGTCACGTACGGGCTCCCGCGGCGCACCGCGACCAGCCACGGGCCGAGCAGCCGTTCGCCCTCGGCCTCGCGCAACCCCGCGGCGACGCGTACCCCGGCCGCGCGCAGGCGCTCGGCGCCCCCGGTGGCGACGGGGTTCGGGTCGCCCACGGCGTAGACGACCTCGGCCACGCCCGCGTCCAGCAGCGCCTGGGCGCAGGGCCCGGTGCGTCCGGTGTGGTTGCAGGGCTCGAGCGTCAGCACGGCCGTCGCGCCGCGCACGTCCACGCCGCGCTCGCGGGCGTCGGCCAGGGCAGCGGCCTCGGCGTGCGCGGTGCCCGCGCCCCGGTGGAAGCCCTCGGCGAGCACCGCCCGGGGTGCGTCGTCCACGGGTCCGGGAGCGGCGCCGTCGGGCAGGGAGTCCGACGGGCGGGGCACGGCCCCCAGCAGGACACAGCCCACGCGCGGGTTGGGGCCGTGCGCCGGACCGCGCGCGGCCAGCTCGAGCGCGCGCACCATCGCGGCGTCGATCGTCAGGGTGGGCCTGGCGCCCATACGTCCTCCTCCCGGTGAGCACGACGCTCCGGGGTGAGGGGTGGCGGACGCCACGGGACCCGAGGGTCCACGGACGTCACGACACCACGGCACAGGGCTCCGCCCCGCGCCGCCACGTACTTCCTCCCATCCGGACTTTCACCGTCGGTCCTGGAGTTCCACCAGGTCAACCACGCCGAGGCGTGGGTCGCGGACTGTCACCGCCGGCTCGGAATTACACCGACCCCGGAGCACGTGTGTGCGTACTGCTCATGCTGTCGAGCCCGGACCCCGCCCACCGAAGGTGCGCGCCGGGCCCGGCTTCTCGTCTCCACCCAGCATGCCACACCGGCGTTCGACGGCGGGCACGCGGACCTGCCCGTCCCGCGGGCTGGACCGATGTGAACGACGTCAGTGCGCGTGGCCCTCCGCGAGCGCCCGCAGGGCCGCGATCTCCTCGGGGATGTTCTCCGCCCCGTAGACCGCCGAGCCCGCGACGAACACGTTGGCCCCGGCCTCGGCCGCGCGCTCGATCGTGGCGCGCGAGACGCCGCCGTCGACCTGGATCCACACGTCGAGGCCGGCCTCGGACACGGCGTCGCGGATGCGGCGGATCTTGGGCAGCGTGCCCTCGATGAAGGACTGGCCGCCGAAGCCCGGCTCGACCGTCATGACCAGGAGCATGTCGAACTCGGGCAGCAGGTCCAGGAACGGCTCGACCGACGTCGCGGGGCGCAGCGCGAGGCCCGCGCGCGAGCCCAGGCGGCGCAGCTCGCGCGCCAGGCGCACGGGGGCCGTGGCGGCCTCGGCGTGGAAGGTGACGGACGCGGCGCCGGCCTCGGCGTAGCCGGGAGCCCAGCGGTCCGGGTCGGCGATCATCAGGTGCGCGTCGATCGGCACCGGGGACACCTGGGCCAGGCGCTCGAAGATCGGCAGCCCCAGGGTCAGGTTGGGCACGAAGTGGTTGTCCATCACGTCGACGTGCGCGTAGTCGGCGGTCGCGATCGCGCCCAGGTCGCGCTCGAGGTTCGCGAAGTCGGCGGACAGGATGCTGGGGGCGATGAGTGCGGACATGGGCACCAGCCTAGAGTGCACCCGCTCCGCGTGCGGAGACGCGGAACGGCCGGGCCGGGTGGCCTTCACCACCCGGCACGGCCGCGGACGGCAGCGCTCAGGCCCGACGGCGCAGCAGCGTCAGGTGCATCGCGTCGGTCCCGTGGACGTGCGGCCACAGCTGCACGTCGGTGCGGTCCGCGAGGGGGATGTCGTCCCCCGCGACCTGCCGCACGGCCGCGGCCGCGTCGAGGACCTCGACGTCGTCGCGCCCGGCCAGGACGTCCTTGACCACGAGCTGGGTCTCCGCCAGGTGCGGGGAGCACGTGACGTACCCGACGACGCCGCCGGGGCGCACGGCGTCCAGGGCCGAGCCGAGGAGCTCGCGCTGCAGCGTCGTGAGGGTCGCGATGTCGCCGGGGGTGCGGCGCCAGCGCGACTCGGGGCGCCGGCGCAGCGCCCCCAGACCGGTGCAGGGCGCGTCGACCAGGACGCGGTCGTACGCGCCGGGCTCCTCGACCCCCACCCGGCGACCGTCGCCCACCTGCACGCGCTCGACCGCGTCCGCCGGCACGGCCGCGAGCGCCTGCTCGACCAGGCGGGCCCGGTGCGGGGCGACCTCGTTCGCGACGATGCGTGCGCCCTGCTCGCCCGCGAGGGACGCCAGGAGCGCGGCCTTGCCGCCGGGGCCCGCGCACAGGTCGAGCCAGCGCTCGTCGGGGTTGGCTGCGCCGGGCAGGTCGCCCGCCGTACCACCGGTGCCGGCGCCTGCAGTGGGCAGCGTGGGCACCGCGGCGAACGCGAGCGTCACGAGCTGGCTGCCCTCGTCCTGGACGCCCGCGGCCCCGTGGCGGACCGCGGGGATCGCGGCCGGGTCCGAGCCGGACAGGACCAGGGCCGTGGGCGCCCAGCGCCCGGGGGCCGTGGTGGCGTCCCCGCGCACGTCGTGCGTGACCTCGCCCGCGAGGCGCTCGCGGCTGACCAGGCCGGGGCGCGCGACGAGGGTCACCCGGGGTGCGGTGTTGTCGGCCTCGAGGAGCTCGGCCAGGTCGTCGGCCGAGCGTCCCGTGCCGACCAGTGCCTCGCGCATGGCGCGGGCGATCCACACGGGGTGGGACTGGGTGATCGCGAGGCGCGTGACGTCGTCGGGCGCGTCGGCGGAGATGACCTCGAGCCACTCCTCGAGGGTCGAGCGCGAGATCTTGCGCAGGACCGCGTTGACGAACTGGGCGCTGCCCGCCCCGGCGCGGGCGCGGGCCAGGCCCACGGTCTCCGAGACGGCCGCGTGCTGGGCCACGCGCATGCCCAGGAGCTGGTGGGCGCCCAGGCGCAGCAGGTCGAGCACGTTCGGGTCGACCTGGTCGAGCGGTCGGTCCACGCACCGGGAGACGATCGCGTCGTAGCGCCCGCGCAGGCGCAGGGTGCCGTAGGCGAGCTCGGTCGCGAAGGCCGCGTCGCGCCCGCGGATGCCGCGCACGCGCAGCAGGGGCGGCAGGACGAGGTTCGCGTAGGCGTCGGAGGACGCGACCTCCTGCAGGACGTCGAACGCGACGTTGCGCGCGGGGTCGGTCACCTTGGCCCGCTGGGAGGGCGCCGACTCCGACCGCTGGCCCGCGCCCCGGGCGCGGGCCGCGCCGCGCTCGCGGCCCTGGGCGTCGCGGCGGTCGCCGCCGGGCCGGTCGGGTCCGGTGCCCCCGCCGCGCTGGGGGCTTCCGGGGGTGCGTGCCTCGCCGCTCATGCGTGGTCCTTCGTGTCGTCGGGGATCCCCAGGACGACGTGGTCGCCCAGGCGGGCGCCGCGGGCCCAGTCGGTCGCGGCCATGTGCTTCTTGCCCACGGGGGCGACCTCGCCGAGCGCGACCGCGTGCGTGCCGGTGCCCACGAGGACCTCGCGCTTGCCGGCGCGCAGCTCGCCGGGGGCCAGGTCCTGCACGTCGGGGCGCGGCGCGACGGGTCCCAGGCCCAGGCGGGCGCCGTCGGGCAGCGTGGTCCAGGCCCCGGGTGCGGGCGTGCAGCCGCGCACCTGACGGTCGATCGCGAGAGCCGGGTGGGCCCAGTGCACGCGCGCGTCCTCCGGGAGGAGCTTGGCGGCGGTGCTGACGCCCTCGGCGGGCTGGGCGACCGGGGAGGCCACGCCGTCCTCGATCGCGTCGAGCGTGGCCACGAGCAGGCCGGCCCCCGAGGTCGCAAGGCGTCCCAGGAGGTCGCCCGCGGTGTCGCGGGGGCGGATGGTCTCGGTCGCGGTGCCCAGCACGGGGCCGGTGTCCAGGCCCTCCTCGAGGAGGAAGGTCGTGGCGCCGGTGACCTCGTCGCCCGCGATGATCGCGCGCTGCACGGGGGCCGCGCCGCGCCAGGCAGGCAGCACCGAGAAGTGCAGGTTGACCCAGCCGTAGCGGGGCACGTCGAGCACCTCGCGGCGCAGGATCTGCCCGTACGCCACGACGGGTGCGCAGTCGATCTCGAGGGCCTCGAGCCGGGCGACGAACTCCGCGCCGCGGGGCCGGTCGGTGATGACCGGGATCCCGGCCTCCTCGGCCCGGACCCGCACGGGGCTCGGGGTCAGCTTGCGGCCGCGGCCCGAGGGCGCGTCGGCGCGGGTGAGGACGGCGACCACCTCGTGCCGGGAGTCGATCAGGGCATCGAGGGCCGGGACGGCCGCTTCCGGGGTTCCGGCGAAGAGCACACGCATGGGGCGAGTCTAGGCGGTGCACCCCTACGGGCAGGGACGGCGATGCCCCGCGGGCGGCCCGGACCGGGCGGTGCGCGGGGCCCGGTGCGGCGTGAGCGCCCGGGCCGGGTCAGGGCGCGGATCAGGCCGTGGCGACCTGGACGCCGAGCTCCCGCAGCCTCGCTCGCAGCCCCTCGACGTGCTCGAAGCGCAGCGTCCGGAACCCCAGCGCCCGGGCGGCCGTGACGTTCGCCACGGAGTCGTCGACGAAGAGCGTGCGCGCGGGGTCCAGGGCGAAGCGCTCGGCCGCCACCTCGAAGATGCGCGGGTCCGGCTTGACGAGCCCCACACGCCCCGAGACCAGGACGTCCTCCATGAGCCCGATCGCCGGGGCGGCTGGCTCGGCCTCGTGGAACATCTCCGCGGACCAGTTCGTCAGCCCGTACAGCCGGACGCCGAGCGCGCGCAGCTCGCGCACGACCTCCTCGGTCCCGGGCACGGGCCCCACGAGGCTCGCCGCGAAGTTCTCGGTGTACACGTCGAGCGTGCTCACGTGCTCGGGGTGGTGCTCGGCGAGCTCGCGGCGGGCGTCGGCCCAGGACCGGCCCGCGTCCTGACGCGCGTTGAACGTGGGGAAGTCGACGGCCTCGAAGAAGGCCTCGACGTCGGCACGGGCCATGCGTCCCTCGTAGGCCGCGTACGGGTCCCACGTCACCAGGACGTTGCCGAAGTCGAAGAGCACGGTGTCGATCTCGGGGGCGGGCGCGCTCCCCCCGGGGTCGGCGCTCGGGGACGGGGGCGTGGTGGGGTTCACAACATCTCCTTGGGGTCGAGCTGGACGCGGACGGTCCCACCTTCTCGCTTCGCCGAGCGCACCGCGAGGGAGGCCGAGAGCTCGCGCGCGAGCCGGCGCCCCTCGCGCAGCGGCACACGCACGATCGTGCGCACGGGCGGCTGCAGAGACGGGTCGCGCGCCGGGCCGCCGCGCGCGGGTCGCCCCGCGGCCTCGGCGACCTCCACGGGCCCGAGCGTCGTCGAGGCGTCCGCGAGGCCCACCCGGGCCACGACCGCGTCCACGGCCTGCCGGTCGCCCGTGACGGCGGCGACCCGCACCGCGGGCGGCAGGTCGAGCTCGCGGCGCTCGGCCAGCTCGCGGTCCGCGAACCCCGCCGGGTCCCAGCGCACCAGGGCGTTGGTGGGCCCCGGGGCCGCGTCGCCCACGAGCAGCACCTGGCCGCCCTCGCGCGCCGAGCGCACCAGGCCCGCGGCCGCGAGCCAGCGGTGCAGGGCGTCCTGGGCGACCGCGAGCCCCACGTGCGCGGTGCTCAGCGCCGCGTCGAGCAGCAGCGCGGCCGCGTAGCCGCCCTCGGCCACGGGCTCGGCACCCGGGGTCGCTACGACCACGGCGGGGCGCGGCCCGACGGCGGCGATCACCCCGCCGGGGGCGCTCGCCCCCGAGACGCGCACCGCCACGCCCGGGAAGGCACGGCCGAGCTCCTCGGCCGTGCGACCCGACCCGACGCGCACCGAGCGCAGGCCCGTCCAGTGGCACTCGTCGCACGACCACGCCCCGGCCAGGGCCCCGCACCACGCGCACTGCGGCGGGGCCCCGGGCCCGGGCAGCATGAGCGGCCCGTGGCACGTGCCGCAGTGCGCGGCCGTGCGGCAGCGGGCGCACGCCACCACGGGCATGTACCCGGCGCGCGGGACCTGGACCAGCACCGGCCCGGCGCCCAGCGCGTCCCGCACGGCACGCCACGCCGCGCTCGGCAGGCGCGCGGCGGCCCCAGCCCCCTCCGACGCGAGCTCGACCGACGTCAGCGCCCGCACCCGCGGGGCCCGCGCACGCAGCACCTCGCGCGGCGCCGCGACCTCCCGGGCCCAGCCCGACTCGAGCAGCGCCTGGGCCTGCACCGTGCGGCTGACCGAGCCGAGCAGGAACGCGGCCCCCTCCAGCTCGCTGCGCAGCGCGAGGACCTCACGCGCGTGCGGGTAGGGCGAGCGGGGCTCGGCGAGGGTCTCCTCGCCGTCGTTCCAGCACGCCACGAGGCCGAGGTCCTGGACGGGCGCGAACGCCGCGGCCCGCGTGCCGATCACGATCGGCACCTCGCCCCGCAGCGCCGCGAGGAAGCTGCGGTAGCGCGGCGAGGGGCCCTCGTCCGCGGTGAGCCGCACGAACTGCCCGTCCTGGCGCGCCGTGCGGGCCGTGTAGCCGGCGAGCTCGAGCGCGCGCGCCATCTGGTCGACGTCCCGCGCGTCCGGCAGCACGACGAGCGCCCCGCGCCCGCCCGTCACGGTCGCGCGCACGGCCTCGGCCAGGGCCAGTGCCCAGTGCTGGACGGCCTGCGCCGGGTCCTCGTCGCCCGCCCCGCGCCCGCCCGCGGCCCGGGCGCCCTGGACGGGCACGCCGTCGGCCACGCGGCCCGGCAGGGCCGTCCAGACCGCGCGCGGGCCCGACCCGCCGACCAGGTGGTTCAGGAACGCGGCACCGCCGCGGTAGGGGGCCCACTCGGAGGGGCGCGCCGGGCCCGCAGGCGCGTCCACTGCCTCCGCGGGCGCCGCGAGGTCACGTGCACCCGCACGGGCGCCGGGCCCTGCGGGCTCCGGGGCGCTCGCAGGGCCCGGGGCGTCGGCGCTCGGGTCCGCCGGGGCGTCCGGGGCGACGGGCTCGCCGCCCGACGGCGCCGCTTCCGCCCGCGCGTGACGCGGCGGGATCGCGAGGCGCAGGACGTCCGAGAGCGTGCCCGCGTAGTGGTCGGCGACCGTGCGGCACAGCTGCGCGACCTGCGGGGTGAGGACCTGCTCGGGAGAGACGAGGCGCTTGAGCGGCACGAGACGGCCGTCGTGGTCGCTGTGCTCGGCCCGGGCCAGGACGAACCCGTCCACCTCCTGCGGCCCGAACCGCGCCTTGACGCGGACCCCGGGCTGGACGCCTGCGGCCATCGCGGCCGGGACCAGGTAGTCGAACGTGCGGTCCAGGTGGTGAGGCGACAGGTCGAGGACCACGCGGGCCACGGGCAGGTCGCTCGAGATCTCGAGCGCCCCCACCGGGCGTGCACCCTTGCCCGGGGACCGCGCAGCACGCGCGGCCGCCTCGGGAGCGGGGAGCAGCGTGAGCTGCTCGCCCGCGTCCTCGCTGGCGGTGTCCTGGCTGGTCATCGCCCTATCTCAGCACGCGCCACCCACACCGGGCGAACCGCCCGCCGCGGCTCAGACCGCGGCCTGGAGCGCGGCGACGCGGTCCGTGCGCTCCCACGTGAAGTCGGGCAGCTCGCGACCGAAGTGCCCGTAGGCCGCGGTCTGGGAGTAGATGGGGCGCAGCAGGTCCAGGTCCGCGATGATCGCGGCCGGGCGCAGGTCGAAGACCTGGTCGATCGCGGCACGGATGCGCTCGACCGGGACCGTCTCGGTGCCGAACGTCTCGACGTACAGACCCACGGGGTGCGCCTTGCCGATCGCGTACGCGACCTGGACCTCGCACCGGCGCGCGAGCCCGGCCGCGACGACGTTCTTGGCGACCCAGCGCGTGGCGTAGGCGGCCGAACGGTCGACCTTCGACGGGTCCTTGCCCGAGAACGCGCCACCGCCGTGACGGGCCATGCCGCCGTAGGTGTCGACGATGATCTTGCGGCCCGTGAGCCCCGCATCACCCTGGGGGCCGCCGATCACGAACTTGCCGGTCGGGTTCACGAGCAGGCGGAAGTCGGCGACGTCCAGGTCGAGCCCTTCGAGGACCGGGGCCACGACGAGCTCGGCGACCTGTGCGCGCAGCGTCTCCTGCAGGACGTCCTCGTCGTGCTGGGTCGAGAGCACCACGGTGTCGAGGCGGACCGCGCGGTCGCCGTCGTAGCCGATGGTCACCTGCGTCTTGCCGTCGGGGCGCAGTCCCGGCAGCGACCCGTCCTTGCGGACGAGGGCGAGACGCTCGGCCAGGCGGTGCGCGAGGAAGATCGGCAACGGCAGGAGCGTGGGGGTCTCGTCGCTCGCGTAGCCGAACATCAGGCCCTGGTCGCCGGCGCCCTGGGCGTCGAGCGGGTCACGCGAGATGCTCGGGCCCGAGGAGTCGTCTCGCTCCTCCAGGCTCTTGTCGACGCCCTGGGCGATGTCCGGGGACTGCTGGCCGATCGAGACCGAGACGCCGCACGAGTCGCCGTCGAAGCCGATCGCTGACGACGTGTAGCCGATCCCCCGGACGACGTCGCGGATGATCTGCGGGATCTCGACGTACGCGTTGGTGGTCACCTCGCCCGCGACGTGGACCAGACCCGTGGTCACCATGGTCTCGACCGCGACCCGCGAGGTGGGGTCCTGCTCGAGGAGCGCATCGAGGATCGCGTCGGAGATCTGATCACAGACCTTGTCCGGGTGGCCTTCCGTCACGGACTCGGACGTGAACAGGCGCAGGTCGTCAGAACTCATGGGATCCAGCGTACTGTCCCGCTAGGTGATACGCGGCATCCGACCACTGAGACGTGAAGGAGATCTCAGTCCGTGGTCGCTGCGAGCGGCGGCGAGAGCTTGAGGACCGCGTCCCACACCGCGTCCGCGACCTCGCGCTTGGACCCGGCGGCCTGGGCGACGGTCTCGCCCTGCGCGTCGACGATCGTGACCTCGTTGCTGTCCGTGCCGAACCCTCGGCCGCCACCGACCGGGTTGATCACCAGCAGGTCGGCGCCCTTGCGGCGCGCCTTGGCGCGGCCGTGGTGCAGGACGTCCCCGGTCTCGTCGCCCGTCTCGGCCGCGAACCCGACCACGACCTGCCCGGGTCGCAGGCGCTCGCGCGCCAGCTCGGCCAGGATGTCCGGGTTCTCGACGAGCTCGATGGGCGCGGGCCCCTGGCCCGGCACCTTCTTGATCTTGGCGCCCGGGGTGCGTGCGGGGCGGAAGTCCGCGACCGCGGCCGTCATGACCACCACGTCGGCGCTCGGCGCGGCCGCGCGGACCGCGTCCCGCAGCTCGGCGGTCGACCCGACGCGCACGACGTCCTCGATCCCGTCGAGGGGCTCGGTGAGGTTCGCCCCGACGAGGGTCACGCGTGCGCCCCGGTCCTGGGCCGCGCGGGCGAGCGCGACGCCCTGGCGCCCGCTCGACAGGTTCCCGATGAAGCGCACCGGGTCGATGGGTTCGCGCGTGCCTCCGGCCGAGACGACCACGTGCAGGCCGGCCAGGTCCTGGGGAGCCCCGCGGGCTCCTGCCCGGCCGGCGACCTCGAGCGCGAGACGAGCGATGTCCTCGGGCTCGGGCAGGCGCCCGGGGCCCGTGTCCTTGCCCGTGAGCCGGCCGCTGGCCGGCTCGATCACGTGGACGCCGCGCGAGCGCAGCGTCGCGACGTTGGCCACGGTCGCCGGGTGCTGCCACATCTCGGTGTGCATGGCCGGGGCCATGACCACGGGGCAGCGCACCGTCAGGAGGGTCGAGGTCAGCAGGTCGTCCGCGCGGCCGGCGGCCGCGCGCGCGAGGAGGTCCGCCGTGGCGGGGGCGACGATCACCAGGTCCGCGCCCTGGCCGAGCGCGACGTGCGCGACCTGCGGGACGTCGTCGAACACCTCGGTGGTGACCTTCTCGCCCGAGAGCGCCTCGAACGTGGGCGCGCCCACGAAGCGCAGCGCGGAGGCGGTGGGGACGACTCGCACCCGGTGCCCCTGCTCACGCAGGAGACGCAGCAGGAGGACGGCCTTGTAGGCCGCCACTCCCCCGCTGACACCCAGCAGGATCCTCATCGGTACGAGCCCTCCCTCGCGCCCACGCCTCGCACGGAACGTCCGCCCGCCCGGAGGCGGTCGACGATCAGGGAGCCGGGACGTCCACGGTCTCGATGGTGAGCAGGCCTTGGTTGATCTCGCGCATCGCGATCGACAGCGGCTTCTCCTGGTTGCGGGTCTCGACGAGCGGGCCCACGTTCTCCAGCAGGCCCTCGTTGAGCTGCGAGTAGTACGCGTTGATCTGGCGCGCGCGCTTGGCGGCGTAGATCACGAGCGCGTACTTGGAGTCGGCGCGCTCCAGCAGCTTGTCGATGGGCGGGTCGGTGATGCCCTCGGGGGCGGCGATGGTTCCGGACACAGTCTCACTCCGTGAGTCAGGGGGACCTGCGACGGCCTGTCAGAGCCGGTGCAGGATGGATGGTTCAGGTACGACGTGCGGATCGGGTACAGCCTGGTGGATCACGAGGTTGCGCGCGCTCAGCACGCACGCGCCTGACGACCAGTCTACTGGGCACGCACAAATCCTCGGGAGGACCGGTCCGTCCTGCTCGACGGCCCTCCCCGTGCACGGTTCTGCGGCACCCTCTCAGGCGACGGGCGTCAGCCCCATGGCCTCGACGAGCGCGTCGGTCGCGCGGTGCACCTCGTCGTTGACGATCACGACGTCGAACTCCGGCTCGGCGGCCAGCTCGACGCGCGCGGTCGCCAGGCGGCGCTCACGCTCCTCAGGTCCCTCCGTGCCGCGCCCCACGAGGCGCCGCTCGAGCTCCTCCCAGCTGGGCGGGGCGAGGAACACGAACCGCGCCTCCGGCATCGAGGCGCGGACCTGACGTGCCCCCTGCAGGTCGATCTCCAGCAGCGCGGGCACGCCCGCCGCGAGCTTCTCCTCGACCGGGCGACGCGGGGTGCCGTACCGGTTGCGTCCGTGCACCACGGCCCACTCGAGCATCTCGCCCTGGGCGACCATGCGGTCGAACTCCTCGGTCGAGATGAAGTGGTAGTGGACGCCGTCCACCTCGCCGGGGCGTGCCTCACGGGTCGTCGCGGACACGGACAGCCACACCTGCGGGTAGCGGGCGCGGATGTCCGCGGACACGGTCCCCTTCCCGACGGCGGTCGGGCCCGCCAGGACGGTCAGGCGGGCAGGGTGCTGTGGTGCGGCGGGTGACGAGGCAACCGGCGCAGCGGGTGAAGCGGAAATGTCAGCCAAACCTCTCGATGAGCGCCGCGGACTGGTGGGGTCCCAGCCCGCGGACGCGACGCGTCTCGGCGATCCCGATCTCTTCCATGATCGCCCGGGCCTTCACCTTACCTACGCCGGGGAGCGACTCCAGCAGCGCGACGACGCGCAGCTTGCCGATCACGTCGTCGGTGCGGCCCTGCTCGATCACCTCGGCGAGAGAGCCCTGGGAGTACTTCAGCCGGTTCTTGACCTCGGCGCGAGCTCGACGCGCCTCGGCCGCCTTCTCGAGATTGGCCGCGCGCTGCTCGGGGGTCAGGGATGGTAGTGCCACGCAAGTCACCTACTTGTCCTCAGACGGATGGGCCCACACGTGCACCGGGGCCGCCGACCGGATCACGAGCCCCGGTGGCGACCTCGACACCTTCGAAACTAGTCACACCTGGCAGGTCAGGCAACGTTCACACGCCCTGAGCAGCGAACTTCCTGACGATCTTCTCCCTGGTCGCAGGCTCGACGCCGCACGCGTCGAGGTATCCGTCGATGCTCCCGAACTCCTGCTCGGCGAGCGTCCACGCTCCCTGCAGGTACTCGGGCTCGACGCCCAGCAGCGGCGTCAGCGCCTCCTTGTCGAGCCCGGGGATCGGGGGGATCACGGCGGCCATGCCCTCGACCGCGGCGGCGCTCGCGAGGTACTCGGCGAGCCGGTCCTCGTCGCTCACGCCGCAGACGTGCTGGACCAGGGCGACGATCCACCCCGTGCGGTCCTTGCCCGCCGAGCAGTGCACGACGACCGCGCCGTCGGCGTCTGCGACGTCCCGCAGCGCCGCTCCGACCGTCCTGCGGATCCCCGGGTCCGTGACGAACGTCGCATAGACGCCGTGCATCATGGCACGGGCCAGCGCCTGCGGATCCTTCGAACCGATCAGCTGACCGATCATCGCGGCGGTGTCGGCCGACCGTTCCTCGGAGTCCTCGGGGTCGTCGCTGCCTGCCCCGTCGCTCGAGGCGCGCAGCGCGTGCCCGACGCCGGCGCCCGGGTCCATCCGCCGGGGCACCACCCGCGTGGTCGCCGGGACGACGTCCTGCCCGTCGCGCTCGACCTCGTCCTCGCCACGCAGGTCGAGGTCGACGGTCACGCCGAGGGCCTCGAGCGCGGCCACGCCCTCGGGCGTCAGCCGGGACAGGCCGGCGGTGCGCAGCAGGACCCCGGTACGCAACGGCTCGGTGGCACCGACCGGCACGGCGCGGCCACCCACGTCGCGAGCGTTCCAGGTCCCGGGGATGTCGAGGGCGCCGGGGTCGTTCGTCCGGGCGTGAGCAGCGAGGGAGGAGGTCATGGGGCGAGTCTGTCAGGTCGCGTCAAGAGCCGCCGCACGTCCGAGGGGGCGCCCACCGGAATCGGTGGGCGCCCCCTCGGACGTCTGCGAGCGTGCTGCTGGTTCTCAGCCGCGCAGCGCGTCGGCCGCCTCGCGCGAGGCCGCTCGTGCCGCCTCGAGGAGCGAGGCCGCGTCGGGCCCGGCCGCGAGCACACCGCGCGAGGACGACGCAAGCACCTGGCGACGAGCGTCGCCGAACACCGCGGCAAGCTCGGCCGCGCCAGCGCCCTGCGCACCGACCCCGGGAGCCAGGAGCGGGCCGTTGACGGCCGGCAGGTCCACCCCGGTGTTGCGCGCCGCGTCACCGATGGTCGCGCCCACGACCAGGCCGATCGACCCGAGCGGGTCCGCGCCCTCGTTGAGGGCCGCGGCCTCCGCCGCGATGCGCGCGGCGACCGAGCGGACGTCGGCCCCGGCGCCCGTGCGGGCGTGCTGGACCGAAGCGCCCTCCGGGTTGGACGTCAGGCACAGCACGAACAGCCCGCGCCCCGTCTCGAGCGCGGCCTCCACGGCCGGGGTCAGCGACCCGAAGCCCAGGTACGGCGAGACCGTCAGCGCGTCACCCGCGAGCGGCGAGCCGTCGCGCAGGTAGGCGTCCGCGTACCCCGCCATGGTCGACCCGATGTCGCCGCGCTTGGCGTCGACGATCGTCAGCGTCCCGGACGGCCCCGCGGCCGCCGCAGCGGCCAGGACCTCCTCGAGCGCCGCGACCCCGCGCGAGCCGTGGCGCTCGAACAGCGCCGACTGCGGCTTGAGCGCAGCGACGTGCCCACCCACGGCCTCCACGACCCGCAGGCCGAACTCACGGACCCCCGTGGCGTCGTCGGGCAGGCCCCACGCCGCGAGCAGGCCCGGGTGCGGGTCGATGCCCACGCACAGCGGCCCGAGGGAGTCCATGGCCGCGGCGAGCCGCTCCCCGAAGGGGCGACGGGCCGGGGTCACCGCGGCGCTCACGCGTCCGCCGCGGCGTGACGCGCGGCCGTGGCCGTCATGTGCTCCTGCAGGCTCCACACGTCGAACGGACCCGCGAGCACCGCCTCGATGCCCTGGACGGCGGCAGCGAGCTGCTGGGTCGTCGTGACGATCGGCTTGTCCGCGGCGGTCGTGGCCGCGCGGATCTCGTAGCCGTCGGCGCGTGCGCCCTGGCCCGACGGCGTGTTGATGACCATGTCGACCTTGCCCTCGGTGATGAGGTCGACGATCGTCGGCTCACCGTCCGCGCCGCGGCCCGAGGAGAACTTGCGCACGATCGTGGCCGGGATGCCGTTGCGGCGCAGGACGCCCGCGGTGCCCTGGGTCGCGAGGATCTCGAAGCCCAGCTCCGTGAGGCGCTTGATCGGGAAGACGATCGAACGCTTGTCGCGGTCCGCGACCGACACGAAGACCGAGCCCGTGGTCGGCAGGCCGCCGAAGGCCGCCGCCTGGGACTTGGCGAACGCGCGCGGGAAGTCGCGGTCGAAGCCCATGACCTCGCCCGTCGAGCGCATCTCCGGGCCCAGGACCGTGTCGACCACGATGCCGTCGGTCGTGCGGAACCGCTTGAACGGCAGCACTGCCTCCTTGACCGCGATGGGGGCGTCGAGGTCGAGCGTGCCACCGTCGCCCTCGGCGGGCAGGATGCCGCTCGCGCGCAGGTCGGCGATCGACTCGCCCACCATGACGCGGGCAGCGGCCTTGGCCAGCGAGACTCCCGTGGCCTTGGAGACGAACGGGACCGTGCGCGAGGCGCGCGGGTTGGCCTCCAGGACGTACAGGACGTCCGAGACCAGCGCGTACTGCACGTTGAGCAGGCCGCGCACGCCCACGCCCTTGGCGATGGCCTCGGTCGAGCGGCGGATGCGCTCGATCTCGGCCTCGCTCAGCGAGACGGGGGGCAGCACGCAGGCCGAGTCGCCCGAGTGGATGCCGGCCTCCTCGATGTGCTCCATAACGCCGCCGAGGTACATCTCGGTGCCGTCGTAGAGCGCGTCGACGTCGATCTCCATCGCGTCGTCGAGGAAGCGGTCGATGAGCAGCGGCGCGGGCAGCGAGCCCGTCGTGGTGCGGTCGTCGGTCGCGGCGGCGTGCAGCGCACGCTCGACGTAGCCCGTGAGCTGCTCGGCCGAGTAGACGATCTCCATGCCGCGCCCACCGAGCACGTAGGAGGGACGCACGAGCACCGGGTAGCCGATGCCCTCGGCGATCTCCTGGGCCTCGGCCAGGGACGTCGCCGTGCCGAACGCCGGGGCGGGCAGGCCCGCCTCGGCCAGGACGCGACCGAACACGCCACGGTCCTCGGCCGCGTCGATGGCCTCGGGCGAGGTGCCGAGGATGGGCAGGCCCGCGTCGGCCAGGCGCTGCGCGAGGCTCAGCGGGGTCTGGCCGCCGAGCTGCACGATGATGCCCGCGACGGGTCCCGCGGCGAGCTCGGCCTGGTAGACCTCGAGGACGTCCTCGAACGTGAGCGGCTCGAAGTAGAGGCGGTCCGAGGTGTCGTAGTCCGTCGAGACGGTCTCCGGGTTGCAGTTGACCATGACGGTCTCGTACTCGTCCTTGAGCGCGAGGGTCGCGTGCACGCACGAGTAGTCGAACTCGATGCCCTGACCGATGCGGTTGGGGCCCGAGCCCAGGATCAGGACTGCGGGACGCTCGCGCGGTGCGACCTCGGACTCGAGGTCGTACGACGAGTAGTGGTACGGCGTCTTGGCGGCGAACTCGGCCGCGCACGTGTCGACCGTCTTGTAGACCGGGCGCACGTCGAGCGCGTAGCGGACCTCTCGGACCGTGGACTCCCCCGCCGCACCCATGCCGCGCAGCTTCGCGATCTGCGGGTCCGACAGGCCGTGGCGCTTGGCCTCGAGCAGCACGTCGCGCGTGAGCGCGTCGGCCGAGGCGACCGACTCGGCGACCTCGTTGATGAGCTGGATCTGGTCCAGGAACCACGGGTCGATCTTGGTGGCCTCGAAGACCTGCTCGAGGCTCGCGCCGGCGCGCAGCGCCTGCTGGGTCGCGACCAGGCGGCCCTCGGTCGGGCGGGCGATCTCCGCCAGGAGCTCGTCGAGCGCCTCGCCCGAGACGGGCTCGCCGTCCCAGTGGAAGACCGAGCCGGCCTTGTCGATCGACCGCATGGCCTTGCCGAGCGCCTCGGTGAAGTTGCGGCCCATGGCCATGGCCTCGCCGACCGACTTCATGGTCGTCGAGAGCGTCGGGTCCGCGGCCGGGAACTTCTCGAACGCGAAGCGCGGGACCTTGACCACGACGTAGTCGAGCGTGGGCTCGAACGACGCGGGCGTGACCTGCGTGATGTCGTTGGGGATCTCGTCGAGCGTGTAGCCCACCGCGAGCTTCGCGGCGATCTTCGCGATCGGGAACCCCGTGGCCTTGGACGCCAGCGCCGAGGAGCGCGAGACGCGCGGGTTCATCTCGATGACGATGATGCGGCCCGTGTCGGGGTGCACCGCGTACTGGATGTTGCAGCCACCCGTGTCGACGCCGACCTCGCGGATGACCGCGATGCCGATGTCGCGCAGCTTCTGGAACTCGCGGTCCGTGAGCGTGAGCGCCGGGGCGACCGTGACCGAGTCGCCCGTGTGCACGCCGACCGGGTCCACGTTCTCGATCGAGCACACGACGACCACGTTGTCCGCGGTGTCGCGCATGAGCTCGAGCTCGTACTCCTTCCAGCCGAGGATCGACTCCTCGAGGAGCACCTCGGTCGTGGGCGAGTAGTGCAGGCCCTGGCCCACGATGCGGCGCAGGTCCTGCTCGTCGTAGGCGATGCCCGAGCCGAGACCGCCCATGGTGAAGGAGGGGCGCACGACCATCGGGTAGCCGAGCGAGTCGGCGGCCGCGATGGCCTCGTCGATCGTGTGGATGATCTCCGAGCGGGCGCTCTCGCCGCCGCACTTCTCGACGACCTCCTTGAACTGCTGGCGGTCCTCGCCCTTCTCGATCGCGGCGATGTTCGCCCCGATGAGCTCGACGTCGTACTGCGCGAGGACGCCGGCCTCGTCGAGCGCGATCGCGGCGTTGAGGGCCGTCTGGCCGCCGAGGGTCGCGAGCAGCGCGTCGGGGCGCTCCTTGGCGATGATGGTCGTCAGGACCTCGGTCGTGATGGGCTCGACGTAGGTCGCGTCGGCGAACTCGGGGTCCGTCATGATCGTGGCGGGGTTCGAGTTGACGAGGATGACCCGCAGGCCCTCCTCCTTCAGGACGCGGCAGGCCTGCGTGCCCGAGTAGTCGAACTCGCACGCCTGGCCGATGACGATCGGCCCGGAGCCGATCACCAGGACGCTGGAGATGTCAGTTCTGCGAGGCACGGCTCAGATCTCACTTTCGGAGGACGGGGTGACCGGGGCGGCGTTCGTCGCGGAGCCGGAGGCCCCTGCGGAGTCGCGCATCAGGTCGAGGAAGCGGTCGAAGAGGTAGGCGGCGTCGTGCGGGCCCGCTGCGGCCTCGGGGTGGTACTGCACCGAGAAGGCCGGGCGGTCGAGGCACGCGAGCCCCTCGACGACCTGGTCGTTGAGACCGATGTGCGAGACGACGACGCGGCCGTAGCGCCCGCCGTCGTGCGGGGCGACCGACTCCCCGTCGCGCGGGGCGTCGACGGCGAAGCCGTGGTTGTGCGCGGTGACCTCGACCTTGCCCGTGGTGCGGTCGAGCACCGGCTGGTTGATGCCGCGGTGGCCGTAGCCGAGCTTGTAGGTGCCGTACCCGAGCGCGCGGCCCAGGATCTGGTTGCCGAAGCAGATGCCGAAGTACGGGATGCCGCGGTCGAGGACCGCGCGCAGCAGCTCGACCTCGGTCGTCGCCGCGCCCGGGTCGCCGGGGCCGTTGGAGAAGAACACGCCGTCGGGCGCGAGCGCGACGATCTGGTCGATCGTGGTCGTGCTCGGCACGACGTGCACCCGCACGCCGCGCTCGGCGAGGCGCTGGGGCGTCATGGCCTTGATGCCCAGGTCGACCGCGACGACCGTCGCGACCGGCTCCTGGCCGGCGTGCTCGCCCGAGGGCTCCACGACGTACGCCTCGGGCGTGCTGACCTCGCGGGCCAGGTCCGCGCCCGTCATGGCCGGGGCCGAGCGGACGAGCTCGACGAGCTCCTCCGTGGGGCGCGGGTAGCCGCCACGACGCAGGTCCTCGCCCGAGAAGATGCCCGCACGCATGGTGCCGAGCTCGCGCAGGTGGCGCGTGAGGGCACGCGTGTCGATCGAGCTGATGCCCACGACGCCCTGCGCCGCGAGGTCCTCGTCGAGCGAGCGCGTCGCGCGCCAGTTCGAGGCGCGGCGCGCAGGGTCGCGCACCACGTAGCCGCTGACCCAGATGCGGGTCGACTCGGCGTCCTCGTCGTTGACTCCCGTGTTCCCGATGTGGGGGGCCGTCATGACGACGATCTGCCGGTGGTAGGACGGGTCGGTCAGCGTCTCCTGGTAGCCGGTCATGCCGGTGTTGAAGACGATCTCGCCGAACGTCGTGCCACGGGCCCCGTAGGCCAGGCCCGTCAGGGTCGTGCCGTCCTCGAGGACCAGGACCGCGGTCCGGTCGTCGGCCTGGGCGTCCGTGCTGGGGGTCGAGATGCTCACTGCTGCGGCTCCTTCGAGTCGTCGTTCGGTGCGCCGTCGGCGGCGGGAAGAAGCTCGCGCACGGCGTTCAGGAGGGTGGCACGGTCGGCGGTCTGCTGGGTCCGCAGTCCAGTATCCAGGCGTGTGGCGGGCGCGTCCCCGGCCGCGGGGACGGTCCAGGTCAGCACGACCAGGCCGTCCTTGCCCACGTACTTGCCCGCCATCCCGGGGGCCAGCGAGACGGCCTCGAGGGCGCTCGCGGCCAGGAAGAGGTCGGGTGCGCCCTGGCGGGAGACCAGGACTCCGGTGCGGTGCACGGTCACGGTCGCGTTCGACCGGAAGCCGAGACGGTGCGCCCCGACGCGGGCGAGCCAGTCCCCCGCGAGCGTGCTGGAGACGTAGACCGCGGTCACGGGGCCGGCCAGGACCTCGCCCAGGTCGCCCTCGGGGACGGCCGGCGGGGCGGGGACGGTCTGGGCCGTGCGGGTCGTCAGGCGCTTGAGGCCCACGAAGACGACCGTGAGCAGGACCAGGCCGATGACGACCCAGATGCCGACCGCGACGGGCAGGGGGAGGTTCACGAGCGGACCCCCGCGACCTGCTCGGCCGGGGCGCCGTCCAGGACGGTCGCGCGCCCGCGCAGGAACGTCGCGACGACCCGTCCCGGGAGCTCGTAGCCCTGGAAGGGCGTGTTGGTGCTCGCCGTGGCCTGCGCCGAGCCGTCGACCACGCGCCGGGCCGCCGGGTCCACGAGGACCACGTTGGCGGGCTCGCCGACCTCGAGGGGGCGACCCTGCGCCGTCGGGCCCTCGTCGATGCGGCCGATGCGCGCGGGCGCGGCCGACAGGACGCGCGCCACGTCCGCCCAGGTCATGCGGCCCGAGTCGACCATGGTCTCCTGCACGACGCTCAGGGCCGTCTCCAGGCCCGTCATGCCGAACGCGGCCGCGGCCCACTCGCAGTCCTTGTCCTCGCGCGTGTGCGGGGCGTGGTCGGTCGCGACGATGTCGATCGTGCCGTCGGCCAGGCCCTGGCGCACGGCCTCGACGTCCGCCGCGGTACGCAGCGGAGGGTTGACCTTGAACGTCGGGTCGTAGTCGCGCGCGAGCTCGTCGGTGAGGATGAGGTGGTGCGGGGTGACCTCGGCCGTCACGTCGATCCCGCGGCCCTTGGCCCAGCGGATGATCTCGACCGAGCCGGCCGTGGACAGGTGGCACACGTGCAGGCGCGAGCCCACGTGCTCGGCGAGCAGCACGTCGCGCGCGATGATCGCCTCCTCGGCGACCGCGGGCCAGCCCGCGAGGCCGAGCTCGGCCGAGACGACGCCCTCGTTCATCTGGGCGCCCTCCGTGAGGCGGGGCTCCTGCGCGTGCTGGGCCACGACGCCGTCGAACGCCTTGACGTACTCCAGGGCGCGGCGCATCAGGATGGGGTCCCAGACGCACTTGCCGTCGTCCGAGAACACGCGCACGCGTGCGGCCGAGTCGGCCATGGCGCCGATCTCGGCGAGGTGGTGGCCCTCGAGGCCCACGCTGACCGCGCCGACCGGGTGGACGTCGACCCAGCCCGCGTCGCGCCCGATCCGCCAGACCTGCTCGACGACGCCCGCGGTGTCCGCGACCGGGGTCGTGTTGGCCATGGCGTGCACGGCGGTGAAGCCGCCCACGGCTGCGGCGCGCGTGCCCGAGACGATGGTCTCGGCGTCCTCGCGCCCCGGCTCGCGCAGGTGCGTGTGCAGGTCGACGAGGCCGGGCAGGGCGACCAGGCCGGCCGCGTCGACGACGGTCTCGCCGTCCGCGACGGGGCTGTTCGCCGCGCGGACCTCGGTGATGACGCCGCCCGCGAGGACCAGGTCGACCGGGTCGGCGCCCAGCGGGGCCGCGCCCTGCAGGACGTAGGTGGGGTTCGTGGTCTGCTCGCTCATTCGAGTCCAGCCCTTTCCGTGGAAGCGTCGCCCGCGAGGAGCAGGTAGAGGACGGCCATGCGCACCGCGACCCCGTTGGCGACCTGCTCGACGATCACCGCGCGCGGTGAGTCGGCGGCCTCCGCCGAGATCTCCAGGCCACGGTTCATGGGGCCTGGGTGCATGACGATGGTGTGGTCGGGCAGGAGCGCCAGGCGGCGCCCGTCGAGCCCGAAGTTGCGCGTGTACTCGAGCGGGTTGGGGAAGAACGCTCCCCCGCCTGCTCCCGAGCCGCTCATGCGCTCGCGCTGGACGCGGAGCATCATCACGGCGTCCGGTGCGGTCTCCGCGAGGACCTCGTCGAGGTGGTACGAGACGTCGCACGGCCAGGTCTCGACGCCCACGGGCACGAGCGTGGGCGGGGCCACCAGGGTGACCTTCGCGCCGAGCGTGTGCAGCAGGTGGACGTTGGAACGGGCCACGCGCGAGTGCAGCACGTCGCCGACGATCGCGACCCGCAGGCCCGCGAGGTCCTGGCCGGTGGGGTCACCGGTGATCGAGGCGCCCGCGGCGCCGCGCCCGACCAGGTGGCGGCGCATGGTGAACGCGTCGAGCAGCGCCTGCGTGGGGTGCTGGTGCATCCCGTCGCCCGCGTTGACGACCGCCGAGTCGACCCAGCCGGCGTGCGCGAGCGTGTGCGGGGCACCCGAGGCCTGGTGGCGGATCACGACCGCGTCGGCGCCCATGGCCTGCAGGGTCAGGGCCGTGTCCTTGAGCGACTCGCCCTTGGAGACGCTCGACCCCTTGGCCGAGAAGTTGATGACGTCGGCCGACAACCGCTTGGCCGCGGTCTCGAACGAGATCCGGGTACGCGTCGAGTCCTCGAAGAACAGGTTGACGACCGTGCGACCGCGCAGCGTCGGGAGCTTCTTGATCTCGCGCGACTGCGTCGCGGCCATCTGGGCGGCCGTGTCGAGGATGCGGATCGCGTCGGTGCGCGAGAGGTCCGCGGTGGACAGCAGGTGCTTCATCGGGTGCCCTCGCTGGACGTGGTGGGCCGCTGGCTGATGAGGACCGCGTCGACCACGGGCTCACCCGTGGCGGCGCCGTCGACAGGCCCGTCGGTCTCGACGAGGCGCACGCTCACGCGCTCGGAGAGGGAGGTGGGCAGGTTCTTGCCCACGTAGTCGGGGCGGATCGGCAGCTCGCGGTGCCCGCGGTCGACCAGCGCGGCGAGCTGGACCGCGCGGGGGCGGCCGACGTCGCTGATCGCGTCGAGCGCCGCGCGGATGGTGCGACCGGAGAACAGCACGTCGTCGACCAGGACGACGACCTTGCCGTCGATCCCGGAGGCCGGCAGGCGGGTCGCGCCGATGGTGCGGACCGGGTGCTTGTGCAGGTCGTCGCGGTACATGGTGACGTCGAGCTCGCCCACGATGCTCGCGGTGTCGAGACCCGGCTCGATCGTCGCGAGGCGCTCGGCGAGCCGCACGGCCAGGGGGACGCCTCGGGTGGGGATGCCCAGGAGGACCACGTCGTGCGCGCCCTTGTTGCGCTCGACGATCTCGTGGGCGATGCGGGTCAGTGCCCGCGCGATCTCGGTCTCGCCGAGAACGGTGGTCACGCCGGCCGAGGTGTCCTCGGGGGTGACGGGTGGAACGGAAGATGGTACGGCAGGCCCAGAACTCATTCTGGCGACCCCCTTCCCCGCCTCACTGGACGGGCCTTAAAGGAAATCTGACTCCTTCACCCTACCGCCCGGCCGGGGCGGGCCCCGGCGCTTCTCACGGGGTGGGCAGGCGTCGTTGGTCACAGTGCGACCAGCGGGGCAGGCAGTCGCACCGCCGGGCGGCCGGTCGCTCGGTGCAGACCCGACCGCAGCCCCGGACGCACGGACGCCGGCCTCGCCACGAGGGCGGGACCGGCGTCCGGAGGCACGTCGTGCCACCGAGGTGGCGTGAGGCACTGCCGGCCGACCTGGCTCAGGCCAGGATCGTCGGCTTCATCTCCTCGATGCGGGCCAGCAGGCCGTTGACGAAGCTCGGCGAGTCGTCCGTCGAGAGCTCACGGGCGAGGTCGACGGCCTCGTCGATCGCGACGGCGTCGGGGACGTCGTCGTTGTAGAGGATCTCCCAGCTGCCGATGCGCAGGAGCGCGCGGTCGACCGCGGGCATGCGCTCGAGGGTCCACCCGTGCGAGTAGGTCTCGAGCAGCTCGTCGATCCGCTCGCGGTGCGCCAGGACCCCCTCGACGAGGTCCACGGTGTACTGCGGCAGGGGCGTCTGGCTGCCCGAGTCGACGATCCGGTCGGCAAGAAGGGTCTGCGGGTCCAGCTGGCGCTGCTCGGCCTCGAAGAGGACGTCGAGCGCGCGCTTGCGTGCCTTGGTTCGAGCACCCACGTCAGTCGTTCACGCGCCCCAGGTAGGAACCGTCGCGGGTGTCGACCTTGACCTTGGTGCCCTGCTCGAGGAACAGCGGGACCTGGATCTGCGCGCCGGTCTCGAGCGTCGCGGGCTTGGTGCCGCCCGTGGAGCGGTCGCCCTGCAGGCCCGGCTCGGTGTAGGTGATCTCGAGGACGACCGACGGGGGCAGCTCGACGTAGAGCGGCACGCCCTCGTTCGTCGCGACGAGCGCGCTCTGGCTCTCGAGCATGTAGTCCGCGGCGTCGCCGACGGTCGCGGCCGGGACCGTGATCTGGTCGTACGTGGACGTGTCCATGAAGACGAAGTCCTCGCCGTCCTTGTACAGGTACTGCATGTCGCGCTTGTCGACGTTCGCGGTCTCGATCTTGAGGCCGGCGTTGAAGGTCTTGTCGACGGTCTTGCCGGACAGGACGTTCTTCATCTTGGTGCGAACGAAGGCGCCACCCTTGCCGGGCTTGACGTGCTGGAACTCGATGATCGTCCACAGCTGGCCGTCGAGCTTGAGCACGGTGCCGTTCTTGATGTCGTTGGTCGTCGCCACGTTCGGTCTTCCTGTCGCGTTGTCATGGGGCTGCCGTCGGGGTGTCTCGCGGTGGGAGCCACGTGCGATCCACTGATGCGCACACGTTCGGGTGCGCGCCCTGGCGGTAGCGGGCCCTTCCTGGCGGGCTCCCCGCGCCGACAGCAGCGTTCGAGCGCTGCGGCGTTCCCGGGGGCCGCGAAAGGCCCGGTCCAGTCTACCGGAGGAGACCAAGGATCGCTGCGCCGAGGATTCCGGTCGCTCCGGCCCAGATCATCGAGGCCAGGGTGCCGATCATGAAGCGCTCGGCCGCGACGGGGTGGTCGCGCAGCTCGGGGTAGCGCCCCAGGCCCTTGATCGCGACCACGAACGCGACCCCCGCGGGGTACCCGGCGAGCAGGCAGCCTGTGATCGCGAGGCGCTCGAGGATCCCGATCCACGTGCCGCCGCGCAGGGTCTGGACGGCCTCGTCGCCGAGGGGCCCGCCAGGGTCCGACGGCGCCGCTCCCGCCGCCGGGTCGGGTGCGGCGGGCGGGACGGCCGGGGCCGACAGGGACGACGCGCGTGGCCCGGCAGGCACGCCGACGGCCGGCGGCGGAGGGACGGGAGCGCTCGGCGCCGTGGTCGCCCCTGCGGCCGGGACGACGTGTCCGGGCGGCGGAGGGACGGGGCCCGGGTCCCTGGCCGGAGGGACCTCCCCCTCGATCTCGGAGCGGCGCGCCGCGGCCCGCAGGACCCACGGCGTGACGAGCATGCCGCCCAGCACGCTGAGCAGGAGGGTCGCGACCACGACCCCTGCCACGGCCATCCCTGATGCGAAGCTCACGCGTCTGCCTCCTGCAGGAGTCTCGTCACGACCGGCCGGACGGCCGCTTCCTCGGACCACAGGCTCGCGCGCAGGCGTTGGCTCACGGCCTGCTCGCTGATCCCGAGGTCCCGGGCCACATCCTTCTGGGTGCCACCCACACGCGCGAGCGCGTCGACGACCTCCCAGCCCGCCGGGGTGCGCCGGGCGCCCACCGCGAGCAGGAGCCGCAGGAGCGCCTCGACCTCGCCGGCCGCCGCCGGGTCGGGTCCTTCGACTGCCGACGGGACGGGGCTGCCGCGGGTCTTGGCCCGCTCGACCGCGGCGCGGGCGTGGACGAACGCCGACCCGGACGCCTCGCGCGAAGCCTGGGGCAGACGCCCGTCGGGCCCGGGAAGCACCTGACCGATGCCGAGACCCGTGCTCCAGCCTCCCCACCTGCCCAGGGCGAGGACGAGCTCCACGACGAGCGCGGCGTCGTCGAGCACGGCCTGCACCTCGTCGCCGACGGTCCGGTCGAAGGGGATGACGACCCCCGCGCGGTCCTCGTAGGGCGCGAGGCGGCCGAGCAGGTCCGGCACGAGGTCCCCCCGGCGGGTGCTGGCTCTCTGGTCCACTGTCAGGACGAACATCCCTCCACGGTAGACCCTTGATCCACCATCCTCAAGGGGTAGAACTTGATTCTCTCCGCTCAAGCCTCAGGGCTTGATATGGCAGGATCTAGGCCGCTAGCCGCGACACGATCGCCAGGACCGCCAGGCGGTACGAGTCGAACCCGAACCCGGCCACGGTGCCCGTCGCCACCCCGCCGATGACCGAGTTGTGGCGGAACTCCTCGCGTGCCGCGGGGTTGCTCAGGTGTACCTCGACGAGCAGCAGGCCTGCCTTGGTCACCTGCGCCGCCGCGTCCCGCAGAGCGTACGAATAGTGCGTGAACGCCGCGGGGTTGAGCACCACGTGCGCGCCGTCGTCGACCGCGCCGTGCAACCAGCCGACCAGCTCCGACTCGTCGTCCGTCTGGCGGACCTGGACCTCGAGGTCGTTCTCCGCTCCCCAGCGCTCGCCCGCCGCGACCAGGTCGGCGTAGGACGCCGCCCCGTAGACGTCGGGCTCGCGGACGCCCAGGCGACCGAGGTTGGGACCGTTGAGGATGAGGACACGAGTCATGCGCAGAGCCTAGCGGGGCCGAGGCCTCCCCCGTCGTGACCGTCCCACGACCCAGCCCCCGCCGTTCACCCTCACGCCCGCCGGACGGTCTACGATGCGCGCGTGCCAGATCACCAGAACGTGACCCCCGCCACACCCGGCCGAGGGCCCGCAGCCCCCGCCGCGGACGCCGTCTCGCCCTCCCCCGTCGTCGGCAGACGCCAGGTCCTCGCCTGGTCCCTGTGGGACTGGGGCTCGGCCGCGTTCAACGCCGTCGTCACGACGTTCGTCTTCACGCGCTGGATCACGAGCGACGCGTTCGTCGAGGCGGGAGCTGCCGACCCCGACGCGGTCATGGCCGACCACACGGCCTGGCTCGGGTGGGGCCTGACCATCGCCGGCGCGCTCATCGCCCTGCTCGCCCCCGCGCTCGGGGCGCTCGCGGACGCCTCGGGCCGGCGCAAGGTGTGGCTCGGCGTCAACACCGCGGCGACCGTCGCGGCCATGGTCGCCATGTTCTTCGTGCAGCCCGTCCCCGGTTCGCTGTCCGACGCCGTGATCCTGGGCGTCGTGCTGCTCTCGGCGGGCAACGTCTTCTTCGAGCTGGCCTCCGTGGCGTACAACGCCCTGCTGCTCGACATCTCGACGCCTCGCACGATCGGGCGCATCAGCGGCATCGGCTGGGGTGCGGGCTACGTCGGCGGGATCGTGCTGCTGCTGGTGCTGTTCGTCGGTTTCATCAACCCCGAGGTCGGCTGGTTCGGCGTCACGGGCACGGACGGCATGGACATCCGGGTGAGCGTCCTGCTCTCGGCCCTGTGGTTCGCGGTGTTCGCGATCCCGGTGCTCCTGGCCGTCCCGGAGACGCCGCGCCCGGGAGGGTCCGCGCCGATCGGTGTCGTGGGCGCGTACCGCAAGCTCGGCCGAGACCTCGTCCACCTGTGGCGCACGCGTCGTTCGACGCTCGGCTACCTCGTCGCGAGCGCGGTCTACCGCGACGGCCTGGCGGGCGTCTTCACGTTCGGGGCGGTGATCGCCTCGGGCACGTTCGGGTTCAGCGCGAGCGAGGTCATCATGTTCGCGATCGCCGCGAACGTCGTCGCCGGGCTCTCGACGATCGCGGCCGGCTGGCTCGACGACAAGATCGGCCCGCGCCGCGTGATCCTGGGCTCGCTCGTGGGTCTGGTGATCTCCGGCACGGCCGTCTTCGTCCAGCACGACGGCGGCGCGAACGTCTTCTGGGTCTGGGGCCTGCTGCTGTGCGCGTTCGTCGGCCCGGCCCAGTCCGCGAGCCGTGCCCTGCTGGGCCGCATCAGCGACGAGGGGCGTGAGGCCGAGGCGTTCGGCCTGTACGCGACCACGGGCCGCGCCGCGAGCTTCCTCGCGCCGATGGCGTTCGCGACCATGGTCGCCGTGTCGGGCGAGCAGTTCTGGGGCATCCTGGGGATCGTCGCCGTGATCCTCGTCGGGCTCGTGCTCATGCTGTTCGTGCGCTTCCCGGCCGGGGACGGCGTCGACGGCGGCAAGGACCTCGTGACCGTGCCCGCGGGCGATGCGGGGACGGCAAGCACGGAGGACCGGCGATGACAGAGGACCAGCGATGAAGGACCAGGCGTGACGGAGCCCCTCAGGACGACCGACGAGCGGGCCCCCGGAGATGCCTCGGAGCCGCGCGCAGGGCTCGCCTGGCGACCCGACCACCTGCTCGCCGGCTTCGAGGCCGCGACGCTCGCCACGGGCGGCCCTCCTCCCGGGGTGCGCGCGGGACTCCTGTCGCTCGTCCCGCCCCTTCCTGGCCGGGCCGCGAGCGCCCGCGAGGCCGTGGGGCGGTCCACGGTGCACGACGCCGACGCGGGTCCGGGGCTCGCTCCCGAGCCCGGTCCGCCTCCCGTCGCGACGCTCGTGCGCCGCACGCCCGGGGTGACGGGGGACGCCGGACGGCGCAGGGGCGTGGTCCTGCACGTCCACGGCTACAACGACTACTTCTTCCAGGACCACCTGGCCCGTGCGGTCGAGGACGCGGGCTACGCGTTCTTCGCCGTGGATCTTCGGGCCGCGGGGCGCTCGCTGCGGCCTGGGCAGGTCCCGCACTTCGTCGAGGACCTGAGGGAGCCCGCCACGGACCTGTCGGTCGCGGTCGCGGCCGTCCGCGGCCTGCACCCCGGTCTGCCCCTGGCGGTCCACGCGCACTCGACGGGGGGCCTGGTGGCACCGTTGTGGGCGCACGCGCACCGTCGGCAGCATCTGGTCGACGCGCTCGTGCTGGACTCGCCGTTCCTCGACCTCAACTCGAGCTGGCTGAACCGGACGATCGCGACCAGGGTGCTCGACGCCGTCGGGCCGTGGTCTCCCCTGGCGGTGCTCAGCGCCGCGCCCTCGGCGTACGCGACGCACCTGCTCGCGGCGAACGGGGGCCGATGGGACTTCGACCCGGAGCTCAAGCGTCCCGACGGTGTCCCGGTCCGGGCCGGTTGGCTGCGGGCCGTGCGCCAGGGGCAGGCGCGGCTCGCGCGCGGGCTCGACGTCGCGTGCCCCGTGCTCGTGGCCCACTCGGCGAGCTCGGGGCCCGACGACCTGACCAACCCCCTGCTCGACGAGCAGGACACGGTCCTGGACGTCGAGCAGATCGCGCGGCTCGCCCCGCGCGTGGGACCGGACGTGACGATCCGTTCGATCGAGGGCGGGGTGCACGACCTGACGCTGTCCGCGGACGGACCGCGAGAGGCCTACCTGACCTCGATGCTGACCTGGCTCGACGCCCGGCTGGCACATCCGGAGCGTCTGGGGCACGGCGGGCGTGCCGTAGGCCCGACTCGATGAGCCGCACGCACCTGCGCGGCGGTCGCCCCGGGGCCTGGCGGCACCCCTACCTGGAATCCCCCACGGGGTTCGTGGCGCTCGCTCACCGCGGGTTCTCGCTCGACGGGCTCGAGAACTCGCTCGCGGCGTTCGCCGCGGCCCGCGCGCTCGGGTTCGGGTACGTCGAGACGGACGCGCACGCGACGTCCGACGGCGTCGCGGTGGCCCTGCACGACGCGAGCCTGGACCGCACGACGGACGGCACGGGGATGGTCGCGGACCTGCCCTGGGCTCGGGTGCGCGACGCGCGGATCGGGGGCGTCGAGCCGGTCCCTCTGCTGGAGGACGTCCTGGGGACCTGGCCGGACCTGCGGGTCAACGTCGACGTGAAGGCGGACTCGGCCGTCGGGCCGGTCGCTGCGGCGATCGAGCGCACGCGGGCGCACGAGCGCGTGTGCGTCGCCTCGTTCTCCCCGGCGCGCAGGCGACGGACGGTCGAGCGCCTGACCCGGCCCGTGGCGACCTCGACGGGCACGAGCGAGGTGGCGGCGTTCCTGCTCGCGGCCCGGGCCGGGGCACCGCGGGCCCCGTTCGGCGCGCTCGCGTCCTGGGCGCTGCGCGGCGCCGACTGCCTGCAGGTCCCCGAGAGGCAGGGCCCGTTGACGGTCGTGGACGCCCGGACGGTCGCGGCCGCGCACGCCGCGGGCCGCCAGGTGCACGTGTGGACGATCAACGACCCCCTCGAGATGGGTCGGCTGGTCGACCTGGGGGTCGACGGGATCGTGACGGACCGCGCCGACCTGCTGCGCGAGGTCCTCCTCGCGCGGGGGCGCTGGGCCTGAGGCCCGCCCCGCGCGGACCGCGACCGAGACGGCGAACGGCCCGTCCCCCCACCGGTGGGGGGGACGGGCCGTGGTGCGTCGTGGCGGCTCCGCAGGAGGCCCGACGACGTCGCGTCAGAGGGCGATCGGCCCACCGCGGGGCGCATCGATCGCGATCTCGGCGTACGCGGCCGCGAGGAGCGCCGGGTCCGGCCCCTCGAGGCGCGAGGGCTTGCCGACCCCGTCCAGCACCACGAAGCGCAGCAGGTCGCCGCGGGACTTCTTGTCGCGGCGCATGGCCGACAGGAGCTGCTCCCAGCGGTCCCCTCGGTACGTCAGGGGCAGCCCGAGGTTGCCGAGGATCTCGCGGTGCCGGTCCACGGTCGCGTCGTCGAGGCGTCCCGCGAGGCGCGAGAGCTCGGCGGCAAAGACCATGCCGACCGACACGGCCGCGCCGTGGCGCCACGCGTAGCGCTCGGTGAGCTCGACCGCGTGGCCCAGGGTGTGGCCGTAGTTGAGGATCTCGCGCAGGCCGGCCTCCTTGAGGTCCTCCCCCACGACGCGCGCCTTGACCGCGACCGAGCGTTCGATGAGCTCGACGACGACGGCCCACGTCGACGCGGGCACCGTGGCCCCGCCCCAGCTCTTGAGCTCGTCGATGTTCTCCTCGACGAGCTCGAGGATCCGCGGGTCGGCGATGAAGCCGGTCTTGACGATCTCGGCGAGCCCGGCGACGAAGTCGAACTTGGGCAGCGACTCGAGCGAGGCGACGTCGCAGAGCACGCCCGCGGGCGGGTGGAACGCGCCCACGAGGTTCTTGCCCTCGGCCGTGTTGATGCCCGTCTTGCCGCCCACGGCCGCATCCACCATGGCCAGCAGCGTCGTGGGGACGTGCACGACCTTGATCCCGCGCAGCCAGGTTGCCGCGACGAAGCCCGCGAGGTCCGTCGTGGCTCCCCCGCCGACCGAGACGATCGCGTCGCTGCGCGTGAAGTCCGCCTGTCCCAGGACCTGCCACAGGAACGCGGCGACCTGCGCGGTCTTGGCCTCCTCGGCGTCGGGGACCTCGGCGATGTACGCCTCGTAGCCCACCGCGAGCAGGTCCTCGCGGACCGTGTCCGCCGAGGTCGCGAGCGCGGCCGGGTGGATCACGAGCACCCGGCGGACGTCCGGCCCGAGCATCGAGGGCAGCTCGCCCAGGAGGTGCCGGCCGATGAGGACGTCGTAGGGCTGGTCGCCCTCCACCCGGACGCGGGCGGGCGTGGCCGGCCGGCCCTGCTCGTCCTCCGGTGCTGTGCTCACGGTCTCCTGCTGGTCGGTCACTGCTCGCTCCTCGTGGTGTCGGCGCGCACCGCGGAGGGCGCCTCGCCGAGTGCTGTCTCGATCTCGTGGGCCACCTGGCCCGGGGTGCGGGCGTCCGTCAGGACCCGCAGCGTGGCGAGCCGCTCGTAGACGGGGCGCCGCCCGTCCATGAGCGCCTGCCACTTGGCGCGCGGGTTGCCGAGCAGCAGCGGACGCGCCTGGTTGAACCCGACGCGCGGCCCGGCGTGCGCCAGGGAGACGTCGAGGAACACCACGACCCCTCCGGCGGCCGCGTAGGCCTCGAGCGCCGCCTGGGTGTACTCGTCGAGGACCGCGCCGCCGCCGAGGGCGAGCACCCCCTCGTGGACCGCGAGGGCCTGGGTCACGGCCTCGCGCTCGAGCGCGCGGAAGCGCGGTTCGCCGTCCTCGAGGAAGACGTCCGCGACGGACTTGCCCGCGACGACCTCCACGTCGGTGTCGGTGTCGCGCGCGGCCAGCCCGAGGCGTTCGGACAGCACCCCCGCGACGGTCGACTTGCCGCAGCCGGGAGGGCCGATCAGGACGACGCGGGGGCCGGTGCTCGACGTCATCTCAGCGCAGCAGCTCGGGTACGGAGGACAGGTAGCCCTCGACGTTGCGGCGGACCTCGACGACCGAGTCGCCGCCGAACTTCTCCAGGACGGCCTCAGCGAGGACCAGCGCGACCATGGCCTCGGCCACGACCGCCGCAGGCGGCACCGCGCAGACGTCCGAGCGCTGGTGCTGGGCCTTGGCGGGCTCGCCCGTCGCGACGTCGACCGTCGCCAGGGCGCGGGGGACGGTCGAGATGGGCTTCATGGCCGCGCGCACGCGCAGGACCTCGCCGTTGGACATGCCCCCCTCGACGCCGCCCGCACGGTTGCTCAGGCGGTGCAGGTGGCCGTCCTCGCCGCGCACGATCTCGTCGTGGGCCTGCGACCCGCGCCGGCGCGCGGTGCGGAAGCCGTCGCCGACCTCGACGCCCTTGATCGCCTGGATGCCCATGAGCACGGCCGCGAGGCGTGCGTCGAGCCGGCGGTCCGACTGGACGTAGGTGCCGAGCCCCGACGGGACGCCGTAGGCCAGGACCTCGACCACACCGCCCAGGGTGTCACCGTCCTTGTGGCACTCGTCGATCTCCGCGACCATCGCCGCCGAGCTCGCGGGGTCGAAGCAGCGCACCGGGTCCGCGTCGAGGCGCTCGACGTCCTGAGGCTGCGGGAGGGCCGCGTCCTCGGGGACGTCGACCGTGCCGATGCCCACGACGTGCGAGACCAGGCGGATCCCCACGGCCTGCTCGAGGAACTTGGCCGCGGCCACGCCGAGCGCGACGCGGGTCGCGGTCTCGCGGGCCGAGGCGCGCTCCAGGACCGGTCGGGCGTCGTCGAACGCGTACTTGCGCATGCCGATCAGGTCCGCGTGCCCGGGGCGCGGGCGCGTCAGCGGGCGGTTGCGCGCGATCTCGCGGACGTCGCCCGTCCCGGCGTCGACCTGCAGCGCCTCCGCGGGCACGGGGTCCGCGCTCATGACGTCGACCCACTTGGGCCACTCGGTGTTGCCGATCTCGATCGCGAGCGGGCCACCCTGCGTGAGACCGAGGCGCAGCCCCGCGAGGATGCGGACCTCGTCCTGCTCGAACTTCATGCGCGCGCCGCGCCCGTAGCCCAGACGGCGGCGCGCGAGCGCGTCCTGCACGTCCTTCGTCACGAGCTCGACCCCTGCGGGCAGCCCTTCCAGGATGCCGACCAGCGCCGGACCGTGCGACTCACCCGATGTCAACCAACGAAGCATGAGCAGAATCCTCCCACGCCGCACGCGCCCGCCCCGAACCCGCCCGCAGTGCGGACCGGTGGGCGGTCGTCCGGCCATCGGTCGGCCGGGCCCTGTGGACGACGCCCGCGGGGCTCCTCGGCGCTGCGCTAGGTTCGCCGGGTGACGAACGCAGGGGGCGGGAGTCCGGCCGTCGCGCCGGGACAGGACAGAGCGAGCACGGTGATGCACGGCGACCACGAGGCACCGAGGCCTCGGGCCGCGCTGTGGCGACGAGCCGTCGACGAGGTCGGCGCGCACCGCGCCGCGATCTGGGCCGTAGGCGTCCCCGTGACGTTCCTGACGGTCGCGGGGACCGTGCACGTCGGGCACCCGCCGGCCTCGCTGCCCGCGACGGCCTTTCTCGCTGCCCTGGGCTCGGCCCTCGCGGTGATCGACGTGCGCACGCACCGCCTGCCGAACGCGCTCGTCCTGCCGGCGTACCCGGTCCTGGCCGTCCTGCTGGGAGCGGCGAGCCTCCTCGGGCCCGACGACGGCTCACCGGTCCGCGCACTGGCCGGCGGTCTGGTCCTCTACGGTGCCTACTTCCTCCTGGCCCTCGCCCCGTCGGGGCTCGGGTTCGGGGACGTCAAGCTCGCGGGGCTGCTCGGCGCCTACCTCGCGTGGTTCGGCTGGTCCGAGCTCGTGGTCGGCGCGAGCGCGGCCTTCCTCCTGGGTGGCCTGGCGGCCGTCGTCCTGCTCGCCACGCGGCGTGCAGGACGACGGACCCTGATCCCGTTCGGCCCGTTCATGCTGACGGGCGCCGCCCTCGGAGCGCTCTGGGGAGCAGGGGTCGTGGGCCCGGTGCTCCTGACCGGCTGAGTCAGGCCCCGGCGACGCTCGGGGCGAGCGCCTCCTCGAGGGCTGCGGCCATCGCGGCCAGCGGCGCGACCTGGCCCGTCATCAGGCGTACCTGCTCGGCCGCCTGGTGCAGGAGCATGCGCTCGCCGCCCACGACCAGGCCCTCCCGGTCCGGCGACCCGGCCGCCCAGGCCCGGGACAGCGCCGTCGGGCGGGGGTCGTAGACCACGTCGAGCAGGACGCCTCGCGGGGCGGGGCCCCCCGCCGCGGCGTCCGCGGTGAGCGCCTCCGCGACCGGGTCCGCCGCCCGCGAGGGCAGGGTCGACACGACCACGTCGACGTCGCGCACGCGCGCGCTCGCCGGGTCCAGCACCTCGAAGCGCGGGGTGACGCCCATCCGGTGCGCGGCCCGCTGGAGGCCGCCCGTGCGCCCGAGCGAACGCACCAGCACGGTCGGGGACGTGCAGCCCAGCTCGGCGAGCGCCGCCAGGGTCGAGGCGGCCGTCGCCCCCGCCCCCAGCACGACGGCGGACACTGCCGGCCGCTCCCCCGGGCCGCTGCCCAGCCCCTCGCGCAGTGCCGCGACCAGGCCGTGGACGTCCGTGTTGGCCCCGACCAGGGTCCGCCCGGAGCCCGTGGGCTGGAACAGGACCGTGTTGACGGCCCCCACGACCTCGGCGAGCGGCTCGACGTGGTCGAGCAGCTCGAACACGACCTGCTTGAGCGGCATGGTCAGGCTCAGGCCCGCCCACGCGTCGTCGAGACCGCCCACGAAGCCGGGCAGCTGCTCCTCGGTCACGTCGACCGCGGTGTACTCCCACCCGTCCAGCCCCAGGGCGCGGTACGCGGCCGAGTGCAGGACGGGCGAGAGCGAGTGGGCCACGGGGTGGCCCAGGACGGCGGCGCGGTGCGTCGCCTCGGTCACGGGTTCTCCGCCTGCCACGCGCGCAGCTCAGCCTTGTACTTCTCGTGCTCCGCGTTCGTGGACGAGAACTTGGTCTCGCCCGTGTCGAGGTTCACCGCGACCCAGAAGATCCAGTCCCCGGGCTCCGGGTTGAGCACGGCCTCGATTGAGGCCTTCCCCGGCGAGGCGATGGGCCCCGGCGGCAGCCCCTTGTGCTTGTAGGTGTTGTACGGGTTGGACGCGTCAGCCAGGTCCGGCTTGGAGAGCGAGGTGCCGGACCGACCGAGCCCGTAGGCCACGGCGGCATCGATCTGAAGGAGCATGTCCCGTTCGAGCCGGTTCTCGATCGCCCGGGCCATCTTGGGGCGGTCGGCTTCGAACTTGGCCTCGCGCTCGACGAGCGACGCCTTGGTGATCACCGTCTCGCGATCGGCGGGCGCGACACCCAGCGCGTCGAGGTTGCTCACGGTCGCCGCGACCATGTTGGCCACGATGGTCGCGGGCGTGTCGTCCGGCTCGAGCAGGTACGTCGACGGGAAGAACCAGCCCTCGAAGTTGCCGCCGGCCTCGGCCGGGAGGCCCACGGCGGCAGGATCTGCCATGGCCGCCTCGAACTCCTCGACCGGCTTCCCGGTCACCGACACGGCGCGGTCGATGACCTGCGCCTTGGTGAACCCCTCGGGGATGGTCAGCTTCGTCTCGTTCTTGCTCTCCTTGGAGAGCAGCAGCGCCACGGCGGCCGAGCCCTTCATCTCGGTGAGCATGGTGAAGTTGCCCGGCTGGATCTTGCTCGCCTCGGGGTTGGCCTTGTAGGCGTCCGTGAACGCCTTGACCGACTTCACGACCCCGGCGTCCACGAGCGTCTGCCCCATGGCCGCACCCGTCGAGCCCGGCTCGATCGTCACGTCGACCGGGTCGACCCCCTGGCCCTCGTAGTCCGAGGCGGCGAACGGGTTCTCGAAGCCCAGCAGGTTCGACGCGTTCGAGACCAGGTAGTACCCGGCCCCGCCGACGAGCAGCAGCGCCACCACCACGATGAGGGTGCGACGACGCCGACGCTGGGCGCGCTTCTTCGCCGCCCTGCGGTCCCTGCCACCCGAGCGGGACGCCCGGGTCGGTTGCTCGTGCTGCACCGGCGGGCGTTCGAATAGGTCGGTCACGGGAGGTTGCCTCCTGACGAGTGCGTGCGCGGCGGTCCTTGCCACGTCACGACGATCAACGTTCTACGTACTCTCCAGCGCGCGCCCCCGCGCTCCGCTCACGGTCCAGAGCGGTCTGGAGGATGATAACCGCCGCAGCCTGGTCCACGACAGAGCGCTGCTTGCGCCCGGCACGGCCCGAGGCCCTCAACGCCTGGTGGGCGCTGACGGTCGTCATCCGTTCGTCGACGAGGTGCACCGGGACGGGTGCGATGGCACGGGCCACCAGTCCAGCGTACGCACGTGCCCCCAGGGTGGCGGCACCTTCTGCCCCGGAAAGATGGCGAGGGAGCCCGATGTACACCACACGTGCACCTCGTTCCTCCACTTCCGCCGCGATCCGGGCGACGTCACTCGGCAGGGGGGACGCGGCGTCGTCGGGCGCCGGAACTGCGGTCTTGAGGTCGCGCGCCAGCGTCTCGACGGGGGTCGCGATCAGGCCGTCGGGGTCGCTCGTGGCGAGCCCGACCCGGACGCTGCCCACGTCGACGCCCAGGCGGGCGCCCCTCGGGAGAGGGACGCCCGCCTGGTGCTCGTCGAACGTCACCCGGTCGCCGCTCAGAGCGCCGAGGCGACGTCGTCGCGGATGCCCGCGAGGGCGGCCGGGAGCGCGGACACGTCGGTGCCGCCCCCCTGGGCCATGTCGTCCTTGCCGCCGCCGCCGCCGCCGAGCACGCCCGACGCCTTCTTCGCGAGGGCGCCGGCCCGCAGGCCCGCCTCGCGCGCCGGCGCGTTGGTGACGATGACGACCTGGGGGCGCTCCTTGCTCACGCCGCCGACCGCGACGACGCTCGGTGCGGAGTCCGCGAGGCGTCCGCGCACGTCGAGCGCGAGCGCGCGCAGGTCGTCGGCCGAGGCGACCTCGCCCGCGTCGTGCACCACGACGCGCGTGGTGCCCACGGTCTCCGCACCGGCCGCGAGGTTAGAGGCCGCGGCCAGGAGCTGGGCCTGACGCAGCGCGCCGAGCTCCTTCTCCGCGTCACGCAGGCGCGAGACGAGCGAGCTCACCCGGTCCGGCAGCTCCTCGGTGCGCACGTTGAGCAGGCCCGTGAGCTGCCCCACCAGGGCGTGCTCCTTGGCCTGGAAGCCGTAGGCGCCGTCGCCCACCAGGGCGTCGACGCGGCGCACGCCCGAACCGATCGAGGACTCGCCGAGCAGCGTGACCAGGCCGAGCTGGCCGGACTGCTTGACGTGCGTGCCCGCGCACAGCTCGCGCGACCAGTCGCCGCCGATCGACACGACGCGCACCTGGTCGCCGTACTTCTCGCCGAACAGCGCCATGGCGCCCAGGGCCTTGGCCTCGGCGATGGGCATGACCTTGTCCGTGACCTCGAGGTTCTCGGCGAGCTGGGTGTTGACGCGCTCCTCGACCTCGGACAGGACCCCCGCGGGCACGGCGCTCGAGGCGCGGAAGTCGAAGCGGATGCGGCTCGGGGCGTTCTCCGAGCCGGCCTGCGTCGCGTCCTTGCCCAGGGCCTCCTGGATGGACTTGTGGATCATGTGCGTCGCGGTGTGGGCGCGGCTGATCGCCTTGCGGCGCGCCGTGTCGATCTGCGCGGTGCCGGGGTCCCCCAGCGCCACGACGCCCTCGACGAGGCGTCCACGGTGGACCGAGAAGCCCTTGATGGGGCGCTGCACGTCGTCGACCTCGATGGTCGCGCCGCCGTCGAGCACGATCGTCCCGTGGTCGGCGAGCTGGCCACCGGCCTCGGCGTAGAACGGCGTGCGGTCGAGCACGACCTCGACGTCGGCCGGGGCCGTCGCGGCCGGGGAGGGCACGCCGTCGACCAGGAGGCCCACGACGTTGACCGACGCCGTGGCGTCGGTGTAGCCGAGAAACTCCACGGGGCGCGCGAGCTCGCTCTGCAGCGCCTCGTAGGCCGCGGTGTCCACCCCGCCCGTGCGCTTGGCGAGCGCGTCGGCACGAGCGCGCGTGCGCTGCTCCTGCATGAGGGCGCGGAACGCCTTCTCGTCCACCTGGACGCCTTGCTCGGCGGCCATCTCGAGGGTCAGGTCGATCGGGAAGCCGTACGTGTCGTGCAGGGCGAACGCCTGGTCGCCGGGCAGGACGGGCGTGCCACCCGCCCCGGCCGTGGTCTTGGCGGCCGCGACCGCGGTGTCCAGGATCGTGGTGCCCGAGGTCAGGGTGCGACGGAACGCCTCCTCCTCGGCGTAGGCGATCTGGGAGATGCGCTCGAAGTCGGCGCCGACCTCCGGGTAGGAGGCCTGCATGGCGTCGCGCGAGACGGGGAACAGCTGGGGCAGCGAGGGGTCCTCGACGCCCAGCAGGCGCATGGCGCGCACCGAGCGGCGCAGCAGCCGGCGCAGGACGTAGCCGCGGCCCTCGTTCGAGGGGCGCACGCCGTCGCTGATGATCATGAGGGCCGAGCGGACGTGGTCGGCGACCACGCGCATGCGCACGTCGTCGTCGGTGTCCGCGCCGTAGCGCTTGCCAGACAGCTCCTGAGCCGCGGCGATGACGGGGAAGACCTCGTCGATCTCGTACATGTTGTCGACGCCCTGCAGGACGAACGCGACGCGCTCGAGGCCCATGCCGGTGTCGATGTTCTTCTTCGTGAGCTCGCCCAGGATGGGGAAGGACTCCTTGGTCCCACCGTCCCCGCGCTCGTACTGCATGAAGACGAGGTTCCAGATCTCCAGGAACCGGTCGCCCGCGAGGTCGATCGCGGGGCCGCCGTCGGGGCCGTAGGCCGGGCCGCGGTCGTAGAAGATCTCGGAGCACGGGCCAGCGGGCCCGCGGGCACCCGTGGACCAGTAGTTGGGTCCCATGCCGAGGCCCTGGATGCGCTCGTCCGGCAGACCGGCGATCTCCTTCCAGAGCCGGCGCGCCTCGTCGTCCTCGTGGAAGACGGTCACCCAGATCTTGTCCTCGGGGATGCCGTAGCCGCCCTCGTCCTGCGACCGCGTGATGAGGTCCCAGGCGTAGGTGATGGCACCTTCCTTGAAGTAGTCCCCGAACGAGAAGTTCCCGTTCATCTGGAAGAACGTGCCGTGGCGGGTGGTCTTGCCCACGTCCTCGATGTCGAGCGTGCGCACGCACTTCTGCACGCTCGTCGCACGCTGCCAGGGCGCGGTCTGCTCGCCCGTCATGTACGGGATGAACGGCACCATGCCCGCGATGGTGAACAGGGTCGACGGGTCCGGCGAGATGAGCGACGCCGAGGGCACGACGGTGTGGTCCTGGGCGGCGAAGTAGTCGAGCCAACGCTTGCGGATCTCGGCGGTACGCATGATGTCCTTCGGAGGTCGGTGATGGAACGGGCCGGGGCACGCCGCTGGGCGGCCGGCACCGGCTAGAACAAGTATGTTCCCGCGCGGCTTCCCTCCCGGACCGTGCGCGCTGCGCGACGGGCGGAGGTCGGCCGGCGGGGGTGGTCCGGCAGGTGGATCAGTAGAACGAGTACCCCAGGAGGTCCTCGTCGTCGTCGATGTCGGGGCTGCCTGTGCGCTCGCGCCGGGCGGCGCGGGCCGCGCGCACGTCGTCGGGGTGCGGCTGGCCCTCAGCGAGCAGGGCCGCGAGCAGCTCGGCCTCGCGGGCGTCGCGCGCGGTGCGGAACTCCTCGCGGAAGACCGCGACGAAGCCCGTGGCCTTCTCCCCGAGCGCGTTGACCTGGTCGGTCGCCTGGTCGACGAGGGAGGCGGGCGCGTAGCGCGCGATCACCTGACGCCCCTTGACCACCACGACGACCGTGATGGCGACGCCGACACCGACCCAGAAGACCCGTCGCATCAGCGACCGGCCCGCGGGCCCGAGCGCCCCGAGGCGCGAGCGAAGGCCTGGCGCACGCCGTAGGTGAACGCCGCGACCTTGACGAGCGGGGCCCCGAAGGTCGCCGCGTACAGCCCGGTCAGCGCCGAGACGTTCTCGCTGACCTGGGCCGCGGACGTCGTGATCGTGTCGACCTTGACGAGCTGGCTGTTCGTGGTCGCGACCGTGGTCGCGGCCTCGTCGAGGATCGGCACCGAGTGGTCCGTGACCTCCTTGATGCTCACGCGGGCCTCGTCGAGGACCCGGCCGAGCTTGACCAGAGGAACCGCGAGGACCCCGACCAGCAGCACGAATGCGATGGCGGCGATCAGCCCGGCCACATCTCCTACGGACATCTCCTGCTCCTCCTTCGATGGCGCGACGCGACGAGCGGCACGCCTCGCGAAACCTTACCCGGATGCACGAACGCCCCGCTCCCCGTCGAAGCGGTGAGCGAGGCGTTCGTGCACGGCACGCGGCAGCTGCCGCGCTGGAGGATCAGCGAGCGTAGTACTCGACGACGAGCTGGACCTCGCAGGTCACGGGGACCTCGACGCGCTTGGGGCGACGCACCAGGACGGCGCTCAGCTTCTCGAGCTGGACGTCGAGGTAGGCCGGGACGGCCGGCAGGACGTCGCGGTGCGCACCGGCAGCGGCGACCTGGAACGGCGTGGTGGCCTGGCTCTTCGGCTTGACCTGGATCGTCTGACCCGGCTTGACCTTGAACGAGGGGCGGTCGACGATCTTGCCGTCGACGAGGATGTGGCGGTGGCCGACGGCCTGGCGTGCCTGCAGGATGGTGCGGGCGAAGCCGGAGCGCAGCACGAGGGCGTCGAGACGCATCTCGAGGTTCTCGACCAGGGCCTCACCGGTCAGACCGGCGTCCTTGCGAGCGTCCTCGTAGGCACGGGCCATCTGCTTCTCGCGGAGCGCGTACTGGGCGCGCAGACGCTGCTTCTCGCGCAGACGGACCGCGTAGTCCGACTCGGTGCGGCGACGGGCGCGGCCGTGCTCACCGGGCGGGTAGGGACGCTTCTCGAAGTGCTTGACTGCCTTGGGCGTGAGCGCGAGGCCCAGCGCGCGGCTCAGGCGAACCTGGCGGCGCGAACGAGTCACTGAAGACACAGTGTGTTCCTGTCCTGTCGTGTTCTTGACGTCACACCCGTGCGGATTGCCGGGTGCGGGACCAGCCGATGAGCCACCGCCGTGATCCGTGAGGATGCGACTCCCCTCGACCTGGGTCGAGGGTGTCCTGCGGGGCTGCGGGGCCGAGGTCCCAGGTGGCCGTCCCTGCCCTGACGGGCGGAGACAACCTGAGAAGTCTACCGCACGGGGCACGGGGGGCGGGCCGCGCACTGGTCACGGGCCGCCGGTGACATGACGACGAGCGCCCCTTGCTCCGTCCGCCGGCCCTCAGTCGCCCAGGATCTGCCGGATCCGCTCGAGCCGCTCGGTCACCGAGCGCTCGAACCCGCGGTCGGTGGGGGTGTAGTAGCGGGTGCCCTGCAGGACGTCCGGGAGGTACTGCTGGCGCGCGACCGCGTGCGGGGCGTCGTGCGCGTACTTGTACCCCTTGCCGTGCCCCAGCTCCTTGGCCCCCGCGTAGTGGGCGTCGCGCAGGTGCGCGGGCACCGTGCCGACCTTGCCCGCCCGCACGTCCGCGAGGGCCGCGTCGATCCCGAGGTAGGCCGCGTTGGACTTGGGGGCGGTCGCGAGGTGCACGACGGCCTCGGCCAGGATGATCCGGGCCTCGGGCATGCCGATGAGCGCGACGGCCTGGGCCGCGGCGACCGCGGTCTGCAGGGCGCTGGGGTCGGCCATGCCGACGTCCTCCGCGGCCGAGATGACGATGCGCCGGGCGATGAACCGGGGGTCCTCACCCGCGGCGATCATGCGCGCGAGGTAGTGCAGGGATGCGTCGACGTCCGAGCCGCGCACGGACTTGATGAAGGCGCTCGTGACGTCGTAGTGCTGGTCGCCGTCGCGGTCGTAGCGGACCGCGGCGACGTCGATCGCGCGCTCCATGGTCTCGAGGTCGACGACCACGGTGCTGCTGGGTCGCGTGCTCGCCGGCGCCTCTGCGGTCTCGGCGGGCTCGGACCCGTCGTCGCCCGCACTGTCGGGCGTATCAGTCCCCTCCCCCGGACCGTCCGTGGCCGCCGGCCCGACGGCGTCGCCCGGGTCCGGCGCGTCGTCGTCCGGACCCGTGGTGCGCACCAGGGCGTCCGGCACCTCCGAGAGCGCGGCGCCCGCCGCGGCCTCGAGGATCGTCAGGGCCTTGCGGGCGTCGCCGCCCGCGAGGCGGACCAGGTGCTCCTCGGCCTCCTCCGCCAGCGTGACGGCCCCGCCCAGACCGCGTTCGTCGACGAGCGCGCGCCGCACCAGGGCGCGCACGTCGCCGGACGTGAGGGGCTTGAGGGTCAGCAGGAGCGAGCGCGAGAGCAGCGGCGAGTTGACCGAGAAGCTCGGGTTCTCGGTGGTGGCCGCCACGAGGGTGACCCAGCGGTTCTCCACGCTGGGCAGCAGCGCGTCCTGCTGGGACTTGGAGAAGCGGTGGACCTCGTCGATGAACAGGACGGTCTCCTCGCCGCCCGTGGCCAGACGGCGCCGGGCGTCGTCGATGACCTGGCGCACGTCCTTGACGCCCGCGGTCACGGCCGAGAGCTCGACGAAGCGCCGGCCCGAGGTCGAGGCGATGAGGTAGGCGAGCGTCGTCTTGCCCGTGCCTGGCGGGCCCCACAGGATGACCGAGCCCGGGGCCGCGCGCGAGGCACCCGGCCCGTCCACGTCGATCAGGCGACGCAGCGGCGAGCCGGCGACCAGCAGATGCTCCTGCCCGGCCACCTCCTCGAGGGCCGCCGGGCGCATGCGGACCGCGAGGGGCGAGCCCGGCCCCGGGCGGGGTGTCCCCTGGGTGCCGGAGGTCGCGGCGTCGAACAGGTCCATCCCGGGAAGCATGCACCGAGCCTACGCACCGCCACCCACACGCACCGACACGCGCCCGCTCGGGCGACCTTGCACCGGCCCGCGCCGGCGCTCGCGCGGGCGGGCCCGGGCAGGTCGGCGCGGCACCTGCCGCACCCGTCGACGAGCCTGCGCCACGCCGTCCCCGGTGCCCTGTCGCACCGTGCCGTCGCGCACGGTGGGAGCGGTCCGCTCACATCCTGCACGACCCGGCGAGGTCCCGGCCGAGGTGCCATGCTGACCGGGTGTTCGAGAGCCTGGGGCGCGCCGTCGCCCACCGTCCCCGCCTGACCGTCGCCGTCTGGGTCGTGCTGACCGTGCTCGGCTTCGCGCTCGCCGTCGTGGGGGTCCACGGCGAGAGCCTGTTCGACCGCCTGACCACGGGTGAGCCCGCGGTCCCGGGCTCGCAGAGCGAGCGCGGTACGCAGATCCTGACGGACCAGGACACGACGGGCGAGGAGATCTCGCTGCTCGTGAGCGGCGCCGACCCGACCGACCCCGCGGTCGCCGAGGCCATGGACCCCGTCCACCAGCAGCTCGGCGCGATCACCGGGGTCGCGACGGTCGTCGACCCGTTCGTGATCCCCGGGGACGTCGAGACCGAGGCCGCCCAGTCCCTCGTCGCGGCCGACGGGGACGGGTTCCTGGTGTCGGTCACGCTCGAGGCGGGCCTCGACGAGCAGACCACGGCCGCCGCGGCGAGCGACGTCGTCGAACGCCTCGAGGCCGTGCCCGCGGACCTGGCCGAGGCCGCACCGGGCGCGACGGGGCTCGTCTCGAGCAACGACCTGATCGTCGAGGCCATCACGTCCCAGGTCGAGAAGGACCTCACCACGGGCGAGATGATCGCCCTGCCCATCGCGCTGCTCGTCATGGTGCTCGTCTTCGGCGGGTTCCTCGCGGCCGCGATGCCCATGGCCGGGGCCATCGCCTCGATCGGCGCGGGCCTGGGCGTCCTGCTCGCCCTGTCGTACCCGCTCACGATCGACGCGTCGGTCGTCAACGTCGTGACGCTGCTGGGCCTGGGCCTGTCGATCGACTACGGGCTGCTGATCGTCTCGCGCTTCCGCGAGGAGCTGCACCGGCTCGTCGACGAGCGGGCCCCCTCCCCGGCCGGCACCCCGGACCCCGCGGCCCGGACCGAGGTCACGACCGCGGTCGTGCGCACCATGGCCACCGCGGGGCGGACCGTCGCCTTCTCGGCGCTGACCGTCGCCATCTCCATCGCGGGACTCATGGTCTTCGAGCCCGACATCCTGCGGGCGATCGGCGCGGCCGGGCTCGCGATCATCCTGATCGCCGTGGCCACCGCCATGACGCTCGTGCCCGCGCTGCTCGCCCTCGCCGGGCACCGGCTGGTGGCCCCCAGCGTCCTCAGCCGCGTCCCCGGCCTGCGGGCCGTCCTGGCGCGCACCGCCGACGTCCAGTCCGACGAGGGCGTGTTCTCCCGCCTGACCGGACGCGTCCAGCGCCACCCGGTGTGGGTCATGCTCGGCACCGTGGCGGTCCTGGTCGTCCTGGCACTGCCCGTCCTGGGGCTGCAGATGCGCAACTCGGGCATCGAGCTCCTGCCCCAGAGCGCGCCCCAGCGCGAGTTCGTCGACGAGGTCACCGCCCAGTTCCCCACGTCCGAGGCCCCCGACCTGCGCGTCGTGACCGACTCCACGCCCGAGCAGGCCCAGGCCTGGGCCGAGGAGATCGCGGGCCTCGAGCACGTCGAGCGGGTGGACCCGGCGGTCGCCGTCGGCACCGACCACGCGGTCGTCGGGGTCCATGTCGACACCGACGACGCGGGCGGCCCCGAGGCCGTGGCCGTCGTGGAGGAGGTGCGGGCCCAGGACCCCGGCTTCGACTTCTACGTCACGGGCCAGGCGGCCGGGCAGGTCGACTTCCGGGCGGCGCTCGCGGACCGGGTGTGGTGGGCCGTGGGGATCGTCGTGGTGGCGACGTTCGTGCTGCTGTTCCTCATGACGGGCTCGGTGCTCATCCCGGTCAAGGCGCTGCTGACCAACGCGCTGTCGCTGGCCGCCTCGCTCGGCGTGCTCGTGTGGGTGTTCCAGGAGGGGCACCTCGAGGGGGTGCTGGACTTCTCGTCGGCGGGCGGGATCGAGACCTACGTCGTGGCGCTCGTGATCGCCTTCGCGTTCGGCCTGGCCATGGACTACGAGGTCTTCCTGCTCTCGCGCATCAAGGAGCTGCACGATGCGGGGCTGTCCAACGACGAGGCCGTGCGGCTGGGCCTGCAGCGGTCCGGGCGCATCATCACCTCGGCCGCGGCCATCATCATCGTGGTCTTCGCGGGCTTCGTGTTCGGCGAGCTCCTCGTCATCAAGGAGGTCGGGTTCGCGCTGGCCGTGGCGGTCTTCATCGACGCGACGATCGTGCGGATCCTGCTGGTGCCGGCCACCATGACGCTCCTGGGCCAGGCCAACTGGTGGGCCCCCAAGCACCTCAGGTGGTTGTACTCGAGGTTCTCGATCACGCACTGACCGGCGCTGCCCCCTGCTCCGTCGAGTGCGGAGCTCTCGTGCGACACGCCGGGTGTGTCGCACGAGAGCTCCGCACCCAATGGCAGGCCGGGTCAGTGGCGGCTCTCGAACTCCTGCACCACGGCGTAGCCCAGCCGGGTGTAGACGCGGCGGGCCGCGGCGTTGTCGGCGTACATGCCCAGGGTCACCCAGCCGGCCTCCGCCAGCCCGGCCCGGGTCACGACGGCCGTGGTGGCCGCGGCGACGCCGTGCCCCCGCCAGGCGGGGTCGGTCGCGATGCTGCCCAGCGCCCAGGGCGTGCCCGGCTCGACCTGCCGGGCTCCGACGACCCCGCGCAACGCGCCGTCCGGGTCGCGCCAGCCCCACCAGCGGGCCCACGGGTCCTCGGGGCTCATCTCCGCGAGCGGGTTCGCGACGTCCAGGCACGCGCGCACCTCGGCCGCGGCCGACGGCCCGGTCAGCGCCTCGACCCGCTCCTCGCCCGGCTGGGCGGCGGGGGCCTCGCGCGTGGCGAGGAAGTCCCAGCTCGACACCGACCGTCCGTCGCCGTCGCGCAGGACGGCCGGCAGGTCCTCGCCAGCGACGCGGTCCGCCAGGAGGCCGAGCGTCCCGCGCGGCAGCCCCGCGCTGACCACACGGTCGCCGATCGCGCCCGAGCCCACGACGCGGGCCAGCAGGTCCGCCGTCGCCCCGGCCGACCCCACGCCCCACAGGCCGACGGCCTGCGCGGGGCGGGCGGCGCCGTCGGGCCCCTCGATCCCGGCCGCCGGGGCCACGAGCGCCACGCTCAGCACGCACGCCTGTTCGTCCTGCCACACCCCGCGCACGTCCCACTCCGCGAGGTCCGTCAGGACAAAGGGGTGGGAGGCCCACCGGTCCGTCAGACCGGTCGAGCCTCCCAGCGTCCTTGCCTGCGTGCGGGTGTCCGGGGAGGTCACGCCTTCCCGGTGACGGCAGGAGCGGCGTCGGTGTCTGCAGCGGTGTCCGGTGCGGGCGCGGCCTTGGGCTTGGCGTCGACGCCCGCCTCCTTGCGCTGCTGCGCCGTGATGGGCGCGGGCGCCTGCGTCAGCGGGTCGAACCCGCCGCCCGACTTGGGGAACGCGATGACGTCGCGGATCGACTCCGACTTCGTCAGCAGCGCCACGATGCGGTCCCAGCCGAACGCGATGCCGCCGTGCGGCGGGGCGCCGAACGCGAAGGCGTCGAGCAGGAAGCCGAACTTCTCCTGCGCCTCCTCCTCGCCGATGCCCATGACCGCGAACACGCGCTCCTGGACGTCGCGGCGGTGGATACGGATCGAGCCGCCGCCGATCTCGTTGCCGTTGCACACGATGTCGTACGCGTACGCGAGCGCCTCGCCAGGGTTCTGCTCGAACGTGTCGATCCACTCGGGCGTGGGCGAGGTGAACGCGTGGTGCACCGCCGTCCAGGCCGAGTTGCCCAGTGCGACGTCGCCCTCGTCGGCGGCCTCTCCCGTGGGCTTGAACAGCGGGGCGTCGACGATCCAGACGAACGCCCACGCGTCCTCGTCGATCTGCCCGGTGCGCTTGGCGATCTCCTGACGGGCTGCGCCCAGCAGGGCGCGCGACTCGTTGGTCCGGCCCGCGGCGAAGAACACCGCGTCGCCCGGCTGCGCGCCGGTCGCGTCGCGCAGGCCCTCGCGCTCGGCCTCCGAGAGGTTCTTGGCGACCGGGCCCGCGAGGGTGCCGTCCTCCTGGAACGTCACGTACGCCAGGCCCTTGGCCCCGCGCTGCTTGGCCCACTCCTGCCAGGCGTCGAACTGGCGGCGCGGCTGCGAGGCCCCGCCCGCCATGACGACGGCGCCCACGTACTCGGCCTGGAAGACGCGGAACGGGGTGTCCTTGAAGTAGTCCGTGAGCTCGACGAGCGGGTTGCCGAAGCGCAGGTCCGGCTTGTCCGAGCCGTACAGGCGCATGGCGTCGTGGAACGTCATGCGCGGGATGGGCGTGGGGATCTTGTACCCGATGAGGTCCCACAGCGCGACGAGGATCTTCTCGCCGAGCGCGATCACGTCGTCCTGCTCGACGAAGCTCATCTCGACGTCGAGCTGCGTGAACTCGGGCTGACGGTCCGCGCGGAAGTCCTCGTCGCGGTAGCAGCGGGCGATCTGGTAGTAGCGCTCCATGCCCGAGACCATGAGCAGCTGCTTGAACAGCTGCGGCGACTGCGGCAGGGCGTACCAGGAGCCCGGGGCCAGGCGCGCGGGCACCAGGAAGTCGCGGGCGCCCTCCGGGGTCGAGCGCGTCAGGGTCGGGGTCTCGATCTCGACGAAGTCCTGCGCGTCCAGCACGCGGCGCGCGGCCTGGTTGGCCTTGGCGCGCAGGCGCAGGGCGTGGGCCGGGGTGGGGCGGCGCAGGTCCAGGTAGCGGTGCTTGAGGCGTGCCTCCTCGCCGATGACCTCGTTGCCCTCGAGGGCCGTGGAGACCTGGAAGGGCAGGGGCGCGGACTCGTTGAGCACGACGACGTCGCTCGCCACGACCTCGATCTCACCCGTGGGGAGGTTCTTGTTCTCGTTGCCCTCGGGACGCCGGGAGACCTCACCGGTGACCTGGAGCACGAACTCGGCGCGCAGCGGGTGCGCGACCGACTCGTCACGGATGACGACCTGGGCGATGCCCGAGGCGTCACGCAGGTCGATGAAGGCCACCCCACCGTGATCGCGGCGACGGTCGACCCAGCCGGTGAGGGTGACGGTCTGACCGATCTGCTCGGCCCGCAGGGAGCCGGCTGTATGGGTGCGAAGCACGGAGAGAGTCCTTCCGGAACATGCCGGGGCGCACAGTGGCGTCCCGGGATGGGAGTGGGGAGTGCGCAGACGACGCACGCGGACGAGTCTAGTCTGTGGGCGGACCACGTTCAGGAGAACTCTCCCCAGGAGGCACGCATGGCCAGGCGGATCGCGACCACGGACCGGATCGGACGCGCGGAGCTCGTCGCGTTCCTGCGCGCCAACCGGCGGGCCGTGCTGCTGACCCGGCGCGCGGGCGGCGCCCCGCAGATGAGCCCCGTCGCGTACGGGGTCGACGGCGAGGGGCGCGTCGTGGTCTCGACCTACCCCGACCGCGCCAAGGCCGTGAACCTGCGGCGTGACCCCGCCGCCTCGCTGTGCGTCCTGGGCGAGGACTTCGACGACGCCTGGGTCCAGGTCGACGGCACGGCCGAGGTGATCGACCTGCCCGACTCGGTCGAGCCCCTCGTCGAGTACTACCGCTCGATCGCCGGGGAGCATCCCGACTGGGACGAGTACCGCCGGGCCATGGTGGCGCAGGGCAAGTCGTTGCTGCGCGTGACGATCACCGGCTGGGGCCCCGTGGCCACGGGCGGGTTCCCGGCACGGCTCGCGCAGGACTGAGCGCGGGCGTCCGCCGGGCCGTCGCGTTCAGCGGACGGGGGCCGTGCCCATCGCGTGGCGGACCACGTACTCCGGCCCGACGTCCACGGACAGCCACGCCCACACCGACTCCGCGTCGTACGGCGTCCAGGAGACGGCGCACGCGAGGACCGCGACCTCGCCGTCCTCGAGCGCAGGCAGGGTCCACTCGAGCCCAGGGCGCTCGGCGGCTCCTCGCTGGTCGCTGGTCGCTGGCAGCACGTGGCCACCCGAGCCGGCGCGGCACCTCGTCCACCAACGACAGGTCGCTCGCAAGCTGGGGATGGTCGGACGTCCACCGCGTGGGGCACAGCCCTCGGAGAGCGAGGCCCCAGACTCCTTCGCTGTCCGGCCCGCCGATGACCAACTCTGTGCGACCGTCGTCGACAGCGAGCGCCGCGAGGTGCTGCCCGTCGGCGGTCCCGACCTCGAGGCCGACGGGCTGATCAGCCATCTCGATGCGCAGGCCCGTCTCGATGGGCGCACCCAGGGCCCGGACCCGCCATGCCACACCCCAGGTCGTGGCCGGAGACCTCCCCTCCTCGTCGAAGGTCGGCAGGGGCGTGAGGATCTGCTCGAGCGACCACGAGGGGCCGCTCCAGTGCAGCAGCCGACCGCCGGCGGGCAGGGCCAACGCGGGGCCGGGAGCGGTTCCCAGGACCCGTCCGGCGCACCGGGCGGACAGGACGACGTCCCCGAACGGGGTCCGGACGTGCGGCGCCACGTCCTCCAGGGCGGGCAGCCCGCGAGAGGTCGGCCAGGCGGGCGTCATGGTGCGAGAGCGTAGCCGTCCTGGTGCATGCCTGTCCTAGAAGAGCAGCTGCTCGGCGCTCGCGGCCGCGCTCGTGCCCGTGCGTCCTGGCGGTCTGCCGCTGTCCCGGTGCTGCGTCACCAGACTCCCGGCCGGGTAGTCGCCCTCGTCGGGCCGCGCTCGCTCGCCAGGGGTCTCGGGGTGCCAGGCGGTCCGGGCGTGGCCGGATGTGCGCGCCTGGGACCGGTGCCCGGCGCTCGCGAAGCCGCGCTCGACGAGCAGGGGGCGCACCCGGTCCCACAACCAGTCCTGGTACGCGCGGCTCGCGTACGACCCGCCCGCGTAGACGCGTTCGTACCCCGCGACCCGCTCGGGGTGGTCGCGGCGCAGCCAGGCCATGAACCACTCGCGGGTGCCGGGCTTGAGGAACAGCGGGAGGACCGTGGCGCCGGTCGCGCCGGCCTCGTGGACCGCGTCGAGCAGGCGCGTGAGGTGGTCGGTCGAGTCGGTGAGCCAGGGCAGGACCGGGGCGATCATGACCCCGCACGGCAGCCCGGCACCCCGGGCGGCGCGGATCAGGTCGAGGCGGGCGCGCGGCGTGGGCGTCCCGGGCTCGACGGCCTGCTGGAGGTCCTCGTCGACGAAGGCCAAGGAGACCCCGATGCCCACGTCCACGCTCTGCGCCGCCTGCGTCAGGCGCGGGAGGTCTCGGCGCAGGAGCGTGCCCTTGGTGAGGATCGAGAACGGCGTGCGCGAGGCCTCGAGGGCGTCGATGATCCCGGGCATGAGCCGGTAGCGTCCCTCGGCGCGCTGGTAGGGGTCGGTGTTGGTGCCGAGCGCGACCGCGTCGCCCGCCCAGGACGGCTTGGCGAGCTCGGCCCGCAGCACCTCGGCGACGTTCATCTTCACGACGATCTGGCTGTCGAAGTCCTCGCCGGGGTTCATGTCGAGGTAGCGGTGCGAGGGGCGGGCAAAGCAGTTGTGGCTGATGACGCCGTTCGCGATGAAGTCCCCAGTCCCTGTCGTGAGGTCGAGAAGGTCGCGCACCTCCCCGGTGTCCTCGACCGACCGGACCGTGAGCGGCGCGTCCGACTTCACGGCGCGCCCGGTCATTGCGAGCTTCCTGCTGATCGCAGGATCGACGATCCTGAAGAACCTCGTCCGCGCCGCCAGCCCACCGACGACCCTGATGGTGGAGACCCCGTTCTCCCTGGGTGGCTCGCGCACGAACGGAACCTCGATCACCGTGAGCGCTCGGGTGATGCGCGTGAGGATCTCCTCGTCCTTGTTCGAGATGCGCAGCGCCCCTTGCGAGCAGCTGCCCTCCGCGTCGAAGATCCCCGCAAGATAGCCGATGGCCCATTCGCGCTCCACCACTGGTGGCCAGCTGATGAGCGCCTGGATCGCGTCGAAGTGCGCGGACCTGGACGTGAAGATGGCCATGATCGATCGTCTCGTGGTGGATCCGGCGCTGAACGGTCGCATCGTGGTGGTGATACCCGCCTGCTCGAGAAAGTCGCGCGATCTGTCGAGGGCTTCCCGGTCCGCCAGTGCGAGCCGAAACATGCTGACGTTGTTGGGGTTCCCGCTGCGGCGCCGGTAGGTCCTCCTGAAGAGCATCCCGTCGCCACGGATCATGCCCGTGAGGTAGCCGCGCCGGTAGGCCGCGTCGTCCCGGGAGGCCGAGTGCGTCTCCAGATCGCCCGTCCCGAATCCCATCAGCTTGTTGTTCGTCGTCAGATACGGCCGCTGGCCCGCCCCGCACTCACCGGGGGCGACATGCTTCCAGCCGCGGTCCGTGAGAAACCTGTGATCGCCGCTCGCCGTGAGACGCGTCCCGTCCTCGAGCGTGATGGCGAAGGCTCGCTTGCGTGTTGCCCAGACGTCTTCGACAGTCGTGAGGACATAGCGCCTGTACCGGCCGCTGACCTCGGTACCGACGACCTGGTCACCCGCCCGGATGTCACGCAACGGCACCTGACGCCCGTCACCACGGAGGATGAGCGTGTCGGGGCCGAGGCAGTAGGAGCACGCATGGGAGCAGCCGCGGTACGGGTTGATCGTCCAGGTGAACGGCATGCGGGACTCCCCCGGCACCTTGGACAGCGCGCTCTTGGCGAGCACCTCGTGGAACGTGACCCCGGCGAACTCCGGGGTTCGCACGGTCCGCACGAGCCCCGCCATGCGGCCGAGCCCGGGCAGCGCGCCGTCGTCCGCCGTGATCGCCTGCCCGTCCCATCTCATGGCGCCATTCGAACACATGTTCGATCATGTTGTCGACGACGGTGGCCCGGGACGACTCAGCCGATCCCCGCTGCGCGCACCCAGCGGTCGATCTCCGGCCCGGCGTCGGCGACACCCTCCCCGCGCACCGCGAGCCCCTCGCCCACGACCGCGTCGGGAGCGAGGGTCGCGTAGACCTCGGGCGCCCGGCCGAGGCCGCTCATGGCGTGCGTCGTGACGGGCAGGATCGTCGTGCCCGCGAGCGAGAGGCCGTCGAGGAACGTCGACATGATCATGGGCGGGCGCACGTTCCAGATCGGGCTCGCGAGGATCACGTTGCCATACCCGGCGAGGTCCGGCAGCGGCTCGGCGATCTGCGGGCGGGCGTCCTCGTCCTGCTCGCGCACGTTGCGCGCCACCGTCTCGTCATAGTCGTGCGGGTACGGGTCGGCGGCGGTGACGCGGTGGAGGTCGCAACCCGTGCGCTCGACGATCATGGTCGCCAGCACCTCCGTGCTGCCGACCTCGAGGTCGCGCCGGCCGCCGTCCCAGTAGTTCTCGCCGGGGCGGGAGAAGAAGACGAGCAGCGCGCCGCCGCCAGCCGTCGCGCCCGTGGTGGGCCGCGGTGCCGTCGTCGGGCCGGCCGCGACAGGCTCGCGAGGCTGCGCCCGACCTCCCGTCCCCGCGCACGAGGCCACGGCGAGGACCCCGGCACCGGCGACCGCGACGCGCAGCAGGTCCCGACGCGAGACGGCGGCCGTCACACGCCCGTCGCCCGGTCGGCGCCCGCCCCGTCGGGCGCGCCCGCCGCACCGACCGCCTCGGCAACCGCGTCGGCGTCGCGGGTCGCCGCGAGCGACGCCAGCAGCGCGAGGGCGTCGGCCGCGGGGCTCCCCGGGGCCGCGCTGTACGCGACCAGGCCCAGCCCCGGCTCCTGGGCGAGCTCCATGACGTCGTAGTCGAGCGCCAGGACCCCGACGGCGGGGTGGTGCATGCGCTTGAGACCCGCCCGGTGCACGCGGACGTCACGCGTGGCCCACAGCTCCCGGAACCGCTCGGAGCGCGTCGAGAGCTCGCCGACCAGGTCGCTGAGCGCCCGGTCGTACGGGTTGCGTCCCGCAGCGCCGTGCAGCGCGGCCACCACGGCGCGGGACACCTCGTCCCAGTCCACGTAGTAGCGCCGAGCCGCAGGATCGAGGAACGCGAACCGCGCGGTGTTGGGCGCGGTACCCGTCTCTCGCGCGAAGTCGTGGACGGGGGCGTGCAGCTCGCGAGCCAGAGCGTTGGTCGCCACGATGTCGCGACGGCTGTCCGTCACGTACGCCGGGGTCGTCGTCATCGAGTCCAGGACGCGCTGCACCGACACCGGGACCGTCGCGGCACGCACCGGCTCGCGCCGCTTGCGGGCCGGCTGGTTGGCGGAGTGCGCGAGATGACGCAGGTGCTGCGTCTCGGCCTCGTCCAGCCGCAGGGCCGACGCGAGCGCATCGAGCACCGCGTCCGACGCCCCGGCCAGGTTGCCGCGCTCGAGCCGCGCGTAGTACTCCGAGGAGACGCCCGCGAGGACCGCGACCTCGTCCCGGCGCAGGCCCGGGACCCTGCGCCGCCCGGTGCTCGGCGGCAGCCCGACCTCGGTCGGGCTCAACCGGGCTCTGCGGCTCGACAGGAAGTCTCGCACCTCGTCTCGTGGGTCCATGCCCTCGACCCTACGGACCCCGCCCCGCCCGAGCCATGCACTGTCAGTACCCCTCTCGACAGGGCGTTCCTCCCTCACCCGGGCGATGGTGGAGTGGATGCAGTGCCGCCGACCGACCGGTGGCCACCCGGACGAAGGGACCGAATCCATGCGAGCGACGTTCTTGCACGCCACGGGCGACATCAGGGTCGACGAGGTCCCCGACCCCGTGATCCAGGAGCCCACCGACGCCCTCGTGCGGGTCGTGCGAGCGTGCGTGTGCGGCTCGGACCTGCACCGCTACCACGCCTACGCCGGCGAGCCCCGCCCCATGGGGCACGAGCTCCTCGGCGTCGTCGAGGACGTGGGGGCCGACGTCGCCACGGTCCGCCGCGGCGACTTCGTGATCTGCCCGTTCGGCATCCAGGACAATACGTGCGTGTACTGCCGCGAGGGCATGCAGACCTCGTGCGTGCACGGGCACTTCTTCGGCACGGGCGGGGTGGGCGGCGCCCAGGCCGAGGCCGTACGCATCCCCCTCGCCGACGGCACGCTCGTGCGGACCGGCACGGCGCTCGCGGACACCGACGAGGCGATGTTGAACTCGTTGCTCTCGCTCTCGGACGTGTTCCTGACCGGGCACCACGCCGCCCACATGGGCAAGGTCGGTCCCGGGCGGACCGTGACCGTGATCGGGGACGGCGCCGTGGGGCTGAGCGCGGTCCTGGCCTCCCGACGGCTCGGCGCCGAGCGCGTCGTCCTCATGGGACGCCACACCGACCGCACCGCACTGGGCGTCGAGCTCGGCGCGACCGACGTGGTGCCCGAGCGTGGCGAGGAGGGCGTCGCCCGGGTCCGTGACCTCACGGACGGGCAGGGGACGCACGTCGTGATCGAGGCCGTGGGGCACATGCCCGCCTACCAGCAGTCGTACGGGGTCGTGCGCGTGGGCGGCGTCATCTCACGGGTCGGGGTCCCGCAGTACGAGGACGCACCCGTCGGGTGGGGCTCGCTGTTCGGACGCAACATCACGCTCACCGGCGGCCCCGCCCCGGTGCGGGCCTACATCGAGGACGTCCTGCCGGACGTGCTCGCCGGACGCGTCGATCCCGGTCGTGTGTTCGACCGCGTCCTCCCGCTCGACCAGGTCGCCGAGGCCTACCGCGCCATGGACGCGCGCGAGGCCCTCAAGGTCGTGGTCCTGCCCTGACCGTCGACGGCGGTCGGGGACCCCCGCTCGGCGTTCCCGACGCCCTCAGCCCACCCTTTCAGCCCTTCCGTCTGCACGACCGGAACCCCCCAAGGAGCACCGCATGACCATCCCCGTCCTCACCCTGAACAACGGCGTCACCCTGCCGGCCCTCGGCTTCGGCGTCTTCCAGACGGCACCCGAGGAGACCGTCTCCTCGGTCCGCACCGCGCTCGAGACCGGGTACCGGCTCGTGGACACCGCCGCGGCCTACGGCAACGAGCGCAAGGTCGGCCGGGCGATCGCCGAGTCGGGCCTCGACCGGGCCGAGGTGTTCCTCGAGACCAAGGTGTGGATCAGCGACTACGGCTACGACAAGACGCTGCACGCGTTCGACAAGTCCGCGGGCAAGCTCGGTGTCGAGCAGATCGACCTGCTGCTCCTGCACCAGGCCCTGCCGAGCCGGTTCGACCTCACGCTCGAGGCCTACCGCGCGCTGGAGACGCTCCTGGCCGACGGCAAGGTCCGCGCGATCGGCGTCAGCAACTTCATGCCCGAGCACCTCGACCGCCTCCTGGAGACGGCGAGCGTCGTCCCGGCCGTCAACCAGGTCGAGGTCCACCCGTACTTCCAGCAGCGCGACCTCCAGGCCGTGGACGCGGCGCACGGCATCCTGACCCAGGCCTGGTCCCCCATCGGCGGCATCACCTCCTACCGCGAGGGCGGTGCCCGCACGTTCGACGACCCCGAGATCCTCGCGATCGCGAAGGCGCACGGGAAGTCCGCCGCGCAGGTCATGCTCCGCTGGCACCTGCAGGAGGGCCGCTCCGCGATCCCCAAGTCGACCAAGCCCGCCCGCATCGCCGAGAACTTCGACGTGGCCGACTTCACGCTCACGGACGCCGAGCTCGCCGCGATCGACGCGCTCGACCAGGGCGTGCGCCGCGGCCCCGACCCGGCCGACATCACCCTGGAGACCTTCGGCCGGGACATCCCGGAGGCCTGAGCGGCCCTCACCGAGGCGCCGTCGCCGCGCCCGGCGGCACGGCGCACCGACCCGCAGCACGCGTGAGGCCCGGCAAGGGGAATCCCCTGCCGGGCCTCACGCACGTCCTCCCGGGTCAGCGCCCGGACAGCGGGCTCACTCTCCCGCGGGCACGACCCGCGGCCACAGGTCCTCCTCGGCCGGGGCCCACACCGCCGGGTCAGCGGCGACCTGCTCGCCCGAGCGGATGTCCTTGACCTGGTGCGCAACGACCTCGCCGTCCGCACCGATCCCCGCGGGGAACCACACGAACGGGATGCCGCGACGGTCCGCGAACTTGATCTGCTTGCCGAACTTCGCCGCGCTCGGCGCGACCTCGACCGGGATGCCCCGCGAACGCAGCGCGACCGCGACCGCGTCCGACGCGGCACGCGTCTCCTCGCTCGTGACCGCGACCACGACCGCGCTCGGCACCGACCGCGTCGAGCGGACCAGGCCCGCGCTCAGCAGCCGCGAGACCAGCCGCGAGACGCCGATCGACAGCCCCACCCCCGGGTAGGTGTTCGCACCGTCCGAGGCCAGGGTGTCGTAGCGCCCGCCCGAGCAGATCGACCCGAGCTGCTCGTGCCCCACCAGCACCGTCTCGTAGACCGAGCCCGTGTAGTAGTCCAGGCCGCGCGCGATCTTGAGGTCGGCGACCACGACCCCCGGCGCCCGCACGGCCGCCGCGTCGATCAGCGCCGACAGCTCGCGCAGGCCCTCCTCGAGCAGCTCCGAGGTCACGCCGTGCTCGCCCGCGAGCGCCCGCACCCGCTCCGCGACGCTCGCGTCCGAGCCGGAGATCGCCGCGAGCGCGAGGCACGCGGCCGCCTGCTCGGGCGTCGCGCCCGTCTCGGCGACCAGCAGCGCCCCGACCTTGTCCGGGCCGATCTTGTCGAGCTTGTCGATGCTGCGCAGCACGCCCTCGACGTCGTCCAGCCCCAGCCCGCGGTAGAAGCCCTCGGCGACCTTGCGGTTGTTCACCAGGATGCGGACCTCGGGCACGCCGATCGAGCGCAGCTCGCCCAGCGCCTCGGCCATGACCAGCGGCAGCTCGACCTCGAAGTGGTAGGGCAGCTCGCCCGCACCCACGACGTCGATGTCCGCCTGCACGAACTCACGGAAACGCCCGTCCTGGGGGCGCTCGCCGCGCCACACCTTCTGGATCTGGTGACGCTTGAACGGGAACGCCAGGTGACCGGCGTTCTCCAGCACGTAGCGCGCGAACGGCACGGTCAGGTCGAAGTGCAGGCCGAGCTGCTTGTCGGCCTTGCCCGACCGCTCGTCCGCGGCCCCCTCCGCCGTCTCCTCCTGGAGCCGGCGCAGCACGTACACCTCCTTGGAGGTCTCGCCCTTGCGCAGCAGCTGGTCGAGGGGCTCGACGGCTCGCGTCTCGATCCCCGCGAAACCATGGAGCTCGAACGTGCGACGCAGCGTGTCGAGCACGTGCTGCTCCACGACGCGTCCAGCAGGGAGCCATTCGGGGAAACCGGAGAGAGGTGTAGGTCGGGCCATGGGACCCGATCTTTCCAGACTCCAGGACCGGACGAGCAATCCGTTCACAGACCCCGCAGGTACGGGTTGGTCCGGCGCTCGCGGCCGATCGTGGTCAGCGGCCCGTGGCCCGGGACCACCTGGAGGGCGTCGTCGAGGCGCCCGACGACGTCGCGCAGGGTTCGCTGCATCGTCTCGCCGTCGCCGCCGGGCAGGTCGGTGCGCCCCACCGACCCTGCGAACAGGACGTCCCCGGCGAGCACGACCCCGGCCTGGGCGCCGCCGTCGCCGCTCGGGTCGGGTCCCACCACGACGGGCAGATAGAGCGTCGAGCCCTGGGTGTGCCCCGGAGCGTGCAGGGCGTCGACCAGGACGCCGTCGAGGTCGAGCCGTTCGCGGGCCCCGGCCCCCGGCTCGCCGGCCGTACCGAAGGTGCGCACGTCGCCCGGAGCCCGGTAGTCCTCGACCCGTGCCCCGCCCGCGGCGAGCGCCGCGGCCAGGGGGCCGGGCACGACCCGGCCGTCGGGCCCCGCGGGCGGGGCGCTCTCGATCGTGCCCAGAGGGTCGGCGAGCCGGTAGGCATCTGCCGCGTGGATCCAGAACGGGACGCCGTAGAGCTCGCACAGCTCGGCCGCGTCCCAGGTGTGGTCGGCGTGCCCGTGCGTGGCCAGGACCGCGCGAGGCGCGAGCCCCTGCTCGCGCACGAGCTCCACGACGCCCGGGACGACCCCGGCCCCTGCGTCGACGATCACGCAGGGGCGCGCGACGTCGTCGGGCAGCGGCCCCTCGAGGCGGGGCACGACGAGCGTGCAGTTGGTGCCGAACACGGGGGCCACCACGAGGAAGAGGTCCATGGGACGACACTAACGACCCGCACAAAGGGGGCACCTGATACCGGACCGTGACCTGAAAGGCGGCACGACACGGCGCCAGAACGCTCCCGATGCCTAGACTGTCCTCTGAAACCGTGGATCACCCGTGCACAGAACGCGCCCTCGCGCCCGCACGCGGAGCGGCCCGTGACGTGAGACGAAGGAGTTGGGGTGACGACGAGCAAGCGCGAACGCGAGCGTGCCCGCCGCCGCGAGGAGAAGTGGACCCAGCGTCAGGCGCAGGCCCGCGCCCGCAAGCAGCGGACGTGGACCATCGTCGGCGCGGTCGCCGCGCTCGCCGTCGTGGGCGGTGTCGTCGTGCTGGCACTCTCCGCGAACTCGGACGCCGGCGCGACCGACAAGACCTTCACGCTCCCTCCCCCTTCCGCCGCCGAGGACCGCGAGTGGACGGGCGAGCTGCGCACGAGCGCGGGCGACATCGAGTTCACGCTCGACGGGCAGGCCGCTCCTCAGACCGTCGCGAGCTTCGTCTCGCTCGCCCAGGGCGGGTTCTTCGACGGCACGCAGTGCCACCGCCTGACGACCTCGGGGCTCTTCGTCCTGCAGTGCGGCGACCCCACGGGCACCGGGACCGGGGGTCCGGGCTACTCGTTCGGGCCCGTCGAGAACACGCCCGAGGACGGGTTCTTCCCCGCAGGCACCATCGCCATGGCCCGTGCCCAGACCACGGACTCCCACGGCAGCCAGTTCTTCCTCGTCTACGAGGACACCACCTTGCCGACCGACACCGGTGGGTACACAGTTTTCGGCAAGATCACATCCGGCTTGGACGTCGTCCGAGCAGTCGCTGACGCGGGGACAGCGGACGGGGCCCCTGACGGCTCCCCCGCGACCCCGGTCACCATCGAAGGAGTTGAGACCCAGTGAGCGAGAGCACCGAGAACCACGCGAACTCTCCGGCGCAGGCATCCGAGGAGGCCACCGCAACGGAGCAGGTCGAGGTGCCGGCGGTCGCTGAACCGGCCGAGGGTGCCGAGGCACCCGCCGCCACGGAGACCGTCGAGACCGACGCGCCCGTGGCAGCAGCCGACGAGGCCCCCTCCGTCGAGGAAGCCGCGCCCGTCGCGGACGAGGCTCCTTCCGAGGCCACGGCCGACACCGACGCTGAGGTCACCGACGCCGCACCTGCAGCGGACGCGACGGACGCCGCACCGGCCCCCGTCGCCGAGGCCGAGGCCGAGGCCGAGCAGGCCCCCGCGGCCGACGCCCCTGAGGCGGCGCCGGCCCCCAAGCCCAGCCCCGCGCCCAAGCCGAGCGCCGTCCCGGTGCCCCGGCCCCCGCGCCCGGGTGCCCCGGCTGCTGCGACCCCTGCCGCCGCGTCGATCGCCCCGGCCGCGGCCGCGGCGGTCATCCCTGACGACAGCGCCGCTGCGAAGGCCGCGGCCGGGTTCGGCCGCGTCGACGAGGAGGGCACGGTCTACGTGACCGAGGCCGCGGGCGAGCGCAGCGTCGGGCAGTTCCCCGGGGTCACCCCCGAGGAGGCGCTCGCGCTCTACGTGCGTCGCTACCTGGACCTGCAGGCCAAGGTCGCGCTCTTCGAAGCCCGGCTGACCGGTACGGACCTGTCCGTCAAGGAGATCGACTCGACCCTCGCCAAGCTCGGTGAGGAGACCGCCGAGCCCTCGGCCGTCGGCGACCTGGACGGCCTGCGCGCGCACGTCGAGTCGCTGCGCACGGTCGCGGCTGCGCGCCGCGCCGAGCTCGAGGCCGAGCGCAACGCTGCCAAGGAGGCGGCGCTCGCCGCCCGCACCGAGATCATCGAGGCAGCCGAGAAGATCGCCTCGACGGACCCGGCGCGCATCCAGTGGCGTCCCGCGGGCGAGGAGCTGCGCAAGCTGCTCGACCAGTGGAAGGACGCCCAGCGCAACGGGCCGAGGATCGACCGGGCCAGCGAGGAGGCGCTCTGGAAGCGCTTCAGCCACGCCCGCACGGCCTTCGACCGCGAGCGTCGGCACTACTTCGCCGAGCTCGAGCAGCGCAACTCCTCCGCGAAGGAGGTCAAGGAGAAGCTCGTGCAGCGGGCCGAGGCCCTGCAGAACAGCACGGACTGGGGCGCCACGGCCGGCGCTTTCCGCGACCTCATGACCGAGTGGAAGGCGGCCGGGCGCGCCAACCGCCGCGACGACGACGCCCTGTGGGCCCGCTTCCGTGCAGCGCAGGACGCGTTCTTCGAGGCCCGGGACGCGCTCAACGCCGCCACGGACGCCGAGTACGCGGAGAACCTGGTCGTCAAGGAGGCTCTGCTGGAGCAGGCCGAGAAGCTCGTCCCCGTGACGGACCTCGCGCAGGCCAAGACGGCCCTGCGGGACATCCAGGAGAAGTGGGAGGACGCCGGCAAGGTTCCTCGCGCCGACATCCAGCGCGTCGAGGCCCGCCTGCGCGCGGTCGAGACCGCGGTCCGCGACGCCGAGCAGTCCCAGTGGTCGCGCTCCAACCCTGAGACGCGTGCGCGCGCCGAGGGCGCGGCCGCCCAGCTCGAGTCCGCGATCGCGGGCCTCGAGGAGGACCTGGCCGTTGCGACCGCCAAGGGCGACAAGCGCAAGATCGCCGAGATCGAGTCCTCGATCGCGGCTCGCCGCGCCTGGCTCGAGCAGGTCGTGAAGGCCGCCGAGGACTCCCGCGGCTGATCCTGCACCATCCGAGGGGCCCGGGCGGGCCTGTGGACGACGAGAGTTTCCACAGGCCCGACCGGGCCCCTCGCGCATGTCCGGACGGGGCGCCAGGCTGGCCCCATGTCCACCGGCACCGCTCCCCGCGCCCACGCGCCCGCCCCACCGGGCACCGGACCTGCTGGACCGCACCACCCGGCGGACCTCGCCATGGCCGTCCGCGTGCCGCCCGCGCCCGAGCTCGTGCGGCCGGCGCACGTCGGCGGTGCCGTCGCGTTCGCGGACCTGGTCCGCTCGGGGGCGCTGGTGCGTGTCCGGGGAGACGTCGCCGTGCGCCCGACGACGCCGCTCACCCCCGCGGTCCGTGCGGCCTCCCTGGCTCACCTCGTGCCCGAGCGCACCGTGGTCGGCGGCCTGAGCGCCGCATGGGTGCACGGCGGGACGCCGGCTCCCTCGACGGTCGAGGTGATCCACCCGCTCGGCGTCCACCGCCCGCCACCGCTGCCCGGGCGAGCCCCGCGGCAGAGCGCCCTCCTGCGTACCGAGGTCGCGCTCCTCGGTGGCGTCCTGGTGACGACGGTCGAACGCACGGCCCTGGACCTCGCGTGCCTGCACGACCCGCGGGCAAGCGGCCCCGTCCTGGTCGCGCTCGTGGCACGGTGCGGGCTCGACCTCGACGCGGTCCGTGACGCGCTCGACCTGCGCTCTCGGCGCACCGGCGCGCCCAGGGCCCGCCGGGTCCTGGACGCGCTCGCCGGACGCCTGCGGGCCGCGCCCGCAGGCGGCGAGCCCGGCCCCCGTCTACCGTGAACAGATGCCTCGTTCCACGACCCCGGCGGTCGAGCTCGACGTCGACGGACGCACCGTGCGCGTCACGAGCCCGGACCGTGTCGTCTTCCCGGGCCGCGGGCTCACCAAGCTCGACGTCGTCACGTACTTCCAGTCGGTCGGTCCCGGGATCCTCGCGGCGCTGCGCGAACGGCCCACGACGCTCGAGCGCTGGCCCAAAGGCGTGTTCGAGGGGGCCAGGCTCAGCACGCGCACCGACAGCAGCGGCGACGCGTTCTTCCAGAAGCGGCTGCCCCAGGGGGCCCCGGACTACGTCGAGACCGCCCGGATCGCGTTCCCCAGCGGCCGCACCGCCGACGAGGTGCGTCCCACCGAGCTCGCGGTGGTGCTCTGGGCCGCGAACCTCGGCACCCTCACGTTCCACCCGTGGCCGGTCACGGGGGCCGACGTCGAGGCTCCCGACCAGCTCCGCATCGACCTGGACCCCCAGCCCGGGACCGACTACACGGACGCGGCCAGGGTCGCGCCGCACCTGCGCGAGGTGCTCACGGAGCTGGGGCTCGAGGGGTTCCCCAAGACGTCCGGCGGGCGCGGTCTGCACGTGTTCGTCCCCATCACGCCGAGCTGGGGCTTCGTCGAGGCACGCCGGGCGACCATCGCGATCGGGCGCGAGCTCGAGCGCCGCCTGCCGGACCAGGTCACCACGAAGTGGTGGAAGGAGGAGCGGGGCGAGAAGATCTTCGTCGACTACAACCAGATGGCCCGCGACCGCACGATCGCCTCGGCCTACTCGATCCGTACCAACGCCCGCGCCACCGTCTCGGCTCCCCTGCACTGGGAGGAGGTGCCCGACGTCGGGCCCGACGACTTCGACGTCCTGACCATGCCGGCGCGCTTCGCCGAGGTCGGCGACCTGCATGCACGCCTCGACGCCACGAGCCCCGGCGAGCGGTACTCGCTCGAGGCAGCGCTCGAGCTCGCGGCGCGCGACGAGCGCGACCACGGGCTCGGCGACCTGCCCTACCCTCCCGAGCACCCCAAGATGGCGGGCGAGCCCAAGCGGGTCCAGCCCAGCAAGGACGCCTCGCGGCACGAGGAGCACGACGAGAAGGCTTGACCGCTCTCCGCGTGCCTCGACCGCTCGTGCACGTCTCTTCGGGCCCAGGCCGCCAGTCCAGCGCCTGGCCCCAGAGTTCACTGCCCAGCTGCGGGCACAATGGCGTGATGCTCAGCACCCGGCGTGCCCGTCACGACCTCGCGTCAGCCTCGCTCGCCGCCCGCGACGACGACGAGCTGTCCGCGTTCCTCCGTGATGCACCGACCAGCGCGGTGGGCGTCGGCGGTGGCACCTGCGTGCTCGACGTCGACGGCATCACGGTGTTCGCCAAGCGAGTCCCGATCACCGACCGTGAACTGGCGCATCCGCACAGCACGGCGAACCTGTTCGACCTGCCGACCTTCTGTCAGTACGGCATGCACCGACTCGCCGGCCCGGGCTTCGGCGCGTGGCGCGAGCTGGCCGCGAACGTCACCGTCACCGAAGGTGTCCTCGACGGTGAGTCGGAGTCCTTCGCCCTGCTGCACCACTGGCGGGTGCTCCCGGGACGCCCACCGGTCGCGCCCGAGCATCGGGACATCGAGGCGGTCGTCGCCCAGTTCGGAGGCGACCCGGCAGTCCGGACCCGCTTCGAGGAGCTGGCCGACGCGACCTCCAGCCTCGTGCTCTTTCTCGAGCACCTCCCCGACCGGCTGGTCGAGAGGCTGGAGAACCCGGTGGAGAGCGTCGAGACGTTCGAGCGGCAGCTCTTCGAGGCCGTCGCGTTCCTGCGTCGCAGGGAGGTGCTGCACATGGACGGACACTTCGGCAACCTGCGGGCCGACGACGACCAGATCTACCTCGTCGACCTCGGGCTGGCCACCTCGCCTCGTTTCGACCTGTCCGACGCCGAGCGTGACTTCGTCGCGGACCACGTCGACCACGATGCCGACTATGCGGCGATGCGACTGGTCAACTGGCTGGTCACCACGGTGTGCGATGTACCGTTGCCGGCCAGCGACGGCCATGCTGCACGCAACGCCTTCGTGCGTCAGTGCGCGAGCGGCGACATCCCGCCGGAGATGCCGGCGGCAGTGGCGCGCGTCCTGGCCCGGCACGCTCCCACGGCGACCCGGATGAACGACTTCTCGTGGCGACTGTTCGACGGCGACCTGCAGGCGCGCTATCCCGGGGCAGCCCCCACCCCGTCCGGCCCAGCGCTCACTCCTACCCCGTCCCTACCAAGCCCCCAGCCGCTCGGTGGACAGGAGTGACACTCGCCGATGCCTGCGCAGTCGGTCCTTGCGTCGTTCCGGTTCTGTGACCACCGAGCCCGGGTGCATCGGCCGGCGACGGCGTCCGCTCACGCCGCCCCCGGCGCCCCCGGAAGCAGCTCGTCGAGCCGGTAGCTCACGGGCTCCTCGAGCTGCTCGTACGTGCACGAGCCGGGCTCCCGGTCCGTGCGCCAGCGCCGGAGCTGGACCGTGTGCCGGAACCGGGACCCCTCCATGTGGTCGTAGGCCACCTCGAGGACCTTCTCGACGCGCAGCGGCACGAACGACAGGTCCTTGGTGCCGCTCCACCGCGACTGCGCGCCGGGCATGCGACCGGACCCTGGGCTCTCCCACCCCGCCCAGGGGTGCTCGGCGGCCTCGGGGCTCCCGGGGTCCAGCACGAGCGGCGCCAGCTCCGCCACGAGCTCGGCCCGTCGCGCCATGGGGAACGATGCCGCCACCCCGACGAACTGCAGCGCTCCCGCGTCGTCGTACAGGCCCAGCAGCAGCGAGCCCACGAGCGGGTCCTCGGGGGTCGAGGTCTTGTGCAGCCGGTATCCCGCGAGCACCACGTCCGCCGTGCGCTCGTGCTTGACCTTGAGCATGACCCGCTTGTTGGGCTGGTAGGGCGCGGCGAGCGGCTTGGCGACGACGCCGTCGAGGCCCGCGCCCTCGAAGACCGCGAACCAGTCCTGGGCCACGGCACGGTCCGTCGTGCGGGGGGTCAGGTGCACGTGCGGGCCGTGGAGCCCCAGCCCCGCGAGGAGCTCCTGGCGACGGCTCAGCGGCTCCTGCGTGACGTCGTCGTCCCCCAGCGCCAGCAGGTCGAACACCACGAGGCTCGCCGGCGTCTCGGCGGCCAGGCGGGCGACGCGCGAGGCCGCGGGGTGGATGCGCTGCTGGAGTGCCTCGAAGTCCAGCCTGCCGCCCTGGGCGAGCACGATCTCGCCGTCGACCACGCACCGCTCGGGCAACGCGTCGAGCACGGCCGCCACGACGTCCGGGAAGTAGCGCTCCATGGGCTTGGCGCTGCGGCTGTCGAGGCGGACCTCGTCGCCGTCACGGTAGACGATCGCGCGGAAGCCGTCCCACTTGGGCTCGAACACGAGCCCGCCGTCGACCGCGGCGGGGTCAGGGACGCCCGAGACCGACTTGGCGAGCATGGGCAGCGTGGGCGGGAGCACGGGCAGGTCCATCCCCCGATGCTGCCACCGGGGGCACCGTGGCACCCGTCGAGCGCGCCCCTCGCCCGGACGACGAACGCCCCACGTGCGCGACGTCGTCGGGCAGGTGGGGCGTTCGGTAGTGCCCGGGGTCAGGCCGGCAGCTGAGGTTGCTCGGCCGCCTTGGAGCCCGTGATGCGGTAGACGTCGAACACGCCGTCGATCTTGCGGACCGCGGACAGGACCGTGGCCAGGTGCCCGGGCTCGGCCATCTCGAACACGAACCGGGACATCGCGACCCGGTCGTTCGAGGTGGAGACCGTCGCGGACAGGATGTTGACGTGGTGGTCCGACAGGACCCGGGTCACGTCCGAGAGCAGACGCGAGCGGTCGAGGGCCTCGACCTGGATCTGGACCAGGAACAGGGCGTTGCTGCCCGTGGTCCAGTCGACCTCGACGATGCGCTCGGGCTGGTTGCGCAGCCCGACGACGTTGGCGCAGTCCGCGCGGTGGACGCTGACGCCCTGGCCGCGCGTGATGAAGCCGATGATCTCGTCGCCCGGCACCGGGGTGCAGCACTTGGCGAGCTTGACCCAGATGTCGTCCACGCCCTTGACGACCACGCCCGGGTCGCCCGTGCGGGGGCGGCGCGAGGTGTGCCCTGGGCGCGCGACCTCCGCGAGGTCCTCGGACGCGCCGTCCTCGCCGCCCATGGCGTGCACGAGCTTCTGCACGACGCTCGCGGCCGAGACCTGCCCCTCGCCGATCGCGGCGTAGAGCGCCGAGACGTCGGGGTAGCGCATCTCGTTGGCGAGCGCCACGAGCGACTCGTGGCTGAGCAGGCGCTGGATGGGCAGGTTCTGCTTGCGCATGGCCTTGGCGATCGCGGTCTTGCCGTGCTCGACGGCCTCCTCGCGGCGCTCCTTGGAGAACCACTGGCGGATCTTGTTGCGCGCGCGGGGGCTGTTGACGAACGCGAGCCAGTCGCGGCTGGGCCCGGCGGTCTCCGACTTGGACGTCAGGACGTCGACGACGTCGCCGTTCTCGAGCGTCGAGTCGAGCGGCACCAGGCGACCGTTGACCCGGGCCCCCATGGTGCGGTGCCCGACCTCGGTGTGCACGGCGTAGGAGAAGTCGACCGGGGTCGACCCCGCGGGCAGCGCGATGACGTCGCCCTTGGGCGTGAAGACGTAGACCTCCGCGCCGCCGATCTCGAAGCGCAGCGAGTCCAGGAACTCGGAGGGGTCCGCGGTCTCGCGCTGCCAGTCCACGAGCTGACGCAGCCAGGCCATGTCGTTCTGCGCGGGCTCGGGAGCCCCGCTCGCCTTGGCGATCTCCTTGTACTTCCAGTGCGCCGCGACGCCGTACTCCGCGCGGCGGTGCATGTCGTGCGTGCGGATCTGGATCTCGACGGGCTTGCCGCCGGGACCGATCACCGTGGTGTGCAGCGACTGGTACATGTTGAACTTGGGCATCGCGATGTAGTCCTTGAACCGGCCCGGCACCGGGTTCCATCGCGCGTGCAGCGCACCGAGCGCCGCGTAGCAGTCGCGCACCGTGTCCACGAGGACGCGTGCGCCGACCAGGTCGTAGATCTCCGCGAAGTCGTGCCCGCGCACGATCATCTTCTGGTAGATCGAGTAGTAGTGCTTGGGGCGGCCGGTCACGGTCGCCTTGATCTTGGCGGTGCGCAGGTCCGCCGTGACCTGCTCGCGGACCACGGCGAGGTACTCCTCGCGGGCCGGGGCACGCTCGGCGACCAGGTGGACGATCTCCTCGTACACCTTGGGGTAGAGGGTCGCGAACGACAGGTCCTCGAGCTCCCACTTGATGGTGTTCATGCCCAGGCGGTGGGCCAGGGGCGCGTAGATCTCGAGGGTCTCGCGCGCCTTGCGCTCGGCCGAGGAGGACGGCACGAACTTCCAGGTGCGGGCGTTGTGCAGGCGGTCGGCCAGCTTGATGACCAGCACGCGGATGTCGCGGGCCATGGCCACGACCATCTTGCGCACGGTCTCGGCCTGGGCCGCGTCGCCGTAGGTCACCTTGTCGAGCTTGGTGACGCCGTCGACGAGCATCGCGATCTCTTCGCCGTACTCCTCGGTGAGGCGCTCGAGCGAGTACTCGGTGTCCTCGACCGTGTCGTGGAGCAGCGCGGCGGCCAACGTCGCGCCGTCGAAGCCGAGGTCCGCGAGGATCGTGGCGACCGCGACCGGGTGGGTGATGTACGGGTCGCCGCTCTTGCGCATCTGGCCGCGGTGGGCCTTCTCCGCGGTCGCGTAGGCCCGCTCGATCACCGAGAGGTCGGACTTGGGGTGGTTGGTACGTACCGCCTGCAGCACCGGTTCGAGGGCGGGCGTGCCGCCCTGGCTCCCCCGCACACCGAACCGCACGAGGCGCGAGCGTACGCGCGCCGCCGAGGACGGCCCGCTCTCACCGGACGATCGACCCGTCCGTGTCTCTTCGCTCATGCGTGCCTCCTCTCCCTGGTCGCCGGAGAATCTCGACGTCCGTCGGAGTGGCAATCCTACGACTCCACGCGCAGGAGCGTGTCGACCTGGTGGCCTGCGAGCCGCGCGCGCCCGCCGAGGCCGTCGAGCTCGAGGAGGAACGCAACCCCCGCGACGACGCCTCCGCAGCGCTCGATCAGCTCGACCCCCGCCGCGGCGGTGCCGCCCGTGGCCAGGACGTCGTCGACGATCAGGACGCGCGCGCCCTGCGGGAGGGTGCCCGTGCGCAGCTCGATCGACGCCGTGCCGTACTCGAGGTCGTAGGTCACGGTCTCGGTGGGCGGCGGGAGCTTGCCGGCCTTGCGCAGCGGCAGGAAGCCGACGCCGAGGCGTGTGGCGAGCGGTGCGCCGATCAGGAAGCCGCGGGCCTCGAGACCGGCGACGAGGTCGACGCCCCCCGCGGCGAATGCCGCGAGGGAGTCGACCACGTCGCCCAGCGCCCTGCCGTCGGCGAGCAGACCGGTGATGTCACGGAACGTGACGCCGGGCTGGGGGTAGTCCGGGACGTCGCGGATCAGTCCGAGGACCTCGGCCGCGCGCTCGGACCCCAGGCCCGTCAGTCCGACGGGCAGGATGCTGCTGGTGCTCATGAGGGGTCAGTGCCCCCGCTTGCGTCGCGGCTGCGCCTTGACGCCCTGGTGCGATCCGGGCTGGAGCTGGCCCGTGGCCTGGACCCCGGCCGCGGCGAGCTGGGCGTCGCGCGAGGCACCGCCCGTGCCCTCGGCCGCCTCGGCGACGAGCGCGGCGCGCTTGTCCAGGACCTTCTGGGTGTGCTCCTTGATGGCGGGCTCGCGCTCGCGCAGCGAGACCTCCAGGGGCGTGGCCAGGAAGATCGAGGAGTAGGCACCCACGGCCATGCCGACGAAGAGCGCGAGCGCGATGTCACGCAGCGTGCCGGCGCCGAGCAGGAACGCGCCGATGAACAGGATGGCGCTGACGGGCAGCAGGGCCACGACCGAGGTGTTGATCGACCGGACGAGCGTCTGGTTGACCGCGAGGTTCGCGCGCTCGGCGTAGGTGCTGCGGGTCTGGTCGAGGATGCCGGCCGTGTTCTCGCGGACCTTGTCGAAGACCACCACGGTGTCGTAGATCGAGTACCCGAGGATCGTCAGGAAGCCGATCACGGTCGCCGGGGTGACCTCCCAGCCGATCGCCGCGTAGATCCCGACCGTGATGATGAGGTCGTGGAAGAGCGCGATGAGCGCGGCCGCGGCCATGCGCCAGTTGCGGAAGTAGATCGTCATGACCACGCCCACGAGCGCGAGGAAGACGATCAGGCCTGTGATGGCCTTCTGCGAGACGTCCTTGCCCCAGCTGGGGCCGATGAACGCGGTCGTGACGTCGTTCTCGGTCACGTCGTAGGCGCCGGCGAGCGCGTCCCTGACCTCGGTGACCTCGTCCGCCGTCAGGCGGTCGGTCTGGACGCGGATGGCGCTGCCGCCGACCGTCGTGACGCGCGGCACCTCGGCGGGGGCGACCTCGGACACGGCGTCGATCGCGGGCTGCTGGCTCGTGTCGCTGACGTTCGAGACGACGAACTCGGAGCCGCCACGGAAGTCGATGCCGAGGTTGAAGCCCTTGGTGAGCAGGACCCCGAACGACAGGAGCACCATGACGATCGCGACGATGTAGAAGCGGCGGCGGTTGCCGACGATCTGGTAGGACTTGCGCCCCGTGTAGAGGTCGTTGCCCCACTGGGCGAATCCCTGCGCCATCAGAGGTTCTCCTCGTTCTTGTCGCCCTCGGTCGAGGAGTCGGTGGTGGTCGAGCCGGACTCGGCCGCGCGCCGTGCGGCTGCGCGGCGCTCGGCGATCGTCTGCCGGGTCCCCTCGCCCGCCGTGGCGGTGCCGACGCTCGCGCCGACCTTCTCCCGCGTGGGGCTGCCGAAGGGTTCGTCGCTCGACGTGTCGCTCACGGGTGCGTCCTGGGTGCCTTCGGCGCCCTGCCGGGCGACCCGTCCGCGCCCGGCGTACCGGGCGCTCGCGCCGAGGCGGCGCGGGTCGAGGCCCGAGGCAGGGTGCCCGTTCGCGAAGAACTTGGTGCGTGCGAGCAGCTGCATGACCGGGTGCGTGAACATGAAGACGACGATCAGGTCGATCAGCGTCGTCAGACCCAGCGTGAACGCGAAGCCGCGCACGCCGCCCACGGCGAGGAAGTACAGCACGACCGCAGCGAGGAAGTTGACCGCGTCCGAGGCCAGGATGGTGCGCCGTGCGCGGTCCCAGCCCTTCTCGACGGCCGAGTTCAGGGTGCGTCCGTCGCGCAGCTCGTCGCGGATGCGTTCGAAGTACACGATGAACGAGTCAGCGGTGATGCCGATCGCGACGATGATGCCCGCGACACCGGGCAGGGAGAGCCGGTACCCGATCGTCCAGGACAGCAGCAGGATCACCCCGAAGGTGAGCACGGCCGCGATGCCGAGCGAGGCCACCGTGACCAGGCCGAGGGCCCGGTACTGGAAGAGCGAGTAGATGACGACCAGCAGCAGTCCGATCGCGCCGGCGATGAGGCCCTTCTCGAGCTGCTCGCTGCCGAGCGTCGCGGAGATCTGCTGCTCGCTCTGGACCTCGAAGGTCAGCGGGAGCGAACCGAAGTTGAGCTGGTTGGCCAGCAGCGCGGCGCTCTCGCGCGTGAAGTTGCCGGAGATCTCGGCCTTGCCGTCCTGGATCGCGACGTTGGCCGTCGGGGCGGAGATGACGAGCCCGTCGAGGACCATGGCGAACGCGTTCTGCGGGGCAGGCAGCGCGACCAGGCGCGTGGTGGTGTCGCGGAAGGCCTTGGTGCCCTCGGCGTTGAACTCGATGTTGACGACCCACTGGCCGGTGCTCACGCCCTGGGCCGTGGTGCCGAGGCCCGAGCTCGCGTTGGAGATCTCGGTGCCCTCGATCTCGACCGGGCCCAGGATGTACTTGACCGTGCCGTCGTCGGCGCACGTGACGAGCGGGGCGTCGGCGTCGTCACCGGTGCCGCCCGTCAGGTTCTTGGGGTCGGTGCAGTCGAGCGCGTCGAACTGGGCCTGGATCTCCGGGGTGATCTGGGCCAGGTCGCTGGGGCTCGTGGGGGTCACGGGCGCGGTGGGCTCGGTGGGCTCCTCGGCCGGCGTCTCGGAGGCCACCGGGGTGGGTGCTCCGTACGTCAGGACCGGGCGGAAGCGCATCTGCGCGGACTTCCGCACGAGGTCGAGCGTCTCGTCGCTCGGGGTGCCGGGCAGCCCGACGACGATGTTCTTGCCCTGGCTGGTGATCTCGGCCTCGGTGACTCCCGAGGAGTCGACACGCTGGCGGATCACGTTGATCGCCTGCTGGATCGTCTCGTCGGTGACCTGCCCCTCGGAGGCGATCGGCGTCAGGATGATCTGCGTGCCGCCCTCCAGGTCGAGGGCGAGTCCGGGCGTGGTGCTCGCGTCCGACCACTTGGTGCCGGCGAAGATCGACGCGAACAACGCGACGATCAGTGCAGCGAGGATCACCAGGGTACGTACGGGCCTGGCGCGTCGTGTGTTGGAGGTGGCCAACTATCCGTCTCTTCTCGTGCGCGCGACATCGAGCGTGCGATGACGCGGATCGACGTCGCGCCCCGGGATCGGGGCGCGACGTGTGTCACTTGCTGTCGGTGCCGTCGTCCCGCTTGTCCCCCGGCTTGTCCGTCAGTCCGGACAGGTCGTCCGGGACGTCGAGCACGTCGTCGACCGTCGAGGTCGAGTCGGTGTCCCCCAGGACCGAGCCGTCCTCGTCGTCGTCCTCTGCCGGGTCCTCGGCGACGGGCGGCTCGACGAGCTTGGCGATCGCCGCCCGCAGCCAGCGGGACTGGTTGCCGGGGGTGGACTCGATCGTGATGATGTCCTTCTCCTCGTCGACCGCGACGATGGTGCCGAACAGGCCGGAACCGGTCATGACCTCCTGGCCGGGGGCCAGGTTGGTCCGGAAGGCTGCTGCTTCCTTCTGGGCCTTGCGCGACCGGCTGGTCATGAGGAACATCGCACCTGCGGCGAGGGCGAGGATGAGGATGAGACTGAAGTCCATGACGGGGTAACCGATTCCTGTTCTGTGCTGGGATCTGCGCGGCAGTCTAGGCGCACGCGTACGGATCACCAACGAACCGTACGACCGTGGAGTTCCGCCGCTCAGACTCCCCCAGTCTAGGCCCCGGTGTCGAACAGGGTTCGCCCCGTCCGTCCGGAGCCGTTCCGTCCCCCTGTCAGGCCGCCCGGGCCGCGGGGCGCAAGGGGGTCGGGGGGTGTGAGCCCGAGGTGCGCCCAGGCGGCCGCGGTCGCGACGCGCCCACGCGGGGTGCGCCCGATCAGCCCTTCGCGCACGAGGAACGGCTCGACGACGGTCTCGACGGTCTCCGCCTCCTCGCCCACGGTCACGGCCAGGGTGCTCAGCCCCACGGGGCCGCCGTTGAAGCGGGCGCACAGCGCGCCGAGCACGGCCCGGTCGAGGCGGTCCATGCCGAGCTCGTCGACCTCGTAGACCTCGAGCGCCGCCCGCGCGGCCCGCAGGTCCAGCGAGCCGTCGCCGCGCACCTGGGCCCAGTCGCGCACGCGGCGCAGCAGGCGGTTGGCGATGCGGGGGGTGCCGCGCGAGCGGCCCGCGATCTCGTGGGCGGCGTCGGCGTCGAGCCGGACGCCGAGCAGGCCGGCCGAGCGGACCAGGACGCGCTGGAGCTCGTCGGGCGAGTAGAAGTCGAGGTGCCCGGTGAACCCGAACCGGTCGCGCAGCGGCGCGGGCAGCAGCCCGGCGCGCGTGGTGGCCCCCACGACCGTGAACGGCGGCAGGGCCAGCGGGATCGCGCTCGCCCCGGCGCCCTTGCCCACGACCACGTCGACCCGGAAGTCCTCCATGGCGACGTAGAGCAGCTCCTCGGCGGGGCGCGCGAGCCGGTGGATCTCGTCGATGAACAGGACCTCGCCCTCCTCGAGGGAGGACAGGACCGCGGCGAGGTCGCCCGCGTGCTGGATCGCGGGGCCCGACGTCACCCGCAGGGACGCGCCGAGCTCGGCCGCGATGATCATGGCGAGGGTCGTCTTGCCGAGCCCGGGGGGGCCCGAGAGCAGGACGTGGTCGGGGGTCGCTCCGCGGGCCAGCGCGGCCTGCAGGACCAGGGAGAGCTGGTCGCGCACGACGAGCTGGCCGACGAACTCCTCGAGCCGCCGGGGGCGCAGCGCGGCCTCGGCCGCGCGCTCGAGGTCGTCCGCGGCCGGCGCCACGATCCGCTCGGACGTGAAGGGCTCCTCGCCCTCGGCGTACCCGACGCGGTCGAAGTCACCCACGGGGGCCGCCCAGGACGCGCAGCGAGGCGCGCAGGGCGCCGGCGATCTCGTCGGGGGCGACGACGTCGACGCCGGCCTGGGCCAGGACCGTGGCGAGCGCGTCCTCGGCGGCCTTGGGGTTCCAGCCGAGCCCCACGAGCGCCTGGACGACCTGGTCGCGCTGGTCGTCGACCACGGCGGCGCCCGTGCCTGCCGCCTCCTCGCCGGTCCCGTCGCCGGCGCCCGTGGGGGCCCCGAGCCGGTCGCCGAGCTCGAGCGCGATGCGCTGGGCGCCCTTGCGCCCGATACCGGGCACGCGCATGAGCGCGGCGATGTCCTCGGAGGCCACGGCGCGGCGCAGGGCGTCAGGCGTGTGGACAGCGAGCATCGCCAGGGCCAGGCGCGGGCCGACGCCGCTGACGGTCTGCACGGCCTCGAAGACGGTGCGCTCGTCGTCGTCGGCGAACCCGAACAGGGTGAACGAGTCCTCGCGCACGACCATGCTCGTGGACAGGCTTGCCGCCTCGCCCACGCGCAGCGTGGACAGGGTCGCGGGGGTCGCGTGCACGAGGTACCCCACGGCTCCCCCGGCGCCGCCCACCTCGATGACAGCGCGGTCCAGGCGGACGTTCGCCACCGTTCCCGACAGCGAAGCGATCACTGTGCCTCCATGCATCCTCGCGGGCCCCGGCCGCGCGCGACCGATCCCGAACACCTGTACGAAACTGCGGCCACTCTAGCAACGGGCGGGCGTGCGCCCGGGTGAGCCTCGCCGTCGGGCACCTCGACGCACCGCGCTCCCCCGGCACGTGCCCCTGCCGCGGGCACCTAGCGGCGCGGGCCGCGCGAGGCCTGCTCTGCCGCGGCCCACGCCCGCTGGGCGGGGGTGAGCTGGTGGCGGTCGCCGCCCTGCAGCGCGCCCGCGGGGCGCCACATGTGGCAGATCGCCAGCGCCAGGGCGTCGGCGGCGTCCGCGGGCTTGGGCAGCTCGGCCAGGCCCAGGATGCGCGCGACCATGCGCTGGACCTGGACCTTGTCCGCCCGGCCCGTGCCGGTCACGGCCGCCTTGACCTCGCTGGGGGTGTGCATCGCGACCGGGACCCCGCGGCGGGCCGCGGCGACCATCGCGAGCCCCGCGACCTGCGCGGTGCCCATGACGGTGCTCACGTTGTGCTGGGCGAAGACCCGCTCGACGGCCACGACGTCCGGGACGTGCTCGTCCATCCAGGCGTCCAGGCGTTGGGCGATCGTGAGCAGGCGCAGGTCCACCGACATGTCCGGGGGGCTCTGCAGGACCCCGACCGCGACCATCTGCGCGCGCCGCCCGGGCAACGAGTCGACGACGCCCACGCCGCAGCGGGTCAGGCCTGGGTCCACTCCGAGCACGCGCACGCGCTCACCTTCTCACGCGCCACCCACGACGAAGGGCTCCCACGCGAGCGGTCGCGCGAGAGCCCTTGGTCACACCGGGTGGTGGGTCAGTCGTCGTTCTCGAGCTCGGCCATGACCTCGTCGCTCGCGGTGAAGTTCGCGTAGACGTTCTGCACGTCGTCGCTGTCCTCGAGCGCGTCGATCAGGCGCAGGATCTTGCGGGCGCCCTCGGCGTCGACCTCGACCTCCATGGACGGGTGGAAGACCACGTCCGCGGAGTCGTACTCGATGCCGGCGTCCTGCAGCGCGGTGCGGACCGCGACCAGGTCGGTGGCCTCGGTGAGGACCTCGAACGTGTCGCCCTCGTCCGTGACCTCCTCGCCGCCCGCCTCCAGGACGGCCTCCATCACGTCGTCCTCGGTGGTGCCCTCCTTGGGCACCACGATGACGCCCTTGCGGGAGAACAGGTAGGACACCGAGCCCGGGTCCGCGAGCTGGCCCCCGTTGCGCGTGAACGCGATGCGGACCTCCGCGGCGGCACGGTTCTTGTTGTCCGTGAGGCACTCGACCAGGACGGCGATGCCGCCCGTGCCGTAGCCCTCGTACATGATCGTCTGGTAGTCGGCGCCGCCGGCTTCCTGGCCCGAGCCGCGCTTGAGGGCGCGGTCGATGTTGTCGTTGGGGACCGAGGACTTCTTGGCCTTCTGGACGGCGTCGAAGAGCGTGGGGTTACCGGCGAGGTCCCCGCCGCCCGTGCGGGCCGCGACCTCGATGTTCTTGATGAGCTTGGCGAACAGCTTGCCGCGCTTGGCGTCGATCACGGCCTTCTTGTGCTTGGTCGTAGCCCACTTGGAGTGTCCTGACATACCCCTGTTACTCCTTCACGATTGCGACGAAGAGCTCGTGCACCCGCGCATCGCCCGTGATCTCGGGGTGGAAGGAGGTGGCGAGCAACGTTCCCTGACGTACTGCGACGATTCTACCTGCGTCTTCGCCCGCGCCCGCGGCGGGCACGGCGCCCGACGCGGGCGCGGAGGCGCCCCGGTGGCGCGTGCGCGCCAGGACCTGGACCCCCGGGCCGGCCTGCTCGACCCACGGGGCCCGGATGAACGCGGCGGGCACGGGCCCGCCCGGCACCCCGGTCATCTCCACGGACGACTCGAACGAGTCGACCTGACGCCCGAACGCGTTGCGGCGCACCGTGACGTCCAGGCCACCGAGGGTCTGCTGGTCGTGGGTCGCCCCCAGCACCCGGTCCGCGAGCAGGATCATGCCCGCGCACGAGCCGTACACCGGCAGACCTGCGGCGATCGCGGCCCGCAGCGGGTCGAACAGCTCGAAGATCCGCAGCAGCTTGTCGATCGTCGTCGACTCCCCGCCGGGGAGCACGAGGCCGTCGAGCGCGGCGAGCTCGGTGGGGCGCCGCACGGTGACGGCGCGCGCACCGGCCACCTCGAGGGCGGCCACGTGCTCACGGACGTCGCCCTGCAGGGCGAGGACTCCAATGACCGGTTTCACGATCGCCCATCGTACGCGCCGCGCGGCGCGCGGTGCGGGGGTGCCCGACGACGGCGCTCGCGGCCGGAGGGCGGGTGCGGCCCGGACGCGGGGCCGGGTCCGAGCGCCCCGGTCGGGCGCGGCGCGCCTCGGGACGCGGGTGCCGTACGGCACCCGCGTCCTCCGCGCGGTGCGGCGTGGTCGGCTACTCGGTGGCCTCGCCGAGGTGGCGGGTCCGTCCGTCCCACCCGTCGAGGAGCGGCTCGAGGAGGTCGGGCAGCCCGGCGGGGAAGACCTCGATGGTGACCTCGCGCAGCTCGGGCAGGGCCCACCAGCGCATCTCGTCGACGACGTCGTGCTCGATCTGGGTCCAGCCCTCGCGCGTCAGGGGCACGGCGGCCTGGGTGCTGGTGATGCGGGCGAGGTAGAAGACCTCGTCCTGGCGGCAGCGTTCGCGGTAGAAGTCGAAGACGGCCGACCGGGTCCACACGGGGCCCTGCAGGTCGGCGGGGTCCAGGCGCAGGCCCGTCTCCTCGAGGACCTCGCGCACGGCGGCGTCGCGGTCGCTCTCGCCGGGCTCGATCCCGCCGCCGACCGTGAACCACCAGGACCGCTCGGGCTGGTCGGTGTCGTGGCCACGGGCGAGCAGGACGCGCCCGGCGTCGTCGAGCAGCAGGACGCGTGCCCCGCGCCGGTGGCGCATGCCGTCGGCGCCCAGGACCCAGTCGGGTCCGAGCGCGGTGGGCGCCACCTCTTCGGTGGGCGCAGCGGGGGCGGCGGGCGCCGCCGGGGCGGGCGCAACGGGTGCGCCCGCCCCGGTCGGGACACGGCCGGGCGTGCTGGTCATCGTGGGGTCACCGGACCAGCAGCACGACAGGAGTCACCAGCCGCGCTCGGCCAGGCGGTGCGGGACGGGGATGTCGTCGACGTTGATGCCGACCATGGCCTCGCCCAGGCCGCGCGAGACGTCCGCGAGGACGGCCGGGTCGTCGTAGAACGTGGTGGCCTTGACGATCGCCGCGGCGCGCTGGGCGGGGTTGCCGGACTTGAAGATGCCCGAGCCGACGAACACGCCCTCCGCGCCGAGCTGCATCATCATGGCCGCGTCGGCCGGGGTCGCGATGCCGCCCGCGGTGAACATGACCACGGGCAGCTTGCCCGTGGCGGCGATCTCCTTGACGAGCTCGTACGGGGCCTGGAGCTCCTTGGCCGCGACGAACAGCTCGTCCTCGGGCAGGGAGGTCAGGCGGCGGATCTCGCCGCGGATGGTGCGCATGTGCGTGGTCGCGTTGGACACGTCGCCCGTGCCGGCCTCGCCCTTGGAGCGGATCATGGCCGCGCCCTCGGTGATGCGGCGCAGGGCCTCGCCCAGGTTGGTCGCCCCGCACACGAACGGCGCGTCGAACGCCCACTTGTCGATGTGGTTGGCGTAGTCGGCCGGGGTCAGGACCTCGGACTCGTCGATGTAGTCGACGCCGAGGGCCTGCAGCACCTGGGCCTCGACGAAGTGGCCGATGCGCGCCTTGGCCATGACGGGGATCGAGACCGCGGCGATGATGCCGTCGATCATGTCGGGGTCGCTCATGCGCGAGACCCCGCCCTGGGCGCGGATGTCGGCCGGGACGCGCTCGAGGGCCATGACGGCCACCGCGCCCGCGTCCTCGGCGATCTTGGCCTGCTCGGGCGTGACGACGTCCATGATGACGCCGCCCTTGAGCATCTCGGCCATGCCGCGCTTGACCTTGGCCGAGCCGACGACGTCGCCGGTCACCTGGGGGCTGTTCTCGCCGGAATTCTCCACGGACACCGCGAAACCTCACATCTTCACGTTGGGACGCGCGAGCAGGGGTCACGCTCGCGCCGCCGACATGCTTGCACGTCACCGCCCAGTCTACGGAGGTCCGCCCACCCCTCGGGCAGCCCCCGAACCCGACCGGCCGGTCAGGGGTTGCGGTCGAGCGCGGGCGGCCAGGCGTCGTCGAGCTCGACCGTGACCGGCATGGGCGCGTGCCCGGCGAGCGAGAACGCCCGGGCGTACCAGGTGCGGCGCAGGCGCTGGGTCTGGGCCACGGCCTCGTTGTGGAAGCGGCGCGCGATCTGCGCCCGGTACCAGGCCCCGGCCAGCGCCGCGAGCAGCTCGGCACCCACGGGCGAGGCACGGATCTCCCGCACCTCCTCGGGGTCCTCCAGGGCCGCGCGCAACGTCGCCGACAGGTCGCTCTCCGCCCGCGCCCGCTCGGCGCCCACCCCCGCCAGCAGGCGAGGCGCCCGCTCGAGCGAGGAGGCGCCGTCGGGCCCGGCGGCGGACCCCGGCGAGGCCACCAGCTCGGCCAGACCCGGGACCACGGACGCGACCTCGCGCGTGCGCAGGTCGTCGTCCAGCACCTCGTACGCCGCCTCCGCGACCAGGACCGAGCTCGCCGGGTCCAGCTCCCCCGCCCCCGCCAGGTCCAGCGCCGCCGACGCCCGCCGCTCCAGCTGCGCGTCCAACGCCAGGCGCGAAGCCATGACCTTGCGGTGCAACCGGTCCAGGCGCGAGGCGGCCACCCACAGGGCCCACCCCGCGACCAGGACCACGGCCACCACGATGATGGCGATCTCCGACCACGTCACGACGGGTTCCTCTCCTGCTCCGGACGGGGCCACAGCCCCAGCCGACGACCACCGCGCAACGACGCCGGGTCCTCGTGCACCGGGATCACCGCGTCCGAGGCCGCCAACGCCATCTCGTACACCGCGAGCACCTCCGCGGTCACCGTCGACCAGTCGAACCGGCGCACGAACGAGATCGCCCGCTCGCAGTACCGCTCCCGGCCCGCCGGGTCCGCCAGGACCCGCAGCACCGTGTCCGCCAACGCGACCGGGTCCCCCACCGGGAACAACGCCCCCGCCTGCCCCTCGTCCAGCACCCGCCGAAAAGCCCCCAGGTCCGAGGCGACCACGCAGGCCCCCGCGCTCATCGCCTCCACCAGCACGATCCCGAAGCTCTCCCCACCCGTCTGCGGCGCGATGTACACGTCCACCGACGACAGCAGCGACGCCTTCTCCTCGTCCGAGATCGACCCCAGGAACTCCACGGCGCTCGCGGACTCCCCCAGCGCCTCGAGCGCGTCCGCGCGCCCCTGGTCCCCGCGGCCCGCGATCAGGAACCGGGCCCCCGGGACGGCCTCGAGGATCCGCGGGATCGCGGCCGTCAGGACCGGCAGACCCTTGCGCGGCTCGTCCAGGCGCCCCAGGAACGCGATGGTCGGCGCGTCCGGGGTCCCCTGCCACCTCGCCGACGGCGCGGCGTCCGCGAACGTGTCGACGTAGACACCGTTGGGGATCACCACCGCGTCGCCCCCCATGTGCTCCACGAGGGTGCGCCGGGCGTCCTCCGAGACCGCGATGCGCGCCGAGATCTTCTCCAGGCTCTGACGCACCAACGGGTAGACCACCTGCAGCGCGCGCGAACGGATCAACGCCGTGTGGAACGTCGCCACGATCGGCCCCTGCGCGATCCACAGCGCCAGCATGCTCAACGACGGCGTGACCGGCTCGTGCAGGTGCAGCACGTCGAACTTGCCCGCGTCCAACCACCGGCGCACCCGCGCAGCAGTGACCGGACCGAACGTCATGCGCGCCACCGACCCGTTGTACTTGACCGGCACCGCACGGCCCGCGGACGTGATGTAGTCCGGGATGGGCGTGTCCTCGTCCGCAGGGGCCAGCACCGACACCTCGTGCCCCTGCGCCATGAGCGCCTCCGCCAGGTCCCGGATGTGGAACTGCACCCCACCCGGCACGTCGAACGAGTACGGGCACACGATCCCGATCTTCAGGCTCATGCTGAGCCCACCGCCCCTCCACCAGTCGCACCCTGCGCGTCCTTCGCCCGGGTCCGGGCGTACCGGTCCGGGTCCAGGTCCGCCACGAACACCTTCTGCAGCATGTGCCAGTCCTCCGGGTCCGCGGCGATGGCCTCCGCCAGCTGGTCGACCCACGCCTGCGTCACCGCCGCGACCCGCTCGCTGCGCGGCACCCCGTCCGGGACCGCGACCTGCGGGAAGAACCGGATGACGATCCCCCACGGGGTCCCCGCCGCCCGCCGACGGGGACCCGTCAGACGCTCGTACCGGATCGACGCCGTCAGCAACGGCGCCCCCGTCGAGACCGCCAGCGCCGCAGGCCCCGCAGCGACCCGGGCCCGCTCGCCGAACAGGTCCACCTCCACGCCCCGCGCCGTCAGGTCACGGTCCGCGAGCAACGGGATGAGCTTGCCCGGCCCGCGCGCCCCGCGCATCAGCTCACGGAACACGTCACCGTCGCCCAACGCCAGGATCTCGATCCCCAACGAGTTGCGGAACGCCAAGAACTCCTGGAACAGCTCCTCGGGCTTGAGCCGCTCCGCGACCGTCAGCACCGGCGCGATGTGCGGCGTCGCATACGCCCCCGCCAGGTCCCAGTTGCCCATGTGCCCCAGCGCCAGCAACGGCGTCACACCCTGCGACGTGAACTGCAGGCAGTTCTCGTACCCCTCCAGACGCACCCGCGCCTCGATCTGCGCAGGCGACGCCCCCGGCAGCGTGAACGCCTCCCGGTAGTAGCGCATGTACGACCGCATGCCCGCCCGGCTCAACCGGCGCAGCCCCCGCGCGTCCAACCCCGGGCGCACCCGCGCCAAGTTCCTCTCCAGCTGCGGCACACCACCCCGGCGCGTCGCCCACGCCACGTCCGCGATCACCGTGAACAACCCACGCAGCACCGGCTCCGGCACCTTGTGCGCGTTGCGCCACGCGAACGTGAACGCCTTGTCCGCACTCACCCCCACCTCAGGCACCACCCTCGGACGCCGCAGCGTCCCCCGCAGAGGCGGCCCCGGCAGCAGCGACAGCCTGACGACGCACCGTCGCCATGCGCTGCACCACCGTCACGGCGCTCGCGGCCGCGAGCAGCCCCAGGACCACGACCAGGACGGCTACCGGCAGCCCCAGGCCCACCAGGCCGGCAGCCACGAGCGTCACGACCAGCCGGTCGGCACGCTCCGCGATCCCGACCGCGGCCGTCATGCCCAACCCCTCGGCCCGAGCCCGCGCGTACGGGACCACCGAGCCCAGGACCAGGCACGCGAGCCCCACCGTGATGCCCCACGTGTTCTCGGTGCGCACGAACCACACGATCAGCCCCGTGAAGATCGCGGCGTCGGCCAGCCGGTCCAGCGTCGAGTCCAGGAACGCCCCCCACGGGCCCGAGCGCCCCGACAGCCGCGCCATCACGCCGTCCAGGGCGTCCGAGAACGCGAAGACCATGATCGCCATGGTCCCCGCGAACAGGTGCCCCGTGGGGAACAGCCACAGCGCGGAGGCCACCACGCCCACCGTGCCCACGATCGTCACCGCGTCCGGGGAGACCCCGATCCGCAGCAGGAAGGCCGCGACCGGCGTGAACAAACGCGTCACGACGGCGCGAAGTCGCCCGAACATCTAGCTCTCCTCGAGTGTGGGCGCCGCAGGAGACGCCGGGTCGTCGTTCGTCGGGTCCGGGACCGGCTCACCATGAGCCTCCCAGGCCGCCGCGAGCCGCGCGCGGGTGTCCCCCAGCAGCTCCGGCACGGCCTTGGTGTGGGCCACGATCGGCAGGAAGTTCGCATCCCCCGACCAGCGCGGCACCACGTGCTGGTGCAGGTGCGCCGCGATGCCGGCCCCCGCGACCGCCCCCTGGTTCATGCCCAGGTTGAAGCCGTCAGGGCCCGACACCGCACGCGTCACCCGCATCGCCTGCTGCGACAACTGCGCCAGCTCGTCGGTCTCCTCGGGGGTCAGCCCCGTGTAGTCCGACACGTGCCGGTACGGGCACACCATCAGGTGGCCCGGGTTGTACGGGTACAGGTTGAGCACCACGAAGCACCACGTGCCCCGCGCCACGACCAACCCGTCCTCGTCGGACAGCGCAGGGATCCGGCAGAAGGGGCACGACGACGACCGGTCGTCGACCGGCTTGTCCTGACCGCCGATGTAGACCATCCGGTGCGGCGTCCACAACCGGTCCATCCCGTCGTCGAACCGCGGATGCCCCTCCGGACCCTCCACGGAGTACCCCGACCCCGTCCCTGCGCCGTCCGACGTCACGCGTCAGACCTGGCTGCGCTCGCGGACCGCAGACACGATCCGCTCGATGGCCTCGGCCACGGGCACGCCGTTGTCCTGGCGTCCGTCGCGGTAGCGGAACGAGACCGCACCGGCCTCGACGTCCTCGCCACCGGCGATGAGCACGAACGGCACCTTCTGGGTGCTGGCCGTGCGGATCTTCTTCCCGAAGCGGTCGTCCGAGTAGTCGACCTCGGCGCGGATACCCTGCGCGGCGAGCTGGGCGACGACGTCGGCCAGGTAGTCGTTGAAGGGCTCTGCGACCGGGACGGCCACGACCTGGACCGGCGCGAGCCAGGCCGGGAACGCACCCGCGTAGTGCTCGGTGAGCACCGCGAAGAAGCGCTCGATCGAGCCGAACAGCGCACGGTGGATCATGACCGGGCGCTGACGCGTGCCGTCCGAGGCCTGGTACTCGAGGTCGAACTTCTCCGGCAGGTTGAAGTCGAGCTGGATGGTCGACATCTGCCAGGTGCGGCCGATCGCGTCCTTGGCCTGGACCGAGATCTTGGGCCCGTAGAACGCGGCGCCGCCCGGGTCCGGCACGAGGTCGAGCCCGGACTCCTCGGCGACCTGGCGCAGCGTCTCGGTCGCTTCCTCCCAGGCGTCGTCGGTGCCGACGGACTTCTCGGGGTCGCGCGTCGAGAGCTCGAGGTAGAAGTCGTCGAGCCCGTAGTCCTTGAGCAGGTCGAGGACGAAGTTCAGCGCGTTCGTGAGCTCGGACTTCATCTGGTCGCGCGTGCAGTAGATGTGCGCGTCGTCCTGGGTGAACCCGCGGGCGCGGGTCAGGCCGTGCACCACGCCGGACTTCTCGTAGCGGTAGACCGTCCCGAACTCGAAGAGGCGCAGGGGCAGCTCACGGTACGAACGCCCACGCGCGTCGAAGATCAGGTTGTGCATGGGGCAGTTCATGGGCTTGAGGTAGTAGTTCTGCCCGGCGCGGCGCAGCGTGCCGTCCGCGTCGCGCTCCTCGTCGAGGTGCATGGGGGGGTACATGCCCTCGGCGTACCAGTCGAGGTGCCCGGAGACCTGGTAGAGCTTCTCCTTGGTGATGTGCGGGGAGTTGACGAACGAGTAGCCCGCCTCGATGTGGCGCTTGCGCGAGTACTCCTCCATCTCGTTGCGGATGATCCCGCCCTTGGGGTGGAAGACCGCGAGCCCCGAGCCGATCTCGTCCGGGAACGAGAAGAGGTCGAGCTCGACGCCCAGGCGGCGGTGGTCACGACGCTCGGCCTCGGCGAGGCGCTCGGTGTACGCGCGCAGCTCGTCCTTGGTGGGCCAGGCGGTGCCGTACACGCGCTGGAGCTGGGGGTTCTTCTCGCTGCCGCGCCAGTAGGCGGCCGCGCTGCGCATGAGCTGGAAGCCGTTGCCGATGAGGCGCGTGCTGGGCAGGTGCGGGCCGCGGCACAGGTCCTTCCAGGCCACCGTGCCGTCGCGACGGACGTTGTCGTAGATGGTGAGCTCGCCGGCGCCGACCTCGACCGACACACCCTCCCCCGCTGCGTCGTCGGCCGAGCCGGAGCCCTTGAGGCCGATCAGCTCGAGCTTGTAGGGCTCGTTCGCGAGCTCGGCACGGGCCTCGTCGTCGGTGACGACACGACGCTCGAACGTCTGCCCGTCCTTGATGATGCGCGCCATGACCTTGTCGAGGGCCTTGAGGTCCTCGGGCGTGAACGGGGTCTCGACGTCGAAGTCGTAGTAGAACCCATCGCGGACGGGCGGGCCGATGCCGAGCTTGGCGTCGGGGTTGACCTGCTGCACGGCCTGGGCCAGGACGTGCGCGGCCGAGTGACGCAGCACGTCGAGCCCGTCGGGCGAGTCGATGGTCACGCCCTCGACCTCGTCGCCCTCGGCGACGGGGGTGTCGAGGTCCTTGAGCTCACCGTTCACGCGGAGGACGACGACCTCGCGGCGGCCCGAGAACAGGTCCGCGCCGGTCGTCCCCGTCTCCACCGTGGTCCGTTCCCCGTCGAGAGTGATGGACAAAGGTGACGATACGACGTCTGACACGGTGCGCGCTCCTAGCAGCTCAACAGGGCATTCGAAAGGGCGCCGCCAGACGGCGGCGCCCTCCGATGTTACCGACCTCGGCCGGTACCGTGCGTTCCTCGCCCGGTCAATCGTTCACTTCCTTGGCCTTCTCGGCGAGCGTGTCGACGTGGCCGTCGACCGAGTCGGGCGCGATTCCCTTGATCTTCTCGGCGACGTCGTCGATCCGGTCGTCGGTCAGGAACTCCTTGGCCTTGTCGAGCAGGCCGCCCAGGCCCTCCTTGGCCTCGCCGGCAGCGGCCGCAGCCTTGTCCTTCGCCTCGTCGATACCCATGTTCGGCTCCTCGCGTCACGTCCTGCGGCGGGGCTCGTGCCCCACCACAGGGCAAACTACCGCCGCCCCGCAGATCCTTCCTGGGCAGGACACGCCCGGTCGAGCTGAGATCACCCGGAGCCCCCCCTCGTCTGGGCTTGGTGGTGAGGCGCAGATGGAGGTGGTCTGTTGGAGGATACGCGCTTGGCACACTATTTTCCTCCGAACCAGAATGTGTCCATAAAGTGTGAGATGTCCGACTCTGGCGCTCCAGCCCATCTCCTGGCAGCCCTGTCGGCCGGCTCGACGAGCGGGCATCATGTCGCCCGTGCCCTACACCCCTGTCCATGCCCTGGTCGCGCTCCCCCTCGCCGGCGGGTCGGCGCGGCGCGCGCTCTCCCCCGCTCTCCTCCTCTGGGCGCTGCCCGCGTTCGCGATCGGTGCGATGGTCCCGGACGCTCCCCTGTTCCTCGACGTGCTGTGGCCCGGGACCGACGAGCTGGCCCACGCCACGCACCGTCTGCTGGGCGTCGTGACCGTCGACCTCGCCCTCGCCGTGGCCTGCACGGCCCTGTGGGTCCTCGTGGTCCGCGGGCCCTACCTGGCCGCGCTGCCCCGGCGGAGGCCCCTCTCCCCCGACGTGTCGACCCGCGCCGCGAGCCCCCTGGTGATCGCGGTGGCCGTCGCAGGGTTCGCCGTGGCGGGGACCCTCACCCACGTCCTCTGGGACGACTTCACGCACCTGCGCGGGACCGCGGTCCAGACCTGGGACGTCCTGCGGACCCCGGTCGCCGGGGTCGCGATGTACAAGCACCTCCAGCACGGGAGCTCGTTCGCCGGGTTCGTCGTGCTCGTGGCGCTCGTGGTGCGCTGGTGGCGGGCCTCCCTGCCCGTCGCCGCCCCGCAGCACCTGCGCTCCGCGGTCCTGAGCGTGACGGCCGGCGCCGTGGCGGGGATGCTCGGAGCGGTCGTGCGGCTGCTCGCGACCGACCACGCGGTGACCGTCTTCTCGCTCGCCCGCCTCGCCGCGACCTACCCGGTGCTCGGCGCGGGCCTGGGTGTGGTCGTGTGGGCGGCCGTGCGGACGGCGGCCTCCCGTCGGGAGGCCAGGAGGCCCGTGGTCGTGGGCGCTCAAGTCACGCCCCAGGACCACGGGGGCCCGACGACGTCACGCGCGTGACGCCGTCGGCTCCACCGGGTGCTCCGGTCAGGTGCGGCGCGCGTCCGCGCGGTGCTGCGCCTCGTCCGCGACGGCTCGCAACCGCTCGACGTGGGCCCACCAGTCGTGCGCCGACAACGGTGGGAGGTTGTCGTTGTCCACCCGGAGACCCGCGCTCCCGTCGGTGAGCTCGCGCAGGATGTCGGCGTGCCCCGCGTGGCGGGCCAGGTCGCTCGTGACGTGCACCATGACCTGGAGCAGCGTGATCCCGGAACGGTCGTCGGGCCACCAGGGCACCCGGCCGGTCGCGTCCAGGTCCAGGGTCGCGATCGTCTCGTCGGCGAACGCCCAGACGCGGCGGTACAGGTCCACGACCGAGCCGATCGACTCCTCGGCCGTCGCCCACATGTCGGCGTTGTCCTCTCCGTCGGCGGCGTCCTCGGCCATCCACGGGACGTCGTCGGGCGTGGGCCACTCGCGCCCGAAGGTCTGCCCGAAGTAGCCGAACTCGACCCCGGCAGCGTGCTTGACGAGGCCGAGCAGGTTGGTCCCCGTGGGCGTCCAGGGCCAGCGTGCGGCCCGTTCGTCGAGCCCCTCGACCTTCCAGACGAGCGCGTCACGCGCGGCCTGGAGGTACCGGTGCAGCGTGGCCTTGTGGTCGGGTCGGACCACGGCGTCGGTCGGCGCGGACGCCGCGCCGGTCTCGGTGCTCTCCATCGGTCGAGTCTGCTGCCGCGCCCGAGGGGTGGCAAGGCGAGCCCCGAGAAGGAGCGCAGCGCGCTCTGCCTCGTCGCCGCGGGCCTGTCCGACGCAGAGATCGGCGGGCGGTCGTGACGGTCCGGTCCTGGTACCAGCACGACCTTCCACGCGGGACCCTCCAGCCGTAGGTTCGATACCGCGGCCTGCCCCGGACCCTGGTCCGGACCACGGCGTGCACCGACCCAACGACCGACGCGAGGAGCGATCACCATGACGGGACCGACGACGGCGGCCTGGACCGCCCAGGAGCTGGACAGGATCGGCCGGGCCGAGGAGCTGGAGGTCTCCTCGGCGCGGCCCGACGGGACGCTGCGGCCGTACGTGACGATCTGGGTCGTGCGCGTGGGGGACGACGTCTACGTACGCTCTGCCTACGGCCGCGAGAACGGATGGTTCCGCCGCGCCCTGGCCGACCCGCGAGGCCGCGTCCGCGCCGGTGGCATCGAGAAGGACGTCACGTTCGTCGAACCTCCCGGCACCGTGCACCCGGCCGTCGACGCGGCCTACCACGCGAAGTACGACCGCTACGGTCCGGCGATCGTCGGTTCGGTGACCGGAGTCGCCGCGGCCGCGGCGACGTTCCGCCTCGAGCCGCGCGAGGCCTGACGCCGTCACCTGGCGGCACACGGTGTGCCACCGGCACGCGCAAGCACGACCCCCGACGGCGCGACGCCTGCCACGCGGGAGCGCTTCCACGCCAGGGGGGCCCAGGTGGGTAGGGTGTGCGCGTGACGAAGATCTCCCTCCCCACGCTGCACTTGTTGTCCCACGAAGGCGCAGGTCAGGTCGACGGCGACACCGTGACCCTCACCGCGCCGGCCGGCACCGACTGGACCGACGACGCCCTGGGCGCCCCGCCCCAGCACGCGGCCCCGGCCCTGGTGTTCGACGCCGCTGCCGAGCTCGCCCTGTCCGCACGGGTCCGGGTGACCACCCGGCGCACGACCTTCGACGCGGGCGCGCTGGTCCTGTGGGCCGACGAGCGGCACTGGGCCAAGCTCTGCTTCGAGCAGTCTCCGCAGGGGCAGGCCATGGTCGTCTCGACCGTGACGAACGAGTTCACCGACGACTGCAACTCGTGGGACGTCGACGACGAGACGGTGCACCTGCGGATCGTGCGGACGGGGCCCGCGTGGGCCTTCCACGCCTCGCGCGACGGCGAGACCTGGGAGTTCGTCCGGCTCTTCCGGCTCTACACCGACCTGCCCGTGAGCGTCGGCTTCCTCGCACAGGCACCCCTGGGTGAGGAGTGCACCGCGGTCTTCGACCGGATCGTCCTGGAGGACAGTGCGCCGGGCGACCTGCGTGACGGGAGCTGATCACCCCGATTCCGCACGCCCCGGAGAACCTGACGCCGCCCTGCCCGCCAGGAGTGGACGGAACAGGGGCCGCTAGGGCGTGGAGACCTGCTCCGCCAGGGGCGGCTGCGACTCGAGCAAGATGCGTGCGACGGTGCGCGCTCGTTCGAACGGGTGAGCGAAGGTCTCCATCCCGACCGTGACGATCGCACCCTCGTAGAGCAGCATCATCGCCCTCGCCATGGACGAGGGATCCTGCAGGTCGGCTTCCCTGCACAGGTCGGCGAACTGCCCGAGCAGCCATGCCTTCTGGCGCGAGACCTCGGGGAACACCGGGTGCCCGTCATGCCCGTCCCCGATCTCGGCGCGCGCGTTGATGGCGCTGCAGCCCTTGGGGCTGTTCTCGTCGGACCAGGAGACGGCCGCGTCGAAGATCGCCAGCACGCGGTCGACGCCCGGTTCCGGCACGAGCGCCAGGTGGGCCTCGACATGGCCCCGCCACCTGGCGTCCCTGTGCTGGAGGTACGCGACCACGAGCGCTTCCTTGGAACCGAACCGGTCGTACAGCGTCTTCTTGGTGACGCCCGCGGACTCGGCGATCGTGTCGACACCGACCGAGTGGATACCGCGTTCATAGAACAGTCGTGACGCAGCGTCGAGAACACGACGGGCACCTGGTGTCAGCGGAGCGAGCTCGGGAACCGGCATGACGCCAACTATACCAATCTGTATAGTCGGCGGATGAGTAAACAGATCGGTCTACTACGTCGCAGCACGACGTTGCTGGCAGCAGGTGCCTTCGTGGCGACCTGGAGCTCAGGATTCCTCGTCCCAGCACTCGCCACCGTCGAGGTCTCGCCGCTCACGCTGCTCGTCTGGCGGTTCGTCCCGCTGGCAGGCGCCCTGCTCGCCGTGGCCCTCGCCACCGGCCTCACCCGCGGCGTCAGCGCGACCGTGCTCCGACGACAGTCCTTGATCGGCCTGTTCGCACAGTTCGGCTACTGCGTCTTCGTCTATGCCGCGATCGCGTCAGGTGTCGCCACCGGCACGGTCGCGCTGATCGACGCCGTGCAACCGCTCGTGGTCGCCGTGCTCGTGGGCCCGCTCCTGGGCCTCCGAGTGCGTGGGGCCCAGTGGGCCGGGCTCGCCATCGGTGGGGTGGGAGTGCTGCTGGTCGTGCGGTCGCAGCTCGAGGGTTCGTCAGCGCACCCCTCGGTCTACCTCCTGCCCCTTCTTGCCATGTCCTGCCTGATCGTCGCCACCTTCCTCCAGCGCCGAGCGAAGGCGCAGGCAGGAGTTCTCACGACCCTGACCGTGCACGTCGTCGTGACAGCCGTGGCGCTCGTCGTGCTCGCTGCCGCGACGGGAACGCTCGCACCCCCTGCATCGGCGACGTTCTGGCTCGCGGCCGGATTCGCGGCCGCGTTCCCGACGCTGGCCGCCTACGGCCTCTACTGGTGGCTGCTGCGTCGGATCGGCGTCACGGCGCTCAATGCGCTCTTGTTCCTGATCGCACCCGCGACGGCCGCCGGGGGCGCAACCCTGCTCGGCGAGACCCTGACGGCCACGACTCTCGTCGGGTTCGTGCTCTGCGGCGCCGGTGTAGCCGTCGTGCTGGCCTACGAGACCACCACGGCACCGGACGCCGAGCCGGCGGTGCAAGCACCGTGCTCGGGGGATCCAGGCGACGGCGAGACGATCGCTCCGGGGCGGCCCGACGCACGCGTGACGAGTTGACGCCGCGCGCCGAGAAGCTCCCGGGCCTGCGGGCACCCAGAAGCCCTTCGGAGCGTGTCGGCGTGCTCGACGGCACCCACCCGCTCCGACCCGCCGAGCCGAGAACCGCGCCCACGCTCCGGACACGGCTCAGCGCCCGCGCAGCGGGTAGAGCCCCGGCACGCCGGGCGGGTCCTCCCCGACCAGGCCGTCGATCGACTCACGGATCAGGTCGGCGTGCCCGACGTGCCGGGCATACTCCTCGATCAGGTCGACCAGGACGCGGCGCAGGCTGGACTTCTCGCCGTCGCTCCCGGGCTGCCAGACAACCCGGTGGTCGAGCCCGCCGTCGGCGAGCGCCTCGTCGATCGCCGCGCGCGCCCGGACGACAGCCGTGCGCCACAGGTCGTACAGGTCCTGCGGGCCGTCCTGGGCCGCCGAGGTCCACGGCCACTGCGGGTCCCGGTCCCAGTCGACCGTGTCCCACGGTCGGCCCGGTGAGCGGCCGTGGAGCGTGGTCGAGAACCACAGCTCCTCGACGAACGCGAGGTGCTTGAGGAGCCCTCCCAGCGTGATCTCGGACGCCGCGACCTTGACCGCGAGCGCCTCGGCGTCGAGGCCGCCGACCTTCCACGCGAACGTCGCTCGCTGACGCTCGAGCGAGCCGAGGAGCGTCGCGACCTCGTCCCCCGCGACGGGTGGCTCGATGAGCTCCCAGCCGTGCGTCGCCTCGTCCATGAGCTCCTCCAGGTGGGTGCGGTCCGACCAGCTCTTGCTGCAGGCAGGTGCGCTCCGGTCGGGCGAAGAGCGCGCTGCGGAGACGCGGGGGCGATCAGCCCCGGCGTGCGAGGTGCGGGTAGTCGATCACGAGGCCGTCGGCGTCGACCGTGAGGTCGGCCGTGACGTCGCGCGTCGCGCTCGTGTAGGTGACGACCCCCCGCCCCACCGCCGGGTCGTACGGGGAGCTCGCGGCGTACACCTGCTCGCTGCGCACGACCCGCAGCGAGGGGACCTCGACCCAGGCCATGGTCAAGGAGGTTGGCGTGACCGGCGCCCGGGCGCCCAGCAGCCCGAGGCGCAGGATCGGCATGGAGTTCGTCACGGGGCACAGCGCGAGGTCGCAGTCGAGCGCGCCCGCGAGCGCCGACGGGGCCTCGATACCGGGGGTCGCGAGGTCGACCGGGGCCGCCCCGGAGTGCGAGACCTCCGCGCCCCACTCCCCTGATCCCGCCCGCTCGAGCTGCAGGTCGCGGGACCAGCCCTGCCCCCGGACCGTCACCTCGAGCCTGCGCGTGACCCAGTGCGGCCCGGTGGTCAGGGACCAGGCCGTCACGTAGGTCGGTCCCCGTGAGGTCCCGAGGCACTCGAACCGGTCTGCCCCGAGCGAGAGGACCGCCGTGTCCACGCGGTCGGGGTCGTCCTCCCCGACCCATGAGACGTGTCGACGGGTCATCTCCGCACTCCTTCGTCACGAGCGGTACGCGGGCGCCGCTGCACGCCCTTCCCCTGCCGGTCTACCAGGCTTCCGACGGGCCCGACACCCGGACGCCGCGCGGGCTGTCCTGCGACACCAGGGGCGACGTGCGCCCGACCGCCGGTCGGCGTCCGCCCGCACGCGGGCCCTTGGTCCGACGACGCGGGTGACCAACGTCCCGACCTCAGGGAGGAAGGTCCCGGCTCGCCCGGGATTGGCCACTACATGTGGGATGACACGGGTGTAATTGCTACTACATCTAGTTCCCATCGCGCCTCGGCGTGCCGGCGAGGTCGTGCCGGACCGAGGCGTCCGTCGAGAGGTTGTGGTCGCACATGAGCCCGGTCGAGGTCGCGCAGGACGAGGACGTCGCGTCACGGGGAGCGACGTCCCTGACAGTGCTCAAGCGGGACGGGCGCCGCCTGGCGTTCGACGACGCCCGCATCCGGGCGGCCCTTCGCAAGGCCTACGAGGACGTCCACGGAGACCTCACGCCGTTCGTCGAGCAGACGCTCGACAGCGTGCTCGCGCGGGTCGTCGCGGAGATCTCGGTGCGCTTCGCCGAGGTCGTCCAGATCTACGAGATCCAGGCCGTCGTCGAGCACGAGCTCCTCGAGTCCCGCGAGTACGAGGTGGCGCGGGCGTACATCGACTACCGGGTCCAGCGGGACTTCGCGCGCAGCCGGTCGACCGACCTCAACCACTCGATCGTCGGTCTGATCAGCAAGGACTCGGCGGTCGTCAACGAGAACGCCAACAAGGACTCGGACGTCTTCAACACCCAGCGCGACCTGACGGCCGGTGCCGTGGGCAAGGCCGTGGGGCTGCGCATGCTGCCCCCGCACGTCGCCAACGCGCACCAGAAGGGCGACCTGCACTACCACGACCTCGACTACCACCCCTACGCGCCCATGACGAACTGCTGCCTGATCGACTTCCGGACCATGCTGTCCGAGGGGTTCCGCATCGGCAACGCCCAGGTCGAGCCGCCCCGCTCGATCCAGACGGCCGCGGCGCAGATCACGCAGATCATCGCGAACGTCGCCTCGAGCCAGTACGGCGGCTGCTCGGTCAACCGGATCGACGAGCTCCTGGCCCCCTACGCCGCGCTGAACCACGCCAAGCACCTCGTCGAGGCCGAGCGGTGGCTCCCGGACGCCTCGACGCACGACGCGTACGCCCGGGCCAAGACGTCCAAGGACATCTACGACGCGATGCAGAGCCTCGAGTACGAGATCAACACGCTGTTCACCTCGAACGGGCAGACCCCGTTCACCTCGGTCGGGTTCGGGCTCGGCACGAGCTGGCTCGAGCGCGAGATCCAGCGGGCGATCCTGCAGATCCGCATCAAGGGTCTGGGGGCCGAGGGACGCACCGCGATCTTCCCCAAGCTCATCTACACGTTGCGACGCGGGCTCAACCTCGAGCCGGGCGACGAGAACTACGACATCAAGGAGCTCGCGGTCGAGTGCGCCACCAAGCGCATGTACCCCGACGTGCTGAGCTACGACAGGATCGTCGAGCTCACGGGCAGCTTCAAGATGCCCATGGGCTGCCGCTCGTTCCTGCAGGGCTGGCAGGACGAGGACGGGAACGACGTCGTCGAGGGCCGCATGAACCTCGGCGTCGTGACGCTCAACCTGCCCCGCATCGCCCTCGAGGCCCAGGGCAGCCAGGAGGCGTTCTGGGCGCTGCTGGAAGAGCGCCTGGTCACGGTGCGCGACGCGCTCGTGTACCGGATCGAGCGCTGCAAGCAGGCCGTGCCGGGCAACGCCCCGATCCTGTACGTGCACGGCGCGTTCGGCGAGCGCCTCGCGCCCGACGACGACGTCGACCAGCTCTTCCGCGCCGGGCGTGCGACGGTCTCGCTCGGGTACATCGGGCTCTACGAGGTCGCCGCGGCCTTCTACGGCGGTGCCTGGGAGCAGGACCCGGAGGCCAAGGCCCTCACACTGCGCGTGCTCCGTGAGCTGCACGCGCACACCCGGGCCTGGACGGCCGAGCACGGCTACCACTTCAGCGTCTACTCGACGCCGAGCGAGAGCCTGACGGACCGGTTCGCCCGCATGGACCGCGAGAAGTTCGGCGAGGTCGCGGACATCACCGACAAGGAGTACTACACGAACAGCTTCCACTACGACGTGCGCAAGGACCCGACGCCGTTCGAGAAGCTCGACTTCGAGATGGACTACCCGCAGTATGCGTCGGGCGGCTTCATCCACTACTGCGAGTACCCCGTGCTCCAGCAGAACCCCAAGGCGCTCGAGGCCGTGTGGGACTACGCCTACGACCGCGTGGGGTACCTCGGCACCAACACCCCGATCGACCGCTGCTACGCGTGCGGTTACGCGGGCGACTTCACCCCGACCGCGCGCGGCTTCGCGTGCCCGGGCTGCGGGAACACGGACCCGCGCACGTGCGACGTCGTCAAGCGCACGTGCGGGTACCTGGGCAACCCGCAGCAGCGGCCCATGGTGCACGGCCGGCACGTCGAGATCTCCTCGCGCGTCAAGCACATGGCCGGGGCCGTGAGCCTCGGCGAGGTCGGAGCTGCCGGCATGACCGGAGTCGCCGGCGAGGCCAGCTGCGAGGAGTCCGCAGCCCGCACGAGCCCCCCGGAAGACTGAGGCCGTCGTGCCGCGGGACCCGCAGCCCCACTGGCGCTCGGAGCGCCTCAGCCAGGGCTACGTCGCGGACTACAAGCCGTTCGTGTTCGTCGACGGCGAGGGCGTGCGCTGCAGCCTGTACGTGAGCGGGTGCCTGTTCGCGTGCGAGGGCTGCTTCAACGAGGCGACCTGGAGCTTTCGCTACGGCTCCGCGTACACCGACGAGCTCGAGGAACGCATCCTGGCGGACCTCGCGCACGAGTCGGTGCAAGGCCTGTCGCTGCTCGGCGGCGAGCCGTTCCTCAACACGGGCGTGTGCCTGCGCCTCGTGCGGCGCCTGCGCGAGCAGCACGGCCCGTCCAAGGACGTGTGGTGCTGGAGCGGCTACACCTTCGAGGAGCTGCTCGCAGGCTCCCCCGACCAGCGCGAGCTGCTCGCGGGTCTCGACGTCCTGGTCGACGGCCGGTTCGAGATCGCGCGACGCGACCTCACGCTCCCCTTCCGCGGGAGCACGAACCAGCGGGTCCTGTCGGTCCCGGCCTCGCTCGCCGCGGGCCGCGCGGTCCCGTGGTCGTCCGCGCGCGTGGCCCGGCGGAGCGCCTGATCTCCCCTGCCCGACGGCGTCGCGCACCTTCCGCGCGGAGGTGCGCTACGCCGTCGGGCAGGCTGCGAGGACGCGACGCGAGGCCGCCGCGGCGTGGATCCCCGCGTCCGACGGGGTAGAACTGGAGGATGCGCACGAACCCCCACGAAATCACCCACCAGGTGCTGGCCGCTCGCGGCCTCGGCGGACACCGCCAGTACCGCATCCCCGCCCTGGCCGTCTCCACGCGGGGAACCGTCCTCGCGGCCTACGACGGACGCCCCAACCTCGACGACCTGCCGAACACGATCGACCTCCTGGTCCGGCGCAGCCTCGACCACGGCCGCACCTGGGAGCCCCAGCAGGACGTGCGCGTCGGCACGGGGCTCCAGGGGTTCGGCGACCCGAGCCTGCTCGTGGACAGGGTGACCGGGCGGATCTTCTGCTTCCACGCGGCGGGGACCCACGCGGGGTTCTTCGAGGCGGTCGAGGGGCTCGAGCCCGAGGACGACGTCCAGCACGTCGACCTGTCGTTCTCCGACGACGACGGCCTGACGTGGACCCACCGTCGCGTCACGGCCTCGCTCAAGCCGCAGGGCGTCACGGGCCTGTTCGCCGCGGCAGGCACCGGGATCCAGATCGAGACCGGACCGTTCGCCGGGCGCCTGGTCCAGCAGATGGTCCTGCTCCTGCGCGGCGAGATCCGCGCCGCGTCGGCGTACTCGGACGACCACGGCGACACCTGGACGCTGGGCGAGCCCACGGGCCCCGGGGCCAACGAGAACAAGGTCGTCGAGCTGCGCGACGGTCGCCTGCTGCTGAGCTCGCGCGCGAAGGGGTGCCGGTTGCAGGCGGTCTCGACCGACGGCGGTCGCTCGTACGGGCCGCTGCACCCCGTGCACGACCTGCCCGACCCGAGCGACAACGGGAGCGTCCTTCGGCTCGGGGACGTGACCGACGTGGCCGCTCCCCTGCTCGCGACGAACAACCGCGACGCCGACCTGCGCCGCAACACCGTGCTCAGTGTGTCGCACGACGAGGGTGCGAGCTGGCGACCCGCGCTGACGATCTGCGCGGGCTCGAGCGCGTACTCGACGGGAGCCGTGCTCGCCGACGGGTCGCTCGGGGTGCTCTACGAGCGTGACGGGTACCGCGAGATCGTCTTCGCGCGCATCGAGGCCGAGGCGCTCTCGCCCGCGGCCCTCGGGGAGGCCGTCGAGACGTTCGTGGACGACGACGGCGGCGCCTTGACCATGGTGCTGCGCTCGATCACCCCGGGGCGCCCCACGCAGTGGGTCAGCGTGGGCGCGTCGCACGTCATCTCGGCCGAGGGCGGCGACTGGGGCGTGCACACCTGGAAGGAGATCGGGCAGGGGTACGACGGCGACCAGGTGCTCGGCACGCGCGAGGCCCAGGACGCCAACTACGGGCCGGCCGCGCCGGGCCTGCGGGCCGGCGACATCCTCGCGTTCACCGGGCGCTTCCGGCACCAGGGCGACGATCCCGTGACCGCTGGGCTGAGCGGGAGCTTCGACGGCGACGTGACGGCCCAGTTCCCGGCCGTGCGCCTGGCCCCCGGCGAGGACGCCCTGTACTTCACGCCCACGTACACCGTGACCGCGGACGACGTGGCCCGCGGCGAGGCGCGCGTGGAGTGCGCGGTCCAGGCCGGGCAGGCCCGCTTCGAGCGGGCGTTCCGCGCGGACACCGTGACCGGGGAGGTCGTGCCGGTCGCGCGGTGACCGGACGTGCCCGGGGTCACGGCCGCGGCGGGCGTGCCCCGGGACGCGGGGCGGGACGGCGAGCGCGGGCAGCGCGTCAGGGCACGGCGCCAGGGAGGGCGGGCGCCGCGCCGTCGGGCAGGGTCTCCGGACCGGTGCTCGTCGTGTCCTCGCGGCCGACCGCGTCGTCGGGCGTGAGGTCGGTGCGGGTGTGGGCCCGCTCGCCCTGCGGCCCGAACAGGCTGAGCACCTCGGCGCCCTCCTGGCCCGTGCTGCCGAACCAGTGGGGCGTGCGGGTGTCGAACTCGGCGACCTCCCCGGCGTCGAGCACGATGTCCCGGTCCCCCACGACGAGCCGCAGCCGGCCCGTGAGCACGTACAGCCACTCGTAGCCGTCGTGCGTCGTGAGCGCGGGCTCGGCGACCTTGCGCGGGACGAGGATCTTCCAGGCGTGCTGGCTCGCGGGCTGCCGGGTCAGGGGCACGACCACCCGGCCGTTGACCCTCCGCGGGGTGAGCCGGATGCGGGGGTCTCCCGTCTCCGGGGCGCGCACGAGCTCGTCGAGCGGCACCCGGTACGCGTGGGCGAGCAGCAGGAGGAGCTCGAGGCTGGGCTTGCGCCCCCCGGTCTCGAGGCGCGACAGCGTGCTCTTGGAGATGCCCGTCGTGTCCGCGAGCGCCGCGAGGGTGATCCCGCGTCGCCGTCGGAGGGCGCCGAGCCGTGGCCCGACCTGGTCGAGTGCGCGTCCGATCGCTGCCGTGGGGTCGTCCATCGCACCATCCCACCACTCTGTCCCAGTTCTGGCAACGAGCATTGCCGGATCCGGGTCAAACCGGCAACCTCGGCGGTATGAACCTCACCCCGCACGCACCACGCTCCCGGTCAGGACTCGTGGGTGCGCTCGCGCTCGCGACGCTCCTGGCCTCGCTCGGCACCAGCGTCGCGAACGTCGCGCTACCCACGCTCGCGCACGAGCTCGGAGCACCCTTCGGCCGGGTGCAGTGGGTCGTCCTGGCGTACCTGCTGGCCATGACCGTGACCGCGGTCGCCGCGGGGAGGCTCGGTGACGCCCTCGGGCGACAGCGTGTGCTCCTCGCGGGCCTCGGTCTGTTCACGGCCGCGACGCTCGCGTGCGCTCTGGCGCCCTCCCTCGCGGCGCTCGTCGCCGCCCGCTCGCTGCAGGGGGTCGGTGCCGCCGTCATGATCGCGCTGCCCCTGGCACTCGTGCGGGACGTCGTGCCCGAGGCACGCACCGGAGCGGCCATGGGGCTGCTGGGGACGACCTCGGCGGTCGGGACCGCGCTGGGGCCCGCCGGGGGCGGGCTGCTGATCGCCACGTCAGGGTGGCAGGCGGGCTTCGTGGCCATGCTGCCGCTCGCGGGCGTCGCTCTCGTGCTCACCTGGCGCGGCCTGGGCGACGAGCCCGCCCCGGTCCGGTCGGGCGCGAGGTTCGACGTCGCGGGCGCCCTCGTGCTCACGGCGGCCCTGGTGGCGGGCGCCCTCGCGATGACTCCTGACGCCTTCCCACAGGTCGGCGCCGGACCGCTGCTCGTGGGCGCAGCGGTCCTCGTCGCGCTGCTCGTCGCGATCGAGCGCAGGACGGCTGCACCGCTCCTGCCGTGGGGGCTCCTGCGCTCCCGCGCCCTGAGCGGTGGCCTGCTCATGAACCTGCTCGTCGCGACCGTGATGATGAGCACCCTGGTCGTGGGCCCCTTCTACCTCGCAGGCGGGCTGGGGCTCGACGCGGCCGCGATCGGCCTCACGCTCGCGGTCGGGCCGGTCGTGTCGGCGCTGACCGGCGTCGTCGCCGGGAGGGTCGTCGACCGTGCCGGCGCGGGCGCCATGACGACCGTCGCTCTCCTGACCATGACGGCCGGGGCCGTCCTGCTCGTGGTGCTGCCTCCCGCCTGGGGCCTGCCCGGATACGTGCTCGCGCTCGTGGTCCTGACTCCCGGCTACCAGCTCTTCCTGGCCGCGAACAACACCGCTGTCATGACGACGGCCGACGCACGACGCCGTGGGACCGTCTCGGGCGTCCTGAGCCTCTCGCGCAATCTCGGCCTCATCGCGGGTGCCTCGGCCATGGGCGCCGTGTTCGCGGCGGCGACCGGGTCGGTCGAGGTCCAGGGCGCCACGGTGGCCTCGATCTCGGCCGGCATGCAGACGACCTTCCTCGTCGCGACGGCCCTCCTGGGCGTCGCGACCGTGGTCTCTCTCGCGGTCCGCAAGCGCGCAGACCGCCCCGTCAGCCCTGCCCGGGTGTCGTGAGCCCGGTCTCGTAGGCGAACACGACGAGCTGGGCCCGGTCGCGCGAGCCGGTCTTCATCATGGCGCGGTTGATGTGCGTCTTGGCCGTGGCCGGGCTGATGAAGAGCTGTGCGGCGATCTCGAGGTTCGACATGCCCCGACCGACGAGCGCCGTGATCTCCTCCTCGCGGGCGGTGAGCTGGGTCTCCTGGCGCGTCGTGGCGGCGGCCGGCTCGGGGACGTGCGCGAGGAACCGGCCGATGAGCGCCGTGGTCGCGGCGGGCGACAGGAGGGACTCGCCCGACGCGACGGTGCGGACGGCGTCGAGCAGCTCGGACGGGTCGATGCCCTTGCCGATGAAGCCGCTGGCTCCGGCGCGCAGCGCGGCGACCACGAGCTCGTCGGTCTCGAAGGTCGTCAGGACCAGGATCTTCACGCCGGCGAGCGACTCGTCGGCCGTGATGCGGCGTGTGGCGTCGATACCGTCCACCCCGGGCATCCGGATGTCCATCAGGACGACGTCCGCGCGCTCGGAGCGTGCGAGGGCGACGGCCTCCGCGCCGTCGGCGGCCTCCCCGGCGACGGTCATGTCGGGTGCGGACTCGAGCAGCAGGCGAAAGGTCCCGCGCAGCAGGGCCTGGTCGTCGGCCAGGAGGACGCGGATCGTCATGAGGCTCCTCGGGTGGTCGGGCTGGACGGGGAGATGTCCCCGCCCTCGTCGGTGGTGGGCAGGTTCGCGACGACGTGGAAGCCCCCGCCCGGGGTGCGCCCGGTGCGCACGCTCCCCCCGGCCGCGGTGGCGCGCTCGTTCATCCCGATCAGCCCGTGCCCGCTGCCCGGGACAGTCCCTGGCCGGGCGTCCACCGCGGGGGCGCCGTTCACGACGTCGACCACGAGCCGGTCCTCGGTCCAGGTGAGCTCGACGTGGACCTGTGAGCCCGGGGCGTGCTTGGCGGCGTTGGTCAACGCCTCCTGGAGGATCCGGTAGGCCGCGAGGTCTCCTCGGGAGGACAGTGCGCGAGGCGTGCCCGTCGTCGTGCTGACGATGTCCGCGCCGGCGGCCCGGAGGCCGCGCACCAGCTCGTCCACGTCGCCGACCCCGGGGACGGGACGCAGGGCGTCGGCCGCCGGCTCGTCGGGCCCCTCGGCCTGGTCCCCCTCCTGACGGAGCAGCCCGACGGTCGCCCGCAGCTCGTCGAGAGCCCGGCGGGTGTGCTCGGTGATGCCCCGCAGCGCCTCCTCGGCCGCGGGCGGGTCGGTGTGCAGGAGGTAGCCCGCGACACCTGCCTGCGCGTTGACCAGCGTGAGGTTGTGCGCCAGGACGTCGTGCAGCTCGCGGGCGATGCGCAGCCGCTCGGCGGCGACCTCGCGCCGGGTCTCCTCCTGCCGGGCGAGCGCCTCGCGCAGCACCCGTTCGCGCCGTCCGGCCACGAGGGCGCCGATCGCGGTGGCGAGGATCACGACGTCGAACATCAGGAGCGAGGTGGCGAGCTCAGTCCCGGGGACGGCGAAGTGGCTGACCGCGATCAGGACGGCCGCCGAGCCGATACCGGCCGTCCACCCGTCCCGCCGCGAGGACCGCGACGCGAACGTGTAGGCCGCGACCGTGGTCGCGATCGGCACGGGCTGGAACGCGCCCATGTCGGTGATGCTCCGCGGGTCCAGGTCGATCAGCGGCATGAGCGCCAGGTGCAGGGACTCGGTGACGAGCGTGGCCACCAGGGCACCGAACGGCCAGCGGTTGCGGACGGTGAGCGGCAGCCAGGACACGAGGACCAGCACGAGCAGGAGGGGGCTGGGACGCTCGGCGAACCCCTGGCGGATCGTGGCGGTGGCGAGCATCGCCACGAGCACCGCGACGTTGAAGACCGCCCCCGTCCACCGTGCCCGGTGGCCACGGCGGACGGGAGCGGGCGCACGCCCGGCGGGTCGCGACGAGCGTGCTCGGTGGTTCACGTCACGGCTCCTCGGAGGTCTGGCGGGGCTGCTCCCCGTCCCACAGTGTCGTCGACGCGAAGGGTCCGGTCGAGGTGGCCCCGACCGCGACCGGCTCGGGGACGACGAGCGGGACACCCGCGACGGGCTCGGACGGGCCCTCGAGCGACAGGTGCGGGGTGATGCGCTCGGCCCACCGAGGGTAGGACCAGTTGCGGGCGCCGATGAGCTTCATGAGTGCCGGGACGAGGGTCAGGCGCACGACGAACGCGTCGACCAGGACCGCCAGGGCCAGACCGATGCCGATCGCCGAGACGATCCGCTCGCCGCTGAAGCCGAACGAGGCGAACACGAAGAGCATGATGGACGCTGCCACCGCGATGACCTGCCCGGTCTCGGTGACCCCGACCCGGACGGCACGATCGTTGTCCCGGGTCTGGCTCCACTCCTCGTGCATGCGGCTGACGAGGAAGACCTGGTAGTCCATCGAGAGGCCGAACACGACCCCGACGACGATCACCGGGACGATGTACATCACGGGCGCACCGGAGCCCACGCCGAGCAGCTCGCTGCCCCAGCCGTGCTGGAAGATCGTCGTGATCGCCCCCAGCCCCACCGCGAGGGTCGCGAGGTTGGAGAGGGCGCCGACGAGCGGGACCAGGAGGCTGCGGAACGCGACGACCAGCAGCAGGAAGCCGAGCACCGCGACCAGACCGAGGTAGAGCGGCAGCTTGCTCATCAGGGCGTCCGCGATGTCGATGTTCGTCGCGGTCTCGCCGCCCACGTGGACCTGCAGGTCCGTCCCTCGTGCGGCGTCGGGGACGACGCCGTCGCGCAGGGTGTGGACCAGGTCCTGGGTCTCGCGCGTCTGGGCGCTCGTCGTCGGGACCACCGAGGCGATCGCGATTCTCTGGCCCGGCTGCACGGGGGCGGCCTGCGCCGAGGCGACGCCCTCGACGTCGGGCAGGGCCTCGGCGAGCTCTGTGAAGGCCTGCGCCGCGGCCGCGTCGGGCACCTCGGCCACCAGGACCAGGGTGGCGTCGACCCCTGCGCCGAAGGCCGGGGTCATGAGGTCGTAGTACGCACGCCCAGGCGAACCTGCCGGGTCGCTGCTCGCGTCGGCGTTGCCGACGCGCATGCCGAGAGCGGGCGCGGCCAGGGCGACCAGCACCACGAGCGAGGCCCCGACCATGCGTCGGGGGGCACGGTCGAGCAGCAGCGCCCATCGCCCCGACGCCGTCGGCTTCCCCGGCGACGCGAGGCCCGTGGAGGCGAGCTGGGCGCGCTGCTTCCTGGACAGGATCCTCATGCCGATCATCCCCAGCAGCGCGGGCAGGAGCGTGATCGCCGCGGCCACGGTGAACAGCACGGTCACGGCCGCGGCCTGCGCCATGCCGGTCAGGACACCGAGCCCGACGACGAACATGCCCAGCAGCGCCACGATCACGGTGATCCCTGCGAAGATCACGGCGCGTCCCGAGGTGTTGACCGCCAGGGCGACTGCGTCGGGGACCGTCGACCCGGCCATGAGCGCCTTGCGGTGCCGGTTGACGATGAAGAGGGCGTAGTCGATGCCGACCCCGAGGCCGATCAGCGCTCCCATGGTCAGCGACGTGGCATCGACGTCGAGCGCGTGCGAGCCGATCATCACGAGGAGCAACGAGGTTCCCACGCCCATGACACCGGTGAGGATGGGCAACGAGGCCGCCCACCCGGAGCGGAACACGAGGAGCAGGATCACGAGCGCCGCCAGGATGCCCACGGCCTCCGTCCCGCCGGACGGGCTGGGGAGCTCGGTGAAGGCCTGCCCGCCGAGCCCGACGGCGAACGAGCCGGCCTCGAGGGTCTCCGCGATCGAACGGATCGCCTCGGGGTCGGCGTCGTCCGCGAGGGCGACCGTCGCGAACGCCGTGCGCTCGTCCGCGTTCACCTGTGCGGCGCCCTGGTCGGAGTACGGGCTGACCACCGCCTCGACGCCCGGCTGCGCCGTCACGTCCGCCAGCATGCGGGCAACCTGCTCCTGCACGGCCGGCGAGTCGATCGCGTCGCCCTCGGTCCGCCAGACGATGGTGCCGCTCTCGGTCTCGGCGCCGGCCCCCGCCTCGGCCAGCAGGGCGTAGGCGGTCGAGGACTCGGAGTCGGGCAGCGCGACCGCGGTCTTGAACGCGGTGCCCAGGCCGAGGGCCGCCACCGCGAGCCCGATCAGGGCGAGTATCCAGGCCCCCAGGACGACACGGCGTCTCCGGAAGCACCACTGGGCGAGCGAGTTCATGACGAGGCCTTTCGACGAGGAGGGGAACGCTCCCAGCCTGGTCGGCCGAGCACTCCACGTCGTCGTCCAGGCGCGGTGTTCCGTCACCCCCGCCCATACCGCAGGTGCGTTACGGCGCCGCTCCCGCAGGTGGACGACGAGTCCCCCGACGTGCGGAAAGACTGCTGAGCACCGTCGCTCGCACCCCACCGAAGGAGCACCTCATGACGACCGTCGAGAAGCCGCAGGCACACTCCCTCCCCCGCGACCTGGCACTGCGCCACGGAGACCGCAGGCCTGCGGTGCGCCGGAGCCGGTCGCCCCACGCCAGCGAGGTCGCCGTCAGCTGGCACCTGCTCTCGCTCCGTTCGCTCCAGCTCGCCGCGCGCCTGCGCACCCTCGGTGTGGCTGCGGGCGACCGCGTCGCGGTCCACCTGCCCACCGGGCCCACCCGGACCGCCGTCGTGTACGCCTGCTGGCACCTCGGAGCAGTCGTGGTCGCGACCACCACCGGGACGACCCACCGCCAGCGGCGCACCGCCTACCAGCTCGCCCAGCCGAGAGTGGTGATCGCCGACGTCACCGGACTTCGCGCGGCGCGCGGACGCCCGTCGGTGCGCGCGCGGATCGCCGTGGGCCCGTTGTCCGCGATCGGCCGCGCGGCGCTCCAGGTGACCCACCGCCTGGCAGACCTCCCCGACGCGCCCCGGCGCGCGGCGCTCCCCGACGCCGCCGACCCGTCCGCCGACGCCGCGATCGTGTTCACGGCCGACGCCGACGGACAGACACGCGGGATCTTCTACACCCACGGCGAGATGCTCCGCCTCCGGGACACGGTCGCGGACCAGCTGGTCGCAGCGGACGCAGCCGGTTCGGACGCCGGCTACGTCCCGGGAGCGCTGCTGCTCCGCACGACGCGCCGCGGGACCGCGCTCACGGCGGCAACGCTGCTCGCCCCGGGCATGCCCGACGGCGACCAGCCCGCGACGGCCCTCGAACGACGCCTGCTCCAGACGTGGGCCCGCGAGGTCACGAGCGGTGGCCGGGCCGTGGGCGCGCGAACCGGTGGGGGCGACCGCACCGATGGGCCGACGACGCCCGTCGGGCAGTGACCGGAGGCCGCTAGGCCTGCGTCTGACGCCGGACGATCTCCGCGATCCAGGTCGGCGCGAACGGCGACGTGCAGTTCGGGGGCGTCGGGTAGTCCTTGAGGACCTCGAGCCGCTCACCGATGTCGACCGCACGGGCGCGCAGCTCGGGGTGGTGGATGCCGATGTTCGCGAGGCACTCGTTCATGGCCCACTGCAGACGCTCGGGGGCGTCCTTCATGTCGGCCTCGATGCGGTCGAGGAGCCCCGACAGGTCGATCCCCTCGGGGGACTTCGCCACGCGGTCGGTCGTCAGCGCCCACCCGGCGCTCGCGACGACCGGGTCGGGGTCGGCGAACCACGCGGTGCGCAGCTCCTCGACGTGCGGGCTCTTCTTGACGACGTAGCTCACGAGCCACCCGTGCACCTTGGGGACACGTGCGTCGCGCAGCATGGCGTCGAGCTCCGCGGCCGACCAGGACTTGGGGCGGCAGACCAGGATCGCGACGAGGCGCGCCGCGGTGTCTCCGGTCTCCCAGAGCTGCTCCGCGAGCTCGTGCTGGGTCTTGAGGCTCTTCGCGACCGCGCGCAGCCTGGTGAGGTTGACGCCGTGGTCGTCCCCGTGGCGCTCGTTCACCGCACGGATCTTCGGGTCCTCCAGGGCCTCGAGCTCGGCCAGCACGTCGCTGACGGTCGCCTGGGCCACGGCGGTGGAAGCCATGTCGTTCTCCTCGCTCGCTGCGTCGGTCGTCGCTCACACCCTACGTCGCCGCCTCCCGCCCGCGACGAGCGCTCGTGGCGACCGCTCGTGGGGCTGCGGGCAACCCAGCGGAGAACTCGTGCGAGATCCTGGGAACGCTCAGGCCTCCTTCCGCGTTGACCTGACGGAATCCACCCGCGATCTGAGAGAGACATGGACGCAGACAGTACGAACCCCCTTGTGCCGGCCACCGATGCTGCGACGAGGGGGTGCAGGTTCTGATGTGGGTGCTGACACTCCTGCTCGGCGTCGTCGTGATCGTGGCGATCACGGCCGTGACGGGCTATTTCGTCGCCCAGGAGTTCGCGTACATGGCGGTCGACCGGTCACGGTTGAGCGCGCGCGCGGGCTCGGGCGACGCGGGGGCCAAGCGTGCCCTGGCCGTCACCAAGCGCACGTCCTTCATGCTCTCGGGCGCCCAGCTGGGCATCACCGTGACCGGGCTGCTGGTCGGCTACGTCGCCGAGCCGCTCGTCGGTGAGTCCCTGGGCGAGGCCCTGGGCGGGGTCGGCGTCCCGACCGGCGTGGGCATCGCGGTGGGCACCGTCCTGGCCCTGGTGTTCTCGACGTTCGTCCAGATGATCTTCGGTGAGCTCTTCCCCAAGAACCTCGCGATCGCCCGGCCCGAGCCGGTCGCCCTGTGGCTGGCCCGGTCCACGACCATCTACCTGGCCGTGTTCGGGTGGCTCATCAAGATCTTCGACCAGGCCTCGAACCTCCTGCTCAAGGCGCTGCGGATCGAGCCGGTCCACGACGTCGAGCACTCGGCGACGGCCCGCGACCTCGAGCACATCGTCGCGGACTCCCGACAGAGCGGCGACCTCCCCGGCGAGCTCTCGGTCCTCCTGGACCGCATCCTCGACTTCCCCGAGCGCGACGTCGAGCACGCCATGATCCCGCGCGCCCGCGTCGACGTCGTGCACGCGGGCGACACCCTCGCGGAGGTGCGGGCACGGATGGCGGCGGGACACTCGCGCTACCCGGTGCTCGCCGACGACGACCAGGTCGTGGGCGTCGTCCACCTCGTCGACGTGCTGACGACCACGCACGGCGACGACGTCCCGACCCAGGACTTCATGCGCCCCGTGGTCGTCGTCCCGACAGCGATGAGCCTGCCCGACGCCCTGCGCGAGCTCACCGAGACCCGCAACCAGCTCGCGTGCGTGATCGACGAGTACGGCGGGTTCGCGGGCGTCCTGACGGCAGAGGACCTGGCCGAGGAGCTCGTCGGGGAGATCACCGACGAGCACGACCCCGCGACGCCCACCATCGCCCCGCGCGACGACGACGGGATCTGGGTCATGCCCGGAGACACCCACATCGACGAGGTCGAGCGCGCGATCGGTCGCGACCTGCCGCGGGGCGACTACGAGACGATCGCGGGCCTCGTGATCGACCAGCACGGCTCGCTGCTCGAACCGGGTGAGGGGATCGTCGTCGAGCTGCCGCTCGACCCGGCCGACCTCGCCCTCGCTGCGGAACCTGAGCCCGCATGGATGCGCGTGGACGTGGTCGAGGTCGAGCGCCACGTCCCGTCGCTGGTCCGTGTGACGTTCCCGACGGACGACCGTCCGCTGCCAGCACCCGACGCCGCGCCTGACGCGACGCCCGAGACCGAGGAGGGCGAACGATGAGCAACCCCTGGGTCGTCGTGGCCATCACCGTCGTCATCATCGCGCTCAGCGCGTTCTTCGTCGCCGTCGAGTTCGCGCTGCTCGCCGCCAAGCGGCACCGCCTCGAGGACGCCGCCCCCAACAGCCGCTCGGCGCGGGCCGCGCTGCGCAGCTCGACCGAGCTGACCGTGCTGCTCGCCGGGTCGCAGCTCGGCATCACGGCCTGCACGCTCGCGCTCGGCGCCATCACCAAGCCGGCCGTCCACCACTGGCTCACGCCCGCGTTCGAGGCGTGGGGCGCCCCGTTGTGGGTCGCGGACGCGGCCGGGTTCGTCCTCGCGCTGATCATCGTGACGTTCCTGCACCTGGTCGTCGGCGAGATGGCCCCCAAGTCGTGGGCCATCGCTCACCCCGAGACCTCGGCCACGCTGCTGGCCATCCCCATGCGCGGCTTCATGTGGTTGACCCGCCCCCTGCTCACAGGGCTCAACAACATGGCCAACTGGTGCCTGGTCAAGGTCGGCGTCGAGCCGACGGGGCAGATCGCCTCGGGCCAGAGCGCCGACGACCTGCGTCACCTCGTCGAGCACTCGGCCAACGTCGGCGCCCTGGACCCGGCGTACTTCGCCCAGCTCTCGGGGGCGCTGGACCTGCAGACCCTCGCCGTGGGCGACCTGCTCACAGGTCAGGGCAGGCCCACCATGGTCCCGCTCGACGCCACCGTCCACGACGTGCAGGAGGCCACGCGAGCGTCCGGCCACCTGCGGATCCTGCTCGGGGACGACACCAGCATCTCGGGGGTCGTGCACGTGCGCGACACCCTCGACGTGGGCCTCGACCGTCCCGCGGCCGAGCTCATGCGGCCGCCCTTCACGCTCGAACGGTCCGTGCCCGTCTACGCGGCTCTCGCCCAGATGCGCGAGACCCGCAACCACCTCGCCGTGGTGACCGACGGCGCCTCGGTCGCCGGGGTCATCGCGCTGTCTGACGTCATGGCGCGGCTCTTCCCGCGGGAGGTCGCCGCGGCCTGACACGAGGCGCCCTGCTCTGCGCCAGCCGCCACATCCTGACGACGGCGCCCCACCCGGTCGAAGCACCGGGTGGGGCGCCGTCGTCGCGCGCAGCCCGGTTGCCGGGCCTCCGGGACGGCTCGGGACGCCGCCAGGTGGACCGGGAAGGTCTCGCCGCTGTCCGACGCCGTCAGCCGTTCGTCAGGGAGGTCGCCGCCGTCGGGCCCGGTGGCGGGAAGCGTACGAGCCATCAGTTCGATGGTTGACGGTTAGAGATCAAACAGTTAGTGTTCTAACCATGAGCGAACAGGGCATCAGACTCTCCAGCAGTCTCGAGCTGGTCCGGTGGATCGGATGGGCGCAGCGCAAGGTCGGCGAGGACTGGATCCGCGAGCGCGACCTCAGCCACGAGCAGGCCTTCGTGCTCGGGTACCTCGTGCAGAACCCGGGGGCGATACAGCGCGACATCGCAGAGGTCAGCCGCACGAGCGCCGCGAGCGTCTCGAGCCTCCTGCAGGGGCTCGAGCGCCGCGGCCTGATCGAGCGCCGCACGCAGAGCGGTGACGAACGCCGCAAGCGTGTCTTCGCCACTCCGGCGGGAACCGAGCTCATCGCCGGCTTCGACGTCGCGATGGCCGAGGCCGACGAGACGATCCTCGCCCCGCTGACCCCCGAGGAGCGGGCCACTTTGCTCACCCTGCTCACGAAGATCACCGCGGAGCTGCCGCAGCCCACTCGCTCGTAGCCACGAGGGCGCCGCCGCCCCACCTCACAGATCGACCAGCCCCACCTCGCCGCGTCGGCGTCCGCCGCCGCGCCATCGAACCTGCCCGAATGGAGCCGTCATGAGCTCGAACACCCTAGACCCCACGATGACGACGGACGACGTCGGCACCAACCACTGGTACCTCGCCTCCGCGCCCATCGTCCGCGCCCTGGTGCACCTGTGCGTGCCCATGGCGGCCGCGATGATCGTCGGCGCCGTCTACAACGTCATCAACGCCGGATTCATCGGCTCGCTGCACGACAGCGCTCTCCTCGCCGCGATCACGCTCGGCACGCCGTTGCTCGGGCTCGTCATGGCGATCGGCGGCGTGTTCGGCGTCGGCGGCGGCGCGCTCGTCTCCCGGATGCTCGGCGCGGTGGACCGCGATCCCGCGACGGCGGGCGAGATCAAGCACGTCTCGTCGTTCGCCGTCTGGGGGTCGGTGGTCGCCGGGGCGGTGTTCGGCGGCCTCGGCCTGCTCCTGCTGAACCCTCTCGTGTCGCTCCTCGGCGCGGATGCCGCCGCCGTCCCCGCGACGAGCTCGTACGTGGGCGTCATGCTCGCCTTCGTGCCGGTGCTGACCGCGGCGTTCTGCCTCGAACAGCTCGTCCGCGCCGAGGGCGCCGCCCGTCAGGTCATGATCGGGCTCGTCGGTTCCACGGTCGCGAACGTCGTGCTCGACGTCCTGCTCATCCTCGTGCTGCACCAGGGCGTCGCCGGCGCGGCCCTCGCGATGGGCCTGTCGAACCTCGGCCTCGTCGCCTACTTCGTCCGCTGGCTGCACCGCAACAGCCAGCACATGAGCCTCGCTCCACGGTGGTTCACACTCTCCCCCGCCGTGCTCAAGCCCGTCTTCGGCGTGGGCGTGAGCGAGCTGCTCCAGGCCTCCTTCCTGATCGTCACGTCCCTGGTGCTCAACAACCTCGCCGTCGCCTACGGTGACAGCGCGCTCGGGGCCATGGGGGTCGCGGTCCGCATCGCCCAGGTGCCCGAGTTCCTCGTCATGGGCATCACGCTCGGTGTCCTCCCGCTGCTCGCCTACGCGTACGGCAAGGGGGACCGGCGCCGTCTCCGCTCGGCCGTGCGCGTCTCCGCGCTCGCGGTGGGCGGTATCTCCCTGGTCTCGGCGGCGACCGTGCTCGCCTTCCGTGAGCCACTGTTCTCGGCCTTCTCGGCCGACCCGTCGACGCTCGCGATCGGCGTCACGATCCTCACGGCACAGCTCGTCGCGATGGTCATGAACGGGTTCACCGGACTCCTCACCTCGCTCTTCCAGGCCACGGGGCGCGCCACCCCGGCGATCGTGATCTCGTTGGCGCAGGGCGTGCTCTTCATCCCGATCGTGATCCTCGGGAACCTCTGGTTCGGGCTCTCGGGCATCGTCTGGTCACTGACCGTCTCCGAGTCGGCCGTGCTCCTGGTCGCGGTCGTGATGTGGCTCGTGTCCCGGCGAGCGATCGATCGTGGGCTCGTCACAGGCAAAGCAGAGCGCGCCGAGCAGTCGCTCGCACCCGCCGCGGCCTGACCGCGTCTCCCACCAGGGCTCGGGAGTCGCCCGTCGGGCTTCCGGACCGAACCTTCTGCACGCGACTCGTACGTCACACGACGCAGAAGGCCCCTGAGCAGCGTTTCCGCTGGTCAGGGGCCTTCTCTTTCGGTGGGCGATACTGGGTTCGAACCAGTGACCTCTTCGGTGTGAACGAAGCGCGCTACCACTGCGCCAATCGCCCGCTGCGACTCAACCTCTCGGTCGGGCCGTGCGTCCTGGAAGATATTAGCCGTATTTCGACCCAGATCGCGAACTGGCCTCCGGACCGGCCTCCCAGCCCGCCTCGACGGGACTCCCCCAGCGTAGCGCCGCCGGTCTCGCAACGGCCTGTTTCCGGGCCCCAGCAGCTTCTCACGGTCCGCGGGCACGCCCGGAGCGGGCGGGCAGTCGACCTCCGGCAGGCCGCCCACCGGCGCGTGACCTCACCCCAGCATCGCGCTCACGACCCCGTCACGGGTCCATGCGCTCCCGCCGCCGGCGGTCGAACAGCTCACGCGCCGCGAGCGACAGCTCACCGGCTCGAACCGCGACGCCGTCGAGCGCGACCACGGGCTGGATGTTGCGCACGCTCCCCGCGAGGGCGAGGCCCACGCCGGAGGAGGCTCCGTCGTCGGGCCCTGGAGCCACGACCCGGTCGAGGACCGAGAAGGGGAGCGCGGCCTCGCGGACGGGCAGCCCGTCCTCCGCGGCCCACTCGAGGAGGAGCTCGCGCGTGATGCCCGCGAGACAGCCCGACGACAGCGGGGGCGTCAGGAGCTCACCGCCGACCTCGACGAGCACGTTGGCCCCCGTGCCCTCGCACAGCTCGCCCACGGTGTTGGCGAGGATCGCCTCGTCTCCCCCGCGCGCGACCGCGTCGGCGAGCGCGACCACGTTCTCGGCGTACGAGGTCGTCTTGAGCCCGGCCACGGCCGAGCGCTCGTTGCGCACCCAGGGCGAGCGCACGGCCCGCGAGGTCGGGCCGGGCGACGCGGGACCCGCGGCGATCACGATGGTCTCCTCACCGTCCTCACGCCCCGACCCCATGGGCCCGAACCCGCCCGTGACCGTGATGCGCAGGCGCCCCGAGCCCTCCCCTGCGGCGGCCAGGACCTGCGCGACGCCGTCGCGGATGCGCGCCTCGTCGGGCGCGGGCAGGCCCATGCCCGCCGCGGACCGGCCCAGTCGCCGCAGGTGGCGGGTCAGCGCGAACGCCTGCCCGCCGTACACGGCGCACGTCTCGAAGATCCCGTCCCCCACGGTCACCCCGTGGTCGAGCGCGCTCAGCGCCCGCTCCCGCGGCTCGACGAAGGACCCATCCACCCACACGACGATCGACATGACCTCAGTCTGCCGCAGCCTCGCCCGAGGCGAGCGCGACGAGCCGCGCGGCCTTGAGCTCGGTCTCCTCCCACTCCTCGACGGGGTCGCTGCCCCACGTGATGCCTGCCCCGGTCCCGAACCTCAGCTCGTCGTCGGCCCACCAGAACGTCCGGATGCCGACGGCCAGCTCGGCCTCGCCCGTGTCGCCGTCGACCCAGCCGACCACCCCGCAGTAGGGGCCGCGCGGCCCACGCTCGAGCTCGGAGATGATCCGCAGCGCCGAGGACTTGGGCGCCCCCGACACCGAGGCGGGCGGGAACGTGGCCTCGAGCACCTGCCCCCACAGCCCACCAGGGGCGTCCCGGGCGACCTCCACGTGCCCCTGCACGCGCGAGACCAGGTGCACGAGTCCGGGGTGCGCCTCGACGGCCAGGAGGTCGGTGACCTCGACCGAGCCGGGTGCGCTCACGCGTTGCAGGTCGTTGCGCACGAGGTCCGTGATCATGACGTTCTCGGTGCGGTCCTTCTCGCGCAGCCCGTCCGCGGTGGCTGCGGTCCCCTTGATGGGGCCCGACGACAGCACGCCGCCCTCGAGCCGCAGGTACAGCTCGGGCGAGGCCGTCACGACCCACACGGGTTCGATCCCGCTCGCCGCGGGCACGTGGATCGCGCCCGCGTAGGGGGCGGGGTTGCCCGCGGCGAGAATCCGGGCGAGCGCCCGCGCGTCGGGCTCGCGGTCGCCCGCGGGCAGGGGGGCGGCCAGCACGCGGCAGATGTTGGCCTGGTAGACGTCCCCCTCGTGCACCGCGTGGCGGACGGCCGCCACGGCGGCCTGGTACTCGTCGCGGGACAGCGAGCTGCGCCAGGTGTCGGGGTGGGGCCCGCGCCACGCGCCCTCGCGGTCCGACGGCGCCACGCGCGCCGGGAGGTCTTCTCCGGTCGCCCCGTGGTCGCGTGCCTCGTGGTCGGCGAAGCGCCATGCCCGCGCCCGCCCCCCGTGCGCGGGGTCCTCGAAGTCGGCGACGACGAACCACAGCCCTTCGGCGAGACGGGCGGCGTCGACCGCGAGGTCGATGCACTCGACGGCCCCGAGAGCCTGGCGGCCGGAGAACGACGCGAACCCGCGCGCGTCGGAGTCCTGGTTCCCCTCGGGACCGGCCGCCGGCGCCACGCCAGGTCCGCCCAGCGCGGGGTCAGATCCGTCCCCGCGCAGGTCAGAGCGCTGCGCGTCGGGCGCCTCCGAGACACCCTGCGCCGCTCGAGAGCGTGACCCGCGCCTCATTCCGCCACCTCGATCCGAGCCGACGGGGCGTCAGGAAACCGCGGAACGGCGCGGGTCCTGGGGAATCTGGTTCGGAGTGCTGGCACCCCACAACGCTACCGAGCCGCGTGCGGGCCCTGGTCCGGTTGGACGCCCAGCGCTCTCGTCTACTAAAGTCTGTGACGCGCCGAAAAACGCCGGAGAGATCCGGGCGAGGTTCGGCAGTGCGGACGTGGCTCAGTGGTAGAGCATCACCTTGCCAAGGTGAGGGTCGCGGGTTCGAATCCCGTCGTCCGCTCGGACAAGTCTTCGGACTTGTCGGGTTCGAGTCCCTGGTGGAGTGGCCGAGAGGCGAGGCAGCGGCCTGCAAAGCCGTGCACGTGGGTTCGAATCCCATCTCCACCTCTCAGCAAGGCAGTACCCCTTGTGCTGTTCTCTCGCAGAACAGCCCTGGGCGATTGGCGCAGCGGTAGCGCGCTTCCCTGACACGGAAGAGGTCACTGGTTCGATCCCAGTATCGCCCACCACCACGAAGGCCGTCCCACCCGGGACGGCCTTTTGTCATTCCCGTGCGACGCGGGCACAGCACCGCCCCCCACCCCACGGGCCCGACCACGCGCGCCCGATGCGGGCCAGCACGACACGCCACCAGCACAGGGACCGCACGAGCAGGCCGCGGCGCCAGCGGCGCCACGGGCGGCCGCGTGACCACGGCCCCTTCCGACGTCGGGTTCTCGGGGCCTTCGCCGTTCCGATCGGTGACCTTCGATCCATCCACGGGCTCGCGCCCCTTGCCCTCGTCGACACGCTCTCGACCCAGCTCGAGCAGCAGCCCCACGACGCGGGCACGGACATCGGGAGCCCCCGAGATCACGCCGACCCTGGCGCAACCGAGTACGCCCGCTCGCTCGCCGGCCACGCGACGCCCGACACGCGACCGCCCGGGGCCCTCAGGTCGGCCCCCCTCGCTCTCGCCACGTCCCACGACCCCCGCCCCGGCCGCGCAACGCACTGACCTGGGGCGATTTGGACTCTTGCCCCATCTTTCGGCTAGAGTCTGTGACGCGCCGAAAAACGCCGGAGAGATCCGGGCGAGGTTCGGCAGTGCGGACGTGGCTCAGTGGTAGAGCATCACCTTGCCAAGGTGAGGGTCGCGGGTTCGAATCCCGTCGTCCGCTCGGACAAGTCTTCGGACTTGTCGGGTTCGAGTCCCTGGTGGAGTGGCCGAGAGGCGAGGCAGCGGCCTGCAAAGCCGTGCACGTGGGTTCGAATCCCATCTCCACCTCTCAGCAAGGCAGTATCCCTTGTGCTGTTCTCTCGCAGAACAGCCCTGGGCGATTGGCGCAGCGGTAGCGCGCTTCCCTGACACGGAAGAGGTCACTGGTTCGATCCCAGTATCGCCCACCACCACGAAGGCCGTCCCACCCGGGACGGCCTTTTGTCATACCCCCCTCGGGCCCCGGAGCTCGCCGAGCACGACGACGAGTACTTCTCGACTCACGCCGAGCCGTTCGAGGGATCGCGTGCGACGCGACCCGTCCCTTGTCGCGGTGGCGGGTCGCACGTAGCGTCGGGAGCATGTGCCGCAACATCACCGCCCTGCGAGGGCTCGAACCACCCGCCACCGACGAGGAGATCCAGGCGGCGGCCTTGCAGTTCGTCCGCAAGGTCGCCGGGGTCCAGAGCGTCAGCGCAGCGACCCGTGCGCCCATCGACACGGCCGTCGCCGAGATCGCCGCGACCGTCACACGGCTGCTCGCCGAGCTGCCCGAGCGCCGTCAGCCACCGAGCACGGTCCCCCCGCTGCGCCGGGCCGAGGTCCGGGCCAGGATCGCTGCACGCGAGGCCGCCGAGGCCGCGCACGAACGAGCGCACGAGCTGGGCCTCGTCCACGAGCACTGAGGCCGGTCCACGGCGCACCGGCCCAGGGAACCTCGTGCGCGACGCCCTCGTTCACCTCACGTCCCGCGCGAGCGTCTAGGCTCGTCGGGTGGACTCCCCCGCCAACGAACCCGTCAGCGCCTCGATGCGCCGCGCCAAGGCCGAGGCCCGCACCTCGCACGTCACGATCGGCCATGTCCGACGGGTCGCCGACGGCCGGGTGACGATCGACTGCTCGTGCGGCATGCAGCTCACCAACGGGCCGGACTGGTCGCTCGACGAGCACATCCGGCTGCACCGGGCCGAGGCGCGCTACGTCGCGCTGAGCAAGGTCGCGCCTGCCGGCATGCCGCGACTCGTCGCCGTGGACCAGGACCGGCTGCCGACGCTCGGCTAACAGTCGACCGGCACGACCGACTCACGGTCCGACGTGCCGTCAGAAGCCCGTCAGAAGCCCGTCAGAGTTCGTCCGGGTCGTCCCACGACCGCCCGCTCGACATCCCGTCGGTGGCCCGCCGCTCCTCGTCGGCGAGCGACTGCGGAGCCTTGGAGGCGTCCCCGCCCTCGCGGACGTCGGCCTCTGCCTCCTGTTCCAGGGTCAGCCGGGAACGCGGGGAGATGCGTGCGGACGAGACGTCGCTCTCGTTCAGGTCGACCGCGTCAAGGGCGCGGTCCTCGCTCGTGCTGCTCATACCCCTGGTCTAGCAGGTCCCACGGCCCCACGCACGGCTCCGCGCCGACCAGGACAGAGCTGCGGCGGCGAGATCACCCGTCACGGCTGGTCGGTGAGTCGCAAGCTTCGAGCGATCCGGACGAGATCCGCGCTTGGCACACTATTTGTGCACGGGAAGAGCGACGCAGCTCCGCCGTCGTGCCCCGAGGCGCGCTCGCGCTCCCCCCGGGCGATACTCGGGCCATGGCTGCCCCGGCGTCTCCCCGGGCCCCCTGGGGCCTCTTCCCCACCCTGCACGGCTACCGCATCGCGTCGCTGCGTACCGACGTGCTCGCCGGCCTCACGGCCGGCGCCGTCGTGGTCCCCCAGGCCATGGCGTACGCGACGATCGCCGACCTGCCCGTCCAGTACGGGCTCTACACGTGCATGCTCCCGATGGTCGTCTACGCGGCCCTGGGCGGATCGCGCGCGCTGAGCATGTCGACCACCTCGACCATCGCGACCCTCGTCGCGACGTCCCTCGTCGGCCTCTCGACCGTCAGCGGCGGTGGTGACTCCGAGGCGCGGATCCGGGCGCTCGCGACCCTCACGGTCCTGGTCGGTGTCATGCTGCTCGTCGCGCGCGTCCTGCGGCTGGGCTCGCTCGTGCAGAACATCAGCCACGCGACGCTCACGGGCATCAAGGCGAGCGTCGGGCTGACCGTCGCGGTCGGGCAGGTCCCCAAGCTCCTCGGGGCGCGCGAGACGCTCCACGGGCACGGGTTCGTCCCCGAGCTCCGCGCAGCCTTCCGCGCGTTCTCGGACGTCAACGGGACGACCGTGCTCCTCTCGGTCGTCTCGCTCGCAGCCCTCGTCCTCGTCAGCAGGGTCTGGCCCCGGCTCCCCGCCCCCCTGATCGTCGTGACGGGCGGCATCCTCGCCGCGACGTTCGGCGGCATCACCGACCGCGGCGTGAGCCTCGTCTCCCCGATCCCTGCCGGTCTGCCCGCGATCGTCCTCCCCCGGCTCGGCGACGCGCCCCACCTGCTGCCCGCGGCCGCTGCCATCGCCATCATGGCCTTCCTCGAGTCCGTCGCGGTCGCCCGCGAGGTCCGCAACCGCAAGGACCCGCGCATCGACCCCGACCAGGAGCTGCTCGCCGTCGGGGCGGCGAGCCTCGTCGGCGGGTTCACGGCCGTCATCCCTGCCGCGGGCGGCTTCTCCCAGTCCGCGGTCGCCCAGCGCGCCGGGGCGCGGAGCCAGGTCGTGAGCGTCGTGACCGCGCTGCTCGCGGTCCTCGTGGCCATCTTCCTCGCCCCCGTGCTCGACCACATGCCCGAGGCGACGCTCGGTGCGGTCGTTCTCGTGGCCACGCTCGGGCTCGTGGACGTGCGAGAGTTCCGGGCCCTGACACGCTTCGACATGTCCGAGCTGTGGATCGCGGTCGCGACCACTCTCGTCGGGCTCCTCTCCGGGCTCCTCGCGGGAGTGGCCGCGGGCGTGCTCATGACGCTCTTCATCGTGCTGCGCGACCTCGACCGCCCCCAGGTCGAGGTCCTGCGGCACGGCCCGGGAGGGTGGGAGCCCTCGCCGGACGAGCCGCTGCAGCACGACGCCCCGACGGCGGGCGGCGTCTCGCACGCCGCCGGCACCACGGATCCCACGAGCGACCCGGGCCCCACAGACACGAGCACGGGCACCGGCCTCCTCGTGCTCCGGCTCCGCGGCATGCTCTACACGGCCAACGTGCGCCCCACGGTCGAGCGCACGGCACAGCTCGTCCGGGCCGCGAGCGCCCGGACCGTCGTGCTCGAGGTGAGCGCCATGGACTGGGTGTCCTCGACGGTCGTCGACGAGCTCGAGGACCTCGACGACGAGCTGGCCGAGAACGGCTGCCGGCTGTTCCTCACCGGGGTCGCGCCGGCGCTCGAGCCGCGGCTGCGCGCCTCGGACTGGTTCCGCGAGCTCGAGGCCCAGGGCAGGGTCGTGAGCACGATCGACGCGGTGGAGGTCGCGGGGCGCGCACCCCACCCACCGGAGACGACGACCCCGGGGCGCGCGACGTCGTCGGGCGCCGACGTGCCTCCGGACGGCCCTGGCACCCCCTCCGCGAGCGCCCCTTCCTGAACGTCGGGGCGTGCCGTGGGCGACAACGGGCGCCCGGGATGAAAGGGTCGACCCATGCAGACCTGGCCGGGCCGACCGTATCCGTTGGGCGCGACGTTCGACGGGACGGGGACGAACTTCGCCCTCTTCTCGGAGGTCGCCGAGAAGGTCGAGCTGTGCCTGATCGGCGACGACCTCGACGAGGAGGGTCGCCCCCGCGAGACGCGCGTCCTGCTCGAGGACGTCGACGCCCACGTGTGGCACGTCTACCTGCCGGGCCTGGGCCCCGGCGTGCGCTACGGCTACCGGGTGCACGGCCCGTACGACCCGGCCGCAGGCCACCGGTGCAACCCTGCGAAGCTCCTGGTCGACCCGTACGCCAAGGCGATCGACGGGCAGGTCGACGGCGACGAGTCCCTGTTCTCCTACCGGTTCGGCGAGACGCCGGCCGTGCAGGCCGCGACGGGCGGCGCCCTCGGGGCGGTCGCCGGCGGGTCCGAGGGCAGCTCGCCCGACGGCACCGACGACGAGCCGCACGAGTCCTCCGGGGAGCCCCCGGCCCCGCCCTCGCCGAGCAACACCGAGGACTCGCTCGGGCACACCATGCTCTCGGTCGTCGTCAACCCCTTCTTCGACTGGGGCCACGACCGCCCGCCCCAGCACGACTACCACGACTCGGTCATCTACGAGGCCCACGTGCGGGGCATGACCATGCTCCACCCCGACGTGCCCGACGAGCTGCGCGGGACGTACGCGGGCATGGCCCACCCGGCCGTCGTCGAGCACCTGCGCGCCCTGGGCGTCACGGCCGTCGAGCTCATGCCGGTGCACCAGTTCGTCAACGACCCGAGCCTTGTCGCCAAGGGGCTGTCGAACTACTGGGGCTACAACACCATCGGCTTCTTCGCTCCCCACAACGGCTACACCGCGTACGGCACGCGCGGGCAGCAGGTCATGGAGTTCAAGGCCATGGTCAAGGCGCTCCACGAGGCCGACATCGAGGTGATCCTCGACGTGGTCTACAACCACACGGCAGAGGGCAACCACCTGGGTCCCACGCTGTCGTTCCGCGGGATCGACAACGCCGCGTACTACCGGCTCGTCGACGGCGACGAGGCCCACTACTTCGACACGACGGGCACGGGCAACTCGCTGCTCATGCGCTCGCCCCACGTGCTCCAGCTCATCATGGACTCGTTGCGGTACTGGGTCACCGAGATGCACGTCGACGGGTTCCGCTTCGACCTCGCCGCGACGCTCGCGCGCCAGTTCCACGAGGTGGACCGGCTCTCGGCGTTCTTCGACATCGTCCAGCAGGACCCGGTCGTGTCCCAGGTCAAGCTCATCGCCGAGCCCTGGGACCTGGGCGACGGCGGCTACCAGGTCGGCGGGTTCCCTCCCCTGTGGACCGAGTGGAACGGCCGCTACCGCGACACCGTGCGCGACTTCTGGCGCGGGGAGCCCGCCATGCTGCCCGAGTTCGCGAGCCGCCTGACGGGCTCCTCGGACCTGTACGAGCACTCGGGCCGCAAGCCCATCGCGTCGATCAACTTCGTCACGGCCCACGACGGCTTCACGCTGACGGACCTGGTGTCGTACGACGAGAAGCACAACGAGGCCAACGGCGAGGGCGGGGCCGACGGCGAGAACCACAACCGCTCGTGGAACTGCGGCGTCGAGGGCCCCACCGACGACCCCGAGGTCCGCGCGCTGCGGGCGCGTCAGCGCCGCAACTTCCTCGCGACGCTCCTGCTCTCCCAGGGCGTCCCCATGCTCTCCCACGGCGACGAGATCGGCCGCACCCAGCGCGGCAACAACAACGGGTACTGCCAGGACAACGAGATCACGTGGATGGACTGGGGAGGCGCGGACGGGCTCGACGAGGAGCGCAGCAGCCTCCTGGACTTCGCCCGCCGCATGGTCGAGATCCGGCGCGCGCACCCGCTGCTGCACCGGCGTCGCTTCTTCCAGGGCCCTGCGGGCACACCCGACGGCGAGATCCCGGACATCGACTGGTTCGACCTCTCGGGCAGCCGCATGGACTCGACCGACTGGAACCAGGGGTACGCGCAGTCCGTCATGGTGTTCCTGGGCGGGGACGACCTGCCCGAGCGGGACCGGCGCGGGGAGCCCATCGTCGACGACTCGTTCCTGCTGCTGCTCAACGCCTCGGACCGCGCGCTCGACTTCACGCTGCCCGTCGCGGCCTACGGTGCGACGTGGCGCACGCTCGTCAGCACGGCGGACGGGGCCGAGCCGGAGCCACTGACGTACCGCGCGGGCGACCACCTCACGGTCTCGTCGTTCGCCACGGTCCTGCTCGTGCGAGCCCAGGGAGAGGCGCACGCCGGATGACCTCGCGCTACCGCAACACCGCCAAGCCGCCCGACGACGCCCCCATGATCCCCGTCCCCGGGCCGCGTCCCGTCGTCTGGGCCCCGCGCGCCCGCACGATCGAGGTCGTCCTGCCCCGCAGGGCACCGCACGACGAGGACAGCGCAGGGACCGACGCCGCTCCCGGGGCAGCCGCAGAGCCCGAGCGCCGCCCCCTGCGCCTGGTCGGGATGCACGTGCCCAACTGGTGGGGAGCCGACGACGAGCTCGCGCCGGGCACCGACTACGCGTTCTCGATCGACGGCGGCCCACCGCTGCCCGACCCGCGCAGCCCGCGCCAGCCGCACGGCCTGCTCGGCTGGAGCCGCTCGTTCGACCCGGCGTTCGACTGGTCCGACGAGGCGTGGCAGGGGCCCGACGCGCGGGGCGCGGTCCTCGACGTCGACGTCACGACGTTCACCCCCGAGGGCACGCTCGATGCAGCCGCCGCGCGACTCGACGCGTTGTCGGCGCTGGGCGTCGCGGTCGTCGAGCTGCGGACGATCGGGTCGGTCGCGGGCGTGCTGTGCCCCCATCTCTACACGGTGTGCGAGGAGATCGGCGGCCCGCGCGCGCTCCAGCGGTTCGTCGACGCGGCCCACGCGCACGGGATCGGCGTCTCGCTCGGGGTCGCCTACCACCGCGCCGCCCCCGGGGCGGCCTTCCTCGAGGCCTACGCCCCCTACCTGGCGCCGCTGCGGACCCGGCGGCGCACGCCCGGCTCTCCTCTGCCCTCGCTCCCCCTGCGGGACGAGCCGGCCGCCGACGTGCCGGCAGACCTGCCCTCGGGGCGCCGGATCAACCTCGACCGGGCCGGCAGCAGGGAGGTCCACGACTGGGTCGTCGACAGCGCCGAACGGTGGTTCGACGACTTCCACGTCGACGCGCTGCGCATCGCCAGGGTCCAGGACCTCGCCGACGCCTCGCCCGTGCACCTCCTGGTCGAGGTCGCGCGGACGGCGGACGCCGCGTCGCTCGCACACGGGCGCCCCGTCCGGCTCGTGGGCGAGTGCGAGACCGCGGAGCCCCGGCTGCTCGTCCCGGCCGAGCAGGGAGGCCGGGGACTGGGCACCCTGTGGGTCCGTGGCCTCGAGCGGTCGTTCCACGCCCTGGTCGCGGGCGCCCGCGAGGGTGACGCCACGTGGTTCAACGCCCTGAGCAGGATCCTGACCATGCCAGATGCCGCGCAGATCATGCTCGGCCTCGAGTCCACAGAACGCGTCGACGAGGACGGGCAGGCGATCGTGACCGCGCTGCTCCTCGCCTCGGCGTTCGTCCCCCGCCTCGAGGAGCCCGCGACCGACCGCCTGCGCGCCTGGACCAGCACGCTCCTGCGCCTGCGGCGCGCCGTGCGGGACGACGCGGTCCTCATCGTGCGCCGGGGTCCGGGGGGCGTCGTGCTCGTCCAGCGCGGGAACGTCGTCACGGTCGTCAACGTGGGTCCGCACCCACGGACCGCGCTGCTCCCCTCGTCCCGTCGCGCCTGGAGCGTGGCCGCCCGGTGGTCGTCACCGAGCGAGCCTGCAGACGCTCCCAGCCCTGCCGGCACGCCCAGCAGTGTCGCCCCTGCGGCCCGTCCCGGCACCGCCGACACCCGCGGCACTGCCGGCACCGCCGCCCGCTCCCGGCCCGACCACGCGAGCGCGCGCCATGATCTCGAGCCCCTCGCGCCGGCCCCCGTCGACGAGTCGTCCGTGCGTGTCGCGGGTCGTTCGGCTGTCGTCCTGACCTCGAGGTGACTAGCCTCACCCGCATGGGAAAGCACTCGTCCGGCTCGGCCGGCCCCGCATCAGCGCCCGAGGACACCACGGCCCGGTCCGGCGCCAAGAAGGTCGCCGGCTGGGACGTGCCGCCCGTCGAGTCGCTGCGCGCACCGCGCGGGTTCGACCTCGCGTCGTTCGACCGCGCCTCGACCCCCGGGTGGTCCCAGGGGCGCAAGCAGGCCGAGCGGTTGCTCGACGCGCACGCCGACGAGCTCTCCGACCTCCAGGAACGCCTGTTCGCCGAGGGCCGCAGCGGCGGCAGCCGGTCCGTCCTGCTCGTCCTGCAGGGCATGGACACGTCGGGCAAGGGCGGGATCGTGCGGCACGTGATCGGCCTGGTGGACCCGCAGGGCGTCCAGCACACGTCGTTCGGGGTCCCGACCGCGGAGGAGCGCGAGCACGACTACCTGTGGCGCATCCGCCGCGCGCTGCCGGACCCCGGGTACCTCGGGGTCTTCGACCGCTCGCACTACGAGGACGTCCTGGTGGCCCGTGTCGACGAGCTGGTCCCGCCGGACGTCTGGGAGGCGCGCTACGAGGAGATCAACGCGTTCGAGCAGGAGCTCGTCGCGGGCGGCACGACGATCGTCAAGGTCGCCCTCTTCGTGTCCCTCGACGAGCAGAAGGCTCGGCTGCGCGACCGGCTGGAGCGCCCCGAGAAGCACTGGAAGTACAACCCGGGCGACATCGACGCACGCAAGAAGTGGCCCGCGTACCAGGAGGCGTACCAGGCCGTGATCGACCGGACGAACACCGAGATCGCCCCGTGGCACGTCGTGCCGGCCGACTCCAAGTGGTTCTCACGGCTCGCGGTCTCCGAGCTCGTGCTCGACGCGCTGCGACGCCTGGACCTGGGGTGGCCGCCCGCCGACTTCGACGTCGCGACCGAGCTCAGGCGGCTGGAGTCCGCGTGAGGGCGCGTCCGTCCTCGGCGAGCGAGCCCAGCCGGGACAGTGCCCGGAAGTACTTCTTGCGGTAGCCGCCGCGCAGCATCTCCTCGGTGAACATCGCGGCCTCCGCGCCGCCGCTCCCTGCTCCTTCGCCCGGGCCGCCCGCGAGCAGGACCGGCACGTCGCGGTCGTAGAGGCGGTCGACGAGCACCACGAGCCGCAGCGCGGCCGACTGCTCGGTCACGGGGTGGACCCCCGTGAGCGCGACGAGCGTGACGTCGTCGAGCATCGCGCCGTACTTGCTGGGGTGCACGTGCCGGAGGTGGTCGAGCACGTCGTCGAGGGAGTCGAGCGTCGCGCCCGGGTGGCTCGCCGCGACCTGCGCGGCGACCTCCGCGGGCAGGGGCTGCGTCTCGGTCACGACCGCGCGGTGGCGGTAGTCCTCGCCGTCGACCCGCATGACCTCGAACCGGGCCGCCATGGCCTGGATCTCGCGCAGGAAGTCCTCGGCCGCGAAGCGCCCCTCGCCCAGCGAGCCGGGCAGCGTGTTGGACGTCGCGGCGAGCGCGACGCCCCGGTCCGCGAGCTCGCGCAGGAGCCGGGACATGAGGACGGTGTCGCCCGGGTCGTCGAGCTCGAACTCGTCGATGCAGACCAGCCGCTTGGTCGCGAGCGCGTCGACCGTGGCCTGGAAGCCCAGGGCCCCCACGAGGTTGGTGTACTCGACGAACGTCCCGTAGGCCGCGTCGGGGCCCACCGCGTGCGCGAGCGAGGTCAGCAGGTGGGTCTTGCCGACACCGAACCCGCCGTCCATGTAGATCGCAGGCACGGCCTTGCGCTTGGCGAACAGGCCGCGCACGCCCCTGCCGGACGTGCTCGGGGCGAGCTGCGCACCGACCTCCTCGAGACGGGCGACCGTCGACGCCTGGCTCGGGTAGGCCGGGTTCGCGCGGTACGTCGCGAAGCGCGCGTCGGCGAAGTGGCGCGGGGGAACGAGGTCCGCGAGCAGCCGCGTGGGCGGCACGACGGGCCGGATGTCCGCGAGCGCCCGCACGCGCGCCGTGCCCTCGGCGCCCGCGCCCGGCAGGCTCGCCGTGCCCGGTGCGGGCGAGGCGGCGGTACGGGGCGGGTTCGACGAGTTCGACGGGGTCCCGGCGAGATCGGGAGGCGCAGCAGTCACGAGGATCCAGCCTACGCGCACTAGCCTGGCGGGATGAGCGCTGTGTCGGACGTCACCCCATCGCCCCCTGCCCCGTCCCTCCCTGCGCTGGACGTGCTGATCGGCCCGGGCGGCGCGGGGCACCTCGCCGGGACCCGGCTCGAGGTCACGCCCCGAGAGGAGGAGCTCGCGGCGTTCTACGCGTCCCCGCCGGGCCTGCACGTGCGCGCGAACATGGTCTCGAGCGTCGACGGCGGCGCCTGGGGTCCGGACCACCGCTCGGGCACCATCAACGACGCGGCCGACTGGCGCGTCTTCCGGGTGCTGCGGGCCCTCGCGGACGTCGTGCTCGTGGGGGCGGGTACGGCACGGGCCGAGGGCTACACCGCGCTCGACGTCCCGCGCGGGCTCGAGCACCTGCGCGCGGGGCGCGGGCCGCTCGAGCTCGCGGTCGTCACGCGCAGCGGCCACCTGCCCGCGTCGCTGGCCGGGGGCGCGCGCCCGCCGTTCGTCATCACGGACGAGCACGGGGCGGGCATCGCCCGGGCGAGCGTGCCGGCGGACCGCATCCTCGTCGTCGGGCCCGACGACGACACGCACGCGGGTGCGCCCCGCACCCCCCAGGACCTCCCCTCCCCCACGCCCGGACCCGACCTGCGGGCCGGTCTCGCCGCGCTGACGGAACGGGGGCTGACCCGGGTGCTGTGCGAGGGGGGTCCGCACCTGCTCGCGGACCTGCTCGCCGCCGACCTGCTCGACGAGCTGTGCGTGACCACGACCCCGGTGCTCGTGGGCCCGGGGCCGGGCCGGATCGTGGCCGGCCTGCCGCCCCTCGTCCCGGGTGCTGCCACCGGTCCCACGGCGGGTGGCGAGATGCCCGCGAGCGCCGATCCGGTCCGTCCTCGGCTCGAGCACCTGCTGCACGCGGGCGGGACGCTGGCCGCCCGATGGGCGCTGCGCTGAGAACGTTGACTACTCTGGGCCTGTGACCGACACCATCCTCGTCCTGACCGAAGACACCCTCGCCGCCGTGGACGTGGAGCACATCCTGTCCCTCCACCCCGACGAGACCCTCGCCTACCGGGTCCTGGTGCCCGCCGACACCGAGCGCAACGTCGTCTCCGCGATCATCGACCACCTCAGCGTGGGAGAGCTCAAGGAGGCATGGGACGAGGTGCTCGGCAAGGAGCCGTCGCGCGCCCAGGCCACGGCCACCGCGCAGGAGCAGCTCGACGCGAGCGTCGCAGAGCTCCGGGCCGCGGGCCGCGAGGCCGAGGGCGCCGTGACCGAGGACGACCCGCTGCCCGCGCTGCGCGCTGCGGTCGCCGCGGGCGACGTCCGCGAGATCGCGATCGTGACCTACCCGCACGCGGTCGAGGACACGTTCCACCAGGACTGGGCGTCGCGTGCCCGCGAGGCGCTGCACGTGCCCGTGCTGCACCTGTACTCGGGCACCAGCGAGCTGGGCTGACCTTCCCGCAGGCCGCAGCCGCACCGGAAGACGCGGCGAGCACGACGACGAGGGGCCGTCACCACCAGGTGGTGACGGCCCCTCGTGCTGTCCGGCCCGCTCGTCAGGGTGCGGAGAAGGTCGGTGCGGTCGGCACCGACGGTCTCAGTAGCCCGTCGTGGTCGGTTCCGGGTAGTGCTTCTTGTACTTGCGGTAGAAGTTCTGGGTCATCGCCTCGACGACCAGTCGCCTCTTGAGCCCCCCATCCTTCGAGTACTTCAGGGGGTTCACCGCGTCGCCGCGGTCCTTGACCGCCTGCAGCCGGATCCGCAACGAGGGGTCCAGGATGTACTTGAGCAGGAGCCGGAACGGCACCACCGAGTACAGGACCTCCTTCGTGGCCAGCAGGGGCTCGATCGACCTGCCGAGGACCCGGTCCTCGACGAGCGCGCAAGCGATGTTGGCCCCGGCCGCGGTCACGTAGTAGTTGTTGCGACCGATGCGCGGGTTCACCTCGAAGTACACGTGCCGACCCGTGCGGGGGTCCAGCTTGTAGTCGAAGTTGGCGAACCCGGTGTACCCGACGTTGTCGAGGAACCGGCTCGCGGCCTCCATGGCGTCCTCGTACGGCTCCGTGAGGATCGCCGCGGGGATGCCCAGCGTGCCCGGGGTGTGCTCCTCGAGGAGCACCCGGCCCGTGGCGAGCAGGGTGATCACGCCCCGCGTGTCCCGGTAGGCCGTGAGCGAGCGCATCTGCGTCTCGTCGCCCGGGATGAACTCCTGGACGAGGAACGTCCCGGGGTACCCCGCGGTGACGAGGTGCCCGAGCAGCTCGTCGAGCTCGGCGCGCGAGTCGACGTGGTGGATCTTGCGCTTGCCCGGGAACGAGACGTAGTGGTAGTCCGCGCTCGAGGACGGCTTGGCGACGACCGGGAACTCGAGGTCGACGCGCAGCGCGGGGATCGCCGCGAGCCCGCCGTCCGCGACGAGCTGGGGCACGCTGACCGCGACCGTGCGCGGCGTGGGGATGCCGAGCCGGTCGCAGACCTCCGCGAAGCCCTCCTTGCTCGAGACCTGCTCGAGGACCTCGAGCGTGCAGTAGGACATGACGTACTTGTCCTCGAGCCGCGCGCGGTTCTCGACGATCGACCGGACGAACCAGTCGGCGTTCGTGAGCAGCACGAGCGTCTTGCCCGGGTGCTGGGCGGCGACGCGCTCGAGCGCGGCGACGAGGACCTCGGGGTCGTCGATGCCGGGCGTCACGACGTTCGTGACGAACGACGAGTCGGCCATGGCGCGCGTGGCGACGCTCGAGATCACGAGGGCGTCGGTCCCGTACTGCTCGTGGAACGCGCGGACCATCGCATAGACGCCGATGTCACCACCGACGCCGACAGGCAGGAGATCGGGGAGAGAAGTCCCCGTCATGCGTTGGACTCGCTGCGGTCGCCGGACCACTCGGTGTGGAACACGCCCTCCTTGTCGACGCGGTGGTAGGTGTGGGCGCCGAAGAAGTCGCGCTGGGCCTGGATGAGGGCCGCGGGCAGGCGCTCGGCGCGCACCCCGTCGTAGTACGCGAGCGAGGACGAGAACGCGGGCGTGGGCACGCCGTTGAGCGCGGCCTGGGACACCACGCGACGCCACGAGGACACGCCCTCGCCGACGGTCTGCGTGAAGTACGGGTCGGCCAGGAGCAGCGCGAGGTTCTCGTCGCGCTCGTAGGCCTCGGTGATGCGGTTGAGGAAGCGGGCGCGGATGATGCAGCCCCCGCGCCAGATGCGGGCCATGGCACCGCGGTCGATGCCCCAGCCGAACTCCTCGGAGGCCGCGGCGATCTGGTCGAAGCCCTGCGAGTACGCGACGACCTTCGACGAGTACAGCGCACGGCGCACGTCCTCGATGAACGCGTCACGGTCCGTGATCTCCCACTGGCCCGCGTCGGCCGGCAGCACGCCGACCGCGGCCGAGCGCTGGGGCACCGAGCCGGACAGCGCACGCGCGAACGTGGCCTCGGCGATGCCCGTGATCGGGACGCCCAGGTCGAGCGCGTTCTGGACCGTCCAGCGGCCCGTGCCCTTCTGCTCGGCACGGTCGAGGATGATGTCGACGAACGCCTTGCCGGTCTCGGCGTCGACGTGCTGGAGCACGTCGGCCGTGATCTCGATGAGGAACGACTCGAGGTCGCCCTTGTTCCACTCGGCGAAGATCTGGCCGATCTCCTGGGCCGAGGCTCCGAGGCCCTGCTTGAGCAGGTCGTACGCCTCGGCGATGAGCTGCATGTCGGCGTACTCGATGCCGTTGTGGACCATCTTCACGAAGTGGCCCGCGCCGTCGGGACCGACGTAGGTGCAGCAGGGCACGCCGTCGACCTTGGCCGAGATGTCCTCGAGGATGGGGCCGAGGGTCTCGTACGACTCCGGGGCGCCACCGGGCATGATGCTGGGGCCGTTGAGCGCGCCCTCCTCGCCGCCGGAGACACCGGTGCCCACGAAGTGCAGGCCCTTCTCCTTGAGCTCGGCCTCGCGGCGGCGCGTGTCGGGGAAGTGCGCGTTGCCGGCGTCGATGATGATGTCGCCCTGCTCGAGGAGCGGGACCAGCTCGGCGATGACGGCGTCCGTCGGGCCGCCGGCCTTGACCATGATGACGACCTTGCGGGGACGCTCGAGCGAGGCGACGAAGTCGGCCATCGACTCGGACGGGACGAAGTCGCCGTCGTCGCCGTGGTCGGCGACGAGCGACTGGGTCTTGGCGAAGGAGCGGTTGTGCACCGCGACCGTGTAGCCGTGACGAGCGAAGTTGCGGGCCAGGTTGCGGCCCATGACCGCGAGTCCGGTGACGCCGATCTGTGCGCGGGCTGTCATCTGCTGTGCTCCTCGGGGGTAGGTGCTGGCTCCGGCGAGCAGGAGTGCCGGGCGCCGGCGGGACATGCCGACGACGGGCGTCGGCGGACACTCCCGACAGCCTAGTCCGGCGATCACGATTCGATCTCCTCCGCGCGCCTAACCTCCACGATGTGGACATCTGCTCGTACTGTGCAGCGTGTGATCAAGTCCGGAGAAGCCGCGGCACCACCCGACTTCCTCCGCGCCCTGGAGTCCGTGGGGCGCCGGAGGCTACGCCCCGAGGTCCGCCTCCAGGAGGTGCCCGCGCCCGGCAGGATCGCCCCGTTCGCGCTCGCCCTCACGGGCGAGGTGACCGGTCAGGACGGCTCGGGCGAGGACCTCGCGAGCGGACGCTTCATCCTGCTGCACGACCCCGCGGGCCAGGAGGCCTGGCACGGCACGTTCCGCGTCGTGACGCTCGTGCGCGCGACGCTCGAGCCCGAGATGGCCACCGACCCGCTCCTGGCCGAGGTCGCCTGGACCTGGCTCGACGACGCCCTCGCGCACTCGCACGCCGACGCGGTGGCCGAGGGCGGCACCGTGACCCGCGTGCTCTCGGAGAGCTTCGGCGCGCTGGCAGGCCAGGCCAACGACGTCGACCTCGAGATCCGGGCGTCCTGGACGCCCACGTCGACCGACCTCGGGGCCCACCTCGAGGCGTGGTCCACGCTCCTGTGCACGGCCGCCGGGCTGCCCCCGTTGCCGGACGGCGTGACGTCGTTGCGGCCCCGACGCAATACCGTGGGTCCATGAGCTCGGCCCACACACCTTCCTTCTCCTCACGCCGGACCGCCGACCGCGGCCCCTCCGGCGACGCCGTCGACGTCGGCACAGCGCGTGAGGCGGCGCGCGACGTCCCCGCGACCGACTCGACGCCCGACGGCGCAGACCCCGGCGCTCCGGTCCCCGCCGTGACCCCGCTGACCGAGCCGGCCGACGGCGTCGGTCCCGTGATCGACACGCCCGAGGCCTTCGCCGAGGTCGTCGCGGCCTACGCCGCAGCGTCCGGCCCTGTCGCCGCGGACGCCGAGCGCGCGTCGGGCTACCGGTACGGCCAGCGCACCTACCTGGTGCAGGTGCGCCGCGAGGGTGCGGGCACCGCGCTCATCGACCCCATCGCGATCCCCGACCTCTCGCCGCTGCGCGAGGCCGTGGGCGACGCCGAGTGGATCCTGCACGCCGCGTCCCAGGACCTGCCCGGGTTCGCCGAGCAGAACCTGTACCCCGCCCGGATCTTCGACACCGAGCTCGCGGCACGCCTCCTGGGCATGGAGCGCGTCGGGCTGGCCGCCGTGATCGCCGAGGTCCTGGGCCTCGGGCTCGCCAAGGAGCACTCCGCGGCCGACTGGTCGACGCGCCCCCTGCCCGAGGACTGGTTGCGGTACGCCGCGCTCGACGTCGAGGTCCTCATCCCGCTGCGCAAGATCCTCGGCGAGCGGCTCGAGGAGCAGGGCAAGGCAGAGTGGGCCGCCCAGGAGTTCGAGGCCGTGCGCACCGCTCCCCCGCCCCCGCCGCGCGAGGAACCCTGGCGTCGCACGTCGGGCGTGCACGCGCTGCGCAACCCGCGCAGCCTCGCGGTCGTTCGCAGCCTGTGGGAGGCACGTGACGAGAACGCCCGCCGCAGGGACATCGCTCCGGGACGGGTCCTGCCCGACCGTGCGATCGTCGCCGCCGCCCAGGCCATGCCCCGCTCGGTGCCCGAGCTGGTCAAGCTGCCCGCGTTCTCGGGCCGCAACACGGCCCGCCGGGCCGCGGCCTGGCAGCACGCGATCGACCAGGCGCTGGCCCTGCCCCAGGAAGCGCTGCCCAGCGCCCGCGGGCCGCGCAGCGACGCCCCGCCGCCGCCGCGCGCATGGGCCGACCGCGACCCCGCCGCGGCCCAGCGCCTCGACGCCGCGCGCGTCGTGGTCCAGGCGCTGTCCGACGAGCTCTCGGTGCCGATCGAGAACCTCCTGCAGCCCGACGCCCTGCGCCGCGTGTGCTGGACGCCTCCCTCACCGCTCGACACCGAGCACGTCGCGCAGTTCCTGCGCGGCCGCGGCGCGCGCGAGTGGCAGCTCGACCTCGTGGCCGAGCCCCTGGCCCGCGCTCTCGCCGACCCGGCCTCGGTCGCACGCCCTGCCCCGTCCCCGGAGAGCGCCTCGTAGGTCCCGGCGCACGGCTCGCCGACGCCTGCGCCCGCCGCCCACCTCGGCCGATGTCCTGGACGCCGGTCGGGGCAGACGGTGGGGACGCCGTCGTCCGGGACTTCCCCTCGCCGGTAAGGTCGGGGGCATGCTGCCCGAGTCCTCCTCCTTGACCGTCACGACGATCACCGACCGCGCCGCCTGGGACGAGCAGGTGCTCGCGATGGGTGGCCACCCGCTCCAGCTCTGGGGGTGGGGCGAGGTCAAGGGGGCCGGGGCCTGGACGCCTCGCCGCCTGCAGGTCGCGGGCTCGGACGGCACGGTCCTGGGCCTTGCGCAGGTCCTGGTCCGTTCGCTGCCCGCGCAGTTCAAGGCGCTGAGCTACGTGCCCCGTGGTCCGGTCGTCATGCCCGACGGCACGGGCTACCCCGCGACCCGGTCGGGCGTCACGGAGGCCGTGGTGGGCTGGTGCCGCGAGAACGTCGGTGGCGTGGGCATCACGCTCGAGCCGGACTGGGACGCGGGGACCTCGCTCGAGCTCGACGGCGCGGCCCCCGCGGTCAACCCCGTGCTCTACCCGACGACCCTGATCCTGGACCTGCGCAAGACGCCCGACGAGCTCATGGCCGACATGGCCAAGAAGACCCGCCAGTACATCCGCAAGTCGGAGCGCGAGGACCTCGAGTTCCGCCCGGTCACCACGCGCGCCGAGCTCTCGGCGTGCCTGCGCCTGTACCGCCAGACCGCCGAGCGGGCCGGGTTCGGCCTGCACGAGGACTCCTACTACGAGCTCGTGTTCGACCAGCTCGGCGAGCACTCGCCCGTCTTCGCGGCCTTCGCCCGCTCGCGCGAGGGCGGCCCGCACGACCGGCCGGTCTCGTTCGTGTGGTTCGCGGCCTCGGCGCGCACGTCGTTCGAGCTGTACGGCGGCATGGACGAGGAGGGCCAGCGGCTGCGCGCCAACTACGGTCTCAAGTGGTACGCGATCAACGCGATGCGTGAGCGCGGCGTGCTGCGCTACGACGTCAACGGGCTCCTCAACGACGGGATCTCGACGTTCAAGCGCGGCTTCGCGAGCCACGAGGACGAGCTGATCGGGAGCATCGACGTGCCGTTCTCGATGTGGTACACCGCCTGGAACAAGGGCCTGCCGACCGCCAAGAGGGTCGTGCGCAAGCTCCGCGGAGGCCACTGACCTCTCCACGGGCGAGACTGCGTATCGCCCAGATCGCCCCTGATATCCCCGACGGACCCGCCTCGAACCCTCTGGTTGAGCGGGTCCGTCGGCCGTTGCAGATACTCGGTCTCACGCTTTCGTGCATTTTCCCGGTACCGTGGGTAGCCTGTACCAACGCTGAGCGGTGACGCTCAGGGACACCGCCGTCCAGATCAGGAGATGCCATGACTGTGGCCAGCAAGGGTTCGGGCTCGCGCCGGACCGTCCGCGACGTCGTCTTCGTCGAGGGGGTGCGTACGCCGTTCGGCAAGGCCCGTCCCGACGGCATCTACGCCAACACCCGTGCCGACGACCTCGCCGTGAAGGCCGTGCGCGAGCTGCTGCGTCGCCGCCCCGAGCTCCCGGTCGAGCGCATCGACGAGGTGGCGCTGGCCGCGACGACCCAGACGGGCGACCAGGGCCTGACGCTCGGCCGGAGCGTGGCCGTGCTGGCCGGCCTCCCGAAGTCCGTCCCGGGCTTCGCGATCGACCGCATGTGCGCGGGCGCCATGACCGCGGTCACCACGACCGCGTCGGCCATCGCGATCGGCGCCCAGGACGTGACGCTCGCGGGCGGCCTCGAGCACATGGGCCACCACCCCATGGGCGAGGGCGCGGACCCCAACCCGCGCTTCGTCGCCGAGAAGCTCGTCGACTCGACGGCCCTGGTCATGGGTGCGACCGCCGAGAACCTGCACGACCGCTTCCCGCACCTGACCAAGGAGCGCGCGGACGCGTACGGCGTCGCGAGCCAGGCCAAGTACGCCAAGGCGCTCGCCAACGGCGACGTGACGCCGGACCTCGTCCCGATCGCGCTGCGCGACCCGCAGCAGGGCTGGGGCCTGGCCACGGCCGACGAGCTGCCCCGCCCGGGCACCACGGTCGAGGACATCGCGCACCTCAAGACGCCGTTCCGTCCCGGCGGCAAGGTCACCGCGGGCAACGCGTCCCCGCTGACCGACGGCGCTGCGGTCTCGCTCCTCGCGGCGGGCGACGTCGCGGCCGAGCTCGGTCTGCCGGCCCGCATGCGTCTCGTGTCGTTCGCGTACGTGGGCGTGGACCCCGAGGTCATGGGCATCGGGCCCATCCCCTCGACCGAGAAGGCCCTGGCCCAGGCCGGCCTGAGCATCGAGGACATCGGCCTGTTCGAGATCAACGAGGCCTTCGCCGTGCAGGTCCTGGCGTTCCTCGACCACTTCGGCCTGCCCGACGACGACGCTCGCGTCAACCAGTACGGCGGCGCGATCGCGGTGGGTCACCCTCTCGCGGCGTCGGGCGTGCGCCTCATGACCCAGCTGGCGCGCCAGTTCGAGCAGCACCCCGAGGTCCGTTACGGCCTGACCACGATGTGCGTGGGCCTGGGCATGGGCGGCACGGTCGTCTGGGAGAACCCGCACCACGCCGACTACTCCGGCCACACGACGACCGACGGGGAGAACTGACCCATGAGCACCCAGACCACCACGCCCCGTGCCGAGCGCGTGACCCACTCCCTCGTCCGCGACGTCGAGCTGCCGGGCGGCGCGGGCACGCTCGCGCTCCTGACGCTCGACAACGGCCTGGACCACACCAAGCCCACGACGCTCGGGCCCGAGGGCATCGCCGAGCTCACGGCAGCGCTGACCACGCTCCAGGCGCGCGCGGCGCGCGGGGAGATCGCGGCTGTCGCCGTGACGGGCAAGCCCTACTTCCTCGCCGCGGGCGCCGACCTCACGCAGGTCGCAGGCGTCCGCACGCGCGACGAGGCCCTCGAGCTGGGCCGCAGCGGCCACGCGGCCTACCGCCTGCTCGGAGAGATGGGCGTCCCGACGTTCGCCTACGTCAACGGCCTGGCCCTGGGCGGCGGCCTCGAGGTCGCGCTCAACTGCGACTACCGCACGGTCGCGACCGACGCCCCCGCGCTCGCGCTCCCCGAGGTCGGCCTCGGCTTGGTCCCGGGCTGGGGCGGCGCCTACCTCGTGCCACGCCTCGTGGGCATCGAGAAGGCCATGGACGTCATCCTCACTCGCCCGAGCGCCAACAAGCCGTTCAAGGCCAAGGAGGCCTTCGAGATCGGCCTGGCCGACGCGCTGTTCGAGGCGCCGGACTTCCTCGAGTCCTCGATCCGCTGGACCGCCGACGTCGTGCGCGGCACCACGGTCGTCGAGCGCCGCGAGCTCGACCCGGCCCCGGTGTGGGACGCGGTCGTCGCCGGTGCGCGCAAGCAGCTCGACGCCGTCGTGCACGGGTCACGGCCCGCGCCCTACCGGGCGCTCGACCTGCTGGCCGCGGCACGCACCGCGACCAAGGACGAGGCCTTCGCGGCCGAGGACGAGGCCCTGGCGGACCTCATCATGTCCGACGAGATGCGTGCGAGCGTCTACGCGTTCCAGCTCGTCTCGCACGGCAAGCGCCCCGCGGGCGCCCCGGACCCGAAGCTCGCCCGCCCGGTCACCTCGGTCGGGATCGTGGGCGCGGGGCTCATGGCGGCTCAGCTCGCGCTGCTGTTCGCACAGCGCCTGGGCGTGCCCGTGACGATGCGCGACCTCGACGCCGAGCGCGTGCAGCACGGGCTCGACTACGTCCGCACGACGGTCGAGAAGCTCGTCACGACGGGCCGGATGAGCAAGGACACGGGAGCCAAGGTCCTGTCCTCGGTCCACGGGACCACGGACATCACCGAGTTCTCGCGCTGCGACTTTGTCATCGAGGCGGTGACCGAGGTCCTGGGGCTCAAGAAGAAGGTCTTCGCCGAGCTCGAGGGCATCATCGGCCCCGACACGATCCTCGCGACCAACACCTCGGCGCTGTCCGTGACCGAGATGGCCGCAGACCTGGCACACCCCGAGCGGGTCGTGGGGCTGCACTTCTTCAACCCCGTCGCGCAGATGCCGCTCGTCGAGGTCGTCCGGGCAGAGAAGACCTCGGACGAGGCCCTCGCCACGGCCTTCGCGGTCTCCAAGGCGCTGCGCAAGACCGCGGTGGGCGTCGCCGACCGCCCGGGCTTCGTGGTCAACCGCCTGCTCGTGCTGCTCCTGGGCAAGATCGTGGAGGCCGTCGAGAACGGCACCTCGGTCGAGGTCGCCGACCGCGCGCTGCGTCCCCTGGGCCTGCCCATGGGTCCGTTCGCGCTGTTCGACCTCGTGGGCCCCGCCGTGGGCCTGCACGTCCTGACGTCGCTGCGCGAGGACCTGGGCGACCGCTTCCCGTCCTCCCCCGGGCTCGAGAAGCTCGTGGCCGAGGGCACCAAGGTCGTCCTGCCGGCTCCGGCGCGCGGCATCCCCGCGAGCGTCGACCCGGCGATCCAGGCCTACTTCGGCACCGGTGAGGCCGGCGGACCGGGCGCGCTCGACGAGGCGGGCGTGCTCGACGCCGTCCTGGTGGCCCTGACCACCGAGATCGGCCACATGCTCGACGAGGGCGTCGTCCAGGGCCCCGAGCAGATCGACCTCTGCATGATCCTGGGTGCGGGCTGGCCGTTCCACGACGGCGGCATCACGCCGTACCTGGACCGGACGGGCTACACGGAGAAGGTCCTGGGCCGCCGTCTCCTGCCCGACGGCGTCGCGAACGTCCCGGCGCAGGTCGCCTGACGCGCAGCTCGCCGCTGGGTGCCGAACCCGAGGTTGGTCGGGCAACTCCGAAGAGTTGCCCGACCAACTTCGGGTTCGGTGTCTGCCCGCAGCCACCGGCACCTCCGAGGCGCCGACCCCTGTGGATCCGCATCTACCCCGGACGCAACCACCGCACCACGACCGTCGACGCCTGCGCACACGCGCACGCGTCGACGGTCGACACCTGAGAGGGCTCTTCGGAGTCCGTCCTGAGTTGCATCCAGATGAGCTTTCGACACCCTCAAACATGGCGTGAAACGGCTCGTTCCAGGTGAGTTTCGCGCGAAGGCCCCCGAGCCCGCAAGGCCGCTTGCGCTAACCACTCAATGCTGTGTCTGATGCGATCGTGACGTCAACGAGCTCAGGACCCGAGCTGCCCGGCGCTGCGCGGCTCGTTCCGGTCGAAGGGCTTGGACTGCTTCAGCCGGAGTCCGCGGTGATGGAGGCCATGCCGGAGGGCTGGGCGCGTCAGCAACGCGTCCGTTTTCTCAAGACCGCCACGATCGCCCATCGGCTTCGGATGGCTCGACGCATGGTCGAGTTCTCGAACCTCTACCCATGGCAGCGGACGGCGGTCGAGATCGAGGGGTTCATCGGGAATACGTGAGCTCGGCAGGTGTCAACAGCTCGTGCCTACACCGGCGATCTCCGGATGTTCTTGGAGTATCTGACCGACCGCCGTTACGGGTGGGAGGCGGTGCGCCTGGAGCGGTTGGCGAGGCACCGCAGCAGGTGCTTGATGAGTGGAACAGTGTCGTGCACTCCAGCGAGTACGAGGGCTCTCCTGGGGTCCGATAGGAATCCGGCGCAGCAGATCACTCGTGATGAGCGGGTGCTCCACGCGCGCGGGGTCATCCGTAGTCGGGTCTTCGTCGTCGAAGCCCTCCTCGTCACCATCCACGCCAGCGACACCCCAGTAAGGCCGGAAGAGCTCCAGTGTCCGTTCTCAATCTAGTTGGCGGTCTCCAACTGCAAGAACGCCAACTAGAACGAGAACGACGGGCGCTCAAATTCTCAGTTGACCTGGCATGTCCGGACCGGAGGTCTGGCGCCGAGTAGTCGAGCGCGAGGAGCACGGGACTTGATGTGCGAGGAGTTCGAGCCTCAGGCAAATACGTCCGGCTGCCCGGCGGTCTCGCCGCCGTCCGCGATGAACTCCGCGCCGGTGGAGAAGGAGCTCGTGTCGCCAGCGAGGAAGAGGACCATCGCCGCGATCTCTTCGACCTGTGCGGCGCGGTGCATGGGTACGTGGGGGTAGTCGGCATAGAGGCCATCGATCATTGCGGTCTGGACGTTGCCCGGGTGCACCGAGTTGACGCGGATGTTGAACGGCGCCAGCTCGAGTGCGGCTGACTTCGTCAGCCCGCGAATCCCGAACTTGGATGCGTTGTATGCGGAGGTTCCCGCGAACCCCTTCAGTCCAGCTGTGGACGAGACGTTGATGATCGACCCTGCTCCGCGCGCGCGCATCGACGGCACCACTGCGCGAATGCCCTTGAACTGACCGGTGAGGTTGATGCTGATGATCCGCTCCCACGCGGAGTCCTCGTACTCCCAGATGGGTGCCTGCCCCAGGATCCCGGCGTTGTTGACCAGGACGTCAACGCCCCCGAACTCGGCCTCGGCGGCAGCCACAGCGGTGGTCCACTCGTCTGTCGAGGTGACGTCGAGGTGGACGAAGTGGGCGGCCTCGCCCAGCTCTGCGGCGAGAAGGTGACCGGCTTCGTCGGTGACGTCAGCGATGAGCACACGGGCTCTGGCTGCTACCAGGGCGCGTGCGTGCGCTGCGCCCATGCCGTTTGCCCCGCCCGTGACGATGGCGACCTTGTTGGTGAGTGCCGCGGCTCCGTTGACCATCATTGCTCCTCTTCGAATTCCGGATCTGACACATGTCAGATTTTGAAGCGACCCTATCATTGGCAGATGGCACTGGATCGCCCCCGAGCGGAGCTCGCACTGCGTCAAGCTGTTGTCACGGTCGCAGGCGAGACCCCGATCAGCCTCGTGAGCGTCACCGAGCTGTGCCGTGTCGCTGCGGTCACGCGGGATACGTTCTACCGATATGCCAGCAGCCCGTCCGAGTTGCTGGCGCGCGTCCTCGACGATGACCTCACCGCGTACGCGGCTCTGGCGAACAGGATCCCCGAGGGACCACCCGCTGGCGGCACAATGATGGATCTGCCGTCCGAGGAGCTCTTCTCTCACATCGAGCGATTCTGGCCGCAGTACCGCCGTGCGCTGGTGACTGGGCTGCCCTCGGAACTGCGCGACGTACTCATCGCCCGCATCGAACAGGTGCTCGTGACGTTTGCCGTTTCGCATCCTGACGCCGTTCCGCAGGAACTCTCAGACATCGAGCGCAAGACCGCGTTGTCCATGATGATCCGCTACGCCGCCTCGGGTGCGGTAGGCGCCATCGAAGCCTGGCTCGCCTGCGCTGATGAGGCATCCGCAGCCCCGGCGATGGGACGCGCGCGTGCGATCGCCACTGTTCACGCGGCGAGCGGCGTCTGGTTGGTACAACGAGCAGTCGACGAGCCGAAGATCGTCAGTAGAACCACTTGATGGTGGAAGGTCCCGTCCCCTCTGCGACCGCACAGCCCGCCGTTCTGGCGCCACGCGGCCCAGGCGGGCGTGTCATGGGGTGCCGGTCCAGCCTTCGCGATAGTCGAAGTGCCGGATGCGCCATTCATCGTCGTCGAGGACCAGCTGAAGTTGATATCGCGCGCCAAACAGGGGTGCGCCGCTAGCGTCCACGTCGCGTTGCGGAATGACTCTGCCGACCACCATGGAGGCGGTGCGAGCGTCGTCGAGGGTGACGGCCAGCGGCAGTCCGAAGTGTTGCATGTGTGGCCAGTGCCGTCGAAATGCCTTCTGTTGTCCGATGATGTCTCGGCGGCCCTCGCGATGCCCCAACGGCATGAACTCACCGGACGCGTCCGGTGCGTACGCGCCTACGAGCAGGGCGATGTCACCTTGATCGATCGCCCACGCGTATCGGGTGTAGGCGTCGACGACCCTCTGCTCTGCGCTGAGGCCCGCCAGTGCGGGCACTCCACATGCCCAGGGTGAATCGATCTCGCTGACGATGATCGGAGTTGGGTCGCCGACCTGCCAGCCGGAGCGATCAGGCAACTGCCACCTGGCGAAGTGACGTCGGGTGCCCTCGACTTGGGTGACGCTGAGGCGGAGGTCGGTGAATACCCAGCCGTCAGGTCCCGGGACGAGGTTGGCGAGCAAGACGGCGCCGAACACTGCCTCTGTGCGGTTGCTCTCATGGGCGAAGACGCCGTAGAGGTATGCGGTGAGCGTTGTGCGGGCGAGGTTACCTGCGACGTAGGCGTTGGTCGAGACGATTCGCGTCGGTGCGGCGGCGGGGAAGTCGGTCGCGAGCGTGTCGGCGATAGTGGCCGCAGTGAGGACTTCTCCGTGCGCGCTGCTGCGCAGCACCGCGTCGTCAGTGAGGGCGGCCCGGATGCCGGTGGTGTCGTGGGAACGCCAGCCGGCGATGAACCGCTCAAGAGTCGACAGGACGTCCGCCCTGATGTTCGTGGTCATGGGTGTCCCTCCCGATGGAGACGAGTAGTCTGTGTGCGACCTTCCGGCGATGGGCGCCGCGGTGCGAGACGCAGCATCCGTGCCGCCTGCCGCGCGTGGCCGGGCTATTCCGGTAGCACGAGGTCGGCTGCGGGAAGGCCGCCGCCGACTGCGGGCACCGGCCAGGTGACGTCCAGGCGGGAGCGGCTGATGCGCCATGCACCGTTCTCGATCCGGTACTCGTCGGCGTAGGTTCCGAGAAGGATCCATCGCTCGTCGTTGGGGTCGGTCTGCAAGTCGATCAGGTACGACCTGCCCTCTGCTGTTCCGGGACCGGTGAACTCGATCCAGTGGTTGGTGATCGCGTGGTGGAAGGGGTAGATGCCGCTGCCGGTCGTGTCGTAGGCGGCGAATGCCTCACTCAGTCCCGCGAGGACGGCTTCCAGTCCGTGCCACTTGCCGCGGCCGGCGTCGACGATCGCGTCGCTTGCGAACACTTCGCCGAGCCGGTCGACGTGGTTGCTGTCGAGCAGGTGCGCGTACTTGATGCGGAGACTGCGGATATCTTCGGTGGCGAGGAGTCGGTCGATGGGGTCCACGATGGTCCTGTCTGATGGTTGTTGAGGTACTGGATGGTGGTTCACTGCGCGTCGATCGAAGAAACGGTCGGGTGCGTCGCATCCGCGTTGTCGAGGAGCGCGATCCGCACGGTCCGCGGCGAGGCGTTCTGTCCGCGGATGGTCACGTAGGCGGTGTATGACGATGCGGGCGCTGAACTCGGTGCCCACACCTTGACGTCGGCGGTGCTTGTGAGAGGTCCGAGAGCAGCGACGAAGATCGGCTGGTCCTTGGGGTTGGCCAAGGCGCTGTGTATCAGCCCACCCACGCGATGAGCTGCCCAGGAAGGCTGATACACCGGATCGGTATCGGGCAGCACCGGTGTCTTGTCGAGCGCCACGAACCGCGCCTGGCCGTCCCGGAACGTGATGACGGTGTCGTACTTGATGATGGCCCCGGCGACGCCATCGAGGGTGGGCGTCTGGTAAGCGACGACGAACGACAGTCCGCCGCTTCCCGCGCCGGCCTCGGACCAGACCGCGTGCAACATGTGGTGGGCACTCGTCGCGTCCGGAACCGCTTCGAACCATCGCTGCAGCGATTCATGGCTGTGCGCGAAGGTGACGCCTCCGTGGTGGCCGGTGAGAGTGACAGCGGGTTCGAACATCGTCATGTGGTCGGGGGTGTTGCCCCAGTCTGTCTCCAGGAACGCGAACCAGCGGTGCGCGAGGGCGAGGGCCGCGTGCTTACGACGGGCTGCTGTGTCGGTCATCGGGGCGTCGCGTCCTCGAGCGGAGTGTCGCCGTCGATGACGTTGAGGACATGGCCGGTCGCCCGATCGGTCGTCGCGAGCAGCGCCAGAAGCGCACCCGTGTTGGCGCGGCTGGTCGTTCCGTCCTTGACGGAAGGAGCGATGGTCACGCGTCTCGTGAGGGGGGCGTCGTTGAGCGCCCCGGGACGGACGATCGTCCACCGCAAGGTGCTGGCACGCAGTGCCTCATCGGCGGCGTGCTTCGCCTTTTGGTAGGCGAGCATGTCCGGGTGCGTGCCGCCCTCAGGCGGCTCGTCCGCACCGAGGTAGGACACCTGGATGAATCGGTCGACGCCGACGTGCGCGGCTGCTTCCATCGCTTTGATCGCGCCTGCTCGATCCATCGTGTCCTTCCGCCCTGGGCCGGACCCGCCGCCGGAGCCTGCAGTGAAGATGATGCTGTCGACACCGCGAACTGATGCTGCGAGCTCGTCCGTCACGGACTGTTCGAGGTCGATGACGACGGGTGTGGCGCCGTCGGCGACGATGTCGTCGGTGTGCGCAGGGTTCCTGACGACCCCGATCACGTCGTGGCCGTCAGCGCTGAGCAAGCGAGCGGCGATGCGGCCGACCTTGCCGTGCGCGCCGATGATGGCGATAGTGCTCATGGCGTCTCCGGTGTCGTTGGCGGGGTCGACGTCGATGGCAGGTCGAGAGCTCGGGCGAGCCGACCCAGAGCCGCCGTGCGGTTCTGTTCGTCGGGGACCATCGGGTTGATCATGACTTCGTCGGTGCCGTACGTATCTGCGAGACGGCGAACCTGCTCGGCCACCTGCGCCGCTGTTCCCGACACCAGCCGACCCGCGTTGCGGTCACGTGCTGCCAGCTCCCCGGGGGACCAGACATGATCCCGGACGGCGGCCGTAGACGGTAGACGACCGAACGGCGCTGCGCTCTCTGCATGTGCGAGCCACAGGTGGAACGCGTCCGCGAGCCCGGCGGCCTCCTCCTCGGTGTCACCGATGGCGGCGAACACCGCGACGATCACCGCAGGATCGTCTAGAAACTCGCTTGCCTGAAACGCTGACCGGTACTCCTGGGCCGCCGCGGGGCCCTGCCCGGACGGGTTGATGAAGTGCGCGAAGGTGAAGCCGAGCCCGTTCATCCCGGCAAGCTGCGCGGTGGAGCCGCTCGCCGCGAGTACCCACGGCACAGGGAGGGTGTCCAACTGCGGAGCTGCGGAAACGCCGACGTACCTGGAACTGGCGCGATGCTTGCCTGTCAGGAACCCGACGAGGTCGGTGACCTTCTCCGAGTAGGGCAGTGTTCCCGCCTTCTCGTCGTTCAGCGCGGCAGTCACGCGACGGTCAGCGCCTGGGGCGCGACCGAATCCAAGGTCGATGCGCCCTGGGTTCAGGGCATCGAGGGATCGATAGTTCTCCGCCACCTTCATGCTGCTGTAGTGCGGAAGCATCACTCCGCCGGATCCGATCCGGATCGTCGACGTGTTCGCGGCCAGATGTGCCATGAGCACTTCAGGGCTGACGCTCGCGAGGGCTCCGGTGCCGTGGTGTTCCGAGACCCAGTACCGGGAGTAGCCGAGGCGTTCTGCCTCGCGGGCCAACCGGGTCGAGGCGCTGAGCGCGTCGTGCGGGTTCTTGCCTTCGTCGATGGGTGCGTAGTCGAGCACTCCGAGTCGCATGTTCCTCCTCTGACGTCCGGCGTTCGGACATCGAGCAGGCTAAACCTTCACACTCATGTGAAGGTCAAATGGACTCATGCAGCAGTGGTCGACGCCGCTTGCGCGAGGTAGCGACGAATCGCCTCTGCTTGGTCGACGAGTGCCGCGATACGCTCTTCGAGCGCGACGAGTTCGGCATGCAGGTTGGCTGCCATCTCGGGATCTGTCATGGCGCGAAGGTCGGCTCCTTGCCCGGTGAAGCACGGCAGCAGTCGCTGGATCGCGGTGGTGCTAAGGCCCGCCTCAAGGAGCGATCGGATCTGCAGAACTCGTTGTACGCTACCGTCGTCAAAGTCTCGATAGCCGTTGGGAAGGCGCTCGGGATGAAGCAGGTCCTGCTCCTGGTAGTACCGAAGCAGCCTGGTCGCGACCCCTGTGCGGCGCGCTAGTTCGCCGATCTGCATCATTCCCGCTTCCTTGAGTGCTGCCGTTGACATGCGGCCGATTCGCTCGAGAGCCAAGGCCCGAGCACCGGCCTCCGCGGACGATGTCTGCGATCGTAGGTATGTCTACTTCGCCAGCGGTCGTCTCTCCCGCCGCCCGGGGCGACCTAGCCCCTGGGCCCCTAGAAGTCCTATGAACCCATGGGCACCATCACACGCCCTGCATCCAGTAAGTCTATTGCAGGACCCATAACGAGGACGTGAAATGATCACCGACCGCGTACAGGAACTCGTAGCGAAGCTCGACCTGTCGGAGAAGGTCCAGCTGCTCACTGGCCGGGACTTCTGGACGACCTGGCCGATCGAGAAGATCGGGCTGCGACGCATGCTCATGTCCGACGGGCCGTCGGGGGTCCGCGGCGAGGTGTGGGACGAGCGTGACCCGTCACTCAACCTGCCGTCCGCGACGGCGCTGTCGGCGTCCTGGGATCGAGCGATCGCCTACCGATACGGTGCCGTTGCCGCTGTCGAAGCTCGCCGCAAGGGGGTCGACGTCGTGCTCGGCCCGACCGTCAACCTGCAGCGTTCCCCGCTCGGAGGACGTCACTTCGAGGCGTTCAGCGAAGACCCGGTCCTCACAGCCGACCTCGCGGCGGCGTACGTCGACGGCGTGCAGCACAACGGGGTCGCCGCGACACCGAAGCACTACGTCGCCAACGACTACGAGACCGACCGGTTCACCGCGTCGACCGAGGTGTCCGAACGGGCGCTCCGTGAGCTCTACCTGCTGGCCTTCGAGAAGGCGGTGACCGAGTCGCACGCATGGGCGGTGATGTCGTCGTACAACTCGATCAACGGAGTCACCGCATCGGAGAGTGATCTCCTCGAGACACCGCTGAACTCTGAGTGGGGCTTTGACGGCATCGTCGTCTCCGACTGGACCGGCGTCCGATCCATCAACTCGGCCAAGGCGTCACAGGACGTCGCGATGCCCGGCCCGGACGGCGCGTGGGGCCCCGCGCTGCTCGCCGCGGTCCAGAGCGGAGAGGTCTCCGAGGCGGCGATCGACCGCAAGGTCCATCGCATCCTGCACCTGGCTGCGCGGGTGGGCGCGCTAGAAGGATTCGACGCCGTCGCCGCAACCCCGGTCAACGTCGAGGACGGCGTGGCATTTGTGCGCGAGGCCGAGGCAGAAGGGATTGTCCTCGTCCGCAACACAGGCGTGCTGCCGATCCAGCCGAAGGGCGTCTCACGGATCGCCATCGTCGGCCACAACGCCGACCAGGCCCGCACCCAGGGTGGTGGCTCCGCGACGGTGATCCCCGAGCGCGTCGTCAACCCGATCGAAGGTATCCGTGCGGCATTCCCGGACGCGACGGTCGACTACGCGATCGGCGCCGTCGTGCAGGAGGGCATCGCAGAGTTCCCCCTGTCCGCAATCACGAACCCGGCAACGGGTCAACCAGGAGTCCGGGCACGATTCCTCCGCGGAAGCGAAGAGCTGTTCGTCGAGGACCGCAGGGCAACCGTGCTCGTGTGGTTTGGTGGGGATGCGCCGATCAGCAACTCAGACACGCTGGAGCTCGAGACGACGTGGACTCCCCAGGTGACGGAGGACACTCGAGTCGGGGTCGGTTCCGCAGGAGTCAGTCGTCTGTGGGTCAACGGCGAACTCGTCCTGGACGAGGACGTCCCGAGCGTCGGCGATGCGCTCGGTGCCGCGTTCACAAATCCACCGACCGTCTCGGTCCCTGTCCACGCACGCGCCGGCGAACCGATGCACATCCGGATCCAGCACACGTTCAGCGCAGACAGCGCCCTTGCTGGCGCTCTCGCCTACCAGTTTGGAACCGAAGCGGACGGGGGAGCCCCCCAAGCCCTCATCCAGGCGGCAGTCGAGACAGCCACCGGCGCAGATGTCGCGATCGTGGTCGTGGGAACCAACGCCCGCGTCGAGTCCGAAGGCTTTGACCGCACCACGTTGGCACTCCCTGGTCACCAGGACGCGCTGGTGCGTGCGGTGGCTGCCGCGAATCCGAACACCGTGGTCATCGTCAACGCGGGCTCACCGGTCGAACTACCGTGGCGGGACGAGGTGTCGGCCGTGCTGCTGACGTGGTTCGGAGGTCAGGAGTACGGCAACGCGCTCGGCGATGTGCTCACCGGCCTTCGCGAACCCGGCGGACGCCTGCCGACGACGTGGCCGATCGCCGAAGGTGACGTGCCGGTCATCAACGTCACACCAGTTGACGGAAAGGTCTCCTACGACGAGGGCATCCACATCGGGTACCGCGCCTGGCTGAAGGCTGATGTGACTCCGGCCTACGCCTTCGGATTCGGACTCGGCTACACGACCTGGACCATCGACGACGTCGCAGCCTCTCCGACCGTCTCCGAGGGAGGGACGGTCACGGTATCGGCGACCGTCACGAACACAGGGGTCCGGACGGGAAAGAACGTCGTGCAGGTCTACGCCTCTCGCGAGGAGACCTCGATCGACCGACCCGTGCGGTGGTTGGTCGGTTTCGAGACCGTGCGCCTCGACGCCGGATCGTCGGTTTCCGTCGAGATCAAGGTCCCGGCCCGCGCATTTGCGCACTGGGACGGAGCATGGGCGTACGAACCCGGTGAGTTCAAGCTGCACGCTGGATCCTCTGTCGCCGACATCGCTGGTACGGCACCAGTCGTGGTGACGAAGAGCTGACGTCACCACGTCCCGGCGATGCGGAACGGTCCGAGTGTCGCGCCGTTCCGCATCGCTGGGCGCTCCGCGCGAGCGGACTTGACCTTCACATGCCTGAGAACGTTTAGCGTAGTTCTCCTCAGGACGACAGCTCAGGTCAGGAGGGCCAGTGAGGCACGCGAATGTGCACGACGCACCGATCGATGGGGACTCGAGACCCCCGTTTGAAAGACAGGACGACACCACGCTGGAAGCGCGAGTCCTCCAGTTGGGGAGTCAGCGGTGACTGCGACGTGCGCAATCGCGCACACCAGCGGTCCACCACACATTCGTGGGGTGTGGTCCACGTGTTGCGGGGCACTGCCGGTCTCGGAGCACGACTTCAAGGCCGCCATGACCCAGGTCGCCACTCCGGTCTCAGTCGTCACGACCGTACATGAAGGGGTGTCGCATGGCACCACCGTCAGTGCGTTCATGTCGCTCTCGATGCGTCCACCGATGGCACTGGTCTCCCTGGACGCAGGCTCACGACTGCTCGCCGTCCTGGAGCTCGGCAGCACGATCGGGCTGAACGTGCTCGCAGCCACGCAGGACCCGCTTGCCCGCCACTTCGCCACCAAGAACGAGGACAAGTTCGCGGGAGTCGAGTGGGAGCTCAGTTCTGGCGCGCCACGCCTCCCTCATACCCACGCGTGGATAGCAGGTTCGGTCTCCCAGATCATCCCAGCCGGAGACCATAGCCTGATCCTTGTGAACGTGGAGGCATCCGAGCCAGGGCAGGGATCACCCCTGACCTATTGGCGCGGCGGCTTCGGGACCCATGTCGCTTCGTAACGCTCGACCGCGCTGGCGCAGGTAGTTCGTCGCGTCGCGATAGTAGCGCGAAGAGCTGGGACAAGATCTTCACGATCTCGGGGGAGCAGTCAGCCGCAGCCAGGAAGTCAGACTCGAGCAGGCTCTCAAAATTTACGTGCCCATGGTTGGTCGACGACCACCGCAAGCCCTCGTAGTAGCGCTTGCTTGGCCATGAGGCGAATCGCGTCACGGGGATTCGCGACCGCCCACGCGCGAAAGCGGAGTGTCGCTCGTCTGGTTGATCGGGATCCGACACACTCGGACACCTTCCAGTGGGCCGCAGTGGCGCGCCCAGCGCATTGCGAGACGTGCCGACTAAATGGAGAACAGACAGCATCCAACTCTGCGATCTCTAAGGCCTCGTCCGCGACCGCTCGACATCCCCACCCTCCTGGAGCGCCGATGATAGCGTCACGGGGCCCTCGAACCGTGGCGCAGCGACCGCCGATCCTCACGAGAGTCCCTTCTCCCCCGCCGACGTCCCCAGGAGCTCCGCCCGATGACCGCGCCCGACGCTCCCCGCCCGACGCCCGAGCAGGCACGGGAGGTCGTCGCGCTCGCCGACGAGGTCGCGGCGCTGCTCTCGGGTCTCGCCGGGGCGCCGGCCCGGTTCCGCGAGCACGTGCGCACCGCGTTCGGTTCCAGCCAGGAGGACAAGGTCCTGGGCGAGCTCTCGGCGATCGGGGTCGAGCGGCTGCGCGAGGTCAGCGGTGAGCGGCTGCGCGTCGGTCGCCTGGTCGACGGCGGCATCACGACCGTCGGAGCCGTGCTGCGCGCGGGACCCGCCGGGCTCGAACGGCTGCCCGGGATCGGGCCGCAGACCGCGACGCACTGCCTCGCGGCCGCGGCGCAGATCGCGCAGGCCGTCCAGGAGACCCTGCGGTTCCGGATCGACGACGCCCCCGGCGACCCGTTCACGACCGGCCTCGTCCAAGCCCTTGCGGGGCTCGACGCAGCGCGCACGGGAGCGACGCGGCACCGGCAGGTGATCGTCACCTTCCTCGAGGGGCACACGGAGCACCGGGCCGCGGCCCAGGAGGCGACCCGCGCGGTCCGGTCCTTCTTCTCGCTGCCCGCGCGGCGCCGTCGGGCGGCGGACGCCGTGCGCGACCTTGCGCGGCTCACCCGGGACGCCGAGCAGTCCGGGGCCGTCGCGGCCGCAGGGCGCGTCGGCGCCCTCCAGGCCGAGCCCGTCGACGCCTTCGAGGCGTGGACGGACTTCCGGGCACGTTCGGCGACGTACTACGCGCTGCTCGACGACGTCGTGGACATCGGGCGCGACCTCGAGGCCACCGAGGGCCACCTGCCGCCCGAGCTCCTGGCCCGCGTGAACGAGCAGCCGCTCGACCAGTCCCTCCTGACCGCGTCCCTGCGCGGGTACCAGGTGTTCGGGGCGCGCTACGCCCTCGCCCAGCGACGCACGATCCTGGGCGACGAGATGGGCCTCGGCAAGACCGTGCAGGCCATCGCCGCGATGGCGCACCTCGCCGCGGGCGGCGCGACGCACTTCCTCGTGGTGTGCCCCGCGAGCGTCATGACGAGCTGGGTGCGCGAGGTCGGGCGGCACTCCACGCTGCGCTCGCTCGACGTCCACGGCCCCGAGCGTGCCGAGGAGGCCGCGCAGTGGGCGCGCGAGGGAGGTGTGGCCGTGACGACGTTCGAGCAGGTCGGGCTCCTGCCGCTCGACCTGCCCACGCCCGCGATGCTCGTGGTCGACGAGGCGCACTACGTCAAGAACCCCGAGGCCAAGAGGTCGCAGGCCGTGGCCGCCTGGGCGGGACGCACGGAGCACGTGCTGTTCCTGACCGGCACCGTCATGGAGAACCGCGTCGAGGAGTTCCGACGCCTCGTGGCCTACCTCCAGCCCGACGTCGCCGAGCAGGTCAGCGCCGCGCACGGGGCCGCGGGGGCCGAGCGGTTCCGGCTCGCCGTGGCCCCCGTCTACCTCCGGCGCAGCCAGGAGGACGTGCTCGAGGAGCTGCCCGAGCTGCTGCAGGTCGAGGAGTGGGAGTCGTTCGGTCCGGCCGACGGCGCCGCCTACCGCGACGCGGTGCGCGAGGGCAGCTTCATGGCCATGCGCCGGGCCGCGTACGCCGTCGACCACCCCGAGGACTCGGCCAAGGTGCGCCGGCTCGTCGAGCTCGTCGAGGAGGCCACGGGGAACGGCCGCAAGGTCGTCGTGTTCACGTACTTCCGCGACGTCGTCGACCTCGTGGTGCGCGCGCTGGGCGACCTCGCCGCCGGACCGCTCACGGGGTCCGTGGGGGCGAGCGCCCGCCAGACGATCCTCGACGACTTCACGGCCTCGCCCGCGCCCCGGGCGCTCGTGAGCCAGATCGACGTGGGCGGGGTCGGCGTCAATCTCCAGGCGGCGTCCGTCGTCATCCTGTGCGAGCCGCAGGTCAAGCCCACGACCGAGGCCCAGGCCGTCGCACGCGCCCACCGCATGGGTCAGGTGCGCACCGTGCAGGTCCACCGGCTCCTGGTCGCCGACACGGTCGACGAGCGCATGGTCGAGATCCTCGGGACCAAGGCCCGGCTGTTCGACGCCTACGCGCGACGCAGCGTCCTGGCCGACGCGCTGCCCGGCGCGGTCGACGTGTCGGAGGCCCGGCTCGCGCAGACGATCGTCGCGGCCGAGCAGGCGCGCTGGCTGGGCGGGGAGCCGGTCGTGGCAGCCGCCGCCGGGGCGACGGTGGCCAGAGGGCTCGTGGACGGCGTGGTGCTGGACCACGACGTGCAGGACGCGCCGGCCGACGCGCCGTGGGGCGAGGGCAGCAACGACGTCTGACGGTCAGGTCCCTGTCACCGCGTCGGTCTTGAGGTCGTCGACGAACGCCTGGAACTCGTCCAGCTCCTCGGGGCAGTAGATCTCGATGATGAGCAGCTGCCCCTGGACCACGCGGCTGTCGGCGATGACCGGCCTGGCCCCGGGACCGGTGGCCCCGTTGGCCAGCTGCGCGAGCAGCGTCGCCCGGCTGAGCGCCTCGTTCGGGTTCGCGCAGGTCGCGCCGCCGTCCTCGCCGAGGACGCGCACGATCTGGTCCTTGTCGGGGGTGCGTGCGCCGGCGTCCTCGAGCGCGGCGATCAGCTCGTCGGCCTTGTCCTGCGCCCGTGCCGTCTCCCGGACGACGCTGAACGCGAGGACAGCCCACACGCCCATGGCGACGAGGATCACGCACGCGCCGATGTAGATCCACCGACGTTCGTGTCGCGGCTGGTTCTCCGCCGGTGTACTCACGAGGCCACCTCCGTCGACTCGGCCTGCTTCCAGGACGGCTTGCGGAACCGGTAGAACAGGAACGGCACGAACAGGCCCAGGCCCAGGGCCCCGCCACCCACGATGAGGAAGTAGACCAGCGGGCTACCGGAGGAGAACTGCGACGGCGGGATGAACCCCACCAGCAGGGCCGCCAGGGAGGCCGCGAAGCCGACTCCGCACATGCTGACGAGCATCGGGGCCCGGAACCCTCGCGGGTGGTCGGGCTGCTTGCGACGCAGCTTGATCGCGGCCACGAACATCAGCAGGTACATGATCAGGTACACCTGCGTCGTGATGACCGAGAAGATCCAGTAGGCGCTCGAGACGTCGGGGATCAACGCATAGGCGAGGCCGATCACGGTGGTCACGATCCCCTGGACCACCAGGATGTTCTGCTGGACACCGTTCTTGTTGAGCCGCTGCAGGAACGGTGGGAGGTACCCCTCTTGTCGGGAGATGAGCAGCAGGCCCTTGGAGGGACCGGCCAGCCAGGTGAGCATGCCACCGAGCGACGCCGTGACCAGCATGATCCCGACGATCGGGGTCAGCCACTGCCACCCGAAGTTCGCGAACACCGCGTCGAAGGCCTGCATCACGCCGGCCGTGAGCGAGAGCTCCTCGGCCGGCACGATCCAGCTGATCGCCAGCGCGGGAAGGATGAAGATCGCGAGCACCATGCCCATCGCGAGGAACATCGACTTCGGGAACTGCTTCCCGGGGTTCTTCAGCGACGACACGTGGACCGCGTTCATCTCCATCCCGGAGTAGGACAGGAAGTTGTTGACGATGAGGACGAGGCTCGAGAGCCCCGCCCAGGCCGGCAGCAGGTTGTCGGCGGTCATGGGCGCCGCGGACTCGTTCCCCTGACCGAGGAAGACGACACCGAGGGTCACCAGGACGACCCCCGGGATCAGGGTCCCGATGATGAGCCCGCCGCTCGCGAGACCGGCAACCCCCTTGGTGCCGCGCGAGGAGACCCAGACGCCGGACCAGTACACGACGATGATCACCGCGGCCGTCCACACCCCGCTGCTCGCGAGGGCGGGGTTGATGACGTAGGCGAGCGTGCTCGCGACGAACCCGAGCAGGCTCGGGTAGTAGAAGATCGTCATCGCGAACTGGCACCACACCGCGAGGAAGCCCATCGGCTTGGAGATGCCCTCGGAGACCCACTTGTAGATACCACCGGTCCAGCCCGAGGCGAGCTCGGCGGAGACCAGCGAGGTCGGCAGCAGGAAGACGACCGCGGGCAGAAGGTAGAGGAACACGCAGGCCAGGCCGTAGACGGCCATCGTCGGCGCCGCGCGGAGGCTGGCGACCGAGCTGGTCGTCATCATCGCCAGCGCGACCCACGAGATCCACTGGGTGTTCGTCGCGCGGGCTCGGGCGGCCGGGACCGCCGCCGCACCGTCGACGGGTACGTCCGCGGGGACGTCCGCGGCGCTCATCGCGCTTCCTGAAGGGGGGCGTACGTGGTCATGACTGCCTCCGTCGACTCCATCGGTCAGGCCTTTGTTCGAGTGTGCAGCCGGGGGAACCCTTCACACCTCATTCACATCGCGTGAACCGCAGTCGCCGACGAGGAGCCGGCACGACCGTTCAGTCCCGGTCCGACCCGGTTTGTCCTGCGGTCGCCGAGGTGGGCAACGTGAAGGAGACCGCCGCGGCCGCCGCGGCGGCGTCGTCGAGCGTCCCCTTCGCCGCGCGGTGGCGACCGATCACGACCGCCATGAGCACGCCGAGGAAGCTGAAGATCGCCATCATCCATGCGGCGGCCGCCAACCCCGAGGCCAGGGCGTCACCCTGCACGGCCCCCGCAGCGGTCCGGGACGCGATCACGTTGCCGTAGATGGTGGCTGCCAGCGCCGTCGCGACCGCTGCGCCGACGTACCGGGCCATGTTGGAGATCCCGGACGCTCCTCCCACCTGGTTCTCGGGCACCGCTGCCGTGGCCGCTGCCGACGCAGGGCCGTTGGACAGGCCCATGCCGACCGCGATCGCGACCAACGGCAGCAGGAATGCGGGGTAGAGCCACGACGCGTCGACGAAGCCCACGAGCACGAAGCCGGCCGTGGTCAGAGCGAACCCGAGCCCGATCGTCTGCCGTCCGCCGATCTTCGCCGCGAGCCGCGGCACGAGCGGGGCGATCACCACGAGCCCCACGGTCGCCGGGAGCGTCGCGAGCCCCGCCTGGAGCGGGCTGAAGCCCAAGGTGGCCGGGTCCTGGAAGTACAGGCTCAGGAGGTACATCAGGCCGTTGATCGTGCCCGCCCCGATGAGGATCGCGATGGTCGAACCCACGAGCACGCGGTTGTGCAGCAGCGCGAGGTCAACGAGCGGGACGGCCACCCGCCCCTCGACGACGACGAACGCGACGGCCGCCCCGACAGAGATCGCGAAGCACCCCAGCGTGGCCACCGAGAACCAGCCCCAGTCGCCGCTCTTGGTCACACCCAGGATGAGCGGGGTCAGCGTCAGCGCGATGAGCACCGTGCCCGCGTAGTCGATCGTCCTCGGCCGGTCCGGGTCCCTCGACTCGGCGACCGTCAGCGCCGTGAGGACCATGCAGAGCACCGCGATCCCGGCGTCGATCCAGAACAGCCCCTGCCATCCGGTCACGTCGACGAGCACGCCGCCGACCAGCGGACCGGCCGCCGCGCCCACGGCAGCCGCCGCGCCCCACAAGGAGACGGCCCGGAGCTGGGCGTCTCCCGAGTTCGCGACCGAGAGGAGGCTGAGCCCGCAGGCCAGGATGGTCGCCCCGGCCGCTCCCTGGATCACGCGACCGGCGATGACCATGCCCCCGGAACCGGCGAGCGCGATCATCACGCAGGACGCGACGAACAGCAGCAGCCCCAGCTGGAAGACCCTCCGACGGCCGAACACGTCGCCCAACGAGCCCGACGTGACGATGACCGCCGCACCCACCAGCGAGTATCCGGTCACGGCCCACTGCAGCGTGGTGACGGACGTCCCGGTGTCCTCGGAGATCGCCGGGAGCAGGATGCTGACGGCCGACGTGTTCGCGTTCACCACCAGGGTCGAGATGCACGTGGCCGCGAGCACCCCGCCCGTCCTGGCACCGACCTGCCCACCAACCTTCGCAGCGTCGCTCATCGCACTGCCCTTCCCGTGACCGGCTCGGGGCGGGTACCCCTCACACACGGTAGGGCAGATGATCGCGGCGCTCCTGTCGAACGCGCGACCCGGCGGGGCACGGTGCGGCGCTAGTCGTCCCAGCCCATCTTCAGCACCTCGAACGCCGTGGCGTGCTCGACGCCCATGCGGGCCCCGCCCGCCCGGCTCATGGTCGCGAGGAACTCGGCCGGGTCGAAGTGCTCCCACCCGAGGCCGGCGATGTACGCGGCGTGCGCCCGGAGCGAGGCGACGCCCGCGTCGAACGTCCCGGTCACGTCCACGCCGTGGGCCGCGTCGGGCGATCCGGCGACCCAGACCTGCCGCACGCCTCCCCACGGCTCCAGGCCCGCCTCGACCTGGTCGTGGAAGACCCACCGGTTCCCGGCGTCTCGCACGGCGTCGACGACGGCGCGACCGGTCGCGATGTGGTCGGCCTGGTTGAGCATCCCGCCCGGGAAGGTCTCGCGGTAGTTGCCCGTGATCACGACCTCGGGGCGGTGCCGCCGGACCGCCGCCGCGACGGCCGACCGCAGCGGCAGACCGTACTCGAGCACGCCGTCGGGCAGGCCCAGGAACTCGACCTCGTCGACGCCGACGATCGCGGCCGACGCCACCTGCTCGGCCTCGCGCACCACGCGCGCCTCGTCGTGGGCCAGCCCGTCGATCCCGGCCTCGCCGCTCGTGACCATGGTGTAGACCACGGTCTTGCCCTGCCCGGTCCAGCGCGCGACCGCGGCGGCTGCCCCGAACTCCATGTCGTCGGGATGGGCGACGACCGCGAGCGCCCGCGTCCAGTCCTCGGTCAGCGGGGTCAGGGGCGCCTGCGGTGGGTGGTTCATGCTCCCCACGGTATGCCCGGGCGCCCGGGCCAGCAGGTCAGCGGACCGCCGCGACGGCCTCGACCTCGACGAGCTGGTCGTCGTAGCCGAGCGCAGCGACGCCGAGCAGCGTGCTCGGCGGGTCGTGCGGGGCGAGCGCGTCGCGCACGACCTCCCACGCGGCCACGAGGTCGTCCTGGGAGGTCGAGGCGACGTACACGGTCGTCTTGACGAGGTCCGCGAAGGTCGCGCCCGCGTCCTCGAGCGAGATCCGCAGGTTCGCCATGGACCGGGCGGCCTGTGCCCGGACGTCACCGACCCCCACGGTCGCGCCGTCGTCGTCGAGCGGGCACGCGCCTGCGGCGTAGACGAGCCGCACGCCCGACGGGACGACCGCGGCGTAGGCGTACTCGGCGACGTCGGACAGGCGGGGGCTGCGCACGAGTCGCGCGGCGGGGGTCGACGGCTCAGCGCTGGACGGGGCGGCGGGGACAGCAGGCACGGGTTCTCCTCGGGGTCGACGGGTGTCCCCCGATCCTCGACCATCTGCCGCCTGGGATCCAGGCATTTCGGGCCGGCGGCCCGGCGTCCGCGATAGCGTGGACGTCCACCTCGCGCAGCGTCGGAAGGACCTCGCCATGCCGCTCGAACCGAGCACACCCACCTCCACGTCCCGCGAGGCCACCGCAACCCTCCACGACGGCAGCACCCTCACGGTCGAGGTCACCGGCACCGGCCCGGCGGTCCTGCTCCCGGTCAACCCCGTCCCGGCCACGGGGCCCTCGGCGGACGAGCTCCGGACGTGGGGCGTCGACCCTGCGCTCGGGCGGACGCTGATCGACGCCCTGTCCCCCACGTTCCGCGTGGTCGCCGCCGACTACGAGGGCCACCGCATGTCCCACCCGGCGGCGGGCACGCTGACCCCGGAGAACGTCACGGCCGACCTGCTCGCGATCGCCGACGCCGCGGGCGCCGAGACCTTCGCGTACTACGGCTACTCGTGGCTCGCCCTGAGCGGCCTCCAGCTCGCGCTGCGCACGGATCGCCTGACCGCTCTGGCCATGGGCGGCTTCCCGCCGCTCGAGGGCCCGTACGCGGGCATGCTCGCCGTCACGCGCGCGACGCACGGCATGACGTCAGCGTCCCCCGCGGCGACGCCTACCGCGCCCACGGACGGCCCGACGGCGCCGCTCGAGACGAGCGACGCCGTCGGGCAGGAGGAGCGCGCGCAGTCGACGGACGCCTCCCCCGGCGCCGGGGGCGACGCGGCGGCGGACCCCGAGGACTTCGACTGGGAGAGCTTCGACATGACGCTCGGCGAGGAGCAGACGCGCCAGTTCGTGACGCTCTACGAGGCCCTCGACACCTTCGACGACCGAGGCGCGCTGGACCGCGTGACGTGCCCGCGCCTCGTGTTCGCGGGGACGGCCGACGAGATCGAGTACGGCGAGAGGTGGGGCGGGGTGCACGTGAGCATCGGTGGCGCGCTCGCAGCGCACGCCGCCGAGCTGCGCGCTGCGGGCTGGGACGTGGAGCTGCTCGACGGGCTCGACCACACCCGTGCCATGCAGCCGGACGCCGTGCTGCCCGTGCTGGGACCGTGGCTGACCTCGGCGCTCACCAGGGCATGAGAAGCGGCCCCGGATCACAGGATCCAGGGCCGCAGCCCACGTCGGGGGGTCGGGCGCCAGGTCAGTAGACCGTGAGGCCCTTCGCCCGGAACTGGTCGCGCACGCGGTCGACCAGCTCGACGTCCGGGGCAGGGGTGTCGGTGAGCTCGTACTCGCGCCCGAGCGTCTCCCACTTGTCCCGGCCCATCTGGTGGAAGGGCAGGACCTCGACGCGCGTGACCGTGCCGGGCCGGATCTCGTTGAGCGAGGCCGCGTAGTCCGCGACGACGTCGACGTGCTCGGCCTGGTCGGTCAGGCCCGGGACCAGCACGTAGCGGATCCAGACCTCGACCGGGTGCTCGGCCGTGACCCCGCCGGGCAGGCCCGACTCGGCGAGCCGTCGCCCGAACGTCAGGGTGGGCTCGAGCGCACGGCCCGTGACCTTCTCGTAGGTCGCGGGGTCGCCCGACTTGACGTCCAGGAGCACCAGGTCGGTGTTCGCGAGCATCTCGTCGCTCAGGTTCGCCCCGAGGAAGCCCGAGGTGTCGAGCGTGGTGTGCACGCCCATCTCCTTGGCGCCCGCCAGGATGCGCGCGGCGAACGCGGGCTGCATGAGCACCTCGCCGCCCGAGAGCGTCAGACCGCCCTTGGTGGCACGGAAGACCGGCAGGTACCGCTTGACGCGCGCCAGCAGCTCGTCGGCCGTGACCGGCTCGCCGTCCTTCATCTGCAGCGTGTCGGGGTTGTGGCAGTACAGGCACCGCAGCGGGCACCCGTTGAGGAAGACCGTCAGGCGCGTGCCCGGCCCGTCCACCGCGGTCACGAGCTCCCACGAGTGGACCGAGCCCAGCTCGCCCGAGCGCATCATCGCGAGCTTGTCGTGCCGGTCGAGGTCCTCGGCCGTCGAGAGGCCGGAGACCCCGGCCCCCGTCCGGCGGCGGGGGGCCTCCGGTGCGTCCAGGTCACTGTCGTGGCCCAGGGCGTCACCGGAGGTCCGCCACGGCAGCGGAGCCGAGGCGACCCCGTCGACCCCGTAGCGGGCGGCGGCACGCGCGGGCACCTGGCCGGCTGCGGGCGTCGAGAGAGTCGTCATGATGTTCCGCCGATCTGCGCTCAGAGAGCGCCGTGGAAGGTCCGCGAGAGGACGTCGAGCTGCTGCTCGCGGGTGAGCCGCACGAAGTTCACGGCGTACCCGGAGACACGGATCGTGAGCTGAGGGTAGTTCTCGGGGTGCTCCATGGCGTCCTCGAGAGTCTCCTTCACCAGCACGTTGACGTTCATGTGGTAGCCGTCGCCACCGACCGACGCGTCGAGCAGACCCGCGAGGTTCGCGACCTGCTCCTCCCGGGTGCGGCCCAGGCCGCTCGGGACGACCGTGTTGGTCAGCGAGATGCCGTCCTGCGCCTCGTTGTACGGCAGCTTCGCGACGGACAGGGCCGAGGCGAGCATGCCGTGCGTGTCGCGGCCGTTCATCGGGTTGGCGCCCGGGGAGAACGGCTCGCCCGCACGACGACCGTCGGGCGTGTTGCCCGTGGCCTTGCCGTACACGACGTTCGACGTGATGGTCAGGACCGACTGCGTCGGCAGCGCGTCGCGGTACATCTTGTGCGAGCGGATCTTCGCCATGAACGACTCGACGAGCTCGACCGCGATCGCGTCGACACGGTCGTCGTCGTTGCCGTACGCCGGGTACTCGCCTTCGGTCTCGTAGTCCACGACGATGCCTCGCTCGTCGAACACGGGCGTGACCTTGGCGTACTTGATGGCCGACAGGGAGTCCGCCGCGACCGCGAGACCTGCGATGCCGCAGGCCATGGTCCGCAGGACCTCCTTGTCGTGGAGCGCCATCTCGAGCCGCTCGTACGCGTACTTGTCGTGCGACCAGTGGATGCAGTTGAGCGCCTCGACGTAGGTCTCGGCCAGCCAGTCCATGGTCTTGTCGAAGCGGGCGCGGACGTCGTCGTAGTCGAGGGGCTGACCCTCGGGCACGGGAGCCACGACCGGCGAGACCTGCTTGCCCGTGACCTCGTCCTTGCCACCGTTGATGGCGTAGAGGAGGGTCTTGGCCAGGTTCACGCGGGCACCGAAGAACTGCATCTGCTTGCCGACCGCCATGGGCGAGACGCAGCACGCGATCGCGGCGTCGTCACCCCAGGCCGGACGGATCTGCTCGTCCGACTCGTACTGGACGGCCGAGGTGTCGATCGAGACCTTGGCGCAGAAGTCCTTGAACCCCTGCGGCAGGCGCGGGCTCCAGAACACGGTCATGTTGGGCTCGGGAGCCGGGCCCAGGTTGTACAGCGTCTGCAGGAAGCGGAACGAGTTCTTGGTGACGAGCGGCCGACCGTCGTCGCCCATGCCACCGATGGTCTCGGTGACCCACGTCGGGTCGCCCGAGAACAGGGAGTCGTACTCGGGGGTGCGCAGGAAGCGCACGATCCGCAGCTTGATGACGAAGTCGTCGATGATCTCCTGCGCCTGCTCCTCGGTGATGACCCCGTTCGCCAGGTCGCGCTCGAGGTACACGTCGAGGAAGGTCGAGGTGCGGCCCAGCGACATCGCGGCGCCGTTCTGCTCCTTGACCGCGGCGAGGTAGCCGAAGTAGAGCCACTGCACGGCCTCGCGGGCGTTGGTGGCCGGACCCGAGATGTCGTAGCCGTACGAGGCGGCCATGGCCTTGAGCTCGCCGAGCGCACGGATCTGCTCCGCGTGCTCCTCGCGCTCGCGCACGACCTTCTCGCTGAACGGCTGGGTGTCGAGGTCCAGCTTGTCGAGCTTCTTGGCGGCGACGAGCTGGTCGACGCCGTAGAGCGCGACGCGGCGGTAGTCACCGATGATGCGGCCACGGCCGTAGGCGTCGGGCAGACCCGTGATGATGTGCGAGCTGCGTGCGGCGCGGACGTTGGGCGGGTAGACGTCGAAGACACCCTGGTTGTGGGTCTTGCGGTACTCGCTGAAGACCTTCTTGAGCTCCTGGTCGACCGGGTAGCCGTAGGTCTCCAGGGCGCCCTCGACCATGCGCCATCCGCCGTTCGGCATGATCGCGCGCTTGAGCGGGGCGTCGGTCTGGAGGCCGACGATGACCTCGGCGTCCTTGTCGATGTACCCGGGCGCGTGGGCCGTGATGCCCGCGGGCGTGTGGGGGTCGACGTCGTAGATGCCCTTCTCGCGCTCGGCGGGGAACATCTCGGAGAGCTTGGCCCAGATGCCTGTGGTGCGCTCCGTGGGTCCGGCGAGGAAGGAGTCGTCACCCTCGTACGGGGTGTAGTTGCGCTGGATGAAGTCGCGCACGTCGACCGTGTCCTGCCAGGGACCCGCGGTGAAGCCGGCCCAAGCGGGGACGGTCGCGTCGTCCTGGCCGCCAGTGGTGCTGCGAGCCTCGGAAATGCTGGTCATATCACTCTCCTCGACGTCCACGCCGCGCAGCCTGCGCGGCGGGGGTAAAGACCTTGGTCGACGCGGGAAATCCGTGCCGTCCTGCCGTTCTCCTTCGCCCTTTCAGGCTACGACCCCGAGAGGGTCCGGGGGTGGTCAAGACGCTGTCACCTGGCTCACAGGGTGAACCGTCGGACACCGGGCCACGCCCCGCAGAACGGCGAGATTGCAACCTTTCTGGCTACTGGAACACCTCCGCAGGGCCGAGCATTCCCGCTTGTGACAGTCTTCACATGACCCTTCCTTGGGCGTTCGACGAGTGACTACTCGGGACCAAAGTCCCTTGCGGAATGCGTCCGGGTTGCTTTTTTCTCCCGCCTTGCCGGGAGCATCCACGATACGCAGCGAACAACGGCCCGGCATTTCCGCACCGACCATTCTCGGCGTCGGCGCCCGCAACCTCCCCCGCCCCGAACCGCCGCCCTCTCGCCCGGGGCGCGCGCCGCCGTCGGGCCCCCTGCGTGCGAGCGGCCCCCGCCACGTGTGAGACTTCCTCGATGCGAACCATGGGAGTGGAGGAGGAGTTCCTCCTCGTCGGACCGGACGGCGTCCCGAGCGCCGTCGCGGCCGAGGTCATCGAAGCAGCCGGCACGAGCCGGCCCACCGAGGCCGGGCTCGGGGCGTCGGGCGGCTCGCGCCCGGACCAGGCCGGCGACGCCCCCGGGGGCGACCTCGAGCTCGAGCTCATGGAGGAGCAGCTCGAGACCGGCACGCACCCCTGCGCGGACCTGTCCGAGCTGGCCCAGGAGATCCGCGACGGGCGCATCCGGGCCAACAAGGCGGCCGAGCAGCGCGACGCGCGCATCGTCGCGCTCGGCACCTCACCCGTGCCCGTGTCCCCGACGACCGTCGGGAAGCTCCGCTACCTCGAGGCGCGCGCCGCGTTCGGCCTCACGGCCCGCGAGCAGCTCACGGGCGGCTGCCACGTCCACGTCGCGGTCTCCTCGGACACCGAGGGCGTCGCGGTCCTCGACCGGATCGGGCCCTGGCTCGCCCCGCTCCTCGCGCTGAGCGCCAACTCGCCCTACTGGCAGGGCGAGGACAGCGGGTACGCGAGCTTCCGCTCCCAGGTGTGGTCGAGGTGGCCGACGGCGGGCCCCGCCCCGTCGTTCGGCACGCCCGAGGCGTACCGCGCCACGGTCGACGCGCTGGTCGGCACCGGGACCATCCTCGACACCGCGATGATCTACTTCGACGCCCGGCTCTCGGCGTCCTACCCGACCGTCGAGATCCGCGTCGCGGACGTGTGCCTCGACGCCGACACCGCGACCCTGCTCGCGGCCCTGGCCCGCGGGCTGGTGGAGACCGCCGCGCGCGAGGCCGCGGCGGGCGCGGCCGCGCCCATGCTCCATCCCGAGCTCCTGCGCACGGCGTCGTGGCGTGCGGGCCGGTCGGGGATCTCCGGCGACCTGGTCTCGCCGCTCACCTGGAAGCCTGCGACCGCGCACGACGTCGTGGGGCAGCTCGTCGCGCACGTGCGCGAGGCGCTCGTCGACGCGGGCGACCTCGACGCCGTGACCGAGCTCCTCGGGCGGCTGTGGTCGACCGGCGGCGGCGCGGCGCGGCAGCGCGCCTGGTTCGCCGCGTCGGGCGACCCGCGCACGGTGGTCGAGCGGGCCGCCGAGGCGACGCTCGCCTGAGTCCCTGCGCTGCCGGGCTCGGCCCGGCTCGGCCCGGCTCCGCCCGGGGTCGAGCCGAGCCAGGACGCAGGACGGGGCACGGACCGCGCGGTCCGTGCCCCGTCCTGCGTCCGGCGGGCCGCCGGGTCAGAGCAGCGCGAGCGCCGTGAGCGCGTCCCGCGTGACGTCCTGCGCCGTCAGGCGGTGCGTCGTCTTCACCTGGTCGATCGTCATGTGGTCCAGGAAGACCGTGGGCAGGCCCAGCGGGACCACGGGGACCGTGATCCCGGCCTCGACCGCGCGCTGGCCCAGGAGCGAGCCCACGCCGCCGTCGGCGATGCCGTCCTCGATCGTGACCACCAGGTCGTGCTCGCCCGCGAGCTTGACGAGCGCCGACGGCAGCGGCAGGACCCAGGTCGGGGACGCGACCGTGACCTCGACGCCGTGGGCCGCGAGCGCCTCGCCCGCGGCCATGGCGGTACCGGTCATGGAGCCGACGCCCACGAGCAGGACCTTGCGAGTCGCCCCGGCCGCAGCCTTGGTCTTCTTGGCCCGCACCGCGTCGTGGCGGGCGACCACGTCCACGCCGTCGAGCGTCTCGATCGCGGGGATCGGCGCGACGACCGCGCCCTTGGGGTAGCGCACGACCGAGGGCGCGTCGTCGATGTCGACCGCGTGCCGCAGGGCCTCGCGCAGCGTGGCCTCGTCGCGCGGGGCCGCCAGGTGCAGGCCCGGGACGATGCGCAGCATGGCCATGTCCCACATGCCGTTGTGGCTCGCGCCGTCCTCGCCCGTGATCCCCGCACGGTCGAGCACGAACGTCACGCCCGCCTTGTGCAGCGCCACGTCCATGAGGACCTGGTCGAACGCACGGTTGAGGAACGTCGCGTAGACCGCGACGACCGGGTGCAGGCCCGCGAAGGCCATGCCCGCGGCCGACGTCGCGGCGTGCTGCTCAGCGATGCCCACGTCGAACGTGCGCTCGGGGAACGCCTCGGCGAAGGGTGCGAGGCCCACGGGGTGCAGCATGGCTGCGGTGATCGCGACGACGTCGGTACGGCGTCGGCCGATCTTCACGATCTCGTCGGCGAACACCGAGGTCCAGCCGAAGCGCGAGGGCGCGACGGGCAGCCCGGTCTCCGGGTGGATCTGGCCCACCGCGTGGAAGCGGTCGGCGACGTCCTGCTCGGCCGGGGTGTACCCGCGACCCTTCTCGGTGATGACGTGCACGATCACGGGCGCCCCGTACGAGCGGGCCCGCACGAACGCGTGCTCGAGCGCCTCGATGTCGTGGCCGTCGACCGGGCCCACGTACTTGATGCCCAGGTCCTCGAACATGCCCTGGGGCGCGACGACGTCCTTGAGGCCCTTCTTGAGCCCGTGCAGCCACTCGTACGCGAACCGGCCGGGGGCGCCCGAGCGTGAGAGCGTGCGCTTGCCCCAGTCGAGGAAGTTCTCGTAGCCGCGCGTGGTGCGCAGCGTCGACAGGTGGTGCGCCATGCCGCCGATGGTCGGCGAGTAGGAGCGGCCGTTGTCGTTGACGACGATCACCAGGCGCCGGTCCTGGCTCTCGGCGATGTTGTTGAGCGCCTCCCAGGCCATGCCGCCCGTGAGCGCGCCGTCGCCGATGACCGAGACGACGTGCCGGTCGCGCAGGCCGCGCACGACGTTGGCCTTGGCGATCCCGTCGCCCCAGCTCAGCGCGGTCGACGCGTGCGAGTTCTCGACGATGTCGTGCGGGGACTCGGCGCGGCTCGGGTACCCGGACATGCCGTCGCGCTTGCGCAGCGCGGAGAAGTCCTGGCGGCCCGTGAGCAGCTTGTGCACGTAGGCCTGGTGGCCCGTGTCGAACACGAACGAGTCCTTGGGCGAGTCGAAGACGCGGTGCATCGCGAGCGTCAGCTCGACCACGCCGAGGTTCGGCCCGAGGTGCCCGCCCGTGCGGGACACGGCGGAGACGAGGAACTCGCGGATCTCCGCTGCGAGGGTCTCCACCTGCTGGGGGGTCAGCCGCCGGAGGTCCTCCGGTGACGTGATGCTGCTCAACAGGGTCATAACCGCTCCGTTCCGCCTGCCATTCGACTAGCCCGACAACTCTAGGCGCTCCGGGCGGGTGCTCGCGCCCGGAAGGGCCGGATCACGACCTCTCCACGCGCTGGGCACCCGATCCGCGCTCGCTCTCTCGACAGCCTCCGTAGACTGCTGGGGTGCGCTTCCTGCCGGGCCAGCAGCCCACCACCGACCTGACCTACGGCGACGTGTTCCTCGTCCCGTCCCGCTCCGAGATCACCTCGCGCTTCGACGTCGACCTCGCGTCCGACGACGGCACGGGCACCACCATCCCGCTCGTCGTGGCCAACATGACGGCGGTCGCGGGCCGCCGCATGGCCGAGACCGTCGCACGGCGCGGCGGGATCGTCGTGATCCCGCAGGACGTGCCCACCGACGTCGTCGCGGACGTGGTCGCCGACGTCAAGGGCAAGGACCCGGTCATCGAGACCCCGGTCGTGGTCTCCCCCACCGACACCGTGCACACCGCGCTGACCCTGATCGGCAAGCGGTCGCACGGCGCGGCCGTGGTCCTCGACGGCGACCGCCCCGTGGGGGTCGTGACCGAGGCGGACTGCCTGGGCGTCGACCGCTTCACGCAGGTCCAGCAGGTCATGTCGGCCCAGCCGCAGGTGGTCGAGGCGTCGGTCGTGTCGGGTCCGGGCGGTCTGCAGGCCGCGTTCGACGAGCTGCACCGCTCGCGGCGCAAGGTCGCCCCGGTCGTGCGCGACGGGCGCCTCGTGGGCGTCCTGACGCGTCGCGGCGCGCTGCGCTCGAGCGTCTACTCCCCCGCCCTGGACACCCAGGGGCGCCTGCGCATCGCGGCGGCCGTGGGCATCAACGGCGACGTCAAGGCCAAGGCCGCAGAGCTCCTCGCCGCGGGCGTGGACGTGCTCGTGGTCGACACGGCCCACGGTCACCAGGTCAAGATGCTCCAGGCCCTGGAGGCCGTGCGGTCCCTGGACCCGCAGGTCCCGATCGTCGCGGGCAACGTCGTGACCGCCGAGGGCGTGCGCGACCTCGTCGCCGCGGGCGCGGACATCGTCAAGGTCGGCGTGGGGCCGGGCGCCATGTGCACCACGCGCATGATGACGGCCGTGGGCCGTCCTCAGTTCTCTGCTGTCCTCGAGTGCGCGGCCGCGGCCCGCGAGCTGGGCAAGCACGTCTGGGCCGACGGCGGCGTGCGCCACCCGCGCGACGTCGCCCTCGCCCTCGCGGCGGGCGCGTCCCAGGTCATGATCGGCTCGTGGTTCGCCGGGACGCACGAGTCCCCGGGCGACCTGCACGACGACGGCACGGGTCGCCTCTACAAGGAGTCGTTCGGCATGGCCTCGGCCCGCGCGGTCGCGGCCCGTGGCGCGGGCGGGTCCCCGTTCGAGCAGGCGCGCAAGGGCCTGTACGAGGAGGGCATCTCGTCCTCCCGCATGTACCTCGACCCGGTCCGCCCGGGCGTCGAGGACCTGATCGACGAGATCACCGCGGGCCTGCGCAGCTCGTGCACGTACGCGGGGGCGGCCTCGCTCACCGAGTTCGCCGAGCGGGCCGTGGTGGGCATCCAGTCCGCGGCCGGGTACGAGGAGGGGCGCCCGCTGCCCGCGGGCTGGTGACCGTCCCGCCGACCGCGGGCTCGGCGCGCGCCGGGCTCGTGGCCCTCGCCCAGGACGGCTCGCCGTGGCCCCGCCCGTGGCGCTACGCGATCGGCACGCTCGACGAGTCGCGCGTGCGGCAGGCCGCGGTCCTGGTCCTGTTCGGGGTGCTCGACGACGTCCTGGCCGCTCGTGGCACGTCCGGGCAGGACGCGACGGACGACGCTCCCGCCTCGCCCGTGCCCGCCGACCTCGACGTGCTGCTGCTCGCCCGCGCCTCGACGCTCAGCCACCACCCGGGCCAGGTCTCGTTCCCCGGGGGACGGCTCGACGACTCGGACACGGACCTGGTCGACGCGGCCCTGCGCGAGGCCGTCGAGGAGACGGGGCTGAACCGCGACGGCGTCGAGGTCCTGGGCGCGCTCTCCCCGCTCCCCCTGCCCGTGAGCAACCACCTCGTGACCCCCGTGATCGGGTGGTGGGCTCGGCCCACACCGGTCGCGGTCGTCGACTCGGCCGAGTCTGCGCACGTCTTCCGGGTGCCCGTCGCGGACCTGACGGACCCCGCGAACCGGCGCACCGCCGTCGTGCGCCGGGGACGCAGCACGCACAAGAGCCCCGCCTTCCTGGTGTCCGCGGACGGGCGCGAGCACCTCGTGTGGGGGTTCACGGGCGCGATCCTCGATGCGCTCCTGGACCGGCTGGGCTGGGCCGAGCCGTGGGACGCGGCGCGCACGGTCGAGGTGCCGGTCTAGTGGCGTTGCGGCCCGCCGCGGAGGTCGACGTCACGGCCGACCTCGTGCGCGCCCTGCTCACCGCACAGCACCCCGACCTGGCCGGCCTGCCCCTGGAGGTCGTCGCGAACGGCTGGGACAACGTGGTGCTGCGCCTGGGCGACGAGGTCGCGGTGCGGGTCCCGCGCCGCGACCTCGCGGCCGCGCTCGTGCGCCACGAGCAGGAGTGGCTCCCGGTGCTCGCACCGCACCTCCCGGTACCGGTCCCCGCTCCCGTGCGGGTCGGGCGTCCCTCCGACGGGTCTGCGGGCCCCTCCTTCCCCTGGTCGTGGAGCGTCGTCCCGTGGTTCGACGGGCTGAGCGCCCTCGCGGTCGACCCCGCGCTGCGCCGCGCGTTCGCCCCCGACCTCGCCGCGTTCCTCGTGGCCCTGCACGTCCCCGCGCCGCCCCAGGCGCCCGCGAACCCGTTCCGGGGCGTCCCGCTGGCCGCGCGTGACGAGTCGGTCCGGGAGCGCCTCACGTCGGGCCAGGTGCCCGACGACGGAGCGCTCCTCGACCTGTGGTCACGCCTCGTCGAGGTCCCCGCGTGGGACGGGCCGGCGCTGTGGCTGCACGGCGACCTGCACCCGGCGAACCTGGTGCTCACCCCCGGTGACCACCGCCTGGGGGCGGTGGTCGACTTCGGGGACATGACCAGCGGGGACCCCGCCACGGACCTCGCGACCGCCTGGATCACGTTCGACGCCGTGGGACGCCACGCGTTCCGCGAGGCTGTCACGGCCCGTCGCGGGACCGACGACGCGACGTGGGCCCGGGCGCGGGGCTGGGCGCTCGTCCTCGGCACCGCGTTCGCGGCCCACTCGGACGACGACCCGGCGTTCGCCGACCTGGGCGCGCACACGCTCGCGCAGGTGCTCGGCGACGACTGAGCCGCTCGAGGAGTCCGCGACCTCGTCGCTGCTCTGTGAGTGGCGGCTCCTAGGGTGGGCCGCATGACACGCACCGACTCGTTCTTCGCCCTGTCCTCCGGTCGCCCCCAGGGTACGCCGTACGCCCAGACGGTCCACGACCTGGGGCACCTGGTCCTGCCCAGCGGTCGTCTCGAGGCGAGCGACCCGTTCGTGTCGCTGGGCGAGTCGCTCGTCGTCACCGTCCCCGCAGGCACCTACCCGGTGCGGGTCACGGTGGCCGACGTCTCGGACGCGCAGGACGGCAGCCACCTGCGCGAGGCCTACCTGAGCCTCGTCCTGGCCGAGGGCGAGGTCTCGCGCGTCGAGGGCATGGTGCCCGAGGGCGCCTCGGGCGCTGCCGATGCCGACGCGAACGACCGTGAGGACGACGAGCGGCTCCACGGCGTCGGGGTCGACGCGGGCACCGTCGCGTTCGCGGACGCTCGGGCCGTCAAGACCTCGATGCCCGAGGGCGACTGGTACGAGGACCTGTTCGACGACGGCACGGAGTCGAGCTGGTTCGCGCGCATGGACGATCCCGCGCACCTGCGGGCGGGGTGCGCGAACATCGTCCTGCCGCTCGCCACGGCCGGGGAGAACCTCGTGCTCGCGCACTCGGGCTGGGGAGACGGGTGGTACCCGGTCCTCGGCTCGTACGCGGCCGACGGCACGCTCCTGGGGGTCCACATCGACCTCCTCGTCGCGGGCGAGCAGGAGCAGGACGACGAGGACGCCGCCTGACCGCGCCCGTCCCGGGCACGCGGCCCCCCCGCCGCGCGATACTGGCTCGCATGGCTACCGAAGCGAAGACCCGCCCGCACGACGGCGACGTGGACGCGTTCCTCGCGACCGTGACCCACACGGTCCGGCGGCGCGACGCGGACACGCTCGTCGCGCTCATGGAGCGCGTCACGGGCGAACCGCCCATGATGTGGGGTCCGTCGATCATCGGGTTCGGCCACTACCACTACGAGTACGCGAGCGGGCGCCAGGGCGACGCGGGGGCGGCCGGCTTCTCCCCGCGCAAGGCCGCGTCCACGGTCTACCTGCCCGACGGGACGGGGGCCCACGAGGACCTGCTCGCGCGCCTCGGGCCGCACACCACCGGACTCGTGTGCGTGTACCTCAAGGACCTGCAGGCCAACGACCTCGACGTCCTGGAGGAGATCGTGCGCCGCTCCTACGCGGCCGTCACGGCGGGCACGTTCACCCAGCGGGCACGCGACTCCTCGTCCTGACCGGAGAACGACGACGGGGCGCCCCACCCGAAGGTGGGACGCCCCGTCGTCGTACGTCCTGGGCGGGGTGCGCGGCGCCGTCGGGCATCCGGGAGATCCCGGGCCCGACGACGCCGCCCACCGCGGCCGACGCTCGTCAGTCGTTGACGAGCGAGCGCAGCACGTACTGCAGGATGCCGCCGTTGCGGTAGTAGTCGGCCTCTCCGGGGGTGTCGATGCGGACGACCGCGTCGAACTCGACCGAGGTGCCGTCGGCCTTGGTCGCGGTGACCTTGACCGTCGAGGGCGTCGTGCCCTCGTTGAGCGCCGTGACACCCGAGACGTCGAACGTCTCGGTGCCGTCCAGGCCCAGGGACCCTGCGGACTCCCCGGCCGGGAACTGCAGCGGCAGGACGCCCATGCCGATCAGGTTCGAGCGGTGGATGCGCTCGAAGCTCTCGGTGATGACGGCCTTGACGCCCAGGAGCGCGGTGCCCTTGGCGGCCCAGTCACGCGACGAGCCGGAGCCGTACTCCTTGCCGCCGAGGATCACGAGCGGCGTGCCGGCCGCGGCGTAGTCCTGCGCGGCGTCGTAGATGGTGTCCTGAGCGTTCTTCACGAAGTTGAACGTGAAGCCGCCCTCGACGTTGTCGAGGAGCTGGTTGCGCAGACGGATGTTCGCGAACGTGCCACGGATCATGACCTCGTGGTTCCCGCGGCGCGAGCCGTAGGAGTTGAAGTCGCGACGCTCGACGCCGTGCTCGGCCAGGTACACACCGGCCGGCGAGTCCGCCTTGATGGACCCGGCAGGGCTGATGTGGTCGGTCGTGACCGAGTCGCCCAGCTTCGCCAGCACGCGAGCACCCGAGATGTCGGTGACCGGCGACGGCTGCGCCGACATGCCCTCGAAGTACGGGGGCTTGCGGACGTAGGTGGACTGCTCGTCCCACTCGAACGTGTTGCCCTCGGGGGTCGACAGCGCGCGCCAGCGCTCGTCACCCGTGAAGACGTCCGCGTAGTCCTTGGTGAACATCGCGCGGTCGATCGAGGAGTCGATCGTCGCCTGGACCTCTTCCGGCGTGGGCCAGATGTCGCGCAGGAAGATCGGCGAGCCGTCCTCGTTGCGTCCCAGCGGGTCGTGCTCGAAGTCGAACTCCATGGTGCCCGCGAGGGCGTACGCGATGACCAGCGGCGGGGAGGCCAGGTAGTTCATCTTGACGTCGGGGTTGATGCGACCCTCGAAGTTACGGTTGCCCGAGAGCACCGAGACGACCGACAGGTCGTGCTCGTTGACGGCCTCGGAGACCTTCTCGTCGAGCGGGCCCGAGTTACCGATGCAGGTCGCGCAGCCGTAGCCCACGAGGTGGAAGCCGAGCTTCTCGAGGTAGGGCCACAGGCCCGCCTTCTCGTAGTAGTTCGTGACGACCTGCGAGCCCGGTGCCATGGAGGTCTTGACCCACGGCTTGGCCTCCAGGCCCTTCTCGACGGCCTTCTTCGCGAGCAGCGCCGCAGCGAGCATCACGGACGGGTTCGACGTGTTGGTGCACGACGTGATCGAGGCGATCGCGACCGCGCCGTGGAACAGGTCGAACTGCTTGCCGTTGGTGTCCGTGACCGGGACGGTCCGGCGGCCGTTGGCGTGGATCGCGGGCGAGTCGGAGGCCGGGAAGGACTCCTTCTCGGCCTCGTCGACCATGTCGACGACCTCGGGGGCGTAGGTCGGCAGGTCGCGGGCGAACGCGGACTTGGCGTTCGACAGCTCGATGCGGTCCTGGGGACGCTTGGGGCCGGCGATCGAGGGGACGACCGTCGAGAGGTCGAGCTCGAGGTACTCGGAGAAGACCGGCTCGACGTAGCTCGGGTCGGTCGGGTCGAGCCAGAGGCCCTGCTCCTTGGCGTACGCCTCGACGAGCGCGAGCTGCTCCTCGGAGCGGCCGGTCAGGCGCAGGTAGTCGACCGTGACCGAGTCGATCGGGAAGATCGCGGCGGTCGAGCCGAACTCGGGGCTCATGTTGCCGATCGTGGCACGGTTGGCCAGCGGCACGGCCGCGACGCCCGCCCCGTAGAACTCGACGAACTTGCCGACCACGCCGTGCTGGCGCAGCATCTGCGTGATCGTGAGGACGACGTCGGTCGCGGTGACGCCCGAGGGGATCTGGCCGCTGAGCTTGAAGCCGACGACGCGCGGGATGAGCATCGAGACGGGCTGGCCGAGCATCGCTGCCTCGGCCTCGATGCCGCCCACGCCCCAGCCGAGCACGCCCAGGCCGTTGACCATGGTCGTGTGGGAGTCGGTGCCGACGCACGTGTCCGGGTATGCACGGAGCACACCGCCGACCTCGCGCGTCATGACGGTGCGTGCCAGGTACTCGATGTTGACCTGGTGGACGATCCCGGTGCCCGGGGGGACGACCTTGAAGTCGTCGAACGCCGTCTGGCCCCAGCGCAGGAACTGGTAGCGCTCGTGGTTGCGCTGGTACTCGAACTCGACGTTGCGCTCGAACGCGTCGCGGCGACCCGCGACGTCGATCTGCACCGAGTGGTCGATGACCATCTCGGCGGGAGCCAGCGGGTTGATGCGCGACGGGTCGCCACCGAGGTCCGCGACGGCCTCACGCATGGTCGCGAGGTCCACGACGCAGGGCACGCCCGTGAAGTCCTGCATGATGACGCGACCCGGCGTGAACTGGATCTCGGTGTCGGGCTGCGCGTCCGGGTCCCAGGCGGCGATCGCCCGCACGTGGTCCGCGGTGATGTTCGCGCCGTCCTCGGTGCGCAGGAGGTTCTCGGCGAGGATCTTCAAGCTGTACGGGAGGCGCTCGGCGCCTTCTACCGCGGAGAGGCGGAAGACCTCGTACGAGTTCTCACCGACCTCCAGTGTTCCCTTCGACCCGAACGTGTCGACGCTGCTCACGGTTGCTCCTTCTACCTGGCGAGGGTGGGTGACGACCACCTCGCCTGGGGCACCGCGCGGGCTCTGTGGCCCACGTCGCACGCCCGACGTGGCAGGTCGTCGGATGACGATCAAGATGGTTCTGGGGGCTTTGCCCAGCGTACGCCGGGCCGGGCGACGCACCGAAATGCCGCCGACACACAGCATACCGCATTTATCTTGACGTCAAGATATTCACGCGCGGTGCCACCGCAGGAGCCACGGGACGAAGAACCGGTACACGGCCTCGATCGCGACCCAGCCCACGAGCACCGCGACGGTGATGACCACGGCCTCCTGCGCCGTCGGGACCTGGAGCGCGAAGAAGTCGCGGACCCACGGGATCGCCACCGCGAGCGCCGCGCACGCCGCGAGCGCGGCGATCAGGAGGAGCTTCCACCCGTTGAGCGGCCGCGCCTGGATGCCCACGACCCACAGCGAGACCCCGATCAGCACGAGCGTCGAGGCCGACCGGGCGTCGCCCGTGCCCACGAGCGGCCGCAGGTACCCGTACACGAGCAGGATCACGGCCCCGATCACGACCCCCGCGGGGATCGCGAAGCTCAGCACCCGGCGCAGGAAGCCCGCGAGGTAGCGCCGGTTGTTGGGCGGCAGGGCGAGGAAGAACGCCGGGATGCCGATCGTGAGAGATCCCGCGATGGTCATGTGGCGCGGCAGGAACGGGTACGGCCACACGAGCAGCACCACGGCCACCGCGAGGATCGCCGCGTACGTCGTCTTCGCGAGGAACAGGCTCGCGACCCGCTCCATGTTGGCCATGACGCGGCGCCCCTGACCCAGGACCCCGGGCAGCGTCGCGAACCGCCCGTCGACCAGCACGACCCGCGCGACGGCCTTGGTCGCCGGGGCGCCGTTGCCCATCGCGATCCCGAGGTCGGCGTCCTTGAGCGCCAGGGCGTCGTTGACCCCGTCGCCCGTCATGCCGACCACGTGACCGCGCGACTGGAGCGCGTGCACGATCGCGCGCTTCTGCTCGGGCGTCACGCGCCCGTAGACGTCGTGCGCGTCGACGACCTCGGCGAGCTCGGCCGGGTCGTCGGGGAGCCGGCGCGCGTCGAAGCCCTCGACCCGCTCGCCCTCGCCGTGCAGGGCGACCTTGGTAGCGATCGCCGCGACCGTGTCGGGGTTGTCGCCCGAGATGACCTTGGCCCGGACACCCTGGCGGCGGAAGTACTCGAGGGTCTGGGCCGCGTCGGGGCGGATGCGTTCGCCCAGCACCGCGAGCAGCGCGGGCACGAGATCCTCCGGGAGCGGCGCCTCGGTCGCCGGGAGGCCCGTCGGGGCGTGCGCGAGCAGGACCACGCGCGCGCCCGTGTCCGCTGCCTCGCGGACCTCCGCGAGCGCCGTGGTCGCCGGGGCGTCCGCCCGCCCCGCGAGCAGGATCTCGGGGGCACCCAGCACGAACGCGCCCGCGTCGGTGCGCAGCGCGCTCCACTTGCGGGCCGAGGAGAACGGGACCGACTCGCGCACGGCTGCGGCCTCGACGTCCGCGAGCCCCTCGGCGAGAGCCTGCGACGTCGCGTTGCCCTCGGGGTCGGCCGCGACGGCCGCGAGCGCCTCCCGGGCTCCCTCGACCTGCTCGAGCGCGCGCAGCTCGGTCAGGGCCACGTGCCCGTCGGTGATGGTGCCCGTCTTGTCGAGGCACAGCACGTCGACGCGCGCCAGGATCTCGACCGCGGGCAGCTCCTGGACCAGGACCTTCTGGCGCGCGAGCAGCATCGCGGCGATCGCGAAGTTGAGCGAGGTCAGCAGGACGAGCCCCTCGGGGATCATCCCGACGACGCCCGCCACGGCCGCCACGACGCCGTCGCGCCACGTCCCGTCCGCGATCGACTCGCGCACGCCGCCCGTGTAGTAGAGCTGGCTCCAGAACAGCAGGAGCGAGATGGGCACGATCCCGATCGAGACGACCCTGAGGATCTTGTCGACCCCCTCACGCAGCTCCGAGCGCACGACCGAGAACTTCTTGGCCTCGGCCGTGATGCGCTGGGCGTACCCGGCCTCGCCCACGCGGACCACGCGGCACACCGCGTGCCCGGCGACCACGGACGAGCCCGAGAGCACCTCGTCGCCGACGGCCTTGTGCACGGGGCGCGACTCGCCCGTGAGCATGGACTCGTCGACCTCGAGCCCCGTGACCTCGAGCACCTGGGCGTCGGCCGGCACCTGGTCGCCGATGCTCACGAGCAGCACGTCGTCGAGCACCACCCCGTCGAGCGCGACCTCCTGCTCGGTCCCGTCGCGCACCACACGGGCCGAGGGGGCGGTGAGGATCGAGAGCCGGTCGAGAGTCCGCTTGGCGCGGTACTCGGTCACGATCCCGATCCCCGCGTTGATGACCACGACGAACCCGAACACCGCGTCGGGCCACCGGCCCGTGAGGAGCACGAGGGTCACGGCGATCGCGAGGATCAGGTTGAAGAGCGTGAACACGTTGGACCGCAGGATCGCGCTGAGCGAGCGTGAGGTCGCCTGCGAGGTCCGGTTGGTCTGCCCGGCCTCGACACGCGCGGCCACCTCCTGGGCGCTCAGCCCGCGGGGCCCGGCGGTCACGGTGCCCGACGACGCGGCGCCCGGTGGGCCGTCGGGTCCGGTCGCGGGGGCGCCGTCGTCGGCAGAGGTGCTCACCTGTCGATTGTGCCCGTCAGCGCCGGTTCTGCCCTGTCGGAGCAGGGTGCACTCCGCCTGGGTGGGTCACAGCCACTTGTGCCGCTTGAAGATCAGGTAGAGCGCGAACCCCATGGCGACCATCGCCGCGACGGCCGCCGGGTAGCCGAGGCCCCAGCCGAGCTCGGGCATGCGCTCGAAGTTCATGCCGTAGATCGTGCCGACGAGCGTGGGCGCGAAGAGGATCGCCGCCCAGGACGAGATCTTCTTGACCTCCTCGCCCTGGGCGAGGCTCGTCTCGGACAGCCGTCGCATCTCCTCGTTCTGGTGCTGGGCCACGAGCGTGGCCTGGACCATGAGGGCGTTCTGCAGGAGGACCCGGAAGGAGTCGGCCTGCTCGGCGAGGCGCAGCGAGTGGTCGAGCACGTCGCGCAGGTTGCGCTGGAGCTCGATGTCGACGCCGTACTTCTCCGAGCCGCGCTCGAGCGACTGAAGGATGCCCACGACGGGATGGGTGGCCCGCTGGAAGGCGATGACCTCGCGCGAGAGCTCGTAGATGCGCCGCGAGACGGCCGGGTCCCCGCTGAAGAGCTGGTCCTCGATCTCGTCGATGTCGTTCTGCAGCCCCGCGACCACGGGGGCGTACTCGTCGACGACCTGGTCGAGCACCGCGTAGAGGATGGCCTCGGGACCGAGCCGCAGGAGCTCGGGCGTGGACTCGAGCCGGCGGCGCACCGCCCCCACGTCCGGCGACTCGGCGTGCCGGACCGTGACGACGAAGTCGGGGCCCACGAAGACGTGCAGCTCGCCGAACTCGACGCGCTCCTCGGCGTCCAGGTAGCGGGCCGGGCGCAGGACCACGAAGAGGTTGTCGTCGTAGCGCTCGAGCTTGGGGCGCTGGTGGGCCGCGATCGCGTCGTCGACCGCGAGGTGGTGCAGCGAGAGCTCCTCGGCGACCGCGCGGATCTCGGCCTCGCTCGGCCGGTACAGACCGACCCACGCGAGCCCGTTCCGCTCGCGCATGGTCTCGAACGTCTCGTCGAGGCTCGACGGGTTGGCCGTGCGCCGCCCGTCGACGTAGACCGCGTTGTCGACGATGCCCATGCTGGTAGCCCTCCTCCGGTCGTCGCGCCCGGGGAGCCGGCCGCGGCGACCATCATGACAGCCCAGGTGAGGCCGCACGGACGGCGCCTCCGGCGGGCGGCGCGCCCTGGGGCGCCGGACGGAGCGGCGCTCAGTCCTCGTCGGCCGCGGGGGCCGCCTTCTCCCCCGTGAGCGGGACGACGGGCTCGGGCTCGTTCTTGCGGGGCCGGTAGACGACCTGGGCGTGGAAGACGAAGCGCAGGAGGAACGCGACGACCAGGGTCAGCGCCTGCGCGAGGACCGGTGGCATGCCCGTGAGCACCACGAGCCAGTGCAGGAACGGCAGACGCACCGCGGCCTCGACGCCGTTGAACGTGAACGACTGCGCCGCGCGCTTCCACACGTTGCGCCCCTCGTCGCGCAGGTCGTGGAAGACGAAGTGCTCGAGCAGCAGGAAGTTCGTCACGATCGTGACGGCCGCCGAGACCACCGCGGCGGGCATGTAGTGCACCCCGAACTGCTCGAGGCCCCACATGATCGCCAGGTTCATCACGGCCCCGAACGCCCCGACGAGCGCGAACGTCGACATCCGCCCGAACCGCAGCGCGGTGAGCTGCTGCAGGTAGCGCAGACCGTTCGCGAACGTCGCCTTGGACTCCCCCGCGAACCGCTCCCCGAACACGAACGGCTCCTCGACGACCTCGACCTTGTTGCGGGCCAGGATCTCCAGCAGGATCTTGAACCCCCGCGGGCGCAGCGCCGCGACGTCGATCGCCGCCGTGCGGACGGCGAAGAAGCCCGTCATGGGATCGGTCACGTTGCGCAGCCGCACCGGGAACATCGAGCGTGCGAGCAGCGAGGACGCCGACGAGACCAGGTGCCGCCACCGCCCGTCGAGGCCGCCCGCGTCGCCCCCGCCCACGTACCGCGACGCGACGACGATGTCGGCCCCCGTGGAAGCCGCGGTCTCGAGCAGGACCGGCACCATCTCCGGCGGGTGCTGCAGATCGCCGTCCATGACCACGACCCACTCCCCGTGGGCCTCTCCCAGCCCCTCGACGACCGCGCCGCTCAGACCGCCGACGGGCTCGTCGCGGTGGAGCAGCCGGACCGGCAGGCTCGACGACCCGGCCACGCGCGCGACGACCGCTGGCGTGTCGTCGGTCGAGTCGTCGACGAACAGCACCTCCGCGTCGATCCCCTCGACCGCGGCAGCGAGACGCCCCACGAGCTCCTCGACGTTCGGTCCCTCGTTGAACGTCGGCACGACCACGGTGACCTGCATGCGCCCTCTTCCGCTCCGCCCATCGCCGGGGGCTCCCGGCACACCAGTCCATCGTCACCCGGATCCTCTCCGGGCGACAGGTGAACCGTCTGCTGCGAGACCAGCGTCCCGGGCGGACCTGGGCCGTGCCTGTACGGCCCTGTGCGGCCTGCCCGGGACGGGTCAGCGCGTCAGGACCGCGATCGCCTCGACGTGGTGGGTGTGCGGGAACAGGTCGTAGCCCGTGACGGACTCGACCGTGTAGCCGTGCTTCGCGAAGTACGCGATGTCCCGTGCGAGCGCGGCGGGGTCGCACGCGACGTACACGACGCGCGGGGCCTGGAGCGCGGCGACCGCGTCGACGACCTTGCGGCCCGCGCCGGTCCGCGGCGGGTCGAGCACCACGACGTCGGCAGTGGGCGCCGCGTGGTCCTTGGCCGCCAGCACCTTCTCGACCGGGCCGTGGTGGAGCTCGACCTGGGGCTTCTCGAACGCGTTGCGACGCGCGTCCTTGACGGCCCGCTCGTCGCCCTCGATCGCGACGACGCGCCCCGTCTCGCCGACGGCGTCGGCGAGCGGCAGCGTGAAGAGCCCGGCCCCCGAGTACAGGTCGACGACGGTCGCCTCCTCGAGCGGACCTGCGGCGGCCAGCACGGCCTCCGCGAGCAGCGCGGGCGCCTCGCGGTGGACCTGCCAGAACCCGTCGGCCGCGACGCGGAAGGTGTGCTCGGTGCCCGCGACCGTGACGGTCTCGGTCACGGCGTGGCGCGCGTGGGGACGGCGGTCGATGTGGCCCGAGTGCCACACGACCCCGTCCACGAGCAGGATCGGGTCGGTGCCGCCGGCAGGGGCGACGAGCTCGAGCCGGGTGCCCGGACGCCAGCGTCGGGTGAAGACCTCCTCGGCCTCGGCGAGCGCCGCGACCTCCGGGGTCGCGAGCGGCATCTCGTCGAGGGGGACGACGTCGTGCGAGCGGAAGACGCGCATGCCGGCACGGCCCTTGTCGTCCGCGACCAGGTCGATCCGCGTGCGGTAGCCGAGGCCACCGCGCTCGTCGTCGCCCGGCGCACCCTCAACCTCTACCTGAAGGTCAAGGCTGGCCAGCCGCTTGAGCTGCTCCTGGAGGACCGCGGCCTTCCAGCGACGCTGGGCCGGCAGGGAGACGTGCGAGAGCTCGCCGCCCCCTGCGCCGCCGGCACCGGCCGCGGGCCAGGCCGCGGGAACGCGGTCCGGCGAGGGCTCGAGGATCTCGATCGCGTCGGCCCGCCAGAACTTCGCGGTGTCGCCCTCCTCGGTGAGACGAGCGAGCACCCGCTCCCCCGGCAGCGCGTGCCGGACGAAGACGACCCGCCCGTCGAGCCTCGCGACGCAGTGGCCACCGTGCGCGACCGGCCCGACCTCGAGCTCGACCAGAGGTTGAGACTCAGGGGCGGTGGGAGTGGAGTTCAGGGTTTCAGACACCCCCCTAGTATCCCGGACGCGGACGGACTTCGTCCCCGATCCGCTGCCCGACGTCACGTGGGGCCGCACACGTCCGGCTCAGTAGCGGCGGTTGATCCGCTTCTGCGCCGCGAAGCCCTCCTTCTCGAGGCCCGTCTGCCCCTTGGTCGAGGAGAGCTGCCACGGCACCGATGCCACGACCACGCCCGGGGTGAACAGGAGCCGCCCCTTGAGGCGCAGCGCGCTCTGGTTGTGCAGGAGGTGCTCCCACCAGTGCCCCACGACGTACTCGGGGATGTAGACCACGACCAGGTCGCGCGGGCTCTCGCGGTGGATCGAGCGCACGTAGGACAGGATCGGTCGGGTGATCTCACGGAACGGCGAGTCCAGGACGCGCAGCGGGACCGGGATGTCGAGCGCCTCCCACTCCGCGGTGAACTCGGCGACCTCGTCCGCGTCGACGCCCACCGTCACGGCCTCGAGCACCGAGGGCCGCGAGGCGCGGGCGTAGGCCAGGGCCCGCATGGTGGGCTTGTGCAGCTTGGAGACCAGGACGAGCGCATGGACCCGGCTCGGCAGCGCGCGCGCGGCCGCGGGGTCCTCACCCAGGGTGAGCTCGTCGCGCACCGAGTCGTAGTGCTTGCGGATCGCCCGCATGAGCACGAACACGAAGGCCATCGCGAGGATGGCGATCCAGGCACCGTGCGTGAACTTGGTGAGCAGCACGATGACCAGGACGGTCCCGGTCATGCCGAACCCGATCGTGTTGACGACGCGCGAGCGCTTCATCTTGGTGCGGAAGCGCGGGTCCGGGGTGGTGCGCAGCTCGCGGGTCCAGTGCTTGATCATCCCGAGCTGGGACAGCGTGAAGGACACGAACACGCCCACGATGTAGAGCTGGATCAGTCGCGTGACCTGGGCGTCGAACGCCCAGATGAGGGCGATCGCCGCGACCGCGAGGGTCACGATGCCGTTCGAGAACGCGAGGCGGTCGCCGCGCGTGTGGAGCTGGCGCGGCAGGTAGCCGTCCTTGGCCAGGATCGAGGCCAGGACCGGGAAGCCGTTGAACGCGGTGTTGGCCGCGAAGACCAGGATGAGGCCCGTGACGGCGGCCACGAGGTAGAACGCGATCGGGACACCCTGGAACACCGCCTGGGCGAGCTGACCGATGACCGGGTCCTGCACGAAGTCGTCGGGCACGGGCTGACCGTTGATCGTGAGCTGCTCGGGCGGGTTCTCCGCGAAGTGCACGCCGGTCTTCTGGGCCAGGAAGAGGATCGCCATGATCATGAAGGCCGAGATCGACCCGAGCAGGGCGAGCGTCGTGGCCGCGTTGCGCGACTTGGGCTTCTTGAACGCCGGCACGCCGTTGCTGATCGCCTCGACGCCCGTGAGGGCGGCACAGCCCGACGCGAAGGCGCGCGCCACGAGGAACGCTCCCGCGAGCCCGGTCAGCCCCTGGTCGAAATGGCTCTCCGCGACGAGCTCGTAGGTCGAGCTCTCGGCCATGGGCAGGGTGCCCGTGGCGTACCGGACGAACCCGACGACGGCCGTCATCCCGATCGCGAACATGAACAGGTACACGGGGATCGCGAAGAACGAGCCCGACTCCTTGACCCCGCGCAGGTTGACCAGGGTCAGCAGCACGACCAGGGTGATCGCGAACGCCGCCTCGTGGCCCCGTAGGAACGGCAGCGCAGCCGCGGCGTACTGCGCACCCGAGGAGATCGAGACGGCCACCGTCAGGACGTAGTCGACCATGAGCGCCGACGCGACGCCGACGCCCGCGGTCGGCCCCAGGTTGACGGTGGCGACCTCGTAGTCCCCGCCGCCCGAGGGGTAGGCGTGCACGTTCTGGCGGTACGACGCCACCACGGTCAGCAGGACGACGACGACCGCCAGCCCCACCCACGGGGAGATGGTCGTGGCCGCCAGGCCGGCGATCGAGAGGGTCAGCAGGATCTCGTCCGGGGCGTACGCGACGGACGAGAGCGCGTCCGAGGCGAAGACCGGGAGCGCGATGCGCTTCGGTAGCAGGGTGTGCCCCAGGTCGTCGCTGCGGACGGGACGTCCGAGCAGCAATCGTTTGGCGGCATCAGCGATATCCGACACGTTGGCCCATGCTAGGCCCTCTGGGGGCCCTTGACCCCTCCACGGCCCGACCGGTCTCGTCGCCCGGCTCCTGTACGTGGACGTGACGCCGTCGCGGTAGCGTTTCGCTCGTGCACTTCGTGATCATGGGATGTGGCCGTGTCGGCGCCACCCTCGCCCAGTCTCTCGAGAACCGCGGCCACTCGGTGGCCGTGGTCGACCAGAACCCCGACGCCTTCCGACGGCTGTCCGCGGAGTTCTCCGGCAAGAAGGTCACGGGCCTCGGGTTCGACCGGGACACGCTCGTCCAGGCGGGCATCGAGGACGCCTACGCGTTCGCCGCGGTCTCCGACGGCGACAACTCGAACATCCTCGCCGCGCGCGTGGTGCGCGAGACGTACGGCGTCGACAACGTCGTGGCCCGCATCTACGACCCTCACCGTGCGGAGATCTACCAGCGCCTCGGGATCCCGACGGTCGCGACCGTCCGCTGGACCTCGGACCAGGTCCTGCGCCGCATGCTCCCGCTCGGCGCGACCGACGAGTACCGCGACCCCTCGGGCCAGGTCCGCCTCGCGCAGACGGACTTCCACCCGGGCTGGGTCGGTCACGCGGTCGGGACCATCGAGTCGGCGACCAGCGCGCGGGTCGCGTTCCTCGGCCGGTTCGGCGAGGGGGTCCTGGCGACCCCCAGCACCGTCCTGCAGGAGAACGACGTGCTGCACGTCCTCATGCGCAGCGCGGACGCCCCCACGGTCGAGCGCGTCCTCACGCACGCCCCCTCACTCAAGGAGAACTGATGCGCGTCGTCGTCGTCGGAGCAGGCTCTGTCGGGCGCTCGATCGCCCGCGAGCTGCTCAGCCATGACCACGAGGTCACCATCATCGACAAGCAGCCCGCGGCGATGCGGGTCGCGCAGGTGGCCGACGCGGACTGGCTCCTCGCGGACGCGTGCGAGCTCTCGACCCTGTCGGAGGCCAAGGTCGACGAGTGCGACGTGATCGTCGCCGCCACAGGAGACGACAAGGTCAACCTCGTCGTCTCGCTGCTCGCCAAGACCGAGTTCGGCGTGCCGCGCACGGTCGCCCGCGTCAACAACCCCAAGAACGAGTGGATGTTCGACGAGTCGTGGGGCGTGGACGTCGCCGTGTCGACCCCGCGCATCATGACCTCGATGGTCGAGGAGGCCGTCGCGGTCGGCGACCTGGTGCGGATCTTCACGTTCCACCAGTCGGGCGCGGACATCCTCGAGCTCACGCTGCCCCCGGACTCACCGCTCATCGGCACCCGGGTCGGTCAGGTCGCGTGGCCCCAGGACACGGTCCTCGCGGCGATCGTGCGCGGGACCCAGCCGATCACGCCGAGCATCGACGACACCCTCGAGGTGGGCGACGAGCTGCTCATCGTGACGGGTCGGGACGTCGACGAGGCTGCGCTCCTCAAGGTGCTGGTCGACCCGACCGACGACGGCGGCACCGGCATCGTCGACGAGACCACGGGCCTGCCCGTCTGACCAAGGGTCGCCGACCCGCGCCCCGGTCCGCCCGGGCGTGGGTCGACTCGGGCCAGGTGCGCGGACCGGCTCGCGAGGCGCTGCAGCAGCTCGGCTCAGGCCGACGCAGGGGCAGCCGACCCCTCGTCCGCGACCCGCGGGCGACGGACCAGCAGCCAGGTCACCCAGAGCGTCAGCGCCCACAACGGGATGCCCATGACGAGCCGGGCCGTGCCGAGCCAGGCGACCGCGTCCTCGCCCGCCATGAACAGCGGGACCTGCACGGCAAGCCGCAGCGCGAACATGCCGACCCAGAGCCACGTCGCGAGCGCGTAGCGACGCATGAGATCCGCGTCCCCGCGCCAGCGACGGGCCCACGCCGTGAAGGCCCCCGGGGCGGGCTCGTCGCCCTCGCGCGGGACCTGCGCCTCGCCCGCCGCGACGGGTGCTGCGGAGGTCGCTCCGGCGTCGGGCTCGTCGCTCGACGCGACCGCGGCCTTGACCTTGTCCCCGTCCGTCCACCCGCTGCGCAGCGCCTCGACGACGAGCCCGACCACGGGCCAGCGCACCAGCACCGAGACCGCCATCGCGACCAGGTACGCCGCGTTCGTCAGCAGTCCTGCGGCGTAGTAGTTCTGGGCCTCGCCCGACTTCCAGGCCCACAGGACGCCGATCGCGACCCCCAGGAACCCGCCGAAGGCCTGCGTGATGGGCGTGCGCTGGACCAGCCGCGCCGCCACGGCCACGAGCGCCACCGCGACCGACGCGATGAGCGCGGGCTGGAGCGTGTTGCCCGACGCGATGAACACGACCACGAACACGAGCCCGGGAGCCATGGACTCCACGAGCCCGCGTACCCCGCCGATCGACTCGGCGAGCGAGAACGACTCCCCCGTCAGGGCGCGCACACCGCGTGCGGCGCCCTCGTCCGGGGGCACGACGTCGTCGATCGCGTCGGCGACCTCCTCCACCTCCCGGGCGAGCGGCTCGGGGGCGGCAAGGTGCTCGTGCGTCATGTCGTCTCTCTCGCCTGCGGGGTGGGTCACGGGCTCACTCGCCGGCGCGAGGGCGCAGCTCGTAGCGGGGGTTGAACATGGTGCGCCGGCCCGCGATCTCGCAGACCAGGCCCTCGACACGGACGCGACGTCCCGGCTCGATCCCGGCGATGCGCCGACGACCGAGCCAGACCAGGTCGAGCGAGCCCGAGCCGTCGTACAGCTCGGCCTCGACCGTCGGCACCCCCTCACGGGGCCGCAGGATCACCGAGCGCAGCACCCCCGAGACGTGGGCCCGCTTGCGGTTCGCGAGGTCCGCGACCGCCGAGCACCCCGTCTGCCGGGACGCCTCGTGACGTTCCTCGTCCGCGGCGATCTCCTCCTGGGAGGCCAGCACCGCGTGCAGCGCCTGACGCAGCGACATCTCGGGTCAGCGCCTCTCGGTGATCTCGGGCCCGCGCGTGAGCGGGTCGAAGGCCGGGAGCGACGGGGCCGCGCCCTCGGGGGCGGCGACCGCGGGACGCGGCGCCTGACCGGGAAGGTGCATGGCCAGCAGGTCGCGCGGCGGCCGGGCGTTGTTGTCGCGGACCACGACGATGTTGGCGAAGACCGACTCGAGCAGGCGAGCCGCCTCCGGGTCCACGGCGGCCTTGCCCGTGAGGACCCCTCGCAGGAACCAGCGCGGGCCGTCGACGCCCACGAACCGGGCCGCACGGAAGCCGCGCTGGCCGTCCGGGCCCGTGACCGGGAGCTTCGCGAGCAGCTCGCGACCGAACGGACCGGGGATGTCGTCGACCGTCCCGCCCTGCTGGGTCACGGACTCGGCGATCTCCTCGCGGATCTCGTCCCAGATGCCCATGGTCTTGGGGGCGGCGAACGCCTGGACCTGCAGCGCCGAGCCGTTGACCGCCGCGGCGGCCCCCGTGATCTTCTGGGTCTTCTTGTCGACCTCCATGCGCAGCTCCATGCCCGGGACGCCCGGGAGCCAGATCGCCCCGAGGTCCGCACGGGCACCGAGCTCGCTGACCTGGGAGGAGTCGAACGGGCCACGGGTGCCCGCGGCCGGAGCCACGGGTGCCGAGCTCTCGTCCGCACCCGCCGGAGCCTCCACGGACTCGGAGCCCTCGGCGACGACCGCCTCGTCGCTCGACTGCTGCGACGCACTACGCCGGAACAAACCCACGGAAGCTCTCCTTCAGCTCTTCGCCGCGTCGACCATCGACAGCGACTCGTACGGGACGGCGTGCACCGATCCCCGTCCCCACCACACTAGACCGCCGCGCCGCTCCCGTGACCGCCCTCGGCCACGAGCGAACACGGCGGGCACCCGGGCTCACTGCCCGGTGGCCCACCCGCCGCTCGAGCCGAACCCGCCCTCGCCCCGGTGCGACCCGGGCAGCCTCTGCGCCTGGAGGAAGCGCGCGTGCTCGACCTTCTGGATCACGAGCTGCGCGATGCGGTCGCCGCGGTGCAGGACGACAGGCTCCGACGCGTCGGTGTTGTGCAGGATCACCTTGATCTCGCCGCGGTACCCCGCGTCGACCGTCCCGGGCGCGTTGACGATCGTCAGGCCGTGCCGGGCCGCGAGGCCCGAGCGCGGGTGCACGAACGCCGCATACCCGTCCGGGAGCGCGATCGCGAGCCCCGTGGGCACGGTCGCCCGGCCCTGCGGCGCGATCACCACGTCCACGGTCGTCACGAGGTCTGCCCCGGCGTCGCCCGGGTGGGCGTACGACGGGACCGCCGCGACGTCGTCGAGCAGCTGGACGAGCACCTCGACGTCGCCCGGGCGGGCGGACGAGGGCACGGGCACGCGCGAGGGCGCAGGTTCTTCGATGGGCACCCGCAGAGCCTAGTGCTCGACGGGCGGGGCGGCGAACATCGCCACGGGGCACCTCGCGGACCTGGGATGATGAACCCATGCCTCAGCCTGACGCCGCCTACCGCGAACGCCTCCTGCCCGGACCCGGCGGCTGGTCCGCCGCTCTCGCCTTCGCCGTCATCCTGGGCATCGCCCTGTGGCCCGTGGACGAGGTCCTGTCCTACGTCACCGCGGGCATCGCCCTGGTGGTCCTCGTGGGCCTGCTCTGGTGGACGTCGCCCGTGGTCTCGGTGGCCCCCGGCACCGACGGCACGCCCCACCTGCGGGCCGGACGGGCCGTCATCCCCACCTCGCTGCTGCGCGACGTCACGGTCCTGGACCGCGAGGCGATGACGCACGAGCTCGGCCCGGGGCTCGACGCGCGCGCGTACGTGTGCCTGCGGGCCTGGGCCCGCACGGGCGTCCGTGTCGAGGTCGACGACCCGGCGGACCCGACGCCGTACTGGCTCGTCTCCACGCGCCACGCCCCCGCGCTCGCCGCAGCGATCACGGCCTCGGCGCGGTCCGCGTCGGCCTGAGCCGCCGGCCCCCGGGGCGGCCCGAGGGCCGCCCACGCCGGGGCCCTGCACGCGCGAACGGCCGCCACCCCGAGGGGTGACGGCCGTTCGTCGTGAGAGGGTTCGGCGCTCAGGCCGCGCACTCCGAGCAGATCTGCTGCCCGTTCTTCTCGTACGCGAGCTGGCTGCGGTGGTGCACGAGGAAGCAGCTCGAACAGGTGAACTCGTCAGCCTGCCGAGGAAGCACACGGACCGAGAACTCTTCGCCGGACAGGTCCGCGCCCGGGAGCTCGAACCCTTCGGCTGCTTCGGTCTCGTCCTCGTCCACAACGCCCGAGCTCTTGTCGGAGCGACGAGCCTGCAGCTCTTGGATCGAGTCCTCGCTGAGATCCTCTTCGCTCTTGCGGGGGGCGTCGTAGTCAGTTGCCATCTGTGGGGTCACACTCCGGAACGTCGTGGTCGAACATGGGGGTCGTTCGGTCCGGCGAAGGCCGTCGAACTGGCACTCCGTAGGACGCTTCGCGAGACGTCCTGACTGGTGTACGCGGTGTAATGCTCCGCCACCCGGAATTGTTCCCGGTGGCCCCCGGATTCTGCACCAAATACCGCGCGAGCGCACCCTCAGCGCGGGGTGTTCCTCGTCACCCCTGCGGCGGCCCGAGGATCAGACCCCCGAATCGGCTCCCGCCGACTCGAGGATCGCGACCAGCGCGTCGACCGCGGCCGGCGGTCCGGCGACCGTCATGTCCGCTCCGGCCGGACGTCCCCGCAGGCCGGTCACGAGCGCTCCGGCCTCCTGGGCCACGAGGGCCCCGGCCGCGAGGTCCCACGGGTTCAGCCCGCGCTCGTAGTACAGGTCGAGGCTCCCGGTCGCGACCAGGCACAGGTCGATCGCCGCCGACCCGAGCCGGCGGATGTCGCGGACCTGCGGCAGGACCGTCGTCAGGACCTCGGCCTGGTGACGGCGCCGCTCGGCGTCGTACGCGAACCCGGTGCCGACCAACGAGGTCGCGAGCGGTCCCGCCGGGTTGACGCGCACGGGCTCGCCGTCGAGCGTCGCGCCCGCCCCGAGCCCCGCTGTCCAGGTCCGGCCGTCGACGATCGAGTGCACCGCCCCAGCGAGCACGGTCCACTGCGCGGGGTCCGGGGGGCCCACGACGACCGCGACCGAGATCGCGTACGAGGCCACCGAGTAGAGGTAGTTGACGGTGCCGTCGATCGGGTCGATGACCCAGGTGAGGCCCGACGTCCCCTCGGAGGCCCCCTCCTCCTCGCCGAGGACGGCGTCGTCGGGCCGCTCCCGCGCGATGATCCGGCGCAGCAGGGCCTCGGACTCGGCATCCATGGCCGTCACGACGTCGACCGCGCTCGACTTGGTCGCGGCCACCTCGACGTGCTCGGGGCGGCCCTCGCGCACGAGCGCTCCGGCCTCCCTGGCCATGCTCTCGGCGAGCGCGCGCAGTGCGGCGATCGTGACGTCGTCGGGCAGGCGGGGGTCATCGATGAAGAAGGTCACGGCTCACATCCTGCCCGACCCCGCACCCCCGCGACGACCTGACCACGGCCCCGGGACGGTCCACCCGAGCCGGAGCGAGACCAGCCGGAAGCCGAACACCAGGCCGATCGTCGCGAGCTGGCTCCAGAGCGTGAGCCACCCCTCGTGCCACAGCACGGCCGTGATCGAGGCCCCGACGATCGCGGGGACCGCGTAGAGCTGGCGGTCCTGGAGGATGAGCGGCGCCTCGCTGCTCAGCAGGTCGCGCAGGATCCCGCCCCCGATCCCCGTGAGCGTCCCCACGATGACCGCGGCCATCATCCCGACGCCGTAGTCGAGGCCCTTGGTCGTCCCGACCACGACGAAGAGCGCGAGCGCACCGGCGTCGAGCACGATGATGCCGCGGCGCATGCGTTCGAGGCGTGGGTGGAAGAAGTAGATGACGACGCCGGCCGCGAGCGCCGCGACCACGAGCCTCCAGCTCGAGATCCCGACGGGGGGTATGGCGCCGATGAGCACGTCGCGCAGCATCCCGCCGCCCAGCCCGGTCGCCCAGGCGAGCACCAGGACCCCGAAGATGTCGAAGGACTTGCGGATCGCGGCCAGCCCTCCGGACAGCGCGGCGCAGAACACCGCGCCCAGCTCGAGGACGTCGTCCAGGGGGAACTCGATCACGGGGAGAATCATCCCAGCAGACCTCACCGGGCGGCACACCGAGCCGCCTGCGCCGTCCCGGCGCGCCGGGGTGGCACTCTCGGGAGTGCAGGCCCACCGGCGACGAGCCGGTCTGCGACGTCGTTGGAGGATTCATGAGTGAGCTTGAGCTGGTGAGGGTGCACGAGGACGGGGAGCATCTCGTCCTCGCCGGACCGGACGGTGCGCGCTTCACCCTGCCCGTCGACGACGCGCTCCGCGCCGCCATGCGCCGCGACCGCGCCCAGCTCGAACAGCTGCGCTCGCAGTCCCCCGACGTGCTGCCCGTGCGCGAGATCCAGGCGCAGCTGCGCGCGGGGCTCAGCGCCCGCGAGGTGGCCGAGAAGGCCGGCATCCCGATCGAGCAGGTCCACCGGTTCGAGGGCCCCGTGCTCGCCGAGCAGGAGTACGTCGTGGGTCAGGTGCTCAAGAACCGCGCGGGCCACGACGAGGACTCCCCCACGCTGGGCGAGGTGGTCTCCGAGCGGCTCACGGCGCGCGGGGTCGCCGAGGACGACGTCGAGTGGTCCGCGGCGCGCTCGCACGCGGGCCCGTGGACCGTCACCGCGCTCTTCCTCATCGGCGACCGTGCGCGCAGCGCCCGCTGGTCGTACGACCCCCAGAACCGCACGCTGCACGCGCTCGAGGACGAGGCTCGCTGGTTGTCGGGCACCGACGTCGCCGAGGAGCCCGTCCGTGGGGTCCGCGGCGCGCTGTTCGACCACTCGGCCCGGGGTGGGCAGGCGTCAGCAGGACCGTCGTCGTCGACAGCGCAGTCGGCACCGTCCGCTGCGTCGCCCACGGACCCGGCGGAGCGCGACGACGCGCCCTCCCCGTTGCACGAGGAGACCGACTCGACCTCGTCGATGCTCGACGACCTCAGTCAGCGCCGCGGCGTCCGCCAGCACCGGGACGAGCCCTCGGCCCCGTTCGAGGGGTTCGGGCCTCCGCAGACGTTCGACCTCGGCGAGCGCTCGGGGCGCCGGGACGAGGCACCGGAGGACGAGGAGCCCGCAGGGGCCAAGGTCTTCTCGCTGAGCAAGGCGAGCCGTAAGGAGCAGCGTCCGGCGCCCGACGACGGAGAGCACGACGCGTCGTCGTCGCACCGGGGCACGGGGCACCCTGCGGGCACGGGCCACCGCGGGTCCCACGAGCACGACGACGACCGTGGCGCGGCGGACGCTCCCCCGGACCAGGACGGGGCCACCGAGGCGAGCACCTCGCGTCCGGGCGCGTCCTCGCACGGGGGACGCGACGTCGTCGGGACCCTGCGGAGCGAGCGCGACGAACCCGACGCGACCGGTGAGCACGGCGAACGCCCCGCACCGCGAACGGGCGAACCGCGTCGCCCGCGCAAGACGCGGGCCAGCGTCCCCTCGTGGGACGAGATCGTGTTCGGCGCCAAGCCCGAGCACTGACCGGCTCTCCCCCGCACGGGTCGACGGCGCTCTCCGCCGGACGTGCCCTCCGGGGCGCCCGGCGGCGCGTAGGGACCTGGGCCGTGCTCCTACCCCGCGGCCCCCGGCAGGTCGAGCGCGAGCCCGTCCGCGGTCGTCGAGCGCAGCCGCGCGGACGCCGAGGTCATGCGACGCATGTGGTGCCGACGGCACAGGACCTCGTACGCGACCTCGCTCGCGCTCTCGCCCGTGTTGCCGACCACGACCTGGGCCCCCTCGACGACCATCCAGCCGTCGATCGTGCGCGCGTTGTGCGTCGCGCGCGCCCCGCACCAGCACAGCGACTGCACCTGGAGCACCTCGACGCGGTCGGCGAGCTCGATGAGCCGCGCCGAGCCGGGGAAGAGGTGCGTGCGGAAGTCGGCCGTGATGCCGAACGCGTAGACGTCGATCTCGACCTCGTCGACCAGGCGGGCCAGCTGCTCGACCTGGGTCGTCGAGTAGAACTGGGCCTCGTCGCAGATCAGGTAGTCGACCGTGGTGCCGCGCATGCGCTCGTCGACCACGAAGGTCCAGAAGTCGGTGTCGTCGCGGACCTCGTGCGCGGCGACCTCGAGTCCCAGGCGCGAGGACAGGCGGTCGGTCCCGGCACGGTCGTTGCGCGAGAAGATCAGTCCGCAACGACCCCGCGCGGTGTGGTTGTGGTCGAGCTGGAGGGCGAGGGTGGACTTGCCGCAGTCCATCGTCCCGGAGAAGAAGACGAGCTCAGCCACGGTCGTGGACCTTTCGGTGCGGGGGAACAGGTCCCCAGGAGGAGGTGACCGGGTGCTCGCGACGCCCGGGCGGAGGCGTCGTGCTCAGGTGGTCGTGACGAGCAGCGGGACCTGCATCTCGGTGCGCGTGAGGGAACCGTGGACCCCGACGAGCTGCATCGAGGCCGGCGTCTGGGTCCGCGAGTCCACGACCGTGGCGCGGCCCCGCATCGCGACCACGACGTCGCCGATCGTGGGCAGCACGTGCTCCGCGACGGGTCCGAACCAGCCCGCGGCGACCGCGTCCTCGCGCAGCGCGACGAGGGCCGCGTCCCCGAGGACCTCGGACCAGCGCCCGGCCACGGCCGCTGCCTGGTCCGCGTGCGTGTAGACGTGCACGGCGCGCGGCTCGCCGCCCACGAGCGCGACCCCGCGGCCGAGCGCGGGCGTCCTGGCGACGTCCCAGCGTTGCGAGCGGTCGACGTCGACCATCCCGTGGTCGGCCGTGACGAGCAGCAGCGTGCCGTGGGGCAGCGACCGGGCCAGGCGTCCGAGCTCGCGGTCGAGGTCGGAGAGCGCGTCGCCCCACTGCCGCGAGCGCCAGCCGTGGTGATGGCCCGCCTTGTCGACGTCTCCCCAGTACAGGTACACCAGGCCGGGGGCCGTGAGCTCCCAGGCGACCGTGTCGACGCGGTCCGCGATGGACTCGGCCGCGACGTAGCGCGCGCCGCGCAGGGCGGCCACGGTCATGCCCGAGCCCGCGAAGCGCGCGGGGCCCACCGACAGGACCTCGCGGCCTGTGGCCGCGACCTGCTCGAGGACGGGCGGCTCCTGCTGGAGCTCCTGGGGCGGGGCCGCTCCCTCCCACGAGACCATGTTGGCCAGACGCCCCGTGGCGGCGTTGCGCTGGGTGTACCCCAGCATGCCCGTCCGCCCGGGCGAGGTCCCCGTGCCGAAGGTCCCGATCGCCGCGGCGGTCGTGCTGGGGAAGCTCGAGGTGAGCACGCGCGAGGACGCGAGGAGCGAGCGCAGGAACGGGGCGTGCCCCGCGCGCTCGGTGAGGTTGGCGTGGCCGAGCCCGTCGACCAGGACGACGCACACACGGTCAGCGGCGGGTAGCGCGAGGTCGGTGCGCGCCTGGGTCGAGCGGGTCCCCGTGGCGGTCGTCAGGTCGACCCCGAGCGCGCCCGCGGCCGCGGGCAGGACCGAGCTGAGCGCGAGCCCGTCGTAGCGGGGGGCGAGCAGGCCGTCGGGCAGGACCTCGGGCAGGACCGTCACCGGCTCGCCCGGCCTGCGTCGCGGCGGGCCGTGGCCGTCGAGAGCTCGCGCGCGAACGCGAGCGCGTTGCGGACGGCGTCGCGGCCCTCCGCCTCGGCGCTCACGCGCACCACGATGTCGTCGGGAGTGATCTGGCCCGTCAGGCCGTGGTCGGCCTCGCAGCCCGGGTCGGGGCACTGGGCGGGCTCGAGGTCGACGCGCGAGACGGCGCCCCAGCCGATCGCGAGCGTGACCTCGATGGGGGGCGTGCCGCTGCGGTGCTTCTCGGGGTCGAGGACGACGTGCGTGAGCGAGACCGAGCGCAGCTCGGTGATCGGCACGGACTCGGTGGTCGCGGCTGCGGAGGCCGAGGGGTTCTCGCTGTCCGCGGGGTGGTCGTCGACGTGGGCCGTGATGAGGCGCGTGGGGGTCAGGACCAGGACGGTCAGGTGGCGACGGACCTCGGTGTCGAACGTCGTCTCGACGTACACCAGGTGGGACACGAGCTCCTCGCCGGCGATCGCGACGTCGAGGACGTCCTGGACCAGCTCGGGGTAGTAGCCCGCACGGCGCAGCTGGGAGGTCAGGTCGGTCCGGGAGGCAGATTCAGCAGATGGCACCCGCGCATTCTCCCACCGCTCGACGCGGCGGGGCCAGTCCGCCCCCGGGCTGTGGGCGCCTCGGCCCCGCGGGGGCCTGTGGACGCCTCAGCCCGGCAGGGCCCGGCGCAGGGTGTCGGCGCGCTGGGCACCAGCGACCTGGACGCGGGCGCCCAGCACCGCCGCGCCGTGCTCGGCGACCACGACCGGGTAGATCTCGACGCTGCGCAGCTCGGGCAGCTCGTCGGCCATGAGCGACACGCGGGCCAGCAGGTCCTCGAGGGCCGCGGTGTCCGCGACGGGCGCGCCCATGTACCCGAACAGGCGGGGCGCGGCGCGGATCGAGCGGACCATGGTCGCGACGTCGACGTCCGTCAGCGGCGGCACGCCGTAGCTCACGTCGCCCAGGAGGTCGACCGCGTCGCCCGCGAGACCGAACGAGACGACCGGGCCGAAGAGCTGGTCCTCGGTCGAGCGCACGACGCACGCGACGCCCGCGTCGGCCATGCGCTGGACCTCGAAGGGTGCAGGGCCGTCCGAGTCCCCCTGCTCGTCGTCACCGGTCCCGGTGCTGCAAGCTCCCGGCAGCACGGCCGCGAGCGTCTGGCGCATCTGCTCGACGTCGTCGCGCAGCTCGTCCTCGTCGCCGATGTCGAGGCGCACTCCCCCCAGGTCCGCGCGGTGCCGCAGCGACTCCGCGGTGCTCTTGAGCGCCACGGGCCAGCCGATGTCCTGGGCCGCCGCGACGGCCTCGTCGGCCGTGCGGACGCGGCGCGAGGGCCAGAGCTCGATCCCGTAGGCCGCGAGCAGGCGCGCGACGTCCTGGGCGTCGAGGTCCACCACGGTGTCCCCGACGAGCGCCGCCTCGACCAGGGCGCGCGCCCCGTCGGAGTCGACGCCCGTCGGCCGCTCGACCGTCCCGTGGTCGGCCTCGCGCCAGCGGGCGTACCCGACCACGGCCTCGACCGCGGCGACCGCGTCCTCGGGCGTCGAGTAGGCGGGCACGTGCACCGGCGGGCCGTCGGGGTTCGCCGGGTCGGGGGCCGAGAGCTCCTCGGCGAGCCCGTGCATGCCCAGGACGCTCGCGACCGTGGTGCGACCGCTCGCTGCGGCCGCGCGCGCGACGGCCCGCGAGAACGCCTCCCCGCGCGGTCGCACCGTGGGTACGTGCACCGCGACGACGACGTCGCACGCGTCGGGGGCGAAGATCGCCGCGACCGCGGCCTCGACCTCGGCGTCGTCGGCATCCTCGGCCACGAAGCCCGACCGGTCCGAGACCACGAGCCCGGCCGACCCCACCGCCTCCGCGACGAGCGCGGTGAGCGCGGCCGACGACGTGAGGAGCCCGATGCGCCGACCGCCCGGCAGCGGCTGGTACGCCAGGAGCTGGGCGATGTCGACCAGGTGGTGGGTGTTCTCGGCGTGGATCACGCCCGACTGGCGCAGCATCTCGTCGAGCGTGCGGCGAGGGGCACGGGTCGAGCGCACCGCGTGCCCGGGCGGCACGACCTGCCCCGAGCGCCCCGCGGTCACGACCACGACGGGCTTGACCGACGCGAGCCTGCGCGCGATGCGGGAGAACTTGCGCGGGTTGCCGATCGACTCGAGGTACAGGCACACGACCGAGGTCTCGGGGTCGTCCTGCCAGAACTGCATGAGGTCGTTGCCCGAGACGTCGGCCCGGTGCCCTGCCGACACGAACGACGAGACCCCGATCCCGCGCCGCAGCGCGGTCGCCAGGAGCGTGACCGCGGTGGGCGCCGACTGGCAGAAGATCCCGATGCTCCCGGCGGGCGGCAGCGCCTCGGCCAGGCTCGCGTTGAGCCGGTGCTCGACGTGGGTCGTGAAGAGCCCGTACGTCGCGGGGCCGACCACGCGCATCCCGGCGGCGTGCGCGGTGCGCAGCAGCTCGCGCCGCAGGGCCAGGCCCTCGGGCCCGGTCTCGGCGTACCCCGCCGAGAGCACGACGACGGCGCGCACGCCCAGGCGCTCGAGCTCGGCCGTGGCCGCGATCGCCTCGTGCGGGGGCAGCGCGAGCAGGGCGAGGTCCACGGGCCCGGGGACGTCCGCGATCCGCCCGAAGAACCGGACGGCCGAGGGAGCAGGCGCGGTGTCGCCCTCTGCCCTCCCCTCGGCTCCTCCCTCCGCGGGCTCTACTGCGAGGTCGTCCAAGCCCGCCGGAGGAGCGACCCCCACGACGTCGAACGTGCCGTCGCCCGGGTCCGTCGACGCGTTCGCGAGCACGCGCTCTGCCATGAGACGGCTCGCGGTGCCGGGCTCCGCCGTCGGACCCGGCCCGACGAGCAGGACGCGACGCGCCGTGAGCAGGCCGTGCATCGACCGCGCCTCGGCGCGGTGCTCGCGGTCCGCCATGACCGCCCGCGAGCGCTCGGTCGGGTCGAGGTCGACGCTGACGGCGACGATCCCGTCGTCGACGTGCTGGCTCGTGGCGTACCCGGCCTCCTGGAAGACCGCGAGCATCTTGCCGTTCTGCGGCAGCACCTCGGCGCTGAACCGCCGCACCCCGCGCTCCCTCGCCGCGACCGCGAGGTGCTCGAGCAGCACCGAGCCCAGTCCGCGCCCCTGCTCGGCATCGGCGATGTTGAAGGCGACCTCGGCCTCGTGCGGCGTCACCTTGTCGAAGCGCGCGACGCCGATGATGTCCTCGCGCGCGTCCTCTCCCACGCGCTTGACCGCGACCAGGGCCACGCGCTCGTCGTGGTCGACGACCGTGAAGCGCGCGAGGTCACGGTCCGAGAGCCGCTCGATGTTCGCGAAGAAGCGCAGGTAGGTCGAGCGCTCGGACTGCCCCATGTGGAAGCGCTGGAGGGCCGGGGCGTCGGACGGGCGGATGGGGCGCACGTGCGTCGTGCTGCCGTCGCGCAGCACCACGTCCGCCTCCCACTCGACCGGGTACTCCCCCTGGCCGGCGTCGTGGGGCCCCGCGTCGGGCTCCGCCGGGACGTCGTGTCCGCTCACCCGCCCTAGGCTACGTGGGTCGTGGCACCGCTGGTCAGCGGCACGCCCGGTTCGCGGGAGAATGGGGCCCGGGTGTCGGTGCCCCGCAGTATCGTTCGCTGGTGCTGCGCGTCCTGGACCACCAGGCCGCAACCGTGCCCGCCGTGCCCGCCGTGCCCGCCGCACCCGAGCCTTCGCCACGCGACGACCGCTGTCCCCGATCCACCGACCCGCAGGAGCCCGACGACCCATGGCGCGCAGACCGTCCGCCTCGAAAGCCCCGCTCGACCCGAGCGAGGTCCACGAGAAGATCATCGACATCGACGTCACGACGGAGATGGAGGGGTCCTTCCTCGAGTACGCGTACTCGGTCATCTACGCCCGCGCCCTGCCGGACGCGCGCGACGGGCTCAAGCCCGTCCAGCGCCGCATCCTGTTCCAGATGTCCGACATGGGCCTGCGCCCGGACCGCGGCCACGTCAAGTCGGCGCGAGTCGTCGGCGAGGTCATGGGCAAGCTCCACCCGCACGGAGACACCGCGATCTACGACGCGCTGGTCCGCCTGGCCCAACCGTTCTCGCTGCGCCTGCCCCTCGTCGACGGGCACGGCAACTTCGGGTCGCTCGACGACGGCCCCGCCGCTCCCCGGTACACCGAGGCCCGCCTCGCGACCTCGGCCATGGCCATGACCGTCGGGCTCGACGAGGACGTCGTCGACTTCATCCCGAACTACGACAACAAGCTGACCCAGCCCGAGGTCCTGCCCTCGGCCATCCCCAACCTCCTGGTCAACGGAGCCGCGGGCATCGCGGTCGGCATGGCGACCAACATGGCGCCCCACAACCTGGTCGAGGTCGTCGCCGCTGCCCAGCACCTCATCAAGCACCCCACCGCGGACCTCGAGGCGCTCATGCGCTTCATCCCCGGCCCGGACCTGCCCGGAGGCGGCAAGATCGTCGGCCTCGACGGCATCCGCGACGCCTACCGCACGGGTCGCGGCTCGTTCCGCACCCGGGCCACGGCACGCGTCGAGAACATCACGGCCAAGCGCAAGGGCATCGTCTTCACCGAGCTGCCCTACCTCGTCGGCCCCGAGAAGGTCATCGAGAAGATCGCCGAGGGCGTGAAGTCGAAGAAGCTCGTGGGCATCACCAACGCGACCGACCTGACCGACCGCGCGCACGGTCTGCGCCTTGTCGTGGAGATCAAGACGGGCTTCAACCCGGAGGCCGTGCTCGAGCAGCTCTACAAGGTCACGCCGCTCGAGGACTCGTTCGGCATCAACAACGTGGCTCTCGTCGAGGGCCAGCCCCGCACGCTGGGGCTGCGTGAGCTGCTCCAGGTGTGGGTCGACCACCGCATCGACGTCGTGCGCCGTCGCAGCTCCTACCGCCTCGCCAAGCGCAAGGAACGACTGCACCTGGTCGAGGGCCTGCTGCTCGCGATAGTCGACATCGACGAGGTCATCCAGGTCATCCGCACGAGCGACGACGCGGACACAGCCCGCACCCGCCTGCGCGAGGTCTTCGACCTCTCCGAGCCCCAGGCCGAGTACATCCTCGAGCTGCGCCTGCGCCGCCTGACCAAGTTCTCCCGCCTCGAGCTCGAGAAGGAGCAGGAGGCCCTGCGCCTCGAGATCGCCCAGCTCGAGGAGATCCTCGGCGACGACGCCAAGCTGCGCGCGGTCGTCTCCGCGGAGATGAAGGAGGTCGCCAAGACCTACGGCACGCCTCGCCGCACCATCCTGCTCGAGTCGGCAGGCGCATCACCCACCTCGGCCCAGGGCGTGCTCGGGACCGTCTCGGCCGTGCCGCTCGAGGTCGAGGACACCCCCTGCTGGGCGCTCATGTCCGCGACCGGGCTCCTGGCCCGCACGAGCGACGCGACCGAGCCCGGGACGGGCGGGCGCCGCCACTCGCACGACGCGCTGCGCGGCACGGTCCTCGCGAGCGTGCGCAGCGACGTCGGGCTCGTCACGAGCCGCGGACGGATCGTGCGTCTCTCGGTGCTGGACCTGCCGACCCTGCCCCCGACCGACGGCGCCCCGAGCCTGTCCGGCGGCGTGCCGCTGAGCGAGATCGTGAGCCTCGAGCCGGGCGAGGCACCGTTGACCATCGTCTCGCTCGACCCCGACGCGCCCACCCTCGCGCTCGGCACCGCAGGCGGCGTGGTCAAGCGCGTCCTCGCGGGCGACATGCCGACCAACCGCGACGCCTGGGAGGTCATCTCCCTCAAGGAGGGCGACAGCGTGGTCGGCGCGGCCCCGGTCACCGACCAGGACGAGCTCGTGTTCGTCAGCTCCGACGCGAACCTGCTGCACTTCGACGCCTCGGCGGTACGCCCCCAGGGGCGCAGCGCGGCCGGCATGGCGGGCATCAAGCTCGGCCCGGACCAGCGCGTCACGTTCTTCGGCGTGGTCGAGGCCGACAGCCGCGACCTCATGACCGTCGTGACCATCGCGGGGTCGGCCGACGCACTGCCGGGCACGCAGGCAGGCGCCGGGAAGGTCACGCCCTACGAGCTGTACCCGGGCAAGGGACGCGCGACGGGCGGCGTCCGGGCCCAGCGCTTCCTCAAGGGCGAGGACTCGCTCATCTTCGCGTGGGTGGGCCGTGGCCCCGGTCGGGCCGTCGGCTCGGCCGGGCAGCCGGTCGACCTCCCGCCCGTCGACCAGCGACGCGACGGCTCGGGCGCCCCGCTCGACGTGCCGATCACCGCGATCGGCGTCGGCTGAGCACAGCACGACCCCGCCGCTCCACGCGGCGGACGGCCGAGGGGGGGCCCGGTGTCTCCGGTCGGCCCCACCGCCGGCTCACGCCGCCGGCACCGCCCCGCCCCCAACGGGGGGTCCGGGGGATTTTGGTGGTGG